>JAMPAU010000001.1:1112782-1409747 GCA_023667045.1 Ruminococcus flavefaciens | reverse complement strand
TGAAAAAAACGACAAAAAAATCCGGCATACACTGTACGCCGGAGGGTATTTTTATAGAGATTAGGTCTGATATTCGCATGAATCAAAAATAATTTCTGACTGCAAAGAACAACTGTCAAAAAAATTTTTAATATTTTCAGCAAGTTCTATTTCATGCGAAAGAGTAATTGTATTGTCAGTCGGGAAAAAGTCCATATGCGTATTATAGTAAAACCAGCCGTCCGCACCTGCCGAAAGAATTTCATCATAGTCGTCATTTTAATATATTTCGGCTATATTTCCGGATATAAAGTAAGTTTCTGCCGAAAGTCTCAGTATTTTATACCGACTTTCCATAAGACAAACTACATTTTTAGGCGTTTCATTGACTGCTATCTTAAACTGCATAGTGAATTATTCCTGAGAGAGAATTTCCTTGTAAAATTCAGCATAGTCTTTTCTCTTGTCGCTTGTGAACTGTATAGCTGTTCTGGGATGCTGATTGAGAAGACCAGTCATCATGTACTGTAGGTCATAGCCCCATACAACGCCGTCTTCACGCAGTTTTGTCATGTGTTCTTCAATGAACTGCATAACCGGATAAACGTTATACTTAGGATTTTTGAGGAAACCTAAAAGCAGTTCCATAGCACAGTTACCCGCACCACGACCCATTTCTGAGTAAGTAGCGTCAAGCCAGTCAACACCGTCGCCGACAGCCTCAATAGTATTAGCGAAAGCCAACTGCTGATTATTGTGGGCATGAATGCCGACTTTTTTTCCGTACTTTGCCGCCATATTACAGTACATATCTGCTATCCGTGCAATCTGCTCCGGATAGAGTGAACCGAAACTATCCACGATATAGAAAACATCAACAGGGGACTTGCCGAGAATATCAAGAGCGGCTTTAATATCGCCCTCCTGAGCGTTTGAGATAGCCATGATATTACAGCTTACTTCATAGCCCTTGCTCTTGGCGTTTTCAATCATGTCAACGGCTGTCGGTATCTGATGAATGTATGTAGCCACACGGATAAGGTCAATCGGGCTTTCAGCACGGTCATGAATATCCTGCTTGTAGTTACATCTTCCGACATCAGCCATAACGGCGATTTTTAGGTCTGTGTTATTTTCGCCGACAATAGACCTGATATAGTCATCATCACAGAACTTGCACGGACCGAATTTTGTTTCATCAAACATTTCACGGTCTGCCTTGTAGCCGAATTCCATATAGTCAACGCCAGCTCTGAGGTTAGCGTTATAGAGACCCTTTACAAATTCATCGCTGAAACGAAATTCGTTTACAAGACCGCCGTCTCTGAGAGTTGCGTCGATAACCTTAATATCCGGTCTGTAATCCATTAATTTTGAAATTTCTTTCATAAAAAACAATCCTTTCAAATATATATTTCACCGCTTTATGCTGTAACGCTTTAAAGTGTCACAAAAAGACTGTATATAGTATATCACAAAAAAAACGGTTTGTCAAATACTTTTTTTATTTTTCTGCTTTTATTTTATAATTTCATAGTATGCCGAATAATAAAACAAGAATCAGAAATGATATTTACATATTATAAAAAGTATGATATAATAGGAAAATGTGCAGTCAGCAACATACATCAGAAATATTTTACTATAATCCAATGATATACTGCAATTAATATGTTTATTTTCACTAAATTATCTATAAATCAACATAAAATAATCATTTTCAGTGAGAAAAATAAGATTTCAGAAAGTCTAATAAAGGAAAAAATTAAAATTGGAGGTATAATAATGAATACATTCTTATTCATCATTGCACTTATCATTTCTGTAGCCGTTGCAATTGTTTTTCTTAATGAAATCAAAAGCAATGAAAAACCGAAACCCCTTGTCCATAATATCCGCAGTATTGCGAGGGGAATAACAGTCTTTTTTATCAGCGTTGCCATTGAGGACAAGTTTAATCTCATAGATTTCGGTATGTACTCCGGAACGTATTTCTTAATGGGCATTGTCTGTACAGCATCATATATTCTGTGCGAAGTAAGCAAAAAGCACAAAAATCTGCCCTTTGCATATGCTGTCAAAACAATTATAGTTGCCTTTATCCTTGAACTTACCCTTTTTAATATTCCGTCATACCGTACATGGTTCGGGGATTATGAGGAAATCACATACACGGCAGAAAATGCTGAAATATCAAGCGGTGGTACGTATCGTCCGGAAACACAGGATATTGTCAACAACAGAGACGAGGAACTTGTTATCAGATTTAAAGATATAAACCGTCCGATAAGCACTGTATATGCGGACGTTTACCTTGAAAACGGCACTCGTGCAGTTGAATTTGCAATCGACGCTTCCGATGAAACACAGTCCTATACGCCAAGAGACAGAATAGCTAAATCTATAATTTCAAGAAAACAGCCACATTCACAGTATATGCTGTGCGAACTTTCCGGCAGTATCGGAGAACTCGCTGTACGTCTTAAACCACAAAACGGCGGTACTGTATATGTAAGAAACATAATAATAAATCTTCCTGTAAATATGGAAATCTCATGGATAAGATTTTTAGCTATAGCACTTCTCAGCATACTGGTTAACGCAATAATAAAAGGCAGTTTCATGCAGAAAAGCATGAGTGACAACCTTAAATTCTGCCGGATATTTGTAGCTTGCGTTACAGTATTTGCGTGTTTATGGGCTGTGTGGGTTACAAATTACAGAATAGACGACCGAACATGGAAAGAGGAATTTGCCAAGACAGAGGGAAATCAGGTCACCCAACAGCTTGTTGACGCATTCGAGGACGGCAGAACCTATCTCGTTGAAGAACCTAATGAAGCACTTAATTCCTTTGATAACCCTTACGATACCCAGCACCGCAACGCTCAACTCTCATGGGACGGCTACAATGCTGATAAATATGCATGGGACCATGTTTACTTCAATGAAAAATTCTACTCATATTACGGCATAGCACCTGTTATACTGATGTTTCTTCCGTATCATCTTGCCACCGGATATTATTTTCCGGATTCGGCGGCGGTTCTTATATTCTCAATAATAGGCATTATCGGACTTTCTTTCCTTTTCATAAGCCTTATAAAAAAGTTCTTCCCTGCCCTGCCTACCGGAATATTCATAGCAAGCTTTATCATAATACAAATGGCAAGCGGTATATGGTACAGTATCGGCAGACCTAACTTCTATGAAATAGCCATGTCAGCCGGATTCGCTTTCACGACGTGGGCGTTTTACTTCCTTATTTCCGGAAACATAATCGGTAGCGGTAAAATATCCCTCCCGAAAACCGCCGTATCTTCATTGCTTTTTGCACTGGCAGTACTCAGCCGTCCCACAACCGTGCTGTACTGCATATGCGGAGCTGTATTTATGATGTGTGCCGTGCCGAAATTCAGAAACACAAACACAGGCAAAGGCAAAAACAAGAATAAAAACCAAAGTCAAAAACTTTTCAATAAAAAAAGCATAATCTATCTTGCGTGTGCTATTGTGCCTATGGCTTGTCTGGGAATAGTTCAGATGTGCTATAACTATGCAAGGTTCAAATCGCCTTTTGAGTTTGGTATACAATACTCGCTTACAATAAACGACTTCCGCAACACACAGTATCACTGGCGACTGTCGCTGATACCGCTATGGAACTATCTTTTTAATCCGCCCACAATTTCTACACAATATCCTTTCATATCGGCAGAGTTTCAAGATATGGGAGTAGGCGGATTCTTCTACAGCGACCACCTCGCTACCCACAATGTCTGCGGACTGTTTTTTCTTGCTGTGCCTATGTTTGCATATGCTTTGTCCGGAAAGGCACTCAGAGCCATTCCCGACAGGCGTGAACGAATAAAAAAAGCCTCATATGTTTTCTTTCCGTGCGTGCTGATTCCGCTTATAATAATCTGTTCCGTATGGGAAAGCGGATACGCCATACGCTACAATGCTGACTTTGCATGGCATATGCTTATAGGTGCTTATGCAGTTATTTTCTTTCTGTACCTCAAAAACCAGACCGAATCAAAAAGAAAAGTCCTTAATATATTCTTCTGTGTCGCAATGGTATGGGCAGTTGTTGCCGGAAGCGTGCAGATAGTAAACCAAGCATTCAGATTCTGCGACTATCATTATGACTACCCCGAAATAGCCTATGAAGTCGAAAAAATACTGATGTTCTGGAAATAGGAGATTTATTATGTATTTCAAAAAACTTAACAGAAATTCCAAAGACATTCCCCTGCTTGAAAAACTCAACAGTCAGGCGTTTCCTAAAAATGAACGTATAGACATTGACGATATGTTTTGTTTTCCGGAAGAATCCGGCAGAGAGGTTATCGGCATATATACAGAAGATGAGTTTTCCGGATTCATTATCACTATAAAATTAATAAAATGCGTGTATATATGTTACTTGGCGGTATGTCCGGAAAAACGCTCACAGGGCATAGGCGGACAGGCTCTGAAAATGCTGAAAGAATATTATCCGGACTGTCAGATAGTTGTGGACTTTGAAGCTCCCGACGAAAATTCTGAAAATAATCAGCAGAGAATACGCCGTCGTAATTTCTACTACAGAAACGGTTTCTTTGCGACTGGATATTATCAGTTCTATATGGAAACGGAGTTTGAAATAGCCTGCTCTGAAACTGATTTCGACAAAGCCGGATTTGAAATTTTAATTTCTGAAATCCACAAAGTAGCACCCGACTTTAACCCGAAACTCTACCGCAAAAACTGAAAAAACCGGACGTATGTATAATGCGTCCGGTTTTCGTATGCTATCGGCAGTTTACCCTGTATATCTTCCGTGAACTTATCTGCGGAGGAAGACTGTTTGTCATTGCACCGCTGTATATGATTTTCACACGGTCGTCAACGCTGAAACGGCACGCACATGAAGTATTAACAATAACTTCCTGCTCCGTCACATTGTCATGTACAAGAAGATTATTATTATTTACTTCCAGTACGGTGGCACACATAATCATAAATTTATCACCTCATAATTATAATATGCTTATCGACGGATATTTGACAAAATTTTCATAACGTGCTATAATATCGCTCATAAAAGGAGGTTTTACTTATGAACAAAATATACATCGTTGAAGATGACAGGTCAATACGCACTGAACTCGCCGAACTCCTCACAAATGCCGGCTATGAAGCTGAATATCTTATGGACTTCTCCGACGCTGAAAACAGCATAATCAGTGCAGAGCCGGATTTGGTTCTGCTTGATATTAATATACCTTTCGTAAACGGCGAAATGCTTTTAAGGAATATCCGCAGAAAAACCGATATACCGATTATCATGGTGACAAGCCGTACCTCTGAGACCGACGAGGTACTTTCCATGAGTTACGGGGCAGACGACTACATCACCAAACCCTACAATCCTACTATCCTTTTACTGAGGATTTCAGCAGTCCTTAAACGTGCCTGCAAAGAAAACATTAAAACGTCTTACCGCAATTTACAGATAAATCTTGCTAAAGGCAGTCTATCCGACGGCAACACAGAAACTGTCCTCACTAAAAACGAAATGATTATTTTTCAGCTACTTCTTGACAGACAAGGACAGATAGTATCACGCAACGACCTTATGACTACTCTCTGGGACAATGAAGAATACATCAACGACAATGCACTTACCGTAAATATAAGCCGTCTCCGGAATAAACTTTCTGATTTCGGTTACGACAACGCCATAGAAACTCGCAAGAAACAGGGGTATATTCTGATATGAAATTCAGTAAATTTATTGCCGACAAAGCGGTTACAATAACAGTAAACATAATTGCATGGCTCTTGATTTGGAACTTTTTAGCTTTATTCCATATAAAGTCCGGACAGATTTTTATTATAGGATTTGTTTATTTTCTTGTCGGAATTATAAATATCCTGTGGGAATACTTCCGGAGGTATAAATTCTATACGGATATGACTTCCAATGCAGAAAACCTTGAAAAGAAATATTTATTATCCTCAATGACTGAAAATCCGGATTTTTATGAAGGACAGATTTTTTATGATATTCTCTGTGAAACTAACAAGTCAATGTGCGATAACGTCGCTGAATACCGGAAAAGTTCTGAAGAATTTCAAGAATATATAGAATTATGGGTGCATGAGATAAAACTTCCTGTTGCGAGCCTGCTACTCATGTGCCACAACAACCCCGATATTGACAGCAAATACAATGAACAGCTCCGGCGTATCGACGACTATATAGAAAATGTAATGTATTACAT
Organism: Ruminococcus flavefaciens; assembly: GCA_023667045.1. Classification (GTDB taxonomy): domain Bacteria; phylum Bacillota; class Clostridia; order Oscillospirales; family Ruminococcaceae; genus Ruminococcus; species Ruminococcus flavefaciens_AC. The sequence goes on along the minus strand of JAMPAU010000001.1, from coordinate 1,403,496 downwards.
CCGGAGCGAAAACGTCAGAAAAGACTATCTGATAAAAGAAGTATCTCTGAAAAGGACTTTTTCAAAAATAGCCCTCAGAAACCGTGAGGACTTACAGCAGAAAAACGTCGCCTTGAAAACCGAAAACCTTGATATTTCCGTAATGACAGACAGTAAATGGCTTGAATACATCATGGGACAGATTATCGCAAACAGCATGAAGTATTTTTCCGGAGACCGTCCTCCCGAAATATCCATATATACGACGGATTCCGACGAAAAAACAGCTCTCCATATCCGTGACAACGGCATAGGCATACCCGCTTCTGATTTGCCGTATATCTTTGAAAAATCTTACACCGGCACTAATGGACGAACACACTCAAAGTCCACCGGAATGGGTCTTTATATTATAAAAAATCTGTGCGAAAGTCTCGGTCACGAGGTAAAAGCAGAGTCCGTACAGGGCGAGTTTACGGATATATCAATATCTTTCGGAAAAAACGATTTCGTAAAAATCTAACATTACAAAATTGTAATATTCTGTAACATTAAACGCACGACAATCAGAAAAATCCGCTGTATAATTAAATCATCAAATACAAGGAGGCAACAAAATGGAATTACTCAGAATACAGCAGATTGAAAAATACTATGGCAGTAAATCAAGTCTCACAAAGGCTATCGACGACATTTCATTCAGTGTCAGCAAGGGGGAATTTGTCGCAATCATGGGGGCTTCCGGCAGCGGAAAAACTACCCTGCTCAACTGCATATCCACTATCGACAAGGTGACAGCCGGTCACATCTATCTCGAAAATATCGACATAACCACCCTTAAGGGCAAACAGTTAAATAAGTTCCGGCGTGAAAAGCTCGGCTTTATCTTTCAAGATTTCAACCTGCTTGACACCCTCACGGCTTACGAAAATATCGCCCTGTCGCTGTCCATACAGAAAGTAAATCCGGCTGAAATCGACAAGGCAGTGCGTAACGTCGCAAAACAGCTTGACATAATAGGAGTTTTGCAGAAATATCCGTATCAGATGTCCGGCGGACAAAAACAGCGTATAGCTTCGGCGAGGGCTATAGTCACGAACCCTAAACTTATTCTTGCCGACGAACCAACCGGAGCTTTGGATTCAAAGTCAGCTAAAATGTTATTGGAGCGTTTCAACTACCTCAACCAACAGCACGAGGCAACTATCATGATGGTAACGCATGACAGTTTCACGGCAAGCTATGCGACACGTGTCATTTTCATCAAGGACGGAAAGATTTTCCATGAGATAAGCCGTGGCGACGACAATCGCAAACAGTTTTTTGACAAGATAATAGACGTTGTCACACTGCTGGGAGGTGACGTAAACGATGCTCTTTAAACTCTCCGTCAGCAATATCAAGAAAAGTTTCCGTGACTATGCTATATACTTCTTTACGCTGATAATAGGCGTGGCGGTTTTCTACGTATTCAACGCTATCGGCGAACAGACAGCCTTTTTGCAGGTCTCACAGAACACAAGCGATATTATAGAACTCCTCACCAATATGCTCAACGGCATAAGCGTATTTGTTTCTATAGTTCTTGGACTGCTTATAGTCTATGCAAGCCGTTTCCTCATGAAACGCCGAAACAAAGAGTTTGCATTGTATCTGATTTTAGGCATGGGAAAGGGGAAAATTTCCGCCATACTTCTTATTGAGACTATCATTATCGGACTTGGTTCACTGGGTGTAGGTCTGCTTATCGGAATAGGTCTGTCACAGCTTATGAGTACGCTTGTGGCAAATCTCTTTGAAGCCGACATGACAGAATATACTTTCATGGTATCAAGCGACGCTATCATTAAAACCGCTGTATACTTCGGTATAATGTACCTTGTTGTGATGTTCTTTAATAGTTTCATGATAAGCAAGTGCAAGCTGATAAACCTTTTGCAGTCGGGCAGGAAGTCCGAAACACAAAAACTCAAAAACCCAGTACTTTGTGTGATTATATTTATAATTTCCGTAAGTGCGTTGGGATATGCCTACTATATGGCAGGCTGGAAAACAAGTGACATGAGTACTGAAAAACTCACAAAGATGATAGCCATAGGGGCGGTGTCGACGTTCCTTATATTCTGGTCGGTATCTGGCATGATGCTGAGGGTTGTAATGTCCATGAAGAAAACCTACTACAAAGGTCTGAACAGCTTTACATTCCGGCAGATAAGCAGTAAAGTAAATACAACTGTCGCTTCAATGACGGTTATATGCCTTATGCTTTTCGTGACTATCTGTACGTTGTCGTCGGCATTTTCAATCAGAAATTCAATGAATGCAAATCTCAAAGAAATGTGTCCGGCTGATTTTGAGTGGACATGGACGGAATTTCAAAACAGTGAATTTAAGTACACTGACATAATTGAAGAAAGCGAAAAGCACGACTGTAGCATTGACGAATATTTCAGCGAGTCGGTACACTTCCATAGCTATGGCGACGAAAACCTTATGTTTGCGGATTCTCTCGGCAGTCACCTTGAGGAAATGCAACAGCAGTATATGTACCTCGACTATGAGGCAACGGAAGATATAGTCAGATTAAGCGACTACAACGCCCTTATGCGACTTTACGGCAACAAGGAAATCACACTTGCTGAAAATGAATTTGCAGTGATGTGCGACTTCAAAAGTCTGAAAAAAATACGTGATGAGGCACTGAAAAAAGACAAGAAAATAACAATTTTTGGACATACTCTCACTTCAAAATATGATGAGTGTCAGGACGGCTTTATAGATATTTCGTCACAACATATAAACGGTGGCTTTTACGTTGTGCCGGACAGTGTTGTTGACGAAAACCACCCACAGAGAGATTATTTTATCGGCAACTACAATGCCGGAACAAAAGAAGAAAAACAAGCCATTGAGGACAAAATTCATGATATTAACAGAGAGTTTGTCAAGAGATATACATCTTCTATAAATGACCCGAACAGAACATATTATTACGTTCTTAATACCCGAATTGACATTGCTGAAGCTACTATCGGACTGGGTGCAATGGTAACGTTTATAGGACTGTATATCGGGTTAATCTTCCTTATTTCATGTGCTGCAATACTCGCTCTTAAACAACTCTCCGAGAGCGTGGACAGCATTTCAAGATACGAAATGTTACGCAAAATAGGTGCAGAAGAAAGCGACATATCAAAGTCACTTTTCAGACAGACGGGTATATTTTTCCTCCTACCGCTTCTTCTCGCCTGCGTGCATTCGGTATTCGGCATGAAGTTCTCATCATTTATACTGGAGACTTTTGGTACTGAAAAACTCGCTGAATCAATAGGCTTTACGTCAGTGATGATACTGGTTATTTACGGCGGTTACTTCCTAATAACATACCTTTGCAGTAAATCAATTATAAAAAGTCATAAATAATAAAAAATAGTACCTGTTTTTAACAGGTACTATCTTTATATAAAATGAATAAATACCAAATACCAGCCGTCGCCTAATTTGTCTATAATATATTTTCTACCGAATAATTCAAGTTTTTTGTAATACTTAAGCGTTTCTTTTTCGTTATCAATGATATGCACCAAAATATATTGGTGGCGTCCCATACAGGTATACTCAAAGGCATTGCCCTTGTTGACAATCTGTATGTAACTTCCGTTATCAAAGTGTTTGTTTAAATAATCATTCACGGCAGACAGCGAATTATTTATATTTTCGTCGTCACTGTCGTTAAGTTCTGAGAACTCAATATAGTTCTTTTCGTCCGGAAACTTAGTCATTGCGTATTTGTCTATGATTTCAAAATCCTGTGATATGGTGTCCCAGTTTCTCGAAAAGCTCGCATGAGGACGGTTTGAATTGAATATCAGAAATCCCCCGACAAGTGCAACCACAATTAGCAGAATAATTATGTATTTTTTCATAGTTACCTCCTTTTTTATAATAATACCGGATTTTTTTGTATTCTGTGTGTTGAAATCATGAACTTTTTTTAAAAATTTAATATTTGATAAAGTCCGGAATATATGGTATAATTATTTACAGGAGTGATTTTATGGACATTTATGAAAACTGCCGTTTATGCCCCAGACGTTGCGGTGTAAACAGGCATATAAAAAGCGGATTCTGTGGAGCAGGTGCGGAAATCCTCACGGCAAAGGCAACGCTACATCAGTGGGAAGAACCTTGCATATCTTACCGAAACGGTGCTGGTACGGTATTTTTTTCGGGGTGCAGTCTGCATTGCTGTTACTGTCAGAATAACCGGATTAGCAATGAACTTTTCGGAAAAAAATTAAGCATTTCAGAACTTGCAGACGTTTTTCTAAGACTACAGGACATGGGTGCAGACAATATAGAACTTGTCACGCCTACACACTTTGTACCCGATATAATAAAGTCCCTTGATATTGTCAGGCACAAGATAAATATTCCGGTAATATACAACACCAGCGGTTACGAACTCACCGAAACAATAGCAATGCTTGACGGTTACATAGATGTTTATATGCCGGACGTAAAGTACTTTTCGCCGGAAGTCTCCGCACGCTACTCAAACGCTCCGGACTATTTTGAATATGCGTCTTCTGCCGTCCTTGCCATGAAAGAACAGACCGGAAAAAATATCTTCAACGAAAACGGCGGACTTATTAAAGGCGTTCTTGTGCGTCACCTTGTTCTGCCTAATCAACGGCATGATTCCATGAAAATAATTAAATGGATTGCGGAAAATATTCCGGACGTTCTCGTAAGCATCATGAACCAGTACACGCCGTTTGACTTCATAGACGACAAGTACAGCGAAATAAAACGCAATGTCACCAAAATGGAATACAACAGCGTTGTACGGTATGCTGAAAGTCTCGGCATAAAAGGCTATACACAGCAAAAGTCAGCAGTCGGCGAAAAGTACGTACCGGACTTTGATTTGTCGGGACTGTAATATAAAAATCCTATTTTACATAATATATATAAATTATACCGGACGAGGTGTTGAAATGATAATCACAAATATTTTAACTGCGGTCATGGCGTTTTCGGTTGCCGGAAACACCACAGCAAATATTAATTTCGGAGACGGTTCGGCGGACGTTACCATAAATTCAGAGATGTTTGAACAGAACTCTAACGGCTATCACAGCGACATAGCTTTGCTGTCTTCGGTTCTGAGCCAATGTGCTTACAACGGCGAAAATCTCAACAACGCCTATAATCAGCTTGGTTTTGACCTTGAAAATGATGTAACTCTTTTTGGTTATGCCAACGAGAAAAACAATGCCGACTATACCACAGACCTTATAAACTCTGAGGAAGATTCACAGGCTTTTTCGCTTGCCACTAAAGAACTCGACGGTTCACGTCTGCTTGTCGTAAACCTGCGTGGCACAAATCTTAACAGCACAAGCGATATTTTAACGGATATTTCGATATTCGGCACTAACTTCTGTGAAGACAGCTCCCCGACCGGATTCGTTAATTTTTTCCGCAAAGTCTCCATAGGTATGAGCCTCTACCTTGACGAACACCCCGAAATTAAGGATTCAGCAGACAACGGCAATCTGAAAATCTTAATCACGGGGCATAGTCTCGGCGGTGCTGGAACTAATCTTCTCGGTGCTTACTTCAATACACACGAGGACAACAGCTACAGCGGTTTTGACGGAAACAATGCCGTAAACCTTATGTACAATGAAATACTCGACATTCCACAGAGCGATATATTCGTTTACAGCTTTGCCTGTCCTAACATCTACTACGGCGACCCGACCGTCTTTGACTGCGACAACATCATAAACGTCATCAATGAAAGCGACCTAATACCGCAAGTTCCGGACGGTAATAAGTTTGGACAATCTGTATACTTCGATACAAATGACGACAACGGACTTTCAGCACATTACGGCTACAAATATATAAACGCCGTTGAAAATGAAATCCCCGACGGCGTGCGTTATTACGGCGGAGCGGTTGATACGAAAATAAATGAAAATATGTTCAGTCAGGATTCTACAGAATACCACAAGGACATTGCAGAGGTGGCTGTTGCACTGAGTTCAGCGTCATATAACGGCAGGCGTGAAGCAGGCTACTATATAAACTCCGCATACCGACAGCTTGGCTTTACTGCCGACAATATCGAAATATACGGCTATCCCTCTGAGGACTATTCATTTTCCATTGCCTCACAGGAAATCGGTGAAACAACTCTGCTTGCCGTCACACTCAAAGGCAACAGCGGACAGAAAGATTTCTATAGTCAGATTGATAAAGATTTCAGTCAGCCTTTCATGGACAGCATGACAAACCCCGATTATTACGATTTCTATATACGAGTAAAAAATGCCCTTGATGAGTATATTTCCGTACATGATATACTCAATATCGCACAGAACGGCAAACTTAAAGTCTTAATCAGCGGTCACAGTATAGGCGGTGCTGGAGCTTCGCTTGTCGGTGCATGGCTTAATAGTCCGGATTCTATGCTGAAAATTCCGGCAGAAGATATATTTGTTTATACTTTCGGAAGTCCATGCGTGTACAGTTCAGCGGTTGACTGCCCGAATGTAATAAACGTCATGAACGAAAGCGACATTGTAACATTAAGACCTTTTGGTGCAAAGTCCGGAAAGACTGTCGCATTTGATACCGGTTCTTTCGGCATGGACTGCTATGAGCCGAGAATTTACGCTGAAAATCTCCCCGACGTTGCAGACAGCTATGTAACATACAGTCAGATAACTATAAACAATCCCTATGCGGATTTCAATATTACTGAAAACAATAATCTTATTGATAAAGATAATGTTAAAATGCTCTCCGACGACGAACACACCTATATATATCTGCCGTCCGGAAACTATAAAATAAATTTTTCCGGCAATACAGACGAAATTTTCACGCTATCTGCCAAAAATCAGAACGGCTTTTCAATAAACTATAATAATATAAATATCTCCGACGGAAAGAATATCGTGTTTGATATGAACGACAATGCAATGTTTGTCAATGATGAAAACGGTAAACACATCATGAAGATTCTGACCGACGGCACAGAACAGAAAATTAAAAAATCTGCTGATTCCATGCCGGAAACAAGTATATTTGTTGGAGCAGGTGCAGTATTGGTTGTCGGCATATCGGCGGTACTTATAAAACGCAGAAAAAAAGGGGAATAATTCCCCTCTTTTTTTATACGGTTGCACCTTTCAGAAATAATATCTTTTCGTTTTTGAGTTCTACTCGTACAGCGTCGCCGTTTCTTATCTCAGAACGCACTATCATTCCGGCGAGTTCATTTTCAACAAGTTCAGTAACACGTCTTTTTATGGGTCTCGCACCGTATTTGTCGGTCTCTTTTGCCTCTGCGACGGCTTCTACTACTTTCGGCGAATAGCTCAAATCTATGCCCAGACTTTTTGCACGTGTGCGGAGGTTTTCAAGGGTTATCCGGCTTATCTTCATGAGGTCGTCACGAATAAGCGGACGAAATACAACAAGTTCGTCAATTCTGTTGATAAATTCCGGCGTAAAATGTTCCCTCAGACTTGAAAGTACATAATCCTCGTTTGCATTTTCGCTGTTTTCAGTAAAGCCCACCAGTGACTTACGGCTTAACTGGTCAGCACCTATATTTGAGGTCATAATAATTATACAGTTCCGGAAACTAACACGTCTCATAGTTGAATCCGTAAGAATACCGTCGTCAAGTATCTGCAACAGGACATTCAGAACCTCAATATCAGCTTTTTCTATCTCGTCGAAAAGCAGGAGCGAATAAGGATTACGGCGTACTCTTTCGCACAGATTGCTCGGCTGTTCGTCGTAACCTGCATATCCGGGAGGAGCTCCGATAAGCTTTGAGACGGAGTGTTTTTCCATATATTCAGACATATCAATGCGTATGAAATTATTTCCGGCACTGTACATACAGTCTGCCAGAGCCTTTGCAAGTTCAGTCTTGCCTACTCCGGTAGGACCAGCAAAAAGAAACGAAGCAGTAGGACGGTTTCCGTCACGCAGACCCGACTTTGCACGGCAGATAGCATTGGTAATCTTTTCAACGGCGTTTTCGTGACCTATCACCCTCTCGGACAGTTTCATTTTCAGAAAATTCAGTTCATGTGAATCACGCACGCTTATCTTGTCAAGCGGAATGCCTGTTTTCATTGAAATAACCGATACAATGTCTTCTTTCATAACGCACGGGCGGACATTTCCGTTGATTATTTTTCTTATTCCACTCAGACGGCATTTAGCAGTATTCATATTTATATATTCAGTGTCTTTCGTAAGAACTCCCGTACTGCAACGTATCTTTGCACAGGCACACGCCTCATCAAGTACGTCAATAGCCTTGTCGGGCAGAAAACGCTCCGATATATAACGCACCGACATATTAACTGAAAGCGATATTACTTCCTCACTTATATCCACGCCATGAAAAGTCTCATAGTTACTTTTAAGACCGTTTATAATTTCAATGCAGTTTTCCGTTGTGGGTTCGCAGACATTCACCGGCTGAAAACGTCTCTCCAGAGCGGAGTCTTTTTCAATGGTCTTGCGGTATTCCTCAAAAGTAGTAGCACCTATAACCTGAAGTTCTCCACGTGCAAGCTGAGGTTTCATAATATTTGCAGCGTCAATAGCACCTTCTGCCGCACCTGCCCCGACTATTGTGTGAATCTCATCAATGAAAAGTATTATATTACCTGCATTTGATGCCTCGTCAAGACAAGCCTTTACACGCTCCTCAAAGTCTCCCCTGTACTTTGCACCGGACAAAAGTGAAGTAAAGTCAAGTGCAAATATAAATTTGTTTTTCAGAGAATCCGGAACAAGATTTCTGACAAAAAGCTCTGCCACACCCTCGACTATAGCCGTTTTTCCCACTCCTGCCTCGCCTATCAGACAAGGATTGTTTTTGTTACGCCTTGAAAGAACCTGCAATACTCTTTCAATTTCGTTCTGTCTGCCTATGAGCGGGTCGTTTTTCCGGACAACTGAAATATCTGTAAGATTTTTGCCGTATCTGAAAAGATTAGGTAGCTGTGAGATTTTCGGCTTTACTGCTTCAAGAAGTTCTTCCTGCACTTCAGAAGAATGAATCAAATTTAAGCAACCGCATATGCCTGTGAGATTTCCGCCGATTTTCTTGATTGCCTTACACGCACAGCACGTGGATTCTCTTATGACTGCCGTGAGAATATGCTCCGGAGTAGCCTGACGTTTTTTATCCGTGACGGAGATTTCATACGATGCCTCAAGAATCCTCTTTATCGCTGATGTGAAATACCGCTGATTGAGGATTGACGGAGTACCCTGCCCCACAACGTGTACAATCTCACGCCGGAGGTCGTCATAGGTAACGCCGTTTTCCATGAGGATTTCAGCGGCACTTGTTGTACCGTCCGCTGTAATAGAGAGCAGAATATGCTCTGTCCCTATATAAGTATGCCCCAGCTCTGACGCTATCTTTACCGCATTTTCAATAATCATGACCGCTTTTTTTGTGAACTTGTCTGTATTTATCATTATTACACCCTCCTAAGAAAAACGCTTGATTATATTATGCCACAATTTTCATAAGAAATTTGTCGAATCCTGCGATTCAGAAATTTTTTGTAACACTTTTTTCAGTCCGGCATACTATGTACTATGAAGCGAAACAAAACGCTTTAAATACATTCAACAAGGAGTTGTTTTTTATGTGTAATTCATGTTTCGAAGGCAATAACTGCTGGTGCATTATTCTTCTCATCATTCTTTTCCTCATCTTCTGCGGTGGCTGTGGCAACAACAACAATGACTGCGGCTGCAACAACAACGGCTGTGGCTGTGGCTGTTAATCCGGCTTAAAAAAAGAGGGACACTTTTTAGTTCGATACTCATAAATAAGTTTAATCCCTGAAGCAATTATTAATAACTGCTTCGGGGATTATTATTAATACTCGATTACTTACATAAATCAGAATTTGTCAGTTAAATGATTTAAGTCGTAGCTTTGCTGCATTACGAACAACTTCATGATTATCATTAAGCAATTCATGTATCTTTGATAATGGCAAATTTGGATTTAAAATAGCTGTTTCTCTAACTTCAAAATCCGTATCTTGAAGTAATACTTCAAGAGTTTCCGGCGATGTGTGTATATTTTCCGCAACGCTTTCTCGAACTTCGATATATGGAGAATGGGATAGTTTATCCAATAAATCAGCATCTATAAGGTGATCCGCAGCATACCAAAGTCTTGCTCTTTTCTTTAATTCCCTGTGGGAGACAGTTTCTCCGAAGATTTTTGCAGTACAAGCAATCAATTCTTCTCTGTTGTAATTATCATTTTCATGTCTTATATTATCAAATGCTGATTTTAAGAAAAACATTATGGATTCACCCTACAATCTATAAATTCCGATTTATCTTAGTAATAATTATACATCAAAGCCGTTACATTGTCAATAGAAACGCCATAGCACTTTTGAATGGAAATCATAAGTGCTATGGCTTAAATTTCTTTATAAACACCACTATTTACAGTGTCCCTTTTTTCATGCTATATCTGCAATATCAACATTTTTATTCCGTCTGTTTGTAAAAATAGGCTGTACATCTCCTGCAACACTCTCGGAGGTTACAGTAACCTTAGCAATGCTTCCGTCGGAGGGTACTGCATACATAGCCCTCATGAGAACATTTTCAAGAATTGAACGCAGACCTCTTGCACCTGTCTTCTGTGAAATGGCTTTTTTGGCGATTTCAACAAGTGCGTCGTCTTCAATTTCAAGCTCTACATCGTCGTATCTGAAAAGTTTCTTGTACTGTTTTACAAGAGCGTTTTTTGGCTCTGTAAGTATTCTGACAAGAGATTTTTCGTCAAGTTCCTCAAGAACCGATATAACCGGCAGTCTTCCGATAAATTCAGGAACCATGCCGAACTTAACCAAATCCTTCGGTACAACTTTTTTGAAGATATTGTCTTTCTGTTCGATATTGGTTTTTATTTCACCGCCGAAACCAATAGGAGCTTTTCCTATACGTTTCTGTATCTGTTTTTCAAGACCGTCAAAAGCACCACCACATATAAACAGGATATTTTTTGTATTAATCTGTAAAACCTCTTGATTAGGGTGTTTTCTTCCGCCCTGCGGAGGAACGTTTGAAACAGTACCCTCAATAATTTTAAGAAGTGCCTGCTGTACACCCTCACCGCTTACGTCACGGGTGAGCGAGGTATTTTCAGATTTACGTGCTATCTTGTCTATTTCGTCAATATATATGATACCTTTTTCAGCGGATTTTATATCATAGTCCGCTGCCTGAATAAGCCTAAGAAGAACGTTTTCAACATCGTCGCCGACATATCCCGCTTCTGTAATCGTTGTAGCATCAGCAATAGCAAACGGCACGTTAAGGAGCTTGGCAAGAGTCTGTGCAAGAAAAGTCTTTCCCACGCCGGTAGGACCTAAAAGCAGAACATTACTCTTTTGCAGTTCAATTTCATCGTCCTTGTTTTCGTCCTGTTCGGACTGGCTCATAATACGCTTGTAATGGTTATAAACCGCAACGGCAAGCGAAATTTTAGCTTCGTCCTGACCTATTACATACTCATCAAGAAACTTTTTTATTTCAATAGGTTTTAAAAGTTTGATTTCAGAAGTATTATCATCAGATTTTGAGGCTTTTTTGTCAGCCTTAGCAATTCCTGCACCGTAGAGCATTTCATAGCAGTAGCATACGCATTCGTCGCAGATATTTGAAAAACCTGCCGAAAACATACTTTTTACTCTGTTTTCGCCCTTACCGCAGAAACTGCATGATTTAAAAGTTTCAGCCATCTGCAAAACCTACCTTTTTTCAATAACCCTGTCAATAAGACCGTATTCCATAGCCTCCTGAGCGTACATATAATTGTCACGTTCAGTATCAATCTGAATCTGTTCAATCGGCTTGCCGGTATTCTGAGCGAGAATCTCGTTCATCTTCTGGCGTGTTCTTATAAGGTGGTCGGAGTGGATTTTTATATCGGTACACTGTCCGGAGAGACCGCCGGAGATAAGGGGCTGGTGAATCATGATTTCGCTGTTTGGCAGAGCAAATCTCTTGCCCTTTGCACCGGAAGAAAGAAGAAACGCTCCCATTGAAGCCGCCATACCGATACAGATAGTTGAAACGTCGCACTTGATATAATTCATGGTGTCATAGATTGCCATTCCGGCAGTAATTGAACCGCCCGGACTATTGATATAAAGTGAAATATCCTTTTCAGTATCCTGACTTTCGAGGTAAAGAAGCTGTGCTACCACAAGACTTGCTGTAGCGTCATTCACCTGGTCTGAAAGCATAATAATTCTGTCATTGAGGAGACGTGAGAAAATATCATAAGACCTTTCGCCACGGCTTGTCTGTTCAACAACATAAGGTACTAAACTGCTCATTATTCATCGCCCTTTCTACAAAAAAGATGCTGTCCTGCTGTCTGACAGAACAGCATATATCTATATTTTTTTAATCGGTTTTTACGCCGGATTATTCAGCGTTTTCCTCTGCATTGTCATCAGCTACTGCTGTTTCTTTGATGAGGTCAATAACTTTCTGAACCTTTAAGTCCATTACATAGTCTTCCATAGGAATAAATCTCTTGATTGTTTCAACATCAACGTTATTTGCAGCAGCAACGTCAGCAAGACCAGCGTTGATTTCTTCTTCTGTAATTTCAAAGTTTTCGATTTCAGCAATCTTTTCAAGAGCAAGACGGAGCTTTACTTCATTTACTGCTCTGTCTCTGTAAGTCTCTCTGAAGCTTTCCATATTCATGCCTGTGTACTGGAAATAAAGTTTTATATCCATACCCTGCTGAGAGAGCTGCTGTTCAAATGTACGAACAATAGTGTCAATTCTCTGCTCAAACATACAGTTCGGGATAGGAGAATCAACCTTTTCAATAAGAGCGTTCATAAGCTGATTTTCAAATTCAGAGTCAGCCTGTTTCTTTGCAGCTTCTTCGAGCTTAGTTCTTATATCTGCTCTGTATTCTTCAACTGTATCGAACTCAGTAGCGTCTTTTACGAGGTCGTCATTGATTTCGGGGAGTTCCTCAAAGCTGATAGCCTTTAACTTTGTCTTGAATGTAGCGTCTTTTCCTGCATATTCAGTCATCTGGTAATCTTCGGGGAAAGTAACGTTTACATCAAATTCCTCGCCAATGCTGTGACCAACAATCTGGTCTTCAAATCCAGGAATAAACTGACCGCTGCCGAGTACGAGCGGGTGGTCTTCGCCCTTACCGCCTTCAAAAGCCTCGTCGCCAAAGAATCCCTCAAAATCAATAGTAACTTCATCGCCGAGCTGTGCCGGTCTGTCGTCAACTGAAACGATACGGGCATTCTTCTTTCTAATCATTTCAATCTGTCTGTCGATGTCTGTATCTGTTACTTCCTTGACAGCCTTTGAAGCCTTCATGCCCTTGTAGCCGGAGATTTCGATTTCAGGCTTTGTTACGCATACTGCTTTGAGTTCAACGCCGTTTTCCTTATCTACAGAAGTAACCTCAACAGAGGGTCTGTCCACGAGAGTGAGTTCAAGACCAGTTACAGCAGATTCGATTTCCGGACCGATAAGGGAATTGATAGCACCCTCATAGAATGCACCCTCGCCGAACTGCTTTTCAGCGAGCTTACGAGAAACGTGACCCTTTCTGAATCCCTTTATCTGAATGTTTTTCTTCTGACGCTGATATTCTCTCTCAACGGCATTTTCAAATTTTTCGGCATCAATGCTGATAACCAGTTCAGTAGTGTTTACATCTGTTTTTGTTGATGATTTTAAGCTCATAATTTGTATATCCTCCATTATTTATATAACATACTTGGTATATTATACCACAATCTGAAAAATTTTTCTACTGATTTCGGACAGTTCTGCGGAATGCACAAATTACATTACTTTTTCCGGAATAAACTGTAAATAATCACCAGAAATGAGATGAAAGTTTATTCCGTCGTAAGTATTTTTAATGCAAAGTTCATGTGCAGACCGTCCGTGAATATGACCGTAATAACAGTCTTTTATATCATAGCGGTAAAGGATTTCAAGTATGTCATAATTAAAATTTGTAGCGAAAATGGGCGGATAATGCATGAATACAATAGGCGTAAGGTTTTCAGCGAGGGCGGACTTTATGGAAGTCTCAAGACGCTGTACTTCACGTTTAAGTACTTTTTCGTCCTGTGTTTCGCCCTTTATGCTTACCCAGCCACGTGTACCGCATATGCCGTAATTTTCATAGCGGAAGTGATTATTGTGAAGAATTTTTATACTCTCACAGCCCTCCGCCGTAAGAAAATCGTCCATTTTCTTTTTAGTAGACCACCAGTAATCGTGGTTACCTTTGATAATAATTTTCTGACCTGTAAGATTTTCGATAAAATGAAAATCTTTCGCCGAGTCTTGCAGTGACATTCCCCAAGAAATATCACCGGCAATCACTACAGTATCATCGGGCTTTACGAGTGCAAGCCAGTTTTTTTTAATAAGTTCCTGATAGTTTTTCCAGCCGCTGAAAATGCTCATTGTCTTTTCGGGATTTCCTTGACACAAGTGCAAATCAGCTATCACCCATAAACTCATCAGATACCGAGAGTTTCCAGAACATATTTTTTCTGGTCAGCCTTGTCGATAACGTCATTGAATCTTTCCGGCTTGTTTCTGAGGTCAGCAAGTGCAGACGGTACAGGCATATTTGAGAGTTCAGCCAGTTTGTCAATCATGTCGTATTCGTCAAGGTCAGACTTGCCATTCTGAACAGCCTCCAGTACAGCTTCGCTGAACTTATATGGGCTTGCCGTAGAAGCAATGATAGTTTTTGTTGTGTCGCCTGTTGACTTCTTGTAATCCTCATAGACCTTTACGGCAACTGCTGTGTGAGTGTCGCAGGTATAGGAATACTTCTCGTAGATTTCGTGAATTGTCTGCTTTGTCTGAACGTCGTCGCAACAGCCTGCCACAAATTCTTCCTTGATTTTAGCCTTTATATCGTCGGAAACTTCATATCTGCCATCTGTAGCAAGCTTGCCGAACCACTCTTTAATAAGTTCGTCATTCTTGTCAGTAAGTATATAGAGAAGTCTTTCGAGGTTGCTTGAAATGAGAATATCCATTGACGGCGAAACAGTAGCATAAAACTTTCTGTTTCTGTCATAAACGCCTGTATTTATGAAGTCCGTAAGAACGTTGTTTATATTAGAAGCACAGATGAGTTTATTAACCGGAATGCCCATGTGTTTAGCATAGTAGCCGGCGAGAATGTTTCCGAAATTTCCGGTAGGAACAACAATATTTATCTTGTCGCCCAGTTCTATTTCGCCGTCCTTGACGAGTTCGGCATAAGCAGAAACATAGTACACTATCTGAGGAACAAGTCTACCCCAGTTGATAGAGTTAGCACTGGAGAACATCATGCCGTTTTCTTCAAGTTTTTTCTTAACGTCCTCATCAGTGAAAATAGCCTTTACACCGTTTTGACAGTCGTCAAAATTGCCCTTTAAAGCACATACGCCGACGTTTGCACCCTCCTGAGTTTTCATCTGGCGTTTCTGCATGGGACTAACTCCGTCTTCCGGATAGAATACCATAATAGAAGTACCCTCAACATCTTTGAAGCCCTCCAGTGCGGCTTTGCCTGTGTCGCCGGAAGTAGCAACAAGAATTACAATCTTCTTGTCAAGGTTGATTTTCTTAGCGGAAGTTGTAAGGAAGTAAGGCAGAATCTGAAGTGCCATATCCTTGAAAGCACACGTAGGGCCGTGCCATAATTCGAGCATATAAGTGCCGTCGAAAAGGTGAGCTATTTCGGCAATGCTTTCAGTTTCAAAGTTCTTTGTGCTGTAAGCATTGTCTGTGCAGTAATGAATTTCAGCGTCTGTGAAATCCGTAAGGAACTTTGAAAAAACAAATGAAGCTCTGTCAGCATAACTCATCTCGCCGACTGCTTTTATTTCATCAAGAGAGATTTCGGGGATATTTTCAGGAACGAAAAGACCTCCGTCCGCAGAAATACCCTGAGTAATAGCCTCAGCACTGTTTACTTTCACTGTGCTGTTTCTTGTGCTGTTGTAAAACATATTATCACCTTTCAGAAAATGAAATTGTAGCCTGTGGTATCATAGGCATTAAAAATATAATCAATGCTGAGAATCTTTCCGTTGTCAATAATGACTTCCGCAACGTCAAAGCGTGGCTGTGGAGTATCGGGATTCTTACAGCAAAAATCACTTGCGGTTTTAATTATAAGACCTTTTTTTCGTTTGTTGACCGCCTCAAAGCCGGAAACGAGACTGTCCGGTTTTCTTGACTTCACCTCAACAAACGCCGTATATTCGCCGTTTTCTGCAATTATGTCAATTTCCCCGCCCTTTATCCTGTAATTGCGTACAATGATTCTGTAGCCGAGATTTTCAAGATAAGTGCAGACGGCTGTCTCACCAAGTCTTCCTATTTCAGTTTTAGTCATTTTTCCAGTTTAAAGCTTTTGCGGTGGACTTCCGAAATACCGAATTTTTTAATCATTTCGTAATGAAGTTTTGTCGGGTAGCCGTTGTGTTTTTCAAAATAATACTGCGGATATTTAACGGCTAATTCTTTCATGTAGCGGTCACGTGCTACTTTGGCAAGTATCGAGGCGGAAGATATAGAGGCAGAAGTAGCGTCGCCCTTTACTACCGCACGGCTTTCACAGTCAAGCTCCGGAGTTTTGTTGCCGTCAATAAGTGCAAGGTCGGGCTTTATGCCGAGACCCTCAACGGCACGTTTCATTGCAAGCATAGTAGCCTGTAAAATATTCAGCCTGTCTATTTCCTCAACTGTAGCAACCGCTATGCAGTATGCGTCGGCTTTTTCTATAATTTCGTCGTAAAGTTTTTCACGGCGTGTTTCAGAAACTTTCTTGCTGTCGTTGAGGTAGTCAATAAGAATACTGTCATTTAGTATCACAGCGGAAGCGTAAACATCTCCGGCTAACGGACCTCTTCCTGCCTCGTCAACACCACATATAACGGGGTAATCTTTTCTGAGTACGCTGTCATATTCAAAAAGCTCCTTGTGGAGAATTATTTTAGGCATAATCAGAACCTCTTTTACTTATTGAATAATCCGGGAATAGGACTTGAAACTTCAACAATATGACCGTTTTTCATGAGTTCGTCCTTGTTTTCCTCTATACGCTGATTGACCTGCTCAACGCTCTCTCCGGTAACAACTGCCACGTCCTCACTTGTAAAATATTCATGTTCGCCGAAATGATTGGACAGTGCAAGCCTTAAACCAATAACAGCCGATTCTTCGCTTATCTGTCTTGCAATACCGGAATTGTATATATTTATACAGTCTGTAAGGTTCACGCCGTATTTAGCGTATCTGCCGGCGACTTCTTCAAGTTTCTTTCTTGTTTCGTTTTTCATACTATTTCACCTCCGGCAACTCCAAAGTAATACGTCCGAGTTTTGCACTGCGGAACTCGTCAATAACAGTTATCGAGGCTCTTTCCGTGTTTATCTCTCCGCCGGAAATCACCATGCCACGTTTTTTTCCTACTTTTTCGAGAAGTTCAAGACCTGTTTCGCCGTCCGAATACTCAATTTTATAGCGTTCAGTCAGCGACTGGGGATAATTTTCTTTCAGAAAAACAAGCAGTTTCATAGCTAGAGTTTCAATATCAAGAATATCGTCGCTTACCGCACCGGTAAAAGCAAGCTTTACGGCTACGCTCTGGTCTTCAAACTTAGGCCACAGCACGCCGGGCATATCAAGGAGTTCAATATTATTTCCGAGCTTAACCCACTGCTTTGTACGTGTAACACCCGGTCTGTCCTCAACCTTAGCCCTCTTTGCACCTGCAAGGCGGTTTATCAGCGAAGACTTGCCCACATTTGGAATACCCACTATCATGAGCCTTATCGGAGCGTTTGACATACCGTTTCTTTCACGCTTTTCCATTAGTTCTTTCAGAGTTTTTGTCTTCACTGCCGGAATAAAGCTTTTAAGACCCTTGCCGGATTTGCAGTCCACAGCGAGTGCAGTTATGCCCTTACTGCTGAAATAGCCTATCCATTTCTGAGTAGCTTTTTCGTCTGCAAGGTCGCATTTATTAAGAAGTATAATACGGGGCTTTCCGGCGGTGAGCCTGTCCATTTCGGGATTACGACTGCTGAGTGGTACTCTTGCGTCAACTATCTCAACAACAGCGTCAACAAGCTTTAAGTTAGCAGTTATAGCCCGTCTGGTCTTAGCCATATGACCCGGAAACCATTGTATAGTTTTCATGTCGGTATTATCCAAGAAAATACCTCCTTAAATTATTTCACAAGACCGAAAGATTCAAAAGGTGAAACACGCATAAGAACCTTTCCGGTTATATTTTTCACGGCTACAAAGCCGATTTCACTTGAACGGCTGTCTTTTGACACCTGTCTGTTGTCGCCCATTACAAATACGTATCCCTCCGGAACTGTCACGGGGTATTTACCAGTAAAAGCACCCTCGTCCATGTGGGTAAGACCTGTGATATAATTTTCGTCAAGCATAACGCCGTCCACAAAGACCGCACCACGCTCAAAGTCTATATCAATAGTCTGTCCCTCTGTAGCTATCACACGCTTGACAAGGGTTTTACGGAGACCTTTTTTTATTTCGGGATTTCCGTTATTGTCAAGGGTTACAGCGTCGCTGGCATAAATAATAACAATATCGCTCTGCTCCGGTGAGTTGCAGAAAGCCGTTGTTATAAGCCTGTCGCCTGAGATGAGGGTATTTTTCATAGAATCACCGTTAACTGTCGCTATCCGGAATACATATGTAAAAATAAGTGTCATAAGGAAAAGCGTTATCAGAATCATTTCAAAAAACGAAACTGCTTCCCTGCACAGCACGGTAAAAAACTTTTTAAGACATTTCTTCATTGCTGTTATGCTTATATGAATCGCCGAGATATTTAAATTCGCTCAGAGGTGCATATCTCAGTATAGCCTTTCCGTAAATCTGGTCTTCCTTTATAAGACCAATGTCGGCATTACGGCTGTCAGAAGAGCCGTTTCTGTTATCGCCCATACAGAAATAATATCCCTCCGGAACAGTTATCGGGTAATCAAATACACCGCTGTTTTTGGTGAGTTCTCTTATATAAGGCTCGTCAAGAGTTTCGCCGTCAACAATAACTTCATTTGTAGACGGAACGATTTCAACAGTCTGACCGCCCACAGCGATGACACGCTTGATTATGCATTCTTTCAGACTTGAACCGTCAATATTTTTTTCAATAATTTCGTTGTCACTGTCCAGAAGATATGCCATATCGTTATTTATAACAACTATATCGCCGTATGACAGACTGCCGTATACGGTAGTCATAAAAATTCTGTCGCCGTCCTGAAGAGTATTTGTCATTGAAGTACCCACGACATTTACAGGGTGCAGTATATAAG
The DNA here is from genome assembly GCA_023667045.1 of Ruminococcus flavefaciens. Taxonomy (GTDB): domain Bacteria; phylum Bacillota; class Clostridia; order Oscillospirales; family Ruminococcaceae; genus Ruminococcus; species Ruminococcus flavefaciens_AC. The sequence goes on along the minus strand of JAMPAU010000001.1, from coordinate 1,384,045 downwards.
TGAAAATCATAATAATAACAAAAACTGTTATCAGAGTGCTTTCAATTATTTCAACAACATCACTGAGGAGTTTATTTCCGGACTTATTCTCTTTGCTGGTATTGACTTCCATATTTTCTTCCATAGTGACACCTCATAACATAATATTAGCAAAAAAGGGACTTGAAGTCCCTTACGGAGATAGACGGGACAGGCAGAATGAACTGCCTGAACCCAGTCATCAGCCTCTTAGCGTATCTGTTCCTTAACCTTAGCAGCCTTACCAACTCTGTCTCTGAGGTAGTAGAGCTTAGCACGGCGAACCTTACCGTATCTTACAACCTCAACCTTGTCAACAGCAGGTGAGTGAACAGGGAAAACTCTTTCGATACCACAGCCGTGAGAAACACGTCTTACAGTGAAAGTCTCGCTGATACCGCCGTGCTTCTTGGCAATAACAGTACCCTCGAAAACTTGAATACGGCTCTTTTCGCCTTCCTTAATCTGTACGTGAACCTTAACAGTATCACCTACATTGAACTCAGGAACATTTTCCTTCATGCTTGATTCGCTGATTAACTTGAGTGCATCCATTTTTATTTCCTCCTAAAATTTCCGGACATTCTTGTTATGGATAACAGCGGACTGTCCGATTTAATGTCTTTCGGCATTAACTCTCGTCAGCATAATTCATGGCGAAAAATGCCGACGGATTTCAAATGCCTTTATATCATATCACACTTTTCAGAAAAATGCAAGTGTTTTTCTGAAAAAAATTTCAATATTTTCCGAAAAAGTTCTGATATATATTATTCTTACATTATCCGGCGGTATTTTTGTACATTTACACAAAAGGTTTACTGTCCTCACAAAGAATAGCAGTACATCTGATTTCAGCGGATTCAAGCATTTTTTGGCACTAAAAAAACATCATAATATTTTTATTTATTATACTTATGTTTTTTAAGAAACAATCCGGCTTTTTCTGAAAGTGATGATTCTTAATTGCATAGACATCTATATAGGTCCATTTAAAATTCTAAAAAATTCACTGATATATCGCTAAATTCATGGCATACTGCTATAGCTTGAATTAAAATTTTTTACTGTTTATTTCGTCATATTTCGGGAAAAAGTTTTCAGCTACTTTTTAATTTGTCATTTTAATGAAATCTTCCTTTATTCAAAGACTTTTCCGTCCTCACAGAGAATAGCAGTACGTCTGATTTCTGCGGTCTCAAAGGGTATTTCTGTGACATTTTTCAGTGCTGTAAAAAACAAAGCCGGATTGTAATTTGTCTGTGTACCAGCCGGAAGTCTCATGACCATATTATATGAACCGTCCGCTACATCAGCGGATATTACTTCAATAAATGGCTTTATGTCAACCTGCTGTATGCCCTTTTTTGTTTTCTTCTCAACGAAAATATTTTCACCCTGCAAAAGTTTTTCTATATCAGCAACAAGACCGGCTATATCATCTGATTTCAGCGAAAAACTATATTCAGCCTTTGCAATAGCCGTGATTTTAAGTTTCGGCTCTGCAACGGAAATAATCTTCATTCCATATGGCATAACGGCATTTAGGCGGTTACGGATTTCATCAAACGGTATATCCTCATTCAGATTGAAGTCGAGTATCTCGCACGAACTCTCATAGCCGAGCGACAAGGCAAGTGCAAAAGAAAAATAAGGGTGCGAGTGAAAACCCTCTGTATACCATATTGGCAGACCGGAACGCCTGAAAGTCCGGAGCATACAGCGGTTTAAGTCAAGATGCGAAATATATTTTGCACGGTCTTTCTTCTCGAAAACTGCTCTCAGCTTAATCAAAACATCTACCCCCTATCTTTTTGTTTACTCCACAACCCGAACATCTCAGACGGCAGTGCGGTGTAGTGACAGCCTCATGGGCGGTCTTGTTTTCACGAATGAAAAACTCCTTTGAAACGTAATAGTCGAGGTGTTCCCAAGGCAGAATCTCGTCATATGGTATTTTTCTGTTTGCATAGAATGCCATGTCAATACCGCATTCATTGAAAGCCTCAACCCACTTGTCAAAATGGAAGTGTTCGCTCCAGCTGTCGAATTTACAGCCTTTTTTCCATGCAGTATATACAACATCGCACAGACGGCGGTCGCCTTTTGCAAGCACAACCTCTAAAAGACTTACGTTAGCGTCGTGATAGCTTACTTTAACACGTTTTCTGTTTACGCTGTCAAGCAGAAGTTTCTGCTTGTGTTCAATCATTTCCCTTGTGTCCTGAGGTTCAAACTGAAAAGGCGTGAAAGGCTTAGGCACAAAAGTAGCACAGCTTATGGAAATCTGCACGCCACGACCCTTAGGCTTATTCGGCAGACTATAGAATAAGTCAATAATACGCTGTGATAGTTCGGCAATGCCTGTAATATCCTCGTCTGTCTCGGTGGGAAGTCCCATCATGAAATAGAGCTTTACCGACGAATAACCTCCCTCAAAAGCTATCCGGCAGGTATTCATGATTTCTTCTTCACTTACGTTCTTGTTGATAACGTCACGCAAACGCTGTGTACCGCCTTCCGCCGCAAAGGTAAGACCGGATTTACGGACTTTCTTTATCTTGTCCAGAAGTTCTTCCGAGAAGTTATCCACACGGAGCGACGGCAGTGACAGAGTTATTTTTTCGTCGGCGGTATAATTTATAAGTTCTGAAAGTATCGGGGATATTTCCGAGTGGTCGCTTGTACTGAGTGAAGCAAGTGAAACTTCATCATAGCCGGTATTCTCGCAGAGGGCTTTTGTCTGGTGCGTGATAGTATCAGCCTTTTTTTCACGGAAAGGTCTATATATAAATCCCGCCTGACAGAAACGACAGCCACGCAGACACCCTCTCAGCACCTCGACGGAAACACGGTCGTGTACTATCTCGGTGAAAGGCACAACGAAATTGTCCGGATAATATACCTTATCGAAATCCTTTATTATACGCTTTTTCACGACTGCCGGAGCGTTGTTTGTTGTTTCAAGCTTTTCTATAGTGCCGTCCTCTTTGTAGTAGAATTTATAAAACTCTGGAACATATATACCCTCTATCTGACAGGCTCTCTGCAAAAACTCCTTACGTGTAGCACCTTGTTTTTTCATTTTGTGGTATAAGTCCATGAGTTCAAGGTTTACTTCTTCGCCCTCTCCGAGAATGAACAAATCAAAGAAATCTGCCAAAGGTTCTGGATTACAGACGCACGGACCGCCGGCAACTACTATCTGTGTGAGTTCTTCAGTGCGGTCACGGCTGTATATGGGTATTCCGGCAAGGTCAAGCATATTCAGAACATTTGTATATGACAGCTCATACTGCATTGTAAAGCCTATGAAATCAAAGTCTTTTATCGGTTCGAGACTTTCAAGGGCATACAGCGGAATATCATTATCACGCATTATCTTTTCAAAGTCTTCCGACGGTGCAAAACACCTCTCACACCAGTAATTTTCACGCTCATTTGTAAGAGAGTAGAGTATCTTCATACCAAGATGAGACATACCTATATCATAAGTGTCTGGAAAACAAAACGCAAACCGCACGTCTATTTTTGACTTGTCCTTTATGATACTGCCGACTTCTCCGCCTATATACCGTGACGGTTTCTGTACATCAAGCAGATGTTTTTCAATTTTATCCCTTAACATTTAGTCCTCCTGTAGTTAAAATATTTTCCGGATATGCTCTTTCAATCGGTAGACATTCCGGTGTAAGATTTCCGCTGTCTCTCAGCGATTTAAGATATTTTACACGGTCTGTTATATCGGTTATTTTGACAATGTAATCTGATATGTATTTTTCAACCATTCTGCCACGTAAACCAAGCTGTATAGTACGGTCAAGCTGTGGGTTGCCGTAAATATCTCTGTCGGGGTCAAACTGACAGCGTACCTCCGAGACGGCTATCTGCCTTTTCCATTCCTCATACGTAATGCCCATTCTCTCGCTATACGAAGACATGACGGCTTTTTCAAGTATTTCCTCAAAACCCGTACGCTTTATATCAATAGCAAGTATATGCTCCTGATTTTCCTTTTCTGCCCAGCCGGAACGGTACATTATCCACAGAAAAGACGGTTTAATCCATGTCATGCGTTCTTTCTTGAAAGACTTCCCGAATGTATTAAGACGAACGGCTTCTTCTGCTATGCGTTCATTGAAAGCCTGATATACACGGATAGTCTCATCATCATATACTGCGTTTATTGTATTCATAATATATTTTCCTTTGTAAACCTATTAGGCAGAAAGTCTTTTAATCTGTGTACGCCGTCAGAAAGAACAATCATGAAATCGTCACTGCAAAATTCCGACATCACCTGTAGACAAGCACCGCACGGCTGACACGGTTTTGAAAAATCACCGTCGGCACTTCCGGCTATGGCGATAGCTTTAAAGTCACTGAATCCGGAAGAAATCGCCTTGAAAAATGCTGTACGTTCTGCACATATCGTCATGGAGTAGGACGAGTTTTCAATATTACACCCTGTAAAAACCTGTCCGTCTTTAGTGAGAAGAACCGCACCCACTCTGAACTTACTATACGGCGAATAGGACTTTTCAGAAGCCTTTACCGCAAGCAGAAAAAATTCATTGTCTGTCATAACGCCACCTCAGTTTTTGCCGACTTTACGCTTTTTGCCGTCTGGTGTCATAATGTACGTATTATTGAGTTCAGCCCTAAGATTGCCTACTACCGACTGCCTGTATTCGTTTCTTAAAGCTGTCTGCTCTGCTTTTTCCTCGTCCGTGAGACCAACGCTTTTTGACTTGCGTGCGAGTTCGTTTATACGGTCTATTTTTTTCTGATTCATAAAAAAACTCCTTATATTTTAAAATTTTGCTTTAATTATACCACGTCTTCACAAATATTTCAAGTATTACCTATAGATTTTTGTTCCGGAATATGCTATAATTATATGAGAACAACAAAAGGAGTGATTTTTTTGCAAAAAACAGCACTTGTCACCGGAGGTACTGGCGGTATAGGTCGGGCAATATGCCGTAAACTCGCTGAAGACGGCTACTATGTTTTAATTAATTATCTTAATTCAAAAGAAAAAGCTGAAAAACTCGCTGATGAGATTTCCGGAAATGCTCTGAGATTTGACGTTTCCGATATTGAAGAAGTCCGGAGAATATCACAGGAAACAGGCAGAATAGACCTGCTCATAAATAATGCCGGAATATCTGAGATAGACCTTTTCACAGGGATTTCCAGCGAAAAATCAAAACGCATAATGGACGTTAATTTAGGCGGTACTCTTAACTGCTCACGGGCGTTTCTTCCGGCTATGATATGTGAAAAATCCGGCTGTATTATAAATATCTCGTCCATGTGGGGACAGGTCGGGGCTTCATGCGAGGTAGACTATTCCGCTACAAAAGCCGGTATAATAGGCTTTACAAAGGCTCTTGCAAAAGAGGTTGCACCGTCTGGAATACGTGTCAATTGTGTCTCACCGGGCTTTATCATGACCGAAATGAACAGCCGTTTTACTGATGAGGAACTCGACGGCATAAAAGAAGAAATACCTTTAGGTTTTTTCGGTACGCCGGAACACGTCGCCGATACTGTGAGCTTTTTATCATCAGACAAGGCAGAATATATTACCGGACAGGTTATTGCCATCAACGGCGGTATGGTTATTTAAGGGGGGACTTTTATGATTACAGACAGACTAAAAAAACAGCTTGCTTTTATGCTTGAACTCGACAAAATGAAAAACATCTACCGTCAGACATACGTCTTGCACGAAGACCGAAAGGAAAACGACGCTGAACACAGCTGGCATATTGCTGTAATGGCTTTTCTGTTGGAGGAATACGCAGATTCAGCGGTTGATACTTTCAAGGTAATGAAAATGCTGTTGGTTCATGATGTTGTAGAAATCGACGCAGGCGATACTTACGGCTATGATACAGAGGGTTACAAGACCAAAGCAGACCGTGAAGAAAAATCTGCACAGAGAATTTTCGGCATTTTGCCGGAAGACCAGAAAAAAGAATTTTACGGACTATGGCGTGAGTTTGAGGACGGAAAAACAAATGAAGCTAAATTTGCAAACGTTCTTGACAGAATACAGCCTATGATTCTCAATTACATGAAAGGCGGTATCTCATGGCAGGAACACGGCATATACAGCAGTCAGGTGGCAGAAAAAAACAGAAGTACCGCTGAGATTTCCGCACAACTTGCCGAAGTAATCAGTAAAGTTATAGAAGATTCGGCAAAAAAAGGCTGGCTGAAGATATAGGCATATTAAACAAAAACAAGCCTGTTTTTACGTGCATGATTACTAAACCGCCGAATTGAGTGATAAAAAGATGATATTTTGTCAATATAGCTTGAAATTTTCCTTAACTTATGATATATTTGACTTATTCTGTATAGGGAGGATATTAAATGACTAAAGATTCAAATACTGAAAAGAAAACAATCGGAGAACGCTTTAAAGCGTTTCAAGAAAAACACAACAAACAAACTGAACTTCACCCGAAAATAAACCTTGCGATTATGCTGATTTTTCCGCTGTTTATAATGAGCATGGCAGAAATAAATCAGTTTAAGGGAATTGTTCCTTTTATGAAATTTTTTATAAGCAGACCGTCTGTTATGCTTTTTGACTTATTCCTTACTTCAATTGTCTTTGTATTTCTGCTGTCTATTTTCCGCTCCGGCTGGATTTCAATAGCAGTGCAAAGTTTTGTATATATGGCTCTGAGTATCACGGAGCTTTTCAAATACGGCACTAACGGCAATCATCTTATACTTTCGGACATGAAACTTTTCCGCAGTGTAAAAAGCCTCAAGTCCTTTGCTTACATAAAGATAACGCCGAGACTTGTTATTTACTGTATTATAGTAATAGCCTTTATTGCACTTGCATTTTATTTCAACCCGAAATTCAAGCTCAAACTTGTCAAGCGTATTGTTGCACCGTGTGCTTGTGTGATTCCGTGTGCGTGCCTTATATTGCTCCCTGCTTTCTACTCGCCTGTCTATAAGGTATTCGGAGTTGACACCACCCCCGCAACAAATACTTTCAAGCTCAATGAAAAATTCCAGAATAACGGTTTTCTTGCATTCATTATACAGACCGCCTCTGAAAGCTATGCAAACCGTCTTACAGAGCCGGAAAATTACGACGACCAGCACGTTACCGAAATCGTCGATGACGAACTAGAAAAAAGCAATGATTTCAACGGCGGTCAGAAACCAAACGTAATAGTTGTAATGAGCGAATCATACGCCGATTTCAGAGTATTTGACGAACTCGAAGTAGACGACAAATATTATGAGGGTTTTGACAATGCCCGTGAAGAAGGTCATGCCGGAACTACTATCACTCCTACTTATGCAAGCTGGACTGTACGCTCAGAGTTTGAACTGCTTTTCGGTCTTCCTGTGCGTGGAATAAATACCCCAAATATGCCACAGAGAGAACTTGCTGCCCGTGAACAGCCTGCCCTTGCACAGTACTACAAAAACTGGGGCTATCATACAGCATATGTACACCCATTCCAGAGCAGTTTCTACAGCCGTTCAAAGATTTATGGCAGATTCGGCTTTGATACAATGATTTTCCACAACGACCAGACCGGAGAATCGGATTTTACCGTACCTGTGGAGCATTTCGGCACTTATGTTGACGATAAGACAGTTTACAATCAGCTCCTCGACCTCGTGAAAACTACCGACGACCCGATTTATATTCACACCACAACAATGCAGAATCATCAGCCTTACGACCAAGGCGACGGCGACGAGATAACCAACTATCTCACATGGGTTCAACACACTAATGAGGGTCTGACAGCATTTCTTGACGAACTCGAAACAATAGATGAGCCTACTCTTGTTTTCTTTGTTGGCGACCATTTCCCGTCACTCAGAGGCGAAACAAGCGTATATAATCAGCTTGGTCTTAACGGCTCAAACTGTAGCGAACTCTATGAACAGCACTATTTTCTGTGGAGCAATTACGACGCTGATTTTTCGTCAGTACCCGAAGAAAACGTTTCTTTCTTCTATATGCCGTATGTAATCATGAACATAATTGACGCTCCCCATGATGCTTTCATTGATACAATGATGGAATATATGGAAAAAATACCAGTCTACTCGGAAGAATACGCAAGCGAAGTACCACGTGACGAAGAACTTGATATGCTTACTTACGACCGAGTAGTAGGAGACGTTTATTCACCGTGTCCGATACCCGAAGAACTGCTTGTTCCGGCAGAGGAGGACTAAATTATGAAAGACTTAAAAACAGGTATTTCCGGTACTGCCGGACTTACAGTATCAGACGGAGACCTTGCCGTAAATGTAGGCAGTGGAAGTCTTAGAGTATTTGCAACGCCTGTAATGATAATGCTCATGGAAAAATCCGCCTGCAACTGTCTTACTGGTTATCTCGAAAACGACGAGACAACAGTAGGCACTGAAATGAATGTAAAGCACGTTTCTGCCACCCCTGAGGGCATGAAAGTTACCGCTGAAGCCGTGCTTACGGAAATAAACGGACGTGAATTTACATTCAGCGTAAAGGCATACGACGAAACAGGTCTTATCGGCGAGGGAATCCACAAGAGATTCATGGTTTATGGTGAAAAATTTACCAGTAAAGCCCAGTCCAAAATCAAATAAGCTTTTTAAGAAAAGAACAGGCGTGAAGTCTGTTCTTTTTTATTATATTTCACAATAAATGCTGTTTTTTTCTGTATGCTATCATATTTTTATCACATAAATGTTTATAATTATATTTGAAAATAAAATCAAAGCCGGAAAGGAAGTCTCTTATGCAAAATAATTACCCGTTCAATGATGAAAATAATTCACAGGATAACCAAAATTCATCATCTTTTATTTATGAGAATAATTCCAGTCCGAAAAAGCCTAAAAACCATACGGGACTTAAAGCAGCGGCTTTTATATTGTGTATGGTAATAGTCGGCGGTGGCTCGGTACAGGTATACAAATACATGAATGCCGACAAGCTCGAAGTATCAGACTTTAACAACAGTGACAATAAAGAAACTACAAAGGCAGTTGTTCAGCAAAATCTGCCGGAGTCTTCCGTTTCTGAAAATACAAACAATACGGATATTCCAAGTCTTATTGAGATAGCATCACGCACTGATTCAAAATATCTTCCAGATATAGTAGATACTATTATGCCGTCTGTTGTGGGAGTAGCTTCAACCTTTGAATACACCCCCGACTACAGCAGTATGGGCTGGGGCTGGGGATTCGGTATGTCTCAGCAACCCGAAACTCAAGAAATGCGTGGTACAGGTACAGGCATTGTTATGTCAGATGACGGTTATATTATCACCAATGCTCACGTTATCTATGATGACAGCGAGTATGATTGCGGTGAGGCTGTGGAAGTCTCAGTTGTTTTCGACGACGAAACAGAACACGACGCTAAAATTATCGCTTACGATACAGAAACTGATTTAGCCGTCCTTAAAGTAAATGAAACGGGTCTTACTCCGGCAGAGTTCGGAGACAGCGACGATTTAAGAGTAGGCGAACTTGTAATAGCAGTCGGAAATCCTCTCGGTTTCGATTTGTTTGGTTCAGTAACAAGCGGTATTGTTTCAGCTAAAAACAGAAAAATTGACATAAACGAAAAAAGCATGACGCTCATTCAGACAGACGCAGCTATAAACTCCGGTAACTCCGGCGGTCCTCTGCTCAACAGCTCCGGACAGGTTATTGGCATAAATTCCGCTAAAATGTCTTCAAGCTATGGCTCGGCAAGCGTAGAGGGTCTTGGCTTTGCAATCCCGATAAACGAGGCAAAAGTCATAATCGACGACCTTATAAACTACAAGTACGTCAAGGGCAGACCACAGATTGGCATAACAACTGTTGATGTAACTGAATCAGTTTCACGCTATTATGATATTCCGCTTGGCGTATACGTACAGGGCGTACAGGAAGGCAGTGCCGGCGACCTCGCAGGTATCAGAAAAGGCGACGTTATCATAGACATTGACGGCGAGACAGTCACCACCGCTAAAGAACTCAACGATATAAAAAATACCCACAAAGCCGGAGAATCTATTACTATCACTCTTAACAGAGCCGGAGAGGATATTACCGTTGAGTTGATTCTTCAAGAAGCTACCGGAGATAAGGGCAGTCCTTTTGACGACCAGACAGCAGTCAACGAAAATTAATTAAGTTTATTCCCAAATTCTATACTTCTCCTTACTATCATTAAAGCCGTTCCTCAGTGGAACGGCTTTAGTGATTTTTTTATAATTTCATCGGTATGGACTTCTCCATTTCAATTGAATACAAATACGCCTCTTTGACACGTTTTCCGGTGGTAAGTTCTATTGCCGACTTATAAAGCTGTATCTGCATTGTGTAGCGTTCTGCAAGACGTTTTTCGGAAACTCCCCTGTCTGACTTGTAATCCACAATAACAATGCCGTCTTCTTCTTCAAACATAAGGTCTATGATACCCTTTATCATGCCGTCGGATTTACTGAACTTTTTCATTGTGTCATTCTCTAAACCGAGTTCAGCAACCGCAACCATGAATTTTCTTTCACGCCATACATTTTCTGCATTTTTTACACGTCCGTAAAGACTGCTCTCAAAAAACGCCCTTACTTTTGCAGGACTGACAGCTTCCGCCTGTGCCTTGCTTATATATCCCATGTCAACGACACGCTTGATTTCGTCTTCCGGATTCTTTATAGCATTTTCAAAAATACAGTACTGAAAGAAAGTATGTATTGCCGTACCACGTTCTGCACCAGTAAGATTTGTGTTTTCGGACATAAATGCAGGGCGTTTCAGCTTGAAATCAAAAACATCTTCTTCCTTGAATTTCCTTGTAACCTGTGTAACGCTGAGTTTTGCAGGTATTTCTGAAAGACTGCTGTCATAATTATCATAGATAATACGGCGTATTTCACTGCATATAGCCTCGTCTGCCTCTGTCTCCTTATAGCCGGACTGGTCGGAAATTTCTGTTTCTTCAACCTTTTCGCATATCTCATATTCAAAAATATTATCACTGCACGACGGTTCGGGGAGAACGCATTCATCAGATACAAGCCCGAAATATTCAGCTATCTTTTCAAATTTTGAATGTTTCATGAGACACAGCCATATCCATTCGCTGAAGTTCTTTGCACTGCAAACTATATCCCTTATATCGCCGTTTACGGATATATACTTGTCCACAAGCTTTTTAACTGATTTCAGAATCTTTTCATTGAATTTAAGGTTTATAAAGAGTTTCTGTTTTGCTCTCGTCAAACCTACATACATAAGACGCACTGATTCGCTCCGTGTATCGCTTTTTCCTTCTTCAATAAGCATAGCCCTCTGGAATGTACTGCACTTTCCTGCCGTTTCACGTTCATAGAACATATAGCCTATTCTGCCGTCTGCCGAACACATAGCCGGTTTGTAGTCATACTTGAAATTGATATTATTTTCTGCCATAAATACAAATGTAAATTCAAGACCCTTTGAGCCGTGCAGTGTCATTATTGAAACATAGTCGCCGGACGGTGCGGAAACTTTCCCCTGTTTGTAGTCGTCGTTTTCCATAACCCTATCAATATGACGCAGAAAACCGTTAAGACCGCCTGCTCCCTCAAATGAAACGGACTTCTCATAGTTTTTCGCATACTGTATAAGAGTACGCAGATTAGCACGTTTCTTTTCGCCATCGTTGTATAACTGCATTACGGAAATAAAATCAGTAGTATCATATATTCTGCCTATCAGTTCGCCGACCGTCATTGTGACCGAATCAAGCCGGAAACTCTCAAGCGAATCAAGAAATTCCCTGCACCTCTTGACAAGCAGACCATCACAGCCGTCGTATTCGCCGTTTACCATTTTGAGCATAACCACAAAAAGCGGTTTTTCCCTGTCAAGAGACTTTATAAATGCTACCTCTGGTATGCGGAACATATACATAGGAGAAGTCATCACCGCTGTCATTGAAATATCAAGCAGAGGATTGCTTATAATTCTCAAAAGGTCAATAAGCACGGCTATTTCACGTGATTTAAGATAGCCCTCGTCTTCATGACCCTTTGCCGAGATGCCCAGCTTTGCGAGTTCTTCCGCATATTTATTTATAAGGTCGTTATTACGGACGAGTATGCAGAAATCAGACGGTACGCATTTACGCCTTTCGCCGTTTTCAAGCATAACTTCAACGCCGTCTTTGAGCATTTCTGCTATTTTATGTGCAGTAAAAACAGCTTCGGGATTAGGCTTGTCTTTGTTTTTTCTTTTCTTTATAGCTGAACGCTTTTCTTTTTCCTCTCCGTCATTTTCGTCTTCCTCGTCACTGCTTGAATCATTTATAAACGAAATATGTGTAAGTCTGCCGTTGTCGTTTCCGCCGGAATAAGCCCCTGCTCCAAAATAGAGCTTTTCGTCATCGTCGTAATCTATATCACCGCATTTTTCTGACATTATACCGCTGAAAATATAATTGACAAAATCAATGACTTCCGGCGAACTTCGGAAATTTTTATTGAGGAAAATTTTCTTGTTAAGAGAATTACTCTCTGCCGAATAAGGTTCAGAACTTTTCAGCGTGGAAATGAAGTTCTTAGGGTTTGCAAGCCGGAAACGATAAATAGACTGCTTGACATCTCCGACAAGAAAAACATTATCGCCGTACATAGAGTTGCCGTTTTCATCAAGGCGGTAATTCTTTGAAATAAGCTTGAATATCATATCCTGCTTGTTATTTGAATCCTGATATTCATCAATCATGATAATGTCATAAAACTCTGCCGTTCTCCGTGCCGTTTCCGATTGTACTGTATAACCGTTTTTGTCAGTTTCGGCGAGTATTTCAAGGGCGAGGCGTTCACCGTCATCAAAGCTAATTGAGTTTTTGGCACATTTCTTTTCCCATACAATATCATGGTACTTTCTTATCATCTCCGCAAGGATTCTAGTTACTTCTGCCGAAAGTCTGTAGTCTTTTTCCGGCGACCTGCTGAAATCCGTAACCTCTCTTACAATTTCCTTGTACGTATCACGACGGCTTTTAAAAATCTCTCTTATTTCGCTGTCGTATTCTATCTTGTCGGTTTTACGTATCTGAACAAGCGTGCTGAACTTATTTGCAGTTTCGGATTCAGTTTCGTCCGGAATACGTCCGCTAGAAAAAATATCGTAAAAGCTTTTTATCTGTCTGTATTCAGAATCTATCTGATTTACGGTTTTCATGTATTTATCGCTGTCAGTTATACCACAGAACATATCATATATCATATCAAGACATTCCTGTGCATTATCACAGGCTTCGGAAAGTCTTCCTGTGCATTTTTCCATAAAGAGTTTATAATATAATGATTCCGTAAAGTCTTTTCGGTACTCCTCAACGGCAGTATCAAGCCATTTTTCCCTAAAAGCCACAGAAGAAAGAAATCCGTCAACTTCTGAAATAACGTCAGTAAGCTGTTTCATATTTCTTACACAGAAATGGTCATATAAAAACGACAGCTTTTCATACTCGTTTTCACTGTAATAATCAATAAGATCTTCCATTGCCTGTGCTTTCAGAACCTTGTCTTCCGTTTCGTCAAGAATACTGAATCCGGAAGTTATACCCTGCTCCGTGATATTATCTCTTATAAGTTCAAAGCAGAAAGAATTTATAGTGGAGATTTTAGCATTCTGTAATAAAATCTGCTGTTTTGCAAGGTGAGAATCCGACGGATTTTCATTTATAAGGTCACGGAGTTTTCTTTCAAGACGCTTTTTCAGTTCAGAAGCCGCATCATTAGTGAAAGTAACAACAACCATTCTGTCGGCACTCACTCCGGAATTTCTGTCTGCTATAAGTTTTATTATTCTCTCCGTAAGAACAGCGGTTTTTCCACTGCCTGCCGCCGCCGATACGATAACCGACGAGTTTCTCGCATTTATTGCATTTTCCTGATTAATAGTCCAGCCCATTAGTTTTCCTCCGTTTTTTCCAGACGCTGATTAAGTATTTCCTTTGCCTCATCAATAAGTTTCTCATCGGGAGTGCGGTATCTTGTCAGCATGGAATTATCACATATATTCACATAATCACAGTAATCGCACGGTGCTGAATCTCCTATACACTGTGGCAATGCGTCAACGTCGCCTTTAAGGAGCGAAACAGCCATTTCTCTGAGATTATTGTATATATAGTTTCTGAGCCACTCCATGCCGGAAGACGTTATACATGAATTATTATACCTGTTAAGTGTTTTATTGTCGCTGTTGAATTTAACCGGAATAAATTTACCTTTTATATCGGTTTCCATAGCGTTGAGGACTTTACGCTGTCCGAGAACAAGACCAGTTGATTTCAGAGCTGAATTTATACCGCTGTCGCTTGTATCGGGATAGACAGGCGAATAAAGCACTCCGGCAGGGATAGAGTCCCCGAATATGCCTTTTTTCTCGGTTGAGGCGAAAAGATACAAAAGCATTTGGAGATTTACACCGCCAGCAAGGCTCTCCGGAGTGATTTTTTTCTTACTGCTTTTATAGTCAATGATTCTGAGATATTTTTTGTCACCTATTACGCAAATGTCGGCACGGTCGATTTTTCCGCCGAAATATATTCTGTAGCCGTCGCCGAAATCAAGACTGAGTGAATGTCTTTTTTCAAGCTCCACTTCAAATGCAACCGGAGTAAAACTCGTCACCATAAATTCCTGCTGGAGATGCATAAAGACAATCACAAGACTTTCAGTGAGCTTTTTAAACATAAACTCAAAGCTCTTGCTTTTACTGAAGTCTCCGGCGAGCTTTTCATCTCTGTAATTTTCAGCACACGATTCTATACGGCTTTTCAGTTCTTCAACGGACATACTGATAAATGATTCCTTGTCAGTATTTTTCAGTACTCCGGCAAAGCACTCATGTATAATATCGCCGGAAATCCTGTTGTCAAGCTCCATTTTTTCACGTTTCCGGAGTTTCATGAACTTATCACAGAAATACTTGAAATGACACTGGTTATATTCTTCAACTCCTGTTGCCGAAAGCCTGAGCGGTTCAAATGATTTGAGTTTCTGCATTACTCCGGTATCAATTGTATAGTCCTGACGGAGTTCGGAGCATTTTGTGACATACTCTATACGCCTTTTATATTCCGGTTCGTTCATGAGTATTTTCTTGATTGACGAGGTATATTTATTATTTTCAGTTATATTCTGCATATAGTGATAAAATGCCGAGTGCAGAGTTACCGCATAATAGTCAAGCGGAATGTCATCTTTTGTCAGCACAATACTATCGTCTCCGAACATCTTTATTATACTGTCAATAACCTGTGCAGGATATTTGCTGTTGCCGGAAAGGTCTGACAGAGGGTACGTTATAAAAAGTTTTTCAGAGGCAGAAGACAGCGTTTTATATACGACAAGTCTTTCAGAGGCTACAAGGTCTGAAAGAGAACGTGCTATCTCTATGCCGTTTTCAGAAAGACGGCGTTTGTCGTTTTCTGAGAATATGCCGTGCATACTTACATGGTTAGGAAAATCTCCGTCATTTGAACCAATAGCAAAGACAATTTTCGGGGAGGAAAGACGTGCGGTACGTGCGGAAGCCGTTGTCACTGAATCAAGGGTCTGAGGTGGTACGGAATATTCAAGTTTGCCCACCATAGACTTGATAATGCGTGATATTTCCGTGAATGGCACTATTCTGTCGCCGAGAGTTCCGGCTATGCTGTCAAGAATATCCATAATGCACGACCACAGTCTTTTCAGTTCAGCGGATTCATAGTCACGGTCACGCTTTATAAGTTCGCCCATAATACGACCTACGCTTTTTTCCGCACTGCATTCTTCAAGATACTCATAAAGCATACGGCATACATCAACAGCAGAGTTTTTTTCAGAAATACGCTTTTTAAGCCTTGCCAGAGGTTCTATAACATACGACCTCATGCTTTCAAGGAGCGAAAGGTTTTCGTCCTCAGCAGTAAAAGGCTCATTCCATATGTTGCCGTCAATGTTCCATTTGTAGCAGTAATTTTCAAGCAGTGCCGTATCAGTAAGGGAAATATCAAGTATTCCGCACTTCATGAGACGGAAAATATGTTCAGACTTTATTTTCTTTGCCGTGAGGATTTCAAGTAGAGAAGTAAAGAATACCATTACAGAAGTATGCATTACGGGCTTTGCAGTACTCATAAAGTAAGGTATACCACATCTTTCAAAAGTCTCTCTGAGAATATCGGCATAGTCTTCAATATTATTTGAGACTACAGCAATATCACGGTATTTCAGATTTTTGTTTTCGCATATAAGACGCTTTATAGTTGCACAGACATATTCCGCCTCGCTGTATATATCCTTTGCCTCAAAGATTCTTATATTGTCGGGTTTAGGGGCATTTTCCGGACTGTACTGGAAATTACGCATAATATGCGTACTGAGATATTCAAGGTCTGCCCCCACAAAACGCCTGCTTTTTCCGCACTGTATATTACGGCATTCTACATTAAGTTCACTGCACATCTGCTTTATTGTGCGGTATGTGCGGTTTACGGTATCAAAAAGCGTGAAATCCCCTGCATTCACGTCATCGGTTCTTAGGGTTATGCAGACGTTTTCAGCAGAAGAAATCATGACTTTTATCATTTCGAGCTGGTCGCCGTTGAAACTTTCAAACTCATCTATATATATGTTCATACCCTTGAAAAAATCCTCACGGCTGGCAGTGTGAGCCGATTCTATGATATTTTCGAGGTTATCCTTGAAACCGTATTCACCCATGAGCCTTTCATATTCAAGATATATTCCGGCTATGTCATTGGTTTTGTCCATGAGACGCTTGTCTAAAAATACCGACCTTTCTTTAAGTGTCTGCGGTGCGATTCCGGAGCGTTTCATATCGTTTATGAGGTCAAGGACTTCTTCCGCAAAGCCGTTATATGAACTCTGCCGGCGGAAATAATTCAGCATATCCGGATTACTCTGAGCAGAGGATATAGCCTGATATATCAGAATCATTCTTGCATAGTCGTCAGCGTACTCGCCTTTTCTGTCGGGTTCGCCATAAAGCTGAAAGAGCTGTCTTGCAAGTCCGGTAAAAGTAAGCGAAAAAAGACTGTTGAATTTTTCAGCACCCAGAAAAAAATAGAGCTTTTTATCAAATTCATATGAAAACTGCTCCGGCACAAGTATAAGCTGAGTGCCTGTGTTATTTTTTATCTTGTCAAACATGAGGGTAGTTTTACCGCTTCCTGCCTGACCTGTAATAAATTCTACCATAAAAAAATCTCCTTGATAAAATATGCATACCGTCATACAACGATATGCATATATTCTTTAGTATTAATAGCCGTTGCGGTGACATTCAATCATAAGTGCAGGGTAATCAACATAGGCATAGTCAAGGTCGACAGTGCCGTTTATGCCGTCTACCGTACCTGTGCTTGTGTACTGCCACATTCCATAGTAACCGCCATAGCTTGGTCTTCTTACGTTATAGTGTGCAATCCATACCGCATATTTGCTCAAGAACGACGCACCGAGCTTGTTTCTTAGGAAATTTGAATAGCTTGTCACACCACAGCAATAGCCCTGTTCTTCCATGTATGAACAGAACGCCTCAGTAATCGCACGTATTTCATCATTGCTGAGACTATCAAAGCATGGGTCTTCAATATCAAAATAAACCGGATATTCAAATTTATAGCCTTTGATGACTTCACAGAAAGCCTTAGCTTCTTCTATAGCACTCTCAACGTCAGTAGCATAACTGTACCAGTAAGCACCGCAGTCTATGCCGAGACTCTGGGCGGTAGTAATATTGTAGTCGAATTTTTCGTCTTTCTGAGTGACAAACTTTCCGTAACCGGCACGTATTATTGCATAGTCAACCTCTCCGGATTCCTTTACTGCATTCCAGTCAATGTCATTCTGCCATACTGAAACGTCTATGCCTTTGTAAAGATAATTTGAAGTAGTAGTAGTGGTTATGTCCTTTATAGTGTGGTCGAACGATGTAGCTGGAGTATCAACGTATGTATCGGGCGACATTATATAGGGATAATTGACATATGACACGTCAAGGTCAACTACTCCCGGTACGCCGTCCACGTAACCGCTGGCTGTATACTGCCATATTCCGTAGTCTCCGCTGTACGAAGGTGCTGAAACGTCAAAGTTAGCAACCCACACGTCATACTTTTCAAGGACTTCTGCATAGATTTTTGTTTTAAGGAAAGTCGTGTAGCTGTAAACTCCGACACGCACGCCCTTTGAGGCGAGAGTGGAACAGAAAGCGTCTGTCATTGCAGAAATCTGTGCCGTGCTGAGATAGTCTTGTGAGGGGTCTTCAATATCAAAATAAACCGGATATGTAAAGTCGTAATCCTTTATTATAGAGTAGCAGACTTCAGCCTCTTGTATTGCAGATTCGACATCAGTGGCATAACTGTACCAGTAAGCACCACAGGCAATGCCGTTAGCCTGAGCTTCCTGCATATTGTAATCAAAAGTCGGGTCTTTCTGAGAGATATATTTTCCGTAGCCTGCTCTCATGATTGCAAACTCAATACCAGCTTCTTTTACTTCTTTCCAGTCAATATTCGGTTGCCATGCAGAAACGTCAATACCCTTTGCCTGTCTCTGCACAAGTGCGGGGTCGAGATTTTCCGGCAGAGTAGTTACAGTAGTTGTAGTATAACCCATATAGGCGTTATATATATCAAATACTCTGAAAGGCGGTTCGGTAGTCTGAGTGGAAGTAGTAGTTGTTGTGGTTGTAGATGTAGTTGTGGTAGAGGTTGTGGTAGCTTTAGATGTGGCAGATGTGGTAGATGTAGTGGTGGTGGTAGTCGTTGTAGTTTTTTTGGCAGTAGTTGTGGTAGTAGTTGTTGTTATTTCTGTTGTATTGGTAGTATTTGTTTCAGATACCTCTTTACTTTCTTCTGATTCTGTGTTATCATATAAATCAGCGACAGAATCATCTGAAATATCCACAGCGATTGTCTGAGGCACTCCGTCCGAGATAACCGTTGCACCTATAAATGCACACGACATCAAAGCCGAAAGAACTTTTTTATAAAGCTTCATTTCTATCATTCCCTTTCGTTGAAAATAATAAAGCCGTACCATAATATCAAAGCACAGCCTAATTTTTTTGTGTAACCTTTTTGTAATATTATATCATACTTCCATATTTATTTCAATATCACAGACGAAAAAAACATTTTTAAGCTGAATCTTTGGTTATTTTCACGAATTTAAACGGATTATTTAAGCTATTCTGCACAATTTTAAAAAGAGAGGAAAATTTTTTCAATGGTTACTTTTACAGTAAATCAAAATGACAGCGGTCAGCGTATAGATAAATTTGTGACAAAGGCTCTGCCCGACCTGCCTAAAAGTATGATGTACAAGCTCTTCCGGAAAAAAGACATCAAGATAAACGGAAAACGCTGTGATATTTCGGCAGTATTGCAGACAGGAGATACAGTTACCGTATACGTTAAACAGGAACTATCCGGCGAAAAAAAACACGATATGAGTTTCCTGAAATCCCCCGACCAGATAAATATTATATATGAAGACCAGAATATTATCATAGCTTTTAAACCCGTCGGTCTTGATTCACATTCCAACAGCACAAGCACTTCCGATACTCTCATAAACCGCATAAAGCACTATCTTTACAATAAAAATGAATATTGTCCCGAAACAGAAAGCTCCTTTGCTCCTGCACTGTGCAGTAGGCTTGACAGAAACACAAGCGGACTGGTTATTTCTGCAAAAAACGCCTCCGCCCTGCGTGACATAAACGAGGCTATACGCAACGGCAACGTCCACAAGATATACCGCTGTGTGACTGTCTCACCGCCCCCGAAAAATGAAGACGTAATCTATGCCTACCATAAAAAAGACGATACAAGAAATATAGTACGCATTTCAGATACAATGATTGAGGGATTCAAGGAAATAAAAACCGGCTATAAAGTACTCGACAGAAAAAACAGCCTTTATCTCGTTGAGGTTACTCTTTTTACCGGACGTACTCACCAGATAAGGTCTCATCTCGCCCACGTAAATGCACATATATTAGGTGACGGCAAATACGGAAATGTTTCCGCAAACAAGCGTTACGGAGTTTTCAGACAGGCTTTATGTGCCTACTCGCTGAAATTTGAACTCCCCGAAAACTCCCCCCTTGCATACCTCAACACCCTTGCCGTAACCGCTCCTGAACTTTTCACGGAATATTTTAACAGGAAAAACTATTGACTTTTGCCGTTTAAAGTTTTATGGAGTTTCAGACAGGCTTTATGTGCCTACTCGCTGAAGTTTGAACTCCCCGAAAACTCCCCCCTTGCATACCTCAACACCCTTGCCGTAACCGCTCCTGAACTTTTCACGGAATATTTTAACAGGAAAAACTATTGACTTTTGCCGTTTAAAGTTTTATGGAGTTTCAGACAGGCTTTATGTGCCTACTCGCTGAAGTTTGAACTCCCCGAAAACTCCCCTCTTGCATACCTCAACACCCTTGCCGTAATCGCCCCCGAACCTTTCACGGAATATTTTAATAGGGAAAACTATTGACTTTTGCCGTTTTAAGTGCTATGGAGTTTTCAGACAGGCTTTATGTGCATACTCTCTGAAGTCTGAACTCCCCTCTTGCATACCTCAACACCCTTGCCGTAACCGCTCCTGAACTTTTCACGGAATATTTTAATAGGAAAAACTATTGACTTTTGCCGTTTAAAGTGCTACAATGTAACTAACATATTAAGAAAGGTCTGATTATTCTATGAATATTCTCGTTGTGGGACTTGGACTGATAGGCGGTTCATTCTGCAAAGCTCTAAAAAAATATACCTATCATACTGTTACTGGTTGCGACATAAACCACGACATTGAAGAAAACGCTCTCCGTGACATCGCCATAGACTACGCTTTTGACGGAAACTATAATAACTTTGATTTAGTTATTATCTCGCTCTTTCCCGAAACCGCTGAAAAGTTCTTTGCAGAAAACGCCGGAAAGTTCAGCAAAAATACTCTCGTTACCGACGTATGCGGTATAAAGGGTGATTTTTCGGCACGCATGAAGTCCACAGCAGAAAATAACGGTCTCCGCTATCTCGGCATTCACCCTATGGCTGGCAAAGAATTTGGCGGTTATTCAAACAGCACGCCGGACTTGTTCGTAAAGGCTAATTTTATTATCACGCCTTTTGAGGACAGCAACCCCGATGACATTGAAATGCTGAAAAAACTGGCAACCGAAATAGGTGCAGGAAAAATTGTACAGACAAGTCCCGAAAACCACGACAAGATGATTGCTTATACGTCACAGCTTGCACATATAGTATCAAGTGCATATGTAAAAAGCCCCGAATTAAGCCTTGAATGCGGTTTCAGTGGCGGAAGTTTTCAGGATATGACACGCATTGCTACCATGAATGAAAAAATGTGGACTGACCTATTTATGCAGAACTGCGACAACCTACAGTTTGAGCTTGATACGCTGATAGGTAATCTCCTCAAATACCGTGACGCTCTCCAGAACCGTGACCCCGAAACTATGAAAAACCTTATAGCTGAGGGCAGAAAACTCAAAGAAGACAATCTACGTCACCGTGTGGGTCAGCCTAACTGATGTAACAGTTTCTTTGCATATGGCATAAAATGATATGAGAGATAATCTCAATTCCATGTGAAAGGAATGTCTTTTTATGCCAAAGGTATTTTTAAGTCCCTCAACACAGGAGTGGAATCAGTACGCTACCAGTGGCAATGAAGAACTTTATATGAATCTGCTCGCTGACAGAATTGAACCGTATCTGCGTTCAAGCGGTATAGCCTTTGTACGCAATGACCCCGCAAGAAATGTAAACGGTGCAATAAAGGACTCCAACTCAGCTTACTATGATGTACACCTTGCACTCCATTCAAATGCCGGTCCTGAACATCTCGCCGGCAAACTAAGGGGCATTGATATATATTTCGCCCCTAACAGCAAAGACAGCGAATATCTCGCCAATATAATAGCAAATAATCTCAAAAGTATATATCCACTGCCCGACAAGGTAAACGCCGTCCCGACCTCAACGCTCGGCGAGGTTCTCCGGACTAATGCCGTCGCCGTCCTATGTGAACTCGGCTACCACGACAATTACGCCGATGAAGCATGGCTGAAAAATAATCTTGATGTTATCGCAAGAAATATCTCACGTTCACTATGCGACTATTTCGGAATACCGCTTATTTTGCCTACCGCAATACGCTGGGGAACTGTCATAACCGACGGTTCGGGTCTGAATATCAGAAAACTGCCCGATACATCTTCCGCTGTACTCGGTTCTATTCCAAACGGCGAGACAGTCATGATTAACGGCGAAACAAACGGCTGGTATGTCGTAAACTACAACGGCATTATAGGCTATTCAAGCAGTGAATTTATCTATATATAAAAAAAATGCTCTCTGTCATGCAGAGGGCATTTTTACGGAAATACTGGAAATATTATCTATCGGACGGCGGATTCATCTTTCTGCGTAATGCACGGCGTTTAGCGTCTTCTTCCTTTTTTCTGTTGCGGTACAGAACATAAGAATAGATACACATAAGAATATAAATCGCACACAGTATAAACGATACCGTAAGGGCAGTTCTGAACCACTTTGAATCCTTAAACTGCTTTACTGCATACAGGTTATACTTAGATGAGGAACGTTTAACATCAGAAACTGCTACAAGCTCAACCGTACCGAGTTCTTCGCCGTTGTACTTCAATGTTACTTCTCCCAGAGGCTCGCCCTTTTTGACAGGTGCATACAGAGATTTCTTATACCATTTGATGTCATATTTATTAACAACACCTACATCTATTTCGTCGTACCATAGCATAGATACTTCCTTTGCAGGACGTGCAAGAACATAGTCATTGCCGTCGGCAAGCTCTACCGGAAGTTCGCCCACTTCTGCCGTATCGGCAAGCAGTACCTGATAGGAAATATGCGTGAATGCCCAGTCAAAAATCTTTATTGCGTCGTCAATGTGGGAGTAAACTAAATTTCCGTTTTCGTCGCTTATCGGGGACTTCATGAGTACCGCAAGATAATTGTTTCCGTCCTTGCTTGCAAGGGTTATTATATTACGTCCGGATTCTTCAAGATTAGCGGTTTTTATGCCCTTTGCTGAGTTGTAATAATTTGAGCTTTCGGGATTCATCATTTCGTTGGAGTGCGTCCATGTCCATGAGTTGAAGTCTTCATGGTTTGTATCATTCGGCACAGACGGCTTATACTCATATGTGGTAGCAATCTGTTCAAATATAGAAACATTCAAGGCATATTCAGTAAGCTTTGTCATGTCACGTGCGGTAGTGTATTGATTTTCGTCATAAAGTCCGGTAGGGTTTGTAAAATGCGTATTTTCAAGACCTATTTCTTCAGCTTTCTGATTCATGAGATTTACGAAATTATTTACATCACTTCCGCCGACATAATACGCAAGGGTCTGAGAAGCCTCCATAGAGGAAGTAAGCATCATAGCATAAAGCAAGTCTGTGACGGTCAGCACATCGCCGTTATATATTTCAGCGGTGCGTACATCGTCGGGGTGTTCTTCATTGTAGATTACGTCTGAATAAACTGTCTCGTCCATGATGATTTCTTGATTTATATTTTCGCAGTTTTCAAGCACGACTACAGCCGTCATTATATTAACAAGAGGTCCGGGCATTTGTTTAGCGTCGGCGTTTTTTTCATTAATGATAGTGTTGGTATCACGGTTGAGTAAAACAACTGATTCACTCTGGAGAGGTGTTTTCAGCGTAAAGTTGATTGCTTTTGCTTTAGGCACACAAAGAAACGGCACAGTCATGAGCAGAGCCGTAATTGCAGATAAAAATTTTTTCATACTAACTCCTTTACTTTATACATGATATTCTGATAAATATATTATAACAGATAATTTTATATTTTTAAAGTCTTTTTTAAAAAAAATTTTTTCTGCTTTACGTCTGTCGAAAAATGTGATAAAATATACTTATTATAAAACGGAGGTACATTAAATGATTTATGTAACAGGCGATACTCACGGAGATATTGAAATTTTCAAGTCGGCTGATTTCCGCAGAATCCGCAAGGGCGATACACTTATTATATGCGGAGATTTCGGCTTTATATGGAACGGCTCAAAGGCTGAAATCTCAAATCTGAAAAAACTTTCTGCCAAAGACTACACCATTGCTTTTATTGATGGCTGTCACGAAAATTTTGACCTGCTTGAAGCCTATCCGCAAGAAAAATGGAACGGCGGAAAAATACACAGAATTTCCGGAAATATAGTTCATCTTATGCGTGGCGAAATATATACCATAGAAAACAAAAAAATATTTGCATTCGGGGGCGGTCACAGTCATGATTATGAGTTCCGGCACGACAGCGAAAACTGGTGGGAGCGTGAACAGCCTACCCACGAGGAAATAACTTACGCCCTAAATAATCTTTCCAACAATAACAACAAAGTCGATTACATAGTTACTCATGAACCGCCGTCATCACTGAAAGACTGTCTCAGAGTTGACGTTTTTGAAAGAATTGAAGTTCATGCATTCTTTGAGAACCTTATTAAAACGTGTCAGTATGAAAAGTGGTTTTTTGGGAAATGTCATGTTGACAAGCACATTCCGGTGAAATTCCATGCAGTATTCAATAACGTGCTTCCGCTGGAGTGATATTTTCCGGTACTCCTGAATATCTATTTACTATCTTACATATAAGGAGTACATATGAAAAAATTTAATTTAACGGATTTGCTGATTTTCGTTGTGACCGCTGAACTCGTCGGGGCGGTTTCGGCACTCATCGCCGGAAACTTTTCTGCATTCTATTCAGAAATCATACAACCGCCTTTGTCCCCTCCTGCAAAATTCTTTCCGGTGGTATGGGGGATTCTGTACGCACTCATGGGAATATCTGCCTATCTTGTCAGCACTTCCGGCAGACCCTACTCTCTGAAAGTATACAACATACAGCTTGCCGTAAACTTTGCATGGAGTATAGTTTTTTTCCGGTTCAGACTTCTTGGAATATCGGCTGTACTGGCGGTTGTGCTTTTGATACTGGTCGGCGTAATGATTATGCAGTTCTGCAAAGTGCGGAAAATCTCCGCCGGACTTAATATACCCTATCTGCTGTGGAGTGCCTTTGCTGTGTATCTTGCTGTGGCAATATGCATAATTAACTAATTTTTCTGACATTATTTTTGTATTGATTTTATTAAAAAGCCGTGCTATAATATAAATATCCCAAGAGGGAAATTTATAAAGGAGGTTCGGAATATGTGCTGTAATGAACTTTTCAAACTTATCTGCAACCTTTTAAAAAACTGTGGCTGTTGATAAAT
Source organism: Ruminococcus flavefaciens (assembly GCA_023667045.1). GTDB lineage: Bacteria > Bacillota > Clostridia > Oscillospirales > Ruminococcaceae > Ruminococcus > Ruminococcus flavefaciens_AC. The sequence continues at coordinate 1,358,648 of JAMPAU010000001.1, read as the reverse complement.
CAGAAAAATTTACATAAGGAGGTACGGTGGTATGTGCTGTAACGAACTTTTCAAGCTTATCTGCAATCTTTTAAAAAACTGTGGCTGTTAAGCAAAAAGAAATCCCCTAATTATTTAGGGGATTTTTATTTATCGTCAACTACCTCGCTAAGAGGTGGGGTCTTGTAAATATTTGATAGTGCAGATGATAAAAATCTCCTGCTTTTTTATAATAAAGAAAGAATGCCACAAATCAGATGAATTAATATTGTAAAAAAATAAAGCACCCGAAAAAAATTCAGATGCTTGAGAGAGGCGCCACCCAGATTTGAACTGGGGATCAGGGTGTTGCAGACCCACGCCTTACCACTTGGCTATAGCGCCATGCTGGAGCGGATTACGAGGCTCGAACTCGCTACCTCCACCTTGGCAAGGTGGCGCTCTACCAAATGAGCTAAATCCGCATTTAATATTTAACATATGATATGAACAACTCAGAGGTCGGTTATAATTTCCGTACAATGCAAACGCCTAACGTACTCTGTGAAAAGAAACTCATTCCGAGTTATTCAGTTCATATAGTGGCGACCTGGAAGAGACTCGAACTCTCGACCTCTGCCGTGACAGGGCAGCGTTCTAACCAACTGAACTACCAGGCCATATGTGGTGGGGACTACAGGGCTCGAACCTGTGACCCTCTGCTTGTAAGGCAGATGCTCTCCCAGCTGAGCTAAACCCCCACACGCTTTTTATCTTGTCGTTTAGTACTGTTCCCTTACGACTATTATATTATAGCACAACTTTTTCAATTTGTCAACCCTTTTTTGAAAAAAATTTCAGATTTTTCAAAAAAATTTTTTAAGGCTGTATTTAGGCAAAAAAATGAGGGTGAGGGTGCTTTCACACCCTCATTTATAATTAGTTTTCTGAATTAACTGAAGAAATTACTTCTGTGAGAAGATTTGCCGGGAGCTGTTCATAGCGTTCAAAATCCAATGTGAAACTACCCATACCCCTTGTTACTTGACGGAGATAGAGTGCAAAGTCATGCATTTCACGGATTGGCACTTCTGCTTGAATAGTAGTCGTGCCGTGTGAGACAGGTTCCATGCCGAGAACTCTGCCACGACGTTTATTGAGTTCGCCCATGATGTCGCCAGTGTTGTTATCTGGTGTAGTGACTTTAAGTGTGCCGAAAGGTTCAAGCATAACAGGATCTGCCTGTCGCAATCCCTCTTTATAAGCGATTGATGCGGCGGTCTTGAATGCCATTTCGGACGAGTCAACAGGGTGGTATGAGCCGTCCACGAGGATAGCTTTAAGTCCCACTACCGGACAGCCTGCCAGTACACCTTTTTTGGTTGATTCCTCAAGACCTTTCTGTACAGCCGGAAAATAGTTTTTAGGTACAGCACCACCGAAGACCTTTTCTTCAAATACAAGTGTATCGCTTACGCACGGCTCAAACTCAATCCATACGTGACCGTACTGACCGTGACCGCCGGACTGTTTCTTGTGCTTGCCCTCAACCTTAACTTTCTTGCGGATAGTTTCTTTATATGCGATTTTCGGAACAGTAAGGTTTACGTCCACGCCGAATTTATTTTTAAGTTTAGCAACAGATACTTCTATGTGCTGTTCACCGAGACCGCTTAAAATCTGCTCTTTGGTGTTTTCGTCTTGAGCGTATGTCAGAGTGGGGTCTTCTTCCGTCAGTCTCTGCATACTTGCGGAAATCTTTGATTCGTCGCCCTGTGCCTTAGCCTTTACCGCCATAGAATAGCACGGTCTTGGGAAGTCCATAGGTGCGAAAACAACAACCTTTGAGCTGTCACAGAGAGTATCGCCTGTGCTTGCGGAAATCTTTGAAGCTACAACTATATCGCCAGCATAAGCAGTAGAAACTTCAGTCTGTTTTTTACCACAGAGAGTACAGAGCTTGCCTATTTTTTCGGTGTTTCCGGTTACGGAATTTGTCACTTCACTGTTTGAGGAAAGTTTTCCAGACATAACACGTATAAACGACATCTTGCCCACAAATGCGTCTGCAACGGTCTTGAAAACATATGCTGACATAGGTTCAGAAACGTCGCATTTTACCTCTGAATCGCCGACAGTTTCCACTTCATGAGGTGCAGGAAGAAGCAGTTCCATTTCTTTGAGGAGCATATCTATTCCGGCGAGTTCGCTGGCTGATGTGCAGACAACAGGCGTAATAATGCCACGATTCATACCGTCGTGAATGCCGTCAATAAGTTCTTTCTGGGTAAACTCCTCGCCCTCAAAGAATTTTTCCATGAGTTCGTCGGAAGTCTCAGCTACAGCCTCTGAAACCGCACCTATAAGACCGTCTATACGGTACTCAAACTTCTCGGAGATTTCAGCGGTGGGCATATCAGTCTCAACGGCATTGCCCTTTGAATCGTATTTATAGGCTTTCATTTCTATGAGATTGACGTATGATACTATCTTGTGGTCGCTGATAACCGGCACTACAACCGGACAAACAGTAGGACCGAAAACTGTCTTTAGCTCGGTAAGAACGTTAAAGAAGTTAGCGTCCTTGTCATCTATCTTAGTAACAACAAACATCTTTGACTTGCCCTGTTTTACAGCCTCGTCATATGCCTTTCTTGCACCGACCTTAACGCCGGATTTTGCAGAAACAGTAATCATTACTGTATCAGAAGCACGTATACCCTCAATCATTTCTGAGGCAAAATCAAAAAGTCCGGGAGTATCAAGCATATTTACTTTTAGGTCATTATATTCAAAAGATGCGAGAGATGTTCCTATTGAAATACCTCTTTTGATTTCCTCCGGGTCATAGTCGCAGACGGTTGTGCCGTCGGCAGTTTTACCGAGACGGTCGGAAGCCCCCGTTTTGTACAGGATAGCTTCTGCAAGAGAAGTTTTGCCAGAGCCATTATGTCCGGCAAGTGCAATGTTTCTTACTTTGGTAACATCGTAGTCTTTCATGTTAAAATCTCCTCTGGAATTTATTGTCGCAGTACAAACTGCATGAGATAATTATAAAACTTTTTTGTGCAGATTGCAATAGATAAATATGATTTTCTACATTTTACATCATTTCTGTGTAATCTATTTGTATATTATGCACAATAGTTTTTTTCATATATTTTATAATTACGTCCTGTTTTTATATTCGCATAATATTTTTCTCTCCGGAAGTTTCACCGATTTCAGATTAAACCCTGCAAATATCCCGAAATATGCAAGTCCCCACAGAAGCACAAAAACAATAATCTCAGTAATACTTTCACCGCCTGCTCCGGTTACGTGGGTAAGCAGTTCAACAGTACCCATAGTCAGAAAGGCATATATCACCGGAAGTGCTATCACTTTGAAAGGTCTGAAAGGCGTTTGAGTATGTTTCATTATCTTGATAAATCTCGCACAGTTGCCTATAACATTGCTTGCGTAATATGAGGCTACTATTCCGTAAAAGCTGAATTTCGGCACGAAAATAAGCACAACAGAAATCCTTACCGCATACTCCGCAAGGTAGTTGAGAGAAGAAAACCCCTGCAAACCCATGCCCTTTATAAGAGCCTCTGAAATAATCTCCATGTATATGAAAGGCACAACAGGTGCTATAATGGTTATCATTTTTCCAGCAAGTTCCCCACCGCCGAGAAGTTCCCCGATATTGTCGCCGAATTTCATAAGCACCGCCGATGCAAACACAGCAAATATAATAGTATACCTCGTTAAACGTTCTGTTAGGCTCTTAATGCGTTCACTGTCTCCGGAGGCTGTAGCACGTGCCGACTCGCTGACTATTATTCCCGACATAGAACACAACACCACTGACGGAAAAAACAAAGTCGGAATTACTATAGCCTCGAATATTCCAAAACGGCTCAGTGCCTCGTTGACTGAATCGCCATTCTGTCTGAGACACATAGGAATAAGTGCGTCATTTGTACTGCTTAGTACAGACGTTAAAATACTTCCTGCCATTATCGGAAAAGCATATGACGTATACTTCTTGAAATTCAATGAACATCTTCCGGTGCATTTCATGTGGTTCTTAGCAAAGACTATCAGACAGTAAACCAGTGAAAAGACGTTACCGGCAATAATTCCTGCTATCATGATACGGCAGACTGAATGTTCGTCGGGACTCGATGTCATTAACGTCATAACTATTATTACCATAGACTTGATAATAAATTCAATTATATCCCCCACCGCTGAAACAGATGCTTTACGGCTTGCGTTGAAATACCCCTTGAAACACGCCGACACAGCACCCGATACCAAAGCCAAAGGCATGAACTTTATAGCAGTCTCCATTTTCGCACCGCTGAAAAACTTACTGCTGAGAGGTTCGGCGAAAATAAAAAGCACTACCGAAACACTTACACTTAACATAATGCAGAGTTTTATGCCGTGTGCAAGGATTCTGTTAGGGTTTGAATTGGTCTTGCCCATTTCCTCAGATACAAGACGGCTGGTACACAAAAATGCATTGCCATTGGAAAGTATTCCGGCAAGTCCTAAAAACGAACCCATGAGGGTCAGTATGCCGATAGCCTCCGCTCCTAACTTCTTTGTTATGAAGACGTTCAGCAGTAATGACGCTGTATCAAGAAACAACTGCATGACCGTTAAAAGCACTGTATCTCTTATTAATCTGTTCTTGAAAAACATAGACTTCCTCCCCGATTTTTTTGTATAGTACATTCTATGGGGGAAGTCCGCATTTAATGACAAAATCTGCATTGCAACCGTAATTTTACCGGAATACCGCAAAAAGCAACCACTGGTTGACAAATTGACAAGTCGGGTTTATTGCTTTTGCCGTGCGTGTATGGTAGAATGATTACAGTAAAAAAATTCACAGGAGGTATTATTTATGATACTCGCAGATAAGATTATCGAACTCAGAAAAAAGGCTGGTATGTCACAGGACGAACTCGCCGAACTCATGGACGTAAGCCGTCAGTCTGTATCAAAGTGGGAGGGTGCGCAGTCCATACCCGACTTAAACAAGATACTTAAAATGTCGGAGATTTTCGGAGTAAGCACCGACTACTTATTAAAGGACGACTTTGAAAAACCTGCTCCGGAAGTTTCCGAAATCGTCACCGATGACAAACCTCTCCGTCGTGTGTCTATGGAAGACGCTAACAAGTTCCTTTCCGTAAATGAGCGTTCCGCATTCAAGACAGCATTAGGCGTAGCACTGTGTATACTGTCGCCTGTTCCCATAACGTTGCTTGACAGTCTTTCAACGGGCATTCTTGTCGATACTCTCGGAACTGTACTTTTGTTCCTTATGGTTGCCGTTGCAGTCGGACTTTTCATATCGGCAGGTGCGGACAAAAAGCCTTTCAGATACCTTTTAAAAGAGGGTATTGACACCGCTTACGGAGTTGACGGAATGCTGAGGGAAAAACAGTCTAAATTCATGTTCAAACATACAATGAATCTGATTATTGGCGTGGCTCTTTGTATACTTTCGCCTGTTCCGTCTACTCTGATAGGTACAATATTTCCGGAAAGCTATTTTTTAAACTGTTTCGGTGCAAGCACGGTGTTTATAATGGTAGCCGTCGGGGTATTCCTAATAGTAAGGACAAACTCAACCAAAAAGGGCTTTTCCAAACTCCTTGAAGAAGACGGTTACACACGTGAGAAGAAGTCAAGGGAAAAAAGCAATGTCGGTACTATAACGGGCAGTTACTGGCTTATCGTGGTAGCCGGATTCCTTGCATACAGCTTTATAACTTTCGACTGGGGCAGAAGCTGGATTATATTTCCGGTTGCGGCAGTACTTACGCCTGTCGTATATCAGATAGAAAAGCACATAAAGTCAAAATAAAAACAAGGGACTGTAAAAAGTCCCTTGTTGCTGTTTATATGACGGATTAATATAAATCCGTCATATCTGTTTTGGGCTATATTTAGAGAAAAATCAAAATTTAGTGATATTTATATGACGGATTTTTACTATTTTTATAACTCCTTAATAAAAGAATATATAATATATATATAATATAATAAAAAAGAAAAGGTTTTGGAAAAAGGGTCATATCCGTCATATCCGTCATAAAAGCCTTTCAAGCATTACTTTTTTACAGTCCTTTTCGAGCTTGTCATTGAGTTTGGCGAGCTTTACTGGAGTATCGGACTTTCTGTTTACACAGTAAGAAATCATATAGTCGGAGATTTCCGGATTCTTTGCAAGCATAGGTCCGTGTAAGTACGTTGCTATTACGTTCTTTTCAAAATACCCCTCGTGCTGACTTTTGGAGCAGTTGCCGTTGCCGTACAGTACAGTACCAAAAGGATTTTTAACGCCCTGTGTCTGTCCGCCGTGATTCTCAAATCCCACCACTTTAACAGGTTTTCCGGTGATTTCGGTCTGAATAACAATATTCCCTATACAACGCTTTTTACGGCTTGACGGTGCAACAGTGAAATAATCAAAAATTCCGAGACCTTTTATGTCATTGCCGTCAGCGTCACGGTAGTACTTGCCCATAAGCTGATAACCACCGCAAATCAGAAACAGGAAACTGCCGTTTTTGTAGGCTTTTTTTATACCGTCACGACATCTGAGCAGGTCGGCGGAGATGTGCTGTTGTTCGAGGTCTGCACCTCCGCCAATATATATCATGTCATATTCCGGAAAATATGGCATATCTTCACTAGCCGAATACTTGTCCACAACGCACTCTATGCCACGCTTGCCACAGCGGTATTTAAGGATTTCCATGTTACCGCTGTCGCCGTATAGGTCGAGCATATCGGCATACATATGGAGAACTTTTATTTTAGTCATTGTCTTCTTTTCCTCCGTTCTCAGAATAGCGTTTCAGCGCCTGTCTTGTCGGCTGTACTGCTGTGTAGTTTGCTATAACAAATTTCCTGCCCTCCGTGCGTGCGAGTTCTTTAACGGCTTCATCAAGGTCGGGACAGACTGTTATTTTTTCGGGGTCGTAGCCGGAGCATTTTATTCTTACGGCTATATCATATGCACGTGTGCCGGAAGTCACCACTCTTGATACACGTTCAAATATGCTGAAATTAATATCCCATATCCATGAAACATCAAGACCGTCGGCTACATTGTCATTCAGCACGAATAATAATTCCTTGTCGCCGTTCATTTCGTTCATTACACGGAGGGTCATATTAGCACCTACCGGATTTTTGGCGAGGTTCAGGGTAGCTTTTCTGTCGCCTAACATGAAAGTCTCCATACGACCGTTATTTACAGTGTACTTTGAAATGACGTTATCGGTTACTTTCTGCTTTATGCCATAGAGTTTCGCAACTCCGGCGACGGCAGTCATGTTATAGACGTTGTATATGCTGTTGAGTTTCGGGGTATACGTATGTCCGCCCGCCGTAAATACAGGCTTTTCGAGGTCTATGTTGCTTGCCGTGATATATGGCTTGTAACCGCCGAAATTACAGTTTTTACAGATAAACTTTCCTATATGCGAATACTGATAATATTCATACTCCAGAGATGAGGAACAGAACGGACAGAAACGTCCCTCTGATGCCTCAAAGATTTTTTCAGTGGCAAACTTATAAGGCTCTGCATGGAAGTATCTTACGTTTTTGTTTTTCGGGTTTGCACGACCGAGACGGGCAGTGTTCGGGTCATCGCCGTTGAGAATCAGATTTCCGTCAAAGGTCTTGCAGAAACCGTTTATTTTCTGTATGAGAGTTTCCATTTCGCCGTTTCTGTCGAGCTGGTCACGGAAGAAGTTAAGCACCACAAGCGTTTCAAGTTTCATCTGCGAGTATACAACAGGCACGTGAGATTCATCTGTTTCAAGAATAAGATAGTCAGCCTTTACACGTCCGGACATATCACAGTGACGGAGCAGAAGCGAACATATACCGGTATCGAGGTTATTTCCCTCACGGTTTATAATTATATTCTTACCGCTCTTTTCAAAAAGCTGTGCAATGCAGTTTGTAACGGAAGTCTTGCCGTTAGTACCGGTTACTGCTATAATCGGGCAGTCCACCTTGAATATCGAACAGCATTTCTTTCCGGACAAGTGCCACAGGATTATACCGGGAAGATTTCCGGCATTGCGTCCCAGAAGATTAAGAATTTTTACTATTATTTTTCCCAAAAGAATTAAAAGTCTTTTCAAAACATTTCCTCCGTTGATATTTAATAACTCAATAAAGTTTTTCCTGTGCCGAAAGTTCAGCAGATTCATGGGCTTTACATATAAATTCAAAACAGTATTCCGGCAAATCCGAAATTACTTCTTCAGCACATGGCGGAATATGTGATTTTATACACTGGTAAAGCTGTAAATCTGATTCTGAACATGAATGCGGATATATACTTTTCTGCCAAAGATATTTATCAATTTTGATAATCCAGTGACTGTCTCGCTCCAATTCATATATTTTTCCTACAATATAATCATTATTACCAATCAATGATATTTTTAAAGGAACTATATTTCTGTGAAATGTCATCTTTTTTTTCACTCCTCTGCCCCCGTATGCTGATTTTTTATAATTATAGCAGAATTTCCATAGAATGTCAAACCAAAACTTGACATATATATTATAATGTGGTATAATTTCAGCTATACAAACAAAAGAAAGGACTTTTTTTACATGGATTTTATTGAAGTACTTAAAGCCGTCGTACTGGGCATAGTCGAGGGCATAACAGAATGGTTGCCGATAAGCAGTACCGGACATCTTATTCTTGTTGACGAATTTCTGAAACTTGATGTATCAGATGATTTCAAGGAAATGTTTGACGTTGTAGTGCAGTTGGGTGCTATTATGGCGGTAGTGATTATTTTCTGGAAAAAGCTTTTTCCGTTCGGCAAGGAAAACAACCCCCACCCACTGAGCAAAGAGGGTTTTGGGGCATATGTCAAGACGGATATTTTTCAGATGTGGTTTAAGGTTCTCGTGGCGTGCGTGCCTGCTGCGGTAATCGGTCTGCTTTTTGACGAAAAATTCAACGAACTATTCTATAATCCCCCGACTGTTGCAATAGCACTGATAGTATTCGGCATAGCTTTTATAATCGTCGAAAACTGGAACAAAGGCAAAACTCCCAAGATAAATGCCATAGAAGACCTCACCTACAAGACCGCCCTTATCATAGGAGTATTTCAGCTTATAGCGGCGGTATTTCCCGGTACATCACGCTCCGGTGCTACTATAGTAGGTGCATTGCTGATAGGCGTTTCAAGGACTGTAGCCGCTGAATTTACATTCTATCTTGCCGTGCCGGTAATGTTCGGTGCAAGCCTGCTCAAACTCATCAAGTATGACGGCGGTTTTGCAAGTCAGGAGATAATGATTCTTGCTACAGGCATGATTATTGCTTTTGTTGTTTCGATATTCGTCATAAAGTTCCTCATGGACTACATAAAGAAACACGACTTTAAAGTTTTCGGCTGGTACAGAATCATTCTCGGTGCATTGGTACTGCTGTACTTTGCGGTCGTGAAATAATGCTATGAAAAACTCCAAAAGATACAAGGCTTACATGGCACGGCGGAGACGATTTTTACGCCATGCGTGCGAGATTAAAGCAATATGTTCAGAGTGCGGTAAGCCTTTACTTTACTTCTATACATATGACGCTGTATGCTGTATATCGTGCGATGTCTGGACAGAAGAAAAATGTTCCGACCCCGAATGCGAGTTCTGCTCAAAAAGACCCGATTCGCCTATGGAAGCACTCTTTATTGAATCAGAAAAAATAACAAGCTATGACAGGAAATATTATCGTTGTGTGAACTATCAGCGGAAAGTTTCCGGCGGTGCAAAACATAAACGGAATCAGAATGAATTACATTGATTATATGAATTATCTTAAAGAAAATCCACCCTTTAATGACGGCGAATGGGACAAGGAAAAACTATATCAGTATCTTGTTTACAGCTGTTGTTCCGTTACAAAAGAATATATAAATAAATATTTTGCAGAATATACTCATGACGAAAATCTGCTTAAACTTTTGTTTGATTTTCTTCTTGATGATGATTATGACGGTTCGGACAGTCAGATGTCTTCCGCATATTATATTGCAAAAATGGATAAAGCACTTCTTGAAAAATACAGCAATTTACTTGCAGAAGCCGGAAAAAATCCCGTTAGTGCAAGAAATCCGCTGAAATACATAGAATAACATAAAACTCCCTGCCGTATATGACAGGGAGAATTTTTTACTTCTTTGCAATAATAGTATCGTCTTTCTTGTAAATGCTGTCTGCCGGAACAACTCCACGCACGCAACTTGTCGGGTAGATATTTGAGTTGCGACCAACCACAGTACCCGGATTGAGTACGCTGTTACAGCCTACTTCCACATAGTCGCCTACCATTGCACCGATTTTCTTTATGCCTGTTATGATGTTTTCGTCGCCCTTTATTACGACGTTTGTCTTGTCTGACTTGACGACAGACCTGCTCCAGTATGCGACAGAGAGAATTTTTTACTTCTTTGCAATAATAGTATCGTCTTTCTTGTAAATGCTGTCTGCCGGAACAACTCCACGCACGCAACTTGTCGGGTAGATATTTGAGTTGCGACCAACCACAGTACCCGGATTGAGTACGCTGTTACAGCCTACTTCCACATAGTCGCCTACCATTGCACCGATTTTCTTTATGCCTGTTATAATGTTTTCGTCGCCCTTGATTACGACGTTTGTCTTGTCTGATTTTACATTGGAAGTAATAGAACCTGCTCCCATATGGGACTTATAACCCAGAATACTGTCGCCGACGTAATTATAATGCGGTGTCTGAACGTTATCAAAGATAATGACGTTTTTCAGCTCCACAGAGTTTCCGACTACACAGTTTTTGCCAACCAAAGCACTTCCACGTATAAATGCACAATGGCGGACTTCTGTTTCAGCACCTATTATACACGGCGAACCTATATAAGCGGTTGGGTAGATATTAGCGGTCTTGTGAATCCATACGTTTTCAAAGGGGTTATCGTACTCATCACGTGGCAGAGTTTTTCCGAGTTCAACAATAAAGTCGCTTATACCCTTTAAGGCTTCCCACGGATAAGTAAACTGGCTGAGATAGTCAGAAGCCATAGTATGAGTTAAATCATATAAATCATTAATGGTTATATTCATATATTTCATCTCCGTTGTTTAAAATTTTCATAATAATATTATAATACTAATTCCGGAACTTGTCAACTATTACTGGTATTTTTATGAAATTATAATTTTGACTTTACTTTTTGCAGTATATGTGGTAAAATATAACTGAATTATCAGAAAAGGAAGTTATATTTATGAAAAAAAGCTTTATTAAAAATATGATGATTGCAGTATCTTTCTTTGTATCGGCAATTGCTGTAGCCTCCGTGTGTACTTCATGTCAAGGAAACGACCTACCGGAAGAAGAAGACATCTCTGTGATAAATATTGAAACTACTCCGGAATCCACTGAAAACACCTCTCCGGAAGAAGAAACAACTACTCTCCCCGAAACTGAAACAACAACAATCCCACCTCAGACAGAACAGACAAGCAAATCTGCAGTATCAATCAAGCTCATGACCACTCAGACGGCTGTAAATTCTTCCGCAACTCGTGTAATATCTGTCCCGACAGGCACACAGAAAGAAGTAACAAAGCCCCCAGTAACTCAGTATGATATTCCACCGGAGCTATACATGACTACCCGTGCTACTGAAGAAACTGAAGAAACAGAAACTACTACTACTACTGCTCCCCCCTCAGCCGGCTCTTACATAGGCGATTCTCCTAACAGTTCATTCTATCAAGAAAGGCTCGCTGTGGCAGGCGATTCAATAGCTTATGGATTCAATGCATATGGTTATATTCCTGTCTCTCAGAATATAGCTACAGAATCCGTTTCTATGTGGAATCTCGATTACTTCACATTCAGCACAGGGCTCGGACTTGTTGATACTGTGGCATATGTCAATCCGTCTATCCTGTATATGTCGCTCGGCATGAACGACGTAAACAACTCCACCGCTGAGGAATTTGCTGAAAGATACAAGAGTACAATATACGAAATAAGAAACAGAGTTCCCGACATCAATATAGTGGTTGCCGGAATAACCCCTGTATCCGATGATTCTGACTTTGTAAGCAACTACACTATACAGGCTTTCAATATGGCTCTCGAAAATATGGTAGCTGAAATAAACTCAAACCACGTGTACTACTTCGACGCTTATTCAGTAGTTGCCGACCCTGTCACAAATGCTCTCCGTCCGGAATGTACAGGCGGTGACGGAATACACCTTGTTTCTTCATGCTATTACGATTTCCTCAACGGACTGTATAATATGCTCGACGAAACACCTGTTAAAGCAAACATTGAAAACGCAGAGGCAAAAAATATTTATGAATAAAACTCAGTTGAGAATAAAAAAGAGATACATTATATTGCTTGTTATAGCGGTAATTGTCGTGGCAGTTAATATATTTGCACCGGAATATATCGGCAATATGTACCATGAATGCACAGACTCCCACACCGGCTACAACAATATATCCTTTGATGGCGAAAAAGGCGATCGGCTGAAAATAATTTTAACTTCTGAAATAGAAAACGGCGACCTCGATATAGTTCTGTATGATTCTTCAGGAAATGAAGTCTATCGGCTTGACCACGCCAAAAAGCTGAAGACTTTCTGTACACTGGAAAGCACTGATACTTACACTATGAAATCAAAATATAATGATTTTGTCGGAAAATACAAAGTAAAAGTCTACCGTGAAAAATAAGGAGATTAAATAATGAAGCCGTATATTCCCGAAAATAACGAAGATTTGATAAAAAAATGTTAGGAAAATAATTTCAGAGGTAAGTTTTCAATTGAAAATGATGTCATTATATGGAACGTCACAAATCATATCATGCTGGAAATAATACTACACAATCAAGGCGACGAGGGTTATATTGCTGAATATTACACTGACAGCAACGGAAGAGTTTCACCATATACGCACTGGCACCCCGAAAACTACGAGATTTTCAGCGATTTACAGAACGTCAGCGACAATGAAATTATAGTCACACGCCGTGACATATTCAGACGTAAAAAAATTATAATATGCAACAAACAATATTTTTCCGGACTGAAAAACAATATATTCTTCCGGTATGAAATAACTGAAAGCGAGTAACAATATGCCATATGAATACGGTCTGATGACAGGCGACCTCAAAGAAAAAGAAATCGTAAATATACTGAGTGCAAGGCTTGAAAGTTTTTTCAGAAAAAATCCGGATTACAATGTATACAGAAAATATCATCTGCTGAAACATAAGCACACCGCCGGAAAACCTGCCAGTCCTAATGCTATAAGGTGGGACTATTCTTATGAATATAATATGTTTCACAAGTATTTCGGAGTTTATATTACTATGTACCCGAATACCAGTCCGGACGGCAGAATGAAATTCAATATTCCGGAAGTAAAATGGAATCTCTCAATAAATGATTTGGATTTCCACATAAAAACAGAAGTAATAAATGAAAAAAATCCGGAAATTCCGGATATGATTGACTTTCTTTTAGATAATCTGCCGTTTGAAACAATACTGATTCAGAAATATGAAAATTTCATGGAGAGATTATAATGTAGAAAAATATTATCAACTACAATAAAAACATTATCAGAGACGAGGAGTACAAAAATTTCTACCGGATAACGCTTGAAAAATTTCCGGAACACTATGAAATAATCTGTGGGGTTTATTGTGGAAATGCCTGTTATCAAACATACGATTCAATGAAACAGGAATTACAGGATTTTATCGACCGCAACACTACTGTCGATGAAGAATATGAATTTTATGATTATTTTGTTCGTAAATACTGACAAAAAAAGTCTGAGAATTTTTTAAGTTCTCAGACCTTTTTATTATTTTCTGCCCTCTGCACAAATCCATTTAGTGCCGGACTTTGTGTGTATTTTAACATCCTTAAAACCTGCATTTACAAGCAGTTTTTCAAATTCTTCCGGCGTTGGATTATAAAGATTATACTTTTTAATGTTTTCAATTTCCTTTTCGGAGAGTTCTGCACCGCCGTGTATATCAGCAACTATCAGAAATATTCCCCTAACCGCAAGCACCCTGTAAACCTCTTTCAAGTCTTCCTGCGGATTCTTCCAGAAATAAAAGCTCTCAATGGTTATTATCCTGTCAAAAGAATTATCGGCAAAAGGCATTTTTTCTACTGAAGTTTCAAAGACTTTCATTCTGCCGGAAGATATTATTTCTTCATTGCGTTTGCTTGTCATTCTGACAGACACCGGCGAATAGTCTGCTCCGGTAAGACAGCCTGTTGTTTTGCGTGATATACGATTAAGAGTTTCACCACCGCCACAGCCTATATCAAGGACTGTTTCATTTCCGGAAAGTTCTAAAAAATCCATAGCCCAGCCCGTCACATCATAGTGAGAGATATTCATGCGGTTGAGCATTTCCTCGCCTGCTGTGCCTGTAGGTTTGGCTGGATTTCCCTGTTCTGTTACTGACATTTTGTGATTATCGCTCATATTTTCAGCTCCTTAAATGTTAAAAGTTTATTACTGTAATATTCATATTGTTTTTTTCTTGAATCAATTTCCGTATAGAGTTCCTTTATAAGCTGATTATATTTTTCGGAATATTCGTCAAGTATGCGGACAATTTCATGCTGTACCTCTATAGGAGGCACTGGGACAGAAAAATTCATTACAGCTGTTTTATCACCTCTCGGCATTTTAGCACCTTTTGAGTTCTGTATATCATAATAGAAAAATTTTTCAGAAGAAAGAACATAAAATAAAAATTTCGGAAGTATTTTATTTTTATCATTTACCACAACAGGCAATACATCGCCGTTTGTCCCTCCCTCGCAATCCGCAAGCCATATTTTTCTTAAATAAGGTCGGATATTTCCAATTAAAACCGTATCAACAGGGTAATATATGCAACTGCAATTCTGAGGTACAGACAAGGCAGTTATTTTTCCGGATTTATCAAGCAAAAGATTTTCAACGCTGATATAATTATTCTTATTTAATCTATCTGAACTTATTCTTATTTTAGAATAATAAGATATATCACTTAATTTTTTATATTCCACGCCGTCTGGACAAAATTCATTTATCAGACTTTCAAGTTTTGTCATATTATAACCACCTTTTAAAGACAATCTGCCGGAGTTTCCCCCGACAGAAATTTTATTTATTCTACCGTAACGCTCTTTGCAAGGTTTCTCGGCTTGTCAACGTCATAGCCCTTTGCGACTGAAACATAATATCCCAAAAGCTGTAGCGGTATTACAGAGAGACTTCCGGCAAAAAGCGGATTGGTCTGCGGAATATACACAGTAAAGTCGGCAGTGTCTTCAATATTATAGTTGCCATAAGTAGTAAGTCCCATGAGAGAAGCCCCACGGCTTTTTACTTCTACCATATTGCTTACTGTCTTTTCGTATAAGTCCGGCTGTGTGAGTACGCTTATAACAAGTATGCCGTCCTCGATAAGACTGATAGGACCGTGTTTGAGTTCTCCGGCGGCGTATGCCTCAGAGTGAATATAGCTGAGTTCTTTCATTTTCAGACTGCCTTCAAGGCTTATTGCATAGTCTATACCACGACCGATGAAGAAAGCGTCTTTAGCATTGGCGAGTTTATTTGCAAACCACTGTATACGCTCCTTGTCTTCAAGGATTTTTTCGATTTTGTCCGGAATAGTATACAGTTCGTCAACCATTTCTGTGCAGTATTCCTGTGTTATTTCTGCCCTTGCAAGTGCGAATTTCATAGCAAGAAGATAACCTGCTACAAGCTGTGTACTGTAAGCCTTTGTGGTAGCCACAGAAATTTCCGGTCCTGCGAGAGTATAGAATACATTATCCGCCTCACGTGCAATAGATGAGCCGACAACGTTCACTATGCCTAAGGTTTTCACGCCTAATTCCTTAGCCTCACGGAGTGCCGCCAGACTGTCTGCCGTCTCGCCGGACTGGCTTATAATTATAACAAGACTGTTTTCGGCAAGTTTCATTTTTCTGTATCTGAATTCAGAGGCAAGCTCTACCCTTACAGAAAGAGATGTCAGTTCTTCCATTACATACTGCACTGCCATTCCCACATAGTATGCTGAACCACAGGCTACAATATACACTTGATTCAGATTTTTTATTTCCTCGTCAGTAAGTCCTACCTCGCTGAAGTCTATTCTGCCGTTCTTTACAACGGAATTTATAGTATCACGGACTACCTTAGGCTGTTCATGCATTTCTTTAAGAATATAATGCTCATAACCGCCTTTTTCAGCAGATTCAGCGTCCCACTTGATTTCAGTAAGTTCTTTCTGTATTTCCTCACGGTCAATATCATAGAAAGTTACCTTGCCCTGCTCTAGTTTGGCTATTTCCATATTGCCTATATAGTAGACGTTTCTTGTATATTTAAGTATAGCCGGAACGTCAGAAGCAACATAGGTTTCGCCGTCGGCAATGCCTATAATCATAGGGCTTTCCTTGCGTGCCGTATAGATTTCTGCCGGACAGTCCTTAAACATCACAGCGAGTGCATAAGAGCCTCTTATTCTTATCATGGCACGGGCTATAGCATCTACAGCACCTAAGTTATATTTTTTGTAGTAGTAGTCTATAAGCTTTATGGCAACCTCTGTATCGGTTTGAGACTTAAAAGTATATCCGCTCTTTGAGAGTTTTTCCCTAAGTTCTTGATAGTTTTCAATAATGCCGTTATGCACGCCTATAACGTTTTCGTCGTCGCTTGCATGGGGGTGAGCGTTAAGGGTAGAAGGCTCGCCGTGAGTTGCCCACCTTGTATGACCGATACCGCAACAGCCCTTTACAGCCTCGCCGTTGTTTGTCATTTTTTTAAGTTCAGTGAGTTTGCCTTGTGTTTTTACTATTTCAGTTTCATTCAAGCCGTCACGCACTGCAATGCCAGCCGAATCATAGCCTCTGTATTCAAGCTTTGAAAGACCGTCAAGCAGAATAGGACCTGCTTGTTTGCTACCTGTGAATCCTACTATTCCGCACATATGTTTTCCTCCGTTTATATAAAAAATTTGTATTTTGATGTCAGTAAATTTAAACCCATTATAATTATACAGCAAAGACAATACTTTGTCAACCGCAAATTAAATTTTATCCCCACGTTCAGCACGAGGGGATAATGATTAATTATATTTTTATTTAAGCTGTTCGCCACATTCGGGGCAGAATCTTGGGATATTATTCATATCTGAGGGTGTCCAGCCACATGAACCGCAAGAAAAGGCTTTCTGCTCTGATGGCTTAGGCTTACCGCATTCAGCACAGAATTTTCCTGTATTTTCAGTACCGCAAGAGCATTTCCACGCACCTTGCGGAGCGGGCTTTGGACTGCCACAGTTAGCACAGAACTTTCCTGTATTTTCAGTACCGCAAGAGCATTTCCACGCACCTTGCGGAGCGGGCTTTGGACTGCCACAGTTAGCACAGAACTTTCCTGTATTTTCAGCACCGCATGAGCATTTCCATGAGTTAGCGTTATTCTGTTGCTGAACCGCACCCATCTGGAAAAGCTGTTGTGCATTAAAACCGCCTGCCTGCTGTGCCATGTTCATTCCGTAGAATCCCATAGCCGAACCGCCGGCATTTCCGGAAGCTGTTGTCATTGCACTGGCTTGAGCGTTAACAAGAGTTGCGGCTGCATTTGTTGCGTCTCTGTTCCATGCAGTATCTTCAAATCTCTTGATTCTCTCCTCGTCGTCCTTTGAGATTGTAACGGAATTTATCGCTACTGAAACAATCTCCAGACCTCTCTTTTCGCTCCACTGCGGAGTGAGTACGTTTCGCATAGCCTCTGAAAGTTCAACGGTATGCAACGGCAATTCGTCATATCTGAGACCATTCTGTGAGAGTCTCGCAAAAGCCGGATTGAGTGCGTTAAGAAATTCAGACTTCAACTGCTGGTCTATATTTGCACGTGTATATGCACTGGAAACGTTACCGCATACATTTGTATAGAAAAGCAGAGGGTCACTTATCCTGTACGAGAATACACCATTACAGCGTACACCTACAGTAAAGCTTCTGCCGATGTCCTCGTAAGTCATTCTGAAAGGCACGGGGTTCTGTGTGCCGAACTTATTATCAGTAAGTTCTTTGAGGTTAAAATAATAGATTCTCTGGTCGTGTGCAGTATCTCCGCCATAGGAAATACGCTTGCCTATCACCTTAAAAGTTTCTTTTATGTTTTTGCCGAGATTTCCGCCGAAAAGGCTCGGCTCTGTTGACATATCATAAGTATACTCACCGGGTACAGCACATACTTCCACTACTGCCCCTTGGTCAACAATAATCATGCACTGACCGTCGCTTACGGCTATCTTACTGCCGTTTGTAATGATATTGTCGTTGCCTTTGTTTGAAGAAAAAGTGCTTGTTTTCTTTTTGCCCTTTACAACAAGAACGTCAGCAGGGAGAGCGTCACAGTAGAAAAACTCTTTCCATGTATCGCCGAAAGCTGAACCTGTTGCGACTAAAGCCGCCTGAATAAGACCCATAGTTATTATCTCCTTTCAAAAAACCGGATAATCAGATTATATACTGATTATAACATATTTTAATATAAATTGCACGTTTTTTCAGAAAATTTTCAGAAAAAATTTATATTTTTATCTTTTAACTATTCCCATTCTTTCCACACGTCCGGACAATAGCCTACAGTAGCCTTTTTTCCGTTGCGGACTATGGGGGTTTTTATAATATGCTGATTCTCAAAGACCTTTTCTTCTTTGTCGCTGTCAGAAAGATACTTAATCAGCGTGAGCATTTCCTTGTCCTTTGCATTTTCGTCAATGAGATTATCAAGACCGCCGACAGCCTGTTTTATACTATTAAACTCCCCCATGCTCATGCCTTTTTCTTTCATGTCAATAAGCTGATATTTAATACGTCTTTCCTTGAAAAAGCGTTCAGCCTTTCGGGTATCAGAACATTTTTTCGTGCCGAATATCTGTATATTCATTTAGTCCTCCTGTTTGAAAGCCACTTCATCAAGACTTTCCGCTTCTCTTTTAAATTTAAACTCTATGCTGTGCAGATTCAGACCGCTCTGTGCAAAATAAAGCCTTATAGCCGTAAACCTTGAAAACATTGGTATCTCCTTATCATATGAAACAGGCTTGCCGTCAGTGCCGTTCCAAGTGAAAGTGCCGGAAGCAGTACCCATTGCAAAAAGTGTAACCGGAATCTGTGCAACCTCGCTCTGAGTGGAAGAAGCCGTTATTATAACGTCATAATATCCGGCATTTTTCAGAATAAGTGCAAAGCTGTAATTAGTACCCTTTTCGGCTTTAACACCGCTGAGGTCAAGTTTAAACTCCCTGTCCACCTCATAGAATACAACCGATGTGTCGTCCTCGTCTGTATCGTCCGGACGGTTTATTATTTCAACAGATTCTTCCGTACCGCAGAGACGTGCCATAGCATGAGTACCCATAAGGAAATTACATATATTCATAGCGTTTCTTTGGAGTTCACAGCGTAGCAGTGTGCCTTTTTCAAGTTCAGAAAGGGTATTGTCCTCTCCGGAAGAACCGTCGGCACATACCATGTATAAATCATTCTGAGAACGTGCCATAGATGCGAAGTCATTCCTGTCGGGTTCATTGCCACGTGAATTTACATTAGCCCACCAGTCAGTCATGGTTATGCCCCTGAAACCCCATTCATTGCGGAGAATAGTTGTGTTAAGGTCATAGTTTCCGGCAGTCCACAGACCGTTTACTGTTCCGTAAGTTGTCATAATGCTGTCGGCATTTCCGGACTTCACTGCAATCTCAAAGCCCTTTAAATAGATTTCACGCAATGCACGCTCCGAAATTACCGATTCAGTGTAGTGACGGTTTGTCTCCTGATTGTTTGCACAGAAATGCTTTATAGTGCCTGTAACGCCGGATTTGTGCAGTCCTCTTAGTTCAGCGGAAGCCATTTCTCCGGTAAGCAGAGGGTCTTCTGAAAAGTACTCAAAGTTTCTGCCGTTGAGTATATGGCGATGAATATTCATTCCCGGTCCTAAAAGACAGTCTACTTTGTTAGCGGACATTTCAAGACCGAGCAGTTCAAAGAGTTCTGTTAAAAGTTCACGGTTGAAAGTTGAGGCAATCATAGTGCCGTTTGGCAGACTGAATGCTTTTGTACCGCAATCGAGACGCATTCCAGAAGGTCCGTCGTCGCAACAGCTGGCAGGTATACCGAAATTAACGAGATTGTCGGAAACTCCACCGAATGCCGAAGCCGTACCCGCTGTAACTCTCGGACTGCCCATACCCTCGCCACGAATAATACACGACAGGTCATAATCTGAAAGCTGTGCTATAAATTCTTTCATAGAGTGAGTGCCGTTCTTAACGTCGGAGAGCTTTATACCCTTGTCGCCTGTATATGCTATTTCAGCCGGAAGATTTTCAACACGCCTTTGGTTTTCGTCGTATTCAATCAATGGTACGTTTTCTTTTTCCGGAATATAACCGTTTTCGGTCTGTACTGCCTTAATCCTCTTAAACTCCGTAACCGGTGGCATAGCCTGCACGCACTGACGGATTACTTCTGTCTCTGCCTTTTCAAGAGTTCCGACAATGACAAGATTTCTGATACTGTTTCCGACAAGGAACGTATATTCGCCTTTTTCAAGCAACCAACAGAATCTGTGACTGGTCACGCCCGAATCGTCATATGAGGCTATATTATAATAATCTACTTCTATTTCAAGTGTCTGACTTTCAGACGGTGCAAGGTTCTTTGTTTTGGCAAAACCGCATAGCACTTTATCCGGCTTACCGAGTTTACCCTGTGGCTGTCGGCAGTATATCTGTACAACTTCCTTACCGCTGTAGCTTCCGGTATTCGTTACTTTAACGCTGAAAACCGCTGAATCTTCATTTAATACAGCATTTTCCGGAACTATTTCAAAATCCGTATAAGACACTCCATAGCCGAAAGGATAGCGGACTTTTTCTGGTGCGAACGTCTCAAACCAACGATAACCCACATAAATATCTTCACAGTAGAAGTTTCTTTCCATACTGCCGAAGTTTTCATCTGACGGATAGTTATTAACATTGTATGCTATAGTGTCAGGAAGCTTACCGCATGGGGTTGTTTTTCCGGTGAGAACGTCCGCTACGCCTATACCGCCTGTCATACCGCCCTGCCATACGTAAAGCACAGAATCCGGTTTATAGCTGTCCACAAAAGACATATCAATAATTCCGCCGACGTTCAGCAGAACCACGACTTTTTTAAACTCCCTGCGGACTTTTTCAAGCATATCATTTTCGGTATCGGTCAGCAGATATGAACCTTTTTCAACTCTTGCGTCCTGTTCTTCTCCGGCGGTACGTCCAATTATTACAACAGCCGTATCGCATTTTTCTGCTGATTTTTTTACTGTTTCGTCGTCAAGTGGCATTTCCAACTGAGACCACGGCTCATTGCCCCAGCCTGTCCCCATGTCGTAAGGGTTCAGCTCGTCCCACTTTTTGTAGATGTCAAGCAGTTCATGGTCAATTTCAACTCCTGCCTCAATAAGACCGTCGGTTATTCCGGTTACTTTTGAAACGTTAACCATACCGCCCGAACCAGTACCGCTTTTATAGTAGTGTAGCTGTATTCTGCCGAATATAGCAACAGGGTTGTCCTTAGCAAGCGGTAAGGCATTGTTATTGTTTTCAAGCATTACAATTCCCTCAGAAGCAACCTGTACGGCTTTTTCGATATACTTATTCCAGTCAAGCGTTTTCATTTTTAAAAACCTCCTAATATAATTAATAATACATATTAAAATACTTTTTTTCATTCATAAAATTGCAGAAATCTATAACTTTATCATCATCAATATATTTATTGTCCTGTCCGGAAACGCATAATTTCTGCCGTGTATAATTATCGTTTATAAGATACAGCGTATAATCTCCGGCATCATATGACGGCTCGGCGTAATTCTTGAAATCCGGCGGTACTGCCGTTATATCTGCACTGTTCACGAAGTCATACATAACAGCAAGGTCATCTTCCAGTAACGTACACTCAACAAGGGTATTTTCCGATAACTGTATTAACTGTTCCGCCCAGTCGTCAGACATCTCGCCGTGTTCGCCTAAAATATCGTCCGGTACTGACAGAAATTTACCGTCAGTAGTGATTACAGATGCGGAATGTATTTCCTCCTCTGAATAGTTATCATGCGTAATAAGAAACATAAGTTTCTGTTCGGGCTTTTGTACGTCTCGAATTTCTTCTGTCCGACCGCAAGCCGTCAGCACCAATACTGCCAGTACAGAAATGTATCTTTTTTTCAGAAACATAATATTTCCCCTTAAATTTTATTAATTTTTCTGCCCAGTTAGCAGACATCTTGCTGTGTTCACCTAAAATATAGTTCGGCACTGACAGGCGTTTGCCGTCCGTAGTGATTAAAGAGATGTAATGTATTTCCTCCTCTGAATAATTATCATGCGTAATAATAAATATAAGTTTCTGCTCGGGCTTTTGTACGTCTCGGATTTCTTCCGCCCGACCTCAAGCTGTCAGCACCAATACCGTCTCTTTTTTTAAGAAACACAATGTCTCCCCTTTATGATGATAGTTAAATTATAACAATTTTTCACATAAATTTCAAGAGTTTTCACCAAAAATTCAGAAACAATCTATATAATATCTGTTCTGGATTGTAAACGCTTTTTTTGCCTTTCTATCGGATTTTTATGAAAATTAAAATTATCACAAATATTTTAAAATATATTCGCATAATATATATTATAAGGTGAAAAAGTTTCTAAAATGCGGTTTTTAGAGAAATTTTCACCCTTACAATCAAAAAATTTTATCATATAAGTATTTATGTTGCAATTATTTAAAAACTTAATTATATTGTAAATAAAAAAATCCTAACAAGCAGGACTTTTTTTAATACTATTAATATATGTTTTAAGAATATTCTTCAGTGCGAAATGCGACCTCTCCGCTCTTATCGGCAGACCCTTTATTTATCTCACATTACAAAATTATTTTTCAAGCGATTTTCATAATTTAAATACAGGACTTTTTTAAATTCTATTCATATGTGTTTCAAGAATATTCTTCAGTGCGGAAGCCGAGCCGGAATGCGACCGCTCTACTCTTACCGGAAGACCTTTTGTTTCACTCACGGCACAGCGAGCCATTTTGTGAGACATTGTGCCTGTAAACATAACAAGCAAGTCCGGACTGCCTATCTGCTTTTTAAGGTTTGTTTTCATATGCGTGAAGACTTTCGCCGTACACTTGTACTGCTTGCATATTTCCTTGTACTGCCTTACCATGCAGTCGTTACCGCCAATAATTACTACGCTCATTTTATTATTCTCCTTTTGTTAGTATTAACTAATATTAGTATACACTAACTATAATCAAAAGTCAATACTGTTATCTCCATGCAACAAAAAAAACTGCACATAATAGTGCAGTCTTATTTTTTTCTTCTGAATCTCGGCATAAGCTTTGTCCTGTACATATGGTGGCAAGCGTCAAGGTTTATATCATACAGCACGAAAATAACATTGCATAGTCCCAACATGACATAACCGCCGTACTTGCCTATCTCGTCAAATTCCTCAAGCATCTGGTCGAGACCAAAAATATAGACAGTCACAAAGAAATAAGTAACAACGCATACATTGAATATAGCAAACTTTATTATCCGGCGGAGTAAATTTGTTTTTATTCTGTCTATATAGAATTTAATAATCGGATAGTGTCCAAAAAGCATTATAAAAATCAGTGCCGCTTCCTTGTCAAACGTTATAAAAAGTGAAAGCAGTCCCACAGATATATAGGTAAGCCACGCCCAACCGGTATTAACTTCAACGGCAATTATCATCATAAGCACTCCTGCAATCATCGGCAGGAGTAAATAAAGCATAGGCATAATTCCGGCAAAAAACATAGCGGTCAGACACAGAGCCGAAACTATACCGCCCAGTGCCACACGGTAACTTATATCTCTCATACGCTGTCCTTTTTCTTGGCTTTCTGAACGTTATAGGTTATAGCTGATAAAATTCTCTCCGGCACAAAACGCTGTCCCACTGCACAGAATTTAGCTGTGAGAGACGGCACAGCAAAAAATTTTCCCTTAAATAGCCTTTCAAGTGCATATCCTGCCACATAGTCCGGAGATACAGGCTTGACGCTGAAACTCACTCCGGCACGGTTATTGAAGTTCGTGTTTACTGGTCCGGGACAGAGAACAGTTATTTTAACGTTTGAGTGTTCTCGGCGGAGTTCCTCGTATATAGCCGAAGAAAGTCTTATGACGTAATTCTTTGAAGCATAGTATGAAGATAAAAGAGGTCCTGTCATGAATCCGGCAACAGAGGCAACATTGAGTATATAACCGCTGTCACGTTTTTTGAAGTCACGCAGAAAAAGCTTTGTCAGTATATGAAGTGCGGTTATATTCACGTCAATCATAGATAATTCGTCGTCAAGGTCTGTCTGGTCGAATCTGCCGAAAATTCCGTATCCGGCATTATTTACGAGAATATCAATATTCTTGTCCTTACAGAAATCATAAACCCTAAATACTTCTTTTCTGTCGGAGAGTTCAGCCTTGATAATTTCCGTATCTTTGCCGAAATCTCTCTGTAGTTTTTTCAGCATTTTTTCATTTCTTCCGGTAAGAACAAGCT
This sequence comes from Ruminococcus flavefaciens, assembly GCA_023667045.1. Lineage (GTDB taxonomy): Bacteria > Bacillota > Clostridia > Oscillospirales > Ruminococcaceae > Ruminococcus > Ruminococcus flavefaciens_AC. The sequence continues at coordinate 1,333,927 of JAMPAU010000001.1, read as the reverse complement.
GTACTCCACGCCTGTGGAGATTTTCCGCAATGCACCTGCCAATGCCGGAGGTAGCACCTGTTACAAGAGCTTTCATGATAATCACTGTCCTTTCATTATTTGTTAAGCATATTAAATAAGTTTTCATTGTCCATGCTGTCTATACCGAAAAGAAACAAAGTCTGCTCATAGTTATCGGGATTTATAAAACTGCTCAGAGGTTTTTCCATATACTCCGGAGATATTACGGCGATTTCGCTGTAATGCTGTATAAGAAACTGTATAAAGCAGTCTGCATAGCTGTCTTTTATCAGAAGCAGTTTCTTTTCATTGTTGACAGAGGTTTTTATTCTGATAAAAGGTTCTTCATTGCCGAGATACATTCTGTACATATCACCGCTTTCCAGAAAACTTTCATCATTCAGAGTTTTTCTGTAGGTCATTCCGCTGTTGCTGTAAGCCGTACAGCCGGTTACTTCCGCACCACCGGAATAACTGTAAATATCCAGTATATCGGACTTTGTGCCGTTATAAAGACACCTGCTGTATAGATTGCCTCTGAAATCGCTTGTAATGTGCTTTATCGTGTATTTGTCATATGAAGACGGCTGAAAACCCAGTTTCTGAATTATTGTTCTGTAGACGTAATAAGCACCATAACTTGTAAGCTTTGAATCATTGCGGTAATAAATATAATTGTCATTAAGCATTTTAAGTATATTGTAAGTATCAGTTTTTCTTATGCTGTTGTCGAGCCTGTCATAGAGAGTATCTATCTGTTTTTTTTCGGGATTTGAAAGAAGATACTCCGGCAGTATATCGCCGTATACTCCGGAAGAAGTCGGCAAAGCTGTAAAGTATACTGTTCCGGTGTATTTTCTGAAAAATTCATTTACAGCGTCTGTATTTTTCTTTGATATACGGCGTTCAGATATTTCTGAATCAAGGAGCATATCATCACTTATATAAATGCCGTTTACTGTCTTTTCGCACATACCGGACTCTATACGTGCCTGTGCTGAAACCCACTTTTCACGTGAAAAAAAATGGTCTGTAAAGTATGCACTGAGCTGTTTTCCGTAACTGCCGTCAGCGAGTGACGAAAAGGAAATTTCCGGAAAAGCAGTAAGCGGGCGGTTTTCGCTCAGAGATACATCTTCTTTTTTTCCGGTTACTGTAAGTATAAGCATGGCAGACATGAATGACGACACTGCCACCGCTGTTATCTTACCGGATATTTCGGATATTTTCATAGCCTGCTCCTTTACTATAATCTCATCATCGTCATTTCAGAACTTCCGCTATAGGAAATAAGTGCCGTACATACAATAAGCAGTATAACAGTTACTGCCGGAGACAGCACAGAAATAACAGTCTTAAAGTGATTTTTACCGGAACGCATAAGCATATTTCTGAAAAGGCTTGTCGAAAAATACATACACAGAAGCAATAGCACTATGTAGTATTTCAGAAGATAGAATGTAAGCGAATCCGCAAATATTTTATTTCCGCCGAGCATGACAAGAAGATAGTTAAAAGACTGTATTATATTCTCGCCGGACAAAAAAACTGTACATATTATTGTTATCACATACGTATAGATTATTCCGGTAACTTTAAGCAGTCTGAAATGCCTTATATACTTTTCAAGCACAACAGAAAGACCTATCATAAAGCCCCATATAAGACCGTTAGCGTCAAACCTATACCACAGACCTACAGCACACCATGCCGATATAAAAATTATCTTCTTATAGATACGGCTTTTTCCCAGTTCACACAGAGGTCTGGACATATACCGTCTGAACCAGTATATTATCTGGACGTGCCAGTTTGATGCAAAGTCACGCAGTTTTGTGCTGAAAACAGGATAGTTGAAACTCTGTGGAAATCTGAACCCGAAACAATACCCTACTCCCACGCCCATATCTGCAACCCCCGAAAGTGTAAAATACAGGCTTAGTAAATATGCTGTCATTCCGAGCCATGCGTTTACGGCGGACATCTGCCATACATCAACGCTTGATACTGCCGTATAAAGCATATACATGGTATCTCCGGCGATTACTTTCTTGACAAGCCCCTTGACAAAAATCGTCAGACCTGTGCCAATATCGCCGAGATTTGTTTTGCGGTCGTTCAGCATTCTTCTGAAAGTATTGTAGCGTATTACAGGTCCTATTATTATTTTCGGAAACATCATCATATACAGTGTGAACTTTACAAAGTTAAACTCCGGACGCATACGCTTTTTATAGATGTCAACAAGATAGCTGATTGCCGTAAGCGTTGCAAATGATATACCCAAAGGGAAAAAATCCTCCGGTATGTGCAGTATGTTTTTTAGGTCGTCGGCTGTTTCTGTTCTGAACATAAAAAAAACAAGCATATCGGCAATAATCCCGAAAGACAACGGCACGGCTGAAAGTACTTTTTTATTGCGGAACTTGCCTATAAAAAGTCCGGCAAGGTAATTTATAAAAGTATATACAATCATGAATCCCGCAAACCACAGGCTTTTCAGCATACAGAAAACCACACTCAGCAGAAAAAGTGAAGCATTTTTGAATTTTGCCGGAGCAATCCGGTAAATCAGCAGTGACACCGGAAGAAATCCGTATATAAAAAACAGACTGCTGTATGTCATTCCTTACCTCCTGTCTTTTTCATATACTCTGAAAGTTCCCTGCTGTCCATCATAGTATTTAGTACTTCCAGCAGAGAACTCGCCGACATCAGCGACGGCAAGCCGAGACTTTTCTGTAGCTTTTCCCTCAGATAACTGCTGTCCTTTCCGCCGGATAAACCCAACTCATACAGTGTTGCCTTTGTTATATCATTACGGCGTGTACTCTCTGAGGCACACACTCTGGACTTCTCAAAGGCAGATACAAGCGTTTCAACATCTATGCCCTCAACGCCCAGTTTGCCCTCCGCCGAAGGCTTTTCCTTGCGTTTTTCCTTACCGAAAATATCCGGTATATATACGTTTATTATCCTGCCTTTTTTCACTGCACCCTTTATATAGCCACGTATTTTACGTCCAGCACTGTCCGAATCAGTAAGTATTATTATGCCTGTCTTTTCGGCATAGTAACGTATAAGGGCGAGTTTTTCGGCATCTTTGAAAATCCGGAAACCGTTGGTTACTATTATAACGCCGTCAACCACTGACGAGAGCTTTATCTTGTCATATTTTCCCTCAACTATTATCGCCTCATTAATCTTTAACATAATGCCTCCGTTATTTAGTCATAAGCATTTTAGTGATAGCCTGCTCCAGAATAACCTTCTCGTCAACAGCCGTAGAGTTAAGCTGTACAGCCGTATCACGCAGAATTTTAACACAGGCACGTATTCTTGCTGTACTCATGCGTGAGCTGTCCCTAAAAGCGTTTTTTACTCTGAACTCCCATACATAAGAATAGTCGCCCATTACGTCTGGAATGCCCCTGCCGGAATTTTTCGCACATGAAGCTCTGTACATATCAAGAAAAGAGTTTGTTATATTGGCAAGAACACTGCCACGGTTATTTTTATCGGTCATCAGTTCGCCGAGTGCATTAAAGGCAAGCTGTCTGTTGAAAGATGCTACAGCGTCGGCAAGCTGAAAGACAGTCACACTGCTCTGCCTGTGTACAAGCAAATCAAGCATATCACGTGTAATCTCTCTGCCCTGTGCGTATGCACACAGCTTGTCAGTTTCGTTTTCGACTGTCAGAATATCACACTGGCACATATCGGCAAGTTCCCGTGCATTATTCTGTGAAATTCTTCCACCCGATTCTGAAACTCTCGCCATAATAAACCCTGTCATTTCTGACAGCGACAAAACTCTCATTTCGCACAGAGTGCCGTTTTTAGCACAAAAGTCCGCAAGCTTTTTGTTTTTGTCGGTAATCTTGCCTTTTTTGGTTTTTACTTCAAATCCGGTGACATTGAATATCACCACAGTATAAGGTGGAACATCTTTTATAGTTTCAATCAGTTTTTTATTGAGGGTATCGGCAGTCTGTCCACGCATTTCCTCACGGGGCTTTTCACAGTTGTAGTCGTTTATCAGAATACAGTTATATTCCGACATCATGGGCATCATCTGTATCATGTCATACAGTTCAGAAAAATCAAGCTTTTTTCCGCTAAGTCTTGTAAGTGCGAAGTCCTCATTACCGCTGACTGCCGACTTTATAATCTGCCGTGTAATACTCTGTACACCCGTTACATTCTGACCATAAATATAGTAAAGGTTATCAAGCTCGCCTTTTTTAAGACGTGCCATAATTGTTTTTTCGTCTGCCTGTGGCATAAAAAAATCACTTCATTTCAAGTTTGATATTCTGAACTCTCCTTTTGCGGAAAATTCTGCTTTAAAGTTATTCATTCCGGAATATTCATACTGAGCAGACTCTTTTTCATCAAGATATATACTGTAGCCGTCACACTGCATTTCAGTATCTTTTGTAATTCTGCCATAAAATACAGTAAGTCCTCTGTTTTCCGGAACTTCACTCTTTGCAGAAACAAAAGTCATCTCAGAGCCTTTATAGACTATTCTCAGAATACCGCCGGAATACGTAATACTGTAATCAGACGTTTTTATTTCATAGCCGTCGTCATCAAAAAGCAATATGTCAGTATTTCCGCATGGTGCTGTGTTTCCGTAAGCAAGCCAGTTATTGACTTTAACTGAATAAAGTTCGCTGACATACGATGGATAAAGCGACTGCACACTGCCGTGCAGAATTATATACTCAACACTCTTTATATTATTATCGGAAAGATACTTACTGACATATTCGGGATTTCTGTAATTATCGAGGTCGATAACATAACTGCTGTCATGATACGATACTATCACGGAAGCACTATTGTTTCTGCCTGTCACTGCCACTGTAAACCTATCATATCTGGAACTCATATACACTTCCGAACACATAAAAGTTACCGCCACAGATACGGCTACAGCCAGTGATATGTACTTTCTGTTTCCGGTTGATATTCTGACCATTACAACGGCTACCACACATATAAGTGCAATCTTGGCAGAAAATTCCCCTCCGCATGATATATATGAAAAACTCATATCTGAAATTTTTCCGGATATAAAAAGAATTATCTTTATTATTCCGCCGATTATTTCTAGAAACGGCAGAAGTCCGCCTGTCAGCACATAGAGCATTCCCATAATCATGCATACGGTACACAGAGGTACTATAATTATATTCGTCACCGGAGATATAACAGATACTTCATCAAAGTAAAGCATACTCAGTGGCATTATGAAAAGAGTAGTGCAGAGCATTGCAAGGAAATTTTTCAAAATTCTCTGTGAAAGTCTTTTCCCATGAAGATTCTTAACCATATATGGTGCAAAAACTCCTATGCCGAAAGTTCCGCCGACCGAAAGAATAAATCCTTGACTGTATATGACATACGGATTCAATAGGCATATAATAAGTACCGCTATGGCAAGCGAATTGAAAGTATCACTACGTCGTCTGAAAAGCCCAGCCGAGTACGAAACGTCAAACATTATCAACGCCCTCACCGCCGAAACAGGACTTTCAGCCATAGTCACCATAAGTCCCATGAAGATATTTACAATAATAAATGACATAAACCTTTTAAGACGTAAGCGTTTCAGCAGATACATCACAAATAAAGCCATAACAGATATATGCAGTCCCGAAACAGCCATTATGTGACCTATGCCTGTCCGGTAGAGAGAGTTTTTCACTTTGCTGTCGAGGAAACTCTTTTCACCGAAAACCATTCCGGAAAGAAAGCCCCCGCATTCGTCGCCGAGAGCAATACGGAAATCCGAAATAATTCTTTCCCTGTACTCCATGAGGAAATTTTTAACTCTGTTTTTATTAAGCCTATCAACCGTTATGCCGTCTGCCTTTTCTGCTGAAAGAAAAATCCCCTCCGGCTTGTAATAGTTTTCACTGTCAAAAAGATAATCCCCCGAAATTTTTTCAAAGGTGCAGTTTTCAAGGCTTATGCGGTCGCCGTATTTAACGTCAAGGTCACTGCTGTAAAAGGATATTTTCGCCGAACGGTTATTGTTTATTTTGCTCTTTAGAATATACCGTGCCTTGTCGTTGTCATAAAGGTCATAACTCTGTACTGTGCCGGAAAAGCTTCCTGAAGAACCGCTGTATTTAACAGTATCTTCATAGACATAACGGGTGTACAGTTCGCCAACCATAAAAGCCACCGCAAAGGACATTGAAACTATCGCAAAATCACTGACGGAAAATTTTTTCAGTCTGCCGATAGCAATATAAATCAGAAAGGCAACAGCCGGAATTGCCAACTGCCATGCACTTGTAAAAAATGAAACGAAAAACAATCCCGATATATAACCTGCCGTTATACCAATCATTTTTCGTTTCATTATAACTTACCTCACTTAAAGAAAAGCGGTAACTTTTCAAGGAATACTATATCACTGCGTTCTGATGCGTCGCCCTCTGCAAGCACTGCCGAGTACGTCACTACCTCACCGCCTGCCGACTTAGCAAGTTCTCCGAGAGCGTTGAAAGACTCTCCTGTGCTTACCACGTCGTCAACTATAAGAATCTTCTTACCTTTAAGCATTTCGGCTTTTTCCTGTGAAAGATAAAGGGTCTGAACGTTTGCGGTTGTGATAGACTTGACCGATACTGAAAGCGGTTCTGTCATGTATAGCTTTATTGATTTGCGTGCTACAACGTAAGGTTTTCCGGACTGTCTTGACATCTCATAAGCTATCGGAATGCCCTTTGATTCAGCAGTGAGAATCACATCAAATTCACCGCACTTTTTAAGGAGTTCTTCAGCACAGGCAACAGTCAGCTCAACGTCCGAGAACATTATAAAAGCCCCGATACTTACCTTGTCATTCAGCGGACAAAGAGTAAGCTCACGCTCCAGACCTGCAATAGTCATCTTATACGTATTCAATGCTTTTCCTCCTTATTCGGTTTTACCGAGAGAATCAGCACCCCAGCCCATTTTCACACCGCCTAAAACGTGGAAATGCAGGTGCTTGACAGTCTGTCCGGCATCGTCACCGCAGTTGCTGATAATGCGGTAGCTTTCGATACCCTCAACCTCTGCAACCTTTGGTACAGCCTCAAAAATCTTAGCGACGTATTCCGAGTTGTCAGCATTTACTTCATTTGCACAGCAGATATGTTTTTTAGGGATTACGAGGTCGTGAACTGGTGCGATAGGTGCAATGTCCTTGAATGCAAAAACAAACTCGTCCTCATAAACCTTAGTGCTTGGAATCTCGCCGTTTATTATTTTGCAGAATAAACAATCCATAGTTTTTACTCCTTTTTTAAATCCGGTACGGGCAGACCGTCCGCACCGGAATATTATTTTACTTGATAAATCCTCCGGCAATTGCAGAAAACTCATTCATAGCGGAATCAATCTTTGAAATATCGCCTACACCTGCCATAGCACTGTCGGGCTTACCGCCACCCTTACCGCCTGTAAGAGCAGATATTTCACGGACAATCTTTCCGGCATTAGCACCCTTATTTACTGCACCCTTTGTGCATACACAGTATAAAGTGCCTTTTTCGCCGACTGTTCCGGCAAAGAGTGCTATAATGTCCTCGTTCTTGTCCTTAACGCTGTCACCAAGCTTGCGGAGTGCGTCGGGAGCAGAGCCGTCCATTCTTGCAGAAACAAGCTTCACGCCGTTGACTTCCTGTGCGTTGTCGAAAATAGCCGAAACTTTAGCGTTTGCTATCTGCTGGCTGAGACTTTCAACTTTTTTGCCGAGTTCCTTGTTTTCAGCAAAAACAGACGTACATTTTTCGGGGAGTTCATTAACGTTTGCGAGTTTCAAAGCCTTTGCGGATTTAATAATAGTATTCTTATAGCTGTTGAGGAGTTCAAGTACACCCTGTCCTGTTACAGCCTCGATACGTCTTACACCGGCAGCTACGGAACTTTCTGAAACTATCTTGAATACACCTATATCACTTGCATTTGATACGTGAGTACCGCCACAGAACTCTACAGAATCACCGACAGTTACAACACGAACTACATCGCCGTACTTTTCGCCGAACAATGCCATAGCACCGAGTTTTTTAGCCTCCTCAATGGGCATTTCACGGGTTACAACCTCAATGGAATTTATAATATAGCTGTTTACGAGTTCCTCAACCTTTGCGATTTCCTCGTCAGTCATTGCACTGAAATGATTGAAGTCAAAACGGCAAGCCTTGTCATTTACAAGCTGTCCTGCCTGATGAACGTGTTCGCCTAAAACTACCTGTAAAGACTTCTGCAACAGGTGTGCGGACGTATGATTAGCCATAGTAGCACGTCTTTTATGAGCATTAATATAAGCACCTACAGTTTCGCCCTTTGAAAGACTTCCGCTGTCAATACTTGCAATGTGCAGGAAATGACCTTCAGATTTTATAGTATCGCTTATAGTTGCCGTGCTGTCCGTGCCATAGTTTATGATAGAACCGCTGTCGCCGGACTGTCCGCCACTTTCAGCATAGAAAGGTGTTTTATCGAGAACGATAACAACATTGTCGCCCTCAACTGCTGTCTCAACTTCCACGCCGTCCTTGTAGATTGCAAGTATTTTAACCTCTTTTTCATGGAAGTTTGTATATCCAGTAAATACAGTCGCCGGAGCTTCAACCTTAATGCTGTTGTCAGCCCATGACGAGCCGGCTTTTGCGAGGTGGTCAGCTTTGGCGGTTTCACGCTGTTGTTTAGCAAGTTCATTGAAACGCTCTGTATCAACAGTCAGTCCCTTTTCCTCGCATATTTCAATTGTGAGGTCTATCGGGAAACCGTAAGTATCAGAGAGCTTGAATGCGTCATCGCCGGAAAGAACTGTCTTGTTTTCTTCAGCGAGTTTTTCCGTGAACTGTGCGAGCAGTTCAGAACCCTTATCAACCGTCTTTGCGAATGCTTCTTCCTCAACACCGATAATCTTCTTGATGTAGTCTCTCTTTTCGGCGAGTTCCGGATAAGCATTGGCGTTTTCATTTATTACAGTATCGGCAACTTCACAGAGGAAAGGCTTTCTAATGCCTAAAAGTCTGCCGTGACGTGCGGCACGTCTTAAAAGTCTCCTGAGAACATAACCCCTGCCCTCATTGGACGGCATAATACCGTCGCCGACCATGAAAGTAGTACTTCTTATGTGGTCAGTGATTACACGGAGCGAAACATCTGTTTTGTGGTTTTCCTTGTATTTGATTCCGGCAATATCAGAAACGTGCTTCATTATATTCTGAACAGTATCAACTTCAAAGATATTGTCAACAGTCTGCATTACACAGGCAAGTCTTTCAAGACCCATACCGGTATCAATGTTCTTGCTTTTCATTTCAGCGTAATTGCCGTTGCCGTCGCTGTCAAACTGACTGAAAACAAGATTCCAGATTTCAATGATATTATCCTTGTCGCCCTCAGCCTCAAAACCTGCACGGTCAAGCTTTCTGTTTTCGCCCACACGGTCGAAATGTATTTCCGAGCAAGGACCGCAAGGACCTGAGCCGTGTTCCCAGAAATTGTCTTTTTTACCGAGACGGATTATTCTGTCATGCGGAATGCCTATTTTGTTTTCCCAAATCTGTTCAGCCTCGTCATCGCTCTCGAAAATAGTAATCCAAAGTCTGCCAGCCGGAATAGCAAGGGTTTTTGTGAGGAACTCCCAAGCCCATTCAATAGCCTCATTCTTGAAATAGTCGCCGAAAGAGAAGTTGCCGAGCATTTCAAAGTATGTGCCGTGACGTGCAGTTTTTCCGACGCTCTCAATATCGGGAGTACGTATGCATTTCTGACAGGTTGTCACTCTCTTGTTGGGCGGTACTGCCTGTCCAAGAAAGTATTTTTTAAGGGGTGCCATGCCCGAATTTATAAGCAGAAGACTCTTGTCGCCCTGCGGTACAAGCGAGGCACTCGCCATTCTTGTATGATTTTTGCCCTCGAAAAATGAAAGATACTTTTCACGAAGGTCATTAAGTCCAGTCCATTCCATAAAATTCCTCTCCTTTAGTGGTTATAGCATTAACAAATATATTATAGTATTATTTTCGGTAAATGTCAATAATTTTGAAATATTTTCCGGAATTTTTGAAAATCCTCTTGACAAATAGAAATTAATATGATATGATTTTAATATCATATAAAGAAAGGATTATTTATCATGAAAGAAAAAATTCTGTCCACCAAAAAGAACGGTATGCCCATGATGCTTTTTTGGGGTCTGCTGTACGCTCTTGATATAGTTTTAATTATCACAGGAGCTATATCTGATAATAACACTTTAGCAGGTGCAGGTACTGTATACCTTGCTATCGGTTGGTTTCCATTTAAGGGGCTTATAGTCCTCAAACCACAGGAAGCACTCGTTTTAACCCTTTTCGGCAAGTATCACGGTACTTTAAAAGGCGACGGCTTTTACTGGGTTAATCCGTTCTGTTCTGCTGTAAATCCTGCCTCAAATACCCACCTCAGACAGAGCGACGACGTGGGAGACAATACCGGAATAACTATTCAAGGCGTGAAGACTACCGCAACTGCTCCAAGCAAGAAAATTTCCCTCAAAATAATGACCCTTAACAATAACCGTCAGAAGATAAACGACTGTCTCGGCAACCCTGTTGAAATCGGAATAGCTGTCACATGGAAAGTAAAAAATACCGCCAAAGCTGTATTTGATGTTGACAACTACAAAGAATACCTCTCGCTCCAGTGCGATACGGCTTTAAGAAATATCGTACGTCTCTATCCGTATGACGTTTCACCGGACGTTGACACAACAGGCGACGGTATAGCCGACGAGGGAAGTTTAAGAGGTTCAAGCGAAATAGTAGCCGAAAGAATCCGTGATGAGATTCAGCAGAAAGTAGAAAATGCCGGTCTTGAAATAGTAGAGGCACGCATTACATATCTTGCATACGCTCCCGAAATAGCCGCCGTTATGCTCCAGAGACAACAGGCTTCTGCTATCATAGACGCAAGAAAAATGATTGTTGACGGTGCTGTGGGTATGGTTGAAATGGCTCTTGAACGTCTCAGCGAAAGCGGTATGGTTGACCTTGACGAAGAACGCAAAGCCTCTATGGTATCAAATCTACTTGTCGTCCTCTGTGGCAACCATGATGCACAGCCTATAGTAAATTCGGGAAGTCTCTACTGATATGGCACAGAAAAAACAAATTCCGCTCAGAATATCCGAAAAGCTGTACAAGGATATTTTTCAATGGGCGGAAGATGATTTCCGCTCAGTGAACGGACAGATAGAATACCTGCTCACTGAATGCGTTAAACAGCGTAAGAAAAACGGAAAATACGTCTCCGAAGAAATAGACGCACCGCCGGATTTCGATATTGAAAATTTCGACAAATAATCAAGGAATATAACAATGGATAAAAAATCTAAAAAAGGACTTTTTGCGACAATATCGCTTGTAATTGCAACTATCACCTATACAGTACTTGAATTTATTTTCAGCTGAAAAAATTCACCTCCGGAAACGCTCCGGAGGTATTTTTTATGTTTCTTGTGATATTCTGTCAGCGATTTCACGGAAAACAGGTGCAGAAACGTCATTGCCGTAACCGCCGTCCTCAACAAGCACTGTAACCGCATACTGTGGCTTATCTGCCGGAAAAAATCCCGTTATCCATGCGTGACAGAGTTCTTCGCCTTTTTTGTCGGTGCGACCTGTCTGTGCCGTTGAGGTCTTAGCCCCGACTGTTGTATAAATCGTTCGTGCGTTGGAGTTTTCATTGTCCTCAACCGCCGAAATCATCATTTCTTTCAACTGGTTTGCCGTGTCCTTTTCAAGCACTTCTGAATGCTGAGGAGTTTTTTCGTTCATTATGTCCTCGCCGTCGAGGGTCATGCCCTTTACAATGCGGAGTACAGGCATTTTTCCGTCGTTGGCTATGGCACACGTCAGCTGTAGAATCTGCAAAGGAGTTGCGGAGAGTTTACCCTGTCCGAATGAAAAATTAGCGAGTTCGGCAGGTATCATGAGTTCTTTCACAGTGGGCAGTACACCGCCGGAAGCCGTCATTCCGGAACACAAGTGTATTTCACGCCCGAATCCTAAATTAAAAGCAAGTTCCCTGAAATCCTTTACATCAAGAACACGGCTAAGGTTTATAAAGTAAGTGTTGCAAGAATTAGTGATAGCGTCGGAAAGTGTCTGCAAACCGTGACCGTCAGCCTTGTGGCAGTTGAAGATTTTACCCTCTACATTTTCCTGTCCAGTGCAGTTGTAGACGTAACCGCCGTATTTATTTTCGATAGCCTGTGCAGAAGTTACAAGCTTGAAAACCGACCCCACGCTGTACGAATATAAAGCACGGTTTATCAGCGGACTTCTTTCGTCGGAAAGTGCCTTTTCCATATCGGCAACGTTATAGTCCGGAAAACTCGCCATAGCGAGAATCTCACCTGTTTTCACGTCCGCAACCACAATAGCACCCTTGTCAATATCTTTGCCTGCATCTTCGCATATCTTCTGTATATCAAGGTCTATTGTAGTGACAGCACCGCTTTTTTCGGCATTGCTCCGGATAATCTTCTTGCCATCTCCTATAAGTATCTGCCCGAAACCGTCCGTTGTATACGTCACACTGTTTTCGCCGTAATCACTGCGGAGTATCTTATCATATGCGTATTCTATTCCGGCTACCCCCTCGCCCTGTGACAGATAACCCACCACGTGCTGTGCTGGCTGGTTTTCGGAATATCTTTCGGGAATCTCAAAAACAGTCAGTCCGTCAGAATCGGAAGTATTGGGTTTGCACTCAAATGTAAAGGGCAGACCTTTGTCGAAATTTTCAAGAAAATCATCTTTGTCAACTGCATATTCAGCGGTTGAATTTCTGTCTAGAAAAGCTGGCACTGCTACAGCTATGTTTTTCTTTCCAGAATTGACTATGGGTTTTAAATTCCTGTCGTAAATAGTCCCCTCGCTGATTCCGGCGGTTACCGTGAACTGTGCGTTTGTGCGTGCTGTCCGGACGTGTTCACGTTTCATAGCTATGCGGTAGTAGTTGAAACACAGCCCCACAAACATCAGAAAAAATACTGCAACAAGTATTATGATTCTTATTTCAATTTTTTTACGCATAAAAAATCACCTCAGTGTAATTATTGGCACAAGAGGTGATTTTAATTCAGTCTATTCAAGTATTACTGTAAAAGGTCCGTCATTGAGTAATTCAACTTTCATATCCGCACCAAAAACGCCTGTCTCAACGTGCTGTCCCCTGCTCCTCAAGTATTCCGTGAAGTACTCAAAGAGACTGTTTGCAAAGTCGGAAGAACCTGCCTGTATGAAGTTTGGGCGGTTGCCTTTGCGACAGTCAGCGTAAAGCGTAAACTGCGGAACAACAAGCAGTGAGCCTTTCACGTCTTTGAGCGAAAGATTTATCTTGTCGTTTTCGTCGGAAAAAATCCTAAGATTAATAATCTTGTCCGCAAGCCTTTTGCAGTCTTCCTGTGTATCTTCTTTTCCTACCCCGAAAAGCAACAGATAGCCGTTATTGATTTTTCCAGTTATTCTGCCGTTAACAGTAACGCTTGCTTTTGTAACTCTCTGTAAAACTATTTTCATAACTATGCCTACTTTCTTACAATATCAGCGTCAAAAGGTATAAGCCTAATAACGTCCTTGCCCCTTGAATCAATAATACTATACATAGCTTTAGGAAGATTTATTGTAACAGTTTCGTTTGAGTTATTGAAAAAGAAAATATACTCGTTTATGCCGTTTGTGCGAGTGATAACCTCAACGCCTTTAGGAAGACCCCTCAGACGTGGTATACCAGCCTGTACCATAAGATTTCCGGCAAAGCTTTCATAAAAGTCCGAATCGCATACTGTGCCTACATAATAAACAACGCCTTTGCAGTATCTATTCATAGTGACCGCCGGACAGCATTTATAGAAACTCTCGCCGTACTCAGCATAGACCTTTGCAGTAGTAAGGTGAAGAATATCACACCATTCACGGCAATTAAACTTATTTCCGGCAAAATCCTTTATGCTCTGATTTACTGTACTGCCTATGGGGTCGTATTCTGTAACCTCAGCACCGATAAGCTGTTTATATACGGTCGGCAGGACTTCCATGATACAGTTATTATTAACATCCTTAACGCCACTCCGGCACGTCATAACAAGCATACCGCCGTTTATCACAAAACGATATATATTTTCCGTCACTGCCTTTTCATTGACAAATACCGCCGGAGCAATTACTATTTTATATTTGGACAAATCAGAATCAGCAGACACAACATCTATATTTGCACCATAACGTGCAAACGCTGAATGAAAACTTTCAAGCTGTTCAATGTAGTCAAAACCTTCCGTCTGTGGCTGTATTTTAAGTGCATTGAAACAGTCAGGCGAATACAGTATAGCTATTTCAGAAACTATCTTTGCCAGTCTGAATACATCGAGCTTTGAGGCGGTTTTGCAGAGTTCTGAAAACTCAAAGAAACGTCTTGTAGGAGTATTGCTGTGGTCGAGTATTCCATGAAGAAACATCTCAGAACCTTTTAGGGCTGTTCTCCACCTGTAGTGAATGACCGTATCCGCACCATGTGCAAAAGCCTGTAACGAATATCCCATAAGCATACCGGGTAGCAGAGCCGGAGACATTGTTGACCAGCCACCCACTGAACCGCTTAACTGTTCGGTAATCCAGAAGTTTTCTCTTTTTATGCCACGCATAAGGTCAAGCCGGAAAGCATGAGACTTAACCATATTTTTCTTGTCCACTGCAACAGGCGGATAGTTATCATATGCGACAAAATCCATATTTTCAAAAATCTTGTAATAATCTGGAGCGTTTTCACAGAGCCATGTATTAGTAGTGACGGTTGCTTTAGGTACTTCACGGCGTATAATATCTGTAATTTCGTTTATGTATTCAGCCGTGCAGTCAGCAGAAAAACGCCTGTATTCAAGGCATAGAGAGGGATTCTGCCATTCTGACGGGTAAGCAGTCGGGGACTGTATCTCTGAAATATCGCTGTATTCAAGGCTGTGTACTTCTGTTCCCAGTGCCTGATTGATATTTTCAAGACTTTCATGTTTTTCCCATAGCCACTTCCGGAATTTTTCCCTGCACACCTCACAGCTACACTGATATGATTCAAGTTCGCTGTCAATCTGCCAAGCGGTAACGGCACTTCTATGACCGTAACGCCGTACAAGCTGTTCTGTTAGTCTCTTTGCATATGCCATGAAAACAGGCGAATTTATACACCTGTGACCACGCACGCCTATCTGAACCCTTTTTCCGTCAGCACCGACCTGAATAATTTCGGGGTGTGCATTATATAGCCACAAAGGAGGACAACCGGTCGGAATACACATCATTATTTCAATGCCGAAACGCTCGAAAATTTCAACAACCTCATCAAGCCATTCAAAGTCAAAAATTCCGTCCTGTCTTTCAATACGTGACCACGCACCGTCACATATACGTACAATTTTCACGCCGGTTTTCAGCATCTGTTCTGCGTCTCTGCTCCAGAATGCACTGTCCCACTGTTCTGGGTAATAGTCAACACCTATTCTCATAGTTTTCCTCCTGTAAACCATATTCAATAATCTGACAATTCCCCATAAACCAATTTTCAAACTCTGCCGTTGTCATATCATTGAAATAAGTTTCAATGACACGGCATACACCGCCATGAGTTACCACAAGCACGTTTTTATCACTGTAATTTTTTATTATATCGTCAAGTGCTGAATATACCCTGTGTGCAAGCTGTAAAAGCGACTCTCCTGTTTTTCCCATTTTTACGCCGAAACTTTTTTTATTATCTGAAAACCCCTCAGTAAACCTTGTCTTTGATTCATATTCCCCGTAATCCCATTCTCTGAAACGTGGCTCTGTGATAATTTCAAGTCCGGTTTTTTCTGCCACAATTCCAGCGGTTTTCATAGTTCTTTTCATAGGCGAAACTATCATTATATCAGCGTCAAGAGCGGACACTTTTTCAGCAAGCTCATGTGCCTGCTGTATGCCTGTTTCATTGATGTCAACGTCTGTCGTGCCTAAAATTCTGTCCTGCTTATTGAAATCCGTCTGACCGTGCCTTGTAACATATATTTTCAAAATAATCACTCCGTAATATATTTTTTAAGTTCCTCACGTGCGGTATCAAGCATAAGCTGACTTGGATTTTCACCACCCATAATTCTTGCTATCTCCGCAACCCTGCCGTCAAATTCCAGTTGTGTGACGTTTGTCTCAGTACGCTCGCCGACAGTCTTTTTTTCAATCATCAGATGATTGTCTGCCATTACCGCTATCTGTGAAAGGTGCGTAACGCATATTACCTGTCTTACTTTTCCTATTTCATGCAGTTTTATGCCGATTTTCTGGGCAGCCTTACCGCTTACGCCGGTATCAATTTCATCAAAAATCATAGTCGGTATACCGTCCCTGCCTGCAATAACGCTTTTCAGTGCAAGCATTATCCTTGAAAGTTCACCGCCGGAGGCTATCTTTGAAATGGGTTTAGGTTCTTCGCCCTTGTTTGCAGAAATAAGAAACTCCACATTGTCCATACCGTTTACAGTGAGCTTGCCCTTTTCATGCCTGACGCTTATCACAACATCGGGCATATTAAGAAATTCAAGCTCACCTGTAACTTTTTCCGCAAATCTTTTTCCGGTTTCCTCACGGTAGTCAAAAAGTTCCTTTGCCCTCTCCGTCACCTTGTGCAGAAGATTTTCCTTTGTCTTATTTAGTTCAGCAATCTCCGCTGAAGAACTCTCAAAGCGTGTTATTTCCGTGCAAGCGTCGTTGTATAGTTTAACCAGTCCGGCACAGTCTGTAAGATATTTCTTTTTGAGTTTGTTTATAGTATTGAGACGTGTGCCGAGATATTCAAGGCGTTGTCCGTCAAGTTCTATTCTGTCCGAAAGGTTTTCCAGTTCTGAAGAAATATCGGCAAGTTCAATTTCCACCGCCGAAAGTCTCTCATAGAGAGCGTTGAGTTCGTCGTTATTTTCTGTATATCGTAAGATTTCGCTTTCTGCCGAAGCTATCATATCACCGGCTGTATCTTCACCGGAAACAGTCTGCACGGCGTTTTTTATGGCAATAATCATTTTTTCGGCATTTTTTGCGGTCTCGTATTCCTTTTCGAGAGTTTCGTCTTCATTTTCGGATAATTCCAGTTCGCCAATATCTTCAATTACAGCATTGAGATATATACTTCTTTCTGTTCTGGAATGCTCTGATTTTTTCAGTTCGTTAAGTTTTTTAGCGACCTGCTGAAGTTCACGGAAAGCATTTCTGTAGTTTTCAAGAAAAGTATTATCCGTGCCGAAATCGTCAAGCACCTGTAAATGATTTTCGCTGTCCATAAGAACCTGATTTCCGTGCTGACCGTGAATATTTATCAGCATACCGCCGAGTTCTTTCAGCAGTGAAGCCGGAGCAGTCCTCTGATTTATTCTTGCAACGCTCCTGCCGTCCGCACTTATTTCACGGGTGACTGTTATTTCGTCGTTTTCGTGGGATATGCCGAGTTCGTCAAGACGTGATATTATATTACTGTCAAGTTCCGTGAAAAGTGCGGTTATTATGGCTTTGTCGCAACCTGTGCGTACTATATCCTTACTGCTCCGCTGTCCGAGAACTGCATTTATGCCGTTTATAAGTATAGATTTTCCCGCACCTGTTTCACCGGTGAAGATATTAAGTTTTTCCGTAAGCGGTATAACAGCTTCTTTTATTACCGCAAGATTCTTTATATAAATTTCTCTGAGCATATTATACGCATTTACCTCCCGTAAAAAAGTTCGTTTCTGAATTTTCTGGAAAGCTTTTTAGCGTCCGCCTCACTCCTCACAAGTATGAAAATAGTATCGTCTCCGGCAATAGTACCAACAACGCCCTCGTGATTCACCGAATCAATAGCTGCACAAGTACCCTGTGCCATTCCGGCACGGCATTTAAGCACAATGGTATTCATTGCATAATCAACTGAAATAACCGCCTCTGCAAAAAGATTTTTTTCTTCAACTACTGCTGTAGGAAAAGTATATCTGTAATTTCCGTCTGCGTCACGCTGTTTTACAAGGGAAAGTTGCTGTATATCCCTTGAAAGTGTAGCCTGAGTGGTGCGTACGCCCTTTTGTGCAAGCAGTTCAATAAGGACTTCCTGAGTAGAAACAGGCTGTTGATTAATTATTTCGAGTATAAGTTCATGTCTGTGATTTTTCATAAAATACTCCTACTTTATAGGCTTGCATAGTTTACGGCAAAGTGATTCATGGAAAGAATTACCGATAAGATTTATAAACCGTATATTGCTTCTGCCCCGTGATATTTCTATTGACTGATTCTTTTCAAGCTGTATATGATGTTCACCGTCAACGCTTATAACCATGTATTCGTCGTTTCTTGTACGGCTTGTAAGGCTTAGTTTACGGCACGACGAAAAAAGCGTTGCTCTTGAAAAAAGCGAATGCGGACATATCTGTGTCATTTCAATACATTCAAGGTCCGGCTCAATAATAGGACCTCCTGCCGAGAGTGCATAGGCAGTAGAACCGGACGGCGTACTGAATAATACACCGTCTGCACGGTATTTGCCGACAAGATAACCGTCTGAATATACATCAAAGTCGCATATCCGGAAACTCCCCGACCGTGCAGAAACTTCATTCAGTGCAGTGTATGTGGCTTGTCTGCCGTTTTCAGTGCATACTACATCAAGGGTCATACGCTCTGAAACTTCATACTCGCCTGTTTTCAGCAGTTTCAGCCTGTCAAGCTGGTCTGCTTCAAGACCTGCCATAAAGCCGAGTGTTCCGGTATTTATGCCGAGAAGTTTAGTATCTGTACCCATGAGCAATTTAGCACAACGCAGAATTGTACCGTCTCCGCCTATAGCAATCACAAAATCCGCCGTCCTCACAGACTGCTTTATATCTTCAAACTTCACAAAAGGCTTGTCTGAAAAATCGTCTCTGTATTTTTCGCTGACGCACACTTCAATACCGGATTCGTTAAGTATATCACAGGTTTCCCTTGCACACCGGAGGGCGTTTTTTTTCTGAAAATTAGGATACAATGCTGTTATCATAACACTACTCCTTTAATTCGCTGAATGAAATTTCCACAAGCTTTCTGAAATCACGTATAACAGGCGTACTGGAAGTCTTGCGGAGATGTGCGAGGTATTCAATATTTCCACTACCGCCTTTTATTGCAGAAAAAGTATATCCTACCGCTGTAAGTCCGCATGAATACACCGCCGTGTCGATTTCAGACAGTACACGCTCATGTACTTTTCTGTCACGTACAATGCCGTGCTTGCCGATAAATTTTTTTCCTGCCTCAAACTGAGGTTTTATAAGCACAACAGCGTCTGCACCGTCTTTAAGAAGTGCATGGACTGCCGGCAGAATCATCTTCAGTGAAATGAAAGAAACGTCAGCCGAAATGAAATCAACAGCACCGCCGAGAGTTTCCGGCGTAACTTTGCGTATGTCCGTACCTTCCATGCTGACAACCCTTTCATCATCTCTGAGAGACTGTGCAAGCTGTCCGTGTCCTACATCAACGGCGAAAACCTTTTCAGCACCGTTTTTCAGCATAAAGTCCGTAAAACCTCCTGTTGACGCACCTATGTCAAGACAGGTCTTTCCGGAAAAATCAATTTCAAATTCTTCCTTTGCCTTTTCGATTTTCAAAGCTCCCCTGCCTACGTACAGTTCTTTTGCCGACGATTCTATAATATCTTCCGGCTTGACTTCATACGAAACTTTATTCACTGCTCTGCCGTTGACGGTAATATTGCCGGACTTTATCATTTCTTTGGCACGTTCACGACTGCGGGCTATTCCACGCTGAACAATTTCAATATCAAGCCTTGCCATTGGTCATGCACCTCTTCTGAATGTATTCCGCCATTTTTTCACAGGTAAGACCAAGCTTGTCAAGACATGACCTAACAGAAGCCTGTTTCACATAGCCGTCGGCGGTCACTCTGCTGTAGTCGCCGGAATATCCGCTTTCGGCAAGCCTACTGCCGATTTTTTCGGAAATACTGCCGTTTCCCATAGATTCCTCAAAGAAAACAATACGTTTATAATTTTTTATCTCATCAATAATATCACGGTTTACGGGATATATTTTTGTGAGTTTGAGAATATCGCAGTTTATATCATTACCGCTGAGAATGCTCTGAGCCTTATAAGCCTCGTTGTAAAGTCTGCCGTATGTTATGATAAGAGTATCGCTGTTATTGTTACGCATAAAGAGATATTCAGTGCTGAGATAGTCACGGTTGAAAGAAACTTCCTCTGTACCTCTGGGGTATCTTACAGCGGTAAGATGTTTGTTTGTGTAGATAGCTTTTTTCATGCAAAGTCTGAGTTCCTCATAGCATGACGGCGAATATATAACAGTGTCCGGAATAGCAGTCAGCATAGGGACATCAAAAAGTCCTTGATGAGTTTCGCCGTCCTCTCCGACAACTCCGGCACGGTCTATGCCAAGAACAACATGAAGTTTACCTATAGATACATCATGAATAAGCTGGTCGTATGCACGTTGCAGAAAGCTTGAATATACGGCAAAAACAGGAATCTGTCCCATAACGGCAAGACCTCCGCAGAATGTAACGGCGTGCTGTTCGGCTATGCCAACATCATAGAAACGCTTAGGGAAACGCTTGCTGAAAAACTGCAATCCTGTGCCGTACTTCATGGCAGCAGTAACCGCACATATCCTGTCATCTTTTTCGGCAAGCTTTACAAGTTCTTTTCCGAAAACTGTAGAATAGCACTTATCAGCTGAAACTTCCGGATTGCCTGTTTCAATATCGAATTTAGAAATACCATGATATTCTCCGGGATTTTTTTCGGCTGGTTCATAGCCTTTGCCCTTTTTAGTCTTGACGTGTATCACAACAGGCTTGTGGAAACTCTTAGCTTTTTTCATAATTCTTTCAAGGTCTGAAAGACTGTGACCGTCAACAGGACCTAAATAAGTAAATCCCATATTTTCAAAAAGTGAACTCTGGTCGAGTATTCTGTATTTAACAGCGTCTTTAGTGCTTTTTATGCCCTTTGCCATAGGCTTGCCCAGCACCGGAATAGAATTGAGCCTGTCCTTGACATTTTTCTTTGTGGAAATATACTGCTCGGAATTGCTTAAATTAGTCAGATGTTTTGCCAATGCCCCTACATTCTTTGAGATAGACATATCATTGTCATTTAAAATAACAATCATATTGCTCCTGCGTTCTTTTCCTGCATTGTTCATTGCCTCATAGAACATACCGCCGGTCATTGCACCGTCTCCGATAACGGCAATGGTGTAGTTGTCTTTTCCCTGCATTTTCATAGCCTCAGCGATTCCACAGGCAACGGAAACAGAAGTACTGCTGTGACCGCTTACGAATATATCGTGAGGTGATTCTTCCGGTTTTGGAAATCCCGAAATACCGCCCTCCTGACGTATAGTAGAGAATCTGTCAGCACGTCCGGTAAGAATCTTATGCACATAGGTCTGATGTCCAACGTCCCATATTATTTTATCCTCCGGAGAATTAAAACAGCGGTGAAGTGCCATTGTAAGCTCCACAACGCCAAGATTTGAAGCAAGATGTCCGCCGTTATTTGAAACAGTCGAGATAAGCATATCACGGATTTCCTCGCACAATTCTTCACAATATTTTACTGAAAGTTTTTTTAAATCTTCCGGCAGATTAAGTCCCGCCAGACGAATAACTGTATCTGGTTTTTCGTATTCATTCATTTTATATAATGCGGAAATCTCCGCCACTCCTTTGCATTAATTTTTCCTTCTCAGCAACATTTCCGTCAGTTCAGTCAGAAAACTATTGTTTGCGATATTTTGCAGACATTCAAGAGCCTCAGATGTGATTCTGTCGGCGATTTCCTTAGCCTTTTCCACCCCGTAAAGAGTAACGAAAGTAGTTTTGTTTTCTTCCTCGTCACTGCCCACAGGCTTGCCGATTTCGTCAGCATTTCCGGTAACGTCAAGAATATCGTCAATAATCTGAAAGGCAAGACCGAGCTTATAGCCGTATTCAACCGCCGAGCGTATAATATTATCGTCTGCTCCTGCACATATACAGCCCATAGCACATGATACCGCTATAAGCTGACCTGTTTTGTTGCGGTACATATTACGGAGATTTTCTTCATCAACGTCCGTTTTCTGTTCGTTTTCCATATCAATGACCTGTCCGCCTATCATGCCGTCCCTGCCGACAGCCTTTGAAAGTACGGAAATTATTCTTACTTTCTGCTCTGCCGAAAGTGCATTATCATCTGCTATAATTTCAAAGGGCAGTACTGAAAGTGCGTCCCCTGCAAGAATAGCCATAGCCTCGCCGTAAGCCTTATGGCATGAGGGCTTGCCACGTCTGAAATCATCATTATCCATTGCCGGCAAATCGTCGTGTATCAGTGAAAACGTATGTATCATCTCGATAGCACACGCCGGAGCTTTTGCCTTTCTGCAATCTCCGCCCATAGCCTCACAGAATGCATAAACCAGTACCGGACGGATACGTTTTCCGCCTGCTTCAAGCGAATAGTTCATAGCTTCTATAAGGTTTCTCTGTGGCTGTGATTCAGCGGTATGTTTATTATACTCTGCAAGATTATTTTCAGTACAGACTATATACTCTGCCATTTTTTCTTTAAAACCATTCATATTTTAAACCGTCCTTCATAATTATATATCAGACCTGCTTTTCAGATAACCGTATATTGCTACTCCTCCGGCATTATCGCATGAAAACTCCGGCTCTGCAAAATCAGCTTTTCCGAATCGGGAAATAATCTTCTGCCTTATGATTTTATCAGACATTACACCTCCGGCAAAAACAAGCGGAAGATTTCCGTAAGCCTTTACCGCTTCAGCAGTCATTGAGATAATAGTTTCCGCCACAAAGTCAAGGCAGTACTTGGCTATATCTTCCGGACGTTCACCGTCGTCAAGCATTTTACGGCACTTGTTTTCCAGTCCCGAAAGACAACAGTCAGCACCTTTCATAACGGCTTTTACTTTAAAGTCCCTGTCTGAATTATCGGCGAGTTTTTCCAGTTCTATACCGCAGGGGAATTTCAGCCCCAGCATAAGACCCACACGGTCTACAGCCTGTCCGGCTTTAAGGTCAAGAGAAGTGCCTGTTTCGGTTATTCTCAGAATATCAGATTTGTCCGGCTCACATAAAAGACAGTCGGTTGTGCCACCGCTGACATGAAAAGCTATAAACTTTTCGTTTACGAGTTCAAGCTTATCTGCCGAATACAAAGCCGACAAGATATGACCTGTCTGATGTGAAGTACGGTAAAACGGTATCTTATTCATAGCCGATACTGAACGCCCCATACCCTCACCGCACAGAAAACACGGCATATATGAACCGTCTGCATTTCGGGGACGTACTGATGCAGAGACTGCTTTAATGCTTTCCGGATAATGCATGGAAAAAAGCTTTTCTGTCATTTCGGGCAACTGTTTTGTGTGGTGGAAAACAGCGTCGCTCTGCCGTAAACCAAGCTGTCCCTCTTTTACTGGCAATAATTTTTTTGACTGATATATTTTATTTTTTTCGCTGTCATATAAGGCAACAGAAGTTGTATAGTTGCTTGTATCAATTCCCAGAAACTCAGACATTGCTGTTTTCTTCCTTTTTGTTGTCACGTGCAAAAGCACCCAGAACGCCGTTAATAAACGATACGTCTTCCGGATATGCATATGTTCCGGCAAGGTTTACAGCCTCGCTGATAGCGACGTTTACTGGAATTTTTTCATCATATACAGCCTCATAAAGAGCAACCCTAAGTATTGCAATGTTAAGTTTTGAGATTCTCGCAATGCTCCTTGACTTGCTGTAGCCGGAAATAATCTCATCAATTTCCCGACTGTGTTCAATAGTACCGCCAACGATTTTCTTTACGTCATCGCTGAGTGTTATTTCTTCAACTTCCTCTGCAATGTCGTAAAGTTCATTAATATCATCGTCACGCAGAAGCTGTTCAAAAACCAGCTTGAAAGCGTTATCTCTTATTTCACGTCTTGTCATTTTAAAAAACTCCTTTTAATCAAATACTGCACCGCTTATTGTAACGTTTACCTGTGCCACAGGAATATTAGTCATATTCTGTACATTTTCCTTTACAGCCGTCTGAACTTCCTGAGCCACCTGACACGCCTTTTCAGTGCCTTTCACCTTGATTTTAATATCAATGCCTGCCACATCGCCCATCATGCTCACGCTTATAGGCGAATTTTTTTTAATCTTGCTTAATGCATTTATCTCACCTGCAAGACCTGCCACCCCCTTTACATCAAGGACGGCAAGTCTTGCAACTGTGATTATCACATCATCTGATATTTTCAGCTTGCTGTTGACAGCACCTTTAACGACTTCCATTTTCAACCTCCGTATCTGTTATAATATTTAATTTTCGGTTCTGATACACCCTACTTTATATTATACCAAAAAATTTCAGTTTGTACAACTACTTTACTTCAAAAATTCTAATATTTTCTGCTTCCACTTCTGCCTCGTCAAGAATGATTTCCTTTATAGAGGCTGCCTGTGCCTTGTCAAGCCCCTCAGTTTTAATAACCACCTTAGCGGTTGAGCCGTCAAGATATGCCACACAGTCTTCAAAACCCTGTGCCTTTATGAGCGATTCAATAGTACCCTCTGATTCAATAAGCTTTGATACTTCCACAGCGTCAAGGGCATTCATGACCATTTCTTCTTCCGTAATGTCTCCACCGCCTATTATAGACTGCAAAGTCTGTACGGCTGTGTCACGGTTGTTCATCTTGTCGAGACGTGCCTGTGCGAAATAGTCTGAGCCGGAAGCATTTACAGCGTCTGTTTCAGCATTTACAAATTCTGTCTCGCCATAGCTTACGGTATCGCTTTTGGCAGTAACTGTTTTTGTGTCTTTTGAATCAGAAATTTCCGGAGCAGAAGTGTAGTTTATGTATACTGCTATTGCAAGCATAAGAGTAAGGCACGTCATGATGATTTGTTTTTTTCCTATAATTACTGATGGTTTTTTCATAAAAAAAATCTCCTTTATTGTTTTAGTTTGGTTACATATATTTGTCCGGTAGGGATTCCGAGAGCAGTAGAAACCGCCCTGTAAATCTGTTCCTGTACTGACGGACTGTCAAAACCTCCGCAGGCTATCACAGCACCGGTTATTGCAGGGGTCTCGACTGTTTCAACAAGTGCCGACTTGTCGCTTCCGTTTCCTATCATCACATATTTTCTTTCCTCCTCCGTCTTGTTTTCGGACTTGCTCCGTCTGCCCTCAGTTGCATAAATATATCTGCTGTCATTGCCGACTGTAAGATATACCTTTACATCACCTGCCCCGTCTATACTTCTGAGAAATTCCTCAAGTCTCTTTTCCGTCTCAATGCGGTAGCTGTCTGCTCCGGAATTTTCCTCTACAGCGGTATACTCCGGAATATCAGCACTTTTCTTATCGGGAACAACCGAAGAAATCATTATAAAAATCAGACCGCCTATACCAAGAAACGTCACAACGGCAAGCATTTTTTTATCCTTTGGCATATCTCTGAACTTTTCAGCCCACTCCATTGACTACCTCCGTATTACTGCCTATGCTTTTTTTTATTATTTCTTCCGCTGTCCCGAAATCGTCCGCACTGATTTTGACCTTACTAATAAATATGCTGTTGTCTTCCGAAATATTAACTTCCGTTTCAATTTCCGTGCAGTTTATTCCGGCGGACGTAATCTGACTGTACAGCACGGAAGAAATATTTTCGGCAGTCTGACGGCATATCTCGTTGTTATACGCCTCCTGAGAATAGTCATATTCCATGCTGTAAGACGGAAAATCGGGCAGTTCAAATGATATTCCGCCTTTTGTGAAAGAAGCTATCAGAACCGTCATAACCGTAAGATTGAGAAGAAGTTTCATCTGAGTTTTCAGTTTTGTGCCGGATACCATATTCTCAATCATACACACCCCTGCCGAAACTATACACACTGCCATGACAGCATTTTTGAAATTCTCCATAATATTCCCTCCTAATTTATACATTTCATAAGTATTCCGGTACACAAAATAAAAATAACCGAATAGCACACAAGTACGCTCTGTGCAACCGCAAGTCCGCTGTCTATGCCTTTCATTAATTTAATAAGCGGTTCAGCCGAAAAAAGTTCTCCGACTGCTGTGCCAATCCACATTACCACACGGAAAACAAGCACCTCAAGAACAGGCGGAAGCATTATCAGCACTATCGCAACTATTCCGGCTGTGCCTACTGTTCCCTGAATAACATCAAAACTGCTTTTCACAGTAGCATAAGCGTCCGAGACCGCACCGCCCACCACCGGCACAGTACCCGAAATCAGAAAACGTGCAGTCTTGCTTGCCACGCCGTCAGCCTTACCGCCGAGAGTGCATTTCATTGAGACAAAACCTGTAAAAAGGCTCATGGCAATAGTCATGCCCCACGTTATTATTTTTTTCAGCAGACCGATAATACTGTTAAGCGATACACTTGGGAAAACACTTCCGGCGACCGCCAGAACCGCACTCACGCTTACTATCGGAATCAGAAAACTTTCAGACAGTTTGACAATGAGTTCAGAAGCACCGAGTATCAGCAGATTGTAAATTCCTGCGGTAGTAATTCCTCCGGCAATGACTGTTATTCCGGCAAAAACAGGCACAAACACAAGAATGAATCTTCCTCCACGTCCTATAGCCTCCAGTGCCGAGCCGTAAACCGTAAAAAGCTGTGGCATAATCACCGTAACCGCCGTTATCACACAAATCATATTGTACATTTCTGAAGATGTCCCCGAAAATACGCTTTCTCCGGCACTTTTCATGACCGCTGTAAAAAGAATGACTATAACAAGCGTTCTGAGGACTTTAAATGGTGCAGAAATCCTTGACAAAAGAGTATCTTTTATCACGTCAATTATTTCGCCGAATGACAAACCGCTTATATCGTCGTAACTGTAACCTATATCATAATCCGACATAATATCATCAATCTGCTGACTTATTTCTTCCTCACTGCCTATATAGTTTTCCGACGAACTGACAAGCGGATTTGCTATAACAAGCAAAATTACAAACCATATAGGTATAAAAATTATCTTTTTCATACTTGTCCCATAATTTCATTAATTTTTTCAATCAATGCTTTTAAAACAGGCAGGCTCATGAACGTAACAGCACCCCGCCCCCATATTTCTGCTACCGAAGCAATGGCATTTTCACCGCTGTCACGGCATATTTCGCAGGTTATCTGAGTTATGAAACATATCGCCGTTGCTTTGAATATCAGCGAAATGTAGCTGTCTGATATGCCCGCCTGTGAAAAAACGTCGCTCACTTCTGATATGACAGGCTCTGCAAAAAGCATAAGTCCGCCCAGCACTGCCACGCAAGCCATAAGTGCCGTCATCATGGACTGCTCATGACAATGCTGACGTAGCAGTACCGCCAGTATCGCCGAACATACGCAGAAAACCGCAACAGTAAAACAGTTTTCTACCATAAGCCGAATACCGTTTTTACTTTTTCAAAAAGGTCGCCTATTTCGTCCACTATCACAATCAGAACCACTATAAGTCCGGCGAGCGTGGTCATCATAGCTTGTTCCTCACGTTCAGCACGTTTAAGAACAAGATTAAGCACGGCAACAATAATGCCTGTTCCGGCTATTTTGAAAATCAAATCAATGTCCATAATCAATATCCTTTCATGCTATATTATGAGTATTCCGACCATTACGCCGAAAAGCATTCCTACACTCCGGTAGAGTTTACCCTTTTCCGAGTAAAGTTCATAGTATTTTTTTGTCAGAATTTCGGCATTTTTGCCCAGTGTCTCTATAGAAACAAGCTGTCCCTCAATATCGCTCTGTCCAAAGACCGCCCCAAAATCACATAAAAGCTTTTTGGCATCTTCCGGAAGATTTTTCTGTGAGTTTACGGAGTTTGTCCATATTTCACGGAAATCCTCCTCCGGACTGTACTTATCCGGAATTTCCTGCAAAAATGTAAGCCGACAGAGCTGTTTATTCTGTTTAAGTTCCGCACTGACAGCGTAAACATCTTCAGCACGACAGCGGACAATCACAGCAACATTCATGAGCATTTCATGGATATTCCGGCATAATTCAAGTTCGTTTTTAAGGCGTTCAGAGAAAGAAATTCCGGCGACTGCTCCGGCAACCGAAAACATCACCCCTGCGATTATCCTGAAAAACATCTGCCGAGCCTCCTGATTTCCTTGATTCTGCCCATATTCTCCAGAAAAACCGCATACTCAAAAACTCCCGATTCAAGCAAAGGTTTTATCGCTGGACGTTTCAGAAGATTTTCATAATTTTCAGCGTGGACGGTTGCCGAAAACTTCACGCCACAACCAAAAGCTTTCAGTATAGCCTCTGCGTCCTCATATGTAGAAATCTCGTCACAGAAAATCATATCCGGCGAAAGAGTACGCACCGCCGAAATAATCCCCTCAGCACGACTGCACCCCACAAGCACGTCCGTCAGCACGCCCACGTCATTTTCTGGAAGTCCGCCGGAAACAGATGAAATCTCATTCCTTTCATCAATCAACGAAACCTTGAAACTGTTTCCGCACATACGGCAGAGGTCACGGAGAATAGTTGTCTTGCCGGTATTCACGCCACCGCATATGAGTACGCTTTTGCCGGAAATCCGCTCATAGATTTTTTCGGCACACCCCACAATGCACCTTGCTATGCGGAAATTAAGTGCGTTGAAACTGCTGATTGTTTTTCCAGCTGTATCTGAATAAGTTCCGGCTAACCCGACACGTATTCCGCCCCTCAGAACAAAATACCCCTCGTGCAGTTCCTTTGTACAGCTATGCACCGAAAAATGACAGAGTTTTTCAACGGTCTGTTTTATTTCGTCTGCTGTAACTGATATATTTTCAGAATTAAGATAATTTTCAGTAAGTTGTCCATTATATGTAAGATATTTGATTCTGTCAGAGAAAATATATGATATAGCACGTCCGCTTCTTAGACGTATTTCGGTTGCTTTCCTCTCATTTTCCGGAACTCTCTGCATAGCGTTCCGGACATTCGGAATCATGTAAGATAAAATTGTTTCATAGCTTGTACTGTCCGTCATTGTAAACACTCCTTTCACTTAATCATATTCACAAAGTGCCTGCAATATTACACGGACATAAAAAAAACAGCACACCGAAGTGTGCTGTGATTTTTTGGGAATTATTCCTTAACACCGCCGAGTGCAACACCAGCAATGATGAACTTAGAAAGACAGATGTATGCAATGATAATCGGAATGATACCGAGTGCGATACAAGTGTAAATCATACCATAGTCAGCAGTCTTCTGTGATGACTGGAGAATACCAAGCATCATCGGGAGAGTACGGAGGTTGGTAGTACCGCCCTTGTTGGGGTCAATAAGAATCATGTTAGGTGTGTAGAAGTTGTTCCAGCTTGCGATGAATGCGAAGATTGCCTGTACAGCAATAGCGGGCTTCATCATAGGAATAGCAATCTGGAGGAATGTTCTGAACTCACTGCAACCGTCGATACGAGCGGCTTCAATGATAGACAGTGATAAAGAAGATTTGAGGTAGGAAACCATGAAGTATACTACCGACGGAGCTGCAACAGCAGGAATGATAAGCGGAATGAATGAGTTTGTAAGTCCGAGATTAATCATGAACTTTACGAAACCTGCTGATGTTACCTGTACAGGTACCATCATTACAAGGAGGATAGCTGTATAAGCTGCGTCCTTGAGCTTGAAATCATAAACACGGATACCGTAAGCTGTCATAGCTGAGAAGAAGACTGACAGGAAAGTTGAGCATACTGTGATTGTCAAACTGTTCTTGTAACCAACTAAAAGGCTGAAGTCTTCGGAAGTCTTAGTGCTGAGGTTCTTTACGTTTTCAGCAAAGTGACTGCTCGGAACAAAAAGCTTGCCGAGACCTGTCATACTGATAATTTCACTGTGAGAACGTGTAGCATTAAGAATAAGAATATAAATAGGGAGAAGACATACGATTGTAAGAATAACGCACCATACAAAAATAATACCTGATTGTATTTTCAGCTTTTTGGTGTAGTTTGCTTCGTTGTCTCCATAAGTTGCTTTCATCTTGCTCATATGCTAAGACCTCCAAACTGTTTATTCTTTGCTTTCTGCTGTTTAATGAGTTCTTTACGTTCTTTCTTCTTTCTGTGTTCATCTTCGTCACGGTTGATACGGAAGATAATAGCACCAAGAACGGCAGTAATAATAAAGAGTACAACAGAAGCAGCACCGGAATAACCGTAGGACGGCTCAATAGCACCACTGTGGAACTTATCGTAGATGTAAACAGCGATAGTTTCGATATTGTCGATACGTGCACCTTCTTTAGATGTTGTAAAGAGGTAAGGCATATCGAACATCTGGAGACCACCAATCATAGAGGTGATAACTGTGTAAACAAGAATCGGGGAAAGAATCGGAATAGTAATCTTAACGAATGTCTGACCGCCGGAAGCACCGTCGATGCTTGCAGCCTCAAACAGTGACGGGTTGATACCCATGATACCGGACATGAGCATAATCATGGTATTACCAAACCACATCCATGTCTGGATAAACATAACAATTATACGAGGAGGCCATACTACCTGGCTCGGAATGTTAAGCGTCATCTTGAAAGTTTCGCCTTCGTCCAAAATGCCGAGAGTTCTACCAATGATAGTAGCTGCTGAATATTCTGTATCAGCACAGAGCTGAAGGAAAAGTACAGCTATTGAAGCAGCAGTAATGATGTTAGGCATATACATGATAACCTTAAAGAAACCAGTTCCCGGAATCTTAAGCTTTGCGTCTGTGAACCAAACGGCAAGTGAAAGTGAAAGTGCAATCTGAGGAATGAAGTTACCAAACCAAAGAACGATAGTATTTTTCAGACATCTGATAAAGTTCTGGTGCTGTACGTCAACAGCCATGAGAGCCTTTGCGGCAGCCTTTACTTCCTTATCGGAGCTGAGGAGGTCTGATTTGTTGTATGGGTGGCTGAAAAGAAGGTCATTGAAGTTCTGGAAGCCTACCCATGAATCGCCGGCACTCTGATTTCCCTTGAATGCAAGGATAAATGTATAAATCAAAGGCCATAACTGGAAAAAGCAATAAACAATAAAAAACGGTAAAATAAATATGTAGCCATACTTAGCATAGCTAATTGACTTGATTCTGCTCTGAGCAGATGATGCCATACACACACACACCCTTTCGTAATATTTAAACAAGTGCCGATGGAACGAGTATGTCCCACCGGCTATAAACTTAGGACTTAACTAAATATTACTGAAGGTCAGGAATATCGCCTGCTACCTTTTCCATGAATGCAATCTGAGTATCTTCCCATGAAGCACCGGATTCAAGGTATTCAGCACGTACAACGTCAACGAAGTCACCCTTGATTGTAGCATCGTAAGGAGTGATAAGACCATTAAGGTTAATCTTCTTAGCATTCTCGTGGAGAACTGCGAAGTAGTTCTGACCGTCGAGGAGGTTTGTAACGTACTCGTTCGGGTTTTCGTTAGAATCAACGATTTCCTGCATTACAACCATGTTGTTGCAGTATTCAGGCTTGTCAAGAGCATACTTCTTAATCTGTTCTTTATCAACAGTGAATGTCTTGATGAATGACTGTGCTTCTTCAGCGTTGTCAGTAGCAGGATTAACAACAATCCATGTACCGCCCCAGAAGTAAGGAGCAGGACCTTGACAAACATTCCACTTACCGTATGTAGCACCGCCTTCACCGCCGGCAGCCTGTGCAAGAATGGAATCACCGAAGCCCCATGTAGATACGAAGAAGCCCATTGCGCTGTCGTCCTGACCTGAAGCATACCAGGAAGCATCCCACTGCGGGTTCTTTGTTACGCCGCCGCAATCCCAAAGTCTCTTAGCATAGTTAGCGAATTCTTCACAAGAAGCGTCAACTTCGAGACCGTTATCAACAACCCAAGGAGTTGTACGAGTTGCAGCAAATACCTGCCACATACCGCCGAGTGTATCAGCGAGAGCTGTCTTACCGCCGGACTGTTCAGCGATGTCTTCAGCAGCTGTTACAAAGCTTTCCCAGTCGCCAATCTTAGCCTGCATTTCTTCAGGAGATGTTACGCCGAGATACTGTTCAGCAAGGTCAGTTCTGTAAGCGAAACCGCCTGCTGCTGCCTGCCATGAAACACCCTTACGTACGCCGTTGGAATCCTTACCGATTTCATCTGTGTAAGAGTAGATGTCAGCGAAGTTGTCATCTGTAAATCCGAGCTGTTCGAGAGGAGCAGTCTTTGTATCGTCGTTGATGTACTTGAGAGCCCAGTCAGCTTCACAGAAGTAAACGTCGAGGTCTGCACCGTCATTGAAGAGAGCGTCATACTTTTCAGAAGCAGCACCGCCGCCTACATCGAAGTTGATGAAGTTAACCTTATCATCAGAAGTGCCTGTAGCTTCCTTCCACTGTGCGAGCATAGCCGGTACGTCGTCAGCGTTCCAAGCAGCAACTGTGAATGTGTCACCGCCTGTAGCAAGTGAAACTTCACCTACTTCTTCAGATGCGCTTGAAGAAACAGGAGCTGAAGATGATTCATCGCCAGCTTCTTCTGAAGATTCGTCGCCTGATTCTTCAGAAGACTCATCTGCACTGCTTTCGTCAGCAGAAGATTCTTCACTGCTCTCATCAGCAGTAGAAGATGAAGAAGATGGATTGTTAGCTGTTGATGTTGAAGAAGATTCATCATCACCACAGCTTGCGAATGCACCAGTAGCCATAGCGAGAGTAGCAACTAAGGCTAAAGTTTTCTTAAGTGTGTTCATTAGATTTTTCCTCCTTAAATATGTATATTATATTTCTTTAAATATAATATGTGTGGATAAAAGATTTTTTGTTTCTGTACAGAATACCAGCCGGAAGAATGTACTCAACCGCTTATGCACCTTTCAGAAACCGTGTGGCTGATACCAGCCGTTGCATGAGAATAAAAAGCCAACACATTCCGCATAAAGCCCCGTGCAGAAAAATATCCGCACTATTTCCGGAGCGTGTATAACTCAGCAAAGTGCCGGTACAACCCATGCGTCTGCACACACTGCGGACAATTGCTTTTATTAAAATATACCTTATTTTTTGTATAAAGTCAATGGTTTATAACGTTCTTTAATATTTTTTGGACACCCTGTACACTTTCAACAGTATTTTATTGTTAATTTTCACATAAATTAACGTCTAAATCTTAAAAAGTTACAAAACGGTTAAAATCAGATTTAACATTTATGCACTATTATAAGACCTGTCTTTTAGACCTATTGCCCAACTGTTACAAATTCTGCCAACTCAGCTACCTGTTTTTGTTCAAGTTTGTCAACGTATAAAATTTCATATACATTGCTGAAACCGCCTATACTTTCACGGAGTGTTATAATGTCTTGTGCAATCTGCTCATTTACGTGCGGTAAAAGTACAAGCAGTTCAATACCGGCAGTATTTATATTTATGGGAGCAACATCTTCCAGTGTAATTTCCGGCGGTTCTGTTTCTTCTGGGATTATTTCCGGCACTGTCTCCGGCTCGGCGGTTTCCTCTGGTATTTCTTCCTCGCTATCGTAAATGGGATTCTCAACGTAAATATAGTCACGAATATGTTGAAATTTCGCCTCACCTATGCCGTAAACGTTGATTATTTCTTCAATATTCCTAAAACCGCCGTTCTGTTCACGATAGCTTATAATTTCGTATGCGGTCGCTTCACCTATACCGTCAAGTTTCATAAGTTCCTGCATATCTGCCGTGTTTATGTCAATATAGACCTGCTCCGGAATGACTTCAACAGGTTCAGTTGAAGATATTACGGGTTCAGTGTTTGTTGAAATTGACGAAACGGCAGTTTCAGCAACAACAGTAATTCTTGTAGTTGTATATATTGTAGTGCATGACATAGTTGTTGTAACATTTGTAGTCTGAGCTGTAGTAACAGTTCCGCTGTTCATTACAGTAATTGTTATTTCATCGCTGTCTGTTTTTCTGTCTGGCATAAGAACGAATAAAGCAGTAAAGAATACCGCAGTAACCGAAATTATAAGATATATAATTCCGTTGTTTTTCATTCGGTGTTATTTCTGTGTGGACATTTCGGCATAGTACATGAGTATAGCGGTTGCGTCAACAGCGTCAACAAGCCCGTCGTCATTGTAATCTGCTACTAAAAGTCTGTCTTCTTCAATAGTGCCGTTTCCGTTGGTGGACAAGTCTGCATAATGCATAAGCACAAGACTTGAATCAACAGCATCAACAAATCCGTCATCGTTCACGTCGCCTTTTTTGATACCGACCGTAATAAATTTACATTCTGAGGCAAAATCACTGTCTGTAGCCGAATGTCTCACGGCGACAATCTGACCTTTTTCGAGGGCGTAATCTGTTCTCCACTCAGAGCCGGCGATTGTTTCAAGCTTTTTCATGTCGTCAATACCAAAACGTTTTCCGAGAGCGGACATATACTCATCTGTACCGGAATAGCCCCATTTTTCAGCAAGTCCGGTAATATCATACTCATCAGCAAGTGCAACCTCGTAATCATATCCGGAAAGATAAAACTTACCGTTCTTTTCCGTAAACTCCGGCATTTCTTCCGGTGCTGAGACTGCTTCCGGAATACTATATACAACAGGTTCGCTTGCAAACATACCGTTTCCGGCAGATACTCTGAGGGTTATATTTTCACTGGGAATAACTCTTAATGCCTTGTTCATTACCATGCCGGAATTAATCCATGTACCGTCAACAAGCCTGTTCTGTGCGGAAACATAATCTTCTTCTGTCGGATTTTCAATAACTGAATATTCAAGCAGTTCAGCCGTTGCATTCGGAATAAAACCAAGCATTTCATAGTAGTAGTCTGTTTTGAGTTCGGGGAGCACTTCCCTTTCCGGCACTTCACAGTCAAGCGTTTCAAGTGTTAGTGTATTTGTCACTGTAACTGTCTGTCCGGCATACTCTCCAACGTTACTGCCGTTTTTCAGCACTGTGCCGTCTTCTGTAGTCACCTTAAAACTAGCCGGAAATGAAATACTCTCATCTTCAAGGCTGAAAGAAACAGGATTCTTTATAATTTTCAGAGTAACAGTATCGGGCATTTTCCCCTCCTGCTCCAGTTCAAAAGTAACAGTAGTTTCGCCGTATGTAATCATCATAATATCAGTATATTCAGATGCTTTTATTTTACTGCCGTTCATAGTAATGTCAGCACTTGTCACCGGATAAAGCATTAACGCATAGTCAGATGTACCTGCATTTATGATATACTCGCTGTCGTTTACTTTCTGTGCCTTGCCGTAACCCGATTCATAAGCCTGATAGCACAGGTCATTAAACGAGGCTTTGGCGGGGGTATAAGTTCTTTCAGAAATTATCATGGGGTCTGTATATGCAGAAATCGTTGTCTCACCTGTTATTTCTATAGGTTCAGTATATGGGACGTATTCAGAGCCGTTGACAGATACAAATATATCCTTTTCAGCAGAGAGTACCACTGCCTCGTCTAACGGCACTGCTCCGGAATCATGCGAAAACTTAACTGTTCCGGACGGATTGCCGAAAGCCTTTAGTGATACGTTGCCTACTGTAATGCACAAATCACCCGAAGCAAAAAGTTCCTTATAGCTGGCATATAACATATCGGCTTTAAGAAGTTCCTCTTCATCGTCTTCCGTTATTCCGTCATATATTTCAGATTTAAGCATTTCAAGTATAACAGCCTTTTCTTCTTCCGTGTAGACCTGTTCTTCACCGAAAACGTCAGACCAGTTTTCACCGTCCGCACTGTAAAAACTCTCATTGTGGTTGGTATTGTTTTCTATCTGTTCAGCACTTGCATATGTGCTTATGTCAGTAATCTCGCCTGTTTCGTTGTCCCTAACGAAAAGACTTGACTCAACTGGTATAACATACGGGTTATCCTCACAGGAAAGTTTCATTACCACGCCGAACTTCTCACCGCTTTTTACTGGCACGCTCTCTGAAAGTTCAATCGTTCTGTAGCCGGTGAGTGCTTCATATCCGTAAGTGACAGCCGACGGAGTACCAGAAGAAGGGTCTGTTTCGTCGGAAAGTCCGGTATATATTGTGACTTCATATTCTGTACTGGCATTCTGAAAATACGTTGAAACTGCGTCTATCTGCATATCATCTTCAGCAGTGAAAATATTAGCCATGTAGGAAAAATTATCTTCTGATTCTCCGAGATGTGCGGAAAGCAGTTGTGTAGGTATAAAAGTATCGTGATGATAATTGACGGAATAATTATTCTTGTCGCCGAGTTCATAGACAGCAAACTGACTAAGGCTCTTGTCTTCATATGAAATCCAGATATAGCCGTCTTCTCCTGAACCATAGCCCCAACTGTTTTTTACAAGCCAAGCACCGTCATGCTCTGGCTGTATTGAAAAATTATCTGCCGGAAAATCATCGTCCCAACCTGCTATAGTTACGGCATGGTTTGCGAATCTCGGCTTTCTGTTGCTGTTCACACAGTGATTAACTGAATTGTATGAATTGAAAGAATCATGATAAAAAGACACATCAACAGAGTTTCCACTGTAAACAAACTGCTTGACAAGGTTGTTTATATCGTCAGCATTTGAACGGTCTGCATTAAAGTCAAAAAGATATGCATTTTCAAGGTGGAAGTCGCTTTCATACTGCATATCAGCTGTCTTTTCTGAATCTTCAAAAAAAGCTGTATTCTCATACGGAAGTTTTTCCTCACGTACAGGTCCTATCCACTGAGACCATAGGTTTGCCACTATACTGGTAGCACCGCCCCAGTCAAGATGTTCGTCGATTGTTTCAGCAGACGTTATAATCTGGTCGTCTCCGTAATATGCGTAATAAGCCGTATGTAGTTCGGAAAGATTAACCGACGGTTCAGAAGAAATAATGCTTGATTCGGCACTGGAGGCAGAAGAATGCGCCCAGCAAGTACCGTGCGTTTTCTGGTCTTTTACAGAAGATATAGTGCCGTTTTCACGCATATCAAAACTCGACGGCATAACCGCCCTGCCGTAAAGTCCTGCACTGCCTGTATACTCAGAACCATTAGCCACAGGTATGGGTTTTCCGTCGTTCTGACCTATAATATAATCGAAATCTGGAAATGCAAGGCTGAAGTTCTGATTTCCTGTTTCTGTGGCTGAAACTTCCGTATCTGCCCGAACTCCGTACACTGCCGGCAATGATACGGCTGTTATTAGAGCCAGTGCCTTATTTAAAAATTTTTTCATAAAAAATATCCTTTCAGTAATATCAGTTTTCAGTATTAAAGCGTTTCGATATAGGCAGACAGCTTACTTTCTGCCCTGCGGGTACACTGAATGTTTCCTTTTACGCCGTAATCCCTCATATTTTCAAGCGACAGGACATTATTGTTATATATTTTTATAAGTTCCAGTTCCATGTGCCTGCTGTATGTCTTGTAATTTGTACCGTCAATTATAAATTCAGAATCGTCAATTTCCACAGCAGAAAGATTCACCTTGTTTACCCTGCACTTATAGACAATCGCTTTAACAGGCACGCCGACGTAAATATAAACAATATCATTTACTTCTATTTTTTCGTTTGACTGTTTCCAGTCTATTTTTTTGAGTTTTTCAAAAGCACCCTTTACATCATAGTATTTCAGATTGCATGGTACTATCCATTCGGTCATCAATATCCCTCCATATATTGTGATACTGTTTCATTATAGCATAACTTTTTAAGTTTGTAAATAAAAACTCCAAATAAAAAATATCCCCTGCCATACAGCAAGGGAATGCTATTTGATTTCAGTATAAAAATATGCTATAATCTTACTATCATATGAAAGGAAAGTAAAATATATGAAAAAATTATTGAAAAAGATTTTTTGTCTTCCAGTATGGACAACACTTATTATAGCCGTGCCATCGTTTGCACTTGTAATAATATGCCTTTCCAGTGAAAAAACACTTGAAATTATAAATTACATATCATATCTATTGTCTGCATATTCACTTGTCATAACAATAATAGCATTTCCACGTATAATCAGAAATATAAAATATTTCTTCCGGAATAATGCAGTCACCAAAGCTGTTATTAAAATTCCTTTTGTAAACCGGATAATTAACGATTCCTATTTCAGTTCAGAAGTTTCCCTGTACTTCGGACTTCTGATAAATCTTTTTTATATTATCATGAAATTTTCTTCCGGCATTTACTACCGCTCACTGTGGCTTTTTGCACTGGGATTCTATTATCTTCTCTTAGCAGTAATGCGGTTTTCGGTACTGCACCCTATACGCCGTAAAACCTCCGGCAATCAGATTATAAAAGAACTGAAAAGCTATCGTTTCTGTGGAATAGTACTTCTCTTAATGAACCAATCACTTGCACTAATAGTAATACTTATTGTACATCAAAATCACAGTTTTTCATATAATGGACTTCTTATTTACGGTATGGCAGTATATACGTTTTATTCAGTAATAAGTGCAGTGTGTAATCTTGTAAAGACAAGCAAAAGGAAAAAACCGGCATTATCTGCACTGAAAATCATCTCGCTTACTTCTGCACTTGTCTCTGTGCTTTCGCTTGAAACCGCTATGTTAACTACTTTCGGCAGTGATGATGACAACAGTTTTCGACCCATGATGACAGGAATAACAGGCGGTATAATATGTGTCATTATACTCGGAATGGCAGTATATATGATTATCAAAGGAAACATACTTCTGAAAAAACAGAGCCATAGTACAAATACTATAGCTCCGTAAAATTTTATAAATATTTTATGCCGTAACTATATCTTCAGCTTTCTGAAGATTAAGTTTTTCAACAGCCTGCTCCCTCATCTTGTACTTGAGAATCTTTCCGGCGGCATTCATCGGGAAACCGTCCACAAAGTCAATATACTTAGGACACTTGTGACTTGCCATACGCTTACGGCAAAATTTTTTTATTTCAAGCGGAGTAGCAGTTTCGCCCTCTTTCAGAACGATACAAGCCATTACTTCCTCGCCGTAATCAGCAGACGGTACACCTATAACCTGTACGTCCTTTACTTTCGGGTTTGTGTAGAGGAAGTCTTCAATCTCCTTAGGATAGATATTTTCACCGCCACGTATAATCATATCCTTGATACGTCCGGTAATTTTAAAGTAGCCGTCAGAGGAGCGTCTTCTTGCGAGGTCACCGGTATGCAACCAGCCTTGCGAATCAATAGCTGATGCAGTAGCTTCTGGCATTTTGTAGTAGCCTTTCATGATATTGTAACCTCTTGCCACAAACTCTCCGTCTGTATCGTCGGGGAGTTCTTCGTTTGTTTCGGGGTCAACGATACGGCACTCAACGCCGAAAATATTTCTGCCTACCGTATTAACACGCTGTTCTATGCTGTCGGTGGTCTTGCTCATGGTGACAGCAGGTGATGCTTCTGTCTGACCGTATGTAATGCAGATTTCCTTCATGTTCATCTTTTCTATAACTTCTTCCATAGTCTTTATCGGACACGGAGAACCCGCCATTATTCCGGTACGCATATATGAAAAATCAGTCTTTTTGAAATCGGGGTGTCCGAGCATGGCTATAAACATTGTTGGCACGCCGTGAAAACAGGTTATCTTTTCCTTGTTTATGCAGGAAAGTCCTTTGCGTGGCGAAAATCTCGTTATTGGAGACATGGTAGTGCCATGAGTTACAGAGGCTGTCATAGCAAGAACCATGCCGAAACAATGAAACATAGGAACTTGTATCATCATTCTGTCGGCTGTGGACAAATCCATGCAGTCGCCGATAGCTTTTCCGTTGTTTACTACATTGTAGTGAGTAAGCATAACGCCTTTCGGGAATCCAGTAGTGCCGGAAGTATACTGCATATTGCACACGTCGTGAACGTCAATAGTACGGCGGATTTTTTCCACCTCGCTGTACGGCACATTCTTTGAGAGTTCCATAGCCTGCTCCCATGTATAGCAACCTTTATTTTCGGAGCTTACTGTAATAACGTTTTTAAGGAAAGGCAGTCTCTCTGAGTTAAGCTGACCGACCTCACAGGTTTCAAGTTCGGGGCAGAGTTCCTTGATTATATCGACGTACTTAATATCCTTTATTCCGTCAATCATGACGAGCGTGCTTGTATCGGATTGCTTTAAAAGATACTCAGCTTCGTGTATTCTGTACTCGCTGTTCATGGTGACAAGCACAGCACCTATTTTTGTTGCAGCCCAAAAAGTAATATACCACTGCGGAACGTTAGTAGCCCATATAGCTACATGGTCGCCCTTTTTAACACCCATTGCAAGCAAGGCACGTGCGAAAGTGTCAACATCGTCTCTGAACTCCGGATATGTTCTTGTGTAGTCAAGTTCAGTGTAGCGGAAAGCGTACTGATTCGGGAACTCCTCACATATACGGTCAAGAACGTCCGGAAAAGTATAATTTATGATACGCTCCTTAGGCCATGGGTATTTACCGGTATTACGCATATTGTCCTGAAGTGAATGCTTGTGCTTTGTCTGATAAGGTCTCACGAACTCCGCAAACTGAGGTATTACAATACCTGCGTCAGAAAGATTGTCTGCCCAGCGTTTTACCCATTCAAGCGAGATATAGCCGATATAGTTTATCTCCTGCAAAGCCGAGAGCATTTCCTTTACTGGAATATCACCGTTGCCAAGCATACGATATTCTACGTTTCCGTCAAATGTCATAACGCTGTCCTTGACCTGTACAAACTTTATATATTCGCCGAGATTTGAAATAGTAGTCTCCGGCGACTCTCCGGCAAATCTGTATGGGTGGTGCATATCCCAAAGGACAGCTACCTTACGGCTTTTCACTCTGTCAAGCAGACGTGCAAGACGTGCAGTATCACTGTAAACGCCGTTTGTCTCGACAAGCAATGTTACGTTGTATTCTTCGGCAACCGGCACTAGCTTTGTCAGTGCCTCAAAAACAACATCGTCATTCACTTCGCCGTCGGGACAGCAGTTATCGTCTGCGAGTATTCTTATGTAGGGAGTATTAAGTTTCTTTGCGAGTTCAGCATAGGCGGTTACTTCTGCCTCTGTCTCACTGAACTTTTCGGCGTATTTCAGACACGCACCGGAAGAAAGACACGGTATTTCAAGATTGAGTGATTCAAGTTTCTTGATAGTCTGAGGAAGTTTCTTTTCAGTAAAAGGTTTAGCCTTTACGGAAAAAATTTCTTCTCCGATGCCACGCACTTCTATGCCATTGAATTTAAAGTCCTTTGCAATTGAATAGATGTCCGACCATGACCATTCCGGACAAGCGAGAGTTGAAAAGCTTATCTTCAAATACATCATTCCTTTTTGTTATTATGTTATATGAAAATAATTATATCATAGTTTATGGCTATTGTCAATCGGCAATATTAAATAAAAAAATCTCCGTACTTTTTTCAGCACGGAGAATTTTTCTGTATTTTATCTGCAATAATTTCTGCGACCGCACGCCGGACAAGTCCATGTATCATTGCTTCCATAGTATGTAATCCTCTGAGGTCTGCCACAAAAACAGGTAAAATAGCCTTGTTTTGCAGATTCTGCCAGAGACTCAGCGAGTTTTCTTGCATCTTTTTTTCTTTTGCTTTCAAAAAGCCCCATATTCTTCACCTCCTGTGATAATATAATAACACAGAAAAAGAAGAAAAAATATATAAAACAGTTCCGAAAAAAATATTTATTTTCCGGAACTGTTTTAGCTTGACAAGCTGTAATTATCAATTATCTGCCACTGAATAGTACATTATCCCGAACCACTCACGCACCCAGTACACAGGCACTATATACCAGCTTGTATAGCCGGATATATTATATGGGTCTATGCCGATATTCTTAGCTAACATTTCGGCACGGCACTGATGAAAAGCGTCCGTCACAAGAGTTATTTTTTCCGGAAGTCTTTCACGGTTTATTATCTCCTGTGAAAATTTAAGATTTTCCTCTGTGCTTGTTGACTGGTCTTCCATGAAAATACGCTCCGGAGATATGCCCTTTTCCGTTAAATATTCTCTCATGCACTGTGCCTCACTCATAACCTCATCACTGCCCTGTCCGCCGGAAACGATAACGTTTACAGTATTATGCTCCGAAAGATATTCATATGCACAGTCAAGACGGCGTTTCAGCATAAGGCTTGGTCTGCCGTTCTTTACCTTACAGCCGAGAACAACAAGGGTAGTGTTTTCATCGGGGGGCGGGTCGTCGGCTGACTTTACCATGAAAACGCTTATTACTACCGCCAGTATCACGCATACTGCCAGAAAAACAGAAAATATACTGATAAATATTTTTCCGGCTGATTTGTCCCATAGATTTTTTATAAGATTAGTGAAAGGTCTCCAGAACAGAAAAACCAAACTCATAGCTCCGGAAACAAGTATTCCGACAGCGTTTCCGATATTGAATATTCCCATAGGTATGGGAGCAACGAATATAAAAAGCAGTCCGAGCGAGATAATCAGCGGTATAATTTTAACGTCCATATTTTTCAATATAAAGCTCCTATTTCATTTTAGCGGAAAGTTTCAGTATGCGGTCGAGGTTTTCCTTTGTGGTGGACTCACTGCCCAAATGCGTGGGGACATTGTTATACAGCCCGTGAAAATCTGAACCGCCTGTCTGAATAAGTTCATAGCGGTCTGCAATGGCAGAAAGTTCATGGCGGTAGTTTTCGTCAGCAGACCAGTGACCGACCTCAACGCCGTCAATCTTGCCTTTCTGAGCGAGTTCTTCAAGGAGTTCAATGCTGTCATAATGAGCAGGGTGTGCCATTACCGCAACGCCCTTAGCGGTATGAATGAGGTCTATAACAAAGTTAACATCGGGGTATTCACGTTCAACGTAACAAGAGCCTGTCTCACGGTTGAAAAGCTCCCTGTCGAGACTGCCGTAAAACTCCAGTGCATATCCGTAATCAATCAAGGCACGCATTATATGTTGTTTGAAAATGCTTTTAGAGGCGGTAGTATGTTTGAGAATACTCTCCATAGTAATGGGGTATTTTTCCATGACTTTAGCTATCATCTCTTTTGAGCATTCTTTTCTTATCTCGCACGATTTGAGACAGAGACCTTCAAGCCTGTCGGGTTTGCGGGGGGCATAGCAGAGTATGTGGACTTTTCTGCTTCTTTTCTTGTCCCATGCGGAAAGCTCAACGCCTTTCAGAATATTCACTCCGGCACGTTCTCCGAGAATGCTCGCCCTTGAAAATGATGACATAGTGTCATGGTCTGTTATTGACAGCCATTCTATATTTGTACGCTTTGCCTGTTCGATAACGTCTTCAATGCCCATAGAGCCGTCGGAAAGTTTAGTATGACAATGTAAATCGCAAATCATAAAGAAATCCTCTTTTCTGTGCAGATAATTAATATATATAAAAATCAGCGGTTTATTCTTTAAACTAAAGTTTATGTATATTATATCATATTTTTATGTAGATTTCAAGTATTTTATGCATTTTTCATCATATCAACACTTTTTCCGTATGTTTCATGTACACGCTGTTTTATGTAATCGCAAAGTGGATAAAAACAATGGCTATCTGCCGTTTCTGTATCTTTTGCGTCAAATATTAGCACTCTGTCAATAGTTTCTATGCGGAGACGGATTTTTTTAATTATGTCCTTGTGATATATTCCGAAAAAATCCTTTCTGTAAATTTTTTCAACGGAAACTTTTTCTATCTCCTCATATTTTACATCGTTAGACCAGAAAAATCCTGCTATTTCAAATTCTTCTTCATCTTCCGGAAGTTCAAATGCACCCTCAGCATTCAGAAAATAAACAAAAGAAATAATTCCGGCTAAAAGTAATATAAGGCTTATCCATACTACTCTGCTCACACAATATAAAAACACAATATCCAGTAAGGCTATAAAATAGCATATATTACATCTGTATCTGAATTTTCCGCTCATAATAGTCCCCCTTAGTCATTGCAGAATGCCGAATACAGTTCACCCTTTTTAAATCCCGATTCTTTCGCCACTGCCTTGCAAGCGTCAGTGGGTCTTTCCCCCATCTCAACGAGTTTCTTCACCTGCTCAACGGCACTTTCAAGAGTTATTTTTTCGTCCGT
The DNA here is from genome assembly GCA_023667045.1 of Ruminococcus flavefaciens. Taxonomy (GTDB): domain Bacteria; phylum Bacillota; class Clostridia; order Oscillospirales; family Ruminococcaceae; genus Ruminococcus; species Ruminococcus flavefaciens_AC. The sequence continues at coordinate 1,289,695 of JAMPAU010000001.1, read as the reverse complement.
GTTCTGTTTTTTACCCTCAACCACAAGCACAAACTCCCCACGAGGTTCAGTGACATTGTAGTACTCGACAGCCTCTCTTAAAGTCATGCGTAAAACTTCCTCATGTATTTTGGTGAGTTCACGGCAGAGGGAAATCTTCCTGTCACCTCCGAAAAAATCCGCCAGACATAAAAGAGTATTTTTCAGCTTGTGGGGAGCTTCATAGAATACCATAAGACCAGTCTCATCTCTGAGGAGTTCAAGGCGTTCAGAACGTTCTTTTTTATTCACCGGTAAAAATCCCTCAAACATGAAACGCCTTGTATCAAGTCCGGAGACAGCCACCGCTGATACTACCGCACTTGCTCCCGGCACGACCTTTACTTCTATGTTGTTTTCGGCACACAGCTTGACGAGTACTTCACCGGGGTCTGAGATACAGGGCATTCCGGCATCTGTGACGATACCGCAGTTTTCGCCGTTAAGCAGTCTGTCAATAATCCGCTGTGCGTCGGCTTTTGAACTATGTTCGTGAAAACTCACAAGCTGTTTTTTTATCTCGTAGCGGTTGAGGAGTTTCAGAGTAACCCTTGTATCTTCCGCACAGATAAAGTCAACGCTTTTCAGAGTGTCAAGCTGACGTATAGTTATGTCGTCAAGATTTCCGATTGGTGTTCCGATAACGTAAAATATTCCCATAGCTTACTCCTTTCCTGTGCTGTATATTCTTTCAAGTTCTTCCGAAAAGCCGTTTTCGTTGCGGATATAAAGCTGAGTTTCAACCTGCATGAAAGGTTTAGAGCCTTTTTTTCCCTCTATCAGAAAAAGCCAAGGTGCAGAATCCGGATTCTTTGAAACAAACCGTATTCTTTTAGGTTCTATGCCGTTGTTACGCATGGCACATATTACGTCAGCGAGCCTTTCCGGACGGTTGCATACGCACAACCTACCGCCGAATTTAAGCAGTTTTCCGGCACAGCGACAAACGTCGTCAATATTGCACATAATCTCATGACGGGCTATTTTCTGTGCGGTTATGGCACTCTCAAAACCAGCGTTCACTGCCTTGTACGGAGGGTTGCAGGTCACAAGGTCAAGCTGTCCGAGAGGTGCGTTTTCCCATAGTTCTTTCAAGTCGGCACACACCGGAACTATATTATTTACTTCGCTTTTTTCCATTCCGGCTTTAAGCTGTTCGATAGCCCCCTCTTGAATGTCAACGGCGTATATTACTTCCGGCGGTAACTTTTTCTGCATGATAAGCGGAATTATCCCACAGCCTGTGCCTAAATCGCAAACCTTATCTTTTTTTCTGTACCTTGAGAAGTCTGCCAGCAAAAAAGCGTCAGTCCCGAAACGGTGTTCAGTACTTGCACAGACATAGATTTTATCGGTGAGTTTTTCGTATTTGTATTCTGTCATTTTATAGTACCTCCGCCCACAACAACGTCCCCGTCATAAAAAACAACTGCCTGTCCGCTTGTTATTGCCCTCTGAGGCTTGTCAAACTCAACAAGGTACTCGCCGTTGCCGAGACTGGAGACAACCGCTGGCTGTTCGTGCTGACTGTAGCGTGTCTTTGCGGTAACTCTCATAGGTTCGGTAATTTCAGCGACCGATATTAAATTAACGTCCTCAGCAATAAGCGAATCAGTATATAAATCTTTTTCGTCGCCGAGAGTGACAGTATTTCCGGAAATATCCTTTTTAACGACATATGCGGGCTTGCCGAGCGAAATGCCGAGACCTTTACGCTGACCTATTGTATAGTTTATTATGCCCTTGTGAGTGCCGAGAATTTTTCCGTCCGTGCCGATAAAGTTTCCGTGCGGAACTTTTTCCCCTGTGAACTTTTCTATAAAGGAAACATAGTCGCCGTCCGGCACAAAGCATATATCCTGACTGTCGGGCTTATTGGAGTTTACAAGTCCGGCTTTTTCGGCTATTTCACGGACTTCCGACTTTTCAAGATTTCCGAGCGGAAAAATTATATGCTTCAGCTGTTCCTGTGTAAGCGAGTACAGCACATAAGTCTGGTCTTTGCTCCGGTCTTTAGGACGTTTCAATAAGTAACGCCCTGTTTTTTCGTCGTATTCGTTTACGGCATAATGTCCGGTAGCTATATAGTCGTATTCAAGCTCAAAGGCACGGCGTAGCATTTTGTCGAATTTGATATGACGGTTGCACTCTATGCATGGATTCGGAGTACGTCCGCAGAGGTAGCTGTCTGAAAAGTTCTTCATTACGCATTCACGGAAACTATCCTTGAAATTAAAAACAAGGTGTTCAAAGCCCAGCCTGTATGCAACGCTCCTTGCGTCTTCAACGTCAGATAAAGCACAACAGGTCTTGCCGTCCTTTTCAGCCTGTACAATATCTTCATCGCCGAAAAGTTTCAGAGTAACGCCCATAACCTCATAGCCCTTTTCTCTGAGAATAAGAGCAGATACGGAACTGTCCACGCCACCGCTCATGCCTACCATTACTTTTTTCATAAATATCACGTCCTTATATAAAATCGGGCGAACAGTGTTCGCCCTTTAAAAAATATCAGTCAGTTCATTGAGTTTGATGAAATAATAATTCGCTTTTCTTTCTATTTCCGGACGGTCTACAGCTGAAAGACTGTCATAAACCCCTGCCGTTATAAAACCTGCTCCGTGAGCCGTTTCAATGCAGTGCAGAGAGTCTTCAGCGACAAGGACATTTTCCGGCAGAAAACCCATAATCTCCGCACATTTAAGGTACATATCCGGAGACTTTTTACCCTGCGGAAACTCCGCCGAAGTCAACAGAAACTTAATCCTGTCATATATACCAAGACGTTTCAGCACTGCCTCTGCAAGATTCCTGTAAGTAACCGTTGCCACGCCATAGGGAATACTATATCTGTCAAGAAAGTCTAGCGTTTCAAGAACTTTGGATTTAAGCGGAATATTATAAAAATACTCATGCCGGACAAGTTCTTCAATGCGGTCTATGATATATTCAACCGTCAGATTAAGCCCGAACTCCCTTATAAAAAGCTCTGCCGACTTGTCAACGGTAAGTTTTTTCACACGGTCAGAAATATCTTCGGGCGGATTCTGCACGCCGTTTTCCCTCAGAAAAGCACGGTCAATATCGTACCATACATTCATTGAATCAATGAGAGTGCCGTCAAGGTCGAATATAACACCCTTAATCATCAGTTTCTTCTGCCTGTTCTTCTCCAGATTCTTCCGGATTTTCAGATTCTTCAGATACGTCTTCTTCCGTTTCCAGTTCGGGTTCAGTAACTTCTTCTGTTTCCAGTTCAGTCTCAATGATTTCTTCAATAGTTATTTCTTCCGTTTCAGCTTCCGTTGTTATTTCCGGCTCTGACTTTGTAACGGGCTTAGGTTCAGCTTCGAGACCGTTTTCAGCGTCACCACATATAATGACAGCCTGTTTGCCGAGTATATCATAAAGTCTTTCAAACTTTTCAAGCGGATAAGTTGTATTGCCTACGAGAGGGTCTGCAAGGTAAACAATGCCTTTGTCGAGGTCGTAACCATACAGTGTAAGACAGTGCTGATACGTACAGAACCACATTTCCTCACCGTTTTTAGCAGTGTAGACATATTCCGGTTTTGTGTCAAGGAGATACATTGTAGACCATACTATAACAGGTCTGCCCTGTTCTATCTGATAAAATAACTCCTGAAAATCCGTTCCTGTTAGGTCTACTGGGTAGCAGTCGGACTTCTGCACACGGAAATAACGCCTTGCCGACTTGCATATTACCGGAGAACTACAGCCGAATCCGGTATGAGATTTAGGGTCGCCTATATAGCACTGATTCATGGTGTACTCGCCTTTTAAATCAATATTCATGTACTCGTCGCACATAGTGACCTTATCAACATCAAATCCCAGAAAATTCAGTGTCTGAGTAAGCGCGGTAATCTCACAGCCTGTAGGGAGTTCCGGATTCTGCATTACCGTTTCAAAGTCATCAATAACAGCCATTGAGGGCAGTTCATAATCCTTTTCATAAATATTAATGGTAGTCGGTTCAGTAGGGATTTCCTTTTCTATTTCTGTCTGCTGTTCGGGTTCAGCGGAATCCTGATTCTGATACTGCTCATTTTCGATATAGCTTATGTCTGATATAGTATCAGCGTCGGCTTCTGTGGAACTGTTCATTAGTCTTACTCTGCCACCGCATGAGGCAAGTGTTGTTACTGCAACTACAGCAACCGCTGTGATTTTCAGAAATTTGTTTATCATTTTCTACTCCATGTCTATCATAATTTTTGCCCTGTAATCCTTCTGGGCTGAAGTCACCGTTTCCAGTGAAAGACCATATACATCTGAGGCTCTTATTTCTATGCCGGCAAAACGTCCGGCGGTTTCGCTCAGCTGTGAGAGCTTTGCTATTGACGAGCCATAGGGAATAGCGGTTTTGCCCTTAGCCTGTGCGAGTATCTCCCGACCCCTTTCATTAAAGGCAAGTATGCGACCAAAAGGCGACAGATACTTCATATCGTCCTTTGTTATGCCAAGCAGTATGGAGAGCATTATACGTCTTATGCGTGCCATAGTGTAGCGTTTTGTCTTTACAGTGAAAAAGAGTTCGTCAAGAGAGCCGGACATTCTCGCACTATATATGCGGTGTTCAAGACCCTGCCCCACGTCGTTTATCATGGATATTTCTTCCGGCGTGGAAGTTCTCAGCTTATACAGCATAACTCTTTCAAGCCTGTCAAGAGAGGCTATTTCACCCTTATGCATGGCATTTGTGAGAGCGTCGCCCCATATATCCGGCATATACTGCCTTACAAGCTGTATGCTTTTTTCAGAAACAATCCTGCTCCTTATGTCTGATGCACTTGTTATATCACCGGAGGGTTCAGTACTGTCATGTGCCGTGCCTGTTCTCTTTACGGTGAAAGGTTTCATCTTTGACGAAAACCTCGCCATTGAATTGAGATACTCAATAGCAAGCAAGTTATTAGGTTCAGCTATAATCGAGGCTGACAGGGGGTCTATGCCGTTTATTACTGAACTCAGTGCCTTTGGATAAGTATAACCCTTTTCCATTATATTTATTATTTCGTCATGCCGTGAAAGAGCAACCGCCTGAACTGTCTTCATAGCATTGCAGAGTTTTTTTATGTCTCCGCACTCACTGCCGAAAGAAAGTTCATCAACAACGCCCAAAGAATTGAGAAGCCATACCGCACCAGCCGAAAAATTTTCAGCAGAAGAAAGACAATACTGCACAGGAAGCTCTATAACCAAATCAACTCCGGAACGCACCGCAAGCCTTGCACGCTCCAGCTTATCCATTACCGCCACGTCGCCACGCTGTACAAAGTTTCCGCTCATCACGGCTACTATGTGTGTAGCACCGTTTTTTCTTGTTTCACGTATATGGTGGAGGTGTCCGTTATGAAACGGATTGTACTCGCATATAATACCGCTGATTTTCATTTTACTACCTCTTTTCACAAATTTCAATGATTATTATAAAAGTTTCATTTATTGTACATATTATTTGCAATTTTATGGAATCCTTTGTTTACTTTTTTCTTTTTTTACAAATTTAACATAATAAATTTTTCAAAAACTCTTGCAATTTGCAGAAAAAAGTATATAATTATATATGCATACATCAAAACGAAAGGAATGTTTTTTATTATGATTATCTTAGTTGTAAATGCCGGAAGTTCTTCACTGAAGTACCAGCTCATCAATATGGACGATGAGAGCGTTATCGCTAAGGGCAACTGTGACAGAATCGGTATCGACGGTCACATCTCACACAAGGCAGGAAACGGCAAGTCCTTTGAGGCTGACTGCAACTTCCCTACTCACACAGAAGCTTTCATGAAGCTCGTTGAGGCTCTCACTACAGGAGACGCAAAGGTTATCGACAGCATGGACGAAATCTCAGCAGTTGGTCACAGAATCGTACAGGGTGCTGATATTTTCGACAAATCCGTACTCGTTACTGACGAAATCATTGACAAAATTGATGAACTCCGTGAACTCGCTCCGGTTCACAACCACGCACACGCTCTTGCTCTCCGTGCCTGCAAAAAGGTTATTCCGGAGGGTGTACCGCAGGTTGTTGTATTTGATACAGCATTCCACCAGACTATGCCACCTAAGGCTTATATGTTCGGTCTGCCTTATGAGGACTATGAAAATCTCCACGTAAGAAAGTACGGCTTCCACGGCACATCACACAGATTCGTTTCTGCTGCTCTCGCTGAAGCTATGGGCAAGGACATTAAAGACCTCAAGATTGTTTCATGTCATCTCGGCAACGGTTCTTCAATCACTGCTGTAGACGGCGGTAAATCTGTTGATACTTCAATGGGATTCACACCTCTTGATGGCGTTGTTATGGGTACACGTACAGGCTCTGTTGACCCGTCAGCCGTAACATTCGTTGCAGACAAGCACGGATTCACACCTGCTGAAATGAGCAACTACATGAATAAGAAGTCCGGTTTTCTTGGCGTGTCGGGAGTAGGTTCTGACAACCGTGACATCACAGACGCTGCTGAACACGGCAACGAAAGAGCTAAACTCGTTTCTGATATGCTCGTATACGAAATCAAAAAGTATATCGGTTCATACGCTGCTGCAATGAACGGTCTTGACGCTGTACTCTTTACCGGCGGTATCGGTGAAAACGCTTACGACGTAAGAGAAAAAGTATGTACAGATATGGAATTTTTCGGCATAAAGCTCGACAAGTCCGCTAACGACGGCATGAGAGGACAGCTTAAAAAGATTTCTGCTGAAGACTCAAAGGTACAGGTATGGGTTGTTCCGACAAATGAAGAACTCCTCATAGCAAGAGACACTCTCGCACTCATTTCCAAGTAATTTCATTATACATTAGTATGATGTAAAAATCAATAAGTTTTTATAAATACGCTTTCTTTGCAGTAAAGAGAGCGTATTTTTTTCGGCATATTATACTGTTTGTTGTGCATATCAGACAAAATCTCAAATGCAATCTGTGTGTAAAAAAACAGCACAATCAACAAATTTTGCTTTTCCTATTGACAAAAATTTTTAATTGATATATAATCAGTATTACTGTAATAATATTATTAAAAAGGAGTGTTTTTTTCATGGTTAAGACTATTGTTAAAATTGACGGCATGATGTGCGGTATGTGCGAAAGCCATGTCAATAATACTATAAGAAATGCATTTGTTACCGAAAAGGTTGTTTCTTCCCACAAAAAAGGCGAAACAGAAATAATATCAGAAACAGCACCCGATGAAACTGCTCTGCGTAAAGCGGTTGAGGAAACGGGATATAAGGTCATTTCTATGACAAGTGAACCTTATGAAAAGAAAAAGTTCGGTTTATTCGGTAATAAAAAGTAATAAACCCCTTTTTGCTGTATTCTGACGAGTACAGCAGTTTTTTTATTTATCAGAAAGGAAATACATAAAAATGAAAATTCAGATTTCAGAACACTTTACCATGAAAAAACTTATAAGTTTCTGTCTGCCGTCGATAATAATGATGGTCTTTACGTCTGTGTACGGCGTGGTAGACGGTCTTTTTGTATCAAACTATGCCGGAGATACTGCATTTTCTGCTGTAAACTTCATAATGCCGTTGCTCATGGCTTTTGGTTCGCTGGGGTTTATGTTTGGTACTGGTGGCAGTGCCATAGTCGCAAAAACCATAGGAGAGGGCAAAAAGGAAAAGGCTAACGAATACTTCACAATGATAGTAGCTGTAAACGTCATAATAGGTGTTGTGCTTGCCGTACTGGGCTTTATCCTGCTCAGACCTGCAACTGTACTTATGGGTGCAGACGAGGCAATGCTTCCGTACTGCCTTAAATACGGTCGTATACTTATATGCGTTGTACCTCTTTTCATGTTGCAGAACGTCTTTCAGAGTTTCTTTGTCACCGCCGGAAAACCCGACACGGGACTGGCTATATCAATATCCGCCGGAGTGACAAACATGATATTCGATTTCTTATTCATAGGCGTATTCAAGTGGGGCGTGACAGGTGCGGCACTGGCTACGGCACTCTCACAGGCAGTGGGTGCTTTGATTCCTATATTCTACTTTGCACGCAAAAATACCAGTACACTGCATTTCGTTAAATTCAAGTTTGACCGCCGTATAATAACACGTACGTGTACAAACGGTTCTTCTGAACTGATGACTAATATCTCAATGTCGGTCGTGAATATGCTCTACAACAATCAGCTCATGAAGTACGCCGGACAGGACGGTGTTTCAGCATATGGCGTTATCATGTATGTCAGCTTTATATTCGTGTCGATATTCATAGGCTTTTCAATAGGTTCTGCACCTATAACAAGCTACAACTACGGTGCTAAAAACAACAGCGAACTGAAAAATATCTTTAAAAAGAGCCTTATTGTCATCTCCTGCACAGCCGTTGCCATGACTTTGCTTTCACAGGCTATTGCATATCCGCTTGCTAAGATATTCGTCGGCTACAAACCCGAACTATTTGAACTCACTATACACGCATTCCGGATATATGCTATATCATTCCTTTTATCCGGATTCAATATATATGGCTCGTCGTTCTTTACGGCACTTAACAACGGCATAGTCTCCGCTGTAATATCATTCCTCAGAACCCTTTTATTCCAGATTATAATGGTACTTGTCATTCCGAAAATCTTCGGCATTGACGGCATATGGGTATCAATTATCTTCGCTGAACTTTTAGCACTTTTTGTGACGGCTTTCTTTATTTTCAGAAACAGAAAAAAATACGGCTATATGTAAAAAATTTCACTTATCTATCACACATTGCAGATTGAAAACTGGCAATATATGTGATATAATTAATTGTATCACAGCATGAAAGGTGTGTATATATGGTCAAAAAACCCGTAAATATCGAAAAACCTGCTCCCGTCCGGATTAACGCCCCTGCAGACAGAGGACTTACTCCGGAACAGGTCTCGCAAAGAATTGCAGACGGATATGACAACAAACCAGTTGAATCTCCGTCAAAATCAACAAAGGAAATCATATCTGAAAATGTATTTACCTACTTCAATTTCATATTCTTTATATTGGCGTGTCTGCTTGTTTTTGTAGGTTCGTACAGGGATATGACATTTATTCCGATTATCATAGCAAATACCCTCATCGGCATTTTTCAGGAATTACGCTCAAAGAAAACTCTGGACAAACTGACTATGCTCAACGCTCCGGTTACTACAGTTATCCGTGACGGCAAGGAAATGACAGTACAGTCGCAAAGCCTTGTACTCGATGATATAGCGGTATTCCGTGCCGGAAATCAGATAAGTGCAGACGCTATTATACTCGACGGTAGCGTTTCAGTAAATGAATCTCTGCTTACCGGCGAGGCTGACGAAATTATAAAATCTGCCGGAGATACTCTCATGTCGGGAAGTTTTGTAGTTTCCGGTGCTTGCCGTGCAAGGCTTGAAAAGGTCGGCAGTGATTCGTATATTTCACAGCTTACCTTACAGGCGAAACGTTCAAGAAAGGGCGAGCAGTCCGAGATGATACGCTCCCTTAACCGCATTGTAAAAATCGCCGGAATTATAATTATCCCGATTGGCGTATTTATGTTCTACCAGCAGTACTTTATAAATGATATTCCCATGAAAGACAGTATCGAAGCTATGGTAGCCGCTGTAATAGGCATGGTACCTGAGGGGCTTTTCCTTATTGCAAGTACTACCCTTGCGATAAGTGCCATGAGACTTGCTATGGGTAAAGTACTCGTCCATGACATGAAATGCATTGAAACCCTCGCCCGTGTTGACGTTCTCTGTGTAGACAAGACAGGCACTATCACGGAAAATTCCATGTCTGTAAATAAGGTTATTCCGCTGACCAACGAAATATCAGAGGGAGAGCTTCACGGACTTCTCAGCGACTTCTCAGCCTCGCAGGATTCAGACAACGAAACAATGGCTTCCCTTAAAAACTATTTCAGTACGCCGTCCGGCAGAAAGGCAGTCGGCAGGACAGGCTTTTCTTCAAAGTATAAGTACAGCAGTGTTACTTTTGAGAGCGGTTCATACGTAATAGGTGCGCCGGACTTCATAATTAAAGAAATTACGCCACAGCACAGACAGATTATTGATGAAAACAGCCGTAAGGGTCACCGTGTGCTTGTATTTGGCAGATACGGCGGAGTTCCCGACGGCAAAGAACTAAAAGACGATTTCAAACCCATATGCTTTATACTGATTTCAAACCCCATACGTGAAAACGCTCCGGAAACGTTTAAATTTTTCGCCGAGCAGGGTGTGGAGATAAAAGTAATTTCCGGCGACAATCCAGTTACCGTCTCAGAGGTCGCCAAGCAGGCAGGCATTGAAAACGCCAAAAACTACATCGACGCTTCAACTCTCACCAACGACAATGCTATATACGACGCTGTACAGCGGTATACGGTTTTCGGACGTGTTACCCCCGACCAAAAAAGAAAGTTTGTAAAGGCTCTTAAACTTCAGGGGCGTACCGTTGCAATGACAGGCGACGGCGTAAACGACGTTCTCGCCCTCAAAGACGCAGACTGCTCCGTTGCTATGGCTTCCGGCAGTGAGGCGGCGGCACAGGTTTCACAGCTTGTACTGCTTGAATCGGACTTCTCAAAAATGCCAGATGTTGTTATGGAGGGTCGGCGTGTAGTAAATAACCTTGAACGCTCCGGCAGTCTTTTCCTTGTAAAGAATATCTTTTCACTTATCATGTCGATACTGACAATATGTTTCGGTATAACATACCCCCTCAAACCCTCGCAGATTTCGCTTATAAGTCTTTTTACTATCGGAATACCCGCACTCGTACTCTCACAGATGCCCAACCAAGATATGATACGTGGCAAATTTATGACAAACATTCTGCTGAAAGCCTTTCCAGCCGGAATTACCGACACAATAATAGTAGCGGCTATGGTGTTCTTCGGTAACGCCTATAACGTCGACCAAGCGGATATTGCCACTGCTTCAACTATTCTGCTGTGCATTGTCGGACTTATGATTCTCTTTGAAATAAGCCGTCCCATGAACGTTTACAAGATGACGCTGTGGATATTCTGCATATTCGGACTTGCTTTCTGTATGGTTTTCGTGAGCGACCTTTTTGGTATTTCGGGAATGTCCACAAAGGCTATACTCCTCTGTATAAACTTCTCGATTATAGCAGAGCCTTTCATGCGGTATCTGACTATGCTTTTCAATAAGATAAAGGAGCTTTTCACCAAAAGCTACAACGACACAAAAAAAGAAATCGAACTTTAATACAAAAAAGGGGCTTTTAATTAAGTCCCTTTTTTTCGCATATGTAAAACCACTGGCAGTCACCGCATATTTCTTTCAGTCTGCCGGATTTTATTATATTCTTCTGAACTCTATGCCGTAAGTCTTCCCACTTGATTTTATCCGACAGTCCGCATATCTCAATAACTTTCATATCGTATGACAAGGCTTTTTCATGGCAGTCGGTACACGGACAGCAACGGCAGATAATGTCACTGTCTGTAGTTATTTCCGTTTCGGGATTTTCGCCGTTCAGAAGTTCTATTATTTCGGTCATGTTTTCCGTAAACTCCCGACTGTAGCCTTTTCCCTCAAAAAAACCTATGCATAAGGCATGGTGCGGTCTTAACCTATATTCTAACATATTTTTTCACCCTCACGGAAATACCAACCGCACAAGCCATTTTCAGCAGGTCGAAAAGCACATACGGTGCTACACACATACTCAGTCCGTAAATAAACGTGCTTTTTGTCACGTGCATAAACCACAGAGTTCCGCACAGATAGCAGACAGCCATTCCAGTGATAAGCGAAATAATCTGTACGCCTAGCTTACTGCCGAAAAGTTTTTCAGCACCCCAGAATACAAGTGCAAGGAAAATGAATCCCCATATATAACCGCCGGAATAGGAAGTCAATGCACTTAATCCGGCACTGAATCCCGAAAAGACAGGCATTCCGACCGCACCCAGTAGTATGTACACCAGTATGGCAAAGAAACCTTTCTTTCCGCCGAGAATACTCAATGCACAGAATACCCCGAAAGTCTGCAATGTAAACGGAATAGTCGTCGGCACTGAAATCCAAGAACATACCGCCATTATCGCCGAAAACATGGCTATCAGCACAATCTCACGTGTTTTAAAGTATTTCGGACGTGATACAATATTTTCTGACATAAAAAAATCCTCCTTATGATTTTATGAGAATATTATATCACAAAAAAATCTGATTGTCAACTATTTATTTTAAAATGAGGTGACAATTATTTTCCGGCATTTCTTTTATGACGCATACGGTTAATGTTACGTTCAAAGTCACCGCTGTCTATCCAGTCGGCAAGGAAGTACTGTTCAAGCATAGGCACGGTACACGAGTAAAAACCTGTTTTTTCGGCGTACATAGGTAGCATATGTTCCGGCAGAAGCATATATCCGGCTCTCACTGACGGTGCAATGGTCTTTGAAAAAGTATTTATGTATATAACGTTTCCGTCCGGACACATGGAAAAAAGCGTTTCCGGAGCAGTGCCGGTAAGAATAAATTCAGAATCATAATCGTCCTCAATGATAAAGGCGTTTCTTTTTTCTGCCCATTTTATGTACTCGGCACGGCGTTCAGCAGAGGCGGTTATATTACTCGGAAAGCTGTTGAAAGGAGTTACATGAAGTACTGAGGCTTTTGTACGTGTAAGTTCTTCCGGACGTATGCCCTCGCTGTCCATTTCAAGCATATCACAGACTGCACCATTTGCCGTATAGACAAGCCTTATTTTTTCGTATGAGGGATTCTCAAGGGCTATGGTGCGGTCTCTGCCTAACATCTGTATGCAGATTCCATAAAGATACTCAGCCCCCGAACCTATTATTACCTGCTCCGGAGAGACGTTTATATTTCTGCTCCGCATAAGATAACGGCTTATAGCCTCACGGAGTTCCGGACAGCCGTTGTCCTGAGACTTCATCAATACCCTTTCGCCGTAATCAGAAAGTACTTTACGCATACGTCCTGCAAAAGCCGAAAAGGGTATATCCGCTGAAACTGCAACATTTCCGGCAGATTTCGGCATAGTCTTTATGGTTGCCATGCCCGACGGAAAACTTCTCTCCGGACTGTATATTACATAATAACCGCTTCTTTCACGTGTTTCGCAGTAGTCCTCGTCACGCAGTAGAGAGTAGGCGTGTTCAATGGTAACAATACTTACTCCGCAGTCTTCCGCAAGGGTACGCTTTGAGGGCAGTCTTGCACCGCACGGAAAAGCTCCGCATATTATCTTTTCTTTGAGTATCTCATAAATCTGAACGTACACGGGCTTGTCACTGGTGAAATTTACGGAAATATTCATGATAAAAAAACTCCTTTCCAAGAATAAGTAAATTATAGCACTCCGTAAATAATCTGTCAATATAGCAAGTTCTCCCTGCAAAGAAACATTTTCCTTGCAGGGAGATATATATAAGGAGGTTGAAAATTGTAGATAGCTTATATTACTGCTGATTCATTTCAGTCCAGACGGATTCACTGTAGAAAGATTCAACCGTGCCGTCGTCCCATGAAACAACCATAGTCTGATTTTCAGCATAGTCAATAATAGTGCCTGTCATTACAATGTCGGTTGAGCCTATGCTGAAAGCAATATAATTATTGTCGCTGTTGATTACATAGCTGAATCCTACACCTGTACCGCTTTCAATGTATGTCATACTACCGCTTATATCGTCATAGAAATCAAGTCTTCTGAAACCGCCTGCACCATTGGCGTACCATGTACCGCTGAGAGCAGTTCTTTTTATTGCGATATTTTCCAGAATCGTCTTATCTGTACTGAAAGTATAAACGCCGTCGTCAAACTGTACAGAAAAGGTTGTGCCGTCATTACCGTTGAGTATAGTTCCGGTCTTCCATGAGGATTCATCGCCGAAAAGTCCGTATGAAAACTGATTTTCAATTATCTCATAGCCGTATACTTCGCCTGTATAGTCTCTGAAGTTTCCGAAAGGAACATCAAAGATAAAAGACTCCACTGTACCGGACGGTGAAAACTCAAAGCCGTCATATTCTCCCTTGTCTGAAACAATATAGTATTGACCAGTAAGGAAAGTTTTCTGTACTGCCGGGCTTGTTTCTGCAACCACTGTAGTAGTAACGGCAGACACTGTAGTAACAGGCAGTGATGTAGTGACGACAGGCGGAGCGGTTGTTGCCGGAGGTGCTGTTGTCGGCGGAGGAGTATCTTCATGTGCATTGCCGTTGATATTTATTTCGGGAGGGTCGCCAACATCTACAACGTGTCCCTGCTCCTGCGGTTCAGTGACAGCCGTCTGACCGCCCACGATAACGCCTTGATAGTCGTTTTCATTGGCATAGTCGTGACCGTTGGCATGATAGCCCTTGTCTATATACGAGCCGGAAACTATTTCAGTCACCTGACTCTGTTCGTTTTCATAGCTGTCTCCTATAACGGTCGGCGATGATGTATCAAAATCATCAATGCTGTTAAGATTGCCTTTCAGCAGTACAACGCTTGCTATGCCTATAACCGCAACTGCCAGTACAGCCACCGAACCTGCATACTTACGCCACGATATATTACTGTCATAGCGTTCTGTGCCGGAAACTGTAACTTCATCGTCTTCACTGTATTCTTCATTTTCAGTTACTTCAATATCGCCGTCCGGCAGACCGCTTTTTCTGAGCGACTTTTTAAGAATACGCTTTTTTGCATTATCATCAAGTGCAGGGTAGTTTTCAGCTATTTCCTCAACGGAAGAATCGTCGAGGTTATTGAGCTGTTCCATAAAGTCTTTTTCATTTTCATTCATAATCTTCACCATTTTCCAGTATTGTGCCTATTTTTTTTCTGGCACGCAAACTTCTTTTCTGTACTGCACCCGATGTCATGCCGAGCCTGTGTGCTATTTCGCTTACTTTCTGATTATAGAAATACTGATATATAATTATAGAACTGTCCGGCTCACCGAGAGACTGCACCACGCTCCACAGCCTTTCACGGAATATGCGGTTTCCGGCTTCTTCTTCCGTGTCACTGTCTGAGGGCGGAAGATTTACATTCTCATCATCTATATCAAAATATATACTGCTGTTCTGCCATGAAAGTCGCCGGAAAGCGTCAATTGCCCTGTACTTTGCGACCGTGCTTATGTAGGACTTCAGACTGCCTGTACCGGAAGAAAAGTTTCCGGCATTTCTGAGGAACTCAACCATAATATCGCTCACACAGTCTTCTATGTCTTCCTTAGTGCCATATTTGCCGAGCTTGTTTATAACTATCGCATATATAAGATTTCCGTAATTTTCAATAAGATATTCATAAGCATCTCTTGGGGAACTCGCCAGTAACTGCTCCCATTCCGAATCGCTCATCTTTTCACCCCTGTAAATTTTTATACCGAAATATGCCTTTATATAATACATTCGTTTTCAGACGAAAAAAAAGGACACATTCCGCTCATGTTTTCTTTTTTATTAAGACTGACCATTATATATTCTACCATGTTTTGTCATGCCATGACAACAGAAAATGATAAGTTTACAAAAAGTTCATAATTTGCACGTCACATTCTATCCCTCAGACGTGTTATATTATACAGAACGTTCTCAATATCACAAACGGAGGTGATTTTTATGAAGCCGGAAGATAACGAAAAACTTAACCGTATATATCAGCTATACGAACAGCCAATGTACAGAATAGCATTCGCTGTACTCAAAAATCCAGAACTCGCCGAAGACGCTGTTTCGGACGCATTCATGAGGATAATTGACCGGCTGAATAAAATAAAAATTCCAGAAAGCGACAAGACAAAGGCTTATATAGTCAAAGTAATAAAAAGCACGTCTATAAATATATACAGAAAGAACAAACGCTCGCTTGTCCGTGAACTCCCGATAGATGACAGCATTGTACAGATACCCGACAGTTCACAGAACATTGAAGAACACGTCATATCGGTCATGGACGGGCAGGACAAAAGAAATTTATTAAATAAACTCGACGACACAGACCGCAATATTATTATGCTCCGGTGCGGAAATGAAATGTCATGGAAAGAAGTAGCCGAACACACTTCAATGACGGAATCAACCGCACGCAAGCGTTTTGAGCGGGCAAAAAAGAAATTAATAAACATGAAAGGGGAAATGTCTGATGAAAAAATATAAACTTCCGGACAGGGACGAATGGGACAAAATCGTTGACGAGGCGTTTTCGTCAGACGATATGCACGTATTCTCCGAAAACTACAGAATAAAAAAGCAGTCAATGCGGAAAGGCATTACCATGAAAAAAAATAATCTTATCATGAATCTTACAGTCACAGCGGCAGCACTGGCAGTGGTGGCATTCCCGACAGGCATATACCTCACAACCCGTACCGCTGAAACTACTCCAGCTACAGAAGTTTCTTCAGATGAAAACACCGAGATGTCCGCCGAAGCCATGAACAATGAGACTTTCTATGCACTCGAAATGGGCTGGTTGCCGGAGGGCTTTGAAAAACTGGAAGAAAACGAAGAGGGTATATGTTACGGAAAAAGCGGAGGAGAAGCAGAAATCACGGTGCTTTTCTTAAAAAATGTCAGCTACACCCCCATTGCATTTAATCCCGATAATAATATAGTCAATACAGTGGAGGCGGGAATTTCAGACGGCAGAAGTTTTGTTATAAATTACAACGATTCATATGACGAAGAACTTGCAGACCCTAATGTGATAGGACGCAGGGCAATGGTAGCATTCGACGGCACAAATTATCTTGCACGCCTTATTGTTACAGACAGTATCTCAAAAGACGATTTAAAGAAAATCATTAATGAAATGAAACTTATACCGTCCGATACGGAGACCGCCAAAGACTACCACCCGTCTAACTTGACAGCAGTTGAAGTAAGCAACGGTATCGAAGACGGCGAAATTAACGAGGAAACACACGTATTTACAGAAGATAATACAGACTATAACACAATCTATGATGTTGAATACGGTTGGTTGCCGGAGGGTATTGAATATCAAGGTGAAGACAGTCCTTACGGCAATAAGTTCCATAACTGGACTACCAGTGACGGCATGACACTGGTATTCTGTAAAGTTCCGGAAGGTACAGAATATTATGAAGATACAGGAAATCCGGATATAGAAACTACAAAAACTGAATTTCATATTGACGGTAAAAACGTTTCAATGTATTACCGCAGTACCTATAACCCCGATAATCCGGAACTTAATTTCGGTCGTATAGCATTTATATATTTTGACAATACGCCGTACGTTCTTCAGTTATATGTCACTGACGGCATTTCAGAAGAAGATTTCAGCAGAATTATTGAAAATTTAAAACTTGTGCCATCCGATACTGAAACAGCACAAATCTATCAGCAGGAATCCGGAAACGAAAATGAAAGCAACGTATCGTTTGATACAGGCTCTTATGAACGTTTAGGCACGTCGGTAGACGAAGCTGAAATAGTACAGGTCGGCGATGAGATATATGAAAAATATCCGGACAGCTGGGGAAACGTTACCGCTAAGGTAACTGGTGTGCGTTTTGACAACGACTTCAACGGTCTGACCAATGACAGCATAGGTCTTTTGGCAGACTATAACGGCTACCTTGACGACGACAACAGACTGATTGAAAACGTCCGTACATGGTACACCAATGCCGACAAAAATGAAGTCTTTGAAACGCAAACTGTACCAGTAAGCGTTATGACGGTAGTTGTCACATACACCAACAACGGCGATACTCCGATTAACGATTACTGTGTATGTCCCGATTTGCAGACTATATGTGAAGGATATTTCTTTAAGCCGTCAATTTACAATAAAATTGAAATGCAGAATAAAAGTCAGAAAAATTCCGTTGATTATGATGATACTTTCATACACCTTGAATCTGATAATATGTGCTTCTCTTTCAGCAGTCCTAACCAGTCAAGCAAGAACAACATAGACCTTGCACCTCGTGAGACGGCAGAAGTTACTCTTGCATATATAGTTGAAGATAAGCTCCGTGACAACCTCTATCTCTCAATGAACGAAAACGGCTTTGTAAACCTCTCCGGTCTTGAATAACCTCCTTATAAAAAGCTCCCTGTAAAAAGGGAGTTTTTTGTTATACTTTTATTTTTTCGTGAATGACGTTCTTTTCAGAGGCTTTCCTAACGCACACCACACACATTATCATGCAGTATATAGTAGCGACAATCCATGCAGCTTGGTCGGTATAGCATATAGCCGTGAATCCGTAATCTGAAATAAACTTCCTGCTTACGAATATTCGGGCGAACATCTCCAGTACTCCGGAGAATATAGCCATTCCGGAAAAACCTATGCCCTGTATACTCATACGGCAAGTGTTGAGAATACCGAGCGACCAGAAGAAATAGCCGACGCATTTCATGTACTCACCGCACGCATCAAGCACGGCTGTCTCAGTACTGTCAAGGAACATCAGCGACAGCGACCGTCCGCAGAATATAAGCACCACTCCTATTATAAGACCGTAAGCTGTGTTTATAGCTGTGCCTTTTATAATGCCCTTTTTAACACGGTCTGTCTTTCCTGCACCTAAGTTCTGACTGCTGAATACAGACACTCCGGTAGCTATAGCGTCAAACGGACACATTGCAAGCTGTTTTAGTTTTGAAGTAACCGCAAATGCCGATATATAAACGTCCTCAAGAGAGTTATTAGCCGACTGCATAACCATAGCACCGATAGCCGTTATGGAGTACTGCAAACCCATTGGTACACCCATAACCATGAGTTCTTTAAGGGCATACGGATTGAAACGGCATATATCCTTAGAGAGTTTCAGCAGAGGGTATTTCTTCTGAATGACCACGAAACAGGCTATTCCACTGCACGCCTGTGCCATGACAGTAGCGAGACTTGCTCCGGCACACCCTAACGGTATAACCACTATAAAAGTAAAGTCGAGTATGATATTCAGCACTGCCGACACGGCAAGAAATATAAAAGGGGTTTTGCTGTCGCCTATGGCACGAAGCATACTGGCAAGGAGATTATAGAAGAGCGTGAAAGGTATTCCGGCGAGAATAATAAAAAGATATGTATATGCGTCCTTGCGGATTTCACCGGTAACTTTCATGAGGTCGATGATATTTCCGCACATAAGGCACGTAACCAGCGTAAGCACCACCGCAAAGAATCCGGTAAGCAGATACGAGTGAAAAACAGTACTCCGCAGACGGTCGGGTTGTTTTGCACCGAAATATTTAGCCATAGGTATACCGAATCCCGCACACGTACCGATACAGAATCCCAGCACAAGAAACTGCACACTGCTTGAAGCACCCACCGCACCGAGAGCGTCAGCACCGAGTACACGTCCGACTATAGCCGTATCAACCATATTATATGCCTGCTGTAGAATATTTCCGAGCAGTAAAGGCAGTGAAAATTCAAGAATCAGTTTCACTGGATTTCCCTCTGTCATGCTTTTTGTCATGTTGACATCAACTCCCCTTTTTTGTATCGAATAGCATTCTATCACTTTTTTCCTGTAATGTCAACATATTTCCGGTAAAAATTCCCGCCAAAAAAAGGACTGTTGAAAGACCCTTTTTTATATAAAATATTCTATGTTCCGCATGACCTATAATTTTTTATGGGTCATATTAATTTTACTCGAAATATAGCCACAAATAAGATGTTTCTTGTTTTCATATGACCTATATGACCCATTTTCTAAAACTATTTCTATTTTTTTATTTTATATATATATTATATATTCTTTTATTAGAGAATTATAAAAATAGTAAATATAGGTCATATTTATTTTTTAAAAGCCTTGTTTTTGCTGATATACAGCCATAAATCCAGTATGACCTATAATTTTTTATGGGTCATATTTTCGTGTGACAGACTTTTAATTCATAATTTATAATGCATAATTCATAAATATCTTACAGTGATATATATCCTCAGAAATTAATTATTAATTGCAACGTTCTTTTTGGTGACAGATTCATATTTATCCGTCACCTTGATTTTTTCCTAAATACAGCCATAAATCAAACTTTTCAGTCTCTCGGGTGACGGATATGACGCATTTTCTAAAACCTTTTTTATTTTTCTATTTTATATATATATTATATATTCTTTTATTAAAGAGTTATAAAAATAGTAAATATCCGTCACCTTTCGTCACCGGAAGTACTGTTTTCGCTGATATATAGCCAAAAATATGGGTGACGGATAATTTTTCAATCCGTCACCTTATAATCAGAGATTAAGACCGTTGAAATTATCTTCCAGCACCTGTCTTGAATTCTGGAACTTTTCCTTTTCCTCGTCGGTAAGAGAGAGTTCTACTATTTCCTTAACGCCGTTTCTGCCGATAATGCAAGGCACGCCTATGAAAACATTCTTGCTGTCGTATTCACCGCAAAGTTTAGCGGACACTGTAAGCACACTGTTTTCGTCGCCGAGTATAGCCTTGACGATACGTGCTATAGCCATACCTATGCCGTAATATGTTGCTCTTTTAGCCTTGATAATCTTATATGCAGAGGTACGCACCTGTTCTTCAATGGACTGCATATCATCTATGTTATAGTCGTTACGTTCGTCCTCTAGGATTTCGGTTACGGACTTTGTAGCAAGCATAACCTGTGAGAAAGGCACAAACTCGCTGTCGCCGTGTTCGCCGATAACATAAGCGTGAATGTTTTTCGGGTCAACAGTGAAGTAGTCGCCGAGCAGATAACGCAGACGTGCAGTATCAAGAGAAGTACCTGTACCAATAACACGTGAAGCACCAAAGCGTGAGAGTTCATATGTTACTCTTGTCATGATGTCGACAGGGTTTGTAGCGACAAGGAATATGCCGTCAAAACCCGACTTTACGACAGGATTTATAATAGAGCGGAAAACCTCAGTATTCCTCTGTAGCAGGTCAAGACGTGTCTCACCGTCTTTCTGAGCAACTCCGGCAGCAATAACGACAATATCAGCGTCTTTGCAGTCCTTGTATTCTCCGGCATAGATTCGCATATTGGACTTTGCAAAGGCAAGACCGTGATTTAGGTCCATAGCCTCGCCGTTAGCACGTTCCTTGTTTACGTCTATGAGGACAAGTTCATTGCAGATACCGCCTTGATTCACGAGAGCGTATGCAAAGCTCATGCCGACCATACCCGTACCGATAAGCACGACTTTTCTTTTATCCGTATTCATAATAAACCTCCGGTTTTAAAAAATTATATATTTATTATACACCATTTTTTTCAACAAGTCAATAGCAATTCCACAAAATGCACAAAAAAACAGACCGCATAAAATACAGCCTGTTTTATGTTGTTATAGTTCAATGCCGATTACCTAGAGCCTATAGGGTTCATGTTCCAACGGCTTGGTTCTTTTCGCCAAACTCAGACCGCTGTCTGAAATCGTGAGATTGCAGTAACTGACGATTACCTAAAAACTATAGGGTTCATGTTCCAACGGCTTGGTTCTTTTCGCCAAACTCAGACCGCTGTCTGAAATCGTGAGATTGCAGTAACTGACGATTACCTAAAAACTATAGGGTTCATGTTCCAACGGCTTGGTTCTTTTCGCCAAACTCAGACCGCTGTCTGAAATCGTGGGATTGCGGTTTGCTTATAGTTCAATGCCGTTCTGTGCGAGGAGTTTTCTTGCTGTATCAACAGAATCAACGCCGTCAGCATTCTTTACTGGTGCAAATTCCTTAGACCTCTCCACCTCATACGGCAGACAACTTTCCTGCATATGCACCATATCAAGCACGAGTGTTTCAAACTTATACCCGTTAGGACTTTCGGGGGTTATCAGTTCGCCGTTTTCATTCATGTATGGTATTTTCTTTTCAACAACGTGTACTGGCATTTTTTCAGAGATAATTTCCTCAAGCCTGTCCACGCTGAAAAGATAATTGAGAATAACGCCGTATTTATAGGCAAGCTCTCCGTCTTCTGTAAGCAGTTCACGCATATCCTTAGTCATTTCATAGTATTCGACAATAGAGGGTCTGCCGTCCTCAGTACAGAGAACCCCCACACGTTCATCGGGCGAGGCTTTGCTTACTACCTTGCTTCCGGACTGACTGCCGGAATTTATCACAGCACCGATAAAGCATGGGTCTGCAATCTGCTGAAGAACATTATCAACGGCAAATACGTTAATCCACTCAACGCCTTTATTTTTGATGTCGTCAAGCAGTCCTGCCCTTACTATTGAAGAAAACCAACCGCCGTTGCCGTTTGGCGAGATAGATATATCAGATTTGCTTTCCATGTAGATTCTGCCGTTGAAGTCAACAGAGGGTGCCATATCTTGAATGAAGAACTTCACATAGCTTTTATCGTAGCCGAAGTAATTTTTTTCCTCAAAGAAATCAACAGTATCGTGATAGTTTTTTTCGCTTGTCATGATGTAGAGCGGAACAAAAGCCCCTGTATCTTCAACGACTTTAAGCATATTGTTTATAAGGCATTCAAATATATATAGTTCTCTTGTAACGCCTATATCAAACATTCCCTTAGGTTTTTCAAAGCCCAGACGAGTACCTTGACCGCCTGCCAGCAGCACTGTGGCAACCTTTCCCTCTTTTATTGCCTCTGCACCTGTATGATGATATTTTTCTTTGTTTTTTTCAATATCACCAATGGTCACTGCTCCGAGCGGTTCAAGCTTTCCTCTCTTTGAGGAATGTCTGTTTTCGACGCTGAGATTTTCCAGTACAGAAAAATCAATCAGTTCAATCTGTGAAAGGAGTTTGGCTTTATCTTTTTCGTCAAGCTCCTCATAGTAGTCAAGAATATGCTCCTGTCCATACTGCTTTAGTACATTTTTTGCTGTATCAAGTGTAATCATTGACACAACCCCCTTTGATAATTTTTTTATATTTCACTTAAAAAATACTCAGTATATTTTGAATATTATATCACATTAATCAAATGCAGTCAATAGCCAAAGCACAATTTATACAAACGATAAACCGACGGCGTACAGCACTGAAAATATTTTATGAAATATCAACAATCCCTAATGTTGAATATTATTTATGTTGCAAACTGGCTGTTGTAGAGTTCTGCATAGAAGCCGTTATTATGCATAAGTTCGCCGTGACTTCCCTGCTCAATTATATTGCCGTTTTTCATGACAAGAATAGTATCAGAGTTTTTTATAGTAGAGAGACGGTGTGCAATAATAAAGCTTGTTCTGCCGTCCATAAGTTTGGTGAAAGCCTTTTGTATGCGGTGTTCTGTGCGTAAATCTATGGAACTTGTCGCCTCGTCAAGAATAAGCATGGGCGGATTCATGAGCATGATTCTTGCGATACAGATAAGCTGTTTCTGACCTTGAGAGAGTCCGCTGTCGTCACTTATAACAGTATCGTAGCCGTCCGGCAGTCTCTTTATAAAGCCGTGTGCATACACTGCCTTTGCGGATTCAATAATCTGCTCACGGGTAGCCGACGGCATACCATAAGCGATATTTTCGGCTACAGTACCGGTAAAAATCCACGTCTCCTGCAAAACCATACCGAACTGACTTCTTAAACTGTCACGGGTTATATCGTTTATATTTTTGCCGGAAACAATTATCTTACCGCTGTCAATATCGTAAAATCTCAGCAGAAGATTAATTATAGTGGACTTTCCGCAACCAGTAGGTCCTACTATGGCGATTTTTTCACCGGACTTTACATTGAGACTGAAATTCTTAATCAGCTCGACTTCCGGATTATATGAAAATTTAACGTCTTCAAATGCAAGTGTTCCGTCTGAAGAAGTAATTGTTTCCTTGCCGGAATCGTCCGGTACTTCCGTTTCGTCAAGCACACTGAATACTCTCTGTGCCGAAGCTACAGCGTTCTGCAATTCGGCAAAAACTCCGGATACTTCATTGAAAGGCTTAGTATACTGGTTGGAGAATGAAAGAAAACTTGTCAGCTTGCCGACTGTCATTGTGCCGATAAAACCGACAGCACCGGTTACGCCTAAAGCTCCGAGAAGTCCGACTGAAGCGTAAATCATGCCGTTTACAAAACGTGTAACCGGATTGGTTATAGAACTAAGAAAAGTAGCTTTTACTCCGATTTTTCCGTAATCATTGTTTATCACATCAAAACGCTCCATAGCCCTTGTATCATATACAAAAGCCTTGACTATCTTCTGATTGCCTGCCATTTCCTCAGCAAGTCCTACCATGTCGCCACGCAGTTTAGACTGTTTCATATATGAATCATGCGAAGCCTTTGTTATCTTAGACGCTGCTATGAAAGACAACGGCGTGAGAATAACAACAACAAGTGCTATTCTGAAATTTATAAACATCATAAAGACAAGCGTGCCGACAATAGTCATTATACTGCTGAAAAACTGTGTGAATCCCTGCAAGAGACCGTCAGAGACTATTTCAATGTCATTGATTACACGGCTTGTCAGTTCGCCCTTTGTGTGACCATCAATGTACTTTAAAGGCACTCTTTCGAGCTTATTGAAAATATCCGCACGCAAGTCACGTATTGTCAGAAACGCAAGCTTGTTTGTGCATAAACTCATAATCCACTGGAAAATACCGCTTGCAATAACCATAACAGCAAGTTCTGTTACAATTTTTTTAAGGTCGCTGAAATCAACGTCGCCTTTTTTTATACAGCAGTCCACAGCGTCGCCGATAAAGACAGGCACTAAAAGCGAAAGTCCCACTCCGGCTACAGCAAATATAACCGTACTTACAAGATAAGCTATATAGGGTCGGGCATAGGAAATAACCCTTTTAAGAGTATCAAGCATTATACGCCCTCCTTTTCGTTCATCTGTGATTTATAGATTTCGCTGTATATTTCACAGTTATTTAAGAGTTCATCGTGCGTGCCTATTCCGACCGCCTCGCCGTCGTCCATGACAATAATCTTATCAGCGTCTTTAAGGGAAGTAGTTCTCTGTGAAATCATTATAACGGTAGTATCGGGCATATCAGTTTTTAAAGCCTTTCGGAGTGCAAGGTCTGTTGCATAGTCCAAAGCACTTGTTGAATCGTCAAGAATGAGTATATCGGGATTTCCTGCTATGGCACGTGCAATGGATATTCTCTGTTTCTGACCGCCGGACAGATTTTTACCGCCCTGTGATATTTTAGTGTCAAGACCGTCCGGCATTCTGCTGACAAACTCCCATGCCTGTGCGGTTTTAAGGGCTGAAATAATTTCCTCGTCTGTAGCTTTAGCGTTGTGCCACTTCATGTTATCACGGACAGTGCCGGTAAAGAGTACAGCTTTCTGCGGAACTATGCCTATAGACTTTCTTAATTCGTCAAGGTCATAATTATATACATCCACATCAGATACAAGCACCTGTCCTTCAGTAGCACGGTAAAAACACGGTATGAGGTTTGCGAGGGTGGACTTACCACTGCCAGTACCGCCGATAATACCAAGCATTTCGCCTCTTTTAAGAGTAAATGAGATATTTTTCACAGAGTGGTCGCCGGCAGTATCGTATGCAAAGGAAACGTTTTTAAATTCAAGGATATTTCTGCTGTCCCTGTGGTCAGAGGGCTTTTCGTCACCGCCGGACGTTTCGGGCTGAATGTCAAACACCTCACTTATGCGGTTTGCCGAAGCAAAAGCCTTTGTAAACGTAACAATGAGGTTAGCAAGCACTATGAGAGCAAGCAGAATCTGTGTCATATAGTTGACAAACTCTGTAAGTTCGCCCTGTGTAAGATAGCCCGTGTCGATTCTCACACCGCCGAACCACAAGATAAATACTATACCTAAATTCATAATCATGAAAGAAAAAGGATTGAGTATTGAAGATATTCTGCCGACAGCTATAGAACTTACCGCTATATCGTCAACAGATTCTTTAAATTCGCTGATTTCCTCTTTCTGACGTGAAAAGGCTCTGATAACCCTTGCACCCTCTAAATTTTCACGGGTAAGCATTGAAGCCCTGTCAAGATTTTTCTGAGTGGTTTTGTACATAGGTACAGTTTTGTGCATTACCGAGACTATAACAATAGTAGTCAGTACAGCCACAGCAAAGAATATCAATGAGAGCTTAAGGTCAATCATCATGGCTTTCACCATAGCACCGATTACAAGAAAAGGCGAACGTGTGGCAAGCCTTATAAACATATTAACGCCATTCTGCACAGTGTTTGAATCGTTGGTGAGACGGTTGACGAGAGAAGCTGTGCCGACTTTATCAATACTGCTGTATGAGAGTGAATTTATATGCTTATATAAGTCTGTTCGTAGTTCCGTGCCGAAACCGTATGCACACTTGGCGGCGAGAATCTGACAGGTCAGTGCAAAGGCAAGACCGCAGAAGCCCAGCAGTACAATAAGTCCGGACATACGGAGTATATATTTAGTGTCGTTGTTTTTAATGCCTATATCAATGATTTTTGCCATGACGTGCGGTACTATAAGTTCAAATATAGCCTCCAGCAGTTTGAAGAAAGGACCTAAAACGAGTTCCTTTTTATAGTTTTTAAGATATTTAAGCAGTTTCTTCATGGTTCACCTTTATCATTAAAATTCTATGTCCATAAATTCAATAAGTCTGTCACAGGCTACACTGTAGCTGACATACCATTTTCCGTCAATCTGGAATATAGAGGCAGGTTCAGCCACAAAGACCTCATCGTTTGCGGTATTTTTATAGAAAGGAATCTCGCACATATAGCCGTCAGTAATATTCATGCCGAGACTTTTATTTATTTCAGAGAGTTCTTCAGCCGTGTACTGTTCAATAGTTGTCTCATCTATATTTATTGCCCATACGTCGCCGTCTGATACATTGTAATTCTGCATAATGCCGTGAATATTCTCGACAGAGCCGTTTATAGCTGATATTACGTTTTCCTTACTGAACATACTTTCGACCATTTCTTCTGATTCGCCGAGATTGTTTTTGAGGTATTCTTTCATGTATGTATCAAAAGCTGTTATCTCGTCCGGACTGAAAAGAGCATATACCGCCTCTGCATTGCCGTCAATGTAAGCCTGATGATATGCGTCAAGGACGGGTCTGTATTCGGTATTGTTAAAACTGGAATCTTCTGTGGTATTTTCTTCTGTTGCCGGTTCTTCTGTTACTGGCTCTGTAGTTTCTTCCGGAGCGGTTGTTTCTTCCGGAGCAGTAGTTTCCTGTGAATCCTCAACATCTGCAATCACTGAAACAGAGCTGTCTGAGCTGTCATTTTTTCCCTCACAGCCGGAGACTGCCGTTACTGCCATAAGTGCCAGCAAAAATGCTGTATACCTTGCGAACTTTTTCATAATTTTATTACTCCTTAATTTTTAGTCTGTAAAATCTATTATACTATTATATTTGTTTTCAGTCAATCTTAATATGACGGTAAATTCATGAAAAGCTGTTTTTTTGTGTATAATTGACAGTTTTTTTTATAAAAAAACCGCCGGACATTTTAATATCCGGCAGTCTGCAATTATATTTCGGTTATGTCAATAAGTTCAACGTCGTTTATGGTACGTCCCGATTCAAGAACCTTTACAAGAGACTTTGCAGTATCAATAGCTGTGAGACTGCATATAGAACGCTCTATAGACTTACGTCTCATCTTAACACTGTCACGCTCCGGAAGTCTGCCCTTTGCGGAGGTGGATATAACATAATTTACCTTACCGCTTTCAAGGAGCGAGACAACATTAGGCTCGCCGTCGGAAATCTTACGCACAAGGTTTGAGGCTATCATATTTCTTGTCAGAACACTCTGTGTGCCGGAAGTAGCATAAAGCTCAAAGCCCATTTGTTCAAACTTGTCAGCAATTGGCAGTATTTCCTGCTTGTCGGTATCACGCACGGAAATAAGCACACCGCCCTCACGTTTCAGGTCAAAACCGCCTGCAATAAGACCTTTCAGAAGTGCGTCCTCAAGGTTTCTGCCTATGCCGAGACACTCGCCTGTGGATTTCATTTCCGGTCCTAACATCGTGTCAACGTCTGTGAGCTTTTCAAAGCTGAATACCGGTACTTTAACAGCCACATAGTCGCCAGCCGGATAAAGTCCGCTCTCGTAGCCCATGTCTTTGAGTTTAGCACCGAACATTATCTTTGTTGCTATGTCAACCATAGGTATGCCAGTAACCTTGCTGATATACGGCACTGTACGTGAAGAACGTGGGTTTACCTCAATGACATACACCTCATGATTATACACAACGTACTGTATGTTAACAAGTCCTATAACGTTGAGTTCCTTTGCAAGCTTGCGTGTATACTCAACTATGATTCTCTTGATTCTGTCAGAAAGGTGCTGTGCAGGATATATTGAAATCGAGTCTCCAGAATGTACGCCAGCACGCTCGATATGTTCCATGATACCGGGAATAAGGAAATCCTCGCCGTCACATATAGCGTCAACCTCAACTTCCGTACCCATCATGTACTTGTCAATAAGTACGGGATTCTCAATCATGTGGCTTGTGATGATTCCCATGTATTCAATAACGTCTTCCTTTGAGTGTGCAATAATCATATTCTGTCCGCCGAGAACATACGACGGTCTTAAAAGTACCGGATAGCCGAGACTTTCAGCAGCAGTTATAGCTTCCTCAGTAGTCATTACCGTATGACCCTGCGGACGTGGTATACCGCACTTTTCAAGTATCTCATCAAAACGCTCTCTGTCTTCGGCTGCGTCAATCATATCGGCAGAAGTGCCGAGAATCCTAACGCCCATATCAGAAAGGTAACGTGTAAGTTTTATAGCTGTCTGTCCGCCAAACTGCACCACTACACCATAAGGCTTTTCAGTTTCGATAATTGATTCAACGTCTTCTTTGGTGAGGGGGTCGAAATACAGACGGTCACCTGTGTCGAAATCAGTCGAGACAGTTTCGGGGTTGTTGTTGCAGATTACAGCCTCATAGCCTAATTCTTTCAAAGTCCATACGCAATGCACGGAGCAGTAGTCAAACTCTATGCCCTGTCCGATTCTGATAGGTCCTGAACCGAATACTATAACCTTTTTCTTGCCGGAGTTCTGACGTTCAATAAACTGGAGTGCCTCGTTTTCCTCATCGAAAGTAGAATAAAAGTACGGCGTTTCAGCCTTGAACTCTCCTGCACACGTATCAACCATTTTATATACGGCGTGTCTTCTGAGGGGGCATTTCTGACCGGATATTCTTTCTATGGTGCTGTCAAGATAACCGTACTGCTTGGCGGTATTGTACTTATCTTCAGTGAGTTCGCCGTCAGCAAGCCACTTTTCCAGCTCAACAAGATTGAGTAGCTTATACAAGAACCAGTTGTCAATCATGGTGATTTCATGTATTTCTTCCGGAGTAATGCCACGTTTGAGAGCCTCAAATACCACAAAAGAACGCTCATCATCTACAACATGGAGTTTTTCACGGATTTCCTCTGTTGAGTACTTTTCAAGCTTTTTGAGGTTCATAGTGTCAAGACCTAACTCAATAGAGCGGACAGCCTTCATCATAGCCTGCTCAAAACTCGTGCCGATAGCCATAACTTCGCCGGTGGCTTTCATCTGTGTGCCGAGAGTTCTCTTTGCATAAACAAACTTATCAAAAGCCCATTTAGGAAACTTTACAACCACATAGTCAAGTGCCGGCTCAAAGCAGGCGTAAGTCTTTCCGGTAACCTGATTTATGATTTCGTCGAGAGTATAGCCGATAGCAATTTTTGCGGCGGTCTTTGCAATCGGATAACCAGTAGCCTTTGATGCGAGTGCAGAAGAACGTGACACACGGGGGTTTACCTCGATTACGGCATATTCAAAACTCGTCGGGTGAAGTGCAAACTGACAGTTGCAACCGCCCTCTACTTTGAGTTCCTTTATGATATTTATTGCAGAAGTACGCAACATCTGATATTCACGGTCTGTGAGAGTTACCGCCGGAGCAATAACTATACTGTCTCCGGTATGTACGCCTACAGGGTCGAAATTTTCCATAGAACATACCGTTATAACGTTTCCTTTAGCGTCACGGATAACTTCAAATTCTATCTCTTTCCAACCGCTTATGCACTTTTCAACCAATATCTGTGTTATCGGCGAAAGTCTCAGACCGTTGGTGGCTATCTCGTGGAGTTCTTCCGGATTCTGTGCTATACCACCGCCAGTTCCGCCGAGAGTAAATGCAGGACGTACTATTACCGGATAATCTATTACCTTTGCAAACTCCATAGCGTCCTCGACCGTCTCGACAACTTTAGACGGAATACACGGCTCTCCGATTTTTTCCATAGTGTCCTTGAAAGCCTGTCTGTCCTCAGCCTTGTGGATTGTTTCGGGGTCTGCACCAAGAAGCTTTACATTGTGAGACTCTAAAAAACCCTCCTCTGCCAACTGCATGGAAAGAGTAAGTCCTGTCTGACCGCCGAGAGTGGAAAGAACGCTGTCGGGCTTTTCGATTTCTATTATACGCTTTACAACGTC
This sequence comes from Ruminococcus flavefaciens, assembly GCA_023667045.1. Lineage (GTDB taxonomy): Bacteria > Bacillota > Clostridia > Oscillospirales > Ruminococcaceae > Ruminococcus > Ruminococcus flavefaciens_AC. Next base: position 1,259,242 of record JAMPAU010000001.1, on the reverse strand, counting down.
AAGGGTGAGGGGTTCAATATAAACCTTGTCAGCCATAGCCTTATCTGTCATGATAGTAGCCGGATTGGAGTTTATCAGAACGACTTCAAGACCCTCCTGTTTCAAGGCACGGCAAGCCTGTGTGCCGGCATAGTCAAACTCGGCAGCCTGTCCGATTACGATAGGTCCAGAACCGATAACAAGTACTTTTTTTATATCCTTTCTGAGTGGCATAATTACTTTACCTCACTTTCCATAGTACGCACAAACTCGTCAAACAGATACGCTGTATCAAGCGGACCGCCGTGAGCCTCTGGGTGAAACTGCACCGTGAATGCTTTAACGGCTGTATAGCGTATACCCTCACAGGTCTTGTCGTTGGCATTGATGTGCGAAACGTGACCTACTTCAGCAGGAATACTTTCACCGATAACCGCATAGCCGTGATTCTGACTGGTAACGTATGTCAGACCGCTTTCAAGGTCAATAACAGGCTGGTTAGCACCTCTGTGACCGTATTTGAGCTTTTCAGTTTTTGCACCGTTTGCGAGTGCCATGAGCTGATGTCCGAGACAGATTCCGAAAATAGATATGCCGAGTTTCTGAATTTCCTTGATATTCTCAATAATCTGAACGTTTTCAGCAGGATTTCCCGGACCATTAGAGAACATTATGCCGTCGGGGTTAATTGACTTTACCTGTTCGGCGGTAGTGTCAGCCGGAACGACTATCACTTCACAGCCACGCTTGACGAGTTCCTGCCGGATATTTCTTTTATAGCCGAAATCAAAAAGCACAACCTTGTATTTCGGGTTTTCTCCGGAATATGTCAGAATCTCGCTGTTTGTGACAGTCTTTACAGCGTTCTTTATCTCAAACGCCTTTACCTTTTCAAGCAGACTGTCTTTCTGTGCGTAAACATCTTCTGTAGTGATAACGCCGTTCATAACGCCTGTCTCACGGATAACTCTTGTAAGACTTCTGGTGTCAATACCGGATATGCCGACAATATTATTCTCCGTAAGGAAATCCCTTATATTGCCTTCACAGCGGAAATTAGACGGCATATCACATGATTCTCTTACAATGTAGCCGGTTACATAGGAGCGTGCCGACTCGTTGTCTTCATGGTTCACGCCGTAATTTCCAATGAGGGGGAAAGTCTGCGTTACAATCTGACCGTAATAACTGGGGTCTGTTAGGGTTTCCTGATAGCCAGTAAGACCTGTTGTAAAAACAACCTCGCCGATAACAGTACCCTTTGCACCTAAGCTCTTACCCTCGAATACCTGCCCGTTGGCAAGCATGAGATAAGCCTTTTCACTCTGATTGAATAATGACAATTTTTATCAATCCTTTCAATTAGTCTGAAAATTTATAAAACACAACCACGCCTTTGTGGTCATGAGTTAAACATATTTTTTTACATAAAATTTTCCGTCCCTGACGGTATACTTCACATTAAGCGGAATATCTTCAGGTATATAGCCGATATTTTCAATAAGTTCCGTCTTTGCCTGTCTGTAGTCCGGCGGTAATTCTTTTTTATACGGCGTGGCAATTTTGGGAATATTTCCGCATATCAGAAAATACAGTTTACTGCCGGAATACCGTTTTGTCTTTCCTCATCAGTGCCGTTTTTTTATGATATAATGTCACATCATTTAAGGTTGATATACTGAGTTATGTCGTCTCTCATGCGGATAGCCTCACGGCGTGCAGCCTTAGCAAAATCACGCTCGTCGCAACCCTCTTTCTTGTATGCACACATTACAGCACGACTGGAGTTTACGATAGCACCAAGACCGTTCTCATCAAAACCGCCTTTGAGACCCTCAGCACCACCACCCTGTGCACCATAGCCGGGAACAAGAAACATTGTATGCGGAAGTCTCTGTCTGAGTTCGGTAAGCATTTCCGGATAAGTCGCACCTACTACAGCACCTACAGCCGAATAGCCGTACTTTCCGATAGTATCAGCACCCCATTTTTCGCACATATCGCCCATGAGTGCATAAATCGGCGTACCGTCAGCAAGTTTCATATCCTGAATCTCACCGCTTGACTTATTTGAAGTTTTAACAAGAACATATATTCCCTTGTCTCTTTCACGGCATACTTTAAGGAGCGGTTCAATGCCATCAGTGCCGAGATAGCCGTTGACTGTGAGTGCGTCAGCCCCAAAGGGTTCTATTTCGTCGTTGTCGCATACCTTGACAGTACCGAGATGAGCATTTGTGTAGGCTTCCATAGTAGCACCGATGTCATTACGCTTGCCGTCAGTGATGACAAACATTCCGTTGAGTTTTGCATAGCGGATAGTCTTTTCAAGGGCTTTTATGCCGTAATGTCCGTACATTTCGTAATATGCAGCCTGTGGTTTGATAGCCGGTACGATGTCGTGTATTTCGTCGATAATAGCCTGATTGAATGCGAAAATAGCCTTTGCGGCAGCTTTGAGAGTTCCGCCGTCGTCTTCGAGGTATCTTCTCTGGATATACTCCGGAACGTATTCAAGCTTAGGGTCAAGACCTACTACTGTAGGATTTTTCATTTCAATGATTTTTTCAATAAGTCTGTCAAATGACATAATCAAATCTTTCCTTTCGTTAAAAAATTATAAATTTTCGTATCTTACGATACCCTTTGAAATCGTCATAAGGTTTTTTCCAGTAAGTTCCATGCCCTTGAAAACCGTATTATGCGACTTTGAGTGAAGTTCATCGGGATTGACAGTCCACTTTTTGTCAAGGTCGGCAATTATTAAGTCGGCAGTTTTTCCCACTGAGATTTCGGGTATTTCAAGACCGAGTATTTTTCTTGGATTCACGCACATCAGTTCAATGACTTTCTGCAAAGTTATTTCACCAGTATGATAAAGTGCCGTGAGGGTTGCACCTAAAGAAGTCTCCAGACCTACCACACCGTTGGGGGCTTTTTCAAAGTCTGCTTTTTCTTCGGGAGCGTGGGGAGCATGGTCTGTAATTATGCAGTCTATTGTGCCGTCCTTTATGCCGTCTATTATGGCTCTCACATCTTCGGGAGTTCTTAGGGGCGGATTCATTCTGTAATCAGCGTCACGCTTTTCAAGGAGCTTATCGGTAAGCATGAAATAATGAGGTGCAGTCTCGCACGTTACTTTAATGCCTCTTGACTTTGCAAACTGTATAATAGCAGTGCTACCCTCTGTGCTGACGTGGCATATATGTATGCGTGCATTCACTGATGAGGCAAGAATAATCTCACGGGCGGTTATGTAGTCTTCAGAAGACCTGTCCATGCCCTTTACTCCGAGTTTTCTGGAAGTTTCGCCTTTGTTCATGATACCGCCGTTTATTATGCTCAAATCCTCACAATGAGATGCCACCAGTAAACCGTTATCATTGGATTTTTCAAGAGCCTGTCTCATCATTTCGGCATTTTCCACTGGTCTGCCGTCGTCAGAAATGCATATACAGCCGGCTTTTTTAAGTTCGTCATAATCGCATAAGCCACCGCCGTTCATGCCGTTGGTTATACAGCCAACCGGATATACTTCAACGCCTGTGTCCTTTGCCTTGTCAATGATATAGCGGATAGTTTCTGGATTGTCGCATGGCGGTTTGGTATTAGGCATAGCAAGCACTCCGGTAACACCTCCGGCGAGTGCGGAATTACAGCCAGTAATAATATCTTCCTTGTAAGTCAAGCCAGGGTCACGGAAATGCACATGCATATCAAAGAGCGACGGCATAAGCACAAGACCTGTACCATCTATAATGCGGTCTGCCTGTACGTCGATTTTTTCGCCCATAGTGGAGATTTTACCTTCCTCTATGAGTACGTCCGTTATATTGTCGTTTTTTGTGTCTACTGCACGTATATTTTTAATAAGTATAGATTCCAATTTCATTCCTCCTTTATTTTCTTGAAAACTTCACTTTCAGCCCGACAACCGTTGCTACAGCCATTGCCTGCAATCCGGCAGTAACTGCTTTTTTAGCTATTGCCTTATTTGAAAGTTTTCCGGTTATCTTCTCAGCTTCAGAAAGTTTTCCTGCTCCTGCCGTTTTAACAGTACCTACTCCGAAAGAAAAATTTTCGCCTGTTTTTTCGTATTCCATAGGTTTACTCCTTAATGGTTTCTGCTATCAGAAACTTTATTTTCTTACCTTCGTCCGTGAACATCTTTTCGTGTTCCGTAACATAGTTTTCAATACCTGTCTCGCTGTGCAGATCGTGGGTACTGAACTTGATATTAAAACCAGCCTCACGGAAATACTCGAAAGATTCTTCAAAGAGTTCGTCGTCGTCGGTCTTGAACCACAGTTCGCCCTTTAAGAATTTCTTGTAATTAATAAGCTGTCGTGTATGAGTGAGACGGCGTTTCTTGTGTTTTTTCTTTCCCCATGGGTTGCAGAAATTAATATAAATCCTGTCTGCACGGTCATTTTCGTCCCATGCCATGTCAAGCCTTTCGATATTCTGTATGGCTATACGGACATTATCAAACGGCATATTCTTAGCATTGTAAGCCGTTTCAAGCTTGCGTTTTGCGAGTACAAGCATTTCATTTTTTATATCCATAGCAATAAAATTTATCTCTGGGTGTGCCGGAGCAATCTGTGAAATAAATCCGCCTTTTCCACAACCTAACTCAACGTAAAGCGGTTTTTCCGGCTCACTGAAAAGCTCAGTCCATTTTCCTTTCTGACTTTGTGTATCGGCAACATAAAAAGAGCATGATTCAAGCTCAGGCTTTGCCCAAGGTTTGTGACGTATTCGCATAAATTACCTCCAATAATGTACTTAATCTATTATAACATAAAATTGCTGATATTCCAATAGCTGAAACAAAAAAATCCGCAAAAAACTCTCCGTCCCAAAAAAACGGAGAGTTTCAATATTAATATCCTAAATCTTTCATACGCTTTTTGAAATCAGCGTTTACTTTAGCCATTTTCTTTTTATCACGAGCCATTCTTTTCAGTTCGTCCTTTGAAAGACTCTCCTCTGTCGGCTTGCTTACTGGTGCAACAGGAGCAACAGGCGAATCCTCGCCCATAAACTTATTTAAACGCTGTCTGAATTTTGACTTGCCCTCTCCGGAAAGCGGTACTGAACCTGTAGGAACTGAACCACTGCCCATACCACTGTTAATATAGTGACTGGAAGTGTACGGTGCAGGCTGATGAGGAGATACACTCTGAATAGGCTGGCTCTGCACGGGATTCTGAGGATAAGGCTGTGCATTATACGGAAAACTTCCCTGATTAGCCGGCTGATTAACAGGCTGTCCGTACTGCTGAGAGTATGCCGACATATTGTCGGGCTGTACAAACTGCGGATTCATGCCGTTGGGCTGTTGCGGATATGCCTGCTGTGGATATGGATAGCCCTGCTGATACGCCTGTTGCGGATATGGATAACCCTGCGGATAGGTGGTCTGCTGTGGATACGGATAACCCTGCGACTGAGAATATCCCTGCATATTATCGGGCTGTATAAACTGCGGATTCATACCGCTTGGCTGTTGGGGAATATTCTGATACTGCTCCGGATAAGGTGCTGGATTAACAGGCTGTTCCGGAACTGTCTGCGGTTCTGTGTTCTGGTCTGCAAGAGTGGGGACAGGCTCTGCCGGAGTATCGTCAAAATCAAAACCGAATTTTTCTTCAAAGCTGAAACTGTCGCTTACAGGCTCATCTGAAAAAACAGGTGCTTCTTCAATAGGTGGGTGAACCGTTTCGGGTTCAGCGGGTTCTTCCTTGCCAATCTCACAGGCTTTTACGGATTTTTCAACAGAAAGAGCTATCTCGCACTGAGTGTTGTTTTCGTCTGCCTTGTAAAGCATATCAATGCATTCACTGCACGGAAGACATATACTGCCGTCAGCAAAGGAAACCGTCATCATCTGCTTGGCAGAAACATGACCGTCGGCAATCATTGACATAAGTGCATTATATTCCGAGCAAGCCCTTGTTACATTTTCACCTTTTATTCTTATGCCGGTAATACCTGCATATATTTCATTGCTGTCGCTTACTATAACGCAAAGGGAAACGTCATTTTCTTCAGCGGTCTGACTGCTGAAACTTTTCACCTTTTCAACAAGACTGACAGCTTTGTTGTATAATTCAACTAATTCCACGTGAAATCAAAATCCTTTCATATGTATTTAGGGATTATGATAAAATCCCGATTCTGATAAACTTGTCTGCCGATATTATTTATACAAATATAATTATACTTCATTCTCTGGAATTTGTCAATAAAAAAATAAATTTTAAGGGATAAAAAATTTCACGTCTCCAAAAGGAAACGTGAAACATATTATTTTATACTACAGGGCTGTAGAAGCATACCTTGTTTTTGCCGTTATTCTTTGACATAAACATAGCCTTTTCAGCACATCTAAGGATTTCCTCAGCCTCTGATGCGTCACGTGGGAACATAGCAACGCCGATACTCGATGAAACACCTAAAGTATTTCCTTCAACGGTAACAGGTATATTAAAGATACTCTGCACTCTGCCGACAAAATTAATAACGTCCTGATTGCTGTAGCCAGAGCCTAAAATTATACCGAACTCATCGCCGGAAATTCTCGCCGCAAATTCATTGTCAGAAATAATTTCTTCTATTCTTTCAGCATATGTCTTTATGAGTACATCGCCTGTCTGAAGACCGTATATGTCATTTACTCTGCGGAAATCGTCAAGGTTTATACAGACAACTGCACACTGGCTGTTACGTGAAACATTATCCTCAAGATTTTCCATAAAAAGATGTCTGTTGGGCATTTGTGTGAGACGGTCGTAATAAGCAAGATACGAGAGAACCTCGTCTTTTTCCTGTAGAATACGCTTGCTTTCAATTTCCTGCTCGTACTTTTCCATAAGTTCATCATGCATAGCGTCATTTTTGTTTGTATAGTTGTAAATGATAGCCATGATTATGACTGTACAGATTGAAATTGCAATCGACGGCAGAGCCTGTTTCTGACCACCGCCAACTACCGCCATTACTGCCATTACAAGATTGACTGCATTAAGTACAATGCCAGCAATGAATCCGGTTTTTCTGTTGGTAAGCACCAGCACTACAGAAATCATAACATGAAACTGTGCTATGATACCGTTAAAGCCGGTAAGCGACGGATTAGCTGTTATCATTCTTTGCAGTGCAAAAAATATAACAAACAGAATAATACAGACTACCAGTACCGGAATATTCTTCTTTTGTGATTTATTATCCATAATTAATTCCTGTTCTATTCAATTGAATTTTCTTCATATTCATAACGTGCGTTATTCATAGAATTTTTAAGCCTTTGTTTTTCCATGCGGGCCTTTTGTTCTGCCTTACGCATAGAAGCGTGAATCTTATTTACTTCAACCTGTTCTTTAAGGTCTTCAAGCTTTTCTGCAAGTACTTCGCAGTCAAAAACACATGAAAGCGACGTATCGTCCTGAGTACCGCACTGAGCCCTCTTTGAGAGATTTTTACGGATTGACGGGCTGAACGTCTCTATATTTGAAAGCTGATTTGCAAGAATGCTGTGATAATCCAGAAAATCCTCATCACTTCTGAAAGACGTGTAAAGACCGTCTGTTGATACAAAAACCGCTATTGGCTTTTCGTCAATTGCATAGAAACTGTTGAAATAATTTATTGCCTGACTGTTGCACATCGAGGCAGTAATATTAGCAGGAGCATTTTCTTCATATGCTATGGGCATTTCGGCGGCTGCGTCTTCACATATGAGCACAAGACTGCCGTCGCCTATCTGTGTGCCGAAAGTAAATTTTCTGCCCATAACAGCAACGACAAGGGTAGTGCCGTATACTGTTTCTACCTTTATTCGTTTAAATTCCTTTTCAGTAAACGGCTCTTTTTCCTTATCTGTATATGGATTGTGGGTGTAATGATGTATTACAAGCCTGTTCCAGCGTGAGATAATATTCTTCTCCATTTTTTTGATTATGTTATCGGGGTCACTGAGAAAACTTTCCTCAAACGCCTCAGGGTTTCTGTAAAATTCCTCAACCGTATCGAGTGCCGCCTTTACAGCCATTTCAGAGCCTTTATCGCTTCTGAAATGCTTTTTGCTTCCATGACCGTCCGCAACAACGGCAATACCATAGTTTTCATATTGTCTGAAAACCGACGAGTCCTGACACACAGTACCGCTTGTGATATGGCTTGCTCCGATAACGGTATGACAAAAACCATTAAACATTTATAAGCACTCCTTTCGGTCAGCATATAGTTGGATTACCATCCCGAATCGAAAGGAACAGTATCCGGATAGTCCTGTGACTTAACAAGGTCCTGAATCTGCTGTCCGAGCATTTTCTGCTTAGCTGCATAAACGTCTTGAGCACTGAGTTCATGGCTTGTATCATCAGCGAGGGTCATACTCTTACTGCCTATCTGTGATGAAGTAACGGCAATAATCTTAATCATCTGTGCAAGCTGTCCGCCGGAATAAGCGTGTACTACTGTATCTTTAGTGCCGGTAAATTCAGCGAGCATATCATCATTAGCTTCCTTGCCGATACCAAGAGCAGCTTTAAGACCAAACTTATACCAGCTGTTTTTCTGAAGTGCTTCAAGACCTGCTTTATAATCATCTGACGGGTAGCCGTCTGTCATAAGGAACATAACAGGTGCAAATGAAAGAGATGGAGAGCTTAAAAAGCTGTTTCTTGACATTCTTATAGAAAGCTCTCTGAAAGCCTCGCCCATGCTTGTTACGCCGTCTGCTCTCAGACGAGTCCATTCAAAATCCTCAATTGAAACAGGCTCGGAATACATCCACATAACGCTGTTTGCAAAAGTAAGCACTGCTACCTTTACATCAGTATCAGCCTCGCCTACACGGCGGATTTCCGGAATAAGCTCTTCCATAACGGTATTAAGCTCACCCATTTTAGTGCCTTTCATACTTCCCGAAGTATCAATAAGGAAAAATATTACAAGGCTCTTTTTGGAGACGCTTGTGGCACTGAGCGGGTCGTCGTCATCAAAATCAAGCATATTGTCAAAATCCTCGCCGACACCGCCTGCCTGTATTTTTACTTCATTTTCATTCATATCTTTGCTCATAATTTACATACTCCCTTTCATATCCATTATGTACCACCACATACGACTTTAAAGTCTAAATATGTGCGTTTACATCGCCGAAGTCGATTTCCAGACCTTTCCAGAGCGGAAAACCTTTTCCAGACAATATATCATAGAAAACGCCGTCGGGCATCTTCACACGCCATGTCCTGCCGGAGCTGTTCTTTATGCCCAGCATACCGGGTTTTAGCTTGTTTTCAACGAGTTCGCCGACAACTTTCTGAAAATCATCGGAGCGTGGGTCGATTTCGCATTCATAGAATTTACTGCCCACATACAGAGGTATACGGTAATCACGACTGCTGAATGCAAGGCTGACAAATTCCGCACCGCACTTTGGACATCTATATGTTGATTCATCAACAATTTCAAACATTGAGGTAAAGTTTGTTCTTCCGCACGTACATGAAATAATTTCCGAACGCAGTCTGATAAATAGCTTCTGCCATTCGTTTTCGATAATACGCTTGTTAGGTTCTCTTATACCAGTAGTGAAAGAACGTATAAAAGCCTCACGGACGTATGCAGGATAAATTCTCCAGAACTTTATTACATTGTCGTGAATGCCACGCACTGGGCGGTTTGAGGTATCATCGGGGTCATATACAAAGACAGCCTGCTGACCGTAATGCTTAAGCTCTGAGGTTTCAGTAAGGCAAACGTCCTTTACAACCTTTTCGCCTTCCATTGGGTCTCCTCTGAAAAGGAGCTTGAAAAGCACTACAGCGAGTGAATACTTGTCAGTCTGAACATTCGGCTTTGCCACACCTCTTACTACTTCGGGTGCCATATAGCCGGGCTTACCGCCGATACCAAAGTTGCTTCCGTCCGGAGCGATATTGTCGCAGTCACATACAAGAATATCGCCGGTATTGACATTGATGAAGAAACCGCCGTCATTCAAGTCCTGATAGCTTTTTCCGGCACGGTGGAGCTGACGGAAAGCATTTACTATATTGATTACAGCAGTAACCATAGCGTAAAGACTTGCAAACTGAACGGATACCTTTGTAGCACGTCCTGTGAGTTCATCAATATCCAGTCTGTAAGTATTGAGAATATCCACGAATGAATCATAGCCCTGTGGACGTAAATCCATTATGTAGCCGAAAGTTCCTGCACTGTTTTCCTTTGTAAGATATTTAGGCCAGAGGAATTTTTCACTCGGAGCTCCGTCCTTGATATTGTTTTCAATGTTTTTGCGGAATGCCTTTGCATTCTTGATTTTATCGACATCATACCATTTAAGAGCATAATCTATGCCGTTGAAGTCAACGAGATAAACAATACCCTGTCCGCCGCTGCCAAGTATTTTCTTTACTGTAGCAGAACCGCCGTATTCCATCTCAACCTGTTCGCCTATTTTGAGTTCTACCAATTGTATTCAGTCCTTTCATGAGTTTATTGTTATGAGTTTAATTTACTGAAAGGCGTTCCTTTTGCTACTGTTTCAACATTCAGACCGTTTGCCATGCAGTAGCGGTGAACATATGAATTTTCATAGCATCTTATTACAAGAGACGTGCAGTAGGAAAAAGCACCTTCATCTATAAATTTAACGTTTTCCGAAAGAAACAGCTTGCGGAGCTTTTCACAGCCGGAAAAAGCCTCTCTGCCTATACTGCTTACACTTTCCGGAACGTCTATTATTTCCAGACTGTGACAGAATGAAAATGTATTATCTTCAATTTCAAATACGCCGTCGGGGAGCTTTACAACAGTCAGCTTTCCGCACTGGCTGAATGCCCCCTGTTTAAGCACCTGTACTGTTTCCGGAATATCAACGCTTTTAAGCCTCTTGCACTCCGAAAATGCGTATTCTCCTATTGATACGAGAGTAGAGGGCAGTTCAATGGTTTTCATAAATCCGAATCCGTCAAAAGCGAAACTGTCCAGCTTTGTGTAGCCTTCCGGTACTTTTACTGAGCCTTTAAGTCTGAACTTAGCAGCGTCTGCCGGACGGAAAACTTTCATATCCAAATCAAAAGGCATGGGCGGTTTTTTCTGGGCAGGTGTCTTTGCTGGAGTACCCGCACCTGTGGCTGTACTCTGCTCAGATACTGCTTTAGGCTTTTCAGTCAGCTTTGAGGTATACTCCCAGCCGAGCATATATGTAAAACAGACAAGCACAAATTCGGCTGCATTTTCAGAAAGGAACATTTCAGAGACCATAAATTCTCTTGCTTTCATAACAGCTATGCCTTGCTGTTCGCTCTCTCTCATCATATTGGCAAGCACGCCGGACTGTAGCATATTCCTAAGAAGACGGCATTCCTTTTCATATTCCGGAATATAGTCTCTGAGGAGAGAAACAAATTTATTTGAATCCTGTATAATATCCTGTCCATGTTCATTCATCATGGATTTCAAAGCACGTTTTATTTCAATGGTATTTTCAAAACCGGCAACGTTGCGTGAAACCGGTGTTCCGCATTTCAGACATACTTCTGCATTGGGGCTGAGTTCATTTCGGCATCTCTCACAGAGCATAATCAATCCTCCTAATTTTATCAAGGACACAATTTATAGTTTAATATTTGAACTTAATTCACAATAATACCATTATAAATATCATATTGTCCATTATTGAAGTATAACACGTATCTGAAAAAAAGTCAAGAGTTAACAGAGATTTTACTCATAATTTTGATATTTCTCACAAAAATATAACTCAAAGTATATGCATATCATAGAAAACCAGTAAATTTATATAATATTTTTTTATTTTTAAAGCAACTGATATTATAAATAACAGTATAATATTTTATTAAAAATTCATTAAAAATTATCTTGAAATCCTCCTGTGTATATGCTATAATTAATATAGGTAAATAATGTCGGGACAATCCCTAAAGATTTTAGGGAATACATTTTTTAAGGAGGTTTATACCGATAATGAAAAAAAATATGAAAAAACTTCTGAGTATATTCACACTCGGAGCATTGACAGCATCTCTTGCTTTTTCCGGTGGGTGCGGAAAAGACGACGATGAAGATTATATCGCTGTAGTCAGCAAGAGCCTTGACCAGTACTGGGACGCAACCAAAAAAGGCGTGGAAGACGCAGGCGAAGAAATGAAGATAAAGGTTACATATGATGCCTCAGAAAAAGAAGACGTAACCGCACAGGTCAAATATGTAAACAAGGCAATCTCAAATAAAGCCGACGTTATTGTTATCGCTCCGGTAGAAGATACCGACGAACTCGCCGAAGCACTCAAAAAAGCACAAAGCAATGGCATAAACGTAATAACTATTGACTCGGACGTGAGAGAAGAAGTCCGCTCGTCATGTATCAGCACCAATAATACTTACGGCGGTGCTATAGCCGGAAGAAAAATGTCTGAAATTCTCGGCGGTCACGGAAATATAGGAATAATTACCCACATACCCACGTCCTCTACCGCTATCGAAAGAAAAGGCGGTTTTATATCGCAGATTGAAGAATACAACGCTGAAGCGGGTGAAGACGTACTGAATATCCTTGCAACAGAAAGCGGTGACGGCGATATTCAAAAATCTAAAGAAGCAGCTCTGAAGATTATAAAGGATAACCCCGATATAGACGCTATCTATGCCACAAATCAAGGCAGTACCATTGGTGCTTGTCTGGCTGTTGACGAACTCGGCAAGGCTGATTCTATACAGATTATAGGCTTTGACTCATTCAACAAGGGTGACGGTTTTGAAAGTGCCGAAAGCTACACTGAAAGCGGTGTGCTTGACGGCTTTATAGTCCAGAATCCTTACAACATGGGCTATCTCGGTGTAAGATATGCAAAGGATATTATAAACGGTCAGACTATATCCACTGCTATTGATACTGGTGCTACTCTCGTGACTAAAGACAACATCAATGACAGCGATGTAAAGCTTATTATGAACCCTATGGAATATTAACGGAGGACTTTAATAATGGCTAACAATAATTACAACGGCTCAAAAACACAGCGAAACTTTACTATAGCTTATATCATGATTTTTATTATCATGATTCTGAATATAGCAAACAGTATTATCATTTTCTATAACGGCAGAAACGTTTACTACCGTAATATGAACTCTCTCCAGAATATGTCAACTATAAGCGAAGAAATCCTTACCGTAAACCGTGAAGTACTCATGATTGTTTCTGATATGGGCAACCCTATGGCAAATGTAAACAATATCCACAACTCTTTCGATGTAATCAGAGAAAACATGAAAGAATACGAGGAAATTGAACACTCCGCACTCGAAACAAGAAGATACAATCACGCCAAGCTACTTGTTGAATCATATGACAACAAACTGCTTAACCTCGAACACTCTTTCGCCGGTCTCGATGCAGAACAGATGAAAAGCATTTATCTACAGGAAATCCACCCCACTCAGACAGCCGCTGTCGAAATGATTATGGCTACCCTTGAAATAGGCAAAAGCAACGCTGAAGACCTTATGAGCCGTAACTCAATATTCTTTGGTGTAGGATTTATTTTCTTTGTTGTTATTCTTATTGTCAGTGAAATAATCGTACACGCACTTGCAAAGTCAACAAAACGCCGTATGATGCAGTTGGAAATGCAGGAAAGACAGATTGTGGCAGCAGGTCGGAAAATCGAAAGCTCAAATCAGAAAATGTACGATATTGCCCTTACAAATATCCTTACCGGCATGAAAAACCGCTATGCACTCGAAAACGATATTGCAGACAGGCTTGAAACAGACCAGTTTAATATAGGCGTATTCGATATTGATAATTTCCGCATACTCAACGATACATACGGCTATGAGTTCGGCGACGAGTACCTCTCTGCTATCGGTGAAATGCTCGCTGAGGAATTTGGCGAAATGGCTTCTATCTACAACATAACAAGCAATGAATTTTGCTTTGTCTTCAATGATGATATTCCGGACAGTCAGGCACAGAGAATAGCCGACAAGATACGTGCCACTATGTCAAGCCCTGTTACAATCGAAAGTATCACGGTACAGTGTACAGCTTCGGGAAGTATATATCATTATCTCCCCAATGACTGTCTGAATGTAAGCTCGCTCCTGCTCAAACTTGACAACGTTATGCACAACGCTAAACGCAACGGCGGTAACGCAATATACATTGTAAACAGTCTGTAATAATACAGAAAATCGGGTATGCAGTACATACCCGATATTTTTTTATATTCCTGCCCTTGCCCTGATGTAAGTTTCAAGGTAATCGACGGTTTTTTCAATGCCAAGACAACTGCTGTTTATGCACAGGTCGTAAAGTCTTGAATCGCCCCAGTGTCCAGAGCAGTGATAGTTGTGATAGCGTTTTCTTTTCTTGTCTTTCTTGCGGATAAACTCCACAGCGTCGTCTTCAGAGAGTTCATAGACTTCCATTACACGCTTGATTTTAGCCTTTTCGTCGGCAAGTACAAAAAGCGAAACAAGTGCCGGATTGCTTTTCAGCTTTGTTTCAGAACATCTTCCGACCACCACAAAAGACTCTCCGCTTTCAGACTTTTCTTTCAGAAACTCAAACTGCATTTCTGCTATATTGTCCTCTATCGAGTTGCTGTAGCCACGCACACGGCGTGAAATGATTTTCTTTTTCGGATTTTCGTTGTATTTTTCAATCTGCTCCGGAGTAAGACCGGTGCGGTCTGCAATTTCCGTAATAAGATGACGGTCGTATATCGGAATATTGAATCTTTTGGCGAGTGCTTCAGCTATTACACGTCCGCCGCTGCCGAACTCTCGACCGACTGAAATTATAAGCTGTCCCATAAAATTTCCTCCATTATAAGTATCTCATGAAAATGTAAGCCGTTGAAATGGCAAGCACTATGACAGTAGCCGGAGCAAGCTTTTTGCAGTATTTTCCCCAGCCAATCGGGTAGCCGTTTTTGGCAGCCACAGATGTGCCGACAACGTTTGCAGAAGCACCGATAGGTGTAGCACTACCGCCTATATCCGTACCGATTGAGAGAGTCCATGCAAGAGTAGGCAATGCTATGCCGGAAGTCTGTGCAAGGCTCTGTATAACAGGCACCATAGTAGCCGCAAACGGTATATTGTCAACGAATGCACTTGCAATTGCAGATACCCAGAGAATAATAACAATCATGAGTTTAGCGTCACCGCCACTGATTTTTTCAATGAAGTCTGCTATGATTTCAAGTATGCCTGTTTCCTCAAGACCGCCTACCACTATAAACAGTCCTATAAAGAATACGAGGGTTTTGTAGTCTACTTTTTTGAGGAGTTCGAGAGCGTCCTTAGCAAACGCTATAATTGTAACAACCGCTATGAAAAGTCCTATAGTAGCAACAGTAAGATGAGTTACGGAGTGAGTAATGAGAAGCACAACAGCACAGCCGAAAATAACACTGCTTACTATGAAGTCACGCTTGTTTGTGATAGCCTCGCTCGGCTTAGGGAACTTTGACATATCAACCTCTGATTCGTTGCCTGTGACAAGTTCCTTTTTAAATACAAAGTAAAAGAATATTATCGAAACAACCAGTGATATACCTGCAACAAGTCCGGTATTTGTGAGGAAGTCAACAAAGGAATAACCCAGTGCCGTACCTACTATGATATTCGGGGGGTCTCCGCACATGGTAGCCGAACCGCCTAAGTTGGCACAGAAAATCTCTGAAAGTATCATAGGCACTGGATTGAACTTCAAAAGCTGTGAGAGTTCAATAGTTACCGCCGCAAGAAACATGATAACCGTTATACTGTCAATAAACATTGAAAGTACAGCCGACATAATCATGAAAGTTATGAATACCGGAATAGTTTTACATTTTACAAGAAAGGCAATCTTCATGCAGAGCCACCGGAAAAAGCCAGCCTTTGCCATTCCCTCTACCATTACCATCATACCGGCAATGAAAATAATAGTTGCCCAGTTTATGCCCTTGCTTTCGCTCTCAGTGACCTGATACCAGAACTCTTTGGTCGCAAAGCCCTTTAAAGCGAGAGTGTCCCATATTGCCTTACCGCTCCTCATGCAGATGCCGAATACCACCACAAGCGTGAGTATACCGCTTCCGAGAGTTACGTAGTGCCGTTCAATCTTGTCCATGACTATCAATATGAACATAGCCACGAATATGACGACGGCAAAAATTTGTGCTGTCATAAATCCAACCTCCTGTGTTAATTATAAATTTGCACCTTTGGAATTATAGCACATCAAACAATTTTTTTCAAGAAAATTTTCTTTTTTCTGCATTTTGCGGATTTTCGGCTTGATTTTCTGTAACTTTTTGTTGCATATTGCAAAAATGCACGCTCCGGAGAACGTGCATAAATAATCATATATATCTCTGTGGGTGCTTTTCCTTACGGGAGTATTTTCTGTTTTCTTCCGCAACTCTCGTCACTGGATTAAGTCCCGACCAGTCACGGCGTTTTAGGCTGTCGATTTTTCTTTTTTCCTTTTTGCTGAGTTTTTCATAAGGTACAAAGTTCATAAATCATTCCTCCCCTGCCTTGAAATTGTAAAGCGGTTTTATTATGTCGGTTATTTCCGCTGTATCGCCGATATTGTCAACGATGTCATTCATGGACTTGTAAGCCATAGGGCATTCGTCAAGAGTAGCTGAATTTACAGAAGTAGTATATATGCCTTTCATCTGTTTTTTGTATTCCGATACCGTGAAACTCTGCTTTGCCTGTGAGCGTGACATAAGTCTGCCTGCTCCGTGAGGTGCGGAATAATTCCAGTCGGGGTTGCCCCTGCCAGTACAGATAAGACTTCCGTCACGCATATTAATGGGTATAAGGAGCTTTTCGCCTTTCTTTGCCGAAACTGCACCCTTGCGGAGTATCATGCTTTCAGTGTCGATATAATTGTGGATAGTAGTGAACTGCTCAACCACATGAAGTCCCATACCCTTTATTATTTCGTCCATCATGGCAAGACGGTTAAGGCGTGCAAACTCCTGTACTATTTTCATATCGTGGATATACTCCTCAAAGAGCCGTCCCTCAGTATAGGCGAGGTGCTTAGGGACATCAGTAGTCTTTGTATTTTTCAGCTTTTTTATTTCAGACTCTATCTGTTTTGTTTTACCCTCTGCTTTAAGGCGTGCTATGAGTGCGTCAATATCAGCCTGTGAACTCCTGTTCAGATTTCTGTATGCCTGTTCCTGATAGTATTTAGCTGTCTCAACTCCGAGATGTCTCGAACCCGAATGTATCACAATATAAATACTGCCGTCTGTTCCCTTGTCAGCCTCAATGAAGTGATTACCACCGCCGAGAGTACCCATGCTTAATTCTGCATGGTCGAGGTTTACGTGTTCGGCACAGTAAAGCTCCGCAAGGTTTATATTGTTTATATATCTGTGAGACTTTTTTCTGATTGAAAAACCCGAAGGTACAGCCCTGTAAATAAGCTTGTCAAGCTGTTGGAGTTCAATATGCTTTTCCTTCAGCCTTACAGTTTCCATACCGCAACCGATGTCAACGCCCACGAGATTAGGCACAGCCTTGTCCTTTATGGTCATAGTCGTGCCGATTGTACAGCCTGCTCCGGCGTGAACGTCCGGCATTATGCGTATCTGCAAACCCTCGCTTGACGGCTGATTGCAGAGTTCAATAATCTGTGCTATGGAACTCTGGTCGATTATGTCTGTAAAGACCTTAGCTGAGTTGTATTTTCCGTTTAGAATCATCATAAAGTAAAAATCCTTTCCGGTCTGCCTGTAAACACAAAAAAGCGTCCCCGCATAGCAGGAACGCCGTTATACGTATCGGTACGCCATATTATATCAGTGTACAGAAAAATACAGGCAAACCCCATGCTTAGTATGTGTGATAGTTTTTGTAAGAAGATTATATGCAATTGTCATGGTGTTCACCGTCCTTTCATAGAATTTTAAGTTATTATATAACAAATATTTTTATTTGTCAAGGGAAAAAATTATTTTTAACCGTATTGTAATTATTTACCGCTTGCATACCGTGAGTTTTTACGCTGTTTCTTTACTTTATACATTTTTTCGTCAGCCTGTTTGATAACGCTGTACAGAGTAGTGTTTTCGTCGGCAGTGACTATAACGCTTCCCACGCTTGCGGAGAGAGTATAGGGCTTTTTGATGATATTATTCATGCTGTCAATCTTAGAATTAAAACGTCTCTTGAAAGCCTCGTCATCGCCGTTCACGACATCAGAGGTAAACACAACAAACTCATCACCGCCGAACCTCGCACAGAAGCCATTCACACAGCTGTCCTGAATAACACCTGCAATACGCTGAATAGCAAAGTCTCCCTCATTGTGACCGTAATTGTCATTTATAAATTTAAGACCGTCCATATCAATGAATGTCAGCATGACTTTCTGTTTCTTTTCGGCACACTCTCTGAATTTAATATCGGCGAGATTAATAAAACCGTTTCTGTTGTAGATATTGCACATGGGGTCTATTACATATAGGCGGTTGAGTTCGTCCATAGCTTTATTGAGGTGAATAAGCTTGCGGATATTTTCAAGGGAGTTGCTGAGGTTCATTGTAAGGCTGTGGCAGAGCAGACTATATACAGGGAAGTCGCTGTTTGTTATGATATAATATCCCAGACATCTCTCACGGAAATGCAGAGGCAGAAAGTAATTTATATTACCGCCTTTTCCGACAGATTCGGGAAACATATTTCTGCTCGGAAAATAACCGCATGAACGTCTTTTGCCCCTGTCCCATATAAGCGGAGCTGTCATATATCCTGCATAGCTTCTGTCATTTTCTGTAAGAGAAGTATCGGCAACAATAGTATCCTGCCAGTTTTCAGTAAGGCACAGACTGAACTTGTCACAGCCCAATTCTTCAACGAAATTAGCCATAATATCCATAGCCTCATCAATTTCTTCTGTTTCAGCAAGCCCTGCTGTAAGGCGGTTAAGCATAGTAATTCCGGCATTTATATTTTCTATTCTCTTGTATGTGCTTTTTTTGTAGCTTATGAAATCGTTGTCGCTATGATTTTTACAGCCACAGCTTTCAGAAAAGACCGGCGATGAATCAAGCTGTATATTCTTAGGGGGATTTCCGCCCCTTATTATTTCAAGTATCACCTCTACGGATTTATAACCCATATCAACAAGCGGTCTGTCTACAGAAGTAAGCACCGGACAGAAATTTCTTGCATTATATGTATTGTCAAAACCTGTTACAATAACATCGTCCGGCACTTTATAGCCGGCTTTTTCGAGTGCAGAGACCGCCGTAAGAGCCATAGCATCGTTAGCACATATAAAAGCGTCGGGCAGAGACATACCGGATTGAAGAAATTCATCTATTGCCTGTCTGCCGTCCTGACTTCTGAACTCGCCGAAAAATATACGTCTTTCGTCAACAGGCAGGTTATGCTCTTTCATAACATCAAGGAATGCATTGTAACGGGCGGTCGCTTCGGGGTTTGAGAGAGGACCGGAAATGAAATTTATAACCTTTGCGTTATGTACCTCAATGACGTGCCTAATAACGTCAGTCATTGCAGAACCGTTGTTTATGCTGATATTGTAAAGTTCGGGGTAATCGTCACAATCGAATACCACAGCAGGTATGCCGGATTCAGTGACACGCTTTATAATGTTTTCTTTAGTTTCGGGGTCGCATATGGTATTAGTCATGAGAATAGTTCCGTCAAAAGCCTTGAAATTTATCAGATTATAGATACTGTATTCTCCCACATCAAAACGTCTGCTTTTAAGCATACCGCCGTGTGCCGTAAAATAAGAGACTTCTATATTACTGTTCTCGTATTCTTCGTTCAGCATACCGCCGTATGAGGCAAAGCATGATATATTGACATTATGCTCATGCGTATACTTATTGATACCGCTTATTATATTGTTCTGATATTCCTCGTCAATGCCAGCCACAACCACAGCGATATGTATAACTTTTTCTTCGTTCATTTTTTTCACCACTTTCACAGTATTACCGGATTCATGTGACATACTATTCTGCCGATTTTCCCACTCAATACATCTGATGATGTAAGTATCAATGAGCTAATCCTGTATATCTCACGTTTTTCACTTAGTTGTCTGCAAATCTGACTTTACACATTTTAAAAGGAGGATACTAAGCAATCCCTCATCATAGCAGTATAGCTGACCGCTAATTCATTATATTTCAGCCTGTCAAGTGAAGTCTTACGCAGTTTATCCCCCGCTTTTGTCCGCAAACTTATTTAGAAGCAGAGGGATTTTTGCTAATCTTTTATTAAACCTATTTTATCACTGTTTTCTGGAAAATAAAAGCCCCGTCCCTCAAAATCGTCAATACGCACAATAAATAATATATATTTTTAGGCAGTCTGCTGAATTTTCAAAAAAAATCGTCTTTTTATGCTTTTAAAATCACTTGTATGTAAAAGGAGGTTTTAATCATGAAAAAAACTATAATATTAATAACTGCCCTGCTGTGCTGTGTATCGTGCAGTGACAAGGCAAAAACTGAAAATAACGTCTCCGGTGACAGTCCCAAATCATATACCGCCGGAAAGCTTACTGACATTGCATACAAGAAAGAATCTGTAAAACTGCCCGACGATATGAATCAGATTTACAGCTTTAAATCATACAATGCCGGAAACAATTACTTCATTCTCGGAGCTGGTCTTACTGTGCCGGAGTTCTGGACGGCTGACAGGTCTTTGCAGAACTTTGAAAAAACAGAAATACCCGATTTTAAAATAGGCATATCCTACAACATTGACGTTGCCGGAGACGGTACTTTAGTCGAGTTCCTGGCTGACGCTGATTACGGCGACCTGCCCGACCCCGACCCGACTTCTGAAGACTACAACGAGGCAGAATATGACTCTGTAGCTGAATACAGCTTTAAAATACGCACGTACTCCACAGACGGAAAACTTCTGTCGTCGGCAACTGTAGGGGAGTTTCCGGAAACTCCCGACCAGTCTGTCATAATTGAAGAAACTGTCTCGGACGGAAACTTACTCATTGCAGGAATAAACGGCACTTATTACGTATTCAAGACGGACGGCTCATATATCGGCGAACTTTCATCAGATAACGGCACTATAGAATCTGTCGGTCACAACAGAGACGGCTCTCTTGTATGTGCGGTTACTGACGGCGATAAAATGCAGATATGTCCGGTAAATGCTGACGGCAAAATAGAAAAGTCCTCAGTGACTTATGACTTCAGCGAAAGTATTCAGGACAATATAACCGCCGGTACTGGCGACTATGATATGTTTATCCGGTCAAGAAGTACCATTTACGGCATACGCTCCGACAGTTCAGCTATTGAACCGCTTTTCAGTATAAATTATTCGGGTTTGGGTTCGGATAATATACAGGGCTTTGTCATGGGCGACGACGGAAGATTCTCCGTAATCGAAAACAAGTACAGCGATTTCACCGTGAAGATGAGGACGTACACACAATGCACCAAAGAGGAATACGAGAGCATTCCACGCATAACGGTCGGTATGTCATATGAAGACTTCCGGCTTAAAGAATACATAAGCACTTTCAATGATAGTCACGACGATTTGCAGGTTGATATGAAAATCTATGAAAATGACTACTCCGGCGAAACTGAAAACCTAATAGGCAATGAAACTTTCGCTAAGGATTTACTCGCAGGTGACATTCCGGACGTTCTTTTAATGGAAGACATGAGCGGTAATTTCAAAACTGCCAACCTCTACAAACAGGGGGCTTTGTGCGACCTTTACAGCTTTATCGACAGTGACGAAAACCTTTCCCGTGAAGATTTTGTCCCCAACTTACTTAATGCCCTTGAAATTGATAACGGTCTTTACGTTCTGCCGAATACCTTTTCAATTCAGCTGAAGTATACCGCAAAGGAAAAGTTTGTAAAGGATATTGAGACATGGGACTTCAACACCTACATGGATATTGTCGAGAATCTCCCCGAAAATATGGGTATATTCAACCGCAAGGAAGATACCTACAAAGACACCAAACACAATCGTTTAAGCTGTTATAACTGGCTAAACTGGGCAGACTTTGAAAACAATACGTGCGACTTCAACAATGATGAGTTTATCCGCTATCTGAATTACGTTGACGGTGCGGACGTTATCGACGCTGAAATTGACCCGAATTTCTATGACTCATGGACGGACGAAGACCACAACCTTAACTTCAAAAATCAGCAGAGACAATACCGTGACGACCTCGCACTTTTCAATGGCGCATACGTATCCAATTACTATTCATACCTTCATCTGACTGAAGGCGAATTTGGCGGTGAACCCATTATTACCCTCGGCGAAATCGGCAACAATAATACTCCAGTTACTTTTGAGTTCGGTGGAACACTCGGCTATGCTATAACGTACACTTCCGACAAACAGGACTTGGCGTGGAATTTCCTAAGCAGTATGTTAAGCGACGAGTACTATTCAGAGGGTAATTTTTTCAGTTTTCCGGTAACTAAAAGCGGTCTGGCAATTCTTGCTGAAAACGAACAACAACCTCAGGACAACCAGTACTGTGAGGGCTTTGAGGACTATACAGGCTATCTGTACCCGTACGGCGACGGCGACAACTATTCCAAACTCGGCTACATAGACGACGAAATTATTTCGGCAGTCAACGGTCTTATCGAAAAGGCAGTGCCTGCAAAAGCCGGAATATATCCCGGTGAGGACTTCTATAACGTCGCATACGAGGAGTTTGACCGCTTCTTCAATGGTGAGACTACAGCCCAGCAGTGTGCAGAGGCTATGCAGAACAGGCTTGCTATTTATCTTTCCGAAAACGAATAACCGATATTTGCATCACGTACGCATTCCAGCACACATCTTTGCACGGATAATTTCCCGAAATATAGCTATTGGCACATTTGTACATTTAATTTCAATTTTATATATATAAATAAATGATAATATTAAATATTTATTTTATGAAATTATAAACGGCTTATATTAAGTATGCATACGTGCAGAAAATATGTAGAAAATGTTTTCTATTTGTCTTTTTGAAAATTCACAAAAACTATTGACATTTATGAAAATATATGATACAATGTAATATACAGGGTCTTTGTGGGGTTTATTATTATTTAAAGGGTCGACGGAAGTTAAATAAAATTTAAGAATCGGTTTTATAAAAACCGCTAATTTTAGCTTCTTTTTTAGTCTTTTCCCCGCATACGCGGGGGTGACCCCAGGGGGGAAACTTTCGAACGAATGATTTATGCCTTTTCCCCGCATACGCGGGGGTGACCCTTACTTTTAAAGCAAAAGCTTCCCGAAAAATCACTTTTCCCCGCATACGCGGGGGTGACCCTAAAGAATTTTACATCAAAAGCATTAAAAATACCTTTTCCCCGCATACGCGGGGGTGACCCTAAGTATCGAGTGTCATGTTGAAAATTTTCTACCTTTTCCCCGCATACGCGGGGGTGACCCTTGCTTTTAAAACAAAAACTTCCCGAAAAATCACTTTTCCCCGCATACGCGGGGGTGACCCTTATATTGTAGGTTACGTTCTTAATGGCAACGTCTTTTCCCCGCATACGCGGGGGTGACCCTGTCGAATATCATGTTGAAAAGTTTCTGCATCACTTTTCCCCGCATACGCGGGGGTGACCCTAACAGTGTCTACTTCAGCATCATACCCCAAAACTTTTCCCCGCATACGCGGGGGTGACCCGTTCTTCCGGAGATGTAAAAGATTGATGTAACTCTTTTCCCCGCATACGCGGGGGTGACCCTGGGCGGAATCGCACGCCCGAAAAGCGTTGTGTGCTTTTCCCCGCATACGCGGGGGTGACCCTAGTAGTTATTGACAGATTGCGAAAATTCATAGTCTTTTCCCCGCATACGCGGGGGTGACCCTCTCGGATTGACTGACTGATAAAAGCAACAAATCTTTTCCCCGCATACGCGGGGGTGACCCTGTCTATGCTCCGGAAATACGACTTAACACAACCTTTTCCCCGCATACGCGGGGGTGACCCTATCCAGTATAAAGGACTTGGCACAGAGGGATATCTTTTCCCCGCATACGCGGGGGTGACCCCGGACGTTACTAAGCCGTATTTTTGCTCAAGATCTTTTCCCCGCATACGCGGGGATGACCCTATATAGAGGGCTTTTTTCGGGGACGTGATACGCTTTTTCCTGCATACGCAGGGTTATCCCACAAAAACTAACGGAGAATCCAATTTCGGACTCTCCGTTTTTATTTATATTATGCACTCTTGTGAAAACCAATAATCTTTACCATAGCTACTGGTGTACCGATGTCGTCAGTAACTTGCACGTTATAACAGCACGTGGAGCGACCGTTTTTTATAAGCTGAGTTTCGGCAATAATTCGGTTGCTTTTCGGCACTCCTATAAAGGAGATGTCTGAATTTATCGAGACAGTGCCGGCTTTCTGCCAGTTTGAAGCCACGGCAAAGGCAAAATCAGCAAGCGTGAAATAAACTCCGCCCATTACTCCGCCGACTGCGTTTTTATGATGTTCTGTAATTATGAGACTTACTTTTGCGTAATGGTCGCCGATTTCGTCGATGACAG
The DNA here is from genome assembly GCA_023667045.1 of Ruminococcus flavefaciens. Classification (GTDB taxonomy): domain Bacteria; phylum Bacillota; class Clostridia; order Oscillospirales; family Ruminococcaceae; genus Ruminococcus; species Ruminococcus flavefaciens_AC. Next base: position 1,234,639 of record JAMPAU010000001.1, on the reverse strand, counting down.
CACCTGTTTCAGTGGCGTAACGGTCTTTGCGGAACATCTCACGGACTTTTTCAAGTTCTTCCGTCATATCAGCATACTCATGTCATAAAGTCCGGCTGGCTGGTCTTTGAGGAAGACAGCTGCATTTATTGAACCCTCTGCAAAAACGGTCTTTGAGGCTGCAGAGTGAGAGAGAGTTATAACCTCGTCGTGACCTGCAAAGATAACATCGTGTTCACCCACAATAGTACCACCTCTGATAGCGTGCATACCGATTTCGGACTTTTCACGTTTCTGACGGCGTGAGTGTCTATCATAGACATAGTGCTTTGAGTTGTCGAGAGTTTCGTTTATGGCGTTAGCAAGCATAATGGCAGTACCGGACGGTGCGTCGATTTTCTGATTGTGGTGTTTTTCCACTATCTCAATGTCAAACTGGTTGCCAAGAACCTTAGTAGCCTTTTTGGCGAGTTCCACGAGAAGATTTATTCCGAGTGACATATTGAAAGTAAAGAATACCGGTATCTGCTGTGATGCGGACTTTATTCTGTTAATCTGCTCGTCGCTGTAACCAGTAGAGGCTACAACAACAGGCGTACCTGTTGCGAGACAGTATTCAAGGAGACCGTCCAGTGAGGCAGGATTTGAGAAGTCTATGATAACGTCCGGCTTAACTTCCAGTTCAGAGGGCTTTGCAACTATCGGGAAATCTGCATACTGCTCAGTATACAAATCAATACCGGCAACAACAGTACAGTCTTCACGGTCTTTAATGCAGTTGTAAATGGTCTTGCCCATTTTGCCGTTAGCACCGCATATAGCTATATTTGTCATTTTTAAACACTTCCTTTATTTAATTTATAATTCATAATGCTGAATGCATAATTAATTAAGAATTTACAATGCATAATTTATAATTATTTATAAACATTTTGATATAAAACTAATATTTATCAGCAATATATTAATAATTCAGCATTATGCATTCTTAATTATGCATTGATAAGCCCGTGCTTTTCCATTTTTGCCCTTAAAATAGCCTTGTGTTCGTCGGACATATCGCACAAAGGCATACGGCATGAACCAACGTCAACGCCCGTCATGTTTACAGCCTCTTTTACAGGAATCGGGTTTACTTCAATGAAAAGTGCATTGATTAAGTCGAGGTATTCAAGCTGTAACTTTGTAGCATCTGCAAAGTTATTGTCAAGACAGTATTGTACCATATCGTGCATCTGCTCTGGAATAACGTGCGAAGCCACAGAGATAACTCCCTTTGCACCAAGAGACATCAGAGGTACTACCATGTCGTCGTTACCGCTGTATACGTCAATAACGTCACCGCATTCAGCAAGAAGTTTTGCACAGTAGCTGATATTTCCGCTAGCCTCTTTGATTGCGACAATATTCTTGTGCTTGGCGAGTTCCTTAACGGTTGCAACGTCAAAGCCCATGCCTGTTCTGCCGGGAATATTATAGAGGACTATCGGGATATTAACAGCGTCGGCAATAGCATTGAAGTGCATTATAAGACCTTTCTGAGTGGTCTTGTTGTAGTAGGGAGTTACCAGCAGAAGTGCGTCTGCACCTACAGCTTCGGCTTCCTTTGAGAGTTCGATAGCATAGCGTGTATCGTTACTGCCAGTACCTGCAATAACAGGAACTCTGCCGGCGGTCTTCTCGACAGCATACTTAATGCAGTTGAGGTGTTCCTCATCGGTCATGGTAGAAGATTCTCCGGTAGTACCGCAGATAATAATAGCGTCGGTGTGGTTAGCAATCTGATAGTCAATCATTTCGCCGAGACGGTCGTAATTCACTGAACCGTCCTTATTAAAAGGCGTAATAATAGCAATACCTGCTCCGGTAAAAATAGTATTTTTCATACGGAAACACTCCTTTCAGTGTGTGATATTAAAAGTATATATATTCCATTCTGTGTCATGTTTCAAGCCGTGCGATTCATAGAAACCTGCCGACTTCTTATTCCAGACGGCACATTTAAGCTCAATCTGTCCGCAGTCACTGGAAACGGCTATTTCCTTAGCCTTGTCAAGCAGTCTACTGCCTGTTCCGCAACCTCTCGAACTCTCACGGACATACAAATCTTCAATATAGAAAATCTTCTGTCCAGTGAAAGTCGTGTACTTATAAAAAGCGTTCATTACGCCGACGGGTTCGCCGTCCACGTATGCAATAAAACTCATCAATGCACCCGATGTGACAAGTTCACTGAAACGCTCTTTTGTCATGGTGAAGATGTCAAGTGCATTGTGATACTCCATAAGTTCACGTGTAAGATTATATGCCGTGTCTGTTTCTGAATGAGAAGCAGCTTTTATTTCGGTCATCATTAATCAAAGTAGCCCTTAGCTGCGAGGAGTTCAGCAAGGAGTACGCCACCGCCGGCAGCACCTCTGAGAGTATTATGTGAAAGACATACAAACTTATAGTCATACTGTGTATCTTCACGGAGACGACCTGTAGAAACTGCCATGCCGTTTTCAAGGTTTCTGTCAAGTTTAGCCTGCGGTCTGTTGTCTTCCTCAAAGTAGTGTATAAACTGCTTAGGTGCTGACGGTAATTCAAGTTCCTGCGGTACGCCTTTGAAGTCTGCCCAGAGCTGAAGAATTTCCTCTTTAGTGGGTTTCTGTTCAAAGCTTACGAAAACAGCCGCTGTGTGACCGTCGGAAACAGGTACACGGAGACACTGTGTAGTGATTGAGGGAGTTTCAGCCTTTACGATTTCATTTCCCTGTATAGTACCCCATACCTTAAGCGGTTCTTGCTCTGACTTTTCTTCCTCACCGCCGATAAATGGAATGAGATTGTCAACCATTTCGGGCCATGTCTCGAAATTCTTTCCTGCTCCGGAAATAGCTTGATAAGTACAAGCAAGGACGTTTTTCAGACCAAACTTTCTGAGGGGGTGGAGTGCAGGGACATAGCTCTGTATAGAACAGTTAGACTTTACAGCGATAAAACCTCTCTTAGTGCCGAGACGTTCTCTCTGTGCCTTGATGATTTCGATATGGTCGGGATTGATTTCCGGCACAACCATAGGAACGTCCGGAGTAAATCTGTGTGCCGAGTTATTGGAGACGATCGGGCATTCTGCCTTAGCATAGGCTTCTTCAAGAGCCTTGATTTCGTCCTTCTTCATATCAACGGCACAGAAACAGAAATCTACCATTCCGGCGATTTTTTCGATGTCTGCTGTTGCGTCGAGGAGTACCATATTCTTCATTGATTCGGGCATGGGTACAGCCATTTTCCAGCGGTTTCCTGCGACTTCCTCGTAAGTCTTGCCTGCACTTCTCGGTGAGGCTGCAAGAACCTTTACATTAAACCACGGGTGGTTTTCAAGCAGAGTAGCAAATCTCTGTCCAACCATACCGGTTGCACCAATGATACCAACGTTATACTGTTTCATAAAAAAACATCTCCTTGTAAATTTTTACAAAAATAATAAAAACCTGTTGCAAACAGGCTCATCATACGGTATAATAGAAATACTGGCATACAAAAAACTCATATGCGATAGCTCTCCACCATTATATGATGACAGTCAAAAACCTTTTAAGTCAGTGACCAGAACTGGATTTACCGGATTCAGTTCTTCGGCGGTCTCACCTTTCGCTGAATATCATAGGACTGGTTATCCGATATTCAGGTACTAATCTTGACCGCACCTCTACCTTGTCTATAATAATATCACTTTAATTTTGTTATGTCAATATGTTTTTGAAATTTTTTTAAAGGAGCAGTGCCATGAGAATACTTTTCTGCAAAATCGCACACATGAAGTACTACAAAGGCAAAAATAATGACGCTCCATACGTAAATCTAAAAATATTATCCATTGCTTGATATTTATGCATTGGCTGAATATAAAAACTGTGTACTGCTTCCGGAAGAAACAAGAATTTTATGGAAATCCCCCTACATCAATGACAAGGCATATGTTTATGGTTTAAGTCATTCTGCTGAATGCGTATATGAGGAAAAAATAATAAACTATCCGGCAGAACTAATTGAAAAGATAAACAGATATTCCGGCGAAAACTGGATTGACAGACAGCCGGATTGAAATAAAAGGAGTAAAGAAATGTTTAAATTAATCAAGACAGACAAAAAGGCACGCCGTGGCACATTTGAGACGGTTCACGGTACTTTTCAGACACCGTGTTTCATGAACGTCGGTACTTGTGCCACTATCAAAGGCGGTATATCGTCCGTTGACCTGCAAGACCTCAAGACACAGGTTGAACTATGCAATACATATCACCTGCACTTACGTCCTACTGATAAGGTAATAAAGCAAATGGGCGGTCTGCATAAGTTCATGAACTGGGACAAGCCTATTCTCACTGACAGTGGCGGATTTCAAGTATTTTCACTGGCAAAGCTCCGCAAGATAAAAGAAGAAGGCGTTTATTTTGCCTCGCACATAGACGGTCACAGAATCTTCATGGGTCCGGAAGAAAGTATGCAGATACAGTCAAATTTAGGCTCGACTATCGCTATGGCATTCGACGAGTGTATAGAAAACCCGTCGCCGTATAAGTACGTCGCCAACTCTATAGAACGTACTACACGTTGGCTTTACCGCTGTAAAGAGGAAATGCAACGCCTTAACAGTCTGCCCGATACCATAAACAAACATCAGATGCTTTTCGGTATAAATCAAGGTTCTACTTTTGACGACTTACGCATAAAGCACATGGAAGACATCGCCAAACTCGACCTTGACGGCTATGCTATCGGCGGACTTGCTGTCGGCGAGGAGACTTCCGAGATGTACCGCATTATAGACGTTGTAGAGCCGTTCATGCCAAAGGACAAGCCACGCTACTTAATGGGTGTCGGTACTCCGTCAAATATCATAGAGGCGGTAGCAAGGGGCGTTGATATGTTCGACTGCGTAATGCCCAGCAGAAACGCACGCCATGCGACTGTCTTCACGTGGAGCGGTATAATGCACTTAGGCAACAAATGCTATGAGACAGACCCACGACCAGTTGATGAGCAGTGCGACTGTCCGACCTGCCGTAACTTCTCACGTGCCTATATACGTCATCTTTTCAAGGCTAATGAACAGCTCGCCGGAAGACTTGCCGTACAGCATAATCTTTACTTCTATAATACCCTTACGGAAAAAATCCGTGAGGCTATCGACAATGATAAATTTGAACAGTTCAGAAACAAGTACTCTGAACTTCTCGCAACAAGAATATAAGCCAAACACAAGGGGGATTTTTTTATGGAACTTTCAGTTTTTTTCAAGAGCGTACTCGACGCTGACAACACTGCTATTGTTTTATGCGACATAAATCACACTATCATATACATGAATCCGACAGCCGTTGAGAGATACGCCAAAAGAGGCGGTGCAAATTTAATAGGTCACTCACTGCTTGCCTGTCACAATGAGGAATCCAACAGTATTATACGCATGGTAATAGCGTGGTTTGAGGAAAGCAAGGATAATAACAGGGTTTTCACATTCCACAGCGAAAAGGAAAACAAAGACGTATATATGATTGCTCTGCGTGACGACAGCGGTAAACTTATCGGCTACTACGAAAAGCACGAATATCGCAATCCCGAAACCGCACCACGCTACAATATGGACTGACAATATCTATGAACACAAAACATAAACTCGGAAAATATATTAAAATCATTGACATAAGAAATAAAAATCTTGCCGTCAGCCGATTGCTTGGTGTAAGTATAAACAAAACATTTATAGAATCTATCGCCAATACTGTTGGCACAGATTTTTCAAATTATAAAATTGTCTGTCATGGACAGTTTGCATATTGTCCTGTCACATCAAGAAACGGCGATAAAATTTCAGTTGCATTGCTTAAAGAAAAAGAATGTATCATTTCAAATGCCTATACTGTTTTTGAAATTACTGACAATAAAAAATTATTGCCTGAATATCTTATGTTATGGTTTATGCGGCCTGAATTTGACAGATATGCACGCTTTAAATCACATGGCAGTGTAAGGGAAATATTTGACTGGCAACAGATGTGTGATGTTGAGTTGCCTGTTCCGGATATTGAAAAACAACAGAAAATTATTGATATATACAAAATCATAACAGAAAGAATTGATTTAAAAAAACGCATTAACAAGAATCTTGAAGAACAGGCACAGGCGATTTTTAAGTCATGGTTTGTTGATTTTGAGCCTTTCGGCAATATCATGCCAGAAGATTGGCGTATAGGTATTTTATCAGAAATTGCAGAAATTCAAAGCGGAAAAAGACCACCATTAAAACAGACTGAAAAAACTGAAACAGCAAATATACAAATTGTAGGGGCAACGTCTGTAATGGGATTTACAAATAATTATAATCATAACGAAAAAATACTTGTAATCGGACGTGTCGGAACTCATGGAATAATTCAAAGATTTAATTGTCCGTGCTGGACTTCAGACAATACATTAGTTATAAAAACTGATTATTATGAATACGTATATCAATTATTGAAACAAATTGATTACAGCATTCTTAATAGAGGGTCAACTCAGCCTTTGATTACACAAGGTGATATGAATAAAGTAAATATAATTATTCCGGATTTACAGATTCTTATAAAATACGAAAATAATATAACTGCTTTAATGAATAAACATGAAAATAACATAAAAGAAAATCAGCATCTTTCTGCCCTCCGTGATTTTCTTATTCCGGAACTTATAAACAAATAAATATGAAAAAGGGAGATTTTATGACATGGAACTTTTAAAATCCGATTTTTACTACGATTTACCGGAGGAACTTATAGCACAGACTCCGGTTGAGCCACGCAACGCTTCTCGCATGATGTGCGTTAACCGTCAGACAGGTGCGGTTGAGCATGAACATTTCTATAATTTATGCAGTCACTTGAAAAAGGGTGATTTGCTCGTCATGAACGATTCACGAGTTATTCCGGCACGTCTTTACGGCGAAAAAATAGAAAACCATACTTTTATAGAGTTTTTATTACTCGAACAAAAAGGCGACAAGCTATGGGAGATAATCTGCCGTCCGGCTAAAAAGGCTAAAAAAGGCGTTAAATTCTCTTTCGGCGACGGCAGACTTATTGCGGAAGTCATTGAAGCCAAAGATGACGGAAACAGAATAGTCCAATTCGAGTGCGAGGGGAATTTCTTCACAGCACTGGAAGATGTCGGACAAATGCCGTTACCGCCGTATATCACCGCAAAACTCGAAAACAAAGAACGTTATCAGACTGTATATTCCCGTGAACTCGGTTCAGCGGCAGCCCCCACAGCCGGACTGCACTTCACGCCGGAAATGCTTGACGAACTCTACGAAAAAGGCATAAAGACCGCTTTTGTTACACTGCACGTCGGACTGGGTACTTTCCGTCCGGTAAAAGAAGACAACGTCCTTAATCACAAAATGCACAGCGAACATTACTATTTACCACAGGAAACCGCCGACCTTATAAACGAGACTAAAGCCAACGGCGGACGTGTCATAGCTGTAGGTACTACCGCTTGCCGTACCCTCGAAAGTGTGGCTACTTTCTACAATGAGATTTCCGCACACGAGGGCTACACCGATATTTTCATTTATCCGTCGTATAAATTCAAGTGCATTGATGGGCTTATTACTAATTTCCACCTGCCCGAAAGTACTCTAATTATGCTTGTCTCGGCATTCATGGGCTATGAAAACACAATGAACGCTTACAAGATAGCCGTTGACGAAAAGTACAGGTTTTTCAGTTTCGGCGACTGTATGTGTATTCTGTAAAGGAGGGATTTAAATGATTGCAATTTTCGACCTCGACGGCACTCTTGCCGATACTCTTTACGACCTCGCAGACGCTACTAATTACGCCCTTGAACAACTCGGCTACCCTGTCCACCCGTATGAAAGTTACAAGCAGTTTGTCGGTAACGGCGTACAGAAATTATGTTACCGTGCCTTGCCGGACGACAAAAAAGACGACATCGAAAAGCTCCTTGAAATTTTCAGCGATTATTACGGAAAACATTTCCTTGACAAAACGGCACTCTATTCCGGCATGAAAAAAACTCTTGAAACTCTCAAAGAAAATAATGTCATTCTTGCGGTTGCGACAAACAAGCCACAGGATTTCGCACGTAAGATTGTAAATAAATTACTTCCGGAATTTAATTTTATAAAAGTACTGGGCGGTTGTGCGGAACGTCACAAAAAACCCGACACTGCTATTATCAACGAAATTATTTCTGGACTTCCGGACGAGGAAAATATTTTCATGATTGGCGACAGCAACGTTGATATTCAGACCGCTAAAAATGCCGGAATACGTTCAATAGGCTGTGCGTGGGGATTCCGTGGCGTTGAGGAACTCACTACCGCAGGTGCGGACTTCATAGCCTATTCTCCGGAAGATATAGCCGGATTCATTCTTTCAACTCCCCCTGTATACGTTCGTACACCTCACTAAGAGGTGAGTTAATAAACAAGTGTCAAGAAATTTGAAAAGTTAAGATAGTATGTAAAATTTTAAGCGTAAAAAATGAAAATAACTCTGGAAAAATCGGACACGTTAAAACAAGAAATTACTTCTCAAGGAATATCCCAATATAGATATATGTAGTACAGACAATGAAAAAATCCCATATCTTTGCAATGGACTAAAGCACGATATATCACAAAAGGAGGTAAACGGCATTCCTATCAGACCTACAGAGGTCGGACTATACTGCCGTAAATTTAAATGAAAATACTTGTAATCGCCGACGAGGAAAGCCGTTCATTGTGGGACTTCTGGGACAAGTCCAAAACAGACGGCATAGATTTAATACTCTCTTGCGGTGACCTAAACGCCGAATATCTTTCATTTCTTGCCACTATGGCAAATGTAGATGTTCTTTACGTACACGGCAACCACGACGACGGCTATCTTAAAAAAGCCCCCGACGGCTGCATATGTGTTGATGACAGAATAATCAATTACAACGGATTACGGATTTTCGGGTTAGGCGGTTCAATGCGTTACGGCAACGGTCACTTCCAGTACACTGAAAAGGAAATGAAAAGCCGTATCAGAAAACGCCGTTTAGGTCTGCTGAAAAACAAGGGCTTTGATATTCTGCTGACCCACTCCCCTGCCCGAAATCTCAACGATATGGACGACCTAACACATAGAGGTTTTGAGTGCTTCAACGCCCTTATCGAAAAGTATCAGCCGGCATTTTTCGTACACGGTCACGTACATAAGACTTACGGAAATTTCACACGCATTCAGACGGTCGGGCAGACTAAAGTTGTAAATGCCTTTGAAAAATACATTATAGAAATATAAATAATTATAAATTTAAAATATAATATTTTGCATTGACAATATTAAGTAAATGTAGTATTATTAATATAGTGGTGTATTATGATTTATATTTAAAAATCAAATACCAGACTTATCAGCACGAAAAATACAGAAAGGAGGAATTTTTATGTCAGTAAACGGTATGTCTAAAGATTGTTGGAAAATAATTGATAAACAGTTGAAAAATGTTAATCTTTTGTGTGATATTCTAAATGACATTCCCAAAAATATAGAGAGCCTTACAGACGGAGATGATGACCGTCAGAATTATCTTACAGACCATGGAAGAGAAAGTATTGAAAATATATCCTTAGAGCTTGAAGAAATCAATACTCAACTTTATATTCTTTCAAGTTTAACAGAGAATTTAAATAGTTTATCTGAAAATCTGGAAAATTTAAAAAGCTACAATAAATGAAAGGAGGACTAACGTGGATATAAGAACAATAAAAAAAGAACTTACTGATATTAAAGAAAACATCAAACAGCAAAAAGAATGCCTTGAACAATATATGGAAAACGGTTCTTTACAAAATGAATATTTTACTGATGATATTCTTAAATATATTGAGGAGCTTCTCTTAGGTAAAAAGAATGTTAATGTACCTCAAGTGATGTTACAGTTAGGCAATACATATGATACGAAAATAAATGGATTAAATTTAGTAACAAACTATTTAATAAAAATATATAATCTGCAAGCTATTAATTATAATTCTTTTGAGGAAATGCAGTCCGAAATTAATGACATCAAAGGTAATGTTGAAAGTGCTGGAATACCGGAAAATATGATAGGATATAAAATGGATATTATTGACTGCTACAAAAATATTCTTGATAATTACAAGAACATCATTGATGATAAATGGGAAACTATTGAAAGTATTATTGAATTTATGGATAATATCATAAATAAAATATCTGAAATTGTATGAAATACGATAAACTCAGTGACGGATTCTGGGAAAGATTCACATTTTCCGGAGAAGTAAAATACTCTGAAACATGGCTTGACGCATGATTCTATCATGGGACTTTCAGTGTCGCATAATATGGGACAATAACTGGCAGTCTCCGGTAACGGTATACTCATACAAAAAAGCCGAAAACTTTGAAAAAATAATCCGTCTCGCCATAGAGCAGACCGAAAAGAAAGTCATTCAGAAAAGATTTTCGTACTACGGCGAATTATGGCAGACTATTACTGTCAATTATAACTGAAAAAATCCCCTCACAGCAGAGGGGACTTTTTTATATATTATTTGCCTATTTTTACAATTCTCATCATGTTGGTAGTGCCGGAAACTCCTATAGGTACTCCGGCAGTAATGGCTACAACATCGCCGTCCTGTACAAGACCGTGTGCTTCTGCCGTCTCGACAGCCGTTGAAAATAGTTCGTCGGTGCTTGTCTTTTCCTCGACTATAAGCGGAATAACTCCCCAGCTCATATTCATCTGTCTCTGTGCTACTTCACCAGTAGTACAGCATATAATCGGACACAGTGGACGGTACTTTGAGATAAGCCTTGCTGTACCTCCGCCGAGCGATACCGTAATAATAGCACGTGCGTTAAGGTCGTGGGCGGTAGTAACTACAGCGTGTGCGATAGCCTCAGCGATATTGCTGTTTGGTTCTGTACGGCGTGCCGAAAACTCACCCTTATAATCGATATTGTTTTCAGTAGTTTCAGCGATTAAAGCCATAGTCTTTACTACCTCAACCGGATATGCACCGGCGGCTGTTTCGCCGGAAAGCATTATAGCACTTGTGCCGTCATATATAGCATTGGCAACGTCTGTAATCTCTGCACGTGTAGGACGTGGATTAGTTATCATGGATTCAAGCATCTGTGTAGCCGTGATAACCTGTTTACCGGCATTATAGCCCTTATGGATAAGTTCTTTCTGTATAGCCGGAATGCGTTCAAAAGGTATCTCAACGCCCATATCGCCACGTGCAACCATTATGCCGTCGGCAGCCTCAAGGATTTCATCTATGTTTTCAACGCCCTCTGCATTCTCGATTTTAGCGATTATACGCACGTCAAACCAGCCAAGACTATGCGTGAACTTTCTTAAATAGTTTATGTCAGCGGCGGTGCGTACAAAACTTGCTGCTATAAAGTCGAATCCCATTTTTGCACCAAATTCAAGGTCATTCATGTCGCTCTCGCTGAGGTAAGGCATGGAGAGCTTTACTCCCGGTACGTTTATGCCCTTGTTGTTTGAGAGAGTACCACCATGAATAACACGGCAGGTTATTTCACTTTTTGTGACCTTTTCGGCGAGGAGTTCAATAACACCGTCGTTGATGAGTATGCGTGTACCTATGCTTACGTCACGGGGGAGTTTCTTGAAACTTATACTTCCACGCTGATTATCACAAAGAATATCTTCAGTAGTAAGAGTGTAAATATCGCCGTCATAGATTTCAACGGGCTTGTCGTCTACAAATTTTCCGAGACGTATTTCAGGACCTTTTGTATCAAGAAGTGTTGCAATCGGTAAATCAAGTTCCTTGCGGAGCTTTTCAACCATACGCAAACGCTTTTCATGTGTTTCATACTCACCGTGCGAGAAGTTGAAACGTGCAACGTTCATGCCGGCAAGCATAAGCTCACGCATGATATTTTTATCGTCGGTAGCCGGACCGATTGTACAGACAATTTTGGTTTTTCTCATAAAATTTTCTCCTTACTTTATTATCAAATCTTTTTAAGTCTGGCAAGATTAGCCATAATTCTTTTAGTTCCCACGCTGTCAAAGGCTATTTCAAGCATTGCGTCGTTACCCATAGGCGTTGAGGAAATAACCGTGCCTGCTCCGAAAACATTATGCTGTACTCTTTCACCTGCCGAGTATGTGGCGTTTGAGGTTGAAGAAACTGAATGCATTTTGTTTCTTGCAAGCTGTTGCTGTAGCGTTGAGGAATAGACGGCTGTCACCGGATTATCGTTTGCTTCCGTCTTATTACGCATAACAACGGCGTTGTCGTGCTTTTCAATAAGTTCACTGCCGATTTCACGCATAAAACGTGATGTAATATTTCTGTGGGTCTGACCGAAAAGCATTCTCTGTGAGGCACTTGTAAGATAAAGATTATTCTTTGCACGTGTTATAGCGACGTATGCGAGACGGCGTTCTTCTTCCAAATCCTCGCCATTGTCGAAAGAGCGTGAACTTGGAAAAATGCCTTCTTCCATGCCTATAACAAAGACGTTTTCATATTCAAGACCTTTAGCTGAATGGACAGTCATAAGTGTAACCTTATCTTCTGAATTGTCGTCACGGTCTGCCTCTGTGTAAAGTACAATATCCTCAAGGAATCCGCTTAGAGTAGGACAAGGAGCTGTATGCATATACTGCACCACCGACGACCGCATTTCCTGTATGTATTCAATTTTTGTATCGGCATTTTCCAAAGTCTGAACGTATTCAAGGTAGCCTGTCTTTTCAAGCATGAAGTCATAAAACTCGTCAAGCGGTAGTGTATAGGACTTTTCTATAAGGGTCTCAAACATTCCGGCAACGCTTTTAAGCACAGCAGTTTTCTTGGCAAGCGGAGTGTATTCTTCACAGTTTTTCATTACCCCGAAAGGCGAAATATTAAGGTCACGGCTTATATCCTCTATGAGTGCAATAGTAGCGTCGCCTATGCTTCTCTTAGGCTCGTTTATTATTCTCTTGAAACGCAACATATCATACGGGTTATTTATAAAAGCCATATATGCTATGATGTCTCTTATTTCCTTGCGGTCATAGAAACGCATACCGCCGTATACTCTATAAGGAATGTTGGCACTCACAAATGCTTTTTCAATTGAGTTGGACTGTGCATTCATTCTGTAAAGCACTGCATTATCAGAATACTTACCTGTTTTTTCATATTTTTCCTTGACAGTACGTGCAATAAACCTTGCCTCGTCGTTTTCGTCAAAAGACTTGTACCAGTAGACTTTAGAGCCTTTAATGCCGTCTGTCCATAAGGTCTTGACTTTTCTGCCGTTGTTGTGGCTTATCACGGAATTGGCTGCATCAAGTATAGTCTGTGTGGAACGGTAATTCTGTTCAAGACGTATAACCTTAGCACCGCTGAAATGCTTTTCAAAGTCAAGTATATTGCTTATATCAGCACCACGAAAACTATATATACTCTGGTCGTCGTCGCCCACAACGCATATATTCTGTTCTTCTCCGGCAAGCAGTGAAACAAGTCTAAACTGTACATGGTTAGTATCCTGATATTCGTCAACCATTATATACTTGAAACGCTCCTGATATTTTTTAAGAATCTCCGGATATTTTTCAAAAATCTCAACAGTAAGCACAAGAATATCATCAAAGTCAAGGGCATTTGCCTGTTTAAGCCGTTCTTGATATGTGCTGTACACACGTGAGATTATTTTTTTTCTGTAATCCTGTCCGGCAGTTACGTGCATACGCTCCGGTGAAATCATTCTGTTTTTTGCCGAGCTTATTTCGCTCTGCACGGAGCTGACCGCAAAGACCTTTTCGGAAATATCCATTTCATCACGGATAATAGTGGTCAGCAGTCTCTTGCTGTCGTCGGAATCGTATATGGTGAAATCCCTGCCGTAGCCGAGTGTTTCTATTTCTGTTCTGAGAATCCTAACGCAAGCCGAATGGAAAGTAGAGGCGTTTATCTTGTGACCGTCGTCGCCGAGCATGGCACATAGCCTTTCACGGAGTTCGTTAGCAGCCTTATTAGTAAAGGTAATTGCTAATATATTCCATGGCTTTACAGTATCGACGGCTATTATGTCCTGTACGTCAAGTACAGCGTCGGGGTCGTCATCGTATTCGCCGTCTGCATAGTCCTTAAGAAATTCAATATCATTCGGGCGTGCGTCGCCTGTTTCGTCGGCATAGGCGTTTCCGAATTTAATCATATTTGCGATACGGTTCACAATAACAGTAGTCTTACCGCTTCCTGCTCCGGCAAGGACAAGCACCGGACCTTTTACAGTAAACACGGCTTCCTGCTGATTTGGATTCATACGGCTGAAGTATTTTTTCATCGCAGATTTTTTTTGCTTGTAAAAAGAATTATTATTCATAAAAAGTCTCCTACAATTTTTTTAGTGGTATGGGAAAAGTCTGACTGTGCAGAAAAAGCCTGCTGTTTTGTTTTATGTACGGTATTCCCCAAATAAATATTATATCATAGCTGTCAAGACCCTGCTCTCGAATTTATGCCATTATCTATTCTATCACAAATTTACCACCATGTCAACGATGTTTTTTCAAAACATTGATATAAAAAATTCAAGTATTTTGTTGACTTTACCGTGAAAATACAATATAATAATTCCAACAGTAAAAAAACTTAATGAAAAGAGGAACATAATGAATAAATTTTTTAAAACCATTGCCGTATGCCTCGCCGGAATGGTCATTCTTGTAATTGCACAGCTTATAGGCGTGGGCATAGGCGAACTTATGCCGGAACTTATCGGCGGAATAATAGCCTCAGTACTTTATCCGGTGCTTGCGTACTTAGGAATTAAATTATTCTGTAAAAAATTACTAAAAACAGAACTATCAGAAATGGGAATAAAAAAATTCAGGATGAATCCCGTATGGATAATTTTAGCTGTGGGACTTCCGCTTGTTGTTGATACTGCACTAATCCTTACCGGCGGAGAATGGCATACCCTTGAATCCAATAAACTCAATACCGCCGTAACTGGTATATGCCTTTACAGCATAGCCGGAGGAATAGTCGAGGAAATGGTATTCCGTGGACTGATAATGGGAATAATCCGGAAGAATTATAACATAAAATCCGCTGTCATTGTGCCGTCAGTGCTTTTCGGAGTGGCACACCTCGCAAACGGAAAACTTGATATTATAAGTGCCGTACAGCTTATTATCGCCGGAACTGCTGTAGGTATAATGTTTTCGCTTATCATGCTGAACGAAAATAATTTCTGGAACAATGCTCTTGTCCATGCCGTGTGGAATATGTCAACAATAGGAATTATGCACATAGGCACTAAAACTGATGATTTATCAGTTTTCAGTTTTGTGCTTGATTCAGATAACAGGATTATAACAGGCGGTGATTTCGGCATTGAATCTTCCATAATTTCCATAGCCGGATATATTATAGTAAGCATTATTGCATTTGCCATGATAAAAAAGAAAGGAAATTCAGTACATGAAACTATGGGACAGCTTTCTTGAAATGGTATCTGACAAAAACAATCTGACAGATTACAAGACTTATTACTACGCAATAGTACAGTGGACTGAAAAACGCATAAAGCTCTTTACGGACGAAATGATTAAAAGCAATGATTTGAATTTTCTGCTTAATCTTGACATTAATGAATATGTCATAGAAAATCCCGATATATGCCTTGAAAAAGAATACGACCGTCTTAAAAAAATGCACATGAATAACAACCGATGGATTGTTTTAATGATTATCAGCGATATTATGCGTGAAATGATAACTATTAAATCCGGCACAGACTGTCCCAACTGCAAATCCAATGAACTTAGTCTTTATCCTGCTGAAATACATGGCATAAAAAGAACTTTTTTAATGTGCGACCTTTGCGGTTGGTGCGACAGTGAAAACACAAACATATAAAAAATTTCCCTCAAAACTGTTGACAAAACAAAACGAATATGATATTATTTACTTATATTTTAAAAGCTGTGACGGAAAGAAGTAGGAGCGGTTGCGGATTTGCAGAGAGTCGCCGGACGGTGCAAGGCGGTATGAAGTGCTGTTCTGAAGTAGTTCCTGAGCTTCGGCAGTGAACGGATTTTTTATTCAGTAAGTGCCGACGGATTTTTCCCACGTTACAGGGAACAGAGTGCAAGAGGATTTTTCCCCCCTTGAATGCAGGTGGTAACACGGATAGTTATTATTCGCCCTGAGCCGTAAAAGGTTCGGGGCTTTTCTGTTGTTACAAGAAAATTTATAAAAAAGGAGTTTAACCAATGGCAAAAGAACTTGCAAAAGCCTACAGTCCTAAGGATTTTGAGGACAGAATCTACAAGGCATGGAACGACAAGGGCTGTTTCCGTGCAGAAGCCGACCCGAAAAAAACACCCTATACTATAGTAATCCCTCCGCCGAACATTACCGGACAGCTACACATGGGTCACGCTCTCGACGAGACTTTACAGGATATTCTCATACGCTGGAAAAGAATGTGCGGTTATTCTGCATTGTGGCTACCCGGTACAGACCACGCTGCTATCGCTACTGAGGCAAAAATCGTTGAGGCTATGCGCAAAGAGGGCGTTACAAAGGAAGACCTCGGACGTGACGGCTTCATGGAGCGTGCATGGGAATGGAAAAAACAATACGGCGGACGTATCGTTGAACAGTTAAAAAAACTCGGTTCTTCATGCGACTGGTCAAGAGAGCGTTTCACTATGGACGAGGGCTGTTCTAAAGCTGTAAAGGAAGTGTTCGTCAAGTATTATAACAAAGGTCTCATATATCGTGGCGAGAGGATTATCAACTGGTGTCCGAAATGCAAGACATCACTTTCAGACGCTGAGGTTACATTTGAGGAGCAGGCAGGGAATTTCTGGCATATCCGCTATCAAATAAAAGACACAGACCAGTATCTTGAATTAGCTACAACACGTCCGGAAACTCTTTTAGGAGATACAGCGGTTGCCGTAAACCCCAACGACGAACGCTATAAGGATTTAGTAGGCAAGACTGTAATTCTGCCTATCGTCCACAGGGAAATACCTATAGTGGCAGACGATTACGTTGAAATGGATTTCGGTACAGGCGTTGTTAAAATCACTCCGGCACACGACCCCAACGACTTTGAAGTAGGTCTGAGACATAATCTCCCTGTCATCAATGTAATGAACGACGATGCGACCATTACCGATGACTATCCGGCATACGCTGGCATGGACAGATACGAAGCAAGAAAAGCTATCGTTGCAGACCTCGAAAAAGAGGGTGCATTGGTTGAGATTGAAGACTACAGTCATAATGTCGGCACTTGCTACCGTTGCGGTACTACTGTAGAGCCGAAAGTCTCAACACAATGGTTTGTAAAAATGAAACCCCTTGCACAGCCGGCTATCGACGCTGTAAAGAACGGTGCTACAAAGTTCGTGCCGGAAAGATTCGATAAAATATATTTCCACTGGCTTGAAAATATCCGTGACTGGTGCATATCCCGTCAGATTTGGTGGGGACATCAGATACCGGCTTTCTACTGTGACGAATGCGGTGAAATGGTAGTAACCAAAGAGGATTCATGCAACTGTCCTAAGTGCAACAAGCCCATGAGACAAGACCCCGACACTCTCGACACATGGTTCAGCTCTGCACTGTGGCCCTTTTCAACTCTCGGCTTCCCCGAAAAGACAGAGGATTTAGACTACTTCTATCCGACAAATACTCTCGTAACAGGCTATGACATCATTTTCTTCTGGGTAATAAGAATGATGTTCAGCGGACTTGAAAATATGGGCAAAGTGCCTTTCGATACTGTTCTGATTCATGGACTTGTACGTGATTCACAGGGTCGCAAGATGTCCAAATCTCTCGGCAACGGCATTGACCCCCTCGAAGTAATCAACGAATACGGTGCTGACGCTCTCCGCTTTATGCTTGCTACCGGCAACTCTCCCGGAAACGATATGCGTTATATCGACGAAAAGGTTAAATCCGCACGTAACTTTGCTAACAAACTCTGGAACGCCTCACGCTTTATAATGATGAATCTTCCGGAAGACTTTGAGTTTACAGGACTGCCCAAAGACCTCGAACTTGAAGACAAGTGGCTTGTAAATAAATTCAACAATCTTGCAAAGGAAGTAAATGAAAACCTCGACAAGTTCGAGTTAGGTGTTGCCTCTCAGAAACTCTATGACTTTATATGGGACGTTTTCTGTGACTGGTACATCGAACTCACTAAACCACGCATTCAGGCTGGCGGTGAGACTATGGCAAAGGCACAGTCCGTACTTGTATGGGCTATGCAGGGTATGCTTAAACTGCTCCACCCTTTCATGCCTTTCATTACTGAAGAAATATGGCAGGTTCTCACTAATGAAAAGTCAATGATTATCCTTGAAAGCTATCCGGTTTACGATGAAACTATTGACTATTCAGCAGAAGAAAAATCCTTTGAAAAGGTGATTTCCGCTATTAAAGCAGTAAGAAACACACGCAGTGAGATGAATGTTCCGCCGTCAGTAAAGGCTAAACTTTTCATTGAGACAGCAGAACCGGAGTTATTTAAATCGTGTGCTTTGTTCTTTGAAAAACTCGCTTCTGCTTCTTCCGTTGAGACAGGCGAAAAGTTCGATATTCCCGATTCAGCTAATGCCGTTACGGATTCAGCAAGAATTTTCATTCCTATGGACGAACTCGTTGACAAGGAAAAGGAAATAGCACGTCTCGAAAAGGAAAAGGCTAAAGTACAGAAAGATATTGACTTCCTCAGCGGAAAACTCAATAATCAAGGATTTATCGCAAAAGCCCCCGAAAAACTCATTGAGGCTGAAAAGGCTAAACTCGCAAAGGCAGAGGAAAAAATGGCAAAAATCAATCAGTCTATAGAGACTTTCAAGAAATAATGCGTGATAAGATAATATCATACGCAAGGGAAAAGTACGCCACAGACCCTGAATATCTGTGGCTGAAAACCCCCGACGCATTTATTCTCAGAAACTCAAAAAACAAAAAGTGGTATGCTTTAGTGATGAGGGTTAAGAAATCTGTGCTGATTTCCGGTGCAGAAGGATTCACAGATATAATAAATATCAAGTGCGAACCTCTCACAAGAGAGTGTCTGCTTGCTGAAGGTAAAGCCTTTCCGGCATACCACATGAACAAAAAACTATGGATTTCTATTATCCTTGATGATAATATTGACTTTCAGATATTATGCAATATCATTGACGAAAGCTATAATATCGTAAACAGGTGATACTATGAGTATATTTATAACTCCGGTTATCGAGACTGAACGCTTGATTTTAAGACCGCTAACCATGAACGATGCCAAAGCCGTATTTGAGTGGACTGGAGACAGTCGTGTTGCGGAATATATGATTTATCCATGTCATGAAAATATCGAGGTTACAAGGGAATGGCTCTATTCCCTTGCAAGCCTTGAAAATGAATACACATGGGGATTTGTCCGGAAATCAGACAACAAGCTTATCGGTTCGGGCGGTATCAGATTAAGGAAGGACGAAAATGTGTGGAGTTTCGGCTATAATCTGCGGTCTGACTGCTGGGGCATGGGCTATGCGACAGAATCCGCAAAACGCATGATAGAATATGCTTATTCCGAAAATAACGCCCGTGAGTTTGTCGCTGAACACGCCATAGAAAACACGTCTTCCGGCAGAGTAATTGAAAAGTGCGGTCTTGTCTTTGAGGGATATTCTCAATACTCAAAACTTGACAACAGCCATACTTTCAAATGCAAAAAATACAGAATGACTTTAAAGTGAGGTGATAATATGGCATATAACATTACTGTAGGTTTTTCCAACGGAATTGTACAGAGTTTTACCGGAATAACAAAAATAGAAAAAATGAGCTGTATGTACGGCGAATTGGTATGGACAGAAGTAGAAAATCCACTGAAATTAAACTTTGATATATTCGGCGATTACAGATTCAGCAATGAATCAACTGCCTCAGTCATTCATACCCTTGAATCCAGCTTTACCAACGAAAACCCGTATTCACTGGGCATTGTCTTTATGGAGATAAAAAAAGCTGATGTTAAAAAAGTAGATGTCAGAAAGGCAGAAAACTAAAATAAAAAAGGAGAAATTTATCATGATTAAACATATTGTAATGTTCAAATTAAAGGAAACTGACAAGTCAGTTTATGAAAACGCTTTAGAAGCTAAGGAGCGTTTCAACGACGTTATCGCAAACGTCAAGGAACTCAAAAAGGGTGAAATTGTCATCAACTCAAAGGAAGCAGACCAGTCCAACTATACAATCTCGCTCCTCTGCGACTTTGAAACTATTGAAGACCTCAACGCCTATCAAGTACACCCTGCTCACGTCGCTTTCGGTAAGTTCATCGGCACTATAAAAACAGACCGTGCCTGCATAGATTACGAATATTAATATAAGACAAGGAAAATTTTATGAACTGGATTAAAAAAAATTCACTGGGAATAGTTCTCTGCATTGCAATAGCCGGACTTTCCTCATTCCTTGCTACTATAAATATGGGTTCTTTTTCGCTTGAAATAATAGGAGCTCCTGTTTTTGCGATACTCATAGGAATGATTATCAGCCTTGCAATGCCGGAACTTTCCGCAAACCAAAACCTCAAAGACGGCATAAAATTCACATCAAAGAAGATTCTGCAATGGGCGGTAATAATACTTGGCTTTTCGCTTAATCTAAGCACAATTTTAAAGGTAGGCGGTAAAAGTCTGCCGGTAATAATTTCGACTATTTCCGTATCGCTGATAACGGCTTTTGTGCTTATGAAAGTACTGAAAATAAACAAAAAAACAGCTTGTCTTATCGGGGTGGGTTCGTCGATATGCGGAGGTTCTGCAATAGCCGCCACTGCTCCGGTAATCGACGCTGACGATGAGGATGTTGCACAGGCTATTTCAGTTATATTTCTGTTTAACGTACTTGCAGCTTTGATTTTCCCACAGTTTGGACACGCTATAGGTCTCGGCTCGGAGGGATTCGCTATTTTCGCCGGTACTGCCGTAAACGATACGTCTTCCGTAACCTCTACTGCCTCAACCGCTGAGGGCATTTATGGCGTTGACGGTATTCTCTCGTCTGCCGTAACCGTAAAGCTAACACGTACCCTTGCAATTATTCCGATAACCCTTGCACTTGCCGTATACCGCACTCGCAAAGCCAAAAA
The DNA here is from genome assembly GCA_023667045.1 of Ruminococcus flavefaciens. Taxonomy (GTDB): domain Bacteria; phylum Bacillota; class Clostridia; order Oscillospirales; family Ruminococcaceae; genus Ruminococcus; species Ruminococcus flavefaciens_AC. Next base: position 1,213,427 of record JAMPAU010000001.1, on the reverse strand, counting down.
ATCCGGCGTACAGTCGGGCAAATTCTCAATCAAGAAAATTTTTCCGTTTTTCATAATATTCTTCATACTTGCCTCTGTGATAACAACAGTTGTCGGAATAATGCCGGAAACCTCTTTCACTGATTTCTATAACGAAAGTTTTGTAAAATTTGCAAAGTGGCTTGCTAAGTTCTTCATAGCTATGGCAATGTGTGCTATAGGTCTGAACACAAACATAGTCAAACTGATTAAAAACGGCAAAAAACCTATAATTTTAGGGCTTTCGTGCTGGGTGATGATAACGCTTGTTTCTGTGGGCGTACAGCTTGCAACAGGAATTTTCTACACGAATCTTTAAGGGGGAACTTATGAATTTTAATGAATGCATGGAATTTATAAATTCATACAGCAAGTCCGGCGGTAAAATAACAGACCTTTCACGTGCGGAAAACTTAATGCGTATTATTGGCAATCCCGAAAAAGAACTTAAATTCGTACACGTCGCTGGAACTAACGGCAAAGGCTCTACAGTGGAGTACATCTCAAACGCTCTTATTTATTCCGGCTATAAGACCGGACAGTTTACATCGCCGTTTATACTCCGGTATAACGACAGAATCCGCATAAACGGCAACGAAATAGACGACGGTTCACTTTGCGAAATCTGCACTATTATAAAAGAAAATATTGATGATAAACCTTATTCGCAGTTTGAAATAACTATGGCTGTGGCTTTTCTTTGGTATGTCAGTGAAAAGTGCGATATAGTCGTGCTGGAATGCGGTATAGGCGGACTTCTTGACTGCACAAACGTTATACCCTCGCCGTTGCTGTCCGTGATTACATCAATCTCCCTTGACCATACCGATATTTTAGGCGATACCGTCGAAAAAATAGCCGTCCAGAAAGCCGGAATAATAAAAGAGAGTTCGGCTGTTATTCTTTCCCTCGACAACAAACATAATGTAAAATATCTTGTTGAAAAAACCGCAAATGAAAAGAACGCCGAATTTATCACCCCTCAAAACAAGGACTTTAAAACCTGTTTTTCAGCACAGGACAATGTATTCACTTACAAGGAAATCCAGTATAAACCGGCTATGTTCGGATTTCATCAGCCCATGAATGCCGTGACAGCTATTGAGACGTGCGAATACCTCAGAAAAAAGGGTTTTGAAATATCAGACGAAAATATAAAAAAATCCATAGAAAATACTCAAGTAAAGGCACGTATACAGTACATTGACGGCGAACCACCTGTTATCGTGGACGGCGGACATAATCCGGACGGTGTTTATCAGTTATATCACGCTCTTTCTGTCATGGACAAGACTATTTATGCAGTCATGGGCATGATTGATTCAAAGGACTATCCGGAGTGTGTGCGTTATATTGCACGCTGTTCAAAGGTTATGTTTACTGTGGACGGTTTTGCACCTAATGCCGTACCGTCTGAAAAACTCGCTGAAATATCCCGCACTGTCGGCACTCACACAGGAGTTTATCACTCTCTGAATGATGCTATCGCAAAGGCTGAGGAATACGCACTTTTAAATAACGGCATAGTTGTTGTATGCGGTTCACTTTATTTGGCAAGCGAATATCTCAATTTTATCGGCAAATAACTCAAATATCCGCGAAGATTATGAATAAAATCTGTTAATTTTTAACAAATCGTAATCTTTACGGAATTTTTTTATTCCCAAACTATTGCAAATTTTTTTTTATAATGCTATAATTTATTCAGAACTGCGAAAGCAGAATTTTTTAAAGGAGGTTTTTTAACAATGGCGTTAAAAAATCAGTATCTCATCGACTTATTAGAAACAGTCAAGAAAAGAAATCCCGGCGAACCTGAATTCATTCAGGCTGTAACAGAAGTTCTCGAAACTCTCCAGCCGGTTGCTGAAAAAAGACAGGATTTAATCGACGCAGGCGTATTCGAGAGAATCGTTGAGCCTGAGAGACAGATTATGTTCCGTGTACCGTGGGTTGACGACAACGGCAAGGTACAGGTAAACAGAGGTTTCAGAGTACAGTTTAACTCTGCAATCGGTCCTTACAAGGGCGGTATCAGACTTCACCCGTCCGTATATCTCGGAATTATCAAATTCCTTGGTTTTGAACAGGTATTCAAGAACAGCCTTACAACTCTCCCCATGGGTGGCGGTAAAGGTGGTTCTGACTTCGACCCTAAGGGCAAGTCAGACGGAGAAATCATGCGTTTCTGCCAGAGCTTCATGACAGAACTCTGCAAGCACATTGGTGCTGATACAGACGTTCCTGCTGGTGACATCGGTACAGGCGGACGTGAAATCGGCTATATGTTCGGTCAGTACAAGAGAATCAGAAACGAATTTGTCGGCGTTCTCACAGGTAAGGGTCTTACTTACGGCGGTTCACTCACAAGAACTGAGGCTACAGGTTACGGTCTCTGTTACTTCACAGATGAAATGCTCAAGGCTAACGGCATGAGCTTCGAGGGCAAGACAGTTGTTATCTCCGGTTCTGGTAACGTTGCTATCTACGCTACAGAAAAGGCTACAGAACTCGGTGCTAAGGTTGTTACTCTCTCAGATTCCAACGGCTACATCTACGACCCAGACGGAATTGAACTCGACCTCGTTAAGCAGATTAAGGAAGTTGAACGTGGACGTATCAAGGAATACGCTGAAAGAACTTCACACAAGAACGTTACTTACACAGAGGGTTGCTCAAAGATTTGGGAAGTTAAGTGTGATATTGCACTTCCTTGTGCTACACAGAACGAAATCAACGGCGAATCTGCTCAGATTCTCGTAAACAACGGCTGTAAGGTTGTTTCTGAGGGTGCTAATATGCCTTCAACTCCTGAGGCTATCGAAACATATCTTGCTAATGGCATTCTTTATGGACCTGCTAAGGCTGCTAATGCTGGTGGTGTTGCTACTTCCGGTCTCGAAATGAGCCAGAACAGCGAAAGACTTTCATGGACATTTGAAGAAGTTGACGCTAAACTTAAGGGCATCATGGTAAGCATCTTCAAGTCTTGCGACGAGGCTGCTAAGGAATACGGCATGGAAGGCAACTACATGGCTGGTGCTAACATTGCAGGCTTCCTCAAGGTTGCTGAAGCTATGAAGGCTCAAGGCTGTGTTTGATTAAAAAATAACTGATAGTGACTCATCAGAATTAAATAAAAATATCAATCCCCTGTTGTGCTAACCAGCAGGGGATTTTTTATGTCATAAAAAAGGACTGTAATAAAACAGTCCTTTTATTGTTATTCAAAGTCGTATCTTCCCTCATACTCAGACTTGAACTTTTCAAAGACATTCTGTAGAAGTTCCTCGTCTTCGATTGAAAGAAACTCGCCCATTTCCTCGTTATCGGACGGCATGATTTCAAGTATCACAACGCCGTCGTCTTCCTCGTCAAAAGGCAGTAAAACGGCAAAGTAACGCTCTTGATACTCAACTTCTCCGATAACCTCAAAAGAGACTTCATTTCCGTCGTCGTCGGTAAGGGTGATGTAGTTTTCGTTTTCTTCCATTTCTTCATTTTCGATAAAATCGCTCATAAAAAATACCTCCTGTTTACTGAAAATAAAACATTTCAGTTTATTGTTTCTTAAATTCATCAAAGACCACCTGTAAAAGTTCCTTGTCATCGTCGTCATCTTCGATAAACTGCACAATTATAAAAGAACGCTCATCATACTTAACTACGTCAAGAATTTCAAAACGGACTTTGTTTCCGTCTTCATCTTCAAGGTATAAATATTTTTTGTATTCACCTTTTATTTCTTCATTTCTGATAAAACTGTTCAAAAAAACATATCCTGTTTACTACTGATTTCCGCCGTATTCAGCAATGAATTTATTCATAATATTCTGTAGAATATCTTCCGGCACTGGTGCAAAAGTGCTACAGCCGTTTTCCTCATCGGGAACAAGTTCAAGGATAACGTTATGGTCAGCGTCTTCCTCTGTCGGCAGAAGAACAATATAAAACTTTTCCTCATACTCAACAATGCCAAGCACAAGAAATTCTTCCGGTTCGCCGTCTTCATTTGTCAGAGTGATAAATTCGCTTTCATTTTGAGCTTCGTCAATAAATTCATTGGCAATATCCGACATAAGCTCCTGAACTTCCTCACTGCTGAAATACTCGTCATTTTCGTCAAAATCGTTCAAAAAAAATCCCTCCTTTTTTCAGATAATTTATTTTATCATATTTTCACAAAAAAATCAAGTAACTAATTGTAAAATTTTACTATGAATATTATTTCTCGAATATGTCAATAATAATTTCGGGAGATGATAAAATGAACAGAACAAATGAAATACCTGTCCCTGACCCTTTTTCAAAAGAATATGAATATTTTTTCCCGTCTGCCTCATGGGAAAAATCCGGAATCACACCATTTACCGCCGAAAACAACACCAAAACAGGCTACAGTGACGGTTTCTTTCCATATATGACAGACATTGACGTAAAAATTCCCGAACAGTAACCAATGACGCTCTTTCACCGGAGCGTTATTTTTTGTGCATTATGCGTATTTTTTTCAGTGATATTTGTGCATTCCGACGTAAAAATAATTCAACGCTTTATTTCTAATCTCCAGAATGATATAATATTATACAGAATATCTTTTCAGGAGGAAAATAACATGATTATTAAAAATTTTATCGGTCATCTGAAAACCGTTCTGCACCACCGTCATCTTGTCATGATTCACTGCTTCAAAGCCGGCATTTTCCGTCACGGTCTTACGCATGACCTCTCGAAATTTTCACCGACTGAATTTATTCCCAGCGTGATGTACTTTCAAGGCAACCGCAGTCCGAATGAGCGTGAGCGTGAAGTCAACGGCTACTCAAAGGCGTGGATTCATCACAAGGGCAGAAACCGCCACCACTTTGAGTACTGGACAGACTACAGCCCGATAACTCGCCGTCTTGAACCTGTTCCCATGCCGGACGAATACATTGTTGAGATGTTCTGTGACCGCCTTTCTGCCTCAAAAACCTACAACGGAAAAAACTACAATGATTCATGCCCTCTAGAATATTTCATGAGAGGAAAAACAAACCGTCTGATTGAAAAAAACACATCGAGGAAAATAGAGATTCTGCTGAGAATGCTCGCCGAAAAAGGAGAAGACTATACATTTCGGTACATAAGAAAAAAGTTTCTGAAAAAATAAAAAGACGCATAATGCGTCTTTTTTGCTATTCAAGGTAGGGTTTAAGGTACTGACCTGTATAGGAATTTTCACACTGTGCGATTTCTTCCGGAGTACCCTGTGCCACAACAGTACCGCCCTTGTCACCGCCCTCTGCACCTAAATCTATGATATGGTCGGCAACCTTTATGACGTTAAGATTATGCTCAATGACAAGCACTGTATTGCCCTGCTCAGTGAGTTTCTGCAAAACGTCTATCAGCATATGCACATCAGCCGTATGAAGTCCCGTTGTTGGTTCGTCAAGGATATATATAGTTTTTCCGGTGGAGCGTTTGGAAAGTTCCGTTGAAAGCTTCACACGCTGTGCCTCACCGCCCGAAAGAGTAGTAGCGGACTGTCCTAATTTTATATAGCCTAAACCTACTTCCTGCAAAGTTTTTAGCTTACGTGAAATCTTTGGGATATGTTCAAAAAACTCCACACCCTCATCAACTGTCATTTCAAGAACGTCATGAATTGACTTGCCCTTGTATTTTACTTCAAGGGTTTCACGGTTATAGCGTTTGCCGTTGCAGACCTCACACGGCACGTAAACGTCCGGCAGGAAGTGCATTTCTATTTTAATAATTCCGTCGCCCTCGCAAGCCTCACAGCGACCACCCTTTATATTGAAAGAAAAACGACCGCTGTTATAGCCGTGAGCCTTAGCGTCGGAAGTCTTTGCAAAGAGTTCACGAATATCAGTAAACACTCCGGTATATGTTGCCGGATTGGAGCGTGGAGTTCTGCCTATCGGCGACTGGTCTATGCATATTACTTTATCGAGATTTTCAAGACCTTCCATGCTGTCGAATTTTCCGGACTTTATCCTTGCACGGTTGAGTTTTCCGGCGAGGTGCTTATAGATTATTTCGTTGACAAGTGAAGACTTACCCGAACCCGACACGCCAGTAACGCATATCAGTTTACCGAGAGGTATTTTCACGTCAATATTCTTTAAATTATGCTCCTTTGCACCTTTCACTACTAAATACTTACCGTTGCCGGCACGTCTGCTTTTCGGCACTTCAATTTTTTTCTTTCCGCTGAGATACTGTCCGGTAATGGATTTTTCGCATTTCAGCAGACCTGCAACGTCTCCGGCATAGACCACCTCACCGCCGTTGACACCTGCTCCCACTCCTATGTCAACCACATAATCAGCGGAAAGTATTGTGTCGTCGTCATGCTCCACTACTATGAGGGTGTTACCTAAATCTCTGAGACGTTTAAGGGTAGCAATGAGTTTGTCGTTGTCACGCTGGTGCAGACCAATGCTTGGCTCATCAAGGATATACAGCACCCCCACCAGTGAAGACCCTATCTGTGTGGCAAGGCGTATACGCTGGCTTTCACCGCCGGAGAGAGTGCCGGAAGACCGTGCAAGACTTAAATATTCCAGTCCAACGCTTTTCAGAAATCCTAAACGTTCTTTTATTTCCTTTATAATACGTCCGCCTATGAGCATATTCTGCTCTGAAAGTTTAAGGTCTTCAAAGAAATCAAGGCAGTCGCTTACGGACATTTCTGTAAGTTCGCTGATATTCTTTCCGCCTACTGTAACCGCCAAATACTCCGGTTTGAGACGTTTTCCATGACACTCCGGACACTCTGTATCACTCATATAGTTTTCGAGTTCAGCCTTTGCGGATTCGCTGTCTGTGCTGTTGTAACGTCTTTCAAGGTTATTTATTACGCCCTCAAAAGCATATTTGTACGTACCGCCCCCTATTGATTCCGGACGTGCAATTTCAATCTTCTCGCCCTTAGTTCCGTACAAAAACATATCAAGCTGACTTTTTTTCAGTTTCTTTACCGGAACGTCAAGCGGTATATTGAACTTTTCCGAAATAGCTTTATAGTACATCATGGCTATAGAGTGTTCGTCAAGACTGTTCCAGCCGTGAGCCTTTATTGCACCGTTCTGAATGGAAACGCTCCTGTCCGGTATAACTATTTCGGGGTCTATATGGCGGTACATACCAAGTCCGGTACAGTGTGGACAAGCTCCCACAGGATTATTGAAAGAAAACATTACTGGCTCAAGTTCGCCTATGCTTATATCATGCTCCGGACAGGCATAGCTCTGTGAAAAAAGCATTTCCTCACCGCCGATAACATCAACAAGTGCAAGCTCTCCCAAACTGAAAACAGTTTCAAGGCTGTCCGCCAATCGTGATTCAATGCCATCCTTTATAACAAGCCTGTCAACTACTATTTCAATATTGTGCTTTTTGTTCTTTTCAAGCTTTATTTCTTCGTTAAGGTCGTAAATAATGCCGTCAGCCCTCACACGCACATAACCGCTCTTGCGTGCATTCTCAAACTCTTTCTGAAATGTTCCTTTCCTGTTACGTGCTATCGGAGCAAGCAGTTGTATTTTAGTTTTTTCGGGCAGTGACATTATCCTGTCTACTATCTGGTCAATGCTCTGCTGTGAAATCTCCCTGTTGCATATCGGGCAGTGCGGAATACCTGTTCTTGCATATAAAAGCCTTAAATAGTCGTATATTTCCGTAACCGTGCCTACTGTAGAACGTGGGTTTTTTGAGGTGGTTTTCTGGTCGATTGATATAGCCGGAGAAAGTCCCTCTATGCTGTCAACGTCGGGTTTTTCCATTTGTCCAAGAAACATACGTGCATATGACGAGAGACTTTCAACGTAACGTCTCTGACCGTCGGCATATATAGTATCAAAGGCAAGTGAGGACTTTCCCGAACCGGAAAGACCTGTCATTACAACGAGCTTGTCACGGGGAATTTCGAGGTCTATATTTTTGAGATTGTTAGCTCTTGCACCTTTTATAATAATCTTGTCAGTCATTGCCTTTGCCCTCCAAAATCATGTCTCTTACTTCCATGAGACAGAATCCCAATAGGTTTTCGCCGTTCCAGTTCAGCGGATTTTCAACGCCCTTGCTGTCTGCCTGCATACCTATTCCCCATATCTTGTCATATGGGCTTGCCTCAACAAGAATGCGTTTTCCCGTGCCAAGCAGAAAATATTTCAGTTTAGGATTCTGTGAGAATTTAGCATAGTTACCCCTTATAACAATATCTGTCTTGTTATCGTTCCAGATTTTTTCATTGAATCCGGATATTCTCCGTCCCAAATCCTTGAACTGCTTAGGGTGTTTGGCTGACATTATTTCCTTGTTTATTTCAGTGTCGCCAAAAAGTAGAGCCTTTTGTGACATCATATACTGCTCGGCTGTATGGTATTGCACGCCGTCAATGATAAAGTTGCAGTTAAACCACTGACTGAAACAGGTTTTAGTAATAGTGCCGTCGGGCGAGGGAGTGTGTCCCCAAAAAAAGATATATTTCAGTTTTTCCTTTTTATTGAATCTTTCACATATATTCTTTACTGAATACTTCATAAATCATTTACTTCCTTTCAGTTCTTTTATTCTGTCACGGAGATACATAGCGTGCTCAAATTCAAGCATCTTAGCGGCATTTTTCATTTCAACGGTAAGTCTTTCAATAAGTTTATTGCGTTCCTTAGCAGAAAGTTTTTTACTGCCGGACTTTTCAAGCTTTTTCTTTGAGGTTATTTCAATAACATCACGAACGTCTTTTATTATAGTTTCCGGCACTATGCCGTGTTCCTGATTGTAAGCTATCTGTAAGGCACGACGGCGGTTAGTTTCGAGTATGGCACGCTCCATAGAGCCTGTCACCTCGTCGGCGTACATAATAACCTGTCCGTGACTGTTTCTTGCAGTACGTCCTATAGTCTGAATGAGCGAGGTTTCACTTCTCAGAAAGCCTTCCTTGTCAGCGTCAAGAATTGCCACAAGGCTTACTTCCGGAATATCCAGACCCTCACGGAGAAGATTTATTCCCACAAGCACATCAAAAACGCCGTTACGCAAATCCTTTATAATTTCCATGCGTTCAATAGTGTCAATATCGTGGTGCAGATAGCGGACTTTAACACCGAGACGGTCGTAATAATCTGTAAGGTCTTCAGCCATTTTCTTGGTAAGCGTTGTAATAAGTACACGCTCATTTTTGGCAGAACGTATATTTATTTCTGAAAACAAGTCGTCTATCTGATTCAGAGTAGGCTTTACGATTATTTCGGGGTCAACAAGTCCGGTAGGTCTTATAACCTGCTCAACTATAATATCGGTCTTTTCACGCTCCAGTTTAGACGGCGTGGCACTGACGTATACAGCTTGATTTATATGTGCATTGAACTCCTCGAAATTAAGCGGTCTGTTATCAAAAGCACTCGGCAGACGGAAACCATAATCAACAAGAGTTGTTTTGCGTGCCTTGTCTCCGGCATACATCGCACGCACCTGCGGTAGCGTAACATGACTTTCGTCTACTATCAGCAGAAAATCATCTGGGAAATGGTCAAGCAAGGTCAGCGGAGTACTTCCGGCTGGTCTTCCGGCAAGCACACGTGAATAGTTTTCAACGCCGGAGCAGTAGCCTACTTCACGGAGCATTTCCATGTCGTAATGAGTACGCTGTTCAATACGCTGTGCCTCTATCAGCTTGTTGTTTTCCGTAAAGTACTCTATACGCTCGGCAAGTTCACGGTCTATTTCCTCAAGAGCGGATTCTATTTTTTCGTCGCCTACAACATAGTGAGATGCCGGAAATATCGCCGTGTGTGAAACAACAGCCTTTACCTCGCCGGTGAGTGCGTTTATTTCAGAAATACGGTCTATCTCGTCCCCGAAATACTCCACACGGACAGCGGTATCACTTGAACGTGCCGGAAAAATTTCAACCACGTCGCCATGCACACGGAATTTATTTCTCTCAAAAGCTATATCGTTTCTTTCATAGCGGATTTTTACAAGTTCGCTGATTAACTGCTCACGTGACTTTTCAGTTCCCTGCCGTATAGAAACAACCATAGAGCGATATTCCTCCGGACTGCCAAGTGAATATATACACGAAACACTCGCTACTATTATAACGTCACGGCGTTCAGCAAGGGCAGTGGTTGCGGAGTGCCGGAGCTTGTCTATTTCGTCATTTATCGAGGAGTCTTTTTCTATATAGCTGTCGGTACTGGGAACATACGCTTCCGGCTGATAATAGTCATAATATGAAACGAAATACTCAACGGCATTTTCCGGAAAAAATTCCCGAAACTCAGAGCATAGCTGTGCCGCAAGTATCTTGTTGTGTGCAAGCACAAGAGTAGGTTTATTCACACGTGCAATTACATTAGCCATAGTGAAAGTCTTTCCCGAACCCGTCACGCCTAATAAAATCTGTTCTTTTTTTCCGTCCTCAATGTTTCTGACAAGCTTTTCTATTGCTTGTGGCTGGTCGCCGGCGGGGGCATACTTTGAATGTAGTATGAAACGCTCCATTTATAAAACTCCTTTGCTGATTTTCTGTATTTCTATTATACCACAGTCTGAATAAACAGTAAAGTAAAAAGAACATATTTTCTTTATTTAATTTATTCAAGGCTTTTTAATTCGGGTATTGACAAACCGCTTTGTTTGTTGTAAAATATAATATATGTATTTATACAGGTTTAATAATTCGTAAAGGCGGTAAATAAATGGGTTTATTTAAAAACATATTCGGTGCTAACGCTTATTCAAACAGAGAACTGAAACGTATTGTCCCTATTAAAGATAAAGTCCTCGAACTCGAAGAGGAATATTCAAAGCTTTCAGACGCTGAACTTAAAGGCAAAACACAGGAATTTAAGGACAGGCTCGCTTCCGGCGAAAGTCTTGACAGCATGATGGCAGAGGCTCTCGCTACTGTCCGTGAGGGTGCATGGCGTGTACTCGAAAAAAAGCCGTACCCTGTTCAGATTATCGGTGCAATAGTTCTTCATCAAGGACGTATTGCCGAAATGCGTACCGGTGAGGGTAAAACTCTCGTTGCCTGTGTTGCCTCATATCTCAACGCACTTACCGGTCTCGGCGTTCATGTAGTTACTGTAAACGACTACCTCGCTAAAACTCAGGCTGAAGAAATGGGAAAAGTTCTCCGCTGGCTCGGTCTTACTGTAGGCTGTATTCTTCATGGTCTCAATAACTCCCAGAGACGTGCGGCATATAACTGCGACGTTACTTATGCTACAAACAATGAACTCGGTTTCGACTATCTCCGTGACAACATGGTTACCCACAAGGAAGAACGTGTACAGCGTAAACCTAACTTTGCTATCGTCGATGAGGTTGACTCCATTCTCATTGATGAAGCCCGTACTCCGCTTATCATTTCCGGAAAGGGCGATAAGTCCACCAATCTATACTCAATAGTTGACCGTTTCGCAAAAACTCTCACTTCCACAACCGTTGTTGAAATGGACAGCAAGGAAGACCAAGACACTATCAACGAAACTGCCGACTACATCATTGACGAAAAAGCCAAGACCGCTACTATCACTCAGCGTGGCGTTAAAAAGGCTGAACAGGTATTCAATGTTGATAACCTCATGGATTCCGAAAACCTTACTCTTTTACATCATATCAATCAGGCTATCAAGGCTAACGGCGTTATGAAAAATGACATCGACTACGTTGTAAGAGACGGCGAAATCGTTATCGTTGACGAGTTCACCGGACGTATGATGGAGGGCAGACGTTTCAATGACGGTCTGCATCAAGCTATTGAGGCTAAAGAAGGTGTTAAGATTAAGAGCGAATCAAAAACTCTTGCTACTATTACTTTCCAGAATTTCTTCCGTCTGTATAATAAACTCTCCGGTATGACTGGTACTGCTATGACAGAAGAAGATGAATTTAAAGAAATATACAAGCTTGACGTTATATCAATCCCGACCAACAAGCCTGTTATCCGTATAGACCAGAATGACCAGATATACAGCTCCGAAAAAGGCAAGTACTCCGCTATAATAGAGCAGATTATAAAGTGTCACGACAAAGGACAGCCTATACTCGTGGGTACTGTATCAATCGAAAAATCTGAACTTCTCTCGGCTATGCTGAAAAGACGTGGCATAAAACACGAGGTTCTCAACGCTAAACATCATGCAAAAGAAGCTGAAATCGTAGCACAGGCTGGTAAATTCGGTGCTGTAACAATCGCTACTAATATGGCAGGTCGTGGTACTGATATTATGCTCGGCGGTAATGCTGAATTTCTCGCAAGGGCAGAACTCCGCAAGCGTGAAATGCCCGAAGAACTCATAACAGAGGCTATAGGTTTTGCTGATACCGACGACGAGGAAGTTATCAAGGCAAGAAAACTCTATCAAGAACTTTTCGACAAGTACAATGCGGAAGTAAAGGAAAAAGCCGTTGCTGTACGTGAGGCAGGCGGTCTGTATATTCTCGGTACTGAAAGACATGAATCACGACGTATCGACAACCAGTTAAGAGGTCGTGCAGGTCGTCAAGGTGACCCCGGTGAAAGCTGTTTCTTCCTTTCCGTTGAAGACGACCTCATGCGTATTTTCGCCGGAGACCGTCTTGAAAATATGATGAAAACCCTTAACGTTGAGGAAACTATGCCTATTGAAAGCAAAATGCTTACAAAGATTATTGAATCCTCACAGAAGAAAGTAGAAGGAAATAACTTCAGTATAAGAAAGAACGTTCTCAATTACGACGACGTTATGAATACTCAGCGTGAAATCATCTATAAACAGCGTTCACAGGTGCTTGACGGCGAAGACCTCCATGAGAGCATTCTGAAAATGATGGAAGACCTTATCACATCAACTGTTGATACCTACCTTGCAGATGACGACGAGAAGTCAGAGTGGAATATTGTAGGTCTTAAGGATTTCTTCATGGGCTGGCTTGTCGGTCAAGAAGACCTTACTTTTGAAGATGACGAAATCGCTTCAGTAACAAAACAGGATATTATAACCGCACTTAACACCAAAGCCGGTGAAATCTATCAGGCTAAGGAAGAACAGTACGGCACTGATATTATGCGTGAACTCGAAAGAGTTATACTCCTTAAAGTTGTTGATACCAAGTGGATGGCTCACATCGACGACATGGAAGAACTCAAAAAAGGTATAAGTCTCCGCTCATACGGACAGAAAAACCCTGTTATTGAATACAGATACGAGGGCTTTGAGATGTTTGACGCTATGGTTGAATCCATACGTGAAGATACTATCCGTATGCTCCTTACTGTTAAACTCCAGCAGAATCAGAAACCTCAGCGTGAACAGGTCGCTAAACCCGACGCTCCCAATGCAGGTGCAGGCGATGGTAGCTTTTCCACCACTGCAAAAAGCGAAAAAATAGGCGATAATGACCCATGTCCATGCGGAAGCGGTAAAAAGTACAAGAAATGTTGCAAAGGCAAGGACAATAAATAACCATATCGGGACGGAGTTTTTCCGTCCCTTGTTTTAAGAAGACAATGATTTTATGGCTCTTGTTTACAGTAAACTAACAGATAAAGAAAAAAATGAAATAATTTCTGAAAATGGGTTTAACCACCCACATAAAAAAGAGGTTATGAATATCCTGCTGATTTATATAATATGATTGGTTACATACCGACAATAACAGAAATGTTTTCTTTTTATATTATTCATGATAAAAAAATATAAAAGAGACTGTTTTATGTAATAGGTCAGCAGTGATATATGTTAAAGATAATAGTATATTTCTGCATATCGAGTACAGAAAAAACAGGAGATATTATGAAAAAATACTTACTTTTATGTATGATGTTTCTTTGTGGCTGTACGGCAGAAAATATGCCGGAATCATCTTACTCTGAAACTCAGCAGTCCGTTACTTCTGATTTCGATTTTGACGGATATGATGATTTGTACGTTCCCGATTATGACGGACTTCACGGCACATACTACCATTATAATCCCGATACTGAAAAATTTGACGAATGGGACGAACTCAACAAAATCGGCAGACTGCTTAATGTTGGTATGTCCGAAAATGTCCGCTTAGGACATATTCTTTCTCTGGACACTGATGACGGTCAGCGTTTCATATACAAATGGAACGGCAACCAACTGAATATGGTTGAACGCCGTGAAACAGATAAAAATAACAATACTGAAACATGGTATTATATCGACGAAAACGGAAACGAAATCTTAATTGACAAGTAAAACAATTAAATGAGCGGTTATAATGTTTTCGCACGCTACTACGACGATTTGACTAAAAATATCAAAAACAGGAGATATTATGGATTGTGAATTAACAGCGGACAGACAAATATTACTTAATAATATAGATAAACTTCATACAACTGAACTTGGTATTTGCAGAATCAAAAAAAATCTCAGATTAGATATTAATGATGTTGTCGGATATTGTAAAGACAAAGTATCGGACAAAAACTGCAATATATACAGGCAAGGGAAAAAATGGTATTGTGAAACCAGTGATATAAAGATAACGGTCAATTCATACAGTTACACAATTATAACGGCACATAAATTAAAATTTATTTGACAAGAAGGTGATTAAATGAGCGGTTACAATGTTTTCGCACGCTACTACGACGACCTAACACAAAACATAGACTACAGAAAACGTGCGGAATACTTTCACGAAATAATAAAGAAATTCAAGAAAACTGAAAATAACATACTTCTTGACCTTGCGTGCGGTACAGGCAGTATCTCAGAGGAAATGGCACGGCTCGGCTATGACGTAATCGGCGTTGACAACTCACAGGAAATGCTCGGCATAGCTCTGGACAAGAAGTTTGACAGCGGACTTAATATTCAATATCTGTGTCAGGATATGCGTGATATTGATATGTTTGGTACTATCGACATTACTATATGTGCTTTGGACAGCATAAACCACCTGTCATGCATTGACGACGTAAGAAAGGTCTTTGAAAAAGTATCTTTATTTTCAGAATATGACGGGCTTTTTATTTTCGACGTGAACACAGTCTACAAACACAGAAAAGTCCTCGCCGATAATACTTTCACTTATGAAACAGACAATCTCTACTGCATATGGGAAAACACACTTAATCCCGACACGGACGAGGTTAAAATGAACCTTGAATTTTTTGAACTCGAAGAAAACGGTCTTTATTCAAGAAGTTCGGACAGCTTTTCTGAAAAGGCTTACAGCGAGGAAACTATAGAAAAACTCCTTGCTGAAAACAACTTTGAAATTATAGCAAAATACGGCGACGATACTTTTAGTCCGCCGTGTGAAACTTCCCAGAGAATAATATACACGGCACGTTGCAAACTTATGAAAGAAGGAATTTGAAATGGGTAAATTATACAGGGTTATTTCCGCTGACGGCTCGGCATTTGCAGAGGTGCTTGACGCTAAGGATATAGTCTCGGAAATAGAAAGAATACACAAAACTTCCGCTGTAGTTACGGCAGGTCTCGGACGGCTTACAATAGGGGCTTCTCTCATGGGCTATATGCTCAAAGGCAAAGACGACAGTCTGACACTGCGTGTAGATGCGGACGGTCAGACAGGTCAGCTTGTGGCAGTATCGGACAGCATAGGCAACGTAAAAAGCTATGTAAATAATCCGGTGGTTGAAATACCGCTTAACGCACAGGGAAAACTTGATGTAGGCGGTGCTGTCGGTCATAATGGCACACTCTCGGTAGTCAAGGACTTAGGACTGAAAGAGCCATATGTTGGAGTTATTCCGCTTGTTTCCGGTGAAATCGCTGAAGATATTGCAAGCTACTATGCCACAAGCGAACAGATTCCTACAGTATGCAGTCTCGGCGTACTCGTAAACCCCGACCTTTCCGTAAAGTCCGCCGGAGGTTTTCTTGTGCAGTTACTGCCTTTCGCTGACGAAAAATGCATTGACATAATTGAAAACAATCTGAAAAAAATACGTCCTGTTTCGGCTATGCTTGCGGACGGCATAACTCCGGAAGAAATCGCCGGTATGCTTATGGACGGTCTTAATCCCGAACCCCTTGACGAAGCAAATCCGGCTTACAAATGCGACTGTAGCCGTGAACGTACCGAAAAGGTTTTAATCAGTCTCGGAAAAAAAGAACTCAATAACATCGCTGAAGACGGCAAGGATATTTCTATAAACTGCCACTTCTGCGGTAAGGAATATATCTTCACTCCGGAGGAAATAAAAAATCTCGCCGGAAATTAATGAGGTGAATCTATGTACGAAAACAAAACAGATGACATTCCGGTAAAAGCTGTCCTTGCGTGCGTTGATACCGGAGAATTTGATTCGGAAATATCAATAAAGGAACTCGCCGAACTTGCACAGACTGCCAACGCTGAAGTAATCGGGGAAATAATCCAGAAAAAACAGACTTACGACCCTGCAACCTGTATGGGTTCTGGACGGCTTGAAGAACTAAAAGAACAGCTTGAATTACTTGAAGCTGAACTTGTCATATTTGACCACGAACTCACAGGCGTACAGGTGCGTAATATAGAAAAAATCCTTGAAGTCCGTGTGATAGACCGCACAACCCTTATACTTGATATTTTCGCACAGAGGGCAAGAACCAAAGAGGGCAAACTACAGGTAGAGCTTGCACAGCAGAAATACAGACTTCCACGCCTTACCGGTATGGGTACGGAACTTTCACGTCTCGGCGGTGGTATAGGTACAAGAGGTCCGGGCGAAACAAAACTTGAATCCGATAAACGCCACATAAGAAAACGTATCTCATATCTTGAAAACGAACTCGACGAACTTAAAAAACACCGTGACTTTTCACGTTCACGACGGAAAAAAGACGGCGTACTGTGCTGTGCGATAGTCGGATATACTAACGTCGGCAAGTCAACGCTTTTAAACGCCCTCACAGATGCCGGAGTACTCGCCGAAAACAAGCTCTTTGCAACACTTGACATAACGTCACGCTCTATAGAACTTCCGGACGGCAGGAGCGTTATGTTGATAGATACCGTCGGACTTATTAGACGTTTACCGCATAATCTCGTCGAGGCTTTCAAGTCCACGCTGGAAGAAGCCTCATGTGCTGACATAATACTGAATGTTCAAGATATTTCCTCTCCCGAACGTGAACAGCAGGCAGAAGTCACACGCTCCTTACTCTCGGAACTGGGTTGCGACGGCATACCGCAGATTAACGTCATGAACAAGGCTGATGTTTCCGAATATACCGACACGGTTTTTGAAAACGACACAACGGTTTTAATCAGTGCAAGGCAACAGACAGGTTTTGACAGACTGCTTGAATGCATTATGAAAAATCTGCCCGAAACTTCAAAACGCATGAAACTTTTAGTCCCATATGAAAAAACGTCCTTTATAAACAAAATAAGAACCGACGGTAAAATATTCTCCGAAGAATACATTGAAAACGGTACTCTCATTGACGCACTCGTTGATGTGAAACTAATCAAAGAAGCAGAGGTGTATATTTATGCAGATAATTAAATATCCGTCGGAAGAAAGCGTTAAAAATGCCGTCAGGGCAGACGAGCCGTTTCTTGCTGTAATATCATTTGACGGCAAAACGGCTGTAATGTCTCAGATTGACGAGGCTATGGAGCATCACATTCTGCTTATGAAAAACGGCTACAAAGATACTGATATAGACAAATTTTTTCGTATTGTATTCGATAAGAGCGGTGCTGACTGGACTTTTGTATGTCCGCCGGACTATAAAAATATTCCATTCAAGGATAAAAGAATAAAGACATTCTACAGGGACGGAATACACACGATTTCTGAATTTCTTGACAATATCGGATATATTGTCGGTATAAATATTCCTAAACGCTACAGACGGCATTTCGACTTTATGAATGAAAACTAAAGGGGGCAAGCTCATGTTAGGTGCAGTTTATGGTGATATAATAGGCTCTTATTATGAACACCACTCTACAAAAAATTATGATTTTCCATTACAGAATCAGTCAAGATTCACTGACGATACTGTAATGACCACCGCCGTATGTAAGGCTATTCTCGAAAACGGCAACGATATAACAAAAACTCAGATAGAATCACGTGGATATGAGTATGCTGTCCGCTATAAACAATATTACTCATATTTTCCATACGCCGGATATGGCTATATGTTCAGGAATTGGGCTAAAGACGTTAATAATATGAAAGTACAGGACAGTTATGGAAACGGCGGTGCTATGCGTTGCGTACCTATTGGCTATGCATATAATACAGAAGAACAGGTACTCCTACAGGCTAAGGCAAGCTGTTACTATACTCACAATCACAAAGAGGCTATAAGAGGTACACAGGCGGTAGCTATGGCGGTATTCATGGCAAGAAACGGCGAAAAGAAAAATTCTATCCGTGAATATATAACTAACAACTTTAAATATGACATTGACTATACAATAGAAGACATAAAGCCGGATTACAGTTTCAGCAGTGAAACTCTTTACAGTGTACCGCCGGCGATAGTAGCTTTTCTTGATTCGCACGACTATGAAAGTGCTGTCCGTAATGCCGTATCTCTCGGCGGTGACGCTGACACTATGGCGTGCATTGCAGGAGGTATTGCAGAGGCTTTTTATAAGGATATTCCGGAAGAAATAAAGAATTTTTGCTATCCGAAAATCGACATGACACTGAAAAACGTACTGAATGAATTTTCTGAAAAGTATTGTTAAAAGATTTTTATTTTAAATTTCTATTGACATATTCCGCAAAACATGATAAAATATATGACAATAAATGCTTTGACGGAGAGAAGTAACACGGTGTGACGTTCACAGAGAGTGCGGAATGTGCTGAAATCCGCATATCCGATGCCGTGCGAATAACACTCAAGAGCAGTGACCTGAAAGCCTAAAAGCAAGTAGGTGAAACGTTTTCCGTGCGTTAAACGGTCAAGAGTGACTGTATTCTATGTACAGTAATTCAGGTGGTACCACGAGAATTTTTATTCCCGTCCTGTTTTCATGCAGGACGGATTTTTTATTACTTGAAAGGACTGATTTTTTATGAAACATACCGATATTAAAAATCTTCTCGGCACTAAAGCCGAAAATCAAGAAGTAACAATCTGCGGTTGGGTGCGTACTTCAAGAAACTCAAAAAGCGTTGCATTCATTGAGGTGAACGACGGCACATCACTGAAAAATATTCAAGTAGTTGTGGATAAGTCCGCCGACGCTGATTATAAGGCTTCACGTGTAGGCACTTCCGTTAAAGTAACCGGCACGCTTGTTGAGGGCAGAAACAATACCGTTGAAATAAACGCTGTTCCGGCAGGAGTTGAAGTTCTCGGCGTATGTCCGGAAGACTACCCTTTACAGAAAAAAGGCTGTACTATGGAGTATCTCCGTTCTATGCCACACCTCAGAGGACGTACAAATACTTTCAATGCTGTATGGCGTGTACGTTCAGTGCTTGCTTCTGCTATTCATAAGTACTTTCAGCAGAATAACTACGTTTACGTAAACACTCCACTTATCACAGGCAGTGACTGTGAGGGTGCAGGCGAAATGTTCAATGTTACAACTATAGGCTACTCCAATGAATACAAATCTGAGGAAGAATATTACGCTAACGACTTTTTCGGCAGACGTGCAGGACTTTCAGTTTCCGGACAGCTTGAAGGCGAAATGGCTGCTATGGCTATGGGCAAGATATATACTTTCGGTCCGAGTTTCCGTGCAGAAAACAGCAATACTCCTAAACACCTTGCTGAGTTCTGGCACATTGAGCCGGAAGTAGCTTTTGCTGAACTCGATGACGTTATAGAAATCGCTGAAAGTATGCTGAAATTCGTTATCCGTGAACTCCTTGACACCTGCCCCGACGATATGAAATTCTTTGACGCACACTTTGAAAAGGGTCTTGTTGCACGTCTCGAAGAACTCATCTCGCATGATTTCGGCAGAATAACTTATACAGAGGCTATAAAGCTCTTACAGGAATCCGGCGAAAAGTTCGTTTATCCTGTTGAGTGGGGCTGTGACTTACAGACAGAACACGAAAGATATATTTCTGAAAAGGTCTTCAATAAGGCTGTTTTCGTGACAGACTATCCAAAGGAAATAAAATCTTTTTACATGAAACAGAATCCCGACGGCAAAACTGTAGCCGCTGTTGACCTGCTCGTACCCGGCGTTGGCGAGATTATAGGCGGAAGCGAACGTGAGGCAGACTATGACAAGCTCGTTACCGCTATGAACGAAAGAAACATGAATCTTGACTTGTATTCAGATTATCTTGATTTGCGTAAATTCGGCTCTGTACCGCATGGTGGTTTTGGTCTTGGCTTTGAAAGACTTATCATGTACACAACAGGTATGTCAAATATCCGTGACGTTATTCTCTATCCGAGAACAGTCGGCAGTATCAGATAATTTTCTGAATAAATAACAAGTCCGGCAAATATAAATATGACAGCATCGGGAAACATCAATGACGCTGTTTCCCGATTAAATAAACAGTAAAGGAATGGTATTTTATGTCAAAATCGCTGTATATTCCAGAGGGCTACAAATCCGCGCTCTCACTCAGAGAAACCCAGCACGCTATCAAGTACATTAAGGACGTTTTTCAGCAGGCTCTTTCTTTCGCCCTCACTCTTGACCGTGTGTCCGCTCCGCTTATCGTAAAAAAGGGCAGTGGTATCAATGACGACCTCAACGGCGTGGAAAGAAAAGTTGATTTCACTATCAAGGAAATCGGCGGAAGTGAAGCTGAAGTCGTTCAGTCGCTCGCAAAGTGGAAAAGAATGGCACTCTACCGTTACGGCTACAATGCTGGCGAGGGTATCTATACCGATATGAACGCTATCCGCCGTGACGACGACACAGACAATACTCACTCTATTTTCGTTGACCAGTGGGACTGGGAAAAGGTTATCACTCGTGAACAGAGAAACGTTGACTTCCTCAAAGAGACCGTTAAGAACGTTGTAAAGGCTGTTTCTTTCGTCAAAAGAAAAGTAGGTCTGCGTTATCCTGCTATCGCTGGAAGTGTCTGTGAAGACGTTTTCTTTATTACTACTCAGGAACTCGAAGATATGTTCCCCGACAAGACCCCCAAGGAACGTGAACGCCTCATAACCAAAGAACACAAGACAGTTTTCATTATGCAGATTGGCGGACTTCTCGCAAGCGGTCAGAAACATGACGGTCGTGCGCCCGACTATGACGACTGGTCACTTAACGGCGATATTTTCGTATGGGACGAAGTTCTTGACAACGCTCTTGAAATCTCCTCAATGGGTATACGTGTTAATGAAACTTCCCTTAAAAAACAGCTCGCCGAAGCCGGTGCAGAAGACAGAATGCAGTATGACTATCACAAGATGATTGCAGACGGTACACTCCCACTTACTATCGGTGGAGGTATCGGACAGTCAAGACTTTGTATGTTCCTTCTCGAAAAGGCACACATCGGCGAAGTACAATCATCAATCTGGAGCGACGAGATGATTTCCAAGTGTGCTGAAAACGGCATTACACTTCTTTAATGGACGATAAATTCATACTGTTTGACGAATGGTTTAAAGTGCAGAAAAACAAATGGTCTGACATGGGAATTTCAGTGAAAAATGCGTACTATGAAAAGAAAACAAAAACCTATTATCATAATTACAAGATTGAACTTATTACCAAAAACAGCGAAGGTACAATAACTTTATTTGAGAGCAACGGCTGTTACTGGGTTGATTTGGAGTGCGTTAGTTTTGATAAAGATGAATGTTTCTGTCAGTCTGTCGTTGACTTTGAAAGTATTGATGATATTTCCGTCCATGTGAAAAAGCTTGAAACAATCATGTCATAAAAAAAGTCCCTGTAAAAAGGGACTTTATTTTTTTTTACTTTTCAGTACAGAATTTGACGGGTTATCCATGCCGACACGAAAAAAAGCACCTCCGAAGAAGTGCTTAACTGTAGCAAGGACAGCCCTGCGTGTGCGGGGAAAATTCGTTGCGGTAAAACATAAACTCGTCTCCGACGGGGTCACCCCTGCGTATGCAGGGAAAATACTAAAACCCTTTTTAATAGCCCTTGCTTTAAATACAGTATAGCATAAATATTCGACTTTGTCAAGAGAAATCACAAAAAAGTCCCTGTAAAAAGGGACTTTATTTTTTTACTTTTCAGTACAGAATTTGACGGGTTATCCATGCTGACACGAAAAAAAGCACCTCCGAAGAAGTGCTTAACTGTAACAAGGACAGCCCCGATAACTCGGGGAAAATAGAATCATATTGTTGTGCGGACCGCACACATCGGGTCACCCCTGCGTATGCAGAGAAAATACTAAAAAGACCCTTTTAAATAATCCTTGCTAAAAGAAGTATATCATAAATATTCGGCTTTGTCAAGAGAAACCACGAAAAAGTCCCTTTTTACAGGGACTTATTTTTTACTTTTCCGTACAGAATTCGACTTTCTCGCCGTTGAGAATCGCATTTGTCGTGCGGACTGCACACATTCGTCCGCACATTGAACAGGTGTGGCGGTCAGCCGGAGGTGTGCTTTCAAAATATTCACGTGCCTTGTCGCCGTCAATCGCAATATCAAACATTTTTTCCCAGTCAACAGCATGACGTGCTTCTGCCATAGCGTTGTCGGGGTCTGTGGCGTGCGGAATGCCCTTAGCAATATCGGCAGCGTGGGCAGCTATACGACTTGCAATAATGCCCTCTTTAACGTCGGCTATGTCGGGCAGACGGAGGTGTTCGGCAGGAGTTACATAACAGAGGAAGTCCGCACCGCTTGCGGCAGCTATAGCACCGCCGATAGCGGACGTTATATGGTCGTAACCAGGTGCAATGTCCGTAACAAGAGGTCCTAAAACATAAAAAGGTGCATTGTGGCAGATACGCTTCTGAATCTTCATGTTTGCGGTTATTTCGTTCATAGCCATGTGTCCCGGACCTTCAACCATAACCTGTACGTCCTTAGCCCATGCACGTTCAGTCAAAGCACCGAGTTCAATAAGCTCTGAAATCTGTCCTGCGTCTGTTGAATCGTCTATACAGCCCGGACGGAGTGCGTCACCAAGACTTATTGTACAGTCGTATTCACGGAGAATATCAAGCACGTCATCATAGTATTCATAAAAAGGATTCTCATTGCCTGTCATCATCATCCATGCAAAAAGCAACGAACCGCCACGAGATACAATATTCATCTTACGCTTGTCACGTCTGAAAGCCTCAACGGCACGGCGGTTAATACCTGCATGGATAGTCATAAAGTCAACACCCTCTTTTGCGTGAGCCTCTACTACTTTCAAGAAATCTTCCGCCTTTATTTCAAGCAAATCCTTTTCAAGATAGCCGATAGCGTCGTACATGGGAACTGTGCCTATCATTGCCGGAGACTTTTCTATAAGCTGTCGGCGGAAAGTATTAGTCTTGCCGTAATTGCTCAAATCCATGATAGCGTCCGCACCATATTTCAGAGCCATGTCAACTTTTTTCATTTCGTTGTCGTAATTGTTGCAGTCGCCGGAAATGCCTAAGTTTACATTTATTTTGGTTCTCATGCGTGAACCTATTCCCTCCGGCGATATAGACTTGTGGTTTACGTTGCAAGGTATGCAGACCTCACCTTTTGCGACAAGTTTGCAGAGTTCCTCCGGAGAGATATACTCTTTTTCTGCAACCGCTTTCATTTCTGGGGTTATAATGCCTTTTTTACCGGCTTCCATTTGTGTACTGTAGTTTTTCATTTCAAAACTCCTTTCATGTGATTAAGTGGCTTACAGCCGTGACCTATATCTGACAAAGTATCTATGCAGTCTGAAATATAGGCTTTTGCAAGCTGTATACTTTTTTCAATGCTATAGCCCTTTGCAAAATTTGAGGCTATGGCACTTGACAGCGTACAGCCAGTGCCGTGAATTTCGCTGTCAGTGAGACGTTTTCCTTTAAACCATACTCCCCTGCCCTTGCTGAAAAGGAAATCGTCTGCATTTTCTTTGCAATGTCCGCCCTTGCACATAACTGCACAGTTATATTTTTCCGAAATATATTCAGAGACTTTTTCCATGTCTTCCGAACTTTCTATTCTCATGCCGGAGATAAGTTCAGTTTCGGGGATATTAGGGGTTATAAGCCTTGAAATCGGAAAAAGTTTTTTCTTTATTATCTCGTAAGCTTCCGACGTGCTGAGTTCTGAACCGCTTGTAGCAACTGCCACAGGGTCGGTTACTATGTTTTCCGCCCTGTAGAAAACAAGTCTCTCAGCGATTACTTCGGCGAGTTCGGGAGAAGACACCATGCCGATTTTTACAGCGTCGGGGCGTATGTCCTCAAAGACCATATCTATCTGCTGTGCGAGGAAGTCGGGCGTTACCGGATATATAGAACGCACTCCGGTGGTATTCTGAGCCGTAAGGGCGGTTATGGCACTCATGGCATAAACTCCATGCATAGTCATTGTCTTTATATCTGCCTGTATGCCTGCTCCACCGGAACTGTCGCTACCTGCTATTGTAAGTACTTTTTTCAATTATCATGCTCCTTTCTGTTCGGGAATAAATTTTAAATCCTTGTAAATGTCAAACCAAAGTATTCTAACGGTTGTGCCTGTATTGTAGCCGTAATTTCCGTCTGAATCAAATGTTATACTGTGGTGTTTGGTTACGCCCCATAGTAAAGCGTTGTATTTTATTGTTCCACCGTCTTTGTAACCCACTTTAACAGGTACAAGCAGAATCAACGCAACAATCAGCGGAATTATTATTCTAAACTTTTTCATGCTACACCTCAACGAATTTCGGATAGTCGCTGTAAATGTCAAAACAAAGTATTCTGACGGTTGTGCCTGTATTGTAGCCGTAATTTCCGTCTGAATCAAATGTTATACTGTGGTGTTTGGTTACGCCCCATAGTAAAGCGTTGTATTTTATTGTTCCACCGTCTTTGTAACCCACTTTAACAGGTACAAGCAGAATCAACGCAACAATCAGCGGAATTATTATTCTAAACTTTTTCATGCTACACCTCAACGAATTTCGGATAGTCGCTGTAGACCTCAAAACAAAATATTCTAATGGTCGTGCCGATATTGTAACCGGAATTTCCGTCTGAATCATATGTCATGCTGTGGTGTTTGGTCACGCTCCATAATATTGCGTTGTATTTAATTGTTCCGCCGTCGTCGTAATATTCTGTTGCCGGAATGCACATAACTATAACAAAAGCTATAAAAACAATAAATATGATTTTCTTTTTCATAACTCTGCCCTAAGACGTTCCGCAGAGAGCTTTACATCTTCCTGTGCAAACAACGCCGATACTACAGCTATTCCGGACTGTCCGCAACCTTTTATTATATGGACGTTTTCAAGGCTTATTCCGCCTATCGCAACTACCGGTATACTTACGCTTTTGCAGATTTCTGTGAGGATTTCCGGAGTAATACGTATAGCGTTGGTCTTTGTCGGGGACGGAAAAACCGCACCTACTCCGAGATAGTCCGCACCCTCAGACTGTGC
This sequence comes from Ruminococcus flavefaciens, assembly GCA_023667045.1. Taxonomy (GTDB): domain Bacteria; phylum Bacillota; class Clostridia; order Oscillospirales; family Ruminococcaceae; genus Ruminococcus; species Ruminococcus flavefaciens_AC. The sequence goes on along the minus strand of JAMPAU010000001.1, from coordinate 1,187,893 downwards.
CTTTTGAGCCTGCTGTATGGTTTTGGCAGTAGCACCAATTATGAAGTTTTCACCGACGTGTTTTCTTATTTCGGCAACAGCAGTATCTTCCGCACCGACGTGTACACCGTCCGCACTGCTCGCAAGTGCTACCCTGTAATCGTCGTTTATTATCAGTGGTACGCCATATGCATGGCAGACCTTGCGTATCTCAACGGCACGTGAAACATACTCCTCAAAGCTTATATTCTTCTCCCTCAACTGCACACACGTTGTACCACCCTGTATAGCCTGCTCAACTGCCGTTTCAAGACTTGTTTTCAGATTCGTTCTGTCCGTGACTGCATAAAGTTTCAGCATATCTTTATTAAACTTCAAATTCTGCAACCGCCTTTCTTAACTGATTCATGTATTCATGTGGATTTTCGCAAGCCATAAAACCGCTCATTATGCAAGCTCCGCCCGCACCTGTCTCTGCGACAAGCTTTATATTGTCCGGATTTATTCCACCTATTGCATAAACAGGTATTTTCACGCTGTTGCAGACTTCATGCAGAAAATCAAGTCCACGTGGTGCAAGACCTTTTTTGCAGTCCGTTTCAAAAATATGACCTGCTATAACGTAATTAACTCCCATTTTTTCAGCCTTTACAGCCTCTTCAACCGAATGTATGGAAGCTCCTATAAACCTTTTTGCATTAATATCACTCAACGGAAAATGTTCCAGCATTGGCATTGTCATATGAATATCCCCCATTATTTCAAAGTGTGAATAAACACTACAAGGGACATTATATTTATCGCTTATTTTAAGAACTTTCATGGCAAATTCAAAATAATAATCATAACTGCTTTTTTTGTCACGGAATATTATTCTGTCGGGTTTTGCTGCGGCTATTTTTTCAATACGTGTCAGAAAATCTTCTCTGCATGACTTTCTGTCAGTAACGCATATAATCTTAAACATAAAGATAATCGTTCAGCACAGGTTGCAGTCCCTCGTCTGACATATCCTTGTACATCTGACTGAAACTTCTGCCGTCGTTTATTTCAAACTGCTCGTCACCTGCTGAATCATTCTCCTTTCCTGTGTACTTGCTTTCATGGTCGCCTATGCCGGTAGAAACACCTGCCGAAACTTTGGTTGCACAGATTTTCACAATGCCGTTGCGGAAACTCTCGCTCTCACGTGAAGAAACCGTTATACCACAGAACGGCAGAAAAATCCTGTAGGCACAGAGTATCTGACAAAGCTGTTTTTCGTGAACGTCAAGCGGATTTATTTTGTCGTTGTTTATAATGGGTCTGAGACGTGGACATGACAGGGATATTTCAGCGTGAGGGTATTTCCTTTGCAGATAGTAAACGTGCAATGCACTGGCAAGAGCGTCTTTTCTGAAATCGGAAAGCCCAAGCAGTGCCGAACAAGCTATACCACGCATACCGCCCATTAAAGCACGCTCCTGTGCTTCGACACGATACGGGAATACTCTTTTATGTCCCATAAGGTGCAACTGCTCATAACGCACGCTGTCGTAAGTCTCTTGAAATACTGTGACATAATCCGCACCGCATTCATGAAGATATTTATATTCGTCGGTATTGACCGGATATATTTCAAGACCTACCATGCGGAAATACTTTCTTGCCAGCTTGCAAGCCTCGCCGATATACTCCACACTGCTTTTAGCACGGCTTTCACCTGTGAGTATCAGTATTTCTTCCATACCGCTGTCGGCTATGACTTTCATTTCATTCTCAATCTGTTCCATGTTGAGTTTCATACGCTTTATGTCGTTGTAGCAGTTAAAACCGCAGTATACGCAGTAGTTTTCGCAGTAGTTGGCGATATACAGAGGGGTGAAAAGATAAACGGTATTCCCGAAATGTTTTCTTGTTTCAAGACGTGCTTTTTCTGCCATTTCCTCAAGGAAAGGCTCTGCCGACGGCGACAGCAAGGCTTTGAAGTCCTCAACCGTGCATCTCTCATGCTGTAATGCCTTGCGGACATCTTCCGGAGTATATGAATTGTAATCATATTTATTCATTTCTGAAATTATCTTGTCACGTATATCAGAGTTAATCTGTTCCATACCGGACATATACTCCATATGGTCTGTACGGACAGACGGATTATTTTCAAGTTCATGCTTTTTCTTTAAAGCCTTTTCGGAAAGTTTATCCGAATCGATAAAGTAATTATTTTCCATAATATTTAGTTTTCACCGCATTTCATGATATTTTATGTTCCACGTGGAACATTTCTGTAATTTTCCGGAGAATATTTCAGAATACGTGTTTTTTCTGAAAAATGTTCCATGTGGAACACGTTGTTTTTATAATATATTATAGTTTAAGTTATTCAATGATTAAATATTACTTATTCATAATATTACGAAATAACTTATATCTTTCTGAATTTTCAAATTCATCACATAATTCCATTATTTTTTCACGGCTGTAAGTTCCTCTCTGAAGCCATTTCCAGAATATACCGTGCAGATTTTCTTCTTCAATGTCAATAAATAACATACAATCATCTGCACAGTCATTTTCGTCTGCCGTAATACAGGCTAAATCCGCACCGAAACGTCCGCAGTCTTTGCATTTAATCTCCGCACCGGACAAATAATGACAGTCGTTTTCTGATTCAACCGGAAACCAACTATTCGGCAGACTACACACGCCATGACCTTCAGTAGCTGTATTGACATACTTTTTACAGTCTTTGCATTTAAGTTTCATAAAGTTCCCTCAGTCGTGCAGAAATCCTGTCAGTGTATCGCTTGCCGAAGCACCACGTGTGAGAACACGTCCCAGTCCTGAAAGATAAGCCTTTCTGCCTGCCTGTACAGCCTGTTTGAAAGCCTCAGCCATAACCGGCAAGTCTCCTGCGGTAGCAAGTGCAGTGTTGCACATAACAGCAGAAGCGCCCATTTCCATAGCCTCACAAGCCTGTGACGGTCTGCCTATCCCTGCGTCAACTATTATCGGCAAGTCTATTTCGTCAATAAGAATCTGTATAAACTCCTTAGTAGCAAGCCCCTTATTTGAGCCTATCGGAGAAGCCAAAGGCATTACCGTCGACGCTCCGGCGTTCACGAGGTCACGAGCAGTATACAAATCGGGGTACATATACGGCATTACAACAAAACCCTCTTTCGCAAGGATTTCCGTAGCCTTTACGGTTTCGGCGTTGTCCGGCAGAAGATACTTGCTGTCACGCATGATTTCTATTTTAACAAAGTCTCCGCAACCCAGTTCTCTTGCAAGACGTGCTATTCTTACTGCCTCGTCGGCGTTTCTTGCTCCGGAAGTATTCGGCAGAAGTGTTATATTTTCCGGTATATAATCAAGAATGTTTTCGTGTTCCTTTGAGTTGGCACGGCGTACAGCAAGGGTTATTATTTCTGCTCCTGCATACTTCACTGCCGATTCAATAAGGCTGAGGGAGTACTTTCCCGAGCCCAGTATAAACCTTGAATTAAATTCACGACCGCCTATTATCAGTTTGTCTTCCATAAAAAATCTCCTTTAAACGTTTAATTCTCCGGCAATAATGCGGAGTATCATATTAGCCTGATGTCCTGCACAGACAAGCACCCGTGACGAAAAAAGCCCCATGCCGTCCGCAACGTCGCTTACACCGTCACCGCACAGATAAAAATTCCTCATTGCACGGCGTGTAGTTATAGTATTAGCAGAACCAAGCCCAGCCATTCCAGAACCGCCTACCACGTACTTTTCTGGAAAGTTTTCAAGTACGGCGTTTATCAGTACTGCTTTGGATTCCGGATTGTCAAAAGCCTCGCATATAATATCATCATTTCTGAGAAGTCCGGATATATTGTTTTCGTCAAGTCTTATGCAGTCAGCGGTTACTTCACAGTAAGGATTTACAGACTTGAGATTTTCGGTCATGGCGATAGTCTTGTATAACCCGACCTGCTCCACCGAATACTGCTGACGGTTTAAGTTTGAAATATCTACCCTGTCGAAATCCATGATGTGAATATGTCCCACACCTGCACGTGCCAGTGATATGACGATATTTGAACCAAGTCCGCCCAGTCCGCATACTGCCACCCTCACCGATGATATTTTTTCCTGCAACTCCTCTCCATGACGTTTAACCAGTGCTTTGTACATATCTTCTCTTGTCGGTATCATAAAATCAGCCTCCCCCTACAAAACGCACTATTTCCAGCTTGTCGCCGTCTGAAACTACAGTACTGTCATACTCTGCCTTAGGGACTATATTTTCATTTAGTTCTACCGCAACACGTCTGCCGTTATACTCCATAACGTCAAGCAGTTCCGTGACAGTACCCGAAAAATCAAGCTTATCGCCGTTTACTGTTATCATTTTATCACTCCTTTAAAAAAAGGGAAACCGCACGTATGCAGTTCCCCTGTAAAATGTGAGGTCTTCCTGCACCGGTATTATCCGTATCAGGTTCAAAGGGTCGGAATGCACAATTCCCTCTCAGCGTGTCTGCACGCTCCCCCGACTTGTAATATTAAATTAATCTTCCCTGCTCTCAAACTGGCTTTCGTGGCGTGTAAAGAAATCAGTTCGGGGCGGTAAGAATTTCAGCTTATGATTTTCACCAGTGAAATATGTCAGCGGTTCAAGGATAGTTTCCCACGACCATATTTCCTCACCAACCTGCAAGTACTCACGGAGTTTTTCTGTACCGAATGGTGCTAACGGGTGCAGAAGTACTCCTGCAATCCTAATCATATAGAAAAGGTTAGCGAGTGCCTGTGCGAGTTTTTCCTTGTCTTCAGCGTCGGCGGTGACGTTCTTTGCCATGTACTTACTGCCGTTTCTGATGTAGCTGTCAAGAACATACGTACACTGGTGGAACGCAAACTTAGACATATGCCTCTCGTATTCAAGTACAGCCTTTTCAGCCTCTTTGATGAATTTTTCTTCCGGTGCTACAGAGGGCATTATTCCGTCAAGCTCTTTCTGTGTAGTATAAAAAGCCGTACGAATCATTCTGTTGAATACATTGGACAAAAGCAGACCGTCCTTAACAACAGGGTCGCTGTCTTCCGGCTTTGCAAGCGGATTATATGGCTTAGGCATAAAACTCACTGAACGCTGTCCGAGACCAAGACCAAGCCAATGCATACGGAGCTGTTCGGGTGTATAATAATTGAGTAAGTCATCAGCCATAGGCGGTTTAACATCTCCGGAACTGGAAGCCTTTTTGTCAAGGAAAAGTATATGATGATTTGCAACAATAACAGGCATCTGCAATTCGCCGTCCGGAATATCAGCGGTTTTTGTTTCGCTCTCCTGTTGAGCAATCCACATAGCAGGCTCGGCTATGCCATAGAAGTAAATATTATCCTGTCCGATAAACTGATACACCTTAGAATCCTTACTGCACCAGTAGTCTTTCCATTCTTCACGGTTTCTGCCGGACTTTTCAAGATAAGTCTGTGTGAAAGATATAGGAGCCCAGAGCGATTCGGGCCATACCCATACGGTCAGACTGTCAGCACCTTCCATTACGGGTGCAGGTACGCCCCACTCGATATTTCCGGTAAGACGGAAAGGCACGAGAGTTTTTCCGGTACGGTAGCGTATGCCGTTTTCAGTAAGGATTTTACAAGCCGTGTCGCAGTCGGAGAGTTTTTCAAATTCTATCGTGAAAGACGGTTTTTTCTTTTCCTCGATGTATGTGTGTTCTGGCATGGTAGCTTTTAGTTCGTTATATTTTTCCTCAAACTCACGCTTTACATAGATTACCGGCGGTTTAAGGAACTCAGAAATAGTCTTCCATACAACAGGGCGGATTGACTTGTCTTTTTTCATGTCCTCTACCCATTCCTGCAAGAGCTTTTCATAGTCACGGAGCTTGAAATACCAGTTAGTTACCGGTTTCATTGTGGGCTTTTCGCCTGTGAGAGTACTCACCGGATTAATTAGATTTTCGGGCATATACTGGTGTCCTAAATCACACTCGTCGGCATAGCCTTTTTCAGAGGTACAGCCCTCTACCGGACACTTTCCTATAACCTGTCTGCCGTTGAGGAAAATCCCTGCTTTTTCGTCAAAGAACTGCATTGTTGTTATCTTGTCAAGCTGACCCTTTTTATAGAGCGAACTTATAAACCAGTCTGTGACCTCAGCGTGAATTTCCTTTGAACGTCCAAGACCGGAAGCCCCGAACAAGTCCGGAGATATGCCGTAGTCGTCGAGAGTAGCCTTTTGTTTATCATGGTTACGCTGGACAAATTCCTCAAGCGTGCCGGAAAACTCGCCGTTTTTTACCTTAACTCTCCAGCCCTCTGCAATCGGAGAGCCGTAGCAGTCTGTACCGCCTACAAATATTACGTTTTCCTTGCCTATGCGGTCACGGAGGAAACGTGCGAACGTATCAGCGAAAACGAACATTCCGCCCACGTGTCCGAAATGTAGTGTTTTGTTGCCATAGGGCATACCGCCTGTGACTATTGCTCTTTTCGGAAACTCTGGACGTGGTATAACAAAATCTTTGTTTTTCTTTTCTGCCATAACTAAATTACCTCTTTTTTAATTAAAAATTAAAAATGCATAATGCTGAATTATTAAAATATTTATGCAATCCAAAATTTATACATAGTGTTCCACGTGGAACATTTTTCGGTCAGAAATTTATTAAATCATTTGATAATTTTTGATTATGCATTATGAATTATACATTATAAATTAATCCGTCCATTTTTCAAGCCTCTTGCGAACTATATCTTCGCCGAGAGTATTTGAGATTTCCCATATGTCCGGAGCGTTGGCACGTCCTGTGAGGGCTATACGGAGCATATTTGTTATGTTGACAATACTGCCTTTGTACTGGTCGGGAGCTTTCTTGTAATCCTTAGGCTTTACGGCAAAACCAAGCTCCTGTGTGATTTCCTTAACCTTAGCGAACCATGCGGAAGAATCATCGGCATGATTATAGGATTCAAGGTATTTTTCAAAGAAGACTTTTCTTGTTTCGTCGTCGCATTCGTTAAGCATTTCGTCCTGTAAAGTGAAAGTCTCGTCATACCAGAAACTCATGAAATCGCAAGCCTGTTTCCATGTTTCAATATCCTTGCGTGGCTTGTTACCGCCCTTTCCGACATTGAGAGCGGAGAGAGTTCTTTCGGGATATTTTTTAATAAGCTGTGCAAAGTCCGTATTGTATTTTTCGCACCATTCAAGCCACTTGTCATAGACCTGCTCAGCAGTCATATGGCAGATAACATTCTTTGAGATGTCACGGAGCTTATCCAAATCAACCAAAGCACCGGATATGGACATTTTTTCAAGAGTATAAGGAAACTCCATATAATCAGTATCGGGGTTGGCGATTCTCCATTCTTCAAAGTTTGAGTTAAGGAGAGTAAGAAGAAATTCCCATACAGCGTCCTGCGAGATACCCTCCTGCTGATAGTATGATAAAGCAAGTTCGGGGTCTTTACGCTTTGATAGCTTGCGTTTGCTGCCGCCATCCATTTTCATGAGGGTAGCAGTGTGACAGTATATGGGCTGTTTCCAGCCAAGAACGTTAAACAACTCAACGTGCATAGGCAGAGAAGAAAGCCACTCCTCGCCTCTTATGACATGAGTGGAGTGCATGAAATGGTCGTCTATAACGTGTGCAAAATGGTAGGTTGGTATACCGTCGCTTTTAAGAATTACGAAATCCATATTGTTGCGTGGCATTTCGAGCTTACCACGTACAGCGTCATTAACAGTTATATACTCGTCTGTTTCCTCGCCCATGTAACGCAAAACCCAAGACATACCGCCGGCGATATTATCTTTAATCTGTTCTATAGTGAGACTACGACTTTTTTCGGCATATTTTCCGTAAATGCCCGGATTTTCCTTATTGGCTGTCTGCTGTTCACGGATAGCTTCGAGTTCTTCAGCGGTAAGGAAACACGGATAAGCCTTGCCCTGTTTTACGAGTTCCTTAGCAAATACCTGATATATATTTTTTCTCTGTCTCTGTCTGTACGGAGCATATGAGCCGTTGTCGCCGTCTGAAGTTGCACCCTCGTCAAATTCAACGCCGAAATAATTCATAGCGTTTATGAGAGTTTCAACAGCACCCTCTACTTCTCTCTTGCTGTCGGTATCTTCAATACGGAGATAGAAAACACCGCCGGACTGGTGGGCGAGCCTTTCAGCGATTACGGCATTGTAGAGGTTGCCGAGATGTACAAAACCAGTCGGGCTTGGTCCTATACGTGTAACGCAAGCACCAGACGGCAAATCACGCTCCGGAAAACGCTTTACAATATCTTCCGGCGAATCTTTTATATCCGGAAAAAGTATTATCGAAAGCACCTCGTTATCAGAGTAACCTAAAGCTTTTAAAGCTTTAAAAGTCTCGTCACAATCATGAGCGAACAAAATGCCGAGTACTTCTTCTTTCGTATATGGAAAATTGCATACTTTTTTTTCCACCATTTCAAGTGATTGCCGAAAATCCTCAACAGATTCCTTCATCTCATTACAAAGAAGTTCTTTCACAAAATCCTTCTCTATTCTACATGAAAGCTTTGCTTTAAGATACCTGTTTTTAAATTCCTGTTCAGTCATAAAAACAACTCCTTTTTTATTAAAATTATCAGATAAATTATAGCATACTCTGCATTATTTGTCAATAACTGCATTTCTGCAAAAAAAGTGGACAAACATATAATTCCGTGATATAATAGAAGTATATGACAGAAAGGAACTTTTTTATATGGATATTAAAAATACTCTTTTTGAACTGGCTGAAAAGGCAGGGGCTTCCGGCAGTGAAAATGCCGTCTGTGATAAAGCCCTCGATATGCTGAAAGAATACTGCAACAAAGCTGAAATAATAAACGGAAACGTTATCGGGCATTTCGGGGATTTCAGTGATAGTCTGCCCTCGCTTGTCCTTGACGCTCATATTGACCAGATTGGAATGATTGTAACTTACATAACAGACGACGGCTTTATCAAAGTCGGTAATCTCGGCGGTATAGACAGGCGTTTGCTCCCTGCTCAGCCTGTTGTAATTCACGGAAAAAAAGACATAAAAGGCGTGATATGCTCCATACCGCCTCATCTCTCAGACGGCAGTAAAGTACCCTCTTTTGACGATATAGCCGTTGATACAGGATTCACAAAGGCTGAACTTGAAGAATTAATCTCTCTCGGCGATACGATAACCTTTGATGTGAAATGCCGTGAACTGCTGAATAACCGTGTAACTGGCGGTGCTTTCGATGACCGCTCCGGCATGACTGCTATTCTTTATGCTCTTGAACTTCTCAGAAATCAGAAAACAGCATATAATGTCACTGTTATCTTCTCAACACAGGAAGAACTCGGCGAGCGTGGGGCGAAAATCGGGGCTTTTGAAATAAATCCGGATATAGCCTTAGCGGTTGATGTAAGCTTTGCATATGCTCACGGAGAAGACGAAATGAAATGCGGTTATCTCGGCAAGGGTGCTATGATTGGCGTATCTCCCTCGCTGTCAAGGAGAGTTTCCGAAAGCCTTATTGATACGGCAAAGAAAAATAATATTCCATATCAGATTGAAGTAATGAACGGTCTTACCTCTACCAATGCCGACCAGTATTCCGTGAGCCGTACTGGTGCAGAAGCGTGTACCGTATCAATACCATTAAGAAATATGCATACTCCTGTTGAGGTCATTGACATTGAGGATATTGAACTTACAGGCAGGCTTATTGCTGAATTTATAAAGGCTTGAAATATAATCAACCGCAATTCCACTGGATTCAGACGGTGGGTTAAGGTTGACGAAACAAAAAGATTGTGATATTAATATTTTTATATTAATGTTGTATGAATAAAGTACAGTTAGGACACTGTGCTTTTCGTGTGCCTGTGCCACAAAAGAAGCGAAAACTAAGCCATTGGTACAGAGAATTACGAAATAAGAATATAGCAGGGGTAATCATTCCGCCTGTGTGGGATTTTCAGAATATCCTCTCGACCCGTAGAAATACCGGAATCAGTGCGAAGTCAGAAAGAGCAGACAATTCTGTATGATAAACAATATACGGCAGGGACTGCCGGATTTCAAGCCTATGGAGTCTGAGGTTACAAAGACTATGAAGCAGAAACCCATTAGCTTTAGACAATGGGTAATTCACAATATACTTACTGAAAGGAATCTATTATGAAAAACTTACTGAAAGAACTCTGTCTCACGGACAGTATTTCCGGCGATGAATCGGCAGTGCGTGAGCTGATTACAGAAAAAATAAAGGACTTCTGCGAATACAGCACCGACCCTATCGGCAATCTGATATGTTTCTGCAAAGGTAAAAAGCCCTCTGACAAGAAAGTAATGATTTGCGGTCACATGGACGAGGTGGGTTTTATAGTCACAGGAATATACCCCGACGGTACTCTTGCCTTTGATATGGTAGGCGGTGTTGATTCTATGGTGACTATAGGCAGACAGGTGACTGTCGGAAAAAATCATCTGCATGGAGTTGTCGGCTCTACTGCCGTGCATAATCTCTCAAAGGAACAGCGTGAAAAAGCTCCCGATATGAAAAGCCTATACATTGACATCGGTGCGGAAAACAAAGAAGACGCTGAAAAATATATCTCACTCGGCGACTGTGTATACTTTGATTCGGAGTTTACTGAATCCGGAAGCCATATAAAGTCCAAAGCCATTGACGACTGTGCAGGCTGTGCAATGATGATACGAATGATTCAAGAAAAGCCCGAATACGATACATATTTTGTATTCAATACACAGGAAGAAATAGGTCTGAGAGGTTCACGGGTATCAGCTTTTGCAGTACAGCCAGACTTTGCAATAGTCCTTGAAGCTACTACCGCCTCTGATATTGAGGGAGTTTCCGGCAACAAAAGAGTCTGCTCGCTCGGCGACGGCGGTGTTGTGTCTTTCATGGACAGAAGCACAGTATATGACAAGGAACTATACAAACTCGCCTTTGATGTCGCAAAAGAAAATAATATCCCGTGTCAGACAAAGACTATGATTGCAGGCGGTAACGACGCTGGAGCTATTCACATTACCGGCAGGGGTATACGCACTATAGCCGTTTCTGTGCCGTGCAGGTATCTGCATTCTGCCTCATGTGTGATAAATCCGGAAGATTTTGAAAACTCATACACGCTTGTTAAAAAACTCGCTGAAAGGATTCAGCAGTTATGATAAAACTAATCGAACAGGAAAGCGAATTTGACAGGGAATTACTTCTGAAAACTCTCTCCGGTCGTAAGATGCTTGCATATCTGAAGGCTTACGGCACAGGCTATGATTTCTGCCGTTTCTATAAGATTTCCGGCGGAGACGGCACGGGGTTTATGTTCATGATAAACTCAACCCTCATTATCTGTGCCGACGACAAACTACAGGCAGACGAAGAAATAAACCTTTTTGTCAGCATGAATCTGCCGTTTCGTGTTGAGGGTTCACAGCATATACTCAGAAATATAAAGCTTGACAGCCACTATCAGCGACTTAACCGCACAGTGTTTGAACTTATCCCCGACGGCAGACCCCTTGAATCAACAGAGGAGTTTGTAGACCTTAACCCGAATCTGCCGGACGTTTACAAGATACTCAGCGAGGGTTTCCCGAATATAGCCGACTTCTCGCTGTGGTATACCGATACTTCGCACCGTTGCCGTCACGGTATCAGCAGGACTTTCACCTACAGAAATTCTACAACCGCCTCTGCTGTATTTGATGTTGAAAATGTAGTGCTGATAGGACAGGTCGCTACTACCGAATCCGCACGTGGTCGGGGATATGCACGTGACTTTTTAAAGTGGCTCGCCGGATTCTTCAGCGGACTTGGTAAAAAATCCTATCTGCTGGCTCTCGACGTGAGAGTGAGCTTTTACCGTGAAATAGGCTTCAAGGAAGTAGAAAAGGAAATAGTCCTTGAACGTATCGACATTGAAAAAGAAAGTGTAATGAAAGGAAAACTGACAGATGAACAGTAATTTAAAAGATATTTATAATTTCAGCGATAAACTTATTGAACTCGCTGAACAGGCAGAAAAAAACTGCAATGCATCTTTTCGCCGTATTGAAGAAACAGCCGAATACAACGGGGCTAAAGTCCTTAAAGCATTCTCCGACAACAAGGTAAGCGAACCATGTTTCTACGGCTCTACCGGCTACGGCTACGGCGACGTGGGCAGAGATGTCATTGATAAGGTATTCGCACAGGCTCTCGGCACAGAAGACGCTCTTGTAAGATTCAACTTTGTCTCCGGCACTCATGCACTTTCAACCGCTCTTTTCGGAGTTCTCCGCACAGGCGACAGAATTGTTTCCATAACAGGCAAGCCTTACGACACACTGGAAGAAGTTATAGGCATTTCCGGACAGAAAGGCAACGGCTCTCTCATGGATTACGGCGTTGAGTACGGACAGGTTGACCTGCTCCCCGACGGCACACCGGACTATTCCGCAATAGAAAAAGCCGTACAGGGTGCTAAGATTGCATACATACAGCGGTCACGTGGCTACTCACTGAGACCAGCATTCACTGTAGGCGATATAGAAAAAATGATTATCTCCGCCAAAAAAGGCAATCCGGACGTTATCATTATGGTTGACAACTGCTACGGCGAGTTTGTCGAGGAAAGAGAACCCTCACAGGTCGGTGCTGACATAATAATAGGTTCTCTCATAAAAAATGCCGGAGGAGGTATAGCACGCACCGGCGGTTACATTGCAGGACGTGCAGACCTCGTTGAGTTATGTTCATACCGTCTGACCTGTGTGGGCATGGGCAAGGAAGTAGGCTGTACTCTCGGCATGAACCGTGAAATACTGCTGGGTCTTTTCTTTGCTCCGGACGTTGTTTCAAATGCCATAAAGACTTCTGCCTTTGCAAGCGAATTATTCACAATGCTTGGCTTTGACTGTTCGCCACGCAAGGACGACAGCAGAGGCGACATAATAACCGCCGTAAAACTTGGCAGTGAGGAACTACTTACAGCATTCTGTCGTGGTATTCAGAAAGGAGCTCCTGTTGATTCTTTCGTTACTCCGGAAGCATGGGATATGCCCGGATATTCGGATAAGGTTATAATGGCAGCAGGTGCATTCACAAACGGTGCTTCTATCGAGTTATCTGCTGATGCTCCTGTGCGTGAGCCTTTCGCAGTATGGATGCAGGGCGGTATTACATATACAAGCGGTAAACTTGGCGTTATGCTTGCCGTGCAGGAAATGCTTGACAGCGGTCTTGTTTCGCTCTGAAAAAATATCCGGATATTTCAATTTACTACAAACAGGTAATAAATTGATTACAATTCAAATACAAATTCAGACGATTTCGTAATATCATCTGCTTAAAGGTTGACATTTTACTGAAATGCTGTTAAAATAAATGTTGAAACAATATTACATTATAAAAGGAGGAACAGATTTGGGAGAACGCAAAATATGTTACAGATGTATGAAAAGATACGACAATGACGTACTTTCGATATGTTCGTCATGCGGATATTCTGAAAATACTCCGTCAAATCCCATGTATATATCTCCGGGTACAATACTCCATGAAAGATACCTCGTAGGCGTAATGCTTGAATACAACGGCGAGGGTGCTACTTATATCGCCCTTGATACATCAACGGAATGCACTGTTCTCATCAAGGAATATATGCCTGTCAATCTCTGCACACGTGTCAGCGGTTCTACTGCTATTGAGGTGGGCTATGAAAACCTCGCCAAGTATAAGGCTTTTATGGCAGAATATACCGCACTCAACAAGTCGCTTGCACGTCTGCGTAATAACTCAAATATAAACCCTGTGCTTGATATGTTTACTGAAAATAATACCACGTATACAGTATTTGAGCATATCGACGGCGTAAAAATGCTTGACTACCTCAAAGACAATGCCGGAGAACTTAGCTGGGAACAGATTTCAAAATTATTTCCGCCTATGTTTACTACTCTTGGTATTCTCCATAATGCAGGAATTATCCACCGTGCAATATGTCCCGATACAGTATACATAACAAACAAAGGCGAACTGAAATTAACAGGATTCTGCATTTCTGCCGTGAGAACCGCCGACGCTGGTCTTGAATATGAACTATTTAAAGGCTATACCGCTCCGGAACAGTACTCGGCAAGCAGTAACAGCAGACAAGGCTCATGGACAGACGTATACGGCGTTTGTGCCTTGATGTACCGTGCTTTGACAGGCTGTATGCCGGTTGATTCAATGAGAAGACTTAAAGACGACGAACTATGCGAGCCTCATATGCTGAGTGCTAAAATCCCACGCCATGTATCAAAGGTTATAATGGCAGGTATGAACCTCTCCGGCTGTGACCGCATTCAGACTATAACCGAACTCGTTACCAAACTCTTTGAACAGCCAGCTCCGAAGACTATTCAGAATACTACCGTAATAAGCCGTGTGAATCCCGAAAAACGTACGCACCATCAGACCGAAAATCATACGGAAAGACAGTACAGACCGCCGGAAGATTACCGCAATACAGACTATGAACGAAACAACGACGGCAACAACAACGACTACCGCTATGAAACTGTAGACCGTCTGAAAGTTCCGGTTATTATCGGCATACTGCTTATTGCCATACTTATGATAATAGCGGTTTTCATAATCAATATGATTACCGATACTCAGGCTAACCGTCAGAATAATTCTGCTAACCGTCACAACAGTTCAGTTTCGTCTTCTGATAATGTGGTTTCCGGAGATTCGCCGGAACAGGAAGAAACAACAGAAAATCTTGACACTTTAATGCCCGACCTTATTGGAAAATTCTATGAGTTTACCGCCGAAAAATACAAGGACTTCTTCACCCTCGAAGCTGAATACGACTACAATGACGACTATGAGCCGGATATGATTTTCTGGCAGAGCGTTGAAGAGGGCGAACAGCTTGTAGGCGGTCGTGCCACTATCAAGGTTAAAGTCAGCAAGGGCAAGGAAACTGCTGTGATTCCGGAATACAAGGACGTAAAGATAAAAGATTACGAGGCAAAGCTGAAAGAAGCAGGTATATCCAATTACTCGATACTCGCCACTAAGGCTACAGGCGTAGAACCCGATGTAGTAACTTACTTGCAGGTTGAGGGCAAAGACGTAAAAGCAGGTGATACTTTCAGCAACAAAGAGGGCAAAAAGCTGATTGTATATTACTACTCGGAAAACGTTACTACAAATAACGACAATCTCTTTATCAATGACGGAAACGGCTATCAGCAGGAAGAAACTACCGAAAAAACTACTCAGAAACAAACTACCTCACAGTATGTCGCACCTGTCACAACCGCCGTAACTACTACTGCACAATATTATACAAATCCGCCGGAAACTCAAACACCTGTTACTGAACAGCCTGTTACAGACCCGCCGGTTACAAGTCCGCCGGAAACCCAACCGCCTGTCGTTGAACCCGACCCGCCAGTGACAAGTCCGCCGGAAACTCAACCGCCTGTCGTTGAACCCGACCCGCCCATTGAAATAGGCAACGGAGACGACCCCGGAGTTATTTAATAAAATAAAAAGACTTCTGCAAAAAAACAGAAGTCTTTTTTGTTATTCTGCATATTTTTCTTCAAGCCACTTTATGAGAGATTCAAAACCTTCTTGAGTTTTTTCAAAATCCTTTTCGTTTTCTATAGTGGCTTTCATTGAGCAAAGTCTGCCATGCCATGTGAGACATTTAAGTTTTTCACCGTTTTTTATCTTGTAGGCAAAGTCTCCCATACTGCCGGAGTAATCGTTTCCGCTCTGAAAATAATAGAACTTAGGTATTTCAAAAATTTCTGATACGCTTGTTTTTCCGGACATAAATTACTCTCCTTTAAAGAAATCAACCGCTCTGTCAAGACTTTCATATACACCACACAACATAGGCAGTATGCTGTCGTCGGGCTGAGTAAGATCGGGTATCATGATGACTTTACAGCCTGCCGAATAAGCCGATTTTATGCCGTTAGGGGAATCCTCAAAAGCCACACACTCATCTGCAGAAAGACCGAGTTTCTGAGAGGCGGTAATATATATATCGGGTTCGGGCTTGCCGTTAGTAACCATATCGCCACATATCACAGCGTCAAAATATTCATACGCACCTATTTTTTTCAGATAGCATTCAGCACGTTCACGGTCGGTAGCTGTGGCAACGGCTATGCAGTAATCATTGCTTTTAAGGTAGTCGAGAAGTTCAAACAGACCTTTTTTCACTTCAAATCCGTACCTGTCTATGTAGTCGTTCATAAGTTCTATACGCCTCTGCCGTACTTCATTGAAAGGGAAATCCTCGCCGAAAATACCTTTAAGCAAAGGCACTGAATACTTCCGTGAAAGACTGCGTATCTCAAAGACGTTTTCATCGGTCATGGTGTAGCCGTATTCACGGGCAGAATCTTTCCAGAAACGCACAAGGAGCTTTTCGGTATCAAGCATAAGACCGTCCATATCAAATACCGCACCTTTTATTTTCATAGAATCACTCCTTATAAATTTTCCTCATAAATAAGATTTATATTTTCGTCATATATATGTATTTTTATTTCAGATAAAGTCTTTTTATTGTCATAATTTGTATTATTGTTATGATTACTTTCAAATACATCAATTACAAATTTATCATTGTAAATATGTGTTTTATAAGAACTTTTATACTGCTCCAATTCTGCATTAAATCCTAAATTTTTTATTTCGTCGCTTTCAATACAAGAATATATAGCAGAATACAGCAATCTCTTTTTACTATTTTTTTCATAACCTCTTTGTATTGCATTACGAAAAGTATTTCTTACATCATCAGTAAAGCATATATCAATAATCTGTACTGCAAGTTGTTTGTCCATAATATCTAAAATAATAAATAATTTACAACAGATTTTATTAAAATAAGGGCAGACAGATAATGTCCGCCCATAGAATTTGATTTAATTACCAGTTGATAATCCAGTTGTACATACCTTCATACTGTCTTGCGGAGCTGTTCCATGAATAATCGGTAGTCATGCCCCTGTAAACCATTTTGTCCCACTGGTCACGGTGATTGAAGTAAATGTGCTTTGAGTAGTTGATTACGCCGAGCATTTCCTCGCCGTTGTAGTTTGCAAAGGAGAATCCAGTGCCTGTGCCGTCAAATTCATTGTAAGGTGCTACAGTGTCTTTGAGACCGCCTGTTTCACGTACAATCGGCACTGTACCATATCTGAGGGAGATAAGCTGAGTAAGTCCGCACGGTTCAAAGAGAGAGGGCATAAGCATAGCGTCGGCAGCAGCATAGAGTTTGTGAGCGAGAGGGTCGGAATAGAGGATATTAGCTGAAACTCTGTCGGGGTACTTCCACTGATAGTGACGGAACATATCTTCATATCTGTGGTCGCCAGTACCGATTACGACAAACTGGGTGTTTTCATCGCAGATACGCTCCATGACGTAGCTTACGAGGTCGAGACCCTTCTGGTCGGTAAGACGTGAGATTATAGCTATCATGTACTTATTTTCATCAACAGGAAGACCAAGTTCTTTCTGAAGTTCAGTTTTGTTTACAGCCTTTTTCTTCTTGAAGTTCTTTGCATGGTATTCCTTGTAGATGTGCTTGTCGTTGTTGGGGTCGAAAACATTGTAGTCAATGCCGTTTACGATACCACGCAGAGAAGCAGACCTTGCACGAAGAAGACCGTCAAGCTGTTCGCCATAGAAAGGATATTTGATTTCCTCAGCGTATGTTTCGCTTACAGTGGTGATGTAGTCGGCATAAACAAGACCGCCCTTAAGCATATTAGCGTCCTTTTTAAATTCGAGCTTATCTGGAGTAAACATATAGTCCGGAAGTGCAGTATTGTACTTGAAAGTATCAATATTCCATACACCTTGAAATTTAAGGTTGTGGATAGTCATGATAGTTCTTGTTGAGCTGTAGAAAGGGTTAGTTGCAAAGGTAGAGTGCATGAACACCGGAATAAGCGATGCCTGCCAGTCGTGGCAGTGAATGATGTCCGGACGGAAGCCAATAACCGGAAGAATAGCGAGTACAGCCTTGCAGAAGAAAGTATATCTTTCAATATCCCACTTCAAATCAGCAGAATAAGGAGTATCGCACTTGAAGTAGTATTCATTGTCCACGAAATAGAATTTGATACCACTGTATTCGTATTCCATAATGCCGACATGAACATTTTCCTTTCTCATGCCATAGTCCATATAGAAATGTGTGACATACTTGAAATTATCCCTGTATTTTGCAGGAATGCAGGTATAGTAAGGCAGGATAACCCTTACGTCGAAATCGTTCTTGTTGAGGTACTTCGGAAGAGCGCCCACAACGTCCGCAAGACCGCCGGTCTTTATAAATGGTACGCACTCTGAAGCAGCAAAAAGAATTTGGTTCATTGCAATCAACTCCTTATGTGTCTCCCACGCCTATGTGGGGAAAATTTTTACTAGGGTCACCCCTGCGTATGCAGGGAAAATAATAAAAAGCCCCTTTAAAACAGACCCTGTTATAAAAACAGTATATCATAAATATTCAACTTTGTCAAGTATTTTTTGGTAAAATTTTTATATCATTGCTTATTTCGGGTGACGGATATGACGGATATGACCCTTTTTTATAAACCTTTTCTGTTTTTTTATTTTATATATATATTATATATTCTTTTATTAAGGAGTTATAAAAATAGTAAAAATCCGTCATATCCGTCACCGAAAAGTGATATTTTCAGCTATATATAGCCTTAAACAGATATGACGGATATTTTTCAATCCGTCATATATTTATATTACTTGAAGTAGTTTACACCGCTCTCAAATATTTTCTGGTCTTTGTTTCCGGAAACGTTCTTGCAGATGTAACTGCCCTTACGCTCGGAGTGACCCATTTTACCGAGTACACGACCGTCCGGAGAAGTAATACCCTCGATAGCCTCAATTGAGGTATTGGGATTGTAGCGTATATCCATAGTAGGACAGCCCTCAAGGTCAACATACTGGGTAGCAATCTGACCGTTATTAGCGAGTCTCTGAATAAGGCTCTGAGGTGCTACAAAACGTCCCTCACCGTGCGAAATCGGTACTGTGTGAATGTCTCCCACCTCACAGCCGTAAAGCCATGGGGACTTATTAGAAGCGATTCTTGTATTCACCATCATTGACTGGTGACGTGCTATTGTATTGAATGTAAGTGTAGGTGATTCGTCGGTCATGTCAACTATTTCGCCGAAAGGCACAAGACCGAGTTTTATTAATGCTTGAAAACCGTTGCAGATACCAAGCATAAGACCGTCACGGTTTTTGAGGAGTTCGTGAACAGCGTCCTTGATTTTCGGGTTGCGGAAGAATGCAGTAATAAACTTACCACTGCCTTCCGGTTCGTCACCACCGCTGAATCCGCCGGGTATCATGATAATCTGGGATTCCTTTACAGCCTTTTCAAAGTAGTTTATGCTGTCTTCGAGGTCTGAGGCTGAAAGGTTCTTGATAACTACAGTTTCAGCTACAGCACCGGCTTTTTCAAAGGCTCTTGCTGTATCGTACTCACAGTTAGTGCCGGGGAATACCGGAATAAGCACCTTAGGCTGTGCGACCTTTATTGATGCGGACTTCTTTTCAGTATTTTCATGGGAATAAGTCTGAGGTGTAACGTCAGTAGTTCTTATTCTGCACGGGAAAACAGGTTCAAGCTTGCCCTCCCACGCTCTCTGAAGACTGTCAAGGTTAACAGTGTATTTTTCAGTATAAATCTTATAGTCGGAAATGGTCTTGCCTATTACAAACTCATCATTCTGAGCATTGCCCATTACTTCCACGATAAATGCACCGTAGCAGGCTTTATAGAGTTCGGACGGTGTGAGGTGTGCGGAGAACTCAAAACCGAGCTTATTGCCGAAACACATCTTTGCGATACCCTCAGCAACACCGCCGTAACCAAGTGTCCATACGGCATTAGCACGTCCGGAAGATATAAGACTTTCAACCTTGTCAAAACACTTTTTAAGGCTTGCGAATATCGGCAGACCGTTTCTGTCGTATTCCGGTACAATCATGATAACGTCGTTTCCGGCTTCCTTAAATTCAGTAGAAACAACCTTGTTAGCCTGTGCGGTTGATACTGCAAAAGATACAAGCGTGGGCGGTACGTCTATATTCTCGAAAGTACCCGACATTGAATCCTTACCGCCTATCGAACCACAACCCATTTCAAGCTGTGCCTTGAATGCACCGAGCAATGCAGAGAGAGGTTTTCCCCAGCGTTTCGGGTCATTCTGAGTGCGTTCAAAATACTCCTGGAAAGTAAGCCAGCAGTGCTTATATGAACCGCCTGCTCCTACTACCTTTGCGATTGATTCAACTACAGCAAGCATTGCACCATGATACGGACTTCTTGATGATATATCCGGATTATAGCCCCAGCCCATAATTGAACAGGTATTAGTCTCGCCTTTGAGTACCGGAATCTTTCCTGCCATAGCCTGTGATGGCGACATCTGATATACGCCACCAAAGGGCATAAGCACAGTACCTGCACCAATTGTTGAATCGAACTTTTCAATAAGACCTTTCTGTGAGCATACGTTAAGACCGGACATTATTTCTGTCCATGTTTCAGCATTGTCAGTGAAAGTCTCGTCATCTGTAAAGACAGGTTCTTCAACGACAATATCAGTATACTTGACAGCACCGTTTGAATTGAGGAAATCCCTTGAAAGATTTACGATAGTCTTACCGTTCCAGTTCATTTTAAGGCGTGGTTCTTCAACAACGTCAGCAACTACAGTAGCCTCAAGGTTTTCCTTTTTAGCCTCTGCCATGAACTTTTCAAGGTCTTCCGGAGCGATAACTACAGCCATTCTTTCCTGTGATTCACTGATAGCAATTTCAGTGCCGTCAAGACCGTCATATTTTTTCGGCACGGCATTGAGGTTTATAACAAGACCGTCTGTAAGTTCGCCGATAGCAACAGAAACACCGCCTGCTCCGAAGTCGTTACAGCGTTTAATCATCTTTGTAACTTCCGGATTTCTGAAAAGTCTCTGCAACTTTCTTTCTTCCGGCGGATTGCCTTTCTGAACTTCAGCACCGCAATTTTCGAGAGATTCAAGAGTATGCGACTTTGAAGAACCAGTAGCACCGCCACAGCCGTCACGACCTGTCTTACCGCCGAGCAGTACAACTATATCATTCGGGGCAGGTCTTTCACGACGGATATTTTCAGCAGGTGCAGCACCTACTACAGCACCTATTTCCATTCTCTTTGCAACATATCCGGGGTGATATACTTCTGCAACGTGTCCGGTAGCAAGTCCAATCTGGTTGCCGTATGAGCTGTAACCGTTGGCAGCACCTACAGTTATCTTACGCTGTGGGAGTTTTCCGGCGATAGTGTCCTCAACGGGTACAAGAGGATTTGCAGCACCGGTAACACGCATAGCTTGATATACATATGAACGTCCGGAGAGCGGGTCACGGATAGCACCGCCGAGACAGGTAGCAGCACCGCCGAATGGTTCAATCTCAGTGGGGTGGTTGTGTGTCTCATTCTTGAACATGAGAATCCAGTCTTCCTGCTGTCCGTCAACGTCAACCTTGATTTTAACGGAACAGGCATTTATTTCCTCGCTCTCATCGAGGTCGTCAAGAAGTCCGTCGGCTTTGAGTTTTCTTGCACCGATTGTAGCCAAATCCATGAGAGTAATAGGCTTTTTGGTGCGACCGAGTTCGTCACGCACGTCGAGATATTCAATATAAGTATCTCTGATATACGGAGCGTCTATTTTAACGTCCTTGACGTTTGTGAGGAATGTAGTATGACGGCAGTGGTCAGACCAGTAGGTATCAATCATCTTTATTTCAGTGATAGTGGGGTCACGCTTTTCGTCGTCACGGAAATATTTCTGACAGAATTTAATATCATCAAAGTCCATAGCAAGACCATACTGTTTTATGAAATCATGCAGACTGTTATCGTCAAGGCTTGTGAAACCGTCCAGAGTTTTTACAGTTTCGGGAATCTCATAGTTAGTATCGAGAGTTTCGGGCTTTTCCAGTGAAGCCTCACGGCTCTCGACGGGGTTTATGATATAGGACTTGAGACGGTCGAAATCCTCATCTGTGATATTGCCGGAAATAATATACACACGTGCATTTCTCACACGGCAACGCTCGCCCTGTCTGAGAATCTGTATGCACTGTTCACAGCTGTCTGCACGCTGGTCAAACTGTCCCGGCAGATACTCAACGGCAAAAACTCTGTCGTCGGTAGTGATTTCGGGGAGTTCTTCGTAAACAACGTCAACGGCAGGCTCTGAAAAGACAGTATTTACAGAGGCTCTGAAATCTTCTTCACTGAGCTTGTCAGCGTCGTATCTGTTGAGGATACGCAGACCGTTGATATTCAGTCTGAGGGCTGTTCTCACGTCGCTGAGTACAGACTGTGCCTCAACAGCAAATTCCGGTTTTTTTTCGGCATAAATTCTGAATACGGACATATTAAAATCTCCATTTCTAAAATTATTTTCAACCTTTTTCAAGGCTGTGAATTATTCACTCACCATTCTGCCAATGCAGAAATCGGAGTGGCTTTCTTCTATTGTAACATAAAACATCTGATTACGCAAACTTTTTTCAGAATTTTCACGAGGAATTTTTATTAATGTATAATCTGCTGAATATCCCCTATGAAATTCTGTGCAGTTTTCACGTTCAAAAAGTACTTTCACAGTTTTCCCGACGAGAGACTTCATATACTCCTCTGCTGACTGCCGGACAGTCTCCGCCATTTCTGTGGCACGGCGTGACTTTATGTGTTCGGGAATCTGTCCGGTCATTCTGTCCGCCGGAGTGCCTTTTCTTCTTGAATAACGAAAAACGTGTACACGGCTGAATCCTACTTTTCTGACAAAATCAGCCGACTCTCTGAAATCCTCGTCAGTTTCGTCCGGAAAACCCACCATAACGTCGGTAGTGAAAGAGCATTCCGGAAAATAATATCTTATTCTGCGTGTAAGTTCATAATACTCCTCTGCCGTGTAATGACGGTTCATGGCTTTTAGAGTACGGTTGCAACCGCTTTGCAGTGACAGATGAAAATGCGGACAGAGCTTTTCAACTGCCGAAAGCCTTTTCAGCAAATCATCTGACATTTTTTCCGGTTCGAGAGAACCAAGCCTTATGCGTTCTATTCCGTCAACTCCGGCACAGACTTCCACAGCGTCGGCAAGGTTAAGACCATACTCAATGCCATAGAATGCGAGGTTTATTCCGGTAAGGACTATTTCCTTTTTGCCCATGCGTGCGGAGTTTTCAGCCTCTGCCCTTAATGATTCAATACTCCGTGAACGACATCGTCCCCTTGCATACGGTATTATACAGTACGTGCAGAACTGATTACAGCCGTCTTGAATCTTCATAAAGGTGCGTGTATTGTTTTCAAACTGCGGAAAATCGAGACTTTCAAATGTATCGCCCTTTGAATAATCCGCAACCTGTATTTTCCTTGCACGCTTTTCAAGGCACTCTATGACAAGCGATACTGTTTCGGAGCGGTTTTTAGTGCCGGTGACTATATCTGCTTCTGAGAGGTTTTCAGCGGATTTTCTGTCAGCCTGCGGATAACAGCCCGTAAGTGCTATGACAGCCGTCGGGAGTTTTTTTCTTGCCTTACGCAAAGATGACAGCACGTCATTGTCGCCGTACTCCGTGACCGTGCATGAGTTTATAACAACAATGTCTGCACAGTCTATTTTTCCGGAAATCTCAAAACCTTTTTTCCGGAATGCCGTTTTCATACATTCTGTTTCATACTGATTGACTTTACAGCCAAAAGTAATAAAAAATACTTTATACATATTTCACCTAATTACCACAATTTATCCTTTTATTCGTCATGTTAATACTGCACAAAAACTACAGGTCATTTTTATGCACTATAAATAATTATTCGTTCTGAATAAAAAGAAGTTTACATTGAATATTTTATTACATCAAATTGACGAAATTGCTTGAATTGGCTTGACATTCAGCAAAATCCGTGATATTATATAGTTGCGGTCGGGAAAAGCCGTGAAAAAGCAATAAACAGTAAAAAACAACACTAATCCTGAACAGGAGGCTCATTTTTATGACAAAGACAAAAATTTTTCTCCAGGCAATCAATGATGTAAAGGAGTTCGTTACTATCGTAATGCGTTACGACTTCGACATTGACCTCGTTTCTGGAAGATACGCTGTTGACGCTAAGTCAATCATGGGTATTTTCAGCCTCGACCTCTCCAAGCCGATTGAGCTTGACGCACACACAGACGACGCTGAAGACTTTTTCAAGGAGATTGAAAAATTCATAGTAAAATAAAATCTTAACAGCATACATACACATTCAAGAACTCTGCCATACAGCAGGGTTCTTTTTTCCATAAACAAGAATGAATATCACGGCTTTTACGTGCCATAATAAAAGCAGACGTTGATTTCTGCGGACGGACATCTACAGACCGTCAATGAACATCGTCATAAAAATCCCGAATAAAGAGGTGTTCTCAATATGTGGGACAAACTTGCACTTATTCTCCTTATAATCGGGGGAATAAACTGGGGATTGGTCGGTATCTTTGAATTTGACCTCGTCGCATGGCTTTTCGGCGGTGCGGGAAGTCTTCTGAGCCGGACAGTCTACATTCTTGTAGCAATATCGGCGGTGTGGTGCATTTCTCTGCTTTTCAGAAAAGACGAAGCACTCGCCTACAACGGCAACAACCGGTAACAATCCCTGCTAAACG
This sequence comes from Ruminococcus flavefaciens, assembly GCA_023667045.1. Classification (GTDB taxonomy): domain Bacteria; phylum Bacillota; class Clostridia; order Oscillospirales; family Ruminococcaceae; genus Ruminococcus; species Ruminococcus flavefaciens_AC. The sequence continues at coordinate 1,163,129 of JAMPAU010000001.1, read as the reverse complement.
CTCCTCATGATGCCGTAGGAGCGTTTTTTACATATTTATTTTCATGCAACTGCTTTTTTTATGTATGATAAATTTTATCATACATTGTTATTTTTTGGCTAATTATAGCCTAATTTAACAATTTTGAAAAGTAGCTATGTATGATATGAAGCAAAATATAAAAACCTTTATAACTTTTTTAGTTCTACACGAAAGGAATTTATAATAGCTGATTATCATACATAAGCTACATTTATCATACATTCAACTAACCAAACAAAAAGGAGAGGCACAGAATACCTCCCCTTTTTTTTTATAATCAGTCGCTGATGTAAGGGAGCAGAGCTATCTGTCTTGCTCTCTTTACGGCTACTGTAAGTTCACGCTGATGAAATGCACAAGTACCAGTTACACGTCTGGGGAGAATCTTAGCTCTCTCTGTCATGCACTTTCTGAGCTTGGCAAGGTCCTTATAATCAATTCTCTCAATTCTGTCAGCACAGAACATACAAACCTTCTTGCGTGGCTTCTTTGAGGGACGGGAATTTCTTTCCTTTTCCATAATCAAACTCGCACGTCGCTGAGGACGTGGCACACTCCTTTCGTAAATAGTTGGGTTCGTTCACTCAGAACGGCACGTCGCCGTCGCTGAGAATTTCCTCGTAATCGTTTATGTTGCCATAAGACATACTGTTATTATCGGGTGCATTAGTCTGTGCAGGTGCAGAATAATTATTGCTGTAATCATTCTGAGGCTGATAGTTATTCTGTGGCGGAGCATTATAATTGCCCTGTGGTACGGAATAATTATTACCGCCATAATTATTATAGCCGTTGTTGTAATTATTACCGCCAGCTGTGCCTGTTTCAGCTTTAGAGCCTGTAAATTCAACATTATCAACATATACATCTGTTGTATAGTGAGTGACATCAGGGTGATTTCTGTCCTGATAACTACCGCTTCTGAGCTGTCCTTCAACACAAATCATACTACCCTTTTTAAAGTAGCGGTTAACAAATTCTGCTGTTTGACCCCAAGCCGTACATTGAATAAAATCTGCTTCTCTTTCGCCGGTCTGCTTGTTAGCAAATCTACGGCTTACAGCAATTCTGAAACCACATGATACAGAACCGCTCTGCGTCTGTCTGAGTACAGGGTCAGCAGTAAGTCTGCCCATTAAAATAACCTTATTCATTTGACCGCCTCCTTAAAATATAAATTATTCGATAACAGTAACGAGTGAACGGAGAACGCCGTCAGTGATATTGAGACGTCTTGAAAGTTCTGCCGGATATTCGGGCTTAGACACAAAAGTATAGATTACATAGTAACCCTCTGTTTCGTCCTCGATAGGATATGCAAGCTTACGCTTACCCCAATCTTCATTGACTTCAACAGCTTCGGCGTGTCTTTCGATTCTCTCCTTGAACTTTTCAACGAGAGCCTTCATGGGTTCTTCACCGTTCTTGAGGCTGAAAACAACCATTACTTCATACTTAGCGGATACCTTTGCCATTAAAAATACACCTCCTTCTGAATTATGCCCACAACTCACTATGGGCAAGGATAATAAGCATCGTATGAACGATACTTTAATAAGTATATCACTTTTCGGACAGCTTGTCAAGGCTTTTCCGGAAATTTTTTTCAGAAAATTCAGAATTTCTTTCACCTTGACAAATGCTGTTATTAAATGCTATAATTATTAAAATATTTATGAAAGAAGTGGAATTATGAACTACAATGAATATATTGATTATTTAAAAAAATCTTCCGGTCGTGGAATATGTCTCGGACTGGAAAGAATCTCAGCACTTATGGAAAAACTCGGTAATCCTCAGAATAAAACCAAAATAATCCATGTTTCTGGCACTAACGGAAAAGGTTCTTTCAGTGCCATGCTGACATCTGTGCTGAAAAGTGCCGGATATAAGGTAGGTGGATTTTCCTCTCCTGCCCTCACCGGAATTACCGACAGTTTCCGCATAGACTGCAAGGAAATAACCGAAAAAGACTTCACTGAAATCATGGATATTGTCTATCCTGTGTGCGAATCCATGAACGACAAGCCCACTGAATTTGAGATACTCACAGCGGTTGCGTTTGAACTTTTCTACCGTAAGAAGTGCGGTATTGCCGTTGTGGAATGCGGTATGGGCGGTGATACAGATTCAACTAATATTATAGATTCGCCTGTACTGTCGGTCATAACAAACGTAAGAAAAGACCACACGGCTTTTTTAGGAAACACTATAGAAGAAATAGCCTGCCATAAAGCCGGAATAATAAAGCACGGCAGACCGATATTTTTCGGCGGTGATAAAGTCCCCGAAATAATAACAAAAACTGCAACCGAAAAGTCCGCTGAACTCTTTACGGCAATCCCTCACGACATAAAAGCCGAATACAGTCTTTCAAGAACAGACTTTACATACAACGGCTTGAAAATAAACCTCTCACTGCTCGGCACGTATCAGCTTGATAACGCCTTTAACGTCCTGCAATGCATTGAGATTCTCAGAAATCAAGGTTTCACTATTCCCGACAAAGCCATAACCGACGGTCTGAATAATGCAAAGTGGCACGGACGTTTTGAGGTTCTCCGGCAAAATCCGCCTGTCATATTCGACGGTTCTCACAACCCCGACGGTATTTCACGCACAGCCGAAAGTATCGAAACATACTTCAAAAGCCGTGTCGTCCTGCTCATAGGGGTTATGGCAGACAAGGAGTACAACCTATATGCCGATATGCTCGGAAAATATACCGACTGTGTTTTCACGGTAAAGCCCGATAACCCACGTTCGCTTGACTGTCAGACACTTGCCGGAACTTTTTCAGCTAAGGGCATACCTGCGTGTGCATTCCATAAACTCGAAAGGGGCGTTGAATCTGCATATTCCTATGCCAAAGAAAAAAATCTGCCACTTATTGCTTTAGGTTCGCTGTATATGTATAAAGAGTTTGTCAATGCACTTGATAAAATCTAAAATATCATTTTTTGTACTTATTTATTAAAGTATTCCATTCATCTTCTTCAAACGATTCAATTACCTCTTTTAAAGTAAAATTTCTATGTGGCATATTTAGGTCAAGCCCATATTTTAAAAACATTTCCAATATTTTTGTGTTATTGTCATTTTTTATTCCTAAAGCAGATAAAACCGGATTATTTCCGCAATTATCTGTAAGGTTTGGATTTGCACCGTTTTTCAATAAAATTTCAACTGCCTCTGCATACTGACTTCTACAGGCGACTTATAAATAAGAAATACCTCGCTCATCTTGAAAGTTTACGTTTTCAAGATGATTAAGTTCATCTAATAATTCGTCAGATTTTTCATGTCCCAGTCTCCAGAAGATTTCGTCTCTGCCTAAATTATAACTCATATATTCTCCTTTTCTGATTTTTTAATAATTGTCAAAATCTATATAGTCGTATACAGTAAGGTATTTTTCATGAGTTCTGCCGTCTATTCTTTCCAGAACGTCCCATTTGTCCGCATGAAGATTTTTCCCGTCAAGGCTTCCGTAAACGACAAATTTAGTCAAGGCACACCGACATATATGATTGCCTATAGCTTCCCGTGGGTCTGCACCGGATAACTCAACACCAAAACACTCATCATACGGCAATGAAATATTTTCACGTGTACCGCATACATAACAACCGCTGTCCGTGCTGTATGGTGTAATGAAATAGACTATGTAAAATTCCTTTGTATAGTCAATATCTTCCGGCTGTATGGTAAACTTAATTGGTATAAAATATAACGCTACCAAGATTGCAACAATCACGCCTAAAGTCACCGAAATGATTTTTACAGTCTTTGCAATGACTTTTAATATTTTTTTCACGATTAATTTTTCCTTGACTTGTTCTTTCTGTAAATAATAGTAAGACCCTTTATCAGCAGGCTTTTGTCAAGAATAATATCACGTCTGCACAGAGACACGACTATTTCCGCAAGACCTCCGGTTGCCACGACGGTACACTTTTCGCCTAACTCTTCTTCTATGCGTTCAATAATTCCGTCCAAAGCACAGGCGTTGGAGTACATCATACCGCTTTTCATGCAGTCGATAGTGTTAGTGCCTATTACTTTTTCGGGGACTTCAAAGTTTATTCTCGGCAACTGTGCGGTCTTTGAGGTGAGGGCGTTAGTAGCCGTACCCATTCCGGCAATAATAAGACCGCCGAGATAGTTTCTGTTGCCGTCAACCACTGATACAGTAGTAGCCGTTCCCATGTCAATGATAATCTGAGGTACAGGGTACTGATTAATTCCGGCTACAGCGTCTACAACCTGGTCACTGCCCAACTGTGCCGGATTGTCGATAAGTATATTGAGACCTGTTTTCACTCCCGGACCTACTGTCATTACGTCAATGCCGAAAAGTTTCTTTATTGCACTGGTGACAGTTCCGGTCACAGACGGCACAACAGATGACATTATAGAATCGTTTATATCGCTCACACTGAAACCGTTCATTTCAAGGATATTTTTTATCAGTACGGCGTATTCAGTAGCGGTTGCCTGATGATTGGTTGCAATCCTCTCAAAAAGAATAACCTGGTTTTCGTCGTTCACGCAACCGAAAACTATATTTGTATTTCCAATATCTACAGCTAAAAGCATAATTAAAAATCCTCCTAAATTATATAAAATTTATTTGCATCTTCCCAACGTATGAAACACTTATACTTTATTACAACAATATTTGCCGGTATAAAATCGCTGTCTGTTTCAAGGACGTATTTTCCGTCGGGAAGATAGAATACTATAAATTTTCTTCGACCTCCTTGTTTTCGGCGTTCCCCCTTAAACGAGTGGTCTATTTCAATTTTTGTATATACGGCTGAATCGTCCATATTTGCCCATATATGCTCCCATACGGCAAAAAACGCACAAAATATTATTGTTGCCGATACAATAACCGCAAAAGTTATAAGCATAGTCTTAGCCCCCTCTGACAGCAACACGAAAAAAGCAACTGCAATTTCAAATCCCAAAACTATTGCAACAGCAAAAAGAAAGGCTTTTTTGTTTGTCTGGAATTTACTTTTCATTTCGTCGGGAAGTCTTTTCCATTCCGGCGGACTTGCTCCGGCAATTTTCTTTTTTTCGTCCGGCGTAAGATGATGTATTATAAAATAGTCAATGACAAGCGTTAATAATATAACCGCAACACTTCCGACTGGAAGATACATAAAACCGTCTTCCATTTTTCTAAGCACAATATCTGATATTGCTATAATTGCTAAACTCGCAACAAACATTGAAAAAATCACAGGTACGGACTGTCCTAAAAAAATATGTCTGTATTTAAGCCTTTTCATGATACTCCCCCTTGATGACTATTATAGCATACTGCACGGAAAAAATCCAGTAATTCACAAAAATAAATAAGATTGACAAAAAGCCCGATATACTGTAAAATATTATAAGAGGTGATTTTTATGGAAAAATTATTTATCTGTGGTATTTTTGCAGACTTAAATCCGACAGCGGAAAAACTATATCAGAAAAAACTTGACTCGCTTTTCCTTGAAAATCCCGACGACAACACCCTGCTTGAACTCGAATTGCTCTCCGGAAATATTTCAGAAAGCATAATCTATATCACAAACCACGCTGATTTCAGAAAAATAAATAATAAACTATACAAAAAATATCTCGCTGAATATCTTGAAAAGCTATATCACAAAATGGATATAAAAACTTTTTCCGGACTATGCTATAAGATATGGTTAAGACTTCCGGAAAACGTCGCAGAGGACGAATATTTCATTACACTTAATTATGCTGACGACTATGTTTCAATAGGGTTTGAAAAGCAGGCGGTTAAAAGTTTTGAAAATTTATTTTCACATTATGAATCAATATAAAAGGAGAATTTAAAATGCTTAAAGGAAAAACCGTACTGCTGGGAGTTTCCGGCTCTATAGCGGTATATAAAATATGCAACCTCGCACGTATGCTCACCAAACTGGGTGCGGAAGTCCACGTAGCAATGACACCAAATGCTACAAACTTTGTACACCCTCTGACTTTCGAGACCCTCACACAGAACAAATGCCTTATAGATACTTTTGACAGGAACTTCCAGTACAGTGTTGAACACGTCGCCATAGCAAAAAAAGCAGACGTTGTAATGATTGCTCCGGCTTCTGCCAACGTAATCGGAAAAATAGCCAACGGCATTGCGGACGATATGCTGACTACTACTGTCATGGCTTGTCCGTGCAGAAAAATAATAGCTCCGGCAATGAATCACAATATGTTGCACAATCCTATCGTACAGGACAATATTAATAAACTGAAAAAATTCGGCTATGAAATAATACCGTCCGTCAATGGTATGCTCGCCAACCGTGACATAGGTGACGGAAAACTTCCCGATGAGGAAACGCTCCTTGAATACGTAATCCGTGAAATCGCCTTTGAAAAGGATTTGCAAGGCAGAAAAATAATGATTACGGCAGGTGCTACCCGTGAAAACATAGACCCTGTGCGTTTCATCACTAACCACTCAACTGGTAAAATGGGCTTTGCACTCGCAAGAATAGCTATGTTGCGTGGTGCGGACGTTACAGTAATCGCCGGACACACTGATATTCAACCGCCTATGTTCGTCAATCTCATAAAGGCAGAATCAGCAGAAGATATGTTCCGTGAAGTGACAGTACGTCATTCAGACTTTGATATTATAATAAAATCAGCAGCGGTTGCCGACTATACGCCGTTCACGACAGCCGACAACAAAATAAAAAAATCTGATGACGATATGTCAATACCGCTGAAACGCACTAAAGATATACTGCAATATATCGGCAAAGCCAAACCCAAAGGACAGGTTATATGCGGTTTTTCTATGGAAACTGAGAACGTTATCGAAAACTCACAGAAAAAACTTGAAAGAAAAAACTGTGATATGGTCTGTGCAAACTCTCTGAAAACCGCCGGAGCTGGTTTCGGCACTGATACAAATATTGTTACGCTCATAACAAGCGACAGCATAGAGGAACTCCCGATTATGCCGAAAGAACAGGTAGCCGGAATAATCCTTACCAAGCTGAATGAGTTGTACAAAAGAAACAATCCGTTGACATAAACGGCAATATATGTTATAATTTCGTGGGAGATGATTTAATTTGAAAAATACATTTGGTGAAAGCGTTTCGGTTACTATTTTTGGTGAAAGTCACGGCGTTATGATAGGTGCAGTCCTTGACGGTTTAGCGTCCGGCATTGAGGTTGATGAAGATTTCATAGCCTCGCAAATGGAACTAAGAAAATCCGTAGGGGCATTGTCTACTGCACGCCGTGAAGCTGATAAAGTAAAGATTGTCAGCGGTGTCTTCAACGGCAAGACTACCGGCACGCCGATTACTTTTATTATCGAAAACACCGACACAAGAAGCAGGGATTACGGCGAACTCGCTTACAAGGCACGCCCCGGTCATGCCGACTATACCGCACAGATGAAGTATCACGGCTATCAAGACTTCAGAGGCGGTGGGCATTTTTCCGGACGTATAACAGCCGGACTTGTTGCCTCCGGTGCGGTTGCTATAAAAGCCCTCAGAAAAAAGGGAATCTATATCGGTACTCACATACTGACGTGTGCAGGAGTACGTGACAGGGATTTCGATAATCTCACAGACGATATAAACACCTTGAACGGTCTTGACTTTGCAGTACTTGACGAAAATGCAAAGTCCGAAATGACAGCAAAAATCGAAAAGGCTAAACAAAACGGCGACAGCGTGGGCGGTACTCTTGAAACTGTCGTTACAGGTCTTCCGGCAGGTGTGGGAGAACCATGGTTCGATACTATAGAGGGCGTACTGGCTCATATACTTTTCAGTGTTCCGGCAGTAAAGGGCGTTGAGTTCGGCGACGGTTTCGATATAGCAGACAAAAACGGCAGTACAGCAAATGACGCTTACTTCTCAGAAAACGGACAAGTCTGCACTAAAACCAACCACAACGGCGGTATTCTCGGCGGTATAACTAACGGTATGCCTATTGTTTTCCGTACCGCTGTGAAACCTACTCCGTCCATTTACAAGGAACAGGAAACTATAGACCTCAACACCATGCAGAATACCACCCTACAGATAAAAGGTCGCCACGACCCCGCAATAGTTCACCGTGCAAGAGTTGTTATTGACAGCGTGACTGCACTCGTTTTATGCGACCAGTTGGCACTCAGATACGGCACTGACTGGTTAGCTGAATAATCAATGAAAGGAAGTTTTTTAACTATGGCTATGAATATTATAAGGGAACTCCCCCACCCCGACGAAATAAAATCCGCAAACCCTCTTTCTCAGGAACTTATCGACATCAAGGCACAGCGTGATGAGGAAATCAAAAAAATTTTCAGTGGTGAAGAAGACAAGTTTATTCTTATTATAGGACCTTGTTCAGCAGACCGTGAAGACAGTGTGCTTGACTATATAAGCCGTCTCCGTGAGGTACAGGAAAAGGTAAAGGATAAAATTTTTATCATTCCGAGAATCTACACAGGCAAACCACGTACTACCGGCGACGGTTACAAGGGTATGCTCCACCAGCCTAACCCCACAGGTATGCCCGACCTCAAAAGCGGTGTGGTGGCTGTCCGCAACCTGCATATAAGGGCTTTGGCTGAAACAGGCTTTACTAGTGCAGACGAAATGCTCTATCCCGAAAACTACAGCTACCTTGACGACTTGCTCGCATATGTCGCAATAGGTGCAAGGTCTGTAGAAAACCAACAGCACAGGCTTGTTTCAAGCGGTGTCAATATCCCCGTCGGCATGAAAAACCCCACGTCTGGTGACATCTCTGTAATGATGAACGCCATAACCGCTGCACAGCACTCCCACGCTTTTATCTACAGAGGTTGCGAGGCTAAGAGCGACGGCAACCCTTATGCACACGCTATACTTCGTGGATATGTTGATGACAGAGGTAACTCTTTCCCGAACTACCACTATGAAGACTTAATCAGACTTTCTGATACGTATGCACAGAAAAACTTATTAAATCCGGCACTGATAGTTGATACAAACCACTCAAACTCCGGCAAGCAGTACAACGAACAGATTCGTATTGCTAAGGAAATCCTCCACAGCATGAGACACAGCAACGATATTAAAAAACTCGTCAAAGGTCTTATGATTGAAAGCTATATCGAGGACGGTTCACAGAAAATCGGCGAGAATATCTACGGCAAGTCCATTACAGACCCATGTCTTGGCTGGGAGAAGTCCGAAAAGCTCATCTATGAAATTGCAGACCTGCTCTGATGTTGCTTGAAAAACTAATCGGTGCAGAAATTACCGGAATAAACCGCACACATGACTACTGGCAGATTCTAACCGATAAGGGAACTATCAATATATATGGTCATGTCAGTTCTGAAACATTTCATTCGGCAGTAAACTGCACTATTTCCGGCGTACAATATAATGAAGATTATCTGCGTTTTGATTTGGACAATAAGCAGTCTGTCATGATTTCACTGGACAGTCCGGACGGTTTACCGGAATATTTTTCAGTATACCTTAATACAGGCGAAATCATAACAGAATAACACAAAAAAATTTCCGCATTGCCGTAAAAAGCAGTGCGGAATTTTTATTATAAAATCTTATAACAGACTGTCATAATAGCCTTTTCTGAAAATAATTACTGTGTCGCTTGGTTCACTGTCTGAGTTTTCACAGTACGTGCCTATTCCATATTTAAGGGAAACTATCCCCACGCCGTCCACTTCTGCGGAACTATCATGCTTTTTTATAGTCCGGTCTAATTTACTGTTGGAAATAGAAAACAGGTTTATGCCTTTTAGGTCGGGGAAGTCATCATTTTCAAGCACAACGTCCGCCCACGAAAAGAACTCAAAGGCAGATACTTTGTCATCGGTGTCATAGTCAACTCTGAAATCATCGTAATATTCCAGTGTATTCATGATATATTCCGGTTCTTTGCCCATTAGGTCATGGACTTCCTGTTTTGACATACCAAAAGTAAAAGAAATATCATTGCTTTTAAAGCCTTTATGCAGGTATAGTATGTACTTCATATTACTGATACTTAGGTTCACACGTCAGATTTACGCCGAGACGTTTGAAAATCCTCTCGTCTACTGCCGAAAGAATAACTGTAGAATGAACCTCACAGCCACGAAGTTTAGAAATCTGTTCCATAGCTTTTTTAGCGTTGGGGTCGGTGTTGGCACAGATTGAAAGTGCTATTAAAGTTTCGTCGGTGTGTATGCGGGGATTGTTGTTGCCGAGATGTTCAACTTTAAGATTCTGGATAGGCTCGATAACGTGCGGTGACATCATGAGAACGTTGTCCGGAATACCGCCGAAATGTTTCAATGCGTTGAGGAGTAGTGCAGACGACGCACCAAGCATATCAGAAGTACGTCCGGTAATTATAGTGCCGTCGGGGAGTTCCATAGCAGCAGCCGGAGCGTTTGTTTCCTTTTCACGTGCAAGTGCAGCCGATACAACCTTTCTGTCGTCGGGAGTAACTTTAGCCTGTTTCATGAGTAATTCAAGCTTGTACACTTCGTCTCCGGAAATAAGACCCTTGCGGTTATCGCACATTGCCACGTAATAACGCCTTATAATTTCGTCCTTTGATGCACGGCTTACAACTTCGTCGTCTATAATGCAGTTGCCTGCCATATTAACGCCCATATCTGTAGGGGACTTATACGGAGATTCGCCTAAAATATTCTCAAACATAGCGTTAAGTACAGGGAAAATTTCAATATCACGGTTGTAGTTTACGGTAGTTTTTCCGTAAGCTTCAAGGTGAAATGGGTCAATCATGTTAACGTCATTAAGGTCTGAAGTAGCAGCCTCGTAGGCGATATTGACAGGGTGGCGGAGCGGTATATTCCATATCGGGAAAGTCTCGAACTTAGCATATCCGGCATTGAGACCTCTCTTGTGTTCGTGGTAAATCTGAGACAGACAGGTTGCCATTTTGCCACTGCCCGGACCGGGAGCGGTTACGACAACAAGACGGCGTGAAGTTTCAATGTAGTCATTCTTTCCGTAACCGTCGTCGCTTATAATGCGTTTGAGGTTTGAGGGATAGCCGTCAATATGGTAGTGGTGGTATACCTTTACGCCGAGAGCTTCAAGCCTGTTCTGAAAAGCGTCTACAGAGGGCTTTTTTTCGTACTGGGTAAGAACCACACTGCTTACATAGAGACCGATTTTTGTAAATACATTAAAGAGACGTATAACGTCAACGTCGTAGGTTATGCCGAGGTCTCCTCTTACTTTGTTCTTTTCGATGTCTCCGGCATTGATGACGATAACAATTTCTGCCTCGTCTTTAAGCTGTAAGAGCATCTGTAACTTGCTGTCCGGCTTGAATCCCGGCAGAACCCTTGAAGCATGGTAATCGTCAAATAGCTTACCGCCGAACTCAAGATAGAGCTTGTCGCCAAACTGTGCGATTCTCTCTCTGATGTGTTCGGACTGCATACTTAAATACTTTTCATTGTCAAAACCGATTTTACTGATAGCCATAAAAAATACCTCCTAAATAATCTTAATATTTATTATATAACAAAGCTGTGAAAAAAGCAAGCAAAAAATCCCACCCTTGCAAGCAGGATTTTTGTGAAATCAATGATAATATGAATCAATGCCGAAATATTCTTCAAGCGTAAGATACGGGTCGCCCATCTCCACAGCCTTTGCGTGAATCTTATAAGACAAATCAGTGCCGACATAGCGTATATGCCATGATTCATATTTATAGCCGGTTATATCCTGTTTGGACTGAGGATAACGCAGAATAAAGCCATACTCATAGCAGTGCTGTTCAAGCCATATAGCCTCCGGAGTGCCTATAAAAGTATCGTCAATCTGGTTAACGTCGATAGCAAGACCCGACTGATGTTCAGAATGTCCGGGACGTGCAGAATAGGTGTCGGCTACTTCCTGACCGTCCATTGCCACATAGTTGTTGTATATTTCGTTCTGATAGTCATATGAACGGAATCCGGACGACAGATATATATTCAGTCCCTCATATGATGCATCATTCTGCAATTTATAGAACTGATTAAGACAGGTATAATCAAGTTCGGGGTAGAAGTCAGCTGGCAGACTGTATGATTTATTGGCAATAAGAACGTTGTCTATATATTTTATACCGGGAATATCATACACCACAGGGGCAGGACCATAATTATAGTCCCATTCTGTCGGAGCGTCGGCAGGAAGTACAGCGGTTGAGGCGGGCGAACTAGCCGGAGCGGTTGACGGGGTATAATCTATAACCGACGGCTCAGAGGGTGTTTCAGCCGTAGGTATTTCTTCCGGCGGTATTGTTACAGGTTCAGCAGGAGTTTCCGGCACAGTTTCGGGCGGAGTTTCCGGTACTGCCGTTACAGTTTCTACAATGGGATTTCCGGATTCGTCAGTTGCGATAGTAGTAGTGGTGGTAGTGGTAGTTGTTGTAGTAATGATATAGCCGTTTTTTTCAGTAGTCTGTATGCTTTCAGACGAAATATTTTCTGTATTTTCACTCACAGAACCCTCGTTCACAATGAATGAGTTTTCAAGTCCCGTATCTTCTTTTCCGCAAGCCGAAAGAGTACACAAGACCGCAAAAAGCAATACAGGAATAATTTTTCTTTTCATAAAAAAACTTCCTTTTCGTTTATAATAAAATATTATATCACTTATTCTGTACAATTTCAATAGATAAAAACAAATTAAAAGAAAAAAGGACAGGTTTTCCCTGCCCTTTTTAAAATCAGCTGTAGTCAACAACGTTCACCCACGAAAGCAGTATATCCCTCTCTTTCTGGTTCTTCTTCACGGACTGAGAAGCGGCTACTATCGGACACCATGACTGAACATATTTCTTTGCGGTATTGGTTTTCTGACAGAAAAGGTCAAGGTATTTTTCAGCACCCTCTATATTGCCTTTCAGACAGAAACGCAGATAGGTTCTTGCAACGTCTGCCGAAGCATTGCCCTGAGTAGCGTGCGACCAGTCCAGTATATACGGCGTGCCGTCGGGCTTTATAATGACGTTTGAGGGGGTATAGTCTCCGTGACAGAGTTTATTGTGGTTTGGAGTACTTGCAAGGCGTGTATAGAGTTCGTATTTTGTTGTGTCGTCAAGCTCCGTGAGAGATATTTTTCTGTTCATCTTGTCTTTCAGCTGACTTAAAAGCGGTGAGCGTTTTGAATGGATTTCAAGCTGAATATCAACGAAAAGATTCATATATTCGTCGTATTTTGCCGGATTTGAAGCTATAAGGTCTGCTAAATTTTCGCCCTCGATATACTCCATGACAATAGCCCACCTGCCGTCTATGCGAGTGACCTCATAGAGTTCCGGAATATTAAGACCTGTTTCTTCCGCACGTGCATGGTTGAGAGCCTCATTGAGAACGTCCGACCGTGAGTAATCCTCATTGAAGAGCTTTATCACCTTGTCGCCGTCACGATAGATTTTCTTGTTAATTCTCTCAGCGATTATATTTTCAGTATTCATTTTGTTTCCTCCTTTCAGTTTACGGGATATTCTTTTTCTTCAAAAGTCTTTCCGTAGTAAGCGTTAAGATACATCTGTTTTATTTCGTTCATAAGCGGATAGCGTGGGTTAGCACCTGTGCATTGGTCATCAAAAGCCTGCTCTGTCATTTCGTCGAGACGGTCAAGAAAGTACTTTTCATCAATGCCGTAATCTGCTATGGTGTCCTTTATGCCTATTTTGTGGCGGAGTTCACGGACAGCATTTATGAGGTTATCGAGTTTTTCGCTGTCGCTGTTACCGCCAAGACCGAGAGTATCAGCTATTTCCGCATAGCGTGCAAGGGTATGAGGGTGTCCGTACTGTGAGAACGTACCCATTTTAGCAGGAGTTTCAGAGGAATTGAAACGCATAACGTCTTCTATCAACAGGGCGTTGGCTATTCCGTGCGGTAAATGGTGGAAAGCTCCGAGTTTATGAGCCATAGAGTGACACACGCCTAAAAACGCATTCGCAAAAGCCATGCCAGCCATAGTAGAAGCGTTAGCCATTTTTTCACGTGCCACAGTATCTGACGGATTTTCATAGGCTATCGGGAGATATTCAAATATAATCTTCAAAGCCTTGAGTGCGAGACCGTCCGTGAAGTCTGTAGCCATCATTGAACCGTAAGCCTCAATGGCATGGGTTACAGCGTCAATGCCCGATGCAGATGTGAGACTTTTCGGAGCTGACATATGAAAATCAATATCAATGATTGCCATATCCGGCAGTAACTCATAGTCGGCAAGCGGATATTTTATACCTGTTTTTCCGTCAGTGATTACCGCAAAAGGCGTTACCTCTGAACCAGTTCCGGCAGATGTAGGAATAGCCACAAAAGAGGCTTTTTCACGCATTTTCGGGAATTTATATACTCTCTTTCTTATATCCATAAAACGCATAGCCATATCCATGAAATCAGCTTCGGGGTGTTCATACAGAACCCACATAATCTTGCCTGCGTCCATAGCCGAACCACCGCCGAGTGCTATTATTACATCGGGCTTGAATGCCGTCATCTGCTTTGCACCGTTTTCAGCACTTTCAAGAGTAGGGTCTGGCTCAACATCAGAAAATACCGCATACTGAATGCCCATTGATTCGAGCTTGTCAGTTATCGGACGGGTATAGCCGTTTTCGTAAAGAAATTTATCAGTGACTATAAATGCACGTTTTTTGCCCATTTCCGTGCCGAGTTCGTCGAGTGCCATAGGCAGACAGCCACGTTTCATATATATTTTTTCGGGTGTTCTGAACCACAGCATATTCTCTCTCCTCTCCGCAACGGTCTTTATATTCAGAAGATGTTTCACGCCTACGTTTTCGCTTATGGAGTTTCCGCCCCACGAACCGCACCCCAGTGTAAGCGACGGTGCAAGGTCAAAATTATACAAGTCACCTATACCGCCCTGCGACGACGGTGTGTTAACAAGAATACGACAGGTTTTCATTCTGCTCTGGAACTCATCAAGCTTTTCCTGCTGGGTTTTCACGTCAAGGTAAATAGAAGACGTATGACCATAACCGCCATCTGCTATAAGCTGTTCAGCCTTTGAAAAAGCGTCCTGAATGTCTGTTGCTCTGTACATTGCAAGGACAGGCGAGAGTTTTTCATGTGCGAACTCCTCTGAAAGTTCAGTGCTTTCAACCTCGCCTATGAGAATTTTAGTACCCTCCGGAACACTCACACCGGCGATTTCAGCAATTCTGAAGGCACTCTGTCCTACTATCTTAGCATTGAGTGAACCGTTTATTAAAATAGCCTTGCGAACTTTTTCTTTTTCTTCTTCGTCAAGGAAGTAACAGCCCCTCGCTGAAAATTCCGCTTTAACTTTATCGTATACGGAATCAAGGACTATTGTTGACTGTTCAGATGCACAAATCATGCCGTTGTCGAAAGTCTTTGAATGGATTATCGAATTTACAGCAAGTACAATATCTGCCGAATCGTCGATAATAGCCGGAGTGTTTCCTGCTCCAACGCCCAGTGCTGGCTTACCGCTTGAATACGCCGACTTTACCATTCCTGGACCACCAGTGGCAAGAATAATATCCGCCTCACGCATGACAAGATTAGTCATTTCAAGACTTGGTACATCTATCCATGCTATGATGTCTTCCGGAGCTCCGGCTTTTACGGCAGATTCGAGAACTATTTTAGCAGCCTCTATTGTTGATTTCTTAGCACGTGGGTGCGGACTTATTATAATACCGTTTCGGGTTTTGAGGGCGAGGAGTGTTTTAAAGATAGCTGTAGAAGTGGGGTTAGTGGTCGGGATTACAGCGGCAATAACTCCTATTGGTTCGGCAATTTTCTTAGTGCCGTACGCCTTATTCTCCTCAATGATACCACAGGTTTTAGTATCTCTGTATTTATTGTAAATGTACTCAGAAGCATAGTGATTTTTAATCACCTTGTCTTCAACAATACCCATGCCTGTTTCCTCAACAGCGAGTTTGGCGAGAGGTATACGTGCCTTGTTGACAGCTAAAGTAGCCTCAAGAAAAATCCTGTCAACCTGCTCCTGTGTGTACGTCGAAAATACTTTCTGTGCCTTGCGGACACGTTCAATAGCATTTTCGAGCTTTTCAACGCTGTCAACTATTTCATAGTTTCTGTTATCCATACTATTCCTCCAGTACATTTTTATTATGCAGAGATTGTTATTTTTTTAACAACCATGACTATGCACAAAAGTTTTCATACTTCCGGCTTTCATTTCCTGCACTGTTTATATTATAACATATTTTTCCGGTAAAATACAAGATGTTTGCTGTGGCTATCATAATTTTTTATTGACAGATTATTATTTTAATGTTAAAATAAGATTGAGAGGAGATGTTGAATTATAGGAGTATCTGGAATGTTTTTAAGAAAAATAAATGGAGAAAAATTATCTATAGTAAAAAAAGAAATCATCGATATATTAAATAGTCTTCATTATAGCTATTATGACTGGAATGAAGATACAAATGGAGAAGATTACTGTTCAATAAGTGTTGATAAAAATGAAATTGGCTTTATAATGCGTTTATATGGTCTTAATGACCGTAAAGAAAATTGGCATATAAACTGGATAGACAATAATTTAAATTGTGTAGTTGATATTGAAGAAACATGGAATTGTGAGGAAATAGTACTTGAAATTTTGCATAAATATATGCAACTTCATCCTGATACTATTTATTATGACGAAATGGACTGGTACTATACCAAAGAAGACATAGATAAAATATATAATAGTAATGACCACGTACATTGGAAATATAAAACAATGAAATCAGATAAAGAATTACAGCAGGGAGAGTAAATTTGAAAGTAAAATATATTGGAAAAGACCTTGTCGCAATCCGACACGGAAAAATATATGAAGTTATTTCAATCGAAAAAGGCTGGTACAGGATTATGACGGAAATAAATGAAGATTATCTTTTTCCGCCTGAATGTTTTGAAATTATTTCATAAGAAAAACCAAATATAAAAACTAAATAAATCTACTGAAAAAGGAGCTAACAACATGAAAAGAAAAATTATATCTCTCATATCAGCGGTAACTATGGTGTTTACGCTTATGCCGACCGTTGCCATTGCAGAAGACGAAAAAATCAGCGACCAGACTTTAAAAATCATGCCCATAGGAGATTCAATAACGCATGGTTATCAGTCGTCGGGCGGTTACAGGAAATACTTCTGCTACTGGTTCGGAAACAGCTGGGAATATGATTTTGATATGGTAGGTCCTAACTCTGACTATCCGGACACTTATGAACACAACGGCACAACACGTACTTACGATACAGACCACTGCGGTTACAGCGGTTACGCCATTCAGTATATGGACGGCACTGAAACACGTCAGGGAATCCTTGAAACTCTCAAAGAGGGAGATTATTTACAGACTTACGACCCCGATATTATTATGTTGCAGATTGGCACTAACGATATTCTCAGTGCCTACAATGACGGCATAACAGACCGTCTCGAAAACCTCATAAACTACATAAACGAAAACACCAGTGACGATACCGTTATATTTGTGAGCAATATTCCGCATATCGACGCTGTAGAGGTCTATGACTGGTGCTGGGCTTACGGCGACGAAAAATTCAGCAACACACCGGAAGACTTCAACGAGATAATAAACTCCTATGTCGATAAGTATAATAATTCTATACCAGTGCTTGTTGAAAAGCTGAAAGACGAGGGAAAAAATGTTGAATTTGCAGATATTTATGAACGTCTGACAAGGGAGACCAAGCTGAAAGATAATATTCTTGAGGACGGCGTACATCCTAATGAAAAAGCCTACAATGGAATAGGTCTCATGTGGTCTGCAACTATCTGGGAATATTTTGATAATAAAAATTTCATAGATAAAGTGGACTCAACAGCAGAAGCACCCTACAGAGTGGCAGACCTTGTTTCATTGTCCAATTATCTTTTAGGTCGTGAAAATCACCAGATTACCGAAGAAAACTATTCCCTGTTTGACATAAACGAAGACGGAACTCTTGACAGTTTCGACTTAACACTTTTAAGGCAGTTATTCATTGAAAAAAATATGCAACCCCAAAAAGTTCAGTCTGTAAATTCAACAGCCTCCACGATTCATAAAGCCGTAAATAGTGCAGTTATAGACCTTAGCACCGATGACGAACCAACCACTATAGAATACAATGGCGAAATAATATCAATAACATAAAAGTTCCGGATTTGGTAGGTGATTATTTTGAAATTATTAAAAATAAAAAAAATTATTGCAGTTATTCTTAGTATATTGGTTGTTTTCTTTGTCGCAACTGAAATGTGTATCTTAAAATACCTCAAGGAATACGGCTACGGGATAAATAAACTTCCGGAGACAACGCTTGTCTACTTTCATTTAAGCAAGGGAGTTACTGTGCGTTGCAATGGCAAGGACAACAGCGTTGTTATCGGACGGCACGACTATATATATGATGATGTTTTTTCAGAAAAAGGATATTCATTATCTGAACAGATGGGTACTGTTTTCTATTATGAAAACGAAAATAATTCTGATAGTTTTTCATGCTATCTTACTGACAAATGGTGTCACTGGTTCAGAATTTACGAACTAAGTCCTAGCTATAGAATCGAAGACTTCACATAAAAAAATCCCCTGTAAAAAGGGGATTTTTTATTATTTTAATGAAATACCAATCATTACAGTTTCGTCCTGTATGTTGTTCCATACGGAGTGCGGAATTTTACCCTCAACTAAAAATGATTCGTCTTTTTTCAGGATTACTTCACGGTCGGCAAGTTTAATTTTCGCCTCGCCTTTGGTCACGATAAAAAGGTGATTGTGTTCATGGGTATGAAGTTCTGTAGGTCCTCCGCCGTCCAAACCAATATAAGCTATTGAGCCGTCAATAACAGTACCCATTTCGCCGAAAAGTTTCTTTGCCTTGAAATTGGCATGATTAGGCGGTGTAATAAAATTGTTCATAAACAGACCTCAGCGGAGAGCGTCTTTCATGCTCTTGACGTACTCGCCGACGTATTCAGGCGAATCCTTGCCGTATTTTTCGATAATCTTTATTATTGCCGAACCTACTATAGCACCGTCGGAAAGCCCAGCCATTTTCTTAGCCTGCTCCGGCGTGGATATTCCGAAACCTACAGCACACGGAACATCAGTATTTTCACGGATAACTGAAACTATATCGCCGATATTGGTAGTTATTTCAGTACGTGTGCCAGTAACTCCGAGACTTGAAACAACATATATAAAGCCCTCTGCTTCTTTGGCAATCATGGCTATGCGGTTTTCGGAAGTAGGTGCTACCAGTGAAATCATATCAATGCCGTACTGTCTGGCGATTTCCGTAAACTCGCCCTTTTCCTCAAAAGGTATATCGGGTAGTATAATGCCGTCCATGCCTGTCTCAACACACTTTTTCATGAAACGCTCTGCACCATACGAAAATACAACGTTAGCGTATGTCATGAAGACCATAGGTATTTTAACGTCCTTGCGGAGTTCGGCGACAAAATCAAAAATCTTGTCTGTAGTAACTCCGCCTGCTAATGCACGGATATTAGCACCTTGAATAACTGGTCCTTCTGCTGTCGGGTCGGAAAAAGGTATGCCCAGTTCGATTAAATCCGCTCCGTTTGCGACAGCCTCACGGACTACTTTTCCGGTAGTCTCTAAATCGGGGTCTCCGCACGTAATAAACGGTATAAAAGCCTTGCCGTTCTCGAAAGCCTTTTTTATATTACTCATAAATATCCTCCCCTCTGTAACGTGCTATAGCTGCACAGTCCTTGTCTCCACGTCCGGAAACGGTAACAATAATAATCTGGTCTTTGTCCATAGTGGGAGCGAGTTTCATGGCGTAAGCTATAGCGTGTGCTGATTCTATAGCCGGAATGATTCCCTCAGTGCGTGAGAGATACTCAAAGGCGTTTACTGCCTCGTCGTCGGTAACTGGGACATATTCAGCACGTCCTATATCGTGGAGGTATGCGTGTTCCGGACCAACACCGGGATAGTCAAGACCTGCTGAAATTGAATAAACAGGTGCAATCTGTCCGTATTCGTCCTGGCAGAAATATGACTTCATGCCATGAAAAATGCCTATTTTTCCGGTATTTACAGTAGCTGCTGTCTCGAAAGTATCAATACCACGTCCGGCAGCCTCACAGCCAATGAGACGTACTCTTTCGTCGGGTATAAAGTGATAGAAACTTCCTATAGCGTTAGACCCGCCACCGACACAGGCAATTACAGCGTCGGGAAGTCTGCCCTCTTTTTCGAGAATCTGACTTCTTGATTCCATTGAAATTACAGCTTGAAAATCACGCACGATAGTAGGAAAAGGGTGAGGACCCATTACTGAACCTAAACAATAATGCGTATCACTGATACGTGAAGTCCATTCTCTCATAGCTTCAGAAACTGCGTCCTTAAGGGTGGCAGTGCCGGACTTTACCGGAATAACTTCCGCACCTAATAACTTCATTCTGTAAACGTTGAGTGCCTGACGTTTTGTATCTTCCTCTCCCATAAAAACAACGCATTCCATGTCAAGAAGTGCCGCCGCTGTGGCAGTTGCAACACCGTGCTGACCTGCTCCCGTTTCGGCTATCAGACGTGTCTTACCCATTTTTTTGGCAAGCAGAGCCTGTCCGAGAACATTATTTATCTTGTGCGAACCTGTATGGTTAAGGTCTTCACGTTTGAGATAAATTTTAGCTCCACCGAGTTCACGGGTGAGTTTTTCCGCATAGTAAAGTAATGACGGTCTGCCGGCATAATTATCGAGTAAATCCCTTAATTCACGGTTGAAATCGGGGTCGTGTTTATAGTGATTGTAGGCGTTTTCAAGTTCTATGATAGCGTTCATGAGAGTTTCCGGAATGTACTGACCGCCATGTACGCCGAATCTGCCTTTTGACATATCAAATCAATCCTTTCTTCTGAGGGAGCAAGCAAAAGCCCTCATTTTGTTAATATCCTTGTAACCGTCCGTTTCAAGCGATGAACTCGCATCTACCGCATAGGGCTGTAGTCTGTCGGAAATCTCACCGACATTTTCGGGGGTAAGTCCTCCGGCAAGAAAATAAGGACGGTTTATATTTTTTATAAGTGAGTGGTCGAAAGTCTTTCCCGAACCTCCGCCCGAATCAAGCAGTATATAGTCTGCCGGAGATTGTACGGCTTTATTAATATCCTCCGGCTTTTCAATCCGGAAAGCCTGTATCACCGACACAGATATAACTTTTCTGAGGTTTTCAATATAATGCTCGTCTTCCGTGCCGTGCAACTGTACTATATCAATAGCTTTACTTTCAACTAGTCCTGCTATGAAATCAATATCAGCGTTGACGAAAACCCCCACCGGAGTTATCTTTCTGTCAAGGTTTTTCCGGAGTTCACAGGCTTTTTCCGGCGAAACATACCGCTTGCTTTTTTCCGCAAAAACAAAACCTACATACTCCGGCATAACCTCATTAGCATATTCAATATCGCACGGACGGCTAAGACCGCACATTTTTATTTTAGTCATATATTCCCTTTCAGTTCGGCAAGCTTTGCGGTTTTGTCGTCTGCACGCATGAGGGTTTCACCGATAAGCACAGCGTCAGCACCGGATTCACGGAGAAGTTTTATATCGTCAGCAGTTTTCACACCGCTTTCCGAGACAAAAATTATATCTGCTGGAACTAATTCTCTCATACGTCTGCTGTTACCTGTATCAACAGTAAAATCTTTTAAATTCCTGTTGTTAACTCCTATGATTCTTGCACCGGAGTTAACAGCGGTTTTTATTTCGGTTTCGTCGTGAGCCTCGACGAGTGCGGAAATACCCAGTTTGTCGCATATTTTTATATATTCCTTAATCTGTCCGCCGTCGAGAATCGAACATATCAATAATACGGCTTTTGCACCTAAAAGTTTAGCTTCGTAAATCATATACTCGTCAACGGTGAAATCCTTGCGTATACAAGGTATTGAGACATTCTGTGTTATCTCCTTTAAATATTCGTCGTGACCTAAAAACCACTTTGGCTCTGTGAGAACTGAAATACAGTCAGCACCTGCCTTTTCATAGTCTTTGGCGATTTGCAGATATGGGAAGTCCTCCGCAATAATGCCCTTTGAGGGAGAAGCCTTTTTGCACTCACATATAAATGAAATATCATCTTTTCTGAGTGCCTTTTCAAACTCAAAAGCTCCAGTCGGCAGAGATAAAGCAAGTTCTTTTATTTCGTCGGCGGAAATTTTCTGTTTAGCGATTCCGACACGTTCACGTGCATGGTCGGCGAGTTTATCAAGAATAGTCATATTCCGCACCTCAACTGTTGGAAACTTCAATGAGTTTTTCAAGAGTAGCAAGAGCCTTTCCGGAGTTGATAAGTTCACCGGCAAGCTTTACGCCGTCTGCCATGCTGTCAGCCTTACCGCCGATATAGATAGCACTTCCGGCATTGAGGAGTACGGCGTTACGCTTATGTCCCTTAATCTCACCGCTGAGGATTTTTCTTGTGATTTCAGCGTTTTCAGAGGGAGTACCGCCCTTTAAATCGTCCTTTGAACATCTCTCAAATCCGAACTGCTCTGGAGTGATTTCATAGTTTTTAATCCAGCCGTCCTTGTATTCGCATACCGCTGTAGAGGCACTCATTGAAATTTCGTCGAGCTTATCCGTGCCGTAAACTACCATGCCTTTCTTTGAACCAAGTTTCATGAGAACTTCCGCTACCGGCTCAACAAGCGACTTGTCGTAAACGCCTAACAGGTGCATTTTCGGGTTTGCCGGATTGGTGAGAGGTCCGAGAATATTAAATACCGTGCGTATACCGAGTTCTTTTCTTATAGAACCAACGTATTTCATTGACGTATGATACTTCTGTGCAAAGAAAAAGCAGAATCCTACTTCATTTAAAAGCTGACGGCATTTTTCGGGTTCAAGGTCGATATTCACACCGAGAGCCTCCAGACAGTCAGCCGTACCGCAAAGAGAAGATGCCGCACGGTTGCCATGTTTAGCAACGAGAATACCCGACGACGCTATAACAAGTGCGGAAGTAGTCGAGATATTGAAACTTTGTGCATTGTCTCCGCCAGTGCCGACGATTTCCAGTAAATCAAGGTCGTTTTCAAACTTCAGAGCTGAATCACGCATAGCGGCTGCACAGCCTGTTATTTCCTCGATTGTCTCGGCTTTGGTGCTTTTTGTGGAAAGTGCTGAAAGAAATGCGGCATTCTGTGTGGGGGTGGTCTTACCGGACATTATTTCAGATACAACTTGATAAGCCTCGTCGTATGTCAAGTCCTTTTTGTCAACGATTTTCATAATAGCTTCTTTAATCATTGCATTCATCTCCGTTCATATTAATAAAATTAGCAAGCATAATTTTTCCGTCGGGTGTCATTATCGACTCTGGGTGAAACTGCACGCCGAAAATATTATAGTCCTTGTGCTTTACAGCCATAATTTCGCCGTCGTCTGCAACCGCTGTAACCTCTAAGCAGTCCGGAATTGTTTCGGGGTCTGCCGAAAGAGAATGATAACGGGCGACAGGGGCGTTTGTGTCAATGCCCTTGAAAAGCTGACAGTTTTCATTAAAAGTTATCACAGACTGTTTGCCGTGCATAAGTTTTTTAGCATAGGTTATTTCAGCTCCGTATGCCGAACATATAGCCTGATGTCCGAGACACACGCCAAGCGTTGGAATTTTCTGACATACTGTTTTTGCACACTCGATTATAACGCCAGCGTCTTCCGGTCTGCCCGGTCCGGGAGAGATTATAATTCTGTCCGGAGCGAGCTTTTCTATCTCCTCAACGGTCATCTCGTCGTTGCGGATAACCTTTATATCCGGACAGATTTCACCGATAAGCTGATAAAGATTATATGAAAAGCTGTCATAATTGTCAATCAGTAAAATCATAAGTCTGCCTCCTCTGCGAGTTCAAGGGCGTTTATAACCGCTCTTGCCTTGTTGATACACTCTTGATATTCCTTTTCCGGTACAGAATCCGCCACAATACCTGCTCCGCTCCGTACAAAAACCTTACCGTTTTTCTTGTAAGCTATTCTGATAGCTATGCAGGTGTCGAGGTTGCCGGTAAAATCAATATATCCGATAGCACCGCCGTATATTCCACGCTTGTTGTTTTCGAGTTCTGCAATAAGCTGGCACGCCCTTATTTTCGGAGCTCCGGAAAGAGTTCCGGCAGGCAATACGGCACTTACAGCGTCGAGAGCGTCAAACTTATCTTCTATTATTTCGCCCCTTACCGTTGAACCAATATGCATAACGTGCGAATAGCGTTCAATGCTGTGGAGCTTTTCGACCTGTACAGAACCGAATTTACTTATTTTTCCTAAGTCATTGCGACCTAAGTCAACAAGCATATTATGCTCTGCAAGTTCTTTTTCGTCGGCAAGCAGACCCCTTTCAAGTTCAAGGTCTTCCTGTTCTGTCTTACCTCTCGGACGAGTGCCAGCCAATGGAAAAGTATGCAGTACGCCGTCCTCAAGTTTAACGAGAGTTTCCGGAGAAGCTCCGGCTATTTCAACGTCAGTACCCGAAAAGTAAAACATATACGGCGACGGGTTGATAGTTCTGAGTACACGGTAGGTATTGAACAAACTTCCCTCAAAACCCGCACTTAATCTGTTAGAAAGAACTATCTGGAAAATATCGCCCTCATGAATATGGTGCTTTGCTTTTTCGACCATTTCACAATACTTTTCCTGATTGAAAAGCGGAGTAACTTCACTGGTGAGATGTCCGGCAGGCTCTTTGGATTTTTCGCCGTTGCGGAGGAGTTCGGCAAGCTGTTTGAGTTCAAGCTGTGCCTTTTTGTAAGAGGTTTCCGGCTCGCTGAGATTCATGTTAGCTATGAGGATAATTTTCTGACGGAAGTTGTCAAAAGCTATTACCTTGTCGAAAAGCATTAAGTCAACGTCCTTGAAATTCTCCGTGTCTTCGGTTTTAATGCGTACAGACGGCTCTGAATAGCCTAAAAAGTCGTATGAAAAATATCCGACAAGTCCGCCGGTAAATGATGGCAGATAATCAAACTTCGGACTTCTGTAGGAAGAAAGAATCTGTCTAATCTGCTGACGGGGGTCTTCAGATTTCATTTTAATGTCGCCTATGGTGATGTCGTTTCCGGAGCAGGTAATTTCAAGCTTAGGGTCAAAACCCATAAAAGTATATCTGCCCCATTTTTCCTTGTCAGCGACCGATTCAAGCATATAGCAGTGTGCGGAAACGTTCTTCAGTATTCTTACTGCCTCAATAGGCGTGCAGATGTCGGACATGATTTCACAGCTTACCGGCAAAATATCATACTTTCCGGTTTTGGCTATTTCCATGACCTTATTAAATTCAGGTAAAAAGTTCATAAATGCACCTCCAAAAATTTACAGAAATAAAAAAGCCCCCGACAGATAGCTACAATCTGTCAAGGACGAATAAAGTCTTATCCGTGGTACCACCTTGATTCATGGCATAGACCATGCACTTTAACGGAATACTGACATATTCCTGACGGTTAACGCACGTCGTAACGTTGCAGAGTACTCTGAAATAAATTCATTTGACTGCACCCTCAGTGACCCATTATAATAATCTGTTTTTCACCCGACTCTCAGCAACGCAGGCTCTCTGTGGAATCATGATTATTTTTACTCTCACGTCAGCGGTTTACTTATGAGAGTATTATATCACTGTAAAACGGATTTGTCAAGAGTTATAAGATTATTTTATTTTTTAACTTTTATATCCTGTTGAAATCATACAAATCCTATGGTATAATAGTAATATATAATGAAAGGAGCATAAGACAATGAAAATTTCTACTAAAGGACGTTACGCACTCAGAATGCTGGTGGATATTGCCCTGCACCAGAGCGAAGGGTATGTTTCGCTTAAAGATATTTCTGAACGTCAAAATATCTCAAAAAAATATCTTGAACAGATAGTACCTCTGCTGAATAAAAGCGGTATCCTCAAAACAAGCAGAGGCAACAGGGGCGGTTACATGATAAACGGAAAACCCGAAAACCATACGGTAGGGGCAGTTCTCAAAGCAACAGAGGGAAGTCTTGCACCAGTGGCTTGTCTTGAATACGAACCAAACGACTGTGAACGTATCAACGAGTGTGTTACAATTCATATATGGGAAGAACTCTATAAACTTATCACTGACTACCTTGACGGAATAACTATTCAGAATCTCGCCGACAAATGCATAAACAGCGGTGACCACTACTGCATATAATCAAAAAAAGACTGCCGATTATGGCAGTCTTTTATATCAGTCAAACATAGGTGTGGACAGATACCTTTCGCCAGTATCTGGAAGAAGCACAACAATATTTTTGCCCTTGTTTTCTGGTCTTTTAGCAAGCTGAAGTCCTGCCCATATAGCAGAGCCGGAAGAAATTCCCACTAAAATACCCTCGTTTCTTACGACGTTTCTGCCCTGCTCAAAAGCGTCCTCATCGGTAACGGTTATAACCTCGTCAAAAATATCTGTGTTGAGAGTTTCCGGAATAAACCCAGCACCTATACCTTGAATCCTGTGAACTCCTGCCTTACCGCCGGAAATTACCGGAGAGCCTGCCGGTTCAACCGCTACAACCTTTATATCGGGGTTTTTAGATTTAAGATAAGCACCTGTACCGCTGATTGTACCGCCAGTGCCTACCGCCGAAACGAATATATCCACTTTTCCGTCAGTATCTTCCCATATTTCAACGCCTGTAGTAAGTTCATGGGCTTTAGGGTTAGCAGGGTTTGAGAACTGCGACGGAATAAAGCTGTTTGGTATTTCCTTAGCGAGTTCCTCAGCCTTTTGGATAGCACCTGTCATGCCCTTTTTGCCGTCAGTAAGGACGAGTTCCGCACCATAGGCTTTCATAAGGTTACGGCGTTCAATGCTCATAGTTTCGGGCATAGTTATAATAAGCCTGTAACCTCTCGAAGCTGAAACAGATGCAAGACCGATACCGGTATTTCCGCTTGTTGGTTCAATAATAACACTGTCGGGTTTAAGTATACCTTTTTCTTCAGCGTCATCAATCATCATCTTTGCTACTCTGTCCTTGACACTTCCGGCAGGATTAAAATATTCGAGTTTTGCAATAAGCTTTGCCTCAAGATTGTTAGCCTTTTCGGTATTTACGAGTTCCATAAGAGGTGTTCTGCCGATTAAATCAGTAACGGATTTATAGATTTTCATAGTAAGCACTCCTTTGTGATATAAATTGTTTATAAGACCTATATAAATAGTATGAATTTATTATATCAGATTATTACTGGTTTGTCAATAGAAATTAAAAAAAAAAACGATACTTTTTTATAGTATCGGTTAATTTCTGAATTATGTCTGTCTTTTACTGCCTATAGCTTTTTTTATTGCATTCAAAATATTTTTTCAGATGGATTTGTAAAAAAGAAATCATAATATAATCAGCGTGCCTAAAACCTCATCTTTTAAGATAATCATTTACATTCTTTATACTACCGTTAATGACATAAAAATTAAACTAATTGCAAAAAAACTTTTCGAGTTTATGGCGTACTACCAGTTCACATATAAAAGAGAAAATACCAGAGCCATACTCCACAATCACATCAGCAGATTTAAGATTAACTGATTTTACCGTTTTCGGCAAGAGTATTGCTTTTTGGAGCATATTCAAACATAAAAAAACCGATACTTTTTTATAGTATCGGTTAATTCTGAGTTATCAGCCTGTCTGAGTGCTGTTTTTAGAAACTTCTGCAAATTCTCCGTCCGGTACGCAGTCGATAACTTCAAGAGCATTGCTGTCATAGTAGTACCACATACAGAGAGCGGCAAGACCCGGATTGTCTTTCATATTGATAGAAAACTCTACTGTATCGCCCTGTTTTGCTGTTATGTTATCGCCGTAAATTGAGAAGCCGTTCAGTGCCTGGTCAGCTGAGACAGCCGAGCCGTTGCCGACCTGAATAGAGCCGTTAACAATAGTATCGGGGTCTACAGTCTGACCCTCAATTGAAGAAAGGTCGGGGCTTATTGAAATATTATAAATGCCGTCTGGAGCTGTTTCCTTTACCTTAAATGTAATCTTTATAACAGAATCGTTAAATACGAAGTTTTCATTTTTAGAAATATCAATCCAGAGTGCATACATACCCTTTGTATTGGAAACATAATCAGAGCTTGTATTGCTGTTGCTGTTTCCATTGCCGTTATCATTATTAGCGGTCGGCTCTGGGGTTGCATTAGTGATAGTTTTCACTTCTGTAACAGGTTCGCCGTTTGCTTCTGTAACTGCCTCACCGTTAGCCTCAGTAACCGCAACAATCTCAGTAATCGGCTCACCTGCTATATAGGCAGTAGTGTCTTGTGTATCACTGCCAACAGCAGAAGACTCATCAGCGGACTTAGTAGGGTCTACATGGTCAGCTTTAACGGGGTCGTCATTATTTATATCAACGCCGTCAATAGTTATACCGTTGTCTTTCTGCTCGCCCCACTGGAAAGGCATAGCTGTCATAGGTTCTTCAGATACCTCACTGCTTTCACTGCTGTTTAATTTTTTACTAGAGGTATCACTGCTTTCTTCTTTATCTGCACAGCCTGCAAAAGCTGAAAGTGCAACACAGGTAAGAGCAATCAGTGCAATAATTCTTTTTTTGAAGTTATTCATAACATATTCCCTTTCATTAAAAAGTGCTTAATTAACGGAAAATCAATTCCGTACATCTCAATAATAATTATACACAAATCAGAACGTTTTGTCAAGGTGCAGAATAAATTGTAATCATTTATTTAATAAAAAATCACTTTTCCAACATCTTTTTGTCACAAAGACAATAATTTATAGATATTCTTAATAAAACTTTCTGTATACCAACTTATTTTTTCTGAAAATATATTTTCACTACTTAGTCGTATAAATTTTAAAATTGTTGCATTTATTTTGCTGATGTTTTTCAAAAAAACCGGCACAGGAGCTTTTCCCATGCCGGAAGTTTTTTATCTGAATCTGTTGGCAAGTTCGCTGAGACCGGGGTCTGCTGTACCCTGTCCCACAGCATTGAACTTCCATTCGCCGTTATGCTTGTATATTTCGCCGAAAATCATAGCCATACAGCCGTTGTAATCATCTGTAAGGTTGTAACGGCATATCTCGGTGTTGTTTCTGTTGTCAACAATTCTGATAAATGCGTTTTTTATCATACCGAAATGCTGTCCACGCTGTACAGCCTGATAGATATTAACAACAAAAACTATCCTGTCTACATTGTGCGGAACACGTGCAAGGTCAACCATAATCTGCTCGTCGTCGCCCTCGCCTGCACCAGTGAGGTTGTCACCTCTGTGTACTACACTTCCGGAATTATGATTGAGATGTGCGTAATAAACAATATCTTCTTTGCCGGCAAGTTTTCCGTCTGTGAGGAGAATTGCAGATGCGTCACAATCTATCGCACGTTCTTTTCTTGAAAAAAGCCCCTTTTTCTTCTGTGCCTCGTCCCAGCCAAGACCAACGGTAACACTTGAAAGACCTGCACATTCTTTTGACAGACTTATTTTCTGCCCTTTCATTAAACTAACTGCCATTTCCAAAAACTCCATATCTTATTCAACATCAACGCCGAATGCACCACAGAGTGCAGCAAGTCCGCCCTGATAGCCAGAACCAATAGCATTGAATTTCCATTCGTCGCCGTGCTTGTAGAGTTCGCCGAATACAGCGGCAGTTTCAATAGAGAAATCTTCGCCCAAGTCATAGCGGAGAATTTCTTCGCCTGTTTCCTCGTTGTATATTCTTATGAAAGAATTACCTACCTGTCCGAAATTCTGTCTTCTTGCCTCTGCCTCGTGGATAGTAACGGTGAAGTCAATCTTTGTGATTTCTGCCGGAACTTTAGAGAGGTCTATTTTAATCTGTTCGTCGTCGCCGTCGCCTGCTCCAGTGAGGTTGTCGCCACAGTGTGAAACAGCTCCAGACGGGTGATTGAGATTTCCATAGAAAACAAAGTCCTCAGGCTTTGAAACTTTTCCAGAATCTGTAAGAAGAAAAGCGGAAGAATCGAGGTCAAAAGCTGAACCTGTATCAAAGGCGTTAACGTCCCAGCCGAGACCTACAACAACTTTTTTAAGTCCGGGATTTCCCTTTGTGAGACTGATTTTCTGTCCCTTGCTTAAACTAACTGGCATATTAAAAAACTCCTTTATATAAATTTATTTCAGAATTATTCTGCGTCAATTCCGTAATGACCGCACAGTGCGGCAAGTCCGCCTTGAAAACCGCTTCCTATGGCGTTGAACTTCCATTCGCCGTTATGCTTGTAGAGTTCGCCGACAACGACAGCCGTTTCAATAGAGAAATCCTCACCCAAGTCATAGCGGATAAGTTCTTCATTAGTGTCGATATTGACGATTCTGATAAAGGCATTAGATACTTGACCGAAATTCTGTCTTCTGTTTTCAGCGTCGTATATAGTTACAGTAAAGGCGATTTTTTCGATATTCGCCGGAATTTTAGAGAGGTCTATTTTAATCTGTTCGTCGTCGCCCTCTCCCTCGCCGGTGAGGTTGTCGCCCATGTGTTCAACAGAGCCGGAAGAATGTTTGAGATTTCCGTAAAAAATGAAATCCGTATCTTTCGGACACTTGCCGTTAGCACCAGCCATAAAAGCGGCTGCATCAAGGTCAAAAGCTGAACCGGAATCGAAAAGGTTAACGTCCCAGCCGAGACCTACCATTATGTTTTTCAGACCGGGATTTGTTTTTGTGAGGTCAATTTTCTGACCCTTTGAAAGATTTATAGGCATAATCAGAATCCTCCTTTGTTTTTTTGAATAAGGCATGGTATAAAAACTATTGAAACTATCCTTGATAGCCTGTAGTCTTGACTGTTCGCTTTTATGCTGAATACGTGCATTTTCGTTAATCTTCCGTACTCCGCTTACAGCGTTCATATTAGCATTCCATTGTGTTTCAATAGTATCAACCTTGATAGATGTCTCAGATGTCATTTTTGCTATCATCTGAGAATGTTCAGCAGTATTTTGCTGTAAATTAACAAGCATTTTGTTTGTTTCTTTGTCAAGGACTGAAATATTTTTTGCCTGTGCCTTCTGATGTTTCCGGACTTTTTTAAAAAAGTCCGGATTTTCTGCTGAAAATTCCCATAACGGAAAAAATTACTTGTTGCTGTTAGGCATACTGTATCTCTTGTTGAAATCATTCTTGATAGCCTGAAGTTTAATCTGGTCGTCTTTACGCTGTTTGCGTGCGTCTTCCTGAATCTGTCTTGTTTCGTCGATACCGTTCATGATAGTCTGCCATGACTTTTCAAGAGTTTCAATCTTTATTGAACTTCCGGAAGCCATTCTTGCTATCATCTTGGACTGCTCAACGGTATTCTGTGCATTTTTGATAAGCATTTCATTTGTCTTTTCGTCAAGAGCCGACATAGCCTCAGCCTGTATCTTCTGACGTTTAAGCATCATAGCCTGTGCGAGTGCCTGCTTGAATACAGGTAGAGTTACGATAAATGCAGAGTTGATTTTTCTGACAAGATTCATATTGCTGAATGACATCATCTTTATCATAGGTACGGACTGCATAGCTATGCTCTCTGCCGTTCTCAAATCCTGTGTTCTCTGTTCAAGCATCATAAGAGCCTGTTCAAGATTCTGGATTTCAAACTGTATAGAATTATCGCCGGTAGTAGCCATATCCTGTCTACGCTGTTCGAGGTATGCCTCAATCTCCCTACAGCCCTGTTCACCTGCGAGAATGTACTTTACAAGCTTGTGGTAGTATTCAACGTTTGCGTTAAACATCTGGTCGAGCTTTTTGTTTGCCTGCTTGATTTCGTCTTCATACTTTCTGAGCTGAACATAGATTTTGTCAACCTCGTCGCCCATAGTGTGATACTTGTTAAGGATTTTTTCCAGTTGCTTTTTAGCATTGCCGAACATCTTCTTAAAGAAACCCGGTTCTTCCTTGATTTCGTCAATGTCAAACTGCTCCATAATTTTGGCAAGTGCTGTAAGCATCTGACCGGAGTCGTTAATCTGCGTCATGCTCATGCTGTTGAGTACGACATCAGAAGCCTTTGAGATTTCATCTGCTGCGTCTGCACCGAATGATACGATAGTTGTCATGTCATCAATAACAATCTCGCTTGCGAGCCTGTCAACTTCTTCTGAACCTACAAGCTGATTATTCATTTCCTGTCTGTCGGCAACTATATCGTACTGCTGTACAACCTCAACTTCCGGCTGTTGTATAACTTCCGGCTGTGCTGTAACAGTATTTTCGTTTGCCTGTGGTTTTGCTCTTGAAAGGTCAATTCCCATTTCAAACACCTCTTCCGAATAATTTTTTGTGCCACGGCTGGCGTGACCCTGCTGAGATACGTGAAAAATCAGGGTATTTCATATCATACATATATTCACCTGTCTGATGTTCACTTATTATTGACCGACTGTAATGATTTTCAACATTACAGTAACCGGTCGGGATTATAAATAGTATGTCGAATCCCGCCATACTTAGAAACTCCATAACAATAGCCTGCTCAACCGTTATGGCGTTTTCACCTGTGTTTATATACAGAACTTTCGGATTTTTCTTTGTAAAATCAAAATTCTGTAATTTTCTGACTATTTCTTTGTCAAGGTCAAGAATTGTGGAGATTATCTTGTATTCCATGCCGTTTTCAAAAGTTCCTTTTATTATACGGCTTTCAATGAGCATCTGCAATTTATCAAGAATATGCTCCTGCATTTCTTCCCTTAAAACTTTATACTGATAGTTAGGACTGTTTTTTATAGCTGTACGCTGTAAAACGCCGTTTTTCCAGAAAGCAACCGCCGACTGTGAGGTATTCCCCTGCTGTGCCGGAGCTGTACTGCGTACATTGGCAGAATACGGATTAGCGTTGCCAAGTGAATAAGGGTTCACGCTACCGAGAGAACGTGTATTCATACTTCCGCTTGAATAAACGTTGGCGTTTGCTGAGTGCGGATTTGCAGTAGTTCTCTGATAGCCGTTTATCACAACAGTATCTTCCGTCATAAGTCTCTTGACAAACTGCCAGTAGGCTTTTACATTGCCGTCCTTTACACCGGAGACTTTTGCAAAAAATACCGGTATCATAACCTCGCCGTTTTCTGTCGAGAAATTAGGGCGGTATTTGAGTTCTTCATTCCAAAGTATTTCAATTTCCTCAAACATAGTATCAAGAACTATTGAAGAAGCTTTTGCATACTGATGATTTCGGTATATTCCGGTATCTTGATACATAAGGGTATCAAGTTCACGCTCTGCATGATATGCAACAGTTCCGGCTCTCATTGCCACGCCGTCGGGGAATGCCTCAATATCAAGCGGACTGTCATAAGTAAACTCCACTAAATTCTGATTATTTATCTGATAGATATTTTTCATTGCTGGATTAAGTATAAGCACGTCAACCGGAAGTGCTGAAAGAATCTCAGCAAAAGCCGACTGGTTTTCGTCCATAGAACAGTTAAAGAATACAAAGCACGGCAGAGAATCTTTCTTCCAGTTGGAAAAAAGCTGTTTCTGCCACCTTTTAAGCCAGCAGAGGACGTACACGCACATATTGACAAACCTGTTTATAGAATAATCTCCGGAATATTTAAGCATAATCTGAGAAAATTCATATCTTATCATCTGCTGTAGTTTGGAATCCTGTAATGAGTTTATATTTCTTGCCAGTTCAGTGACTGCCATTGCCGGACTACTGTAATTACTTCTTTTTATAGCCGAAATTTCCTCATATGATGGCTCGTCAATTTCGCCGTTTACAACTATAAAGTTCCTTTTCTGAGAGTTAAGAGTATTTCTGAAAGAAATAAGTTCATTTACATAGTCTGCACGACTGTATACGCCGTTTATCTGATAGAATATATTACCGATAACGTCGGGGATTTCAATTCTTTTGGACGGCGGTGTAAGTATATCATCTAATCCATCGCCCCTTGCCCAGCCGTTTGTCTCAACCGTATAAGCCGGTTTTTGTCCGCATACGCTCACGGCATTGATTTTTTCTGCAACAGCCTGCTGTATCTTTTTCACTGAAAAGTCAGCCGGAAAAGAAGTACCAGTATCTGCCCATATGTCTGAGATTTCGGAAGTCGGGTCGTAACTGTCATACTGAGTGTTTCCAGCAGTCTGTACAAGGACTATATCACAGCCTGCACCCGAAAGCATAGACAAAAGCATGAGTTCATAATGACTGCCTATACCGTTGCAGAATATTTTAGGCAGACTATTTTCACCGAGACGGCTTGTTAGGCTCTCAAACCTGTAATACAGCCAGCACATGAACTTTATATATGCGTTTTTTAAAATATTCTGATTTTTTCCTTTTAAGGACAGTCCATAGAGTACATCGTACATAGCACCGCTTATCTCGTTACGCTGGATTGCGTTCATTCTTGGTAGCCACTTTTGCAGACTTGTCATTATAAACTGCTTATCCATGCTGAAATCTTCGCCCATCATTTCATAGTAGTATGAAAGCTGATTCTGGTCTACATTAGGAATACGCCCGTCAATTATAACGCCGTTTTTCCGTGCCTCATCGTAGTATCTGCACAGAAAGTCCCATATCTTTTCGCTGTAGGAATTTATCCTGTAAAAAAATACGCTGTTGCCGTTTCTCTGATTCAGATTCAAGAAATAGTCATCAAGAGAACCGATTTTTATATGCTGAAACATTAACACGTCACCTCTTGATTTTATTTTCAGCGAAACCGAAAGCCGAGCCGACGATTCCGCCGATTATATGTGTCAGCTC
Organism: Ruminococcus flavefaciens; assembly: GCA_023667045.1. Classification (GTDB taxonomy): domain Bacteria; phylum Bacillota; class Clostridia; order Oscillospirales; family Ruminococcaceae; genus Ruminococcus; species Ruminococcus flavefaciens_AC. The sequence continues at coordinate 1,128,257 of JAMPAU010000001.1, read as the reverse complement.
TGAAATATTATTGTGTGAAAAAACTCCGTTGTATACCTGCTGTCCGATATATATGACCGCAACAAGCAAGAAAGTAACCGGTATTTTTCCATTCTGAAAACTCGTAAAAGACGAAAGGAGAATAAAAGCGAAAACAACTCCGCTTGCTCCTAAAAGACAGACGTGTGGGAAAAATATGAAATTTATAAGTCCGGTAACAAGTGCAGTGACCGCAATAATCATAATCATTTCAGTCTTGCCGTATTTTTCTTCAAGCAGAGGTCCTATAAGCAGAATATACATGATATTATTGATAAAATGCTCCCATGAGGCGTGACCGAATACATGACCGAAAAACCGCACATATGTGAAAGGGTCAAGCAGTGATGAACGGTAAACGCTGAACATAAGGTTATTGCTTGCACCATGCGTGACCATACTCAGCAGAAGTGACACCAGACATATTGCAGTAAATCCCAGTACAACAGGCGAGTTGAAAGCTATCTTTCCGCCGGATTTATGTGAATCATTTTTACTCATATATATTTTCTCCGCAGTCTCGAATAATAAAAATCAAATCAATTAAAGTATACCATATTTTTTATAAATCTGTCAAGTATTATTATGGAAGTATATAAAAATATTTCCTATTGCATAATCTGTGAAAGTACGTCTTTTATAACGGTATTGTCTCCGGTATCAGCTCCGGAAAGATTTACAATATACGAAAAAGGAGTTACACATTTATTCATACTTTCTGATATATCATGCAGATTGTATACTTTGTTTTCAGGGACATCTTTTCCGCAAAGCACCATCATGCCTTCAATCCTGTCATTTTCGTCCAAAGTGCTTATTGAAAAGAGATACTTGTAAACGAGTTCAATAAGCCTGTCGTTTTCAACAGTCTGCATGGAGCTGAATTTAGCGTCCATGATGACATACTTTGACGAACCGTTACGGCTTACTTTGATAAGATAATCCGGCGTATAGGTATTGCCCTTGCAACTGGTTATGCTCGCAAACCTGTTGCGGTAAAGCATAATATCGTTAGGTCTCGGAAAGGATATTTTGCCGTATATTACCGGCTGAAAATAGAGGGTTATTTCACTGCCGTCACCGCTCCGGAAAAAGAACGTATTATTACAGTAGGTATTTGAATAGTGCTTTGTTTCAGCATACTCAAATCTCTCTGTTTTTTCTTCAATAAGAGTGCAGTTCATTTCTTCACGCATAGTTACTATCAGCTTTATGAGACAGTAATATTCATATATCTTGCTTGTTGAAATAAAGCTGAGAAGAAGCTGACTCTTTGCCGAACTGTGTCCGCCGTACTGAAACCACTCGTATATCTTCTGATATACTGCCCTGTAGGGCGTTACAAGCCGGAAAGTATCGGTATATTCGGGCAGATAGTCTATATAAATATCGTCCGCATTGAATATCTTTCTGTATCTGAACCACAACATCTGAAAGTGTTCAATATATTCATCAATTTTTCTGATATACTCGGCAGAGGATTTTTTTCTGAAACGATATATATATTTCTTTGATTCAAAATACTGACCGTAACGATAAACGTCTTCCGTATCAGAGGTATTTTCAATATCCTCCCTTGAACGCTCCAGTTCTGAAATTATAGTCGATATGAAACTCATAACAACACTGTTTTCATATACGTTGCGAGTGTATGAAACGCTTGAAATAAGTGTATTTTCTGGCTGAAAATTTCTTTTCCCGTAAGTTATTCCTGTTCTGAAATCAACTTCATAAAGTTCTTCAGGGTGGGAAGCTATATATTGTATTGTTTTAGGTGAAACTGAATCAAGCTTATAGAACTTTCCTACAGTTTCACCGGTTATCTGTTTAGTTTTCGGCGAACTCTGAAAATAAGTAAAGAACTGCTCGTATATTTCTATCACGCCGTCAAGAAATCTGAATTTTGATTCGATAGACATATTGCCGTTTTCGCCGATTTCGTCAAGGCTTATATAGTCACCGTAAAGGTACTCCTCGCCCTTGTCGTATATATAGTCAATCATCTTTATGACATTCTTGTTACGGCTGTTATAGGTCACCATAATGGAAATGCTGTCTGAAACATAGACTTTTCCGGAGATTACGGCTTTTATCTGCACCACGCCGAAACACTGCATAAAAATCCTCTTATCCTCGCCAAACTCATAGATATTTTTTACAGCGTCAGTGCGTTCTGTCTGTACTGCCTCGTCATTTATATAGAAATCAGAAATATATTCACTGCTGTCAATAAGCGAAAAACAATTATATTCATCGTCGTTGTATACATATATACTGCTTGCGAGCAGGTCATCTTTTTCCTGAAAAGACATAATGTCTTCTTCATGCATGGGTATTTCAGCAGAACCGTGATTCTGTGATTTTAATAGTAACTTCATAGATATACTCCCCGTCAGGAAAGATACTGACAGTATCCCATATTTCTTGATGAATTATTCTTCATTTCTTCGAGTGCATTTTTTGTCATGTCAAGGTGATTAGTATTGCAGATAAATATAAGCTTGTCGAAAAACTCCCTGTACATCTTGATATGACCGTTTATTTTCGGAAGAAGTCTCTGCATAACGGCATAGTCTACTGCTATATATTCCGGAGTTATGCCGTTTACGCTCTCCATAACTTCACGTGCAGAAAGTATGTAACGTCTCATACTTAACTGTATTCTTGGACTGACTGCCATTCCGAAATTCTGGAAAAGCCTGAATATCTGTTCAAGGAGCGATTCACAGCTTATCTTACTTTCAGAAGAAACAGTGCCGAATGTTTCAGAAAGGTCTTTCCAGAAAATCTTTTCAGCCGGACATGGTATTTCTTCCTTAATATCAGAATCGGGAAGTTTTATAATCCATACACGGTCAAGAAGTCTCGGCGAAAGAGTCTCTGTTGTCTGGTCGTTGTTTATAGTTGCCACAAAACGCAGTGTATCGGGAATATATATGTCATTTTCAAGACCTATATTTATATATGCCTCGCTGTTGTCATACTTATCGGCAATCTGCATGAAGTCTGCCCAATAGTATTCCATAGGACTGAGGTTAGCCTCGTCAAGAAGCACAAGATACGGAAAAGGCGAGTCGTCTTTTTCTTCATTAAGTACCATGAGAGAATCATAAAGCCGACGGTTGCTCTTGTCGTATTTCTGTGTGAGAGGATTATAATAGCCGATGAGGTCTTTTTTGGAAGACCAGCCCTTTTCTACTGCAACAGGTACAAAACGGTTGTAATTTATTTCGCCGTTTCCAAAATCCGTAAGACCGAGACTGTTTCCTATGATATTGCAGACAGAAGTCTTTCCAGTGCCGGGCAGACCGGAAAATACCGTAAGGAATCCCTGTGTGATACAGACGTACATATTTATTATATCATTTGTGCTGTAATTTCTGTACTGCTTTACATAATCAATAAGATAGTCACGGAGTTCAGTTTTTTCCATATGACGACAGGTTTTTGTCTTTTCAACAATATATGATACCGCACTCTTATAAATCTCCGTTTCCTGTTTTCTGTTCCACTGACTTGCCGCTTCAAGCATTGCATTTGAAACATACGGGTCAAAGGCTATTCCCACCTCGTTAGCCTGCTCAGTGATAGTGGACTTTATCTTTCCTTTTATCTCGCTGTTTTTGTGCTGAAGTCTTGAATTTTCCTCAGAAAGAAATGCCCTTATGCCTTTCTGATATTCAATGTCCTTGATAATATCGCCGTAAGACGACAAAGCCGAATACTGTTCTTTAAGTTCAGCTATTTTCTTTTCAAGTTCCTGTATTTCCGCATTGCTGTCAATAATTTTCTTTGTCTTTGCAGTGTCAACCGTTATAACCTTAGGTTCAGCCTTTGCGGTCTTTACAGCTTTCGATTTCTTTTCAACCTCTTTCTGCAAGCTCTTAAATTCCGGACTTGATGTTATGATTTCTGAAAGAATCTCCTTTATTTCGCTGTCCGTGCTGTAGCCGTGCAGGAAAGTTTCAGCAATCTTTTTCTGTTCAGCGGTATAGTTCTGAATATCCGCAAAAAGCTTGCGTACTCTTGCAAGTCTCTCAGCCTTTATTTCGTCGGGAATATTCTTTGAGATAAAAGCCGACCTGCTCAGTATTTCAGCCATTTCTTCCGGTTTTTTCTTTATTATATTCAAAAAGTCCTTTGAGGCTTCGGCGAGTATGCACTTAATAAGCAGTTCATCTGAAATAATATCTTTTTTATACTTAAATTCATCTTCAACTACTGCAAAGGGAATACATACAGGGTCACAGCCAAACTCCTGCCTTTCGCTCATGCCGAATGCTAACTTATCCTGATTATAGCAGTTAATCATATAGCCGGATTTTTCGGCTTTCGGCTGAATATATGTCTTGCCATTATTTTTATCAACCCTGTAAGGTCCGGATATATCCACATAAGCGGAAACATCATCACCGTCATTAAAGCGACGTAAAAGAATCCATTCACCCTGTGCAAAATCGTTGCTTACTTCAATATAGTCCTTGAAAAGTCTGCTGTCGGGGATAAACTCGCTTGTTTCAGCTATTCTGTGAATTTTCAAATCGCCGATTTTCTTGAAAAAAGTAGTAGCATTGCGGTTATTGTCAAATTCTTTCTGCAAGTCTATCTTAAGGTTGACATCGCCGTGCTTTTCACCTGTAAGGTAATTGATGTTTTCTTCAAGAATGCTCTCATCAAATGCAATTGCAAAAGTATTCTGAAGGTCGAGTTTTTCAATTATTTTCTGGCTCTGTGAAACTCCGGAACGTACATAAGAAAGGTTTATAGTGCCATTAGGGGGAAAAGTTTCAGCAACCTGTCGGAGTTCTATAAGATTTCTCCTTGAAGAAGTTTTTTCGAGCTTATACTGAGGAGCGAAATTATAATATGTTTCACGTTTTTCAATATGACCTATATAATATGTTTCCTTTGATTTTTTCTTTTCGGGTACTGGTGCGGATTCGGTTTTTTCCTGAATCTTTTCCGGAACTTTTTCCGGTACTTTCAGACTTATTTCTTCGGCAACACCACTAATTTCTTCTGTAAACTCCGGCACGGTAAAAATTTCGTCTGATTTTATATCAGTCTCCAGAATGTATTCTGTTTCGGGTTCAGTTTCGGTTTCGTCTTCGGGTACTTCTGAGATTTCATCGATTTCTTCCGGAAGTTCTTCCTCCGGAATATCTTCAGTTTCAGTAGTTTCTTCATAGTTATTATAATTGTCTGTGAGGGTTTTAGTGAACTGTTCTGATTTCAGAAAATCCGCCATTGTTTTCATTTCAAAAGAGCCGTCACAGCATTTTTTCAGAATAAGTACGGTATTCATTATGCAGTTTTCGCCGTTATATGAATTAAGAATATCCTCATATTCAGCGTCGGGCGAAAATAATATACTGCCACGCTGATATTGATAAATTTCGTCAGCAAATTTATTAGCAGACAAATTAAGAGCCATAAGTATTTTTTTATCAGTCTGCTTTTCTTTTTTTACTTTTCGCTTTGCGTCACGGCTAAGATTTTCGATTGCATGGTCAATGACTTCTTCCGGCAATTTCATGTAAAACTGTGCAACAATTGACATCAGTTTCTTATCTGCTGTTGAAGTGCTTTTAATCATAGAAATGGTTTTAGATGACATAAAAAAATCACGTCCTTAATAAATTTTTAGGTTCTGCAAATAACAGACCTTAGACTTATTATATCACACCAGATTTGATTAGTCAAGAACAACAAAAACTTTTCAAGATATTTCTTTAAGACTATTGAAAATGATATTTCTTTCCATAACGCAGAAAAGACCGCCGTTTGCAGACAGTCTTTTTCCGATATATAATTAAAGGAGAAGTAATAATCAGTTGTCTTTTTTAAGTTCGTCGAGGGTGATTTCAGCGGTCTTTTCCCTGCCGTTTCTTATGTAAGTAACTTCAATAGTGTCGCCTGCCGAGTGGGTATTCTTCTGTGCGTTGAGTTCTTCGGCTGTCTCAACGTCCTTGCCGTCCACTGCAACTATTATATCCCCCGACTGCAAACCAGCTTTATCAGCGGCACTGCCTTCAGATACTTCCGTAACGTAAACGCCCATCGGCATATTGTACATCTGTGAGACAGTTTCCGTTACATTCTGACAGCTTATACCAAGCTGTGGCTTGCCGGTAACATAGCCGTATGCCATGAGGTCATCAATGATTTTTGAAGTCTCATTTGACGGAATGGCAAATCCTATACCCTCAATGCTTGCCGAGCCGTAGCTTGATGACATCTTAGAGGAATTTATGCCTATAACCTGTCCGTATTTATTAATCAGCGGACCGCCGGAATTTCCGGAATTTATAGCCGTATCTGTCTGAATAAGGTTCATAGCCTTGTCGTTGATAGTGATGTTTCTGTTGAGACCGGAAACAATACCGCTTGTTACAGTATTCATAAGGTCAAAGCCAAGAGGGTTGCCGATAGCTATAACGGATTCGCCGAGCATGAGACTATCACTGTCGCCAAACTCTGCCGGAGTAAGTCCGGAGACTTCTATTTTCAGTACAGCAAGATCGCAGTCCGTGTCATAACCTACTACATCAGCGTCATAACTGTTGTCGTCGTTCATGAGAACTTTTATGCTGTCTGCCAGTCCTGCACCATATTCGCTGTCATATATAACATGGGCGTTTGTAACTATGTAGCCGTCGTCAGTGATTACAACGCCTGTGCCTGTTCCAGTAGCACTGGAAGTTGACGGCATATTTCCGAAACCATAGTAGTAGCCGTTGTTTGATGATGTAACCGTAAACTGTGATTCAACGCCAACTACTGACGGAAGAACTTTCTGCACGATTTCTTCTGTGGAGAGTACCTCGCCGGAATCGTCCGCTGTATTGATAAGGCTCATCATCTCGGCTGAAAAAGATGATTTACTGCCGGACTTGCTCTCATTGCTCTCTGATACGGCTGAAACAGGTTTTTCGGCAAGTTCACGGTAAACTGCTATAGAGCCTCCGGAAACAAGAACCATAGCCATAAGAAAAGCGGTTGCCTTGCGGAGAGTGTGTTTTTTGGGTTTCTGTGAGTTGTCCTCGTTAAGATTTATGTTATTATATTCATTCATGATAAAATCACGTTCCTTTCATAAGTGCCTTGTTTGTGTTCTTTAGTATGATTGTATTATAAATCGGCACTGTGAAATGAATTTGCGGTTTGTGTATAATCTTAACGAATATTATGTGCGGATTTTTTCACATGGTTGAAGAAAATGTGAAAATTCCTGTCATTTTTTTCACATTGGATTTGACAATTTTCACCATATATATTATAATAATTTATATAAAATAACAAAGGAGATAAAATATGAATACATCTGTTGTGATAGTCTGTGCTGGAAACTCAACACGTATGGGCGGAGTAAATAAGATTCTTATGCCTCTGGGTGAACGTCTCGTTATAGGCGTGACAATGCAGGCTTTTGAAAAGTGCCAAAGCGTAAGCGAAATTATAATAGTTGCCCGTGAGAGCGACATTCCGGCTATACGTGAGGAGGCTGAAAAAGCCAATATAACAAAACTTAAAGTCTGTACCGCCGGAGGTGCTACACGTCAGGAGAGCGTTATCAACGGCGTGAAATGCATTTCAAAGGACACTGAACTGATAGCGGTTCATGACGGTGCAAGACCTCTCGTAAAGCCCGAACACATAGAAAAAACTATCAGAGACGCTTCTGTTTTCGGCGGTGCTACTCTGGGTGTTCCGGTCAAGGATACTATCAAAATGGTTGAAGACGGTCTGATTATCGATACTCCGCCAAGAAAATTCCTCTACATCACCCAGACCCCACAGGTCTTTAAACGCAAGCTTTACTTTGAGGGCATTGACTTTGCCCTTGAACACGGTCTAGATTTCACAGATGACTGTCAGCTTGTCGAGGCTATCGGCGGTAAAGTCTGCATGACAACAGGCGACTATACCAATATTAAAATAACTACTCCGGAAGATATTCAGATTGCGGAAATACTTTTTGAAAGGAATGTATGAAATGTTCAGAATCGGTCACGGCTATGACGTACACAAACTTGTTGAAAACAGAAAACTCATTTTAGGCGGTGTTGACATTCCACACGACAAGGGGCTTTTAGGTCACTCAGATGCAGACGTGCTTGTACACGCCATTATGGACGCTATGCTGGGAGCGTTGGCACTCGGCGATATAGGACACCTTTTCCCAGATACTGACGAAAAATTCAAGGGTGCGGACAGTATGAAACTTATGCGTGAGGTTTGTCGTATAATCGACGAAAAAGGTTATACCGTCGGAAATATTGACTCTACAATTATTGCACAAGCCCCGAAACTTGCACCACATATTGTCGCCATGCGTGAAAACATCGCCAAAGTATGCGGTTGTGATATATCACAGGTGAGCGTTAAGGCCACCACAGAGGAAAAACTTGGATTTACTGGTGAAAAACTCGGCATATCTGCACACGCTGTCGTGCTTATGATTAAGAAATAACAAAAAACCGCAGTTTTCATGACTGCGGTTCATTTTTATTTATGACCATTTCAAATACACGTTTGCCGGAAACTGTTGTTCTATTTTTACTACTCACAGCCCAGAAACATATAAGAATTATCAGAAACGGCAAGGCTATTGCCGGTACTGCAAGCATAGGGTCTACCTGCACAGCGTCTGCAACTACTTTTGCGTCATAGTGGTATGTAGTTTCTATGCGGTGTGAACGCAACAGCAGTCTGTGGGTGTTTATTCCGTAAGGCGTGCAGGTCATCAAAGTGACGTAATCGCCGTTGGGAATAATTTCCAGCTTGTCTATTTCGTCGGGCAGAACTGTAAGGATTTTTTCAATCTCGTATGTGTAAACCTCACCCAGTACGTTTATTGTGAAAGTATCTCCCTCTACAAGCTTGTCGAGGTCAGTGAAAAGCCTTGCGGAGGGCAGACCTCTGTGTGCCGAGATAACCGCATGGGTGTTATTTCCACCTACCGGAAACGACGAGCCTTTAAGGTGTCCTGCTGCTATGTTGAGGACTTCTTCGCTTGTGCCGTGATATATAGGCAGTTCTACCTTGATAAATGGTATCGAGATATAGCCCATAACGCCCGTTCCCGAAATATTCAGAATATCTTCATAATCCGAAATCTGTTCATAATTCGTGAACGGTGCAAAGACCTCATTTAGCTTTTCGTTGTATTCGTGAGCCTGCTGTATCATTCTTTCTGATTCGCTGTTGTCCATTTCAGTAATAATACGCTCATAACTTGCAATAGCCGCACGCTGTTCTCTTGTGTTCCACCAGTCGCTGACAGTGGGGTACAGCATTACGGAGAGCCCCACAAGCAACATGACTGTCAATAGGATTGTTGAAACAACACCTGATTTTTTCTTCACTCATGCGACCTCCTTTCACAGATACTGCCGACAGATTTCTCCGTCGGCAGTAAGTCATTTATACTGTTGCGTTAATATTTTTGTCCGGATTAGTTTTCGCTTTTGCCCATTCTCTTCTTTGTGATGAGGAATACGCCAGCTACTGCTACCATAGCACCACCGCCGAGGTAGAAGATTTTTGTACCGATACCACCGGTTGAAGGAAGTTCAGAGCCTGATGTATTGATAACCTTAGCTTTGAGAGTAGACAAATCTGTATCAACTTCCATTTCTTTACTTGCACTAAGATTCTGAATATTAATCTCACCGTCTGTTACATTACCAGTCAATGATGTTAATGCAAGTGTTGACTTATCTCCGTCTGTAGTATGTTCTGCTGTTACAGTAAACTCAATATATCCATCTATAGCTTTATATCCGTTAGGTGCAGTTGTTTCTGATAATCTGTAGTTACCGTCATCAATACCTGTGATTGAGAATGATGTACCATCTTCAGATGTCACTAAAGTTTTTTCAACCCAAGTCTTGCTTGCTACATCATACTTTTCAAGTTTAAATACGGCACCTGCCAATGATTCAGGAATTGTACCATTCATTTTAACCTTGTCAACTACTGTCTTATATGTAAATACTACAACAGTATCTACAGGTGTCTTGCTTGTAGTGTCAGTATCACCTGTGCCGTCATTGTAAGGATTGTTGGAGTATTCAAGATAAGCATCATTCCAGTTACCAGTCTTACCCAGTGCAGCATTACTATTTAATGTTGCTGTATACTCAACATAAATAGGTGTGTCCTTTGTAATATTAAGAGAACTCAAAGCTTCAGCCTTAAGGTCAGCGATTGTAACTTCAAAATCACAATCAAAACCAGTAGTGTGTGATGTTCCAACTGTAGTATTTGTAGTAGCAGTGCTGATTTCTTCGCCCTCATCACATACACCATCTTTATCTAAATCGGCATAAACTACAACTGAATTTGCATCAAAATCAAACACGTTATTCTCACCATTCTTATTTAAATCATCGTGGAATACGAGTTTATAGTGGTCATACTTATCATAGTCAGCGGGAAGAGTAGCTTTAAGCTGGAAAGGAACAGCATCACCGATATCATAGTCTGCACTGTCCTGCCAATCAGTAAGGCTATTTGCCACAGAATCATTTACATCCTTAAGTTTTTTCTGGAATGACGGACCTGCTTTTTTAGTAGTTACCTCAAGGTTATCTTCACCCATGGTATCTACCATAACCAACGACATTGTACCTTCTGTATTGTCAGAACTAAGTGCAGTTTCAGCAATGAGATAATAACCCTGTTCAACATCACTAAACACGCCGTCTTTAGCAGTTTTATCAGGAGTCATATTTCCAGTTTTAATACTTTTATAAATTGTATCAGCAGTTGTACGTATACCTTCTGTGTCAAGCTTTTCTAAAGCTGTAATAATAGCTGCATCTGCCTCGCTATCATCTGTAGCTGTAACATTTAAAGCTGTTTTAAGTACATTTCTATAAGTCGGATTAACAGTATAATTATAAGCCTCACCACTAACAGATGCATTTAAAATTTTGAAAGCTACAAAAGTAGATGTAGTATTAGTCTCTGTACCGTCTTTCATAGTAATTGTTGTTGATGGTGTATCATCTGCTGAAGCAGTCATAGCCATAGGAGCGATAGAACAAGCTGAAAGAGTAAGAGCAGCTATCATAGCCGCCAGTTTTTTTGTTTTTTTCATAGTATTTTCTCCTTTAAAAAATATTTTTGGGATTGGGTTTAGCAGTACTGAGAACCAGCCACAGTCCTGCACGTGTGATTTATTTTATGGGATTCTGCGTCTTTTGCTAAAGATTCCGTCGGCTGCGACAAACATAAAATCATGCCCGCAACGCAATGCCACTTACCTCCTTTCCGCCGGCAAAGGACAGTATGCAATCCAATATATAGGATTCATTTTTGGGGTTACTATATGCCATAGGAGCTGATACTCCGGCGGGATATTTCTCATGCTTTTCATGATTTGCGATGTATTTTTGTACTATAGATTGAAATCTCTTCAATGAAGCTCCCTCCTCTGACATTTACTTCATCAATCAAAAAAATCATATTATACCAATACTTTTCCATGGCCATAGCCGGAAAATAACTCTGCCAATAACGTACTCGTCCGCTATACAGCCGACTGTAGTAGACCGACTGTCAATAGAAACTGACCTGTGGTCGCCCATAACAAAGATTCTGTTGTCCGGTACTTGATACGGCAGACTGATGTCGCACGTGCCTAAGGATTTTTCATTCACATAAGGCTCTTCAAGAACCTCGCCGTTAACATAAACCGTACCGTCTTCCTTGATGTCTATCACATCGCCGGCAGTCCCTATAACCCTCTTTAAAAGAATCTTGTTGTTATAGTAGAATGCCACTATATCACCGGATTTAAAGTTACTCCTCTTTGAACATACAACGAGTTCGTCATTCTGCATAGTAGGTGCCATGCTCGACCCTGTAACCCTAAGAATCGGCAACAGGAGCATCGCAACAAGCACAGCAACCGCCGCCACAACAATAAGTGACGATACTGTACTTCTTAATATTCTCGTAAAATTCTTGCGGTATTTAATGTTTTTAAGTTCCGAATCAAACTGCTCCGCTGTAGGCAGATTCTCCTTTGAAATATTCATTGAACGTCTGCTCATGCACCGGACTCCTTTTCATTTTCTCCGGAACAAACCACACTGAATATCTTTTCAAGCATTTCACGGTTTTTTTCTGAATTTTCAATCCGCTTTTTCAGATTTTCATTTTCCTCTTGAAGACTGTCTATTTCCTTACGCATATAGAAAAGCAGTTCAAGCAGTTCCGGACGTTTAAGCTTATGTAGTTCTTTGTCAGTCATACTTCAAACTCCTTTTCAGGAAAATCAACTCTCTGATTTTTTTCTTGCTTTTATCACAAGACCTATCGCAATAAGCAGGATACCGCCTATTGAGAGCGGAACAACAGGCCACCAAAGCTGTCCGGTCTGTGGCAATTTACCACTGCTACCCGAACCACTTCCATTGCCCGAGCCGTTTCCACCACCCGAGCCGCCACCGTTTCCGCCACTGCCACCGCCGTTATAACGAGTAGTTGTTGTAACCTTATCGTTATTCTGAGTTGTGGCAGTTGTACGTGTTCTTGAAACTGTACCATTACCTACATCATCGGTTGTTGTAGCTGTGGTAGTAGTTCTTGAATTTGTAACTGTCAGCCCACTAACTGTTGCTGTTGTAGTTGTGGTTCTTGAATTTGTAACCGTCAATCCGCTGACTGTCGCAGTAGTTGTAGTTGATGTTTCACTGCCTTTGGGCTGTGATGTAGTAGTTGTTGTACCGCTGTTTTGTACTGTAGTAGTCGTAAATGGTTCTTCAGAATATATATTTTCAATAATATAACGTGAAGAATCATATTTAATGTTTAATTCATAATGCTCCGGAACGTCCTTTTCCATTGCTATCCATGAAGAACCGGCAGAATCAACCCAGCTGTACCTCCAACTGTTTTCATCATTAAGAACAACAGAATCATAAAATTCTTCATCTTTGTAAATAGCAATCGTTACAGATGACGGACGACCGTCAATAAATTCTTCATCACCAGTCCATACTTTTCGCACTGTATAACGACGTGGTGTATCATTCATTACCTCATACTCAAATTTCGGGTAAGCATCATATCTGAGGTTTTCATCATCTTCCTTAATCTCAATAAGTGAAGTGGTAGGCACATAGTAATGAGAATCAATCTTCAGAAGTTTTCCCGATATCAGATAGAGACCAGCGTCAAGACCAGAAAACTCAACTTCGCCACGTTCATTTGTTTCCGCTTCTCTCAATGGGGGTATATCGTTGGCTATCGCATAACCCTGAAAGGTAGCTGCCGCCTCGTTAACCTTATCCTCTGTAAGTCTTCGGAGATTCACCTGAATACCTGCAAAGTCGCCTGTCTGAGAAAAATTTCTGCTGTTGTTTGTTCTCACGCCGACTTTATAAAGTTTCCACTTTATTCCCTTAAGTACTGTATCACCGCTGACACATACAAGAGTAAGCGACTTATCACCGTCAGCATTCGCAACATTCGGAATAGTCAAAGAAAACAGTGACAAAACAGTAACTACGCATACAATGATACTAAATAACTTAGATTTCTTTAAAAGCATAAAATATCTTCATCCTGCCCTTCTTTGCAAATTTTTTTATCATGGCAAGTATATTGTTTTTAGTCAAACTGTACTATTAGTTTACTCAATATAGTGATTATATCATCAATTTTGTCTAATGTCAATAACTTTCCACCAAATTCAGCAATATGAATAATTACAGAGGGTATAGTTTATGCAATTCAACAAAAATAAATATAATTTTTCTATTAAAAAATTTCAATCATTAATATGTTTAAAAATATCTGTTTTAGTGATTAGCTGAAATCATCATATTTTTCATAAAGTATAAATCAAATACGTCAATAATATTATCATTATTTATATCTCCGGCTTTCCAGTTGGTGAGGGAATTTTTACCGAGAAGATAATTCTGCATTGTCACGACATCTGCAACAGTAAATCTGCCGTCTCCGTTTACATCGCCCGAAATATCGGGAACAATCCAGCCACCGTCATCTACCATAAGACAGAGCATTTTAATAGTATCGCCATAATATACGTCCTCGCCATAGTTCAGAACAGTATAACGTGCAGCGTCGTGCCATTCTTCATTATCACTGCAAGTACTAGCAATCAAAAAAGGTGCGGTAAAGCATAAATCGTCATAATCCTCAATCGGCGTGCCGTCAAGTCTGTAACCGGCTTTTATTTCTGAAGGGTCATCGTATGTCAAGTATGTAATGAATGACGTTATAGTATCAGCGAACTTTTTAGCGTCTTCGTTTCCGTTGATAAGATAATCCATACTTATACGCCAAGGGGTACGGCAACTATTATAATAGTAGCAATTGTCATATTCGCTCTCAATGAAATTAGGAGGAGCTGGATTAAATTTATCTATTTCTCTTGCTATGATAAAGTCCGGTAAAATCGCCTTGCCGTACTCGTCCACTATATTATTAATAATAGTATACGTACTGTTATAAACATTCAGCCAGCGGTCGTCGCCTGTCACCTCAGCGAACAACGGCATATACTGCACAATAAAATCAGAGGGTCTTGTTGCATAAAACATAGGGTCAGTATCTTCAGCCCACTAAACCCAGTCACCGAGCTGTAAAGTCCAGTTTTTCTTATTGACTTCATATTCCATTATGTCGTTGATAATGTCTATTGCAGACTGCTTATAATTAATACCCTCGTCACTGCCCCATACGCTGTCGGCTATAAGCAAGGCATAAGCTATATCCATATCGCCGTCTGTAGCAGAATCAGCACCCAAAGAATTAACAATTGCTGAACCGTTATCGGTCTGTTGCCACGCCATGAGGTTCAGACCTATTTCACTGGAGTGCGACTTATAATAAGCATACATACCGTCAAAAATCTCTTTGGCACTGTCGTCATATTCAGCCATGCTTGCCGTAATGAGCATACCATAGCCGTGTGCCTCTGAAACAGTAACTTCCACACCGGTGTTGTCGTCCGAATAAGGAATATCGCTGTACCATACATAATACTGATTGTCATCAGTATACTTATCCAGAACTATATATTTTTCTTTCCAGTAATTATAAAAATCAACTGTTTCTTCCGTAAATATTCCTTTTTCACCACTTGCTTCTGAATACATATTACTCATTGACGATATACTTACAAGTGCGAAAATAAAAGCTGTCACTTTCTTTAAAATATTCATAATAAAATCTCCTCTTAGAAATATATTTAGGGGAAACTTACTAAAAATATTATACCATAACACAGATTTTTTTGTCAATATATTTTCTAGAAAATTCTTGACATTCTGCAAAATATGTGATATTATATACACATGGGGCATTAACGCAGTTGGGAGCGTGTCACACTGGCAGTGTGGAAGTCAGGGGTTCGAATCCCCTATGCTCCACCATTTGAAAACGCCTAAAAACAGGCGTTTTTTATTATACA
>JAMPAU010000001.1:1076880-1112682 GCA_023667045.1 Ruminococcus flavefaciens | reverse complement strand
CCAGAAACATTTTCGTTTATTCCGCTCTCGTCCGACAGCTTTATTATTATAGCACGCCTGTCACATTTTGTCAACTAAAAAAGTTCAAACTAAACGGTTTGGTTTTTAGTAATTATGCACAACTAAATAATTGGTACATATAAATATTAATAAAATAAGCGTTGATTTTTTTATGAAGAAGTGATATAATAAACTATGATTATCTTTGCGAAAGGAGTAAAAAATGACTCATCAGGAAAGAAATATGCCGAGTATCAGAAATATAAAAAATCTAAAAGTTTCAATGATTGTCGGCTATGCACTTATAATAATTACTGCTGTTTTTCTTGTTTCGGTGCTTGCCATAAAGAAAACTGACAACACGCTGAAAGATAAAGTCAGTTCTATGGCTACCTCGCTGAATGTTCAGATGAAACTGAATATAGACGGCTATATTTCAAGAATGGAAACTATCGGCACGCTTGCATTTGCCATTCAAGAGGCGTACTCTTACGACGCTACCGACCAAAACAACGACGAGTATGAAGCTCTCAGCACGGAAAAAATTATCTCGGACAAACTGTACAGTCTCTGTATTATGGAAAATTTCGTTGATTATGGAATCGTATACAGAAACAACCACACTGTCGGAAAAATTTCAAACGGCACTGTAAACCTCTTTGATGAAAATCTTTTCACTGGTCTTGAATCAATGGTAACACGCAAGCGTACAAATGACGGCTGGTCCGCTGGATATAACGGCGACTTCAAACGTATCTATTATGTGAAAAAAATCCATGAAAATGCACTGCTTGTGATTTCGTTCTACACAACAGAACTTGAAAGCGTATTCGATAACCCCGAAACTCTCAGCGACATGAGTATAAGGCTTACCAATCAGAACTATGATATTATTTATTCGTCGGAAAAAGACGAAGTGGGTCAACCTCTGCCCGACGAAATAATGAGCCGTATAAATTACGGTTCTGCTACTATCATGGACAGCCAGTACCTTGTTACAATAAATATGTGTAATGACAAATGGTACGTAATATGCTCCATACCTACTGAAATTATTCTGAAAGAAAAAAACGAAATGCGGTATTACATATGTGCAACGGCTTTTATTTCAGCTTTGATTTCCGTGCTTTTCAGTATATGGCTCTCACTAAGGCTTACCGGAAACGTACAGAACGTTGTTTCAAATCTAAACACCAAAGCACATATAGACCAGCTCACAGGAATATTAAACAAGATTTCATTTGAAGAATTTACTGAAAACCGTCTGCAAAATTCACTTTCCATTGAAAATCACGCTCTTATATTAATAGACCTCGACAATTTCAAGGGCGTAAACGACACTCTCGGTCATGCTTACGGCGATGAGGTTCTTTCAAAAGTCGGTGCTATACTTCGTGGTACTTTTTCAACAGAAGACTTTCTGGGACGTATCGGCGGTGATGAGTTCTGCGTGCTTATAAACTCACGCTCCGACTTCTACCCCTCATATGATGATTTCGTTACGGCAAAGTGCGAGGAACTATGCACGGCTTTCCGGAACAACTACACCGGAGACGACGGCAAATATAAAATATCAGCAAGCATAGGCGTATCAATGTTCCCGACTGACAGCACGTCATTCAGCGGACTTTATTCATGTGCCGACAAGGCTCTGTATAACTCAAAGCACAAGGGAAAAGATACATACACATTTTTTACTCCGGAGGCTGAAAACAATGATTAAAAAAATTCTTTCCGCCTTATGTGCCTGCTCACTGCTGTGTCTTTCTTCTTCGTGCAGTAACGATACTACAGTACAGTCCCACATTGAACAGACCGAAATAAAACTTTCTTGGTGGGGAAACGACGCAAGAAACGAATACACTATAAAGGCTGTGGAACGTTTTGAGGAACTCCACCCCGATATAAAAGTAAAGTGCAGTTATTCCGAGTGGTCGGGATATGAGGCACGGTGCAAAGTACAGATGAACTCCGATACTGAAGCAGACGTTATGCAGATTAACTTCAACTGGCTTTCTGAATACTCTCCCGACGGTTCGGGGTACTATGATATTTCAGAACTCTCTGATATAGTAGACCTCAGTTGTTTCTCAGACGATATGCTCGACTATGGTCGCATAAACGGCAGACTAAACGCCATACCTATAGCAATGAACGCCGAAACACTATATATCAACAAGACTGTCTACGAAAAATACGGTCTTGATATTCCACAGACGTGGGATGACCTTTTCAACTCGGCAAAGGTAATGAAAAAAGACGGAGTTTATCCCATAGCTGGTGCTTGGAAATCCGTATGCCTCTATATAATAACATATACTGAACAGCAGTCCGGAAAGACTTTTCTTGACGAAAACGGAAAACTTAATTTCAATCAGAAAGACCTGAAAACAATGATTGACTTCTATGTAAGGCTTGTTGAGGAAAAAGTAATCCCTCAAGCAGAGTACTTTGAAAGGCTGAACATTGACAGCGGAAAATATGCCGGAGTTATCGCATGGGTAAGCGACGCTGTTAACTACTGTGGCGGTGCTATAGAAAACGACTATGAAATAACAGTCGCCGACTATACGGCAGATACTCCGGAAAACTGCGGAAAGGGCTGGTGTGCCAAGCCTGCTACTATGTACACTGTCAGCAAAAATACAGAACACCCCGAAGAATCCGCTATGCTTTTGGACTTCCTGCTCAACAGTGAAGATATGGCACTACTACAGGGCATAGAAAAAGGCATACCACTGAGTACGTCGGCGAGGGAATACCTTGAATCAGCAGAAATGCTTGACGGCATACAATATGAGGCTTCACTGAAAATGGAAAACAATGAAACTATGGAACAATTAAACCCTTTTATTGAAAATGAAAGTCTTATTGATTTGTTCGCTGAATCGTGCAACCGTGTGCTGTACAAACGCATGACATCAGAAGAATCAACCGAAAAACTCTTTTCAGATATAAAAAGCAAATACTGAAATATTATCCGGTTCGCATGAGCCGGATATTTTTTGTGCAAAATATATAAACATAAATGCATAAAAATGTAAGTTATACCAAAAATAAAATCAGATGTCCAAAAACGAGTGATTAAATTCCATTACTATATATAAAACACATACCGGATGTGATAAATTTGCAAAAACAAAATTTTGAAAGTACAGTAAGGCTATATTATCAGTCAATATACAATTACTGTCTTTCAAGACTTGAAGATATATATTCGGCACAAGACTGCACTCAGGAAACTTTTCTTGTGCTTTACAAAAAAAAAGACTCTGTTCAGGAGGACAATATAAGAGCGTGGCTTTACAGAACAGCTGACAATATTATAAAGAATTACAGAAAAGTCTCCGCAAAGAAAAAAGAATCCCCGATTGAAGAAGCCGGAAATATTTCCTATTCTGACTGCTACAGCGAGGAAAAACCTTTTGCAGAAATTCTTGACAGCCAAGAAATAAAAATGCTTTCCGAGCATTATATTGACGGCTATGATATTTCATATGTCGCCGAAAAAAACGGAAAGTCAGTTCCGGCAGTATACAAGATGTTTCAGAGACTGAAAGTAAAACTGAAAAAATACGCTGACACAGGGGGTGACCGGAATGGATAAAGCTGAAAAAATCATAAAGGCACTCTGCTCCGATAGTCATATAGAAACTCCTGACA
This sequence comes from Ruminococcus flavefaciens, assembly GCA_023667045.1. Lineage (GTDB taxonomy): Bacteria > Bacillota > Clostridia > Oscillospirales > Ruminococcaceae > Ruminococcus > Ruminococcus flavefaciens_AC. Next base: position 1,109,019 of record JAMPAU010000001.1, on the reverse strand, counting down.
TAAAAACCCTCGAAAGATTGCGTGATGAAGAACTCGCCAGAGACAACCCCGACTTTGAACTCATAGACGAAATAACAAAAAATATCCTTGAACTAAAAAATATACCCGAAACTAAAATAGACATTGAGCAGGAAATACACGCCATAAAACGCAGAGGAATAAAAAGACATGGAAAAATAAAAATATCCAGATTTGTGTCTGTTGCGGTGGTAGCTGTATGCTTGATTACAGCAAATATCTTTGCGAGCCCTTTCATTGCAGACGGCGTAAGAAATTTCTTTCCGTCAATTTATACACAAAATAACAAAGTATTTATTGATTTCAATAATGCCGGAGAAAAAAATAACAGCATTGAAGAAGAAAAAGAAGAAACTGAAAAATATATACAGCGTAACAGTATGGGTCTTGGCGATATAAAAACATTCGCTGAAACACATGGTCTGAATGTATACGTCCCTACTGATGAAATACTTGACCAAGACTACAAAATGGATATAAGTTATTCAAATACTCACGACAGAGGAATACGTCTGGATTTTCAGCTTGAATACTCAGACGACAGAACAGACCTAACAAAAATGAAAACTCTTGACCTTATATATGAAGTCATTGATGACAAAAATCTTAACAACAAGATAATTGAAATTACAGACGGCAGTATTCTTGACGGCGGTTTCCTTATTGACGGCATGGACGCATACGTTTTATTTGAAGAAGGTATGTATAAAAGTCACAATGCTTCAATCTATACTATGTATTTCTATGAAAAACTTTCTGACGACAAGGGAATACTGACAATAGCAGGCACAATAGGTTTTGACCATGACCAAGCTTATAATATTTTTAAGTCTTTTAAATAAAAAATATAAATAAATTCAGAAAAGGAGTAATGATTATGAAAAAATTAGTATCTTTTTTGACAGCAGTTGCACTTACTGCTTCGCTTCCTGTATTTTCCGTATATGCTGAGGGAAATACAGACCTTGAATCTATGGCTTTTTCACTCGGTGCAGACAAGGATTACCTTGCTGTAAAAAATATGAGCTATCCGGTATCTGAGTATTCATCTGATAAATACCTGCCTATTGTAGAATGTGAAAGACTTGCTCTTGAAAGCGGTAACGCCTACTATGGCGATACAAGCTTAGGTGCTTCCGTAATGTCCATTCTCGTCCACAATGGCATTATCTCCGCAAGCGAAATAAAAGAGGGTGCTGAATCACTCAGCAAAATAAACCATATTCTCCTTGCAAAAAAAGCAATATATAAATATCAGAATGTCTTTGATAATGAAGACTTCCAGACATACATGACCTACCTGCAAAAAAGACAGACTACCGCACAGAAAGCAGATTCACTTGTAAGCACGGCTGAAAAATGTATGAGCGAGGGAAGATATTTCCTCATAATGTATGCACAATATTCTAATCTGGAACTTACATCACGCTGTCAGAAAGTGCATTCTGCCGTCGGAATAGGAGTTGCAGACGGCTCATGGACTTTTGAAGATAAAACATACGACAAATGCATTCTTACTCTCGATTCTCTCAATGTCGATGCAGAAAATGACGCTTTTTCAGAAGATACCTGCATTTATATAAACTCTGAAACAAAAGAATACTATGTGCCGAAATTTTCCGTATCAGATATGCAAATAATCGCTATCGACAACGACAAGCTCCTGAACGGCGAAGAAACTGACATTGTTGATGAAATCAATGAAGTACATACTTCATCTGGTGCTATAACTGAAATAAAATACACTGACGAAAATGGAAACGAAGTTGTTATGAATAATGACAATGAATTTCTTGATAATTATCACAGTAGCTTTATTCCCGCTCCTCTCATTAAAGGAAGCAATATAAGAATCAATACTCTTAGCAGAAACTGGCTTGACACTGTAAGTATAATCAACAAAAAACTCTCCATTGAATTTGAAATGAGAGATTCAGACAGCGAGGTTATATGTAACGAAAATTCTATTAAGTTAATTAAAAATAACAATGAAAAAAATATTCACCGTGATTTTAATGACCCTCTTGATTATTGGGTTCATATAACACCAGCCCCAACATCAAACCCAGACATTTATTACTCAATAAACGGTGAGACAATGGGCATGGTAGAATTTACAAAGACCGACGACGGTGTGATATTCAGTGGCGGAAAAGCACAGTTTATGGCTTTCAAACGTAATGAAGAATATGCAGAAAATCCAACAGAAAACGACCCATATGAAAGGCTTTTCTTCTTGGCATTTGATTCTGCTGATAAAGTTCTCGTAAAGTTTAATGAATCCGGCGACCCGACACTTTTCGCTGACCTCGACCAAGATGATGTCTTTGAATATGAAGTACAGAAAGGTGACGTAAACTGTGACGGTCGTATTGACGCTGTTGACGCTTCAAGCGTTCTGAGTACATATGCAGATTTGTCCACTATGTCTGAAGATGACGAGAAACGTATATATGCAAGTGCAAAATATGCCGATATGAACTCAGACGGAAATATAGATGCAGTAGACGCATCAGAAATACTTTCAATATATGCCGAAAACTCCACAAAGTGACATATTATTCATGAAAAAACTGCCGGTGAAAGCCGGTGGTTTTTTTGTTTTTTCGCCTGCTCATTATTTGGTCTTATTTGTTAAAAAAAGAAAATATATCGGAAAAGTATTGACATTTCAGAAAATGTATTGTATAATAACAATTGTTATACAACACATATTATATAACAGGAGGAATATTATGCCACCAAAAGCTAAAATCACAAGAGATATGGTAATAGATTCTGCCTTTGAAATCGCCCGCACTAAAGGTGCAGAGGAAATCACTGCAAGAACTGTCGCCGAAAAGTTAGGTACTTCCACACAGCCGGTTATGTATCATTTTGCGACTATCGCAGAGTTGAAACGTGCTACCTATGCCAAAGCGGACATATTCCATACGGAATACATCACAGGTTTTGAGGTGGAAAAAGGCAACATAATGAAAGAAATAGGTCGGCGGTATATACGCTTTGCCACAGAAGAAAAAAATCTTTTCAGATTTCTTTTTCAGTCGGATTTTGTCGTGGGAGACAGCATAGCCGGAATAATCGACACAGAAGAAGCCTATCCTGTCGTGGAGCTGATGAGCAGGGCTATGGGGCTTAATACCCACAAAACAAAACAAGTATTTCTGTTGGTGGCGATGTTTGCTCACGGATATGCAAGTATGCTCGCAAACAATACTATGAAATACGACGAAAAAACTATAATGTCACATTTAGAACAAGCCTACAAGGGTGCATTGCTGGTTGTCAAGGAGGAAGATTATGAAGAAACTATATGAAAAAAATGAACTGAATTTCTCGCTTCTATGGATAGGACTGTATGTGGTTCTGGGCAGTATGGCAGAAAACTTATCGCAAGATATAGGCATTCAGAAGATAATAAGTGTACCTGTTAACCTTATAATTTCGGTAATTATTTTGGTCTTCATAAATAAAAACGGTCTCAAAGAAAAATACGGTCTCTGCAAAAACAATACCGACTTGAAAAAATATCTGTATTTCATTCCCCTGCTCATACTTATTTCTGCAAATCTATGGAGCGGTGTACAGATGAAATACTCTGTCCTTGAATCTGTACTCCATGTTGTAAGCATGATTGGCGTTGGATTTCTTGAGGAAATTATTTTCAGGGGATTTCTTTTCAAGGCAATATGCAAAAGTAATGTAAAGCGTGCTGTAATCATTTCAAGCGTTACATTCGGCATAGGTCATATCGTAAACCTGCTCAACGGTGCTGATACATTTTCGACTATATGCCAGATATGTTACGCAATCGCAATAGGTTTTCTTTTCACGATTATATTCTTGCGTTCTAGAAACCTTATCCCGTGCATCATTACTCATCAGGCAGTCAATTCACTGAGTGCGTTTGCTGGTGAAAGGTCAGATAATTTTGAGATGATTTTATCGGTCGTTTTAATTGTTGTATCTTTTGCCTACTCTACTTTTATTCTCATCAAGACAAAACCAGCAACCACTAACAACACCGTCCTTGCAGAATCATAAATAAAAAAGAGTTATCCGATAGAAATATCAGATAACTCTTTATTTTTTTCTACTTCATATTTTTCTGAAACTGCATAAGTTCTTTTGTGAGTTGTTTAGCTGAAAAATAGCTATTCATAATACTGATAAAATTAGCAATAATAAATATCACAAGCACACTGATGGCTACTCCTATAATGACTTCGGGGTTTTCCGTGTGAATTATCGGACTTATTATACAAACTCCCACTACTTCCACCTCAATAACCACTAACTGTATAATTTTACGTATAATTATCTGCCTGTCTGACAGCTCTTCAGACGAGTACATAAACAGATTAGGGATAACTCCCAGTCCTGCAAAAATAAACGGTGAGATAAACGCACTATATCCGAATTTAGCGTCGGGGTCGAAAAGCATACCAAGAATCATGATTCCTGCCGTAATACAAGTGACAAGAATAAAATATATCATAAGAGACCTGTATAATATTTCTTTAATACTCATAAACTTCCACCTTTCAGAGCTTTTTTCAGCTCAGGCACATACTTCCTTGAAACTATAACCTGTTCTCCGTTTTGAAGAACAGCTATAAATCTGCCGTTCAGCGAGGACTTTATTGAATCAATCTTCATAAGGTTCAACAGCACGGATTTTGAGACACGCAAAAAATGCTTTTCCTTCAAAGTTTCTTCTAGTTCGTACAGTTTCTGACGTGTTTCATATAATTGTGTCTCGCAATAAATGAATACTTTGTTATCTACTCCCTCAATATAAAACACATCTGAAACAGGAATTTCATATTGTGACCCCTCAATAATACCGGTAAGCTGTCCCTGTCTTGATTTAACAAAGCGGACAATCTCCATTATTTCATTGTTTACCTCATGACAGTAAATTTCAAGCCGTTCCTTTTCATCTTTTTTTATCTGAGAAATATTTATAATCATTTACAATATGCTTGCCGAATATTGAAGACTTCAGAAACGGACAGTTATATTCTGATTAATTTTCCGCTGTCTGTGCATTCCAAGGCTCAATATTCAGTTTTCCCTCTCCTTTTAAGTAATAATTAAAATAATCAAGAATTATGTTATTCATTTCGGGGATAAATTCAGATGAGTTGACTTCTCCTTTTCCAAGCATTTTTGATAATATTGGAGAAAGAAGCGGTAAATCTGTGAAATCCATATGCTCTGTACCGTCGAAATGAATTTCTCTGCCGTCAACAGCATTATCAAGCAGATATTTATTTACATATTCTGTTTCTCCGTCACCTAAATAAGATTTCCAGTGACTTGCATTGTCAAGTGAAAGTACTGGTATAGGGTAAGGCTCTGGATTATAGTTAATTTTTCCGTCGATAAATGATACTTGTTCGCCAAGCATTGTGCCGTCAATGTCAATTACCGCAGTAATGTCATCACGCTCTCTGCCAAGCTGTACCGCTGCTGCACCCCCGATAGAATGTCCAGTAAGTCCGATTTTTTCTGTGTCTGTCATTTCGAGTACACTGAGGATTTCTGCCCTTGTATCGTCAGATTCAGTATACCATGCCGTATCAAGCGAACCTGATTCTTTAACATTTTTTATTGTATCAAGCACAAAGTTTTCATCAGCTGTGCGGACAGACATCCATTCCTGTGTAGTATTATAGTCATCTTCAGTTTCATTGAAGTCAGGACTATTCTGCATATAAACAGCAGTCTGCACAAAATCCATGTCAACTATAATTGTTTTGCCCTCTGTATCCTTTGTAAAAAAAGCGTAATAAGGGTGGTCTATGCTTGCTACAACGTATCCATTGCTTGCGAGTTCGGCATACATTGAACTGTTGCTCTGATAGTAGCCGAATGAACCGTGTGCGAATAACACAAGAGGACAGTTTACCGCATCACACTTAGGGTAGTAAAAGTGAACAGGTATCTCACGGTTAGAGCCGTCATTTTCGTTAGTTTCAAGTCTGCTGTTATCAATAAGTATAGCCTTTGTTTCCTTTACTTCATACTGACCGCTTGTTTCAAGTCCCGAATAGCCCGTGAAAATAAAAGCCGGCAAAAGTGAAAAGCTTATAACAATACCGCTCATAACAGCACTGGCAATAGCTTTTGCATTTGTTATTTCTTTTTTGGTACGCTTTATAAGATATGATATAAGGTTTATGGCAAAGCGTATTCCAAGAATAACGAGACAACCTGTAAATCTCCATTTCTGTCCTGTTACAGACAAAAGAATTACAAGCAACATGAGTACAAACTCAGCTCCTCTGAAAAATATTCTGTTTTTGCTCCAGAGGCTTCTGTATTTTGTACAGCTAAGCACTGTAAGCGTAATTTCCATAGCCATAAAAACTGCAAATAATATAACTCCCATAAAAAAACTCCATTCATTTTTTTGTATTTCAACTGATGTACTCAGTATACATCGTTATGCAAAAGAAATCAACAGAAAAAATGTAAGATGCAATTTTGAATGGTGAAATGCATAAACAGGCTATGAAAGACTTTCCGAAAAAACACCTTGCTTACAGTAAAATCAGCAAAATCGAATATACAGATTTTTTCTTGATTATCTGTATCAGCCTTTGTTGGTCTTGTTGTCATTGCTCCGTTATCAACTTGTTATCAGCTCTGATAACAACAATTATACTCACTTGAATCAGAATAGTTTCAGGTAGCTTTTAATTTGATTTTATTATAGCGAAGATTTTCGGATTTGTCAATACCAAAATCTAATTAAATACGGCTTACTTTATAATCAAATATCTTATTCTACCACACAAACAGGAACTTGCGGATGGTGAAATTACTCATGAAGAATATAATGACTGGCGATACAGATATACCAAATCTGAGGAATAACATAACGAAAGTCTTCACCAACAAAAAGAGTTATCCGATATATCAGATAACTCTTTATTTTTAGTTAATTAGAAAATTGTTATATTATGTTGTTAAATTATAATAATATCATATGTTACTTTTGATAAATTATTTTGCTGTCAGAAATAAGTGCTTTTGTTATTGTCAAATTGTATGCTCCAACTCTTGAATGCCAACGCTTATGCTTGAAGAAACATTCCCAATCAATTTGTAATATCAGTTCTGCTTGATATGTAGTATCTAATTTAATTACTACTACATATTCAAATAACGGTCTTGTATTGCTATAGTGAACATCTTTTTCAATTTCCTAAAAAGCACCAGTCGTATTTGTAGTTGTACATTTAATTGAATATCTTTCCCCATTTACACTAATAGCATCAATATTTTTTGTTGATGGTGGTGCAAATTGCAATTTTGGTAATCCTTTAGTTTTATTATAGTAATCAATAACTATATATTCTCCTAAATCTCCTGTTACATTTTTGGAGCGAATTAAATTTCTATCATACATTTCACGCAAAAGCTCACCATAGGCTTTTATTATTTCAATACTTGATAGATTTGAAAAGTCCATTTTTCACGTCCTCTATTGTGTTTATTATTCCCACTCGCTCCTTAAAAGTGCAACTTAAACAGTTTTGTATATAAAATTTATTCTACTCTATTTATATTATCTGTATTCTATATGTGTTTTTCACTATAAAATTTTTTGTTGCCATTATGTTGCCAATGGACATATTGATTATAGCACAAAATGGAATGACTGTCAAGCTTAACAACACATTATATCATAAAGATTTTTCTATTTTATATAATGGTATAGCATATCAAGTACTGCGAAAGAAATAACAGGAATAAAAGATAGTAATAGTATCCATGTATATACTTCTGCATAAGATAACGTTGCAATTCCAGCTATAGTTGTTGCTGCAAGATCTTTGAATATAGCCGAAATTGTTGACATCCTACAAATCGGTTCATGAATCATTTGCAAATATTCTGTTTTTCCTTCTTTCATAGTTATATTCCAGTTTTATTTATTTAATCGAATTAGGATTTATAAGGCTTGAATGACTTGTCTTGCTGTAATAGAATAGCATCAATATCATTTTCTTTAATATCTTTTATATTTCTATATTCTATCTTATGCTTCAATATTGCTAAATTCTCCAACAATTTAAATCTTCCATTTGATTCATCAATAATAGCCGGCATTAAATAATATATAGGATTATTCATATAGCACTGTTTAAACATATTATAGCATTTGAAGTTATCAGTAGGATTAGCACGAATATTTCTTGAAACATTTATTATCATCATTTCATCAATAGATAATCTACTTTTTTCTGCACGTTTAACGGCTTCATCTAAATTATTACCTATTACAACATAATATCCTGATGCTTCTCCCGGAACGTCACCTTCAACCAATGCAACCCTAATATCCTCTTTTGAATCAACTGTTCCAATATCAGCAATCCAATCTTTAAATATTTTGGTAGCATATTGTTCGTTTTTATACAATAACAATAAAACAGGTATTTCGTTTGGATTTTGAAAGGATACAAACCCAGCACCACGCCAAACTGCTTTATTCCATGTTTCTATATCTATCATTGATGATACAAATAATGTTTTTCTTTCTTTTTCAGGCAAAGGTCTTAGCTTTCCTAATTTAGGTTTCTTTGAACTTGTAACTCCTCTTAGTCGCCAATATAATTTATCATAGCCATTTTGGGTGCTAACATTATAGAAAGTCGCTCCTTGTAATGGGGATGGAATAAATGAAAAGTCTCTTTCATCAAACACAACTGGAATAAACTTGGTGTTTAACGAATCAGCATTATATAATCTTTGATAGATTATATTGCTTTCCCATTTTACACCTCGTCCAGTACCTAAAGAAACTTTACCAGTTTGTTTATCAAGATATCCTTTAGAGCCAATCACCAAAACATATTCAGCTCTATCAATACTGTTTTCCATCCAGCGTGGCCATCCTTCAGCTGGCGATTCTTCATACTGATCAAGAATAGTATCAATGCCCTCACTACGCAATTTATTGGAAAATTCAAGTACCCTATCAGCTAAACTTGCTGAATCCTGTGAGTAGCTAATAAAAACTATTGGATTGTGATTATTATCCATCTGTATCTCCTTTTCAGTTAAATCCTTTATAACTTCCAAATCCCAACATATAAACTGCCATAGCCACAGCGAGGTTTTCATCATCAATATTTTGCTTTTTAGCAAGCTCATTCAGTTCATATACGACAGTATCGTGTGGAACGATAGAACCTTCAAGCTCATCTACAGCTTTCTTAATAATAGATGGTAGAACCATACACATCTGATAGAAAGCATCCTCTTGTCCGGTTACAAGGGCATAGAACTTGTCAAGGCTCACACGACGGATCAGCTTATGACCAACTTTCTTTTTGTCAACAGTTGTCTCCCACTTGATGTTCTGCGACCTTTGAGCAATAGCTTCAACTAGGAAACAAGCACAATCATCATCGTTAAGGAGCTGATTCTGCATCTTGATGAAAGTTTTTCCTGCTGATGCAGAGTTCATCGTGTTATGTTTATTTTTCATTTCAACATAAACGGTATGCACTATGCTGCCATCAGGTAAAGAAATACCATCTGGATTCTCATAAATTACGTCCCAACCGCCTTCTTCGCCATTGTTTGGAACACGACAACCTGTAATATACTGAAAAATTCTTTGATGAAAGTAACCAATATCATTGTTATTAGATTTATCTCTCTGTCTGAAAATTTCATTACTGACGATTTCTTCCCAGGATGATTGATAAACAATTTTATCAAAAATTAATTTGACAGGATCAATAATATTTTTGTTAAAACGCTTCAAATCAAAGGATTCAAGCTTTTCACCATATTTCTCAATGGTTTTCTTAACGTGCTTTGTAAAATCTTCTTCACTTATAAAACTAAGTGTCCACATTATAATAATCCCTCCAACGCTATTTTTATCTGTTTTGCAATATCATATGCAAGGTTTACGGGAACTGCATTGCCGACCTGCTTATATTGAGAGCCGATACTTCCGCAGAACTGCCATTCATCGGGAAAACTCTGACAACGGGCATTTTCACGGATTGTAAACGGACGTGGTTCAAGTGGATGACAGCGGTCGGTTTGTTTTTGACTTGGGGAAGTCAAAACGGTAAGTGACGGCTCATCAAGGCTTAATCTTCGTAAAATACCCGTTCTGCCACCCTCCATATACCAACAACTTTTCATATATTCTTTGGCAATATCTTCAGGAATATCTCTCCAATATCCACCTGGAGGAACAAGCTCAAATATCTTTCGTTTATACTCAGAATAAGGTGCACCTTCACTTTTAGGACAGTCAATTAGAACATCTCTGAGAACAGGTTTGTATTCATGAGGTGTTGGAAATGTAAAACTAATTTCATTCATTATATTATTTCTTATACCAATAGTGATAAGTCGTTCACGCTTCTGAGCAACACCATAATCCCAAGCGTTCAAGACTTTTTTCTGAATAGTATATCCTGTGCTTTCAAATATATCAGTAATAGTCTTGTATGTTCTGCCCTTGTCGTGGGTTAACAGACCTTTTACATTTTCAAATAAAAACATTTTCGGTTGCAATTGTTCTAAAAATTTTGCATAATGATAAAACATAGTTCCACGAGCATCTTCTAATCCAAGTCTTTTTCCGGCATAAGAAAAACTCTGACAAGGTGCACCGCCCGAAAGAAGATCAAGTTCACCATTTTTCAATCCAAAGAATTCTTTTAGATTAAGACAAGAAATATTGGATATATCATCATTAATTACTCTCCATTCAGGTCTATTTCTACGAAGTGTATCAGAAGCATCTTTATCTATCTCAACAAGACCAAGAGTATCAAAACCCGCTTTTTCTACACCGAGTGCAAGACCTCCTGCACCTGCAAACAATTCAATTGTAGTAAACTTTCTTTTCTTTATTTCAATATCAGGTTTAATATCCATAATATCACCAATATTGCAGTGAAGTACCATACAGATTTTTTCAAGACTTTCAAGAGAAACAGTTTCATTCTTTCCCATACGTGCCATAACATTGAAACTGATACCTGCGGCTTCTTTCAATTCAGTTTTATTCATGCCCTGGTCTATTAATAGTTTCCATAAATTGTTGTAGCTTACTGCCACTATACTTCATTCCTTTCTGTATCTTATGATACAAAATTGGTTCATTTTAATTATAGCATATTTCAATTGAAAAGTCAATTGTTCTCATCAAAAAGTTAGATTTTCTTTTGCAGAAAAAACTATATGCTAAAATATATTGCATATGGTTATATAATCTTACTGAAAAAGAAATATTATTCCAACTGACTGCCTCTTGCCGTAGTATGCTTAAATACTTCAAATTCAGTCGCTAAGGCACGAGAATTTATAAACTCCAAAGCCTTTCTATATTTTGACCTTAACTGCTCCAGTTCTGAAATCTTTTGCGATTCGTTTTTCAGTTTATCACGGGAAAAAGTTGTAGGCTGTCTGTACTTGTCGAGTTCAGCGGTCAGAAATTTCACCTGTACTTCCAAATCAGTAACTTTCTGTGATAATTCAGCGTTTTCAGATTTCAGCTTTTTGGTATTTTTCACACCTGCAACCTGTTTTTTCGCTAAATCCGTGAGATTTTCAAAATCTTCTTCGGAAATAGAAATTTTCTTACTGAATCGTGATTTTTTTGTTTCGATACTGTCAATCTCAACGATTTTTACTTTCTTTTCAGTGGCTGATTTTAGTTCACTGTTGAGTGCATCAAGTTCAGACTGCGATTTTTCATTCTCAACTGCAAGCTGTTCAGCTTTTCTGCGTTGCTCCTTGTATTCTGAGACTTCCAAAGTTCCACGTGAATTTTCGGGCGGTAAAGGCTCAATTCCGTGTTGACGACAGATTTTATTCAGCACTTCAACTTCCGCAGCTCTCCAACGTGCAATTGCCTGTTTTCCCTCGCCGTAACCCATTTCCTTTAGTGCCTGAGAGATGCCGTTTTGAGTATCCATACCACGCTTATAATGTCCGACAGGTATGTAATCAATATGCAGGTGCGGAGTAGCCTCGTCCATATGCAGAACTGCATTGAATACGCGAAAATTCGGATTCCTTGCATGAAAGCCGTTCATGTACTCCGTCAAGCAGTCCGCCACGAGCTGAAAATCTTCCGTTCCGTGACCTGAATCCTCCATTTTTCCAATCTGAACTACATCTTCGTAAAAACTTTTTCTTTTGTCTGTCGCCGTAATCACGGAATTTGACGGCTTGCAGTGGAATAAATGCTCGTAATATGTACTGTGGATTTTGCGGTCATTTCTTTTCTGTCGGGCATTGTATCGCTCGACCGCACCGCCGAAAAGTTCTTCGTACACTTCACCGACAGACTTTGAAATGAATGTGATGTTGTCGGCTATACGGTTTCTGTCAACATTGTTTGCGATGAAAGTCCTGTTATTGTGAGTGATTGAGCCTTTGCCCTGTCCGAACGATATTCTTTTTGATTTCATATTTTTCCTTTCCGTAAGCTGAGGGAGATGCTATCGCAGGGAACGGCTTGATAGCCGATTTACAAAGGGCTTGCGCCGTTTGTAACGCCTTAGTACTTGCGACATTAGTGTACCACTAACATCACAAGTACACGGTGCTCTGCGAGGCAACGGCAGACAAGCTGCCGAAAGCGTGACGACCGTGACGATGGTGACGGTTTTTTTGATACCCCTAAAAACATCGTCACGACCGTCACGCATCGTCACGTCAAATCAAATAACTTAATAACTTGTAAGTATAAAATTCTCTTTTTCTTCGTCCGTCATATCATTAAATGATTTTTCACTGTCGCTACGAACTACCATTTCACCAGTAACCATTGAATCATCATCAACAGGCGTGTACTGATATTCAGAAGTCTCAGTTTTCGGCACAACAGGATGTTCAATGTCGTACTGAAACATAATAAACCTGCCATTATGATTACGCTTGTTTGTATACCAAATGTAGTATTCTGAATAAAGCCTGCCAGCGTTGACATTGAGTTTCAAAGATAGGGTATTTGGCTTTATATCATCAATTTCGAGTTTATTGAGAAGTTCTGTAGCTGTACCCTGCCATGTCGAATTATGTTCATTGACAAGTCCTGCGATTTTTTCAAGAATTGGCTCAGGTGGAGCTTTGAATTGGTCATCAATAACTTTATCCAAATCCCAGCAGAGTGTTTCCGTATTACGTTTCAGCAGGATTTTTTTATCAGGTTGGTCACGTCCTAAAATTTCGATTGTTGCTCCCGCATCAGTACGTTTAGACTTGTACATCATAAAAGCTCCGTCCGCAGCTCCGAGAAGTCCATTTGTACCAGAAATCGTGTCGAAATTATCGTCCGCTTTCTGTTTGCGTGTGTGATGAACGAGCAACAAACAGATATTATTTTTGTCCGAAAACGATTTCAGTTGAGCGATAATGTCATAATCACGGCTGTAACTGTAAGTATCGCCCTCAGATTCACGGATTTTCTGTAAAGTATCAATGATAATCAGGCTTGTGTTGCGGTGTTCACGGATAAAGCTGTCGAGCTGTTCGATAAGTCCGCCGTTCAGGGAATTTGATGCAACGGAAAAGAAAAGATTTGACATTGTTTCCGTGCCGAACATTCTGTAAAGTCGCTCCTGCAAACGTCTGTAATTGTCCTCAAGAGCAAGATACAGCACCGTTCCCTTGCGGACAGCATTATTCCACATCGGCTTGCCCGAACTCACATGATACGCAATCTGAGCCATCATGAAACTCTTGCCGACTTTCGGAGAGCCAACGAAAAGGTACGTACCATTGTAGAGGAAACCGTCAATAATGGGAGGTTTTGCAGGATAGACCATTTCATAAAGTTCGGGCATTGAGACAGTTTCCATATAAGATGGCGAGTTTTCACGCTCGTACTGCATTTGTGCATCAAAAATTTCTTCTGCCGAGGGGTTGAAATATCCCTGATTTTGTGCTATAATATCATGTGTAAAGTTTTGATTTGACTGCTCCGCACCTACGCCAATAGGTGCATCAGGAGCGGTCATTTCTTTTTCAGTAAGCATTGTTATTCTCCTTTCGTGCCATTGAGTGTTGCGTTAATCAGTCGTATAACTTCCAGCAACTCGCTGTCAATGCCGTTTCCGTTCTCAATTCTTGTGAGTTTGTCAAGTACCACCGAAAGCTGATTTTTCAATGCCTTGTAAACTTTCGGATTCGGCAGGACTGTAACTGCTCTGTCCGTCAGCTTTCTGACAATATAGTCCTGTTTGGTAAGTCCCGAAAGTGCCACTGCGGAATTTATCAGCTTTTCTTCTTCAGGCGAAACCCTGAAACCGATTTTGCGACTTCTGAATCTGACCTTTTCACCAAGATTCTTCACCGACATTTTTATCTCTCCTTTCAAAATCAAGTTTTTCCGCCATTTCAAGCTGTTTGGACGGAAACAAATGTGCATAATGATATGTAATTTCGATACTTTCATGACCTACACGGTCGGCAATTGCCACCGCTGAGAAACCCATTTCAATCAGTAGCGAAATATGCGAGTGTCTCAAATCGTGTATTCTGATACGTTTCAACCCTGCGATTTTTGAACCTCTGTCCATTTCGTGATGCAGAAAACTTTTTGTTATAGTGAAAATTCTGTCATTAGGATGAATATCGTATAGCATATCGAGATAATCCTGCATTTCGTCGCAAAGGAACTGAGGCATCTTAATAGTACGGTTACTCTTTTTAGTTTTCGGCGAAGTTATAATATCTTCCTTGTGCAGTCGCTGATACGACTTGTTAATTCTGAGTGTCTGATTTTTAAAATCGAAGTCGGCAGGAGTAAGGGCAAGCAACTCACCCTCACGGATTCCGCACCAATAGAGCATCTCAAAAGCGTAGAATGAAACAGGTTTGTCCATCATCACTTCTAAAAATTTCTGATATTCTTCCTGAGTCCAGAACAGCATTTCACGATTTTTCGCCTTTCCCATATTCCCTGCTTTTTGTGCAGGATTTTCTTTCAGACCGTAGAAACGGACTGCATAGTTAAACACCGTGTAGCTTGACAAGCAAAACGTCAAAAATTTACAAGCAAAACGTCAAAAAAGTGAGGAAAAAATTTACAAACAGTAAAAATCACAAAATATGCTTTATAATAAAAATGCTCTTTAAAGACCTTTTAAATAGTCCTTAAAGAGCATTTTAACGTTACATGAGGAATTATTTTTTACGGTTGCCGTGCGGTTCTTTTATAAGAAACCGTCCGGTCTTTTTCTGTTTGTTCGGGACGTACTCAACCAAATCCGTGATACTGCAATCAAGGTATTCACAGATTCGGTCGAGGTACTCAATATTCAGACGTTCGGTCATTTCATTGTAGATGTCGCTTATTGTTGAGGGTCTGATGCCGGTCTGACGTGCAAGCTCCGCTTGGGTTATACGCTTTTCGCCCAGTATTCTGGACAGATGAATTTTTATCATTTTATAACCGCCTTTATATATAATGTAACTGTGTACTATTATATTATATACGTAATGCGGTTATTTGTCATAAGTTTGTTATATTATAACTGTTTAGCGTTGAACATAGCATTAAAAAGCTGTTCCGTATTTATTCCGCAGTCAACATAGCCGTCAAGAACACAGTTAAAATACGATTCACACGGCAGTGCTTTTTCCGCTCCGTCGTTCATGATGTAGATGAGTGCCTGTTTCGACGTTCCGTTTATTGCAATTTCAAGCATTTCCTTGCGGTAAAGCGTGGGAAAACCCTCGTATTTGTCAAGTGCCGACTCGTCGGTTTCACTTATCACCCAGACTGCCGTTTCAATTTCGGAATTTTCGTCCGGCACGATTGTAAGGTAGGAATGATTCTCCTTTCCGTGAAATTCAAGACGATAATTTTTTATCGTTGACTTTGCGATAAATTCCGCATTTGGACATCTTGATTCCATAAATTTGTGGTTTGTGTTGCTTCCGTAAGCGATATATAATTTCATTTTTTACTCCTTTCGGAGAGGGCTTTTCGCCCCCTCAACCGTTTCTCCATGATGCATTTCCCTCAAGATTTGCAAGTAAATGCAACCTTGCCGTTTTAAATTCGTCGCCTATAAGTCCGAGCCTTAAAAGCCACGTTCTGAAGGTGTATTTCGGATTTGTTGTTTCAGTCGTTCTTGCTGAGGCGGACTTCTGAGTTAGTGCTTGATGATTCACTGCAAGACAAAATTGTACATATGCCTTAATTTTTCCTGCGTGCGTTGTGCTGTTAAATAACCTAAATTCGACCGTTCCTTTAGTGAAAACGCTGTGCAAATTCAAACAATGATAACGACTTCCGTTGTAATGTGCCATGCGGTCTCTGTTGTAACCATCATACCATATATCAGCCATTTTTTCAAGCGAATCCGGTTTCTTTTTTCTGATTTTTTCGGCAAGTTCCGGTTCAAGTTTCTTGCAGTAGTTTTCTCTTTCGGTTTTTATTTTCAACGCCTTGTATATCAAATCCTGCTTGCTTGTCATGAAGTTTACAAGGTTTGCGAGCGTTTTTGCCGTATGATTTTCTGCACCGATATGAATGTGTATTCCGCAACTTTCGTTTGCTTTTGCACCGTTATGCCTAAGCTGTCGGATAATTTCCTGCAAGTCCTTGATGTCGTCGTATTTCAGAATTGGCGTTACAATTTCAACCGCTTGACCGCCGTCGATTCTTATACTGCCGTCGTGCATGGCTTTCCAAGTTCTGCCCTTGCTGTCCGTTGCACCGTAGGTGTCGTAATATGTGCCGATGTGAAAACTTTCTGTGCCGAAATAGTCCGCTATCACTTGACTTGCTTTTTTTCGTGTGATTCCGGTGAGTTCGATTTCAACCCCGAACGTCTGATTTTTCATTTCAATTCCTCCTGTGTATTTTTGATTGCTTACACAGTATAACGCTGTTCGGCACAAATAGCAAGTCACACAAACCACCAAACTTTTCTCTGTTTTTCGGGCATTATCAGTACTTATCCGACAAAGCAAATCAGTTATATTATAACTTAAACCGTTATAAAGTCTTTGTGACAATCGGACAAAGAATACGCCCATATTGCCCTTGATTTTCTGTACATTCAGCTACTTGATTTTTTCTCGAAACAGAGTTATACTGTGTACAGCAAAACGAAAAAACAACGAAATATGGAGGAATATACAATGAAATTTTTAAACGAACACACCTGCATCATGCACGGTCTGAAACCCATTGACAAAAACGACCGCACAAACGAAAAAACGGCGGTCAGACTTTCATTACCGGATAATTTTTCCGAAAAGGCAAAAGCCTGTTGGAAATATTTCATGGGAGCGGCATTCATTTTTGAGTACAAGGAACACCTTGTAATCACAGATGAGGGACTTTATCTTACGGAACACGGCGACGGCACACACGGAAATCCAATAGGTTTTCCACGCTGGGTGTGCGATTCTTGGGAAGAATTTGAAAAAATTCTTGAAGAAACTTACGACGACCTTGTGGAAGATGGAATGATTGAAGAAGCATGGAGACGAGCAATGTACGTATAAAATCAATAAAAAATCCCCGACGGCTTAGTCGGGGTTTTGTTATGTTATATATTCATTTTACAATAAAATAACTATTATCGTTATTAATACTCTAAAAAAAATACACTTATTTTTCAAACAGTGAATGAAGTTCTTCAACTTTGTGCTGTGAATTATTGCGTTCTGCCCTTTGAAGAATGTACTCATTGCTGAGTGCAATTTTCATGTAATTCTGAATTTCTTCCTTTGTCTGATTATTCAGAATCCAGTTTTTTATTACTTCAAAATCGTCTGAAAGTTCCGATATGTACGCAATGCACAAGGCACGGTATACAAGACGGAGATTGTGCCGATATTCCGTAAGATATTCTTTTCCTATGCTGTACTCCGGATAGGGCTTTTCTTTCAGTTTGAATCTGATTTTTTTCAGCGGATAAATATATCTGTACGTGTTGACCTCGAAAGGCTTTAAAATTCCCTCGCACCACTGACGGTTCATCCGCACAATCCCGATACTTTTAGCGTTTGTCATGATGACATTATGCGTAATTTCTCCCATGATTTTATTTTCATAAAACAGCGTTTTGTGAAATCCGAAATATTTAAAATTCGTCGCCTTGTAAATAGTTCCGCACCCGAGCCGACCATCCGCAAAACTCTGTACAGCCTTAATTTCGGAATATTCCGCACGCAGAATTTTAAAACAAGCCCCGATAAACAGGCTTTCAGCGTTGTGTCCGAGACAGTCGTCTACCCACAAACGATTCAGTTCTACAATTTCGTTCTGCTCCAAATCGTCCGAAATCGACTTGAAAGAATGCGAGTTCATCATTCTGCCGAACACTGCCACACCTAAACATCTGTCCGAATTTTCTCTGAAGATTCCGAAATTAATTATTCCAAAACTTTCATTCCATTTGTGAGAATAATGATTTTCAATAATCATTGATTTTGCCAGTTTCTTTTCAACAGGTCTGATTGCCAGTGTACCAAGACTTTTTGTATGCTTTACTACTTCCATTTTCAGCTTCCTTTCAGCATAAAAACAGAATTTGCATAAATCACCTATAGTTATATTATGTATTTATTTTACAGTAATTTAACCAAATTCGTTATAATTATTCTAAAAAAAAATACATCAGAAGTTTTTAATTATCAGTTCTTTATATGTGCCTTGTGAAAAATTATTCTGACGTTCGACGGGGATAATTTCGTAATCTCTGTAAAGTTCACGGATATATTCGTCATCGTTGTAAGAAAGTACAAAACGCCC
This sequence comes from Ruminococcus flavefaciens, assembly GCA_023667045.1. Classification (GTDB taxonomy): domain Bacteria; phylum Bacillota; class Clostridia; order Oscillospirales; family Ruminococcaceae; genus Ruminococcus; species Ruminococcus flavefaciens_AC. The sequence continues at coordinate 1,090,223 of JAMPAU010000001.1, read as the reverse complement.
TTTAATTTGGCTTAAAACAGCCTTTAAACGTTCGTGGTCGGCTTTCGGAAAAACAGCATCATAAAAATATTCAGCTTTATGATATGGTGGGTCGCAGTAAAAAAGTGCTTTCGGACGGTCGTAAACCTTGATTAAATTTTCAAAATCCTTGTTCTCGATAACGACTTTTTCAAGTCTTTTTTCAACCTGTTCCAAATAATCCGCAGACAGATTATGCTCCTTGCAACAGAACGTCCTTAAGTTAGAACCGTATGAAATTTTAATCTGAACATAAAACATCGCCGCACGCTGAATGTCGGTAAATCCACGAATTTTCAGCTTTTCTTTTATTTCATCAAACGTTTCACGTGCGTTAAAGTAACCCGAAATTTCTCGCTGTAACTCAGCACGATGATATTTTGCACAGCGAAAAAGATTTACAAGACAGCTGTTTAAATCATTGTAAATCTCAAGTTTTGCGTGATTTTCCTTGTAAAAAAGCACAGAACCGCCACCGCCGAAAACCTCGATATAACGGTCAAAATCGTCGGGGAACTGTTCAACAATTTTCTTTGCAAGCAGACTTTTTCCGCCCACCCATGCAATAAAACTTTTCATTCTGAAAACCTCCTCATATTTTATAATCAACAGCCTTTCCGTAAAAGAAAAGGCTGTTTTTAGCTGAATTTTACTTTTCTGTCAGTGTACCGGAGTAATTTTTTCCGTCGGCAGAAAGTGTGACGTTTACGGTTTTTTTAACGGAATTTTCCACTTTTTCTATTCCGTAATATTTGTAAAAATCGTCCGTAACAGAGTAAGCAGAAGTTACAACCTCATCGCCAAGCCAAAAATTCGATTCACGGACATCAACGTGCGTCGTAGTGTATGTGCTGTCAATGTTTGATATACCGCCAAAACCCACGTCCTGTGCCGCACAGCTTACCTTTTTGGACGAAATTTTGTTGCCGGACTGGTCGTAGCAAACGATGTCAGCAGCGTAACCTTTCGTGTGAAAATCCGTTGCAGAACCGCCGACATTTACGCTGTGGGTCGGACAACGATAACCAGAATTTATCACTATCGCCAAACAATTCAGCGTTTTGTAAAGCTGTTCCAGTTTTTTCGGAAGTTCCGGATTGATTACAGTGTCGTGTGTTCCGCCACATTTACAGCGAAATTCTGAAACACTGAAGTGTTCCGCAATCATGGACGTGTCGTTGTATTTGTAAGTATTTGTCATAAATTTTCCTCCTTGTTTTTTTCGTACTGCGTGCCGAAATAAAAAGCGATTATCGTCGTAAATACGGTCAGAAACTGGTCTGCCGTAATGTCGCCTTTAATCGCTAAAATGCCGAAAATAAGCGTTAAAAAAAGCGTTACAAGTGACTTTACGTCAACGAGTTTTGAAAATTTTTTCAGCATAAAATCACCCCGAAATCATAAGAATTTTTCTGATTGTAAACGTCGGATTTGTCGTGTTTACTTTCAAGCGAAGATAATAACTGTTATTATCCAAAATAGACACAAGTCTAAAATTAGACGAAAGATACGTATTTATCGCATAAAAAGCAGGTATCATCTCAAATTCTGCTGTTTTTTGAGAAGTAAAATCGGGGTCGGGAATTATTTCAGCCGTCATTCCGTTGCCGTCCGACGAACAGTTATAATCGACTATCAGAATACTTCTGTCGTTTATTTCAACCGATTCAGAACACATCGCCGTAACGTCCGCACTCCACCCGAAAGAGTTTGAAAAACGCATAGTATAGCCGTTTTCCTCGTTGCAGAATGCTGTGTTTTTAACTGTTACTTCATCGAAAGAAAATGCACGGTCGTCCCATTGCGAACACTTAAAACTCCATAAACTTTTGTACTTTTCATAGTCGGAACTGTCAAAAAGAGTGGTAATTTTTAAATTTCCGCCACCTGTCTGGAGTGAAGAAACCAAATTATTTAAGTTTGAAATCTGATTTTTTAAGTCGGAAATTTCACTGTCTGAAACACCGTTTAAACCCTTTAAATTAGGCGTTTTAAAGCTGTTTAATTTGTCCGTAATCAAGAGCCTGTAGGACGTTTCTGTGTCCTCGCAGACCTCAATTACAGGCGAAATACCGTCGATTCCGTCCGCACCTTTTTCACCTTGAATGCCCTGTAAACCACGTTCGCCGTCGTCGCCCTTTTCGCCTTTCAACGATGTTATGAAGTCCGATTCAGTGCCGGAGTTTCCAAGCGAAAGCCACGTTTCATAGGCTGATTTTCCGTCATGACCGTCAACTCCGTCCTTGCCGTTTTCGCCTGTATTTCCAGTCAAACCGATTTCACCTTTTTCGCCTTGAATGCCCTGTACCCCCTGTTCGCCTTTCAGCGATTCGACGAAATCCGCTTCTGTGCCGGAGTTGCCGAGCGACAGCCAAACTTCATAAGCTGAAAGTCCGTCGTCACCTTTTTCACCCTGTATTCCTTGTTCTCCAGTGTCGCCTTTGTCGCCTTTTTTACCCTGAGAGCCTTTGCTACCTTTTTCACCTTTCAGTGATTCAATGAAATCTGTTTCTGTTCCGGAATTTCCAAGTGACAGCCATATTTCATAAGCAGAAAGTCCATCGTCACCCTTTTCGCCTTGAATAACGGTCACATCGGGAATTTCGGGCGGTCCCTCGCCGACCGCACTTTCACGCACAATGATGTCTGAAAGGTCGTATTTTATTACAAGTTCGTCGCCTTTTACGCCACGAATTTCAAGTTTCAGACCACCCGAAACCGCCGTAAAATACTCGTCAACTGTCCACGTAAGAAAAATTGAATCATTTTGAATCTGTTTTTTTAAAGTCTGTTCAATTAAATTTCCGACGGAGTTCACCGCACGCAGAATAAAAGTACATTCTGAAATATCAATTTCGTGATAATTTTTTGACACCTCAAACGTCAGAAAATCAACGTTTTTTTCACCGTTCGCAAGCAGATGACGGACACACGACATATCAATATATTTTTGATTTGCCTTCAAAATCATAATTTATCCTCCGTTTTCAAGATTTTCAATACGTTCTATTAAATCATCAATTTGCCACTGAAAATCGCTGTTTTCAAGGTTTTCAATGCGTGAATCAAGGTCAGAAATATCGTCACCCTTGCTATTTATTTGACCTTGTAAATCATTTTTATTGCTTTCAACTTGTTTTAAAACCTTGAACTTTTCAGCGTTTATTTTTGTAAACGCCAAGTCCTTTACCTTAGCCGCCTGTGAACGTTTGGCGGCAACCGATAAAATACGTGTGTCACGTCCTGCACATGACAGCGTATAACCGCCTCTGAACTGCCATTTTATGCCTGTAATAAGGCTAAATTCACCATTCGGAAGTTTTATTTTCTGACCGAGTTCCAAAAATACAGCTTTATGACATTTTAGTTTGAACGGTCTGAATTTTACCCTATAACTTGTCAGTTTATCGTACATATTTCCGATAATGTCCATTGCCGAACCGCCGTTGTATTGCCAGTGTCCGTCCTTGAACGGATTAGCAGAAATATCTATAGTTATTCCTCCGGCGGTCGTTGCTCCGTATTTGCTTCCGCTGTGTCCGTTGTAGATTTCCGCATATACACGATTGAATTTCAGTGTAAAATCTGCAATTTCGCATGAATTAAGTTCAGTTTCTTCCGGAAATATTTCTACAAAATCTTCTTCCCAAAACTGCCCGATTTTCACCCATGCATCATTTTCTGAATATCCAATAAAAACAAATCCGCAAGCAAGTTCTGCAAGCCATGAAACATAATCACGTGGATTTTTTGTTGATATTTCGCCGTTTATATCGGGTGGAAGCAAAGCATACCCCTTACCGCTCGGAATATTGTTTACCATACCTCCGTCGTAACGCCAAACAAGTTTTTTATCTGTATCTAAAATTTCGTTTACAACATCAATTATTTCTTTTAAATTGTTGGAAATACCTCTTACCGCCGAGCTTAATCTTGAATATATTTTATTTTCGCTTGTACCTTTTTCACGGTCGTCGTATGAAGTACTGTCAAGCCAAATAAGTGCGTCGGAGGCAGAAATCGTGAATATATCGCTGTTTCTTGAAGCAGAAGTGACCCAAAAAATACCTCGCAGTTTTTCGTTGTTTTGGTCATTTCCGTACCATGAATAAACCTTGGTTTTTGCACCCATAACCGTGTATGAATTTACATTTTCGCCCGAAATTCTGAGTTTTACCGAAAGCTGTGCAGAAAATACTCCGCCCAGCATAAAAGAACCGTCGTCCATGCATTTTTGCGTTATGCCGAGCGATTTTTGAATTATGTCATTTTCGCCTATATACCGCCAGTTTTGCTCATTCGGCAACAGAATTTCAATTCGTGCGTGTTCTTCAATGACCATTTTCAGACCTCCTCGAGCGTGAACGAAACCGCATAAATTATCGGATTTTCGGCTATAATTTTTGTCACGGTTATATCCGACGTAATCGTAAAAATTCCGAAAAACAATTCATTTTTGTACGGCGTTTTATATTCGCAGGAAAATTCGGGATTTTTCACAATATTCATGAAGTACTCGTATTCTCCGCTATATTCCGTAATTTCCGGCGGTAATCCGGCACTTCCGGAAAGTTCAGCAGTAACGGAAATTCTTTTCTTGTGCATTTTCACGGGATAAATTATTGTGTTTCCGTTTTCGCCTGTATACTGGTTTTTCAGCGAAAATTCAGACAAATTATACTGTGAAATTTTATCAATTTCAAGGCTTAAATCGCCACATGAAATTTTTAAATAAGCCATTAAACGCTCACACCTCCCGACATTGCATTTGCCTCATCGATTGTCGAAATTACAAAATCTTTTATTTCCGTGTCACCTATGAAAACGCTTATTTTCGGGCTTAAATTCACATTTGGCAAAATCTCCGAACGGCTGTTTTCAGACTTTTCCGGAACATTCTACACTTGTCCGTAAACCTCCGAATACTGCGGAACTGAAACATTGCCCATATTTGAAAGAATATTTTCAAATTTTGAAATAAAATCGTCAGCATTCAGAGTGACCATAATTTCGTCAAACTGTGACTGAATTTCCGCTGTAATGCGTTCGTCATCAAGTTCCGGAATGTCATTTTTCGGCGAAAATTCCCTTAAAATCTCAATCTGCTGTGTGAACATTTCAGCGTGTGATTCGTCAAAATCAGAAATTCCAAGCGGTTCAATTTCGGATTTTTCAAGCTGAATTTCTTGTGGTTCTGAAACGTTGATTTTTGGTGAATCTATCTCAATTTCCGACTGTTCCGGAATTTCAAGCGGTTCTATTTCGGGATTTTCAAACTGAATTTCTTGTGGTTCTGAAACATTGATTTCCGGCGAATTTACTTCAATTTCTGACTGCTCCGGAATTTCAAATGGTTCTATTTCGGGATTCTCAAACTGAATTTTTTGTGGTTCTGAAACGTTAATTTCCGGCGGATTTGCCGTAATTTCTGACTGTTCCGAAAATTCAATCGGTTCAAGTTGCGAACTTTCAAGACGTTCTGACACACTTTCAAGACTGCTGTTGATGTCTTTCGCCGTCTCATCAGACGTGTCCTCAACTCCGACCGCAACACCTGGCAACAGCCACTGTCCTACCTCTTTTTCCATGACCTTTGACGGCGAATTTATGTCAAACATATCTTTGAATCCGGAAATCCAGTATTCGCCGAAATTGTCGATATAATCATCTGTATCAAATTCCACTCCGAGAAGTCCCGACATTATTCCCTCAAGAACGTTTTCGCCGAGTTCTGACCAGTCGATTTTTGCCAGTTCCTCTCCGAGAGTTACAAATAATTTTCCGGCAAATTCCGCTAAACGTCCGGCAAATCGGCATAAACCAACTATGATTTTGCCGAGAAGTTCGATACCTGTTGATATTAAATTGCTGATATTATCTTCTGAAAGAAGTTCTGAATTAATTTTGTCGATTATCTGAAATGCCGCTTCAATCAGTTCGTCCAAATTATCAATAATGCCGTCCGCAATCGCCATTACAACATCAATCGCCGCAGTGAGAATTTTCTGCAAGTTATCGCCTTTTATAAGCTCGTCAATCAGAAACTGGATTATCTGAAATGCTGCATCAATCAGCTCGTCGAGGTTGCCGATTATGCCGTTCACTATCGCCATTAAAATTTCAACGCACGCCGTTAAAATCGGCTCTAAATTGTCAATTATTGCCGAAATCAAAGCATCTAAAATATCAATTGCACAGTCAATAAGCATCGGCAAAACGGTGATAATTCCGTCAATCAGACTTTTCAGAATCTGTGGTGCAAATTCTAAAATCGAAACCACGGCACTTGCGAGATTATTGACAAGTGTCGATAAAATTTTGACAGCCAGTTCAAGAAGCTGTGGTAATGCCGAAATTATGCCGTTTATTAGTGATTGTAAAATTTGTGGTGCAAATTCTAAAATTGAATTTAATGCACTTGTCAGACCGTTTAATAAACCTGTAATTATTTCAACTGCAATCGGTACAAGTTTAGGAAGTGCCGAAATTACGCCATTTATCAACTCTTGCAAAATTTCCGTTCCGTAACTCAGAATTTTCGGTAAAGCCTGTGAAATTCCCTGCACAAGTCCTTGAATAATCGGAATTGCACATTTAATCATTTCTTTTTTTGAATTTATAATTTTTTCAGCAAAAGTTTTTATAATTTCCGCACCGTTTGCCGCAATTTCGGGTAAAATCTCGGAAATTGCTTTGAAAAATCCGCCTACAACGGTAGAAAACAGTCCTTTTAAAGTGGAACTTGTGCTTGAAATTCCGTCGATAAACTGCTGAATCATTTCGGTCGCTTTTTCAACGATTTTTGGAGAATTTTCTTGAATTGTTTCAGAAAAACGTCGTATCATTCCGGAGGCTTCCGCTCTGATTAAAGGCAGCTGTGAAGTTATTCCGTGAACGAAAGAGACCACAATTTTTGATGCAATTTTCAGAATATCGGGAATTTTTGACGTGATTTCCGTCAACGCTTGACTTAAAATATCACCAACCGCTCCGAAAAGTCCCTCAAAACCGTCGTTTTTAAACGCCTCGTTCAGCTGTCGGATATAGCCTATTCCGGTCTGAACGTAATACCGCAAAGAATCGCTCAGACTTTCGTAAACTTCAACACCAAGTCCCTCTAAACTCGAATTAAGTCCGGCGAGGTCGCCCTCTAAATTATCGTTCATTGTGTCCGCCATTTGCTGCATAGCACCGTCACAATTTGCGATTTCCGCACTCAGTTCGTTGAATCTGTCCGAACTGTTGTTCAGTGCGGCGGACGCAGAAGCAAGCACTTGAACGTCGAAAATATCGCTCATCGCTTGCATTCTGTCGGCTTCACTGAGGCTTTCCATTGCGTGCATAGTGTCCATGAGGACTTCCTGCACCGGACGGAGTTCGCCAGTAACCGCATCGCTTGCCGAAATTCCAAGTCGTTCCATTGCTTCTGCCGCCTTTGAGGTCGGCGTGTACATATTTTTTAACAAATTACGGAGAGCAGTACCGCCCTCCGACCCCTTTATGCCGTTATCGGCGAAAATTCCGAGCATTGTCGCCATTTCATTGAGTTCAAGCCCCGACATTTTCGCTTGACCGCCACAGACAAGCAACGCATCGCCGAGCTGTTCCACCGACGTATTGGACTTGCTGGCGGTTTTTGCTAGAACATCGCCGAAATGTTGCAGATTTTCGGTAGTTGCATCAATTCCGAGAGCCGACATGGCATCGGTCACGAGGTCGGAAGTCCGAGCCAAGTCCATGCCACCTGCTTGTGCGAGGTTGAGGACTTGTGGCAGTGCGTCGCACGCTTTTTCAGCATCGCAACCTGCTAATGCTAAATAATTTAATGCATCTGCCGCCTCACTGGCTGAAAATTTCGTCGTCGAACCCATTTCTTTGGCTTTTTCTGCCAGTTTATCATAAATATTTTCGCCGTTTTCCGTCATTGTGTCGGCGGTCACGCCCATCGTTGCGATGACCTGCGACATACTGCTCTCGAAACTTTTACCCACAGAAACCGCCGATTTTCCGAGTGAAAGCAGACCTTTTCCGGCAGTTTCGGCAACATTCAGCAAAGCACTTCCGAGATTGGCGACTGTAGAAATACACCCCGAAACGCTGTCATTGAGTACGCCCATACCTTTTGTTACAAGATTTTTAATGTTAAGCATACCGTCGTCAATGCCGTCAGTGTCAATCGCCGTCTGAATTTCAAGTTTGTCGTCTGCCAAAGTCCCACCTCCTTAAAACGAGAAAATTTCTCCTGTTTTTTCTGCCGAAATCGGCTCATGCGGAAACGCAACCGCTTTTTTGATTTTCAAAATCTGCTTACGCCGTTCTTTGTCCTTGATGTCGGAAATCCTAATCTGTCGGTATGCAATGCGTTTTTTTATGGGCGTTTCTTCGGGCAAAGCCTCAAATAACGCCGAAAACTCCCACCAGTGCATATGCTCGACACGGATTAAATCAATTCCGTAAATCTGCCTAAATGCACCCAAAACGTAAGCTGAATCGTACAGCCATGATAAAGTCGGAACACCCGAATTACCGTTGTTTTTTCCCTCATTTTCAGAACTTTTTTTCATTCCGGAACACGCCGCAAAATCAGTCAGTGCCGTGTACGCTCCGATTATATCGTTTGGAATTTCGCCCGAAAACCACGAAAGAGCGGTTAACATTTTCTGCTTTTGGTCAAGTTCTGTGTCCGACATCATGTCAAAAAAAGAAATCCAGTCACGGAAATCGGTAGCGATTTTATAAAATTTCCCCGACACTTCAACAGCATCGGGGAGTTCCTCAAACAGAATATTTATCATCGTCTTTTTGGTGCGTAACGCTGGGCAATTTTGGACATTCTGCCCTCTGATTCGTCACGCTGTCTGCTGATAAAATCAAGCAACGATTCAAACACCTCGTCGTATTTGCGACTGTTGTCGCTTATGCCGGAAAAAATTTTTTCAGATGACCCGTCGCCAAGAAAAGTGTCGTAAAATTCACGGCATATTTTGCAGTATGTGCGGATTTTTTCAGAAATGCTGTTTGTCTCAGTATTTCGTGCATTTTCAAAGACTTTGAGTGCGGCGAGATACCTGTCAGCAGTTTCTGCGTCTTCCATGTCCACCTCAAACTCAAAGCCGTTTATTGACCATATATAGCTGTTTTCCATGATTTATTACTCCTTTGCAGTTGTTTTTGATTTTGCCGAAGTTGCAGAAACGGTAGAGGCAGTCTGAAGTGATTCAACGGCGGTCAAGTCAATGAAATATGTAGACTGATTTTCTCCTGCTTCCACAGTAATACAATATCTTGTATCACTAATTATCAGATTATTCGTATTATTGAGTTTTCCGAAATCTGAGGCTATTTTTCTCGGATAATTATCAGTCATTTGGTACAGAGTTACTTTTGCTCCGTCAAACATTGGTTTTACAGTGAATGTTACCTTTGAATTTTTCTCGACTTCACCGCTGATATTCAGTCCGCCGTCGACATTCGATATGCTTCCGACGATTTTATCACCAGTTACAGCGATGTACGCACTTGTGGAATAGTCGACCTTTTCGGTAACTTTGACGGTCTGCCAGTCGTCGTCCGAAGTGGCTATGCAGTCCACCAAAACGCCACGTGCCTTAAAGTTTCCGGAGTATGTCATGCAGTCGGTTGTATCGCCGTTTGTGTCCGGAATTACGGCATATTCACGCATTTTTGCATTACCGCTTCCGTCGCCGACACCGGATAAATCAACCGTTACTATTCGACGTTTCATGAGGTCGCCGATGCACTCGTTTTCCGTGATTTTTACGATGTCCGAAAGCACCTCATTGCCTGTATATCGGTCAAAACTGTACGAAATTGATGGAGCGTAACCGACAATATCGGTACGTTCAAATTCCTCATCGACGTACTGACGGCTGTATTCTTTCGGATTCTGCGAGTAACCGAGGTCTGTGAAACCTTCCATGCGATAAAAAACATTTCTGTAAACCTCGTAAAATGCGAGTTTTTTCGGTCTTGTGACCAAATTTCCATTGTTCAAATTTTTACCCATTTGTGTACCTCCTGTCTTGATAATAGACGAATTTCAGCTGAATCTGATAACGTGCGGTGCTGTCGTTGGTGTCAAAAATGTAATTGTTTGACTGTATCTCAATATATTGCGGAATACGATATTTGTCGAGTTTAGGAAGATTTCCGATGTTGGACTGTGTTTCAATCCAGTCGGCGAAATCCTCGTAAAATCCGCTGTTTGCGACGTTCTGCAAGGTGTCCGCACCGTATGCCTCACGGCTTGCAAAAATAAAATTGAACTGTCGGAGCGAAGAACCGTCCGTATATCTTCGCAAAATCGGGTCTGTCATTTCACCGTCAATTGTGTACTCGATTTCCGTATCGCCCAGACGGTCGACGTTGAGTAAAACGCCGTTTTTCAGCAACGGACAGTTGGAAATGAAGTCCCGAACACTTTCAATTATTGACATGAAATCACCTTCCGCTCAACATTTTGTTTGCACTTTTTACAATTTGTTTTCCCTGCGACAGCCACATTCTTTTTACCCACTTCCGACCACGCTGTCCGCTCGATTTTCCCTTGAAATACTGCCGTTTTGCGTATGGTGTTTCATATCTTATGATACCCGTTCCGATACGTGTTTTGGATTGTCCCGAAAATTCCAAATTTCCCGTATCATGTGGCACATAAGCGGAAGAACGCCTCAGAATTTCGCTGTCAACAAACTTTTGTGTATCATGGATTTTCTGCGGATTTACGCCTTTTAAGTCGAGTTTAAAATCCCATTTCATTACTTTGCCCTCACCTCAATATGCCGGACTTTTCCCGAACCATAGCGGAAATCCTTGACCGACATTATAGTCAGACTGCCTTTTTCCTCAACGTCGCCGAGACAAATAAAATCGTCCTTGCACGGAATGAAGTTTTTCAGTGATTTTTCGGGAATAATGCACAGAATTTCATTGTTTTCCTCAACGCCCCCGTCCTCTACGGACTGCCCCGAACAGTTTTCCCAGTAAACGTCGTAAAACAGGTGTTTTTCCCATGTCGGCAGACGTTTCTCGCCATCAGTCGTTTTATGGAAAACCGTGATAACTTTTGTGTTCGTGAACATCATTTCACCCCTCTGAAAAGCAGACCTGTGTTTCCTAAATAGCGTAAAACCGTGCTTTTTAAGGCTTTTTGGAAGTCTTCATCGGTCATGGAAATTTCCTGCACATAGTCGTACGGATTCGCTATTGAAATGGAATATTCGCCGATACTTTCGGAAGTTTTCGGCATATCCTCATCACTTGGAATACCACCCGAAAAGGCTATATTTCGCTTAAAAAACTGCTCCGTCAAGGCACACACGCACTTCTGAATTTTTGTTCTGTGACGGCTCAGAAGTTCCGCATCGGCGAGGCGGTCAAAAGTTGCTGTGTCGACAAATTCGGAGGCACGCTCCGAAAAAGTCCGGAACGTCTCCACATCTGAAATCAGCGTACCCTTGAAAAAGTCTTGATAATAGGGAAAATCAGCGTATGCCAACTTTCTCACCGTCTTTCGTTTCAGTCTTCGGCTTTGGTTTTGACTTTGGCTTGTCGTGGATTTCAAGTCCGACGGTTCTCATGAATATTCCCCCTTAATTCGCCGAATGTGAGCAGTAAATACCCTTGACTTTATTTTCATAAACGTCGGTCAGACCGTACGCACGATAGAAAAATTTCCACGAATCAGCGGTCTGATTGTCTTCGGGAGCGATGACCTTGTTGACGACGTGCTTCGTGAACTGCAACACAGCGGACTTGTCAATAATCATGAAATTGATATTTTTTCCTGCCGTCGCCTTTTTATAACCGCCGATTTCTTCGCCCGAACTTTTGCCGTCAAGCAAGTCAATTGCCGTGTAGAAACGTGTCTGCGGAACTTTGACTACCGTCGAAAAACTTTCAAGCATAGCCTTTGACTTATACGTGTCGAGTGCGATAATAGCGTTGTGGAGGGTCGGAGTGATGAATAAAATGCGGTTTTCTGTATCAACTTCCGCTTCATCGAGGACGTTGTTCGCTTCTGTAATCGCACGGCAGACCGCCTCGCCATCCACAAGATTTTCAGACTTTACGGTAATGCCCGACTTACCTGCATACTTCGCAAAACGGTAAGCGTCCATTTCGGGAACGACCTTATTACGCACAAAACGTGACGACAGCATACCGAAAGAAATCCCGATAGTTTCCTCGTTGTCCATAGCGTCGACGGAAAAAGAACGTCCACGGTCATAATCAAACTTGACGGTCTCCCACGTGAGTTTGTCATCGCCCTCGACGTAACCGCCCGAACGGCTGTAGTCTGCCAGACCGTCCATGTCGATTTTCGGGATAACGATTTCGTTTGTGTTTGTGCCGTTGCGGACGGTTGCGGAATCGCTTTCGAGAACGTCCGTCAGACTGGCGAGTTTGTAAACGTCATCAAGTTTGTTGACGTACTTTTTGACGAGTTCAATTGAATTTGCCATAATTTTTCCTCCTATTAAAATGTCATTATTTTACTATTTCAGCCCCATGACCTTACGCACAAAAGCGTCGTCATCTTTCATACCGCTCTGTCCTGTCGTGCTTACCGAAAATTCCGGCACAGGCTGTGCAGACTTAAAAGCGTTCGGGTACTTTGTCTTGAAGTTGTTCACAACGTCGTCACCACCGATGAGCTTTTCACCGTCGAATTTCAGACCCTTTTCAAGTATCAAGTCGGCGACGTGCTTTTCATAGATGTCGTCCCTAAGAGCGAGCGACTTCACATAACTGCCGATTTTGGTACGGTGTTCAAAATCCTTGCGGTCGTTTTCGGACTGCTCCCACTTCTGCTTGTAGTCCTCAACGCTTGCTTTTATGCCGTCGATGTCCATTTTTTCGTACGATTTTATGGTGTCGTTGGCGGTATCGAGCTGGGACTTCAGGGCGTTGTACTCCTGTTCAGAATAGGTCTTCGTGACCTGCTCCGGTATCTTTTCCGGCTTGTTTTCCTCCGGAACTGCTTCGGTTGATTTTGTTTCTTCTGCCATTTCAAATTCTCCTTTTTTTAAAAATGGGTATAAAAAATAAGGCTTAAAGCCTTTATTAACGGTATTTTTTTGCGTGTCCGTAATGCTTTCTGTGGAGTATTGTTTTTAGATACTCAAAATAATTAACGATAAAACCGTCGTCCACAGAAAGAGCAAACAAAGCACTGTTATATCTTGGCGTGTACATTTTCAGCCTCCTTTTTTAGCATAAAAATAAGACCTTGCGGTCTTTTTTCGGATTTTATTTATCAAGCAAAGTTTTTGCAATGTCGTTCATCACACTGCAAATTTCAG
>JAMPAU010000001.1:1032568-1076780 GCA_023667045.1 Ruminococcus flavefaciens | reverse complement strand
TCCGCAGACAGTAAAAATGCTTGCTAACAGATATATTGATGAGGGCGGTAAATTTGATTATCTGGATACTTATGTATACGCTTTGTGCGGTGATATTTCAAATGCGGTTAAAAGTGCTGAAAAAGACAAAAACAAATTAGACGAATATGAAAAGTATGAAATTTTAGAATATGCTACTCTTTTTGGTACAGTTGAAGAATATAAAAAATTAAAAAAATTTTTTAATCTGGAAGATGATACCCAAAATAATTATGGAGAACTGACAGCATCATGCAGTATTGAAATGCTGGAATATATTCTGGAAGTAAATGGTGAAGACATAAAATTTGATTCTGGAATTGATGACGCTGATTCTTTTGCGGGTTTTGATTATGAACGTATAGCCAATGGTTTTGATATAGCTATTGTATACGGCAGATATGATATGGTTCAATACTATATTGACCACGGTATAAAGCCAAACAGCAGTCTGACAAATTATCCTGCAATAACATCAGCTATAAACAGCGGAGACTATGAACTTTTCAGATTGGTTTACGACTATATAAAAGAAGAATATGGAATACCAGACGAAGAAGTATTTGGTTGGTGTTTCGGTTTAAGTGACTTGACCGGTGATAAAAAGAAGATTATTGATTTTCTGTTTGACGAAGGATATACCTTTGAATATGCCCATTATAACTGGTTAAGTGATGAGGTTGCTGAATATCTTATATCGCACGGTGCAGTAATAACAGATAAAATAATTATGGAACTTTCACATCAAAATAAAAAGAAATCATTTAAGTTAGCTATAAAAAATGGATATAAAGTCAGTCCGGAAATGCTTACTGATATAATTCCTTATGCGTCATCTGACATGATAGAAATGGTTCTTGATTCAGGCACGGAAATGGAAGACAGCATTCTTAAAAATAGTAAGTATGCATCAAAGGCAACTATAGAACTCCTTATTGACAGAGGTGCAAATTTAAAACCGCCACCCGATAAACTTCAGGAAGAATATGGTCTTGAATACTTTAATCTGAAGAATGAGTATAAAAGATATTGCCGTGACGATTTGGTTGAGCTTCTTGAAGAATATGAATGATAAAATAATTTATTAATCATATCCCCAACAGAATTTTAAGGTGCATTCTGTTGGGGAATTTTCATGTCTAATATGTTAAACTATAACAATATTATACAAAAAGTAAAAATCCGATTTAAAGAAAATGTACAAAAATATCGGCTTGATAATTTGTATATTATTCAATAAAGCATTTTTTTAACCTATGCGGAAAATTTTTTTGAAACATATATTGACAAACTAAAAAAATTAGTGTATACTAACCTTATTAGTATATACTAATTAAAGTCGAACCGGCTTTTTATTTTGAATTCATATTAGTATATGCTAATAATAAATCTATAAGGAGTAAGTATATGAAAAAAATCACATCACTTATCAGTGCGACGGCACTTGCACTGTCTGTAGCAAGCGTAATCCCGCTTTCAGCAGGAGCAGAGGGAGATATTGTATATGGTACAATGAATATCCCGTATGCAGACTTTTACAGAGCCGAACTCTCCGGCAGTGCCAATGAATATGAGGTTGACGCTGTATCTTCTGCTACAACTTCAAAGTGGTCAAAGAACGGCGAGGGTGAGCTTTTCGAGGGTACATACAATCAGGCAAATGAAGACGGCACAGGTACTATTCTTGGCGTAACATACCCTGTTGCACTCACACAGTCAGACCTTGATTCACTCGGCGAAAACAACTATAACTTCACTGCTGTGGATTATGTACCGTCCGCATACAAGACAGTAACAGTTGAAGACGGCAAGGCAGTATTTTCAGCAGTTCAGGACGAAACACCAGTTACAGCCAGCGAATCTTCAATCAAACTTAGCACAAGCACACCATGGGGCGACTACCTCATTGACATTGAAAACACTCCGGAAATGAGTGCTATTTACGGTGCAACAATAAAGACCACTGACGGCAGTGTCTATGCTATGTGGCACGAGGCTAATATCTGGCGTGGCGAACTTGCATGGTCTTCTGGTATAAAGACTTCTGAACCGCATGGTAATACTCTCCCATATGAAAATTTTGTAAATCTTATGGGTTCAACAATCAGTGAAGTTTCTTTCATCACTCTTGACGGCTACACAAATATCCCTACAGATACATATGTTCCGGTAAAATTTGACGGTTCTGTCAATGTTTCTGAAAGTACTTCCGGCACAGGAACAACTTCATTTACAACTGAAAACTTCCCAGATGACTATGAAAAATCCTACAGCATAGCTGATAACTTTACAGTTACAGACAGCGAAATCTCTTATACTGATGCTGTGGCTGGCTCTTATACTCTTACAGTTTCAGACAGTTCTAGAAAATACGCTGATATGACTGCAAGTTTCACGCTCACTACAGACAATATGCCGGCTGTTTATTCTGACTTTGCTTTAGTAAAGGCTGACGGTGCAGACGATAATGATTTCTCTAACTTTGTTAAAAATATATCAACAGTTACTGTAAACGGCACTGATTACTCCGCTACAGGCAAGGGCAGTGTTAAAATCATCGGCGAAGACGGAAAAATTGATACTTCTGCTTCTTCAAGAAACGGCAACGTATTCAGCGGTGAGGGCAGTTATACTATGTCTGTAAAGGCAACAGGCTATAATACTCCTCTTGAATTTACAATGACAATCGGTGGAAATTCTGAACCACCTGCTCCTACAGAAAACAACGGCGAAAATAACGACAACAACAATGATAACAACAATACTACAGCACCTGCTACTACCGCCAAAACTACTACCACCACAGCAAAAGCTACAACAACAGCTTCATCTACTGGAAAAGAAAGCCCCAAGACAGGCGTAGCCGGAGTAGCTGTACCTGTCGCAGTAATGGCTTGTGCAGTAGCTACAGCTTTTGCAGTAAGAAAGAAAAATAAATAATTAAATCTGAAAGGTGAAATAATATGCTTTTCCTCATTGCCCTGATTCTTGCTTTTGGCTTTGCTTTTCTTTGCGGAAAGCCACTGAAAAAGCACCCGTTTATTTTCTATACGACGGCGGTTATTATTACAGTAGCAAGCGTTATACTCGCCGGAGCTAATACACGGTCTCTGCCGGAATTTGTCAATACTTACATTATTGGACTTTTTACAAGAGGAGCATTAGCAACGGCTTTATGGTATGTTGTAATGTTCATGGGAGCTTTGCCTAATGGTTCTGCTCCTATAAAGAAACTCATGCCCATAAGGGGAGAACTTTCAATTTTTACGGCAATATTAACTTTAGGTCATAATATCGGATTTGGACAGACTTATTTTGTCAGACTTTTCACTGACGCTGGAAGAATGTCCGACAATCAGAAAATCGCAGGTATATTGTCAATCGCCATGCTTGTTATAATGATACCTCTTACTGTGATGTCATTTCCGGCAGTCCGTAAGAAAATGAACGCTAAACTATGGAAAAAAATACAGCGTACTGCATATCTTTTCTATGCGATGATATATATTCATGTACTTGTGCTTTACTACCCTATGGCTAAGGCAGGGCGTGAGGGAATTTTCTTTAATATTCTCGTATACAGCGTGGCATTTATCGGCTATGCAGTGATGAGAATAAGAAAACATATAGTGATTAAAATGAAACCAAAAAATAAAACAATTCTTAATATTATAAGTGCATTGGCATTTTTAGGTGCTGTTTCCGGCGTGCTTGTTTCGTGCGGTGCAGACAAGCCGGAAGACAAATCCAATTCCGGAAGCACTCACAGTATTTCGTCTGCTACTACTACTGCCGTATCTGCTGAAAGTACAGCCACGACAGCCCCGTCCGACGATACAGCTACTACTACAACTGTACAGACAGTTTCTGAAACTGATACTACTACTGATATTTCTGATACCGAAACGGAAACTACAGACACTGCAACTACTGAAACAACAACAACCACAGCAGAAAATGAAGAATCTCAGCCGGAAAATTCAGAGGAATCAGCCGAAGAACCGGAAGAAAACAATCAGCCGGAAGAATCACAGGAAGAAACTCCTGAACAGCCTGACGAACCGGAAACTCCCCCTGAAACAGAACCGTCATACGTTTACAAAAACGGTACATACTCAGCAAGTGCATATGGTTACGACGGCGACGTATTTGTTGATATTACCATTGAAAATGATGTGATAACTTCTATTTCTGCACGCACTGAAGAAAGTGATGACTGGTATTTCAATTCTGCACAGGATTCTGTAATCTCACAGATTCTTTCCTCACAGAATACAGATGTTGATGCTTATTCCGGTGCAACTTACAGCTCAAACGCCATAATGGAAGCCGTACAAAAAGCTCTCAATTCGGCTAAAAACTGACTATGAAAAAAACATTTGCTATATTGATTATGATATTAACTGCCTGCTCTTGTTCTCCGAAACGGGAGCAGGTTAGCAATATCAGCGAAAAAACAAATATATCAGAAACCCGTGATATATTCGCAATGGATACTTACATGAATCTGAAAGCCTATGGTGAAAATACGTCCTCTGCTCTCAGTGAAGCGGAAAATGAAATCATGACCCTTGAAAAAATACTTTCCGTGACCGCAGAAAACAGCGATATATGGAATATAAATCACTCTGCCGGAAACTATACCGCCGTAAGCAGTGATACTATTGAAATCATAGAAAAAGCAGTTGAAATAGGAAATGAAACTTACGGAGCTTTGGATATTACAGTTTATCCGGTTGTAAAGGAATGGGGCTTCACTACAGGCGAATATAAAATACCCGACGAAAAAATAATTGAAAAGCTCCTTGAAAACGTTGATTTTCAACGGATAGAAACTTCTGATGATTCGGTAAAAATACCGGCGGATTTTCAGATTGATACCGGTTCGCTCACCAAAGGCTATACAGGCGACAAGGTAATGGAGATTTTCAGAGAGAAAGGCATAGAATCAGCTGTCATAAATCTTGGCGGAAACGTCCAGACACTCGGTACTAAACCCGACGGCTCTCTATGGAATATAGCCGTAAAAAATCCTTTTCAGCCCGACACAGAAATGTGCATTTTATCAGTCGAGGACAAGGCGGTTATTACTTCCGGAAACTATGAAAGATTTTTCACAGGCGATGACGGCGTAAACTACTGGCATATAATAGACACAAAAACAGGCAGACCAGCCGACAACGGTCTTGTTTCGGTAACGATAATAGGCGGAAACGGTCTTGAATGCGACGCACTCTCAACGGCTCTTTTCGTGGCAGGTACGGAAAAAGCTATTGAATACTGGCAGAAAAATGATAATTTTGACATGATACTTGTTACAGACGACGGAAACATCATTATAACCGACGGCATAGAAAATAATATTAAAATGCTTTCCGGCATGACTACAGAGGTACTCCGGCATGAAGAAAACTAAATTAGTAATATTTATAATAATAGCTGTTTTTATTGTATCAGCCGTTCTGACTTTAATTTCAATGAAACCATCTGAAAAGAATATCGTTGAAGTGGTACAGGACGGAAAAATAATTTATACATTTGATTTGTTAACCGCTGAAAATCAGACAATAAAAATACCGTCACCGGACGGAAAATCTTCAAATACAGTGACTATATCTGACGGCAGTATATGTATTTCAGAGGCTGAATGTCCGGATAAAGTATGCGTAAATTCGGGTTTTCTTAAATCTGAGAGTATGCCTTTAGTCTGTCTGCCTAACAGGCTTGTTATAAGGTTCGGGAATGAGGAGAATTAATATGAAAACAAAAAAACTTACTGAATTATCCATGCTCACGGCGGTTGCACTGATAATCTTCATAATTGAACTCCGCATACCTAATTTGTCGGCTGTTCAGGGCGTGAAACTCGGTCTTGCGAATATAATAACGGTCTATGCGGTATACCACTATAAATTCAGCGAAACGGCAATGATTGTATTTACGAGAGTACTTCTCGGCTCTGTATTCGGTGGAAATATTTCAGCTATAATCTACAGTGCTTCCGGAGCGTTGTTTTGTCTGCTTGGAATGTCTGTACTGAAAAAAGTAATAAATGAAAATTATCTGTGGCTGTGCAGTATAGCCGGTGCGGTCTTTCATAATATCGGACAAATTACAGTTGCCGTCTGTATGACAAAAACTTTCACGGTAATCTCCTATCTGCCGATAATGATTGTATCTGGGTGTATAGCCGGATTCTTTACGGGTATGTGTGCACAGTTTGTATCAAAAAGAGTTATGCGTTTGCAGATAAAATAATAAAATTATTTTTTCTGTTGACATTTTTTATAATTTATGCTATAATACAATAAATATTGAACGTGATTTTTTTAACAGGTAATGTTGTAATTATTGCGTATACAATATATCATAAGAAAGCAGGTTTGATTACGTGAAAAAATACAACAGTACGATAATGGAAAAAAACATCAGCGATACTCTCGGCTTGATTTCAGAGTACTATACGCTTACCCCTGTAGATACCGGCGAATATTCAAGTCTTAATATTATGGGAATGCTCCTCTTTGATGTTCAGCAGTATAATGTTGAGGGCTACGGCAATCTCAGCGTTATGAAAACAGACGGAATGCAACAGATGTTTACTGTCGTTCTTACGCCTTATAATAAGGAACTTCCCCTTATCTCCGTCGATTATATGTATAATGACGAGGGTCGTATAAATTATGTGGAGTTTTATGAAGTATGTGCTGACCCGCAAAATACAGACTACAAAAAAGTACTTGACGAACTCAGCATACTCAATGAAAAATACAGCGGTCTTAAAAGCACCACTCCGTCTCCTAACTGGTATGATGACATACGCCCGATTGGTCTCTACAAAATGACAGACCGCAGTGCCGATGATGAGACAGCCAGTATGCTTGCTGACAGCCTTAGAATTACTCTGAAAAACTCTCTTAATCTCCCCGAGCTTACCGACGAGCAGAAGTCCGCAAAACACACGGCTATTCAGAAATATTCTGATAACCTCGTGGATATGGGCGGTGTCTCAACCGATATGTTTAAAAAGGCATTGGGTGCTGAAAAAACTAAAGACTTCTTCAATAACGTTTTCTTTGGCACAGCAAAATTCTGAAAAATAAAATTTAAAAGTCCATGCTTATGAAAAGTATGGACTTTTTTTATAAATTTTTATTAATACTTGACAAAAATGTTTTTATATGGTATAATGTAATTATAAAAAAAATATAAATTCATTCATAATATGCAATAGTTAAATTTTTTAAAGTATCTGATAAAGTTGATTAATCCGGCTTATGCGGACGATGATATGAAATTTATAAGAGATTCGGCGGTGATATTTGTTATTTATGTACTCGTAAAACTTCTGAGGCTGTGCCTTGGGAAAAATCAATGAAAGGAATATATACTATGGAAAAAAACTCAGAAAACACATCTGCTAACGGCAAAAACGAAAATCAGCTTGAGGGGTATAACCCTAAACAGTTTCTTCTTATCAAAATCATATACACTATTCTTTCTATTCTGAATATGATTGTTATGATTGTTTCTTTTGCTCAGGCAGGATTTTCAATGAACGACGCTCGAATCGCTACAGAATGTATCGGTACAATGAATACAAAGATTGTATCTTCAAATGCAAATTTTTATTCAATCGTATTTGACTTGACAAATGAAAGTATCAGCGATACTGAAAAACTCACCCGTGTAAAAGCCAGTCAAGAAAAAATTGCGGAAAACTTTGTGGAAATTGACAATATAAAAGCAGAATTTGACAGCATAGATACAATTGACAGCAAAGCCGACAAAAAGGTTGAAGAAGCATGGGAGTCTATCGAAAACTACCGTGAAAAATTAAGCGAATTTGATATGACTATAGGCGATTCCGATACAAAAAATGCCGCAAAGAAAATACATAAGGAATTTGCTAATATTTCTCCGATTATGGAAAAGACAACCGCTCTTATCGATGAGGCAGCAGTACTCCAGAAAGAAGCAAGCCATGGCCTCTTTGTAAAAAAAGCTCAGTCGGTTGTATGGATTATAATTACAATGTTGGCTATTTTCGCCGCTGGTATTGCAATGATTATATTAATGCAACGCTCCGCTAAGAAAACCGCCCTCGAACTTAAAAAGAAAAAGGAAGAACTCGAAGTATTTTCTCAGAAACTTTTCTCCTCACGTGAAAAAACAAAGGTTAATTCCTATACAAATTCACTTACTGGTCTTAAAAACCGCTATTCTATGGACGACGACCTTAAAGTACGCCTTGAATCAGAAAATTTCTACATTGTAAACTTCAATTTCGACCGTTTACGTGATTTCAATGAAAACTTTGGTCGTGATTTCAGTGATAAATTCCTTGTTACAATCGCCGAAAAACTTAAAGAGGAGTATTCAAAGCACGCTGAAATCTACAACATCACACCCGATGAATTTTGCTTTGTATTCAATCCGGACGTTTCAAAGGATAAGATTAAAAATATCGTTGACAGTATTTTCAAAAAGATGTCGTCTTCTTACACCATATTCAATATATCTGTTCAGCTTAGTGTTTCCGGCTGTATGTACCATTACCACGCTAAAGACTGCCCCGACCTTAATTCACTATTCCTTAAACTCGACAAGGCACTGCACAAGGCTAAAGACGATGGCGGAAATAAAATAATTGAAGTTAAAAACTGATTAAAAAAATCCCCTTGATTCTTTAAATATCAAGGGGATTTTTATATTTATTATATTTTATCCGTTAATATACATACGTCTCATAAGGCAGAGGTCAAAGACATCAAGTACGTTGTCTTCATTAAGGTCTGCTGACTTCCAGTCGGCAAGTGATGTATTAGGTACGGACAAAAGCCATTTTTCAAGAGCCACTAAATCGGCACTTGTAAACTTTCCATCGCCGTTTACATCTCCGGAAACTTTTTCGTTTTTCTTTTCCGTCTTTATATTCCATTTCTGACAACTGCTGTTTGTGGCAGACCACTGCTGAACGTTAGCACCACTTTCCATTGAGGCTGAAGCTACTTCAACAAGGCACTTATCCTTTGAGGCATGAGTGATAATGCTGTAAGAGCCATCCGGATTTTTAGTGAACCGGAAAAGCTGTGAGCTGTCTTTTGTGGAATACGGAGCTATATAAATATTACCGCCGTCTGAAGCACCGTCTGCTTTAAGTGCATAGCCGTTGTTCTGTGCGGAGCGAATCCAGTAGTAATTACCCGAACCAAATGACTTGAGAATCCATTTCTGACAGTCATAATCATTTGAAACCCACTGCTGAACGTTAGTATTTTCAGCAGTTTTTCCGTCTGTTATTTCCATTACCATACCGGAATTTACATTCTCAAAGGTATATACAAGGTTTTCGTCCATTGTACAACCTAAGTCTGTTGCGGGTTCAAGAATCCAGTTCTGACAGCCTGCTCCGTTTATTTCCCACTGCTGAATATTAGCACCGGAATTTTTATCAGCGTCTTTTACTTCAACGACTGATTTTCCGCCGGAAACTCTTGTGCATATCTTGTAACTGCCGTCTGTATTCTTTGTAATCATAAACTGCTGATTTGTACCGCCGTTGTACTGGTAGATATCAATATTAGTGCCGTTAGCAGTTTTCTTGCCGGCAACGTCAAGAGCGTAAGTTCCGCCGTCTCCCACGCATGAGATTATGTAATAATATCCGTCGCCTGCATTATACATCTTCCATACGTCGTGAACTGCTGTTCCGTCGCTTCCCCACTGCTGAACGTTATTACTGTTTTCAGCCTTTGCGTCGGCAACCTGCATATACAGTCCGGAATCTGCATTCTTTATGCGGTATGCAGAGCCGTCATTAAAGCTTGCCACTGGCGGAGCTGTTGTGGTGGTAGTAGTTGTTGTGGTAGTTGTGGACTTGGTGGTAGTCTGTTTTGTTGTAGTCTGCTTTGTGGTAGTCATTTCACCGGACGGCAAAGTTGTAAATCCAGCACTTGGCACACCGTTCTTTGAAAAACGTATATACTTTACAGTGTCCTTTGATGACTGGCAACCGCTGTATGTCGTGCAGTAGCTTTTAGCCTCGTCAGCGGTAAGCTTTGAGTACGTATAATTTCCGGACGGTCTCCATGTAGTTGCATTTGAGTAGCTCGGATTATTTGCCGTACCCTCACCCTGTACAGTTCTGTTGCACTTCGAGAACTTTGAACCGCTTTCGGCATAAGCACCTGCATATGTTATGGAGTTCCAGTCGCATATAACGTTACCGCCGTTTTCGTAATAGCAGTTTTCAGCGTATATGTCGCAACCGCTGTGTACTGTGTAAGCCATGCTGAAATCATTCACATAGTTATTGAAAGAATGGAAGTAACCCCACCTCATAAGTCCCGGACCTCTTGTTTCACAGCCATCATACTTATTTGAGTAAAGAGTAATATGAGGGAATCCGTCATACTTGGACTTTGTGTTATCATCGTCAGAAGGATAGCCGAGAATAAGACCATATTTATGCTCTCCGAAAGAACTGTCTGAAACTGTGCAGTAATCAGCGTCATAACAGCAGGCAAGGAATTTATCCTCATCAACAAGCTGTGTTTTCGGAGCGTATCCGTGATTCTCGTGACCTGTAAATGTCACATGGTCTACCCAGATATTCTTGCCCGAACCGAAATAGCATACTATTGAATCATTGTTATTTGATTCAGCGTCATGTTGCATTTCAAAGTTTTTAATGATGATGTTGTTTCCCACGCCCTTTGAGGTTGCCGTACAGAACTGTACATTAAAAAGCGTGTGGGCGTTGTAACTGCCTATAATGGTTTTGTTGTCATGCAGATAGATTCTTCCGGCGGTACACATATACCTTGTGCCGTTCATATTCAGCTCTGTAACCTTTATATTTTTTGTCACAACAATAGTATATGGCGTATCTGATTCGGCATATTTTTTGAGGTCGTCAAAAGTAGATACTTCAACAGTTTCACCGAAAAGTCCGCCTATATCCCCTGCCTTGATGTTTCCGTTGTTGTCATTGTCACAGTAGCCGGCAAAACCCTGTAAACCGTCGGCATTAAGCAACCATAACTGATTGTCAGCACCTGTATAGGATTCAAGAGTGATTCCGGACTTGCCCTGTGTAAGTGCAAGCGAGGTATCGGAGTAGTTTACTATTTTGTAGTAGAGACCGTTTCCCTGCTTGTCATTTTTCACTGGGATAACATACCAGTGCTGTGTCTGGTGCGATTCACTGCCGTACATTATCACACCTGTTCCGGCTTTTATGGTATAGCCCGAAGGCGTAAGCAAGCGACCGGATTCTGCATTGCAGATTTTAAAGAAAGTGCCTTTTGAGTCGGTGTTTACCCTGTCAAAACGCCATGCAGAAGACAAGTCCCCTCCGAGAGACTTTATGGAAACGGCTGAACCGTCGGCAGTACCGTTTTCAGACAGCACAGATTTATTGTCTTTGACTGCTATATTCATAAGCTGAGCAGGATAGTCGGTAGAAACCGCACTGGCTGTCAGCAGTGAAGTATTACAGCAGAAAAGCGGTATAATCCATGCTGTAAGCAGAACAAAAGCAAAGAATACTGTCTGCCGTATTCGTTTTGAATGTTCCATATGGAAATCCTCCTTTTAAAATATTTAGTATGTATAATTATACTATATTTGTCCTTAAATGTCAAGTATTTGCATAAAATCCGCACAAATATTCAGCCTTTTATATCGTATGCAAAAATGCTGTTAAAGCAAGACAAAAAACCGCCTTAAATTTGTATAATATGTAGAAATATAATTTTAATGCAGAAAATTTGATTTGCTACTTGACTGCTTTTGGTTAATATGATATAATAAACAAAATGCATGAATACTGCGTTTTGGTATATTTTAACAAATTGTTAATTAAGGGGGTTTTTTAAATTTCACTGCTTGACTTTGACCTATGGAAAAGAAAAAAAGACAAAATATATTATTCTGATGATATTATAGACCAGAATATTACGGCACAGTTCCTTGTAAACCGCTATTCAGAAGACCTTGACGGATTCTTCAAAAAACATTCAGAAAAAATAACGCTCGACAGGGAACACGACGAGGGACTGAGCATAAAGTACAGCAACAAAAAAGCAAGATGCAATGTGTGGTTTCCTGTTAACTATGCCGGAGACAAACTTGAGGCTGTAATAAAAATAAACAGCGATGCAATGATTACATCTGTATCTGAAAGCCTTATGAAAGACCTTATGCTATTGCTTGATTACCGCTGGAAACGTGAGTTTTACCACCCTGCAAAAGACTTAGGCAGAGAAGATAAAAGCCGGTACATAAAGACTATACTTGTTTTCTTCAATGTATACGGCTGTACCGGATTTACTGCCGGACAGCTTATTCATATCCGTGAAATGCTCTATAATTTCGGCATACAATATCAGAACTATATTGAAATTATGTACGAATACTGCAATTCAAAATATAAAAAAAACAGTCTGAATAATTATTTTGACAAGATAAAAAACCAAAAAATAAGAGATTGTATACTCAAGGATATTTTGTTTCTTATCTCCTGCGGAAGATACGACTCAAAAAAAGAATACGCCCTTTTAATCGGAGTAGCAAAGCTATATGCAGAAAATAAAAACAAAATATTCGGTATGTATGAAAAAATCAGAACTATTAACTTAGGAGGAAATTATTAATGGGAAGCCCGAAAATCAAACAGCTTTGTCTTGAAAATATCGACAAAAACACAGCGTCCGCCATTGTATACAGAGTAAGAGGAAAGTCAAGAGCAATAAATGATATTGACTATGATTGTGAAAAACTCCTCCCTAACTCTGCAATGAAAATCTTTTATCAGAATGTAACTGATGATACATTCGATACGGAAGTATTCGAGGGCAAAGAGGCTGTGCTTGCAAAAATCAACGAACTCACAGAGCAGGATATAATACGTGCAGTCGAGGCAAAGACAACCGCAACTTTCCCGAAAATTGAATACTGCGATATTACAGAAAATCTTCTCTTAAACTATGAACCCATACGTATGCAGAATCTCTGCGACTCAAAGGCTGGTCTCTGGACAAATATGGGCAAAAGGAAAATACTGGTTTTGATTGAAAGAACTTTCTGTCCCGAAAAAGAAAAGAAAGTACGCATTGTCTTCAATAAAGCCGACTCAATGAATCTGCCGGAAGACCTCTGCTCAGAGGGCTATGTTATTGTCAATTCAAGAAATCAGGCTATCGTTGAATTTAATACTGACGCTATAAGTGCAGTATTCTCAGGAGAATTTCAGAACAAGAAATATCTCACATTGTCCGGCTACATTGAAGTTCTCTCGGATATGACATCAAGCATAGAAAAGATAATACAGAGCGAAATAAAGATAGCCTTCATTAATACAGAATACGACGTATGCGACAGAATAGACAGACATATTGTTTCTGTAGATTTCGGTACTTCCTCATCATGCGTTGCCTATATAAACGACGACGGTCAGAAAGAACTCAAAAGCCTCTGTGAAGTGGAAAGCGTTGACGGCGAGAATATTTTTGAAAACCCTACAAATATAATGGTCTACGACTGGAAAAGCGTTTACAGGGAATGGATTGAAGATACAAACAATGTACCCGCTATTGTAAAGGGAAGTTTCCAGTCTCATCTCCGCAATGCAAATACCGGAGAGGGTCTAAAGTCTGATTTTGATTTCGGCTATACCGTAAAGGAAGTACTCGCCGGTGAAGAACCAGCCGAAAAGAGACAGCTCGATTCTATACAGACCCTGCTCAAGATGACCCCTTATCAGATTGAAATTGAAAAGGAAGAACCACAGGTTATTCCGTATGACAAGACAGACGAATACGTTTATATCGTTGATGACCCAAAAAAGCAGAATGAAAATCATTTCGACCCTGTAGCTTTTTACGGCTATCTTATCGGTCGCTGTGTAAACAATGTAGTAGAGGGAAAAATTCATATTAATTTCCGCATTACCTCCCCTGTAAAATTCAATGAAGAAATAAAACAGCTTATTTCAAATTCTCTTAAATACGGTATTCAGCGTTCTGTGCCAAAAACCCTGCGTGACAAGGTTGATGTAAAAATGGAAAATGCAGAGCCTGTTGCATATATCGGTGCAATATGCGGTACTGATTATCTGCCTGTTGAATACGACCAGAAAACATTATTTGCCGTGTATGATTTCGGCGGTGGTACTCTGGACTTCTCTTTTGGCGAGCTTACTATGGACGAGGAATACGATGTACCAGCTATAACAATCAAGAGAACAAACGGCTTTGATGATGCAGGCGGTGAAAGAATCATTGAGAAAGTTTCCTATAAAATCTACTGCGAAAATATCAATCTTATGATTGAAAACGACATACCGATTAAAATTCCTTTCGGTGAAAAAGTTCCGGCTGAACTTCCGTCAAGGCTTAACAGCAGGTCAAGCGACGCAAAGGCTAACCTCAACGTAATAAGCGAAAGAATCTCAAGAAAAATCTTTGAGGGAAAAAGCTACAATGAACAAGACAAGGTGACTATGTATTCATGCAATGGCACTGCCATAGACGATATACGTTTCAGCGTTGACCGTGACGACATAGAGGGATATATTGATAATATCATTAAGGAAAAAATCGAGATATTCTCTCAGGAAATGGATATTGCTTTCAAGAATACTCCTTACTATAATAAATCAGAAGTGTATATCTTCAGAGCAGGAAACAGTTCAAGAAGTAAGATAGTACGAGAAAGCATGGAAAAGAAATTTAAAGAAAATTTCACAAACAACAGAATACAGCTTGTTGACCAGATTGAAGACCAGACAGAGACAAACCCCCGTTATGCCGTTACTCCTAAAACAGCAGTGGCTCTCGGTCAGCTCTGTCTCAGCGATATGCAGGTTTACGGCGACGAAGCTAAATTCAAGTACTTTATCGGATTTACCAGTGCTAATAAATTCAAGGAGATTGAAGTTGACCCCGAAAGCTCAGAGTGGGTTAAATTCAGAAAGATTCTCAAAAACGAAACTGATATTGAATTCCGTGAAGTCAAAACCAAAAACGAAAAGCCCCTGCTCATCAGCACCCCCGACGCTCGTGGCTATACTATATTTATCCGTATCAAAAACGAACACACTATAGAGTACTGCATAGTAAACGGCGATTCTGTGAGCGAAAATCCCGAAATCCATACTATAGATGTCAAGACGGGCGAATTTGACGCTGACCTCAGAAACTGACACAAGGAGATTATTAATGAGTTCAAACAATACCATTGCAGAGTGCAACAAACGAAAAACTTAACGAAAAACTACAGACAGCTAACAAAACTACTGCAAGGCTTTAAAAGGAACTCGAAGAACTGCACAGCGAGGCTGACGAGGTTTATGACGAGCGTGACAGGCTGAAAGTCAGTCTGCAAATAGCAGAAGAAGAACTGAAAAAACTTCACGCTGACCTCATAAACTGACGAAAGGAGATTATGAATGCCTGATTACTTTTCTGGTGTTGAACTGCCTCTCATAAGTGTTGACGAAGTCGACAACTATATTGCAAATCGTACCAAAGAACTTAGAAAAGCAAAAAAAAACTCGAAGAACAGCACGGTCGAGTCTTTAAAGAAAGACCTCAGAAAAGCTAAAAAAGAACTCGAAGAACTACATGACGAGGCTGACGAAGTTTATGATAAGCGTGACAGGCTGAAACACAAGCTTGACAAAGCCCACAGCACTATTGCAAAGCATGAGGAAACTATTACAGACCTCAAAGAAAAACTTGAAAAAGCCAACAGCGATATTGCAGAACGTGATGAAACAATAGCTGACCTCACAGAAAAGCTACAGACCGCTGACAAAATTACTGCAAAGCTTGAAAAGGAACTCGAAGAACTGCACAGCGAGGCTGACAAGGTTTATGACGAGCGTGACAGGCTGAAAATCAGTCTGAAAATAGCAGAAGAAGAACTGAAAAAACTGCACGCTGACCTCATAAACTGACGAAAGGAGATTATGAATGTCTAAATCAATTGAAGATTTACTTCATAAATATAACCATATTCTTAAGGACGAAATAGATTCTCTCAGAAATGACCTCAGAAACGCCAACAGCACCATTGATGAGTGTAACGAAACTATTGATACCCTCACTGAAAGGCTTTACACATCTTACATTACCATTGAACGCTATAAGGAAATTATTGAAGACCTCAAAAATGACCCTAAAAGTTTCAGTAAGATTATTGATAAGCATAACGAAACTATTGATACACTCACTGAAGAACTTGAAAAAAAGCACAGCATTATTGCAGAACGTGACAAAGAACTCAGACAAACTAAAAAAGAACTCGAAGAACTGCATGACGAGGCTGACAAGGTTTATGACGAGCGTGACAGGCTGAAAATCAGTCTGAAAATAGCAGAAGAAGAACTGAAAAAATTTCACGCTGACCCCGAAAATTAACGGAAGGAGATTATAAAAACATGGCAAAACAATACAGGCACGCCACTTACAACAGCCAAAAAGAATCTGAAAAAACTTCTTCTATGGAAGATTTGGACGATACAACCAAAAATAATGAACTGGATATGGATTTCTTTGAATCCAACTCACATTCCTTTGATGATGAACTGGACAAATATTCTTCCAGCAAGGACAACGAAGTACTAAAGCTGATAAAAGAAATTGTTCTCCCTAAATTAGAGGAGCTTGACAAAAAAGTTTCTGATTTGAGCAAGACACAGTCTAGTAAGTCGGCGGAAATATCCGCAGAAAATACCACCTCAGACAATGAATACTCAGACAGCACGGTCGAGTCTCTGAAGAAAGAAATCAGAAAAGCTAAAAAAGAACTCGAAGAACTGCATGACGAGGCTGACGAAGTTTATGACGAGCGTGACAGGCTGAAAAACAAGCTTGAAAAAACAGAAACCAAACTACAGAAAACTGAAGATGAACTGGAAGAAACCCACCAGTCCGCAGATGAGGCTCTGGAAAAGGTAGATAAACTGACCGCTGAAAACAAGGCTCTCAAGTCTGAACTCGACAAGATAAAAGACAAACTGGAAGAACTTCACGCCGAAACTGACGAAGTTTACAGCGAAAATGACAAGCTGTCCACCAAGCTGAAATCGGCAGAATCTGAGCTTGAAACATATAGGGAAGATTTTGACCTCAAAACACAGGAACTTCAGAATCAGCACTCCGAAGAAATCGAAAAGCTTGACAGAAAAATAGAATCACTCGAAAACGACCTCAAAAACGCCAACGAGACCATTGATGAGCGTAACGAAACTATTGATACACTCGCCGAAAAACTTGAAAAAGCTAAGTCTACTATCCAAAACTGCAACGAGACTATTGAAGACCTCACTGTTTCACTGTCCAATGCAAAAAAAAGCATTGAAGAACGTGACGACGAAATAGAATCTCTCAAAAATGACCTCAGAAACGCAAACGAGACTATTGATGAGCGTAACGAAAAAATCGCTGACCTCAATGAACAGCTTAAAAAAGCAAATGACACTATTGTAATACGTAATGAAACAATAACTCGTCTTGGAGTAAATCTTGATGAAGCTAATGATTACATTCAAGACCGTGAGGAAAAAATAGAATCACTCAAAAATGACATCAGAAACGCCAATGACACCATTGAACAACGCAACCGCACTATCCAGACTTTAAATAATAACCTCAAAGAAGCCAACGATAGTATAAAAGACCGCAATAAGACAATCGAAACTCTTAAAGCCAACATAGAATCCGCTAACAGAACTATTGCAGACCGTGACAGCGAAATTGAAAGGCTCGAAAATAACCTCGCAACCGCTAACAATACCATTACAGAACGCAACAATACTATTGACAGTCTCAATGCCGAACTCAAAACAGTAAACGATACTATCTCAAAGCATGACGAATCTGTAAGCGACTACTGCAAAATCTACAACCTTATGTATAAGTGCCAAAAGTCTATGGACTGGGCTTACAACGAAATGGGCATACAGGTTAAGGAAGACGCCGGCTTACTGCCCTTTAAAGACCTTATCAAGTTCATAACATACTTCTCTGCTGATTACGGCTTTGCAAGAGTAGTATATAATTCTCTTGAAACATACAGAAACAAACATCAGGAAACCCTCACAGAAGACGAGCGAAATCTTATCAAGGCTGTAAACGAATATTACGGCGGTAAGGCTCTCGATGATTTGGGTCTTGACGGCACTAACAGTATTGATTTCAAGAGGGCTAACATGAAAGACCTCTCCGAACCAAGAAGGACGGACTTCTGGAATGCCAACGCCATATATGTGCCTGCTCTCCGCAGAAAAGACGACGGCTCTATTGACAAGAAAGCTATAGTATCTGCTGAATAATGAGAATAAGTCACGAATCTATAACAAACAGTCTCGGACCTGGAAAACGCTATGTAATCTGGGTTCAAGGCTGTAAAAAAAACTGCCCTAACTGCATAAATCCGGAGGGCAGAAAATTCAGCGGAGGCTACACAAAAAGCGTTAAAGAAATAATAAACTGCATAACCTCTCTTGACGACATATGCGGAATAACTGTCAGCGGTGGCGAGCCTTTTCTTCAATACAATGAACTTAAAGAACTCATAACCCTGCTCAAATTACACACCAAACTTGATGTAATGCTCTATTCGGGGTATACCTACAGCGAAATACTCGCCATGTACCCCGATTCAGAAGAATTTTTCCGCAATGTCGATATATTTGTTGACGGCGAATATTTAGACGAAATGAACAGCGGTTCTGCTTACAGGGGTTCGGATAATCAAGATATTTATTTCTTTACAGAAAAATACAAGCCTTATGCTGAAAAAATCCTGTCGTCAAAGCAAAGGGACTTCTCATTTGAAATAGACGACAACGGTGAAATATATTTTATAGGTATACCGCCAAAAGACTTTTACAGTCAATTTTTAAGGGAACTGGAGGATTTGGAATGAGCGGAAAAAAAGCGTCTGAGGTAAACGCACTTCTCAGAAACGGCGAAAATACACGCAGTGCCTCTATGGATATTTTAAACGACGCATTCAAAAAAGCACAGTCTGCCTGTAACAGACTAAAAAAAGCCTACAATGAGGCAGAAAAGGAAATCCCATCTGCTAAACTGGTTATTTCCGACGAGGTGAAAAATGAATTTCCGGAAGCTGTCGAAAAGCTTGAAAAGGAATACAACGATTTTGTAAGCGAATTTCACAACGGCAGAGAGAATTATATAGTAGATGTGAACGAAAACTCCTATACTTCTCTTTTAAGCCGTTATAAAGATACCGACAAGAGAGCAGAAGACATAAGAAAATGCATATCTGACAAAATACATACCAGCAGACACAGTGACCCTTGGTACTGTGACGACGAGTACAGAAGTGCCGGAAACATTGCACAGGAATACAGAAATCTTTCCTCTGCTGTAAATTCTGTCCGCAGTGAATTTACATCGGTATGCTCAAAGGCTAAAAACAATGAATCTGTTATCGAAAGCAAAAAGTCTGAATTTAAAAAAATAGCCAGCTCTGTGGCAGATATTACTAAAAAATCAAAAGAAGCTATTGAAGTAAGAAAACACGCTAAAGACACAAGAGATACAATCCGCAAGGAATTTACTGAAATCGACAAGGCAACAGCCGGAAAATTCCTCAGTGAAGACTACAAAATACTTGCGGAAAAAACACTTACATTCCTCAATAAGTCAGACAGCGAAGTAATCAGCGGTTATTCTGCCATGTCAACTGAAATATCCATTTTTAGCAGTGAACTGAATAAAGTATACAGTGCTTTCCTTGAACGTCAAGGACAGATAAAGTCTATGATTGACAACGTATGCGAAAGGCTCGACAACAGGATTTTTTCAAATCCGGAAGACGAATTTAAGCGTGAAGACAAGCGTGGCAGTAAAATGACCCTACAGGAGTTTCTTGAAAAAAACAGCGACACAGACTATCCTCAGCTTATTTCTGACAGGCTCTCACAGATAAACGCAATGTACGACAATGAACAGTTTGACCTCGCTGAATCCTATATTTCCGACCTCAGCAATCTGATAGAAGAAGCCTCAAACAAGGCGGTTCTCGTTCACCAGAATATGAAGAAAACTATCTACAATATGCTGAGTATAAAAAAAGTCATGCTGAAAATGAACTATGATGTAAAAGTAGTGAAAAACGGCGACTTCCTAAATGACGGCTACTGCATTGAATGCACCGCCGGAGACGAGATTATAAAATATGACAGGGTATCTGTGGTTGACGACGGACAACCGGTTATTGATATAGACCACAAGGAATCATCAAAAGGTACGTGCGGTTCAAAGTGGAAAGACATAAGAAGCGAACTCTCCGGAGAGGGTCTTATTATAGAAGACATCACCAAAAACGGACGGTCTATTTTCGGCACTCCGCCCGCAAATGCAAAGTCTGAAAATACTGCATCAAGAAGTGTATACTGATACGGGAGGAAATTATGGAAGAAGAATTAATACAGAATGCCGTGCTTGACGCAATACAAACTATTGCCTCATGCACAGACGACGACCTTTCACTCCATGAAATAGCAAAACCTAAAATACTTGACTACATTGACAGATACCACCAGACAATCGCAAAGATAATCACCGGATTTCCAAAGGAAAAACAGCTTGAATATATCAAGGGGCTTGTGATGTTTTATCCTGTCTCTGCTAAAATCCTTGATGATATTTTCACCGATGAATTTAATAAAGCTAATTTCGGCAATGAGGACTTTTCTGAAAATATCTCTGAATGGTTTGATATTACTGAAACTATGCAGAAACATTTCAGAAGAATGATAAGCTCTATGCGTAAGGTGAGTTTCGACAGCCTCAACAGCCAGCTAATTGACGAGATTCAAGACTATGAGGCAGAAAGAAAAGAACAGAAAAAAGAACGTGACAGGCTTATTGAACTGCAAAAGGAAAAATCCGGTATAATCAGAGAACTTGACGGACTGAAACGTGAAATTGAAGAACTCTACTTAAATACAAGCGACGAGGAACTTAAACGCCGGAAAGAAGAATTACAGGCTGAAAGAAATTCCATTGTTAAAAAATCTAAGGAAAATGAGGAAGAACTAAACAGGCTAAAGGAAGAACTTGAAAATATAGGAAATCCGGACAATCAGAAGTTTAACAAGGCTCTGAAAGAACTTTCAAAGGTTATCGCAACACTTCCCGATGATGAGGCAGACTAAATGGAAAACAGAATCATTGAAAATATAAGAAAAGAAATGGAGAAGGGCGAAAACTTCTTCATTATGTACGGCGAATATATCCACGACCTCTTTATGTATAATCTGTATACAGGCGTTTGCAGTATGAAAGAAACCCTCAGAAGATACTTCCTTGCCGAGCGTGGATATGATTATTTCGTCTACATCAAAAACGACAGCTTTGAAACTTACAGATTTCTTAACGGAAGTTTCATACTGTGCAACGAGATGTTTAACGGTCAAGCAACAGCCGGCGACGACTCCGATGACCTCAGTCTTGATGACGCTGATGATGAAACTTTAAAAGCCAATGACAATACGGCAGAATCTACTGCACAGGAAAACTCCAACTCTGAATCTGAAAACTATTTCCTTAAATCAGTAAGATACAGTCAGCAGAATCCCGACAGAAAAATTATATTCTTCTTTGAGGACTATGAATGGACTACCGGACTTTATAAAGGCTCTAACGACGACTGTCTCAGCTACATAGAAAAGCTCAAGGATTTATGCAAGCTGAAAAACGTTGTCGTCACGGTGAGCATAGAAGAAGTAAATATGCTACGCAAGTACAATTTCAATCTCGACGGAAAAAATGTCAGCATGATTGCATCGCCCAATCCCGACGAGGTTTATTATACCTACCTGCGTATATATCTCCGTCAGTACAGAAAAACAATAAACTCAGAAGAATTTAAGGAACTGCGTGATATTTCCGACGCTGTAGCCTCCGGCGAAAAATCGCTTAACGAATCAATAAAAGTATTCAGAAACGTCATGCAGAAAACAGACAACCGGATAAGCAGAAACGACTTTGAAGAAACGCTGGATAAAATAATTGAGGAAAAAGTAACCCTCGACGACGTTGTACTTGACGAGCGTATAAAGCTTAAAATAAGCGGTCAGATAGACGAATTTCTTAAAGCCGACGGTCAGAAAACTCTTTCGCTTACAAAGGGTCTTATTCTCACAGGTCCTTCTGGCACAGGCAAGACCTTTTTAGTAAAGGCACTGGCAAACGACAAAAACTGTCATTTTCTTAATCCCTCTCTCTCTGATTTGAAAGGCGAATACGTGGGTCAGACAAGCCCGAAAGTAAAAAGGCTTTTCCAGAAAGCAAGAGCCTGCGAACCGGCTATCATATTCATAGACGAGGCTGATACTGTATTTCCGAGCCGTGACTTTGACGGAAGCTCCGGAGACAGCGACAGTTTCGCAAAGGATATGGTTAATCAGTTCCTTGTTGAAATGGACGGTCTCACCACCGGAAACAGCAAAGTTTTTGTTATCGCTGCTACAAACAGGGTGAATGTTCTTGACAGTGCAATAAAAAGCCGTCTCGGCACTCCTGTTGAAATTCCCCTGCCCGACGCTGTAAACAGGGAAAGGCTCTTTGACAAGAACCTAATAAAAAAAGGCATGGTGGGATTCAGAGACTTCTCTTTCAAGACCGATTTCATAGCAAAAACCAACAGGCTTTCCGGCAGAGATATAAAAGACTTCGTGGACAAGCTTGAACAGAATGCCATGCTAAAAGGTCGGCTGATTTCCTCGTATAAAAAAGAGGACGAAATAAAGGAACTTTTTGACACCACTCTGAATATATTTGAAAACGACAGGGTGAAAAGACTTCAGGATAAGCTGAATATAAGGATTCTCGATTCTGCAAGCTGTCGGCAGTCATATGACACTATCATAGGTTATGAGACAGAAAAAAAGGCTATTGACAATCAAGTAAGAATGTTTGACAGAAAAGAACGTGAAAAAGCAGAGTACTACAAGATAAAGCCAAAAAAGGGAATACTGCTTTATGGTCCTCCCGGAAACGGCAAGTCCAAGCTCGCTGAGGCTGCCGCAAAAAAGAACAACCTTTACTTTATGAAAATAACAAGCGACGTTTTCACCAAAATCAGTCCCAGCGAACAGAACAAAACTCTTATCGAGATTTTTGACGGTGCATTACAGCTGTCGGAAATGTGTACAAAGGAAAAAGGCGTACTGCTTTTCTTTGATGAATTTGATTCGCTCGCTTCTTCCGAAAGGCTTGATTCACGCATACGTGGTACTATGCTCACTCAGCTTGACGACGAAAAAACCCTGCGTAATCCGGAAACTAAAGTGCTTTTTGTCGGTGCTACCAACTTCTATGAAAAGCTCGATGAAGCTATGATTCGTGAGGGTCGTATAGATGAAAAATTTGAAATGAGCAACCCTGCACGCTATGACGGCATAAGAATGATGAAGATGTTTTGCGAACAACAGGAGCATCTGTCTTTCAGCAGTGAGGATATTGAATACGCCTATGAAAAACTTGTCCGTGAAACTCAGAAAGGTAAACAGCACTCTTTCAGAATGCAGTACATTGAGCAGTTTATCATAAACAGTTTTGATGACAGCGACATTGAAGACAAGCTGAAAAGAATATTTGAAGTAAATTCACAGAGATATATGCCTTCCGGTGCAGACATAAAAGGCTATTTTGACAAGCTTGTGCGTTCCGCTTATGAGGCTGACAGTTATGACTATAATAATAATTGCGGTGAGCGTGAACGTCTGCTCATAACCCGTGATTTGATTGACGATACCCGTGTGGGTTAAATCAGAAATGGCAGGTATCAAATGAATAATAAATCGCATATTTATAATATCAGCACTGACACGGAATCCTCTGAACCGCTGAAAAAATACTCCCTAAAATCAGTCAGAAAGCGTTTCAAGGCTGAAAAACAAAACTATATAGCACATCTTAAAACACAGGAATTTAAAATACAAGAGATAAAAACGAAAAAGAAACTGGACGAGGCAAAGTCTGAACTTATATCTATCGAAAGAAATCAAAGGCAGTTGCATTCCCCTACCTCTGATTCGTCTGATACTCCTGTAATTGTACCGAAAAGAAGAAAAAAGTCAAAAACTCCGCTGAGAGTAATAGGGGTTATGTCTGTGGCTATTGTAGGGGCTATGGGATTTATGGCGTACAGATATTTCTTTGACCAGAGTGCTACCGAAAAAACAGACAGCATTCTTGTGAATAACAATAACAATTCAGCAGAGTCATTAATACTTACCACAGCTACAACCGTTCCCACAACAGAAACTACTACCGTAACAACAACCACTACTTCTACCACAACAACCACAACAACTACCACATCTACTACTACAACTACTCAGACTACTGTTTCTTCCACTACTACGGAAACTACTACAACTACTACTGTTTCCACATCTACTACAGCGATTGTTTCAGCAGATGAAAGAATTGACAGATTAGAGGGTCAGATTATCACCAAAGGTGACAATATATCTGGCTATACAAGCGACTATGTTGTTGATGGCGGTGACTGCTCATACGTCACCAAAAAGCTCACAAACGGTCTGCACGTCACTGCACGGAGTATTTTCACATCATACAGCGTTACATGGTACGAACTATACGACACAGACAGCGGAGATTACTACGGCTGGGTTGATGAGGAATATATATACTTTTATCCGTCCGAACCTGCCGAAATAGTGCCAGTAAGCAACATGAAAGGTCAGATTAACTGTCACGGCGTTACTGTAGCCGGATTCCCGACCGACTATGTTTCAGAGTTTAAAGAGTTCAGCAAAAAAAATCTCGTCAGAAAATCACTCGGCGACCAGTGGCACGTTACCGCTAAGAATAAATGCGAATCGTATAATGTTACATGGTACGAACTATGGGACACAGACGACGGCGATTATTACGGCTGGGTTGACGAATATTATATTGATTTCTATTGATGTATACAAGAGCGTTAAAAATAAATAACGCTCTTAATCTTTTATCACAGAAAGGAAAGGTAAATATGCCATCACCATTAGCAGACAGAATACGTCCACGCACACTTGATGAAGTCGTGGGACAGGAACATATACTATCAGCCGGAAAACCTCTCAGACGTATTATAGAAAGCGGAAAAGTCCCGAATATGATATTTTATGGTAGTTCCGGCGTGGGAAAAACTACCGTTGCACGAATCATAGCCGAAAACTGCGGAATGACACTGCACCGTCTCAACGGCACTACAGCGTCTGTCTCAGACATAAAGGACGTTATAGCGGATATAGGGACTTTCGGCACGGAAAACGGCATACTGCTGTATCTCGATGAAATTCAGTACCTCAACAAAAAACAACAGCAGACACTCCTTGAGTACATAGAAAACGGCGATATAACGCTTATAGCTTCTACCACTGAAAATCCGTACTTTTCGGTGTACAGTGCAATAATAAGCAGATGTACGGTTTTTGAGTTCAAGCCTGTAACTCCGGAGAGTATTATTCCGGCTGTAAAAAGAGCTTTCCGGATTATCTCGGAAGAAAACAACACAGAAATCGTATACAACGAAGAAACGCTGAATATCATAGCCCGAAACTGTGGCGGAGATGTCCGAAAAGCCATGAATACCGCTGAACTTGCCTTCATATGTGGTGAAGAATCCGGCGGAAAAATAACCGTAACTACAGATTCGCTTAAAATTATTGCACAAAAAAGCAATATGCGTTACGACCGTGACGGCGACCAGCATTATGATATACTTTCAGCTTTTCATAAGTCTGTTAGGGGTTCTGACGAAAACGCCGCACTGCACTATGCCTCACGGTTAATTGAAGCCGGAGATATACTGCCACTGTGCAGACGTTTGCTGTGCATAGCCTCAGAGGACGTGGGACTTGCCTACCCTCAGGCTGTCGTGATAACAAAGGCTTGCGTTGATTCGGCTTTACAGCTCGGACTTCCAGAGGCAAGACTTCCAATAGCAGAGGCGGTAATACTTCTTGCCACCGCACCAAAGTCCAACAGCGTATACACGGCGATAAACTCTGCAATTGACGACGTAAAAAAATATGGCTCTCTTGACTTTCCACGACATTTACAGAATATGCATTTTGACGGCAAGGGTGCGGAAGTCTCCGGTCAGAACTATCTTTATCCGCATAATTTTCCGAATCACTATGTAAAACAGCAGTATCTTCCGGACACTATCGCCGACCACGTGTATTATCATTTCGGAGACAACAAACAGGAGCAGTCTGCCATGCTATATCGGCAGAAAATCACAGAAAGCTCCGAACAAAACAAAAAACCTCAGCCGTAATATGCTGAGGAAATTTTTGTTTTATTCAGTTGTATCAATGGCAACTTTCATTGCCGTGCCGAATTACTTTTTGGGACTCAGTCCTTTCAGTTTTTTAGCAGAATCATATTATTCATCGGTATCACCTTTTAATCATACTGCCCGAACCGCACTATGTCCGGAGCGTAATGTTCACCTTTCGCACTGTGAAATTAAAAGATAACATTTCTTCTCATTGGAATCAATCCTTACATCAGAATTTTTTAAGGTCATGTATCTAAAGACTAATCGTCATAATTTCAGATAATCCTGTATCTTTTTTCTTTCAGATATGAAACCATTTTCCAAAGTCAGCAATACGTCAGCTTTACGATTGAAATTAAAATATCATATTATTCATTCACCGGAACAAGCATAAAAGCCTATATTCCCTCTTATATCATTTCAACCATACAGCAAGCCCGCCGGCTTCAATCTGCTGTTTTTCTGTACACTCCATCGGACTCACTTTCCTTTCCGCTTTAATTAATTCACATTGAGGAAAACCTCAGACCAAGCAAATTCAGCTTTTAGGAAACTTCTGTAACTCTGTTTCCCTTTCGTTGTATTTATAATAACATACTTTTTGTGATTTGTCAACAGTATTTTTCAAGATTTTTCATAATTTTGATGTATTTCAGCGAAATCAACAACTGAAAAGACTTACCCTACTGCATATTGCACAAATGAATTTCCGGAGTATATTTCCACTTGCATTTCTGCCGAAAATAGTGTATAATACATATATTAAATGGCTTATGCCGGATTGGAGACTTATTATGTCTGAAATGAATGAATTTACACCGGAGCTTTTTGAGCTTATCGACGAACACGGCAACAAAAGGTGCTTTGAACTCGTGGACGCTGTGGAAATGAACGGAGAACAGTATTTCGCTATGCTCCCAGCTATCGAGGACGATGATTTTCTTAATGCAAATCTTGAACTCGTTATACTTAAAGTCGTTGAGGAAAACGGCGAAGAAGTCCTCGCCTCTATCGAAGATGATGACGAATTTGAAGAAATTTCACAGTACTTCATGGAAGATATTGAAAACGCCTATGAAGACGCTGAGGAATTTGAGGAAGTATAATACATACTCTTAGGGACGGATTTTTTATCTGTCCCACTTTTTTAAAAAAAAATTTCTGAAAACCTCTTGACAAACTCTGAATAATGTGATATAATAATATGCGTTGAATAAAATAATATGCGGATATGGCGGAATAGGCAGACGCGCTAGCTTCAGGTGCTAGTCGGGGCAACTCGGTGCAGGTTCAACTCCTGTTATCCGCACTAAACAGCAGACTTGTTGAAACTTCTTTGTTTTTGACAGGTCTTTTTTACATCTTCCCAAAAACATACCACAGAAAAGGAGAATAAAAGTGAAAGACATAAGCATGATGATAGCCTTAAAAAAAATACTCAGATTCAATAAAATGAAAACCCGTCAGAATGCCTACAAGGCATTGTGCAGTCTCAGAACCGCCGGAGTTATGGCTGTAGCGGAATCAATAAGGGTCAAAGAGCTTTTTCGGGCTGAAGAAAGACGTAAAGCAAAGGCAAGCGAAATTCTGCCGGAAAACATCACTATCAAACTCCCTAATACTTACGACAAAGAATACGAAAAAGCTATTTCTTCAATGAAAGATATAGGTCAGTTTATGTTCCTCATGCTTGGCGAGTGGCAACGTCTTGGCGGTACTTTCGGCGAACTCTGCACTCTCTGCAATATCTCAGAGGAAAAGGGCAGGCAGATAACCAGTCGTCTTGAAAAAAATGAAAGAGATTTTGCCCAGATGATTTTTATATGCAACCTCGATTACAAGGAAAAAGGCGATTTTCTCATAGACACCCCTAACGCTCCGTTTACGCTCTGCATAAAGGAGTATATGTTTGACATCATGATAAATACCGCAAGAGGTCGTAAAGCCTCACACGAGGCATTACAGGCAGTCTTTCCAGACATATGGGGTAGTATCGACAATAATGACGAAGAAGAAATCATCTGAAGACATACTATTATGGATAAAGATTTAATTATAAAGTCCCTCAATGCTATGTATGCCCTTGACAGCCTTATGACAGATGACGGCGACGACTGGCTCAGAATCATAAACAAAGGCTTTTCCGACGGCGTTTTATGGTACATCATCGACAACGGCAGTGGCGATGAACTTACTGTTATCCTTGCTGAAAAAGGCATTATAATAAAAGGTTTCGACCACGAAAACGAACTTAATACTTTTGCCTATGAATCAGACAATGAATATATTTTTTCCGGTATGCCTGAAAAACTCCTCAGCCTGCTCAATAATGACGAAAAAAACTTAACTACTTTCTGTATGTGGTATCTATACAGTACTGAAAAATGGTATCAGAACATACTGCCGGAAAATGACGGCGGTAAGTCATGGCTTATGGGATATATCCACCAAAATGCCGAATCTTTTATCAAATGGGCTATGGAATATTACGACCGTGAATTTGCACCCTGCACTATGCAAAAATTTTTCGACGGAAAAGAACTTTCTGAAAACGAAATCATTAAAATAAAGGGACAATCCTAAGACAAATACTCATATAGAAGTAATGCCCGAAAGTAGCTTTTGAACTGCTTTCGGGCTTATTTTAATTATTGGTTTATTCGCATAAATCAGAATTTATAGTTCTATTCCCCATTCGGATTTTATTGTATACTCACAATGAAAATGTAGTTCTGCTATTGCATCTACAGCACACACTTCACCATTCCATTTGAAAGTGATGATATTCAGATTTTTATCGTCAATATGCTGAACAGCAAAATCCCACGCACCATTGTTGTAAAGTTTTTTGATATAAGTCAGTGTGATTTCGTGCAAATCACTTTCTTCAGGCGCATATATTTTCAATCTTGCATATTTAAAATGATTCGGGTCTTTGGCATGACGTTTTTCTTCCCATTCCGCTACTACATTTTTTTATACATAAAAACTCCTTGTCTAAATTCCGATTTGTCTTATTAAAATTATACATCAAGAGAAGTTATATGTCAATAGAAATTCTATATGAGTGCAAAAAGTACAAAGAAACTCACAAGATAACGACACCTTGCCTCCCATATCATCAAGAACACAGCAAGACCCGTCAGCATTACTTTCAGCATAAGTGAAAAATCCGTGCTTTTCTTTTCAAAAATGCTTCGCCTTACTATTCCAGACATAAGCGTAAAATGACATACCGCCGTAAATGTATAGAATCCGTAACTCCTAAGAAAATCGTATTTATTATAATATCCTGCCATATATGTGCAGTCACGCCATGTATATGATATTTTCTGAAAGAGATGTCCGCAGAATCCCGATACGCCCTCAGCAGACATTTTTTCCGCAAGTCTGCATATATCGGCGTTTACCTTGCTGTCATATCCGTTGAAACTCAGTGTATACTTGAAATCCTCAGCACAGTAACCTCCCCGACCGTCAGCACTCATCATCACCCAGTGAATAAGCGGAAAACGGTATCTTTCAAGTTCTGTGCTGTCAACCCCTGCTACTCTGCCGGATATTTCCCCAAGTACCGCACAGCATACCGCAAACACTACAACAAGCACCGCCAATCCTCTTACGCCTTTCTTTCTCCTGCTCAGTATCATGTCAACTATTACTGCCGGTATGAATATTCCTGCACTGCCTTTCAGCTTGTACGCAAATGCAAGTACTGTTCCGCATAAAGCCATATGTAAAAGTTTTCCGTTCCTGCACCATTTGACATATAAGTATAAAGCCCCTGTAATCCAAGGCATTGCCATTGAATCTGTATAGAAAAAAGCCGAATACGTTATTATCGGTGTAAACATCAGCCCACGCACTGCACACACCAATGACCTCTCCGGACTGTACATAACCCTTGCCGTACAGTACATAAGTACGTACGAAATATTAAGACTTATAATATTTAATATTACAGGCAAAGTGTTTGTTATATTGCCAGTAATAATATACTCCAGTTTATACAGTCCGTAAATGACAGTAAAAAGCATATGGTTATTTGGATATACTGCAAAATAATGACTATGTATATCCGGTATATCATTGTAAAGAGGTTTTCCTGTCACGAGGTTTTCTGCACCTTGACATACATATGATAGGTCGTTTTTCGGCGTAAAGTCCCGACCGAATGCAAAAATCACCTGTACTGCAAAAAGCATTAAAGCCACAGCACAGAATATCCTGTCGGCTTTTTTGCTGTCTCCGCAGATTAATTTTCCGGAGAGTTTTTC
The DNA here is from genome assembly GCA_023667045.1 of Ruminococcus flavefaciens. Classification (GTDB taxonomy): domain Bacteria; phylum Bacillota; class Clostridia; order Oscillospirales; family Ruminococcaceae; genus Ruminococcus; species Ruminococcus flavefaciens_AC. The sequence continues at coordinate 1,046,136 of JAMPAU010000001.1, read as the reverse complement.
AAGCCTGTCAGTTGCCATTGATAGCATATATGAAAATATCATTAATGCTATCACAAGCAAAACACCCACACCCTTATGACCGCACTCCCTGCTCACAACAGGTATCAGAGAGTACCCCGACAAAAGCATGACAGCCCCGAAAAATATTCCGGAAATAATACTTAAATATCTTTCTTTTTTCAGCATTTTATCCGCTCCTTATCTTTCTTTTATGAAATCATTATAGTACGTACTCTTTAAATATGGAGTGGATTTTTCTTAAATAATTCTTAAAAAAGGACGGATTATAAAACCCGTCCTTAATTGTGTCAGCTTTGAATATTTCCTCTGATGACAAGCGTGCTGACCCCTGGCTGTACGCTCCAAGCACCCGTCTGAGTGTCCTGTGTGAAAGTAGCCGGAGGTACTTCAATTTTTCCTGTTTCAGTGACAAACTCACCTGTTGTTGCGTCGTAAGTGTAGTCAGTACCAGCAGTCCAAGCTGTGCCGTTGAAAGTAGCCGTAAGCGAATTGAGTACCGGACTGAATACGTCACGGAATACAACATCATCGTCAGCAGTAGAGGCAGTGTTTCCGAAGTTCTGTATAACAAACGTGTAAGTCACTGCACCGTTTTCCTCCACCTCTGTAGGAGTAAGAGACTTGCTTATAGTGAGGTCTGCTGTATTTCTCGGAGTAACTGTTTCCGATACCGGAATATCAGTGAAATTATTACCGCTTATTACGGCATTGTTTGTTATGCTTCCGTCAGTTCCCATAGGTGCAAACTGATTAGGTCTTGCCGAATATATAACCACAGCATTGCCATTGGCTGGCACGCTGATATTTCCGATAGTGAGGGGGTTGGTTTCCGTAACCGTAGGGTCTGCCTGTTTCACGCCGTTTACATATAGATTCACAGAATCTGCAACATAGGTCAGCGGTACTACTGCCGGAGACGTTTCAGCGGGTGTATATGAACCGAGATTATCGGTTATTGTTATATTATTATAAGCCATATTGCCATTGTTTACAATGCTTATAACGTATACAATATCATTATCAGCAGAATAATTATCAAGCACTGCATTCTTGTCAGCGGAAAGCACTTCAATTATCTCGCCTGTTGTGATATTTGAACTTCTCACATTTCCGTTGTATGACAAAGTAGCCTGATTGTAAAAAGTTGCCATAAAATTTCCTCCTTTGCATTATTCGGGAAATACTTTTCCCATAACATTATATGCACAAAAGAAAAAAACTGCCCATAAAAAAATACGGACACCGCTGTGATGTCCGTATAGTTTTTTAATTATGCCTTGTCAACGCTTCCGAAAAGTTCCATTTTTTCCTTAACCTTAGCCTTGATAGCCTCAAAGCCAGGAGCGAGAAGTTTACGTGGGTCAAATCCCTTGCCCTGCTTGTCCTTGCCTGCCTCAATGTAACCTCTTGTAGCGTCAGCAAATACGAGCTGGCACTCTGTGTTAACGTTGATTTTAGCAACGCCGAGAGAGATAGCCTTTGTAATCATATCGTCGGGAATACCTGTACCGCCGTGAAGAACGAGAGGCATTTCGCCTACTGCATTATTTACAGCTTCGAGAGTTTCAAAGCTAAGACCCTCCCAGTTTTCCGGATATACGCCGTGGATATTGCCGATACCTGCTGCGAGGAAATCAACTCCAAGGTCTGCAATCTGCTTGCATTCATTCGGGTCTGCACATTCGCCCTTGCCTACTACGCCGTCTTCTTCACCGCCGATAGCACCAACTTCAGCTTCAATTGAAAGACCAAGCTGATGTGCAACGTTTACGAGTTCTGTTGTCTTAGCAACGTTTTCTTCAATCGGGAAGTGTGAGCCGTCAAACATGATAGAAGTGAAACCTGCCTTAATGCACTTGTAACAACCGTCATATGAGCCGTGGTCGAGGTGGAGAGCAACAGGAACTGTGATTCCGAGTGATTCGTCCATAGCCTTAACCATAGCTGCGACAGTCTCAAAGCCTGTCATATACTTGCCTGCACCCTCTGAAACACCAAGAATAACAGGTGAGTTGCATTCCTGAGCTGTAAGGAGAATAGCCTTTGTCCACTCAAGGTTGTTGATGTTGAACTGACCTACTGCGTACTTGCCAGCTCTTGCCTTCTGAAGCATTTCTGTAGCCGAAACTAACATAATTAAAATTCCTCCTAATTTTTACTGTCGGGGGCATTTTGCCCTGTAATTATTATTATACTATATCTTTTTTCAAATTGCAATACCCTTAGGAAAAAATTTACAAATTATTTTTGTAACTTATAATTCATACAATCATTATGTCAGATTTTCCACCATTCATGCACATTATTTGGACTGGTTACATGACCGCTTCCGTTTTTGCATACACCCCGATTGAAATCATAATATCTACAGCTTTTACAACTGCCACCATTAGATTGGCATGAAGATAAATACTTACAGCAGTCTGATATTGCAAAGTTTCAGCCGACTATATACTGGGTCGCACAAATAATAAGATATTTTTCAGAAAATAAAAAAAGTCCGTACACCTCACAGATGTACGGATTTTTATTTAATCAGCCGATTTTTTCAAGTCTCAGCTCATAGAGACTTACTCTTGAATTATCCGCACTGCCGATACTGAAAATAATTTCAGCGTTGCAGTCTGCTACCTCGTCAACCAGTTCTTTTTCATAGAGTGACTTTCCGCCTGTACCGATGAAAACATCTTCAAAAATTATTTCGCCTGTTTTGATGTTTCTTATGCAGAATGGTATTTCCATACCGTCTGCCGTATCAATCTGAAAACTGAGACGGTACTTGCTGTTCTGTCGCATACCGATTTCCGAAATGACAGCCTGCACCGATTCGCTTGATGTTCCGCCTGTAACTGTTGTTATATGATACGATTTATCCCAGTCCGAGAAGTAATCCGAAACCATAGCATTATCATCTTTTTTCAGAGTGTATTCAGCGTCCTGTGCCACATCAAGCCCTATCTGGTCTGATTCAATGCCAAGAGCGTTGCATATCTTATCAGCAAGAATATATGCATTTTTCTGTTGTGTGATTTCAGAGGGGTGCCAGTCCGCACCTATGCCGTCCGCTTGATTCTGTACAGGAGATTTATAGCTTGTTACTCTTTCGTCGCCTGTTTTTTCCTTGAATATTTCTATAGCCTGCTCAATAAGCGGATATTCATTTTCAGCCCCCATAATACCGACTGTACATATAATGTATGCATCGGGGTTGCATTCACGGATAGTTTCAAGGAACTCCACATAGCCGTCCACAAATTCCTGACTTCTTTTATCCAAATCTACATCTACATATGAAGAATCATTAGTACCGAGATTTATAACAACAACGTCGTTAGGATTCTTTGTAAAGTCCCATGGTTTAGCATAGTCTTTCAGATTGCCGTAATTCTTGTAATAGGGCGGTACAAGGCTTGCCGTGTTTATTTCACCGTCGCTGGAATAACCAGAAACAACACCATGTCCGCTGTAACATACCGCACTGTAATCCGCTCCGAGCTTTTCGGCAGTAAGATATGCGTATGACTTCATGAAATTTTCAGTTGTTGTTGAAAAATTCTCATAGGCTGACTTGCCCTCAACGCCGTATGCACAGGTGATTGAATCCCCGATAAATTCTATTGTAAGGTCTTTTTTCTCTGCTGGCACAACGGGTGCAGGAGAATCTGAATTAACCTTTATTTCCGATACGCCTATAGTGCCGTTGTTTGCCTCTGAAAGATGTATAACCTTTACTTCAGCAGTGCGTGAAGTTTCCTCATCAAAAAGCTTTACTGTCTGAGTTTTCTCGCTCATGATTACGTCGGCTATTATTTCGCCGTCCACTATCACGGCATAGCGTGGGCGGTATTTTTCGTCATTGTTTATCGAATAGTCGCCTGTTATTGTCACCTCTGCCGACTTTGCATTAACTGTAAACTCCACTGCTGAACCGCTCTGTACGAGCCAAGCCGTTTTACCGTCATAATAGTTTCTGCCTGTGTATTTCACATAGTCTTCCGTTGCACTGAAAGTCATTTCCTTGAAATCCCCTGTTGAAACAAAATTTTTTCTCATAAGCACGAGGTCAAAAGAGTCCACAACCCCGTCGCCCGTCAAATCCATATCCTCTGTAACCTCTCCCCTGCCTAAAATAGCGTCGCCGAGATTTTTCAAGTCGGAAACGGTATACCCCGAAGCAGACACAGCTGTGCATATCACAGCAGAAACAGTTACCATTGCCGACAGCGACAGTATAATTTTCTTAATCATTTTTTAAACACTTCCCTCAGATAATAATATTAATTTAATTATACCTTAATCTTCCGGAAATTGCAAGCACTATTTTTTATTTCTCAATGATGTATTGCTTATATGCTCACAGCACGTCACAAGCATATTCCACGTACCGCTGTCGACGTTTCCGCTCTGTGGAAGTCCTACCTTCTTCTGAAAGAACCTCACAGTATCAGACGTATCTTTGTTGTAGTTTCCGCATACTGTCAGACTGGGGGCATTATCATAGCTGTCACAAATCTCTCCGAGCATTGCCTGCAATATGTAAATCAGCTGACCGTTTTCGCCCATGTGTGCCACATACGAAGAAGATGGAAAAGCATTATAGGGCATAGGCTCTGCACGCAAGTACGAGCGGTACACGCTTACAATCTTATTCCATGTGGCTGGGTCTGTACTGCCCGTTTCCTGTAGACCGTATTCATGTTGAAACGCCCTCACTGCAAATATCGTCTCCCTGTTGTACACTCCGCTGGGAGCTACCTGTGGTATTTCCTTGTTTATGAATGAAATCGCATACAGATAAGTCTGTAACTCAACTATATGCTGTCTTTTCTGTACCTCGTTGTACGCCATAAAAATACTCTCCTTTTGCTACCCGATAGTATAGCCGGGATTTTGGTACGGTCTCTTATCAAATCCGTATTTAAGGTCTGAATAAACCTCTGCTATCCTGTCCCACGTGACAGCCCCGACTATGCCGGTAGGGTTTATGCCAAACTGTTTCTGAAACTCAATAACCGACTGCCTTGTAAGAGGTCCGAAATATCCGGTATTATTCACCGCCGGAATGTCCGGATATGTCTCATGTATAAGTGTTAAGTACTCCTGTATTATCCGTACAGAATCGCTTGTTATGCCCTCTTTAAGAACGGTATTCGGGTATAGTGCCACTTCCGTATAGTCTGGCGGTACTGATTCAAGTATACCTTGATATGCACGGTAAATATCATTTCTTGTTGCACGGTCTACCTCGCCTGTCTGCGGAAGTCCGAAAACCCTCTGAAAAGACTTCACAGAGTTTTCCGTCATTTCGCCGAAATATCCGGTAATCTCCACCGGAGACACAGCCTCATAGTACGCACCAATCACAGCAAGGTAATATTGAAGCACGCTAACTGCTACACTCTGCATACCAAACCTAAGGTTTTCATAGTCGGGGGCTATTTCCTCAAGGCGTACACCCTCTGAGTCGAGTTCTGCAATGTGCTTTACGCTTGTATAGATATATGTTATTTTGTCCCATGTAGCCTGATTCACAACTCCTGTCACTTCCAGTCCGAAAACCTCTTGAAACTTCCTCACAGCCGATTCCGTCGCCGTGTCGTATATTCCGTCTGCTGAGGGTATTTTGGGAATGGCAGGATAGTTTCTTGAAATCCTGTTAAGATATATCTGCAATGACTTTATGTCATTTCTTGCCGAACCCAGTGAAAGCTCCATGCCAGGATATGAAGGCAGTGCTGTCTGGACAGGGGCGTTTTTTACAATCTCTATATCGTTTCCGTAATAGTACTGTAAAATTTCAAAAGGGGTCAGTCCTTGATTCGCAAGCGTGACAGTACCCCATTGAGAAAGTCCGTCGCACGTTGTTGTAGTTCCGTTGCAGAATGCAGTGAACAGCGGTTCGATAGTTCCCTGTCGCCTGACATAATCGTTGAAAAGCTCATCTACAAGGTAGCTGATATTTTCAAATATTTCACGACCGTTTATGAATTTCTGGTCGTACTGTGTGGTTGAAGTTATATCAAAGTTATATCCCCTTGCCCTGTACCATTCCGTGTATATTCTGTTTAGTGCAAAAGTTGTTATTGCATAGATATTTGCACGGAGGGAATTTTCGGGCCATGTAGGGAAAATCTCGCTTGACGCTACATTCTTTACATATGAGGCAAAATCAAGCGTTACATTGGGTGCATTTGAGTCCGGTGTACCTAAATGCACGGTAATAGTTTCTGGAATAAAGGGCGGTCCTGTAAGCATATGAAAATCCTTTCCTTGTCAGTTTCCGGACGGGAAATTAGGTTCTTGATTAATATAAGTAACTGTCTCATCGTTGGAACTCATCATAAGCGGAAGCGGTATCATGCCGAAATTCTGCACAGAGGTTATCCCCGAAAAAACAGGCACGTCAACGCTCCTTGCATTGAAAAATCTGTCTGCTGTCACGCTTATATCGTAAAGGCTGTACGGTCTTTTGAGTGTGTCCGGCGACTGTGAATGAATAAGGTCAGGAGCAGGTACGGCAAACTTCGGGCTTACACCGCTTTCGTCGGTCACTCCGGAGGCTATTATTTCACGCCGTCCGTCCACCACAGCGGTTATCATCACTGAGGCGTTTATGACGGGGGAAGAATCCTCTCCGGTGCGTGTGTTGACAAGTATATATCCGGTTGAGTTTCCCATGCTTACTTCAGAGGGATATTCAGCCAGCGACGGATTAGAAGAACGTTCTTCGCCTAATTTAATCTCCGATAGGTCGGGTTCGGGGTAGCGTTCATTCACGGAATAAGCCGTATCATCGGGAGCATTTTCGTCAACGTCCTCTATCTCCTCAGAGACTGGGTGCTGTTCCTCGTATGTCTGCGGACTGCTCACCTGCTCCGGTGCTATGGGTTCAAGTGCGGACGTTTCATTTGCCTCCTCAACTACCGGTACTGGTTCTTCTTTTGTCACCGGCTTACTTTCGTCTGCCGGAACAGTACTCTTGCCGTACAGTTTCATCATTTCACGCTTGTATTGTTCGATAGCGTTTTTGTCCATTCAATCGCCTCCATAAAGTTTCTTGTCAAGTATATGCCGGAGACTTCCATATTATTACAAAAAAATCCGCCCCGATAAAAAGGGCGGTATTTATTATTCTAATTTCCAGTCGGCAAGTATAACATTTGTTTTTTTATCCCAACCAGCATTCCATGTACCGCCATAATTGACTAATGAAATTTTTAACCATTGGCAACCCTCAACACTTAAATTTTCCGGCAAAGGAAACGGTGCGGTAGCTCTTCCCATTTCTTCGGTTGTATAAATAACATTATCATCACATGATATTGATAATTCGCCTCTTGCACCTTCCCAGCTCGTATCATTAATTGCAATATTTCCACTTAATATTTTATATTTTCCTCCTAAATAAAACATTCCAAATTCTGTTTCAGAATCACAAACGCCAACGTGTCCGATAGTCATAATATGACCTATATATTTATCACCGACAGTGCTTTCTGCTGATACTTCATTTTCATAAAATCCATTTGATTCAGCTACTTTCAGACTATCAAGATACACAACTGTAGGCTGTGGCTCAGTGGGCGGTACTTCTTCAACGACTTCTGCATAATTCTCCTCAGCTTGAATAACGTCCTCCTGCTCAACCACTGTTTCTTCGGGTTCTTTTTCGACTGTCTCCACAATAGAAGTAGTAGTTACTGATTTTTCCGGCTTGTCAAAAAAATCTCTTACTCCCTCTACAATCTGAGACAAATTAGCCAGTACTGCAATTACTGCCGCTAATCCTGTAAGCACACCGCCGATACCCCACGCTTTTTTCTTGTCAAAGTCTCCCATAGTTTTAAACCTCCTGTATGAAAATTTACTTCTATGTGATAGCATAGCAAAAAAAAAAAAAAAAAAAACGTGATAGTTTGATGAAAGTTTGGTGAAAATTTTCATATCCCGCACAAAAAACCTGTACCGCAAGATACAGGCTTTTTGTTTTTATATTTCGGTCAGTTCGCCGGAATAATTCACTCCGTCTATAGTCGCCGTAATGCTTACGGTTTTCTTGTCGGGCGGTCTGTCGTAACCATTAAGACCTGCTGTTTTCATGTCTTCCGGATAGTCAACATAGCACTCGTCAAGGTCAACGTCGCCGTCTATACCGTTTACCGTTCCGGTAGCGGACTTCTGCCACATACCGTACACGCCGTCATAAGTAGGTGCGTTTTCCGTATAGTCCGCAACCCACAGGGCATATTTTACTTTTATATCATCGTCGGTGTAGTTTTCAAGATAGTACGAACTCATATACAGCCCCGTCCAGTAACCTGCATTTTCGAGGGTCTCCATGAAAGCCCTTATTATACTACTGACGGCATTTTTACCAAGTGCAAACTGGCTCTGTTCCTCAACGTCAAAATATATCGGATATTCAAATTTTTTCCCCTTTATAACCTGCATACAGGCGTTAGCTTCCTGTACGGCTTCTTCGGGCGTGAGGGCGTACGAGTACCAGTAAGCACCGCACGGAATCGAATTATTTTTACAGCCGTTGTAATTCTCATCAAAGAACTTATCCCTCTGTGACGCAAGCCGTCCATAACCGGCACGCATTATACAGAAATCCGTCTTTACTTCCTGCCAGTTTATAATACCCTGCCACTGTGAAACATCTATACCGTTTGTTATCATATACATCACCTCATGGTATTCTATGCGGACGGCTGATATATTGTTACAGAAATAAAAGTCCGGCACTTCACAGCACCGGACATATTTTTTTATTATTCAGCAAGGAGTTTTTCAGCACTTGCGAGTTTCACACAGATAATGAAAAGTTCCATAGCCTTTTTGAGTTCGTCCATAGACGGATAAGTAGGAGCGAGACGGATATTTTTGTCGTCGGGGTCTTTACCGTACGGGAATGTAGCACCTGCTCCGGTAAGAGTTACGCCTGCCTCAGCACAGAGCTGAACTATTCTCTTTGCACAGCCGTCAGGAGCGTTGAAAGAAATGAAATAACCACCCTCCGGCACAGTCCATGAACCGATTCCGAGAGGTGCAATTTCCTTTTCGAGTGCCTCGCATACGTGGTTGAACTTAGGAGCGATAATGTCACGGTGCTTTTTCATATGCTCGCACATACCCTCAAAGTTTCCAAAAAACTTCACATGACGGAGCTGATTCATCTTGTCATAGCTGATAATGCTTATGCCGAGATACTTTTTGAGTTCGTCAACATTCTTCTTGCTTGCACCCATTACAGCAACGCCAGCACCAGGGAATGTAATCTTTGATGTAGAACCGAAAATATAAACAATATCTTCATTTCCGGCTTTTTTAGCTTCGTCAAGAATATTGAGAATGAGTTTCGGGTTTTCTGTGAGGTGGTGAATACAGTAAGCGTTATCCCAAAAAATACGGAAATCTTTTGCAAGGGGCTTGAGGTTTGCAAAACGCTTTACAGTTTCGTCGCTGTATGAAATGCCGTCGGGGTTTGAGTACTGAGGAACGCACCAAATGCCCTTTATAGAATCATCTTCTGAAACAAGCTTTTCAATCATGTCCATATCCGGACCAGTAGCAGTCATGGGAATATTAATCATCTCAACGCCGAAAAATTCAGTAACCTTGAAATGTCTGTCATATCCCGGCACAGGGCAGAGGAACTTGACCTTATCGAGTTTTGACCATGGTGTAGCACCGAGAATGCCCTTATTGTAAGCTGTTTGTACTGCCCAAAACATAGCATTAAGACTGGAGTTTCCGAAAATAATAACCTCATCGTCTGAAACGCCAATCATATCAGCAAAAAATTTCTTTGCCTCCGGAATACCGTCGAGCATACCGTAGTTACGGACATCAATGCCGTTTTCGCTCTTGAAATCGCCGTCGTCAAAGACATTCAGCATATCAAGACTAAGCTCAAGCTGTTCCTTGCACGGATTTCCTCTTGACATATTGAGACTAAGTCCCAGTGCCTTAAAATCATTGTACTGAGCTTCAGTTTCATTCTTGAAAGTCTCAAGCTCATTTCTGTTCATCTGAAATAAATTCATTTTTAGAAACTCTCCTTTACATAATGTAAAATTGCCCAATTACAAGTATATCACAGTACCGGAATTTTTTCAAGCGACAATATAACAAATATTCAACCCTAAAAGTGATTTTTTTTGTATATTTCTACATAACAGCCCCCACTGACTTGCCGTTGTGTTTAGGTTTGATAATTTTTATTGACAGAACCGCATTTTTATTGTATAATATAATAAATACAGAACATCAAAGGGAATGGGAATATTTTACTGAATACGGAGGTTATTAACCATGAAAAAATTATTTCTGCCTGCCCTGTGCATTTTGGCTGTAACAAACACCTTTGCCGGAAATACCATGCTTTCAGCTTATGCCGTAAATTCCGAAAACGTTACAGAGAGCTTTTCTGAAATGGAATTTACTTTTGAAGACATCAGTCTAAGCTTTTCCGATACTCCTGCCATACTCTCAAATAACAGTGAGTTTGCATATAATTTCCGTGAACAGCTTGACCCAAATAATCTTGCCGTCTATGATGCTATGTCATCTCTCGTCACTCCCTCTACTGAAAAGATAACCGTAACTTTCCCCGAACCTGTTTCAATGACCCTCAGTCACCTGCCGTCTTCAAGCAGTTATACGGAAGAAGACGAGGCGGTTTTCAGCAGCAGTATTTTTAGCAACTGCAAAAACGGTATTGACGCACTCCTGCTTGATATGCCGGAAATCTTCTGGATTAATGAGGCGAAACTTTCAATAGGTATAGGCAATTCCAATACAAAGCGTGACTGGAAAACCGGAAAATACAGCGTAACTATATACTCTCTCGTCTTTACCCCTGCCTATCATGACGCTTACGGCTCTCTCGACGGCGTGAAAGAATACAAAACCCTGCTTGAAAATGCCGTTGAAGATTTTCCGGTTGAGGGCGATTCAAGATATGAACAGCTTAAATCAATCCACGACTATATATGCAACTTTACATATTACGATGTAAACGCCGATTTCTATAGTTCAGCGGTTGGTGCAATAGTCCAGCCGGGTGTTGTCTGCGAGGGCTATTCAAAGGCTTTTAAACTCATATGCGACAGGCTTGATATACCGTGCGTGCTTGTTTTCGGAAACTTCAACGAAACAGACCGTACCGCTCATATGTGGGACTATGTTCAAATGGAAGACGGCAAATGGTACGCTGTTGATGTGACTTGGGACGACCTCGACGGCAAAAATGGTGCTGAACTGAAATACGAGTACTTCCTTAAAGGTTCAGACAGTTTCAACATAAAACACTCTGAAAACGGCAAGCATGACTATACTAATATTGTTTATCCCGAAATCTCCGAGTCCGATTATGTATTTTCTACTACCGCTACTTCTTCTACTACTACATCTACTACCACAACTACTTCCACAACAACATCATCTACTACTACAACCTCTACCACAACGTCGTCATCTTCTACCACTTCAACCACCACTACATCTGATTCCACTACAACTACAAAAACTTCCACCTCAACCACTAATACTTCTACAACTACCTCAACAACATCATCTACTACTGAAACTACCGCCCCGAAGCCCGACCTCTCCGGTGACCTCAACCATGACGGCAAAGTAAATATCGCTGACCTCGTTTATTGCTCAAATGCAGTGCTGGGCAAAACCGTTGAGTTTTCTTGCGACTTCAACGGCGACGGCTTGACCGATTCTTTCGACGTTGTTCTGATGAGACAGCTCTTATTATCCAAAATGTAAATTTTCGGGAAATAAAAAAACTTCCGGTACTCATAGTATCGGAAGTTCTTTTTTACTTTTTCGCAAAGCCTTTTCTTAAAAGCGGTATGAAAATACCTCCGGCGGAGTTTCCTAAACTCATTACAATAAGATAACCGAATGTTTTCAGTGACCACACCTGTGCAATCGTAAAATAAAACATATTTGCAACACAATGCTCAAATCCGCTCAGAATGAAAACCACGACCGGAAGAAATATCGCAAGCATTTTTCCGGCTGTATTGCTTATATTTTTGTAGCCGTCCGCCGCAATAAACATGAGCATTCCGCAGAAAAAGGCAAGAATAAAGTTGCTTAAAAGCGTGTCGCCGAGTTTCACATCACATATTGCCTTTGCCTTTTCGCCTATTCCAGAAATTCTCGTACATAGAATCAGTCCGGCAGTTAGGGCAGTGCCGATAAGATTTCCGAGCCATATAACAGCAAGGTCTATCAGATATGGGGGCTTGTTTTCAACAGCATAGCCGACCTTTCCGGTAAAAAGATTGAACCCGAAACTAAGTATTACAAAAAGTCCAGTGCCGAACAAAAATGCCCCTATGTACTTATTGTCACACGAAAGATACACCACTCCGCCGATACCGATAGCAAAACCTGTAGCAATCGCCCTTAACAGAATATCTGCAAATCTTTTCACTTTAACACTCCTTTCATTAATATTTCCTATATATTATATCACCAAATCCTAAGAATGTAAAGAAAAATTTTTCATGTACCACGAACACTTTTTCCGTCGCCGTAGCTGTCCAAAAAATGATGATACTCGTCGCCAATATGATAAGAAATAAGGGTCTGCAAATTGACGTTTTCGGCACTCCGGAAAATATTCATATCCACTTCAGGATTTACCGCACGGAGCTGTTTTAGCAGATTTTTTATTTCCAGACGCTTTGACGGCTGAACTTCCCGACCCTCAGTAACACGACAGGCACAGTCTATAAAGCTGAGTTCATTGGATTCTGCCCATTTTATTATATTTCCCTCACGCACAAGGTAAAGCGGACGGATAACTTCCATACCCTTGTAATTTTCGCTGTGGATTTTCGGCATCATGGTCTGCATCTGCGAACCGTACAGCATACCCATAAGAATGGTCTCTATCACGTCGTCAAAATGATGTCCAAGGGCTATCTTATTGCAACCCAACTCTTGAGCGGTTTTATAAAGATAGCCACGTCTAAGCCGTGAACACAAAAAACATGGATTATGCTTTTCTTTGGCAACCGATTCAAAAATTTTTGTCTCAAAAATCTGCATCGGCAAACCAAGTTTTTCAGCGTTTTCCTCTATTTTTCGGAAGTTTTTTTCACTGTAACCGGGGTTCATTACAATAAAACAAACCTCAAAATCTACATTTCCGTAACGGTGCCACCTCTGCATACACTTAGCCATAAGCATTGAATCTTTACCGCCGGAAATACAGACTGCTATTTTATCACCGTCCTCAATAAGCTGGTATGTTTTAAGACCTTTCAGAAAATTTTTCCATATGGTCTTGTTAAATTCAGTTACGATTGTATCTTCTGACAAATTTATTCCTCCATGCAAAAAAAGCCCGAAAAATCGGACTTTATAATAATATTAAGTGGGCCATTAGGGACTCGAACCCCAGACCGTCCGGTTATGAGCCGGATGCTCTAACCAACTGAGCTAATGGCCCTCATGGTTTAAATCAGAAGCCTTGTGACTTCTGATTTAATAAGTGCCGGCATTGTTCTACTTTC
>JAMPAU010000001.1:825175-1032468 GCA_023667045.1 Ruminococcus flavefaciens | reverse complement strand
TACCGAAAAACAGCCTTTTCCTCTGTGAAAAGGCTATTTTTATAAAATATAAAGGGGGCTTTAAAATGAAAAGTTTTATTCCGTGGGTGGGCGGAAAACAGTTGCTTGCGAAGAAAATCGTATCAATGTTTCCGGACGATTTTGACCGATATATCGAAGTTTTTGGCGGTGGCGGTTCTGTGATGTTCTACAGAGAAAATTACGCTCCACTTGAAGTTTACAATGATTTCAACAGCGACCTCGTAAATCTTTTCCGATGTGCAAAATATCATCGTGCGGAGTTGCAACGTGAAATTTCCGGTTACTTCAATTCACGTGAGATTTTTGACGAAATAAAGGCAAAAATGGAGATTTCCGGCTTTACGGATATTCAGCGTGCGGCAATGTTTTTTATGATTGCGAAGATTAGTTATGGCTCGAATATGAAAACTTTTGGGGGACGAAAACGCAATATTTCGCCGGATTGTCTCGAAGAAACTGAAAGGCGTCTTAGAAACGTCGTAATTGAAAAAATGGATTTTGAAAATTTAATTAAAAAATATGACAGTCCAGATGCATTGTTTTATTGTGACCCGCCCTACAACAAGACCGAACGCTACTACGATGAAAAATTTAACAAAAAAGACCATGAGCGTTTAAAGGCTGTTTTAAGCCAGATTAAAGGGCATTTTATCCTTTCTTACAACGATGACGAGCATATTCGCAATTTGTACAAAGATTACGAAATTATCGACACGGAACGTCATAATAATCTTTCTGGTGGTTATTATCGAGAAATTATTATAAAAAACTTCTGAAAATCCTTTTTTTCTTAGGGGCTGAAAAAGGCGTATTGTAGCCCAAAAATAAAATTATGTATAAATTGTGTTGTGTATGTCACACATAATTTTGGTAAAATTTACCAGTGAGTTTGGTGCTTTGTGTGACTTGACTTTTATCTGAAAGTGTAGTATAGTGTGTGTGTAATCAATACAGATTATCTTTAAATATGACATAGTATGACATATTTTTATTAACTATAATTTTGCTATATTATATTTTTATAGATATATCTTATTGATTAACAATAATAACGGAGGTCATAACAATGACAAATAACTCAAAAATGCTCATAGAGAGCAAAAGCATTATCGGCACAAAGATTGCTGACCGTCTTTCAGAGAAAGGAATTTATGCGGTAGCACAACCCAGCTTTTCAACTGAGGAGGTCGAGAATAACAACGCTATCCTTATCGACAACACCAACGGAGATATGAGTGAATCTCTCGAAACGCTTATTTTGAGCGGAAAATCAAGCGTTGATACTTTTGTTCTGACGAACAATTCCGAGCAGATGATTTCGGACAAAAACGGAGTGCTTTTCATTTCACAGAAAATCGACACAGAGAGTATATGCGACATTATACACTATTGTGTTAAAGGCGGAAATCTTCAGAAGCAGATTGAAAAAACGATAGCAAAAATGCTTTTGTACATGGGTTTTCAGGCAAACCATAAGGGCTATCGCTACACCGTGGAGAGCATTCTCTTGATTCTGGACAATCCGGAGTTTGCTTATGGCTTTAACTATAAGCTTTATCCGGTTATTGCCAAAAAACATAATGTTACTCCTCTGAGCGTGGAGCGTGCGTTAAGAACAGCCATATCTTCTGCATATGACAGAAACTATCGCAAATTCGAGGAGTTTTTTGAGTATAAACTTCAAAAGCCCACGAATACTGAATTTGTATCGTTCTGTACCGAACAGGTGCGACTTAAATTCTTTTAAACTTTAACAAAAAATCCCTCGTCTTTTAGGCGGGGGATTTTTTTTACTCCGTGTAATATTTTTTCTTTATTTTTTTGGCTTTGCGTGTAAAAGTTTTGTATTTTGCTTGCAAGTCTACAATACGTCATAAATAAGAAAAGACTGCCGAAATTAATCGACAGTCTTTTTTGAAAGATATGAAAAATTATTCGTTGATAGCTGTTACAACGCCAGAACCAACTGTTCTACCGCCTTCACGGATAGCGAAACGGAGACCTTCTTCGATAGCGATAGGAGTGATAAGTTCAACGTCCATAGCTACGTTATCGCCAGGCATACACATTTCCTTGTCAGCAGGGAGAGTAACAACACCAGTAACGTCAGTTGTTCTGAAGTAGAACTGAGGTCTGTAGTTGTTGAAGAAAGGAGTATGACGACCGCCTTCTTCCTTCTTCAGTACGTAAACCTGTCCAGCAAACTTTGTGTGTGGGTGAATTGAACCAGGAGCACAGAGAACCTGTCCTCTTTCAACCTGGTCTCTTGTGATACCACGGAGGAGAGCACCTACGTTATCACCAGCTTCACAGAAATCAAGTGTCTTTCTGAACATTTCGAGACCTGTAACAACTGTGTTGAGCTTTTCGTCAGAGAGACCAACGATTTCAACAGGCTTGTTAACGTCGAGACGACCTCTTTCAACTCTACCTGTAACAACAGTACCACGACCAGAAATTGTCATAGTATCTTCGATAGGCATAAGGAACGGCTTAGCTTCATCTCTCTCAGGGCTGGGGATAAATTCATCAACAGCGTTCATGAGTTCAATGATAGGAGCGTAAGCAGGGTCATTGATGTCATCGGGAGCGTTAAGAGCAGCGAGAGCAGAACCCTTGATGATAGGTGTATCATCGCCAGGGAAGTCATAGCTTGAAAGGAGGTCACGGATATCCATTTCAACGAGTTCGAGAAGTTCTTCATCGTCTACCTGGTCAGCCTTGTTCATGAATACAACGATTGCAGGAACACCAACCTGACGAGCGAGAAGGATATGCTCTCTTGTCTGAGCCATAGGACCGTCAGATGCAGCAACAACGAGGATAGCACCGTCCATCTGAGCAGCACCAGTAATCATGTTCTTTACATAGTCAGCGTGACCAGGGCAGTCAACGTGTGCATAGTGACGAGCGTCTGTTTCGTACTCAACGTGAGCTGTGTTAATTGTGATACCACGTTCTCTTTCTTCCGGAGCCTTATCAATCATATCATAAGCTTCGTACTGAGCCTGACCCTTCATAGCGAGAGTCTTTGTGATAGCAGCAGTAAGAGTTGTCTTACCATGGTCAACGTGACCGATAGTACCAATGTTTACGTGGGGTTTAGTTCTTTCAAATTTAGCCTTTGCCATTGGAAATTTCCTCCTTAAATAGAAAATACAGTAATCTGTATAATATATTATAACAGATTATCATGATAAATTCAAGTGTTTTGGAGAAATTTTTTCTCCAAAACACAAGATTATTATTAGTTTTTGCTTCTTGAAGCCATAATCTTTTCAGCAATGCTCTTAGGAACTTCCTGATAG
Organism: Ruminococcus flavefaciens; assembly: GCA_023667045.1. GTDB lineage: Bacteria > Bacillota > Clostridia > Oscillospirales > Ruminococcaceae > Ruminococcus > Ruminococcus flavefaciens_AC. The sequence continues at coordinate 1,029,139 of JAMPAU010000001.1, read as the reverse complement.
CTGTGGGGTTCCATTGTATACTGACCACGACCCTGTGTATTTGAACGGAGGTCGGAAGTATAACCGAACATTTCTGAAAGCGGAACGAGTGCGTCAACCTGTACTGTACCAGTTCTTGACTCCTGTCCTTGAATCTGTCCACGGCGTGAGCTGAGGTCACCAATAACAGTACCTGTGTACTCGTCCGGAACAATAACAGCGACTTTCATAACAGGTTCCATAAGGATAGCGTTAGCCTGCTTGAGAGCCTCCTTGAATGCGATAGAACCGGCAATCTTGAATGCCATTTCTGAGGAGTCAACTTCATGGTAAGAACCGTCATAGAGTTCAACCTTAACGTCAACAACTTCATAGCCGGCAAGAATACCAGCCTTCATAGCACCCTGAATACCAGCGTCAACAGCAGGGATATATTCCTTAGGAATAGAACCACCGACAACTGCATTCTTAAATTCATAGCCCTTGCCGGATTCGTTAGGCTCAACACGGATTTTAACGTGACCGTACTGACCAGAACCACCGGACTGTTTCTTGTATTTGTAGTCAATATCAGCGTTGCCCTTGATAGTTTCCTTATAAGCAACCTGAGGAGCGCCTACATTAGCTTCTACCTTAAACTCACGGAGAAGTCTGTCAACAATAATATCGAGGTGAAGTTCGCCCATACCTGCAATAATAGTCTGACCTGTTTCTTCGTCAGTCCATGTCTTGAAAGTCGGGTCTTCTTCAGCAAGCTTAGCGAGAGCGATACCCATTTTTTCCTGACCTGCCTTAGTCTTCGGCTCGATAGCAAGCTGAATAACAGGCTCTGGGAATTCCATAGATTCAAGGATAATGGGGTGCTTTTCGTCACAGAGAGTATCACCTGTTGTGGTGTTCTTAAGACCAACAGCAGCGGCGATGTCACCTGAATAAACTGTTGTGAGGTCTTTTCTGTGGTTAGCGTGCATCTGTACGATACGACCGAATCTCTCACGGTTGTCCTTAGTAGCATTAAGAACAGTGTCGCCCTGATTGATTACACCAGAGTAAACACGGAAGAATGCAAGCTTACCAACAAATGGGTCTGTTGCAATCTTGAATGCGAGAGCTGAGAAAGGTTCTTCATCAGATGAAGGTCTTTCTTCTTCTTCGTCAGTATCGGGGTTAACGCCCTTGATAGCAGGAACGTCAAGCGGAGAAGGCATATAGTCGATGATAGCGTCGAGAAGTTTCTGTACGCCCTTGTTCTTGTATGAAGTACCGCAGGTAACAGGAACCATTGTGTTAGCGATAGTGGACTTTCTGATACAAGCCTTGATTTCTTCTTGAGTGAGTTCTTCACCGTCAAGATACTTCATCATAAGTTCTTCGTCCATTTCGGCAACGTGCTCAACCATATCATCATGATACTGCTGTGCCTTTTCAGCCATATCTTCCGGAATATCTTCAACACGAATGTCTTTTCCGAGGTCATCGTAATAAATGTAAGCTTTCATTTCAACGAGGTCGATGATTCCCTTGAAATCGTCTTCAGCACCGATAGGAAGCTGAATCGGAACAGCATTACACTTAAGTCTGTCCTTCATCATGTCTACAACACGATAGAAGTCAGCACCCATAATATCCATCTTATTTACATAAGCCATACGGGGTACTTTATAGTTATCAGCCTGTCTCCAAACGGTTTCAGACTGTGGCTCAACACCGCCCTTTGCACAGAGAACTGTTACAGAGCCGTCGAGTACACGGAGTGAACGCTCAACCTCAACTGTAAAGTCAACGTGACCAGGAGTGTCGATAATGTTAAGTCTGTGACCAGCCCAATAGCAAGTAGTAGCAGCAGAAGTAATTGTGATACCTCTTTCCTGTTCCTGAGCCATCCAGTCCATAGTTGCGCTACCCTCATGAGTTTCACCGATTTTATGATTAACACCAGTGTAGTAGAGGATACGTTCTGTGGTGGTGGTCTTACCTGCGTCGATGTGAGCCATTATGCCGATATTTCTTGTATTTTCAAGTGAGCAATCTCTTGACATAATAATCCTCCTTCAAAACTCTTACCAACGGTAGTGAGCAAACGCCTTGTTTGCCTCTGCCATCTTGTGAGTATCGTCACGCTTCTTGCAAGCACCGCCTGTGCCGTTAAGTGCGTCGAGGATTTCACCGGCAAGTCTTTCTTTCATAGTTTTTTCGTTTCTCTCTCTGGAATACTTAGTAATCCATCTGAGACCGAGAGTCTGTCTTCTTTCGGGTCTTACCTCCATAGGAACCTGATAGGTTGCACCACCGAGACGACGAGCCTTTACTTCGAGCTGGGGCATAATGTTTTCCATAGCCTGCTCAAAAACTTCAAGAGCGTCCTTGCCTGTCTTTTCTGCTACGATTTCAAAAGCACCATAAACAATTTTCTGTGCAACGCCCTTTTTACCGTCGAGCATTATGTTGTTAATGAGACGTGTAACAAGCTTTGAATTGTATACAGGGTCCTGTAATACGTCACGCTTTGCGATATTACCTCTTCTTGGCATTTTCGCTTCCCTCCTTCACATAGATTCATGAATTCATAGGTACTCAAACCTACCGATTACTGCTCCGACAGGGGAGCACATGCTTCACCGGTCAGGTGTGCCAGAGCCAATGCAGAGGATTTTTATATATATAAAATCTCCGCATTATCCAGCGGTAGTAGTTATCCTATTTTTTTAATTTACAGTTTACTGACATATAAGGTCATGCAGAAAGAAATGCTGAATTACTTCTGCTTAGGTCTCTTAGCACCGTATTTTGAACGAGCCTGACCACGGTTAGCAACGCCCTGAGCATCGAGAGTACCTCTGATGATGTGGTAACGTACACCAGGTAAATCCTTTACACGTCCGCCTCTGATAAGAACAACGCTGTGTTCCTGAAGATTGTGTCCGATACCCGGAATGTAAGAAGTAACTTCGTAACCGTTTGTGAGCTTAACTCTTGCGATTTTTCTCATAGCTGAGTTAGGCTTCTTAGGTGTAGCAGTTCTTACAGCAGTACAAACGCCTCTCTTCTGAGGTGAGCTCTGGTTAATCTGAACCTTTTTCTTTGCATTGTAGCCCTTCTGAAGTGCCGGAGCTGTGGACTTAACCTCCAGGTCCTTTCTGCCCTTACGAACGAGCTGGTTAAATGTAGGCATATTCTTCCTCCTTTTCCAGAAAATTATGCACTTATATAAAGTACACTTACATATTATAACCAAAAAAAAACAGCTTGTCAAGTGTTTCTGTGAAAAAAAAGAAGATTTTTTTCGGATTTGTTATTTTCCCCATTAAACAGGATAATTCCGGCGGATAACTTATGCATTATTCAGAAAAAAACACCTGTAATATGCGTTACAGGTGTTAAAAGATTATATTATTCTTCGGCATCACTGAATTTAATCACTATATAATCATCTATAGTTTTCATAGAGTTATAATATGGGTAACAACTCATTTCTTTAAATTCTGGTAATTCCTGTATAATTTCCTTTTCTTCATATGTTGCAAATTTAACATCAAAGCCAATAAAATATTTTATATATTTTTCACGGGAATACATATTTATATAATCCGGGCTGTTCATCATTCCTATTGATTTAATGTAAGGAAATTCTTCCATTTGCCATATATTGTTATTAGTTCTACCAATAATAGCGATTTTAGTATCTTCATTAAAATCAAGATTTGACTTTATCTGAGTAACAAGTGAAGTATAGAATGAGTAAGTATTTTTGACAGATATTTCTTTTTGAATATATATTACATTTGAAAACTTTATGCTGAATAATATTATACAACTCATAATTATACATGAAATCCATGATAATTTAATTTTTAGCTTTTTCAGCAGAGTAGTTATATTTATATTTTCTGATTTCTGTATTATAACAATGAAAAGAATATATATAGCAATAAAAGAATATAGAGTTCTTCCCATTACTCCGCTTGTTACAGCTATAGTATTTCCGTTTATGCTTATTGGCAATAGAAACATAAATCCAAAGAAAAGTAAAATATTCTTTTTTTGTTTTTTTTAGAATTATAATGCTTAGAATCATTCCAATAGCTATCATGATTATATGTATTACAGCAGATTGTTTGGAATAAATAATAGCACCGTATCCCTTAATTATTTCAAATATGAAACGCTTATAAGTTAAAGGTATTCTTTTAAAAAAATACAGCAGATTCCATGAATGATTAAGTTCTTGGATAGAATAATCATTAAATTGTATATTATATGCTTTCATGAATAAAAAATTAATTATTAAGTAAAAAGCAACTGAAATAAACAGATATAATATATATTTTAGGGAATTTTTTAAGATATTTTTATTGTTCTCCAGAATGCATTTCATCATGTATACAATAAGCAAACTTGATGTGACAAACAAATAAGTTTGATATATGCTTAGTGATAATATAAGGCATACTACAGCAATGGCAAAATTAATCTTATTATTTTTTGATACAAAGAAAACAGCTAATATACTTAGTAAAAATGCAATTCCATAACACGCACTTGTAAACATATAAAAAAATGTATGTGTAAGAGCAAGAAAGCTTATTATCAATCCACCTGTAAAATATTGCAGAAATATATTATTTATATTAAATATATCTAAAATAAATAATGTCGAAATAGAGAATAATCCTAATGTTAAAATTCCATTAATCCATGGAATATTATATGGCTCTGAAAGTTGACTGATTATATAAAGTCCCCAGCGACCAGAAGATAAATCTGCACCATATTCAAAAAAGAAGTTTACTACGTCATGATTAGGTATCAGATTAACAAGTATATATACATGAGTAATAAAGCCAATTAAAAAAGTAACAATAAAAACTTTATATCTTGTCTTTATTATCATATACATATTATGCAGGAGTTCTTTCATTCTATATTATCTAGCCATACATCTATTGAGTCTTTTGTATCGCTTCCTGTTGAGAGATAAGCATAGTACATGGATATTAAAGTTGCGTCGGAGGCATTTACCTCACCGTCTTTGTTTAGGTCAGCGAGGGTATTCTGTTCGTCTGTAAATTCACCTGTGCCGTTTCCTGTTGATAGGAGGGCATATTCAGTAAGTACAAGGCTTGAGTCCACAGCGTCCACTAATCCGTCCTTGTTTACATCGCCAAGACTGATATTTACAGTATTTTCCGAAACAATCACTTCAAAGTAGTTTTCGGCGGATAATTCTTCATACTGCATTCTTACATATATTCTGTAAGTTCCTGCTTTAGAGCTGTCAAATTCAGAAGTATCAACTTTGTCGTTGTTTTCCATATTGTTGTTGACACTGCTGAAACCATTTCCGTTTGAATCAGTTCCTTCAGAATGGAAAGCACCACCAGATAGGTCGAGTTCTTCGCCGACTGTGTATGCGGTTTTAGTGGGGTATGAGTCAATTATTACTTCCATGTGAGCAGGAATTGTAGTATTTTCAGATTTGCGGAGATATACTGTCAGATTCGGATTTTCAGCGGAAAGCTCCCAGCGGTCAGCACCGTCGGAGACAGAGTAGCCGTCCGGTATAGCCTGTTCAAGTGAAGTGAGTGACACATATGCAGTATCAGATATAAACTCATACGATTTCGGAGATTCGCCGGAAGTCTGTATAGTCTGTGCAAGGTCGTGTGCATAGTCGTATGAAACTATATTATATCTTACGCCGGAAACAGCCTGTCCCGATTCTTCATCAACAAAGTAAACACTATATGTATGTTTAGTTGTGGCGGTTGTATTAGTAGTTTCTGTTGTAGTTGTTTCTGTGGTTGTGGTAGTCTGAGGTTCTGAAACAGTCACTTCAAAGAAAGTTTCATCATATAGACCGTCTTGATTTATTTTTATGAATATGTTGTATGTTCCTACTTTGGTGTTGTCAAACTCTGAAGTATCTACATATTCGCTGTCTTGCATTCTGAATACCATGCTGTTAGGAGCGTTTGATTTTTTGTAGTAGAATAAACCGCCGGAAAGGTCTAATTCTTCGCCGACCATATAGGCAGTTTTATTGGGATAATGTGATATAACAATTTCAAGGGTTTCCGGCTCAGTGACGGTCACTTCAAAGAAAGTTTCAGCGGTCATGTCTTCTTCCGAAACTCTTATATAGATTTTGTAAGTACCTGCTTTAGTGCTGTCAAATTCAGAAGTATCTACATTACTGCTGTTTTCCATTCTTGACGGGCTGTTGCCAAAGCGTACACCGTTTGCCCACATACCTTGAGACTGGAACATACCGCCGGAAAGGTCTAATTCCTCGCCGACTGTATAAGCGGTTTTTGTCGGATAAGAGTTAATAGTTATATCTATATATGCAGATACTGTAGTAGTTGTAGTGGTGGTTGTTTCTGTAATAGTAGTTGTAGTTGTTGTCTGAGGTTCTTCTACAGTCACCTCAAAGGAAGTTTCAGCACGTAAGCCGTCAATTTCTATGCTTGCATATATTTTATAAGTTCCGGCTTTTGTGTTGTCAAATTCTGAAGTATCTGTCTGAACTGATTTTTCAGTTGAACCGTTAGTACCGTCAGACATTTTTTGAGTGATTCTGTACAGAATACCGGAGAGGTCTAATTCTTCGCCGATTTGATAAACTGTTTTATTTGGCAGTGAAGCAATTTCTAAATCAAGTGTTTCAAGGTATATTGCTGTAGTAGTTGTTGTTTGAGTTGTTGTCTGTGTGGGAGCAGTTGTAGTACCGACAGAATCTCCCACTGTTACACGACCAAATATAAGGGTAGGGGTATAATTTTTTCCGTCAGCGGTGGTGCAGTCAAGAGACGATGTAGACCATTGGAAGTCGTGTTTTCCGGCTGTGCAGTTTTCCGATACGTGTATATATACGGAAGTTACTTTTTCGTCTGCATTGATAGTACCGTTGCTTGATATATTGAAATTAAGATAATTGTCTTTGAGTTCATAGGTAACAGTGCCGTTGAATGCGGGAGAGGTCTGGTCCATGCCGATAACTTCAAAGCCGTTTGGAATAGTGATACGTAGATTTTCCAAGCTTTTCATTGCTATCATGTTTGAGGCGTACATATCTATTTGTATGTCCTGTCCGGCAGAAGCCTCTACAGCCTTGAAATAGAGCATCATTCTTGAAGTGGCATTTACTTTTTCGGGCAGTTTAAAGTCGGCATTTGCAACCGAGACGTTAAGGCACATGAAAGTCATGAGCAGGCTCAGAAAGACAGATATTATTTTTTGTGATTTTGTTTTCATATATTCCTCCTTTGGATTCTTTGCTTAGTTGTCTGCTGAATTGACTTTGCACTTTTAATTCCTGATTGTTTACAGGTTATAGAGGGTACTAAGCAATCCCTTATCATAGGTGGAATGATTACCCCTAATCCTTTCTCCTTTCATAGTCTCTGTGATACAGGCAGTAACGAATATGATTTTTTACCATATTTCATTAATCAGTGTTTTTTTACTGCAAAGAGCATTATAAGCGGATAAATTTCAAGTCTTCCTATCAGCATATCAAAGGAAAGGACTATTTTTGAAAAGGCATTCAGACCGCCTAGATTGCCGGAAGTACTGAAACGTCCCACGCCGAAACCAATATTATTCATGCAGGTTATTACGGCAGAAGCAGATTCTTCAATAGAATAGTTGTCAAGCGTAATAAGCAGAAGTGAAAACGCAAGTATCAGCATGAAAAGTATAAAATACGACGAAACACCTCGCACTACATCATTTTCAACTGGTTTTCCGTCCATTTTCACAGTAGCTACAGCACGGGGATTCACAATGTATTTGAGTTCTTTTATTCCTGTCTTGAAAAGTATCAGTATTCTTGAAACTTTCATACCGCCACCGGTAGAGCCTGCACACGAGCCGACAAACATAAGCAGAGTAAGCAGTGTCTGTGAGAATACCGGAAACTGTGAGGTATCAGTAGTAGCGAATCCTGCTGATGTTATTGCAGAGGCTACCATGAAGAATGAGTGCCTAAGAGCCTCGCCTGCTGAATCAAAGATTTTAATTGTATTCAGCGTAATGAGAACGGTTGCGGTTATGATAACGCCGAAGTATGTTCTTACTTCCTCGTTCTTGAATGCCAGAGAGAATTTTTTTATCAGCATATAGTAGTAAAGATTGAAATTTATACCGAAAAGTATTATAAATACTGCGATTACCATTTCAATGTAAAGGCTGTTGTAGTGTGCTATGCTGTCTCCCCATATTGAAAAACCGCCTGTTCCGGCAGATGAGCAGGCATGGATTATTGCATCATACAGGGGCATACCACCGAGAAGAAGCATTATCATTTCAAGGACAGTAAGCGATATATATATACCATAAAGTATACGTGCGGAAAATCTCGACTTTGAGACAAGTTTTCCGGCTTTTGGTCCTGCACACTCTGCCCTCATCATATGCATTGCACGTGCGTCATTGCTTGACATTATCGCAAGCACAAACATAAGTATTCCCATACCGCCTATCCAGTGGGTGAACGCTCTCCAGAAAAGGCATGATTTTGACATTGATTCAACATCGCTTAGTATCGTTGCACCGGTAGTGGTAAAGCCGGAGACTGTTTCAAACAAAGCGTCTGTAAATTTCGGTATTTCGCCGGAAATCACAAAAGGAAAAGCACCGATTACTGACATCATAATCCATGACGCAGCAACGCTCACAAAGCCTTCCATTGAAAAAATAGAATTGTCTTTTGGCTTTTTTATTGTGAATATAAAAGAAATAACCATGAGTACGGCAAAAGGTATTCCGAATGAAGATACAACGTGTTCTTCACCATAAATGAATCCCACTATTATAGGCAACAGCATGAAAAGCCCAACGCCTTTCAGAATCTGTCCCATAATATATAAAATCATCTTATAATTCATAGTTCAGTACCAGCAACTCCCTTATTCAAAAATATTCTTTAGGTCGCTGAAACCTTTGTTTGTGGTGATAATAACAACGCTGTCGTTGAGTTTAAGGCAGTCGTCACCTTTAGGTATGATAAGGTCGTTTCCTCTTACTATGCTTGCAATGAGTATGCCCTTTTTGAGTTTAAGCTTTTTGAGGGGGGTATTGAGATAAGGCTTGTCATCACGTATAACGAACTCAATAGCCTCCAGTTTGTCATTGACAAGGCGGTAAAGTGTAGTGATGTTGTTTCCTTTGGCGTTTTGTTTTGCACGGACATATTGCAGAATCTGATTGACAGTTATTGACTTCGGCGATATGATACTGTCAAGCGAGAGCGTGTCAGAAAGCTGAATAAGATTCATGCGGTTTACTTTGGTTACTACCTTTTCAACGCCGTTATTCTTTGCAAGCAGAGAGAGTAAAATATTTTCCTCGTCTATTCCGGTCAGCGTAACTACAGCGTCAGCGTCATATACACGCTCGCCCTCTAAAACGTCATGGTCTGTACCGTCGGCACATGAAATATTTACCTTGTTTAAACGCTGGCTGAGTTCAAGACATCTGTTGTAGTCGATTTCAATAATCTTGACTTTGATTCCCATTTCAATCAACTGCTGTGCAAGATGATATGCCACACGTCCGCCCCCTATGAGAACAGCCGATTTAACACGTTTTTCACGGTATGCCGCACTTATGCTCTTGAAAAACTTAACCATTGCACTGTGAGAGGCTGTCATATGGATTTTATCGCCGGCTTTCAGCATGAAGTTTCCGTCCGGAATAATTATCTCCTTGTCTCTCTGTACAGCACATATAAGAACGTCAAGGCGAAGTCTTTTTGAAAGGTGATTGAGTACAACGCCGTCGAGAATACTGCCGCTTGTTATACGGATTTCGGCGAGGTCTACACGACCCTTTGCGAAAGATTCAATATTGATAGCCTCCGGATAACGCAGTACTTTTGCTATTTCGTTGGCGGCGTTGTAGTCGGGATTCACCATCATGCTTATTTTGAGGTTTTCACGCATAAAAACAAGCTGTTTGTCAAATTCCGGATTACGCACACGTGCTATACAGTGGCGTGCCTTGAGTTCCTTAGCGATAAGACATGAAAGGATATTAACCTCGTCTGAGTTTGTCACGGCAATGAAAATATCCGTCTTGTCAACGTTTGCTTCTTTTAAAATGCTTGTTTGCAGGCAGTTTCCGGTAATCCCCATAACATCATGGTCGTTCACGACGCTTTCTATTTTTCCTTCACTTGCGTCGATTACTGTAACATTGTGTTCGTCGCTTAGAATATCCGCAAGGGTACTGCCGACTTTTCCGCATCCTACAATGATAATGTCCATAATTCCTCCATAAAATATATAATTTGAGAATTTATAATACTCCACCTTAATTATAAACCCACTTGCTATATTTTGTCAATAGAAAAATTATGAAGACAATGCTGTGTTTTTATTCCGGAATGCTGAAAATTTCCTCGTACGAAACATTCAGTATTTTTTTTATAAGAATGATTTCGTCCGGATAAAGATGACGCTGACCTACCTCAATCTTTGCAACGGCACTTCTTGTTATGTCGCAACCGTTCAGCTGTAGCTGTTCAGCGAGTGATTCCTGCGTTCTGCCGTTTTTTTCACGGAGATACCTGATGTTGTTTCCTACCTGCAATTCAATTTTCTTATTCATTATAAACAAATCCTTTCAGATAATTTCTGTACTTTTCAATCGAAAAATGTCGGAAAAGTATTGACATTATTATAAATTTGTTTTATAATATAATTGCACCTATATAAGTGCAGTTGGCTTTGTATAGTTTGCAGTGGAGTGCTGTTTTTATATTTTGGGGTGTGAAACGGAAAATAAACAGCATGAAATGAATAAAACAGTTTTCGGGCAATAAAAAAGACCGTACTCTTATGGAGTGCGGTTTTTTTGCTGTGATTAATTGTATAATATGCAAAATATATGTATCTTTTTTTTTTTTTTTTTGTACAATATGCACAATAATATCTGTAAAAGTTAGTATGCCCTGTCAATTTACTTTTTTTATGGTTGTGTGCTATAATATAATCAAAGAGGTGAATTGTATGCCGTTTCCAATGATAAAAATTATAGAAATTATGAGACTTATACTCGAATTGATTTTAGAAGGTTTATCTGAATCAGAAGCTATTCAACAGACATCTTTACAAACTGGATTATCTGTAGATGAAGTAACAAATATCTGGGCGAATCACAGGAAATAAAAAGACCGTACTCTTATAGAGTGCGATTTTTTTGTTTTAGTTAGTTGTATGATATGACGAAATGCGTATCTTTTTTTTTTTTTTTTTTGTATAATATATACAAAAATATAACGGAAAAATCATTAATTTTCTTGATTGACTTTTTGTTATATATATTTTATAATGTTATATAGGTTATCCGTTTTATATGGAGGTGATTTGTTTGGTAAAGTTTATTTCATATATAGTGGCTGTTATACTCACAGCATTAATAGCTGTTGCATTATATCCTATTTGTGCTATTTGCTGGATTTTCAGTGTTATCGGAAAAGCAAGCAGTCTGTTATTCAACTGGACAAACAGGACAATAAAAGGTTTATGGGCTGATATAAATGCTTCAAGAGTTCCGCCGGTTGTACTGCCTATTGCTCAGGATTCTACTGTTGAAGGTGTCCCTGTAGAAGAAAAAGAAGAAATCAAGCTTTAATAATAACAGAACCGTACTCTTGTGGGTACGGATTTTTTTTGTAAATATTGACATACCGCACAATCTGAACTATAATATAGTTATAAGATTTCAGGAGGTGTGCAATATGGCAAAGTTACCGGATATTCCGCTTGACAAAGTAGTAAAGGCAGGTCAGAAAGCCCTTGACGAACTCGAAAAAAGCGGACAGGAAAAGAAAGTCGTTGAGACAGTATCAAAAAAGACAGGCATAAGCGAAAAGACAATAAATTCCGCACTCAAGACGGTAAAGGAAATAAAACAGTAAAAAAAGTCCGGCTGAAATATACTCTCAGCCGGATATTTTTATGGGATTCATAGTATAAAGCATATAAGTCCGGAACAGCCCTCATTAATCACACGTTCAAGTGTCTCCTGTAATTTAAGTCTTGCGTCAACAGGCATCTTGAAAAGCTTGTTATGCATACCCTCGTTGACAAGTTCATGCAGAGACTTCCCGAAAATATTACTCTCCCATATTTTAGCAGGGTTGTCATCGAAACCGTCGAGTAGATACATAATCAATTCTTCCGACTGCTTTTCCGTGCCTACAATGGGACTTACAGTGGTATTTATGTTAGCTTTCATGATATGGAGCGACGGTGCGGTTGCCTTTAGTTTAACGCCGTATTTACCGCCCTGTTTTATAATTTTAGGTTCTTCAAGGGTCAGCTCCTGCATTTCCGGCATGACTATTCCGTAACCTGTCGCCTCTACTTCCGCAAGTGCCGGCTCTATACGCTGATACTTCCGGCGAATGTCATTCAGTTCCATAAGCAATGGCATTAAATCGCTTTCACTTTCTATTTCAATACCAGTAGTTTCGCCAAGAATCTTATAGAAAAGACTGCTGTCTAGTTCGGCGGTGATAGTGACAGAACCGTTTCCCAAGTCCATATTTGAGATTTCGGCGTTTATGATGTGCGGACACTGTGCCATTGACTGCACAGCCGTTTCAGACTCACGGACAAGTTTTATATCCTTTGCGGAAGTTCTTATGCAGTCGAGGATTTCTGTTTTAAGCCAGTGACCTTTTTCAAGAGAGTTTATCCAGCGTGCAGTCCGGATATTTATTTCCTTAATCGGAAAGGAGAATAATATTTCCCTCATTATTTCACGTATGTCATTTTCGTCGAGGTCAAGACAGCTAACCGGAATAACCTTAGCGTCGTATCTGTCGGTTAAGCGTGAGGCAAGGCTTTTAGCTTCCTGTGAAGACGGGTTCACAGTATTCATAACCACAACAAAAGGCTTGCCGAGTTCTTTCAGTTCACGGATAACACGCTCTTCGCATTCTTCGTACTCAGCACGTGGAATATCCGAAATAGTGCCGTCGGTAGTAACTACCAGTCCTATTGTTGAGTGGTCGGTGATTACTTTCTGAGTGCCTATTTCGGCTGCCATATTGAAAGGTATTTCCTCATCAAACCATGATGTCATGACCATTCGTGGCATTTCGTTTTCTATGTACCCCAGCGAACTCGGCACGATATAGCCCACGCAGTCTATTAAACGGACGTTCATTGTAGCACCGTTGCCCAGACTTACTTCAACAGCGTCTTCCGGAATAAATTTCGGTTCAGTGGTCATGATAGTCTTTCCGGCGGCGGACTGTGGCAGTTCGTCTATGGCACGTTCACGCTTAAACTCGCTTGTTATGTTTGGGATAACAAGCGACTCCATAAAGCGTTTTATGAAAGTTGATTTTCCGGTACGCACAGGACCTACCACGCCTATATAAATATCGCCGTTGGTTCTTTCAGCGATATTCGTGTAAATATCTTTAACCATGTCTTTCTCCTTTTTTATCATGTAACAATAGGTATCAGCAACATACCGCCCGATTCAAGACGGTCACCGGAAAGGTCGTTTTCCTCGATTACTGCATTCACGCTTGTGCTGTATCTTTTGGCTATATCCCATACTTCTTCGTTTTCAACGCCGAAATACAGCTTTATAGCATAGTCTCCGTCACGCTGTTTCTTTACCGATTCGTCAATAGAAATATCCGTGAGGGCGGTTATTGAAGAACAACTGTAAACAGAGATTTTGGCTGATATATCTGACTTTGCCGACAATATCCCCTCAGACGAGATATTATAAGAAACGTCTCTTATGCTTATTTCAGCGGAGACAGTACAGCCGGATATATTGTCGGGGAGATTTATAGTTTCCTCAAAAGCCTCATCTTTGTCGGGCATGATAATCATTCCGGCGTTATCCCGTGAAGCCATAGAGTAGGTGAGCATACCGCTTATTATTACTGCATTTCCGTCATCGGCAAGTCTCGTGTTTATGTTTTTCGGGGTACACCACATTGAATATATCGTCTGTGGTACGCTGTCGCCCTCGCTGATTTTTGCGGAGTGCCGGAAACTCTCATCATAGATAACCGGTATCTGTTCGGCTTTTATTTCTGATACAAGCACACTGCATGGATAGACAGTTGAAAAAGCGTCAGTACCGAGCATGACGGAAGCGGTTTTCACGGCACAGCATATAAGTCTTAATTCTATCTCGCACTTTATAAGACGATTTTCGGCGTTTTTGTCGGCGGTAGGAGTTGTGTCACAGCTTACTACTTCCGGAATAACAGTGCAGTCGAAAGTATCATCTATTCCGTCTATGTCGATAATCTGACTGAAAGGCATTGAAAAAGAGATAGGTTCTATAGCACCGCCGTCCTTGTCGCAGGAGTATAAAAGTTTAAGTTCGGCTGAACCTTTGGCGAGAAGTTTTCCGGAAATCATTTTCTTTTCGCACTCCGGCACAATACAGCGTGTATTTATTATGTTGATTACCGTCGGTTGTGTGGTCGGGACTTCTATTTCTTCGCTTAACTGCAAAGTTTTTTCGGCGGTTATTTTTTTTGAAGCAAAACGCACAGGGGTCTTTTTAATCTGCATATTCATGCCGAAAGCGTCCGATATAACCTCTTGGTTTGTCTCGCCGTTCACGGAAATCTTTACAGAGACCGCACCTCTTAAATCAAGACGGCGTTTGTTTACTGCACGGAAATTTATATGGTCTGTCTTAGGGGTAAGCCTTGCGGTAAGGTTTTCGCCTGTTCTGCCTAACTCAACAGTCTTTGAAAAGTTCTGTCTCTGTGTCACGCATTGCAGTGCCGAACCGCCCTCACTGCAATAGAGTATTTTTATGTCGCATCTGAGTTCATAGGAAAGTTTATCGCCGTTTACTGAGTAACCGCTTATTACAGGCGTAACCTCACAGCGTACAAGCCGGAAAATATCGGGGTAATAGTCGGGAAGTATGTAGTCCAGTTCTACTCCCTGTTCCTGAACGCCGTCAAAAATATTTTCGCTGACGGGTACTGTTTCCCTGTTTATTCTGAAATCCATATACAGCCTCCTTGAAAATAGCTTTGTGACATTATATTCACTCACAAGTACAAGTATTCCGCTTGCAATTTTTTTGTAAATACGCTATAATATATATATTATCCGTAAAGAGAGGAAATTACAATGAATAAAAAAGAAACGGCTGAAATCAAAAAGAATTTTTCCGACAAGAGCGGTTTTTTCATAATGGAAAGAATCTTGACGGCTTTTGTCGATGCTGAAAAGAACGTGCGTTACAATAATGTCAATTCATGCCTTACAATGCCGGCAGAAGAACATGACGTTTATAGTGAAACGCTGAAAAAAGTCCTAAATACCAACGTCGGAAAGGCGTTTGTAGAGTATGAGTTTCCGAATACAGCATACGACGAGGGCAAGCCACAGGATATATTATATAAGCTCTTGAAATCTGAACTCAAGGACGAGCAGGCTTGTGAGACATTTGTTAATCATATCGCTGAGAACTTTGTTTATGCAGGTCCTTATGCATTGATTACTGCCTACTGCTGTTACACAATACGCCGTAAAGATAAAAACGACGAGTTCGCCGACGGTGAGGACGAAATATACAGATACATACTTACTGCTGTCTGCCCAGTAAATACCGGCAGTGACGGCTTTGTTTTCGATTCTTTCAACAACGAAATAGTCAAGAAACTCAACACTGAGCTTATTATAAGCAAGTCCGCAAGCGACGGTTTTCTTTATCCGGTTTTCAGCAACAGAAGCACTGACGTAAACCATGTCATGTACTACTCCAAAAAGGCAAACGACCCTAATATATCCATGATTGAGGAAGTTTTAGGGTGTACCTTTGTGATGTCGGCAGAAAACGAAAAGGCTAATTTTCAGACTATTCTTAAAAACGTAGTCGGCGAAGACCTCGACTATATGGTTATAAAATCCGTCAACGAGAAGATACAGGAAGTTGTAGAGGAAAACAAGAACGACACAGACAGGACTGTTATAGACAACTCAAAGCTGAAGGAAATCCTCAGCGATGTAGGCGTGCCGGAAGAACGTGTTAAAATGGTAGAGCCTGTTTATGAGAAGGTATGCGGTGACGCACCTCTTACAGCCTCAAATCTCGTTGAGACTAAAACCGTAATGACCACTGCCGGAATAACTGTCAACATCAAACCCGACGCAAGCGACAAAGTACGTACAAGCGTTATTGACGGAAGACGTTGTCTGCTCATAGATATTGACGACCCCACTATTGAAATAAACGGTTTGCCTGTCACATTAAGCTGAACATAATAAAAAAAGACTGCATATATCGTGCAGTCTTTTTGTTGTATAGATTTGTCGTTTTCCGACGGAATAATGCTTGATATGTATATAATATACAAAAATCCAATATCATTTTTTTTTTTTTTGTCTAAATAACTATTAAAAACTCTTGACTTTTTAAATTACGTGTGTTATAATATCGTTAACGGTTTACCATTAACAGCTGAAATACGTTTTTATTTAATATAGAAAACAGAAGAAAGAAAAATAATTCAGTTATTGTTAAGGGGGATTCTTTATAAAACCGTCTGCCTGTGAACTAGGGGGAATTTTCAGTAAAAAACTGCCGAGATATGTTATAGTATCTCGGCGGTTTTTTTGTATAAATAAATCCGGCTCAGTCAAGAACCGGATTTTTATTGTTTTATTACTTGATAACTCTTACTCTGATAATGCCTTCGATAGCCTTTATGTCATTAACTACAGCTTCGTTAACATCACCGATAACGTCCATCATAGTGTATGCGAAATCTTTCTTGCTTGCGTTCACCATGTTTTCGATGTTGAGACCCTCGTCACCTACTGCCTTTGTGATAGCAGAGATAAGGGACGGCACATTCTTGTGGATAACACAAACCTTAGTACCTGTTGCGTCCATTGAGGCGTTAGGAAGATTTACACTGTTCTTGATGTTGCCGTTTTCGATATAGTCGATAAGTTCGTTTGCAGCCATAACAGCACAGTTGTCTTCACTTTCCGGAGTGGAAGCACCAAGATGTGGGAGAACTATTACATTTTCTGCACCTAAAACAACGTCGTCTGCAAAGTCTGTAACGTACTTAGCAACCTTGCCGTCAGCGATAGCCTTTACTACAGCCTCACTGTTGATGAGTTCACCTCTTGCGAGATTGATAAGACGTACACCGTCTTTCATGATAGCGATTTGTTCAGTGTCGATAGTGTTCTTTGTCTGAGGGGTATAAGGCATATGAATTGAGATATAATCGCTGTTCTTGTAGATGTCGTTGATGTCTGTAACTACCTTTACAGAAGAATCAAGCAGTACAGCGTTGTTTACAGAGAGATACGGGTCATAGCCGATAACTTTCATACCGAGTGCAACGGCAGTGTTAGCGATTTTTCCGCCGATAGCTCCGAGACCGATAATACCGAGAGTTTTTCCGAGAATTTCAGGACCTGCAAACTTTGACTTACCGCCCTCAACAGTCTTAGGAGCGTCTTCAGTGCCTTTGAGAGATTTTGCCCACTCGGCAGCCTCTGTGATTTTTCTTGACGAGAAGAGCAACGCACATATAGCGAGTTCCTTAACGGCATTTGAGTTAGCACCGGGAGTATTGAATACACATATACCCTCTTCTGCACAGCGGTCAACAGGGATATTGTTTACGCCTGCACCTGCTCTTGCGATAGCAAGGAGATTGTCGCCAAACTGCATATCGTGCATTTTAGCACTTCTTACCATGATAGCGTCGGGATTTTCCGGAGAATCAGAAACGGCATACTTGCTCTTGTCGAAAATATCCGTACCGATTGCGGAAATTTTATTCAGTGTCTGGATATTGTACATTGTAAAAACCTCTTTCTTAAACTGAGATATAGAATATTGTCATAACAACAGTAAACAGAATCAGTATAATTTCACCGGAAAATGAAACAGTAAGTTTTCCGCCTATATCAAATTTGGGAATATCCTTTAAATACATTTTCGGTATGCTTGAATCAAGTGGTGCTGTCATGACAGTGCCTTTATTTTTAAATTCAACGACAGGGATAACCCTGCCGGTTGAAAATTGTCTGTTGGAATATTTTGTTTTATTCTACCATATGCCGTAAGCCATAAATGCACAGCCCATGAGGAAAAAAACAAATATCAACGACATAATTAAGCGTTTTCTTCTTCAAACTTCTTCATGAACTCAACGAGCTTTTCAACGCCCTCGATTGGCATAGCGTTGTAGATAGAAGCTCTCATACCGCCGACACTTCTGTGACCTTTGAGGTTTTCAAAGCCGGCAGACTTAGCCTCAGCTACAAACTTCTTGTCAAGTTCTTCGTTGCCTGTAACAAACGGCACATTCATGAGTGAACGGTCTTCGGGAGCAACAGTACCCTTAAAGAGCTTGCTCTCGTCGAGGAAATCGTAAAGGATTTTAGCTTTCTTTTCGTTGTGAGCTTTCATAGCTTCAAGACCGCCCATTTTCTTAATCCACTTGAATACCTTACCGCAGATGTAGATACCATAGCAGGGAGGAGTATTATAGAGTGAATCGTTGTCAGCCTGTATTTTCCAGTCCATCATAGTGGGAGTGTAGGGCTTTGCAGGACCGTCAGCGATGAGGTCTTCACGTACAATAACAATCTGTACGCCGGAAGGACCTACATTTTTCTGTACACCGCCATAGATAACGCCGTACTTTGTAACGTCAACGGGTTCAGAAAGGAAGCATGAAGAAACGTCTGCCACGAGTTCCTTTCCCTTTGTGTTAGGGAGTGTCTTGAATTTTGTGCCGTAGATTGTGTTGTTTTCGCAGATGTAAACATAGTCTGCATCTTCCGGAATATCAAGGTCTGAGCAGTCCGGAATGTAAGAGAATGTTTTGTCAGCAGAAGAAGCAACAGCTACAGCCTCGCCGTATTTCTGAGCCTCTTGATATGCTTTCTTAGCCCACTGACCAGTGATGATGTAAGCACCTTTGCCGTTTTTCATGAGGTTCATAGGAACTCCGGCAAAGAGCAGTGAAGCACCGCCCTGTAAGAATATAACCTTGTAGTTGTCGGGAATATTCATGAGGTCACGCAAATCCTGCTCTGCCTCTTTGATGATAGTATCATAGGCTTTTGAACGGTGTGACATCTCCATAACGGACATACCTGTACCCTTGTAGTCAAGCATTTCGTCCCTTGCTTCTTCCAGAACTTCTTCCGGAAGAACGGCAGGACCAGCACTGAAGTTATAAACTCTGCTCATTTTAAAAACCTCCAAAGTATTATATAAGATTAATTTGTATTGCCATACATACTAATTATACCGTTTTTTTCAAGACAAGTCAATATATACCAGAGATTTTTTAAGAAAAGTTTCCTAAGGTTTACGATATAAGAAAGGCGTACCCGAAAGCACGCCCTTTTATCAGTTATTTTACTTCAACAGTCCAGTTGAAAGTATCTTCAATCTTGCCCCACTGAATGCCTGTCATTGTATCATACAACATCTGGGAAATATTTCCTATCTTGTTGTCATTTATTTCCATTACCTTGTCGTTCCATTTGAGATGACCGACAGGTGAGATTACTGCTGCTGTACCTGTACCAAAAACTTCATCAAGCTTGCCTGCATCGTAAGCGTCGGCGATTTCCTGTATAGTGATTCTTCTCTCCTCAACCTCTATGCCCTTTGACTTGCATACTTCGATAGCAGACTTTCTTGTGATACCGGGAAGAATACTTCCCTGCAACATAGGAGTAACAACCTTGCCGTCGATAACAAAGAAGATATTCATAGCACCTACTTCTTCGATGTATTTCTGTTCAACGCCGTCGAGCCAAAGCACCTGAGAATAGTTCTGCTTGTGTGCCTCGTCCTGACCGATAAGAGAAGCCGCATAGTTACCGCCTGTCTTTGCGAATCCCATACCGCCACGTACAGCACGTACATATTTGCTCTCAACATAGATATTTACCGGATTGAGACCGCTCTCATAGTAAGCACCCGACGGTGAAAGGATTATCATGAAGTAGTACTGTGCGCCGGGTTTAACGCCAAGAAACGGGTCAACAGCAAATATAAAAGGTCTTATGTAGAGTGATTCGCCGTCCTTTGAGGGTACCCAGTCTTTTTCAACTTTGAGGAGTTCCATAAGGCACTGCATAGCGAGGTCTTCGGGGAGTTCCGGAATAACAAGTCTCTGGTTTGATACGTTGAGACGCTTGAAATTTTCTTCCGGACGGAAAAGCTGTACTTTATTGTCAGCGGTTCTGTAGGCTTTAAGACCCTCAAAGACTGTCTGACCATAGTGCAGACACATAGCGGCAGGTGAAAGCTCAATAGTGCCGTAGGGTTTTATTTCGGGGTCGTGCCAGCCCTGTCCCTCATCGTAAGGCATGATGAGCATATAGTCTGTAAAGATGTGACCGAAACCAAGCTTTGCATCGGGAGCAGGTTTAGCTTTAAGGGTTTCTGCTTTTGTGAATTTGATTTCCATTTTATACAACCAGCTTTCTTTTAAAATAAATATCAGTTGCTTACTGTGAAATAGTGTTTTTCATAGATACGTCTGCACAGTTCAACGGTAACAACTGCCGTACCGACAGCAAGAATCGTTGCAGTGAGACTTACAGCGATAATGATTTTTCCTTTTTTCTCCATAAGTACAGCTCCTTGAAATTACTGTCAGAGAACGGGTAAAAGTTCTTCCAACAATATATTATATCATATTGCGGTGAGATTTTCCATAGCATATCAAAAAAATCATGCACAAATAGCACACTGAAAAACAGTGCATTTTGCATAATTATTCCTCAAAGGCACGTACACGGAGTTTAGCACCGAGACTTTCAGCGATTTCCCTTGATGCCTGAATCTGTTCAGCCGGTATAACGTCCACGACAGACATTATGACCTCAGCGTTTCCGGTCTTTACACAGTCAGAGGTGAATTTCTGCATAGCCTCAAAAGCCTCCGGATATTTAGGACGTGTTACTTTCATGTATTCGTCCTTTGTGCCAGCGTTGAGACTTATAGAAATTATGTCCATGAAATTACAAAGGATTTCGGCGGTAGGTCTGCCGTTTACCAAGTCAGAAAGACCGTTTGTGTTTATACGGAGCAACGGGCAGTAAGGCAAAAGCAAAGCCCTGAGTTCGTCGGCAACCTTTATAACCGTATCAAGTCGGCAGGTCGGTTCACCGTAACCGCAGAAAACTATTTCATTGTATTTCATAAGGTCACGGCTGTGGAGGTCTTCCATGATTTCGTCGAAAGACGGTTCATGTTCAAGCCACAGCGGGTCTGAACCGTAAGCACCGTCTGCCGAGTTTCTTATACAGAAAGTGCAGGCACATGGACATTTGTTTGTGAGATTCAGATAGAGGTTGTTTCCCACCTCATAGGAAATTGTCATTGCTTTTTTCATTTTTATTTATCCCTTCCATTTAATTTCATTAAGATTTTTTATAAGAGTTTCATATTGCGTTTCAGCGTTATCATACCAGACAATAGATTTATTTGAATATTTGCCTAGTAGCACTGACCATGTGAGCTTTTTTACATTGTTATTATCTAGTTCATAGTACCGCCATTCAATACCGTTTGTATATATAAGTTTACCAAATTTATTCAGTTCACTGGAAATCTGGTTATCGTATTTTGTGTTGTTTAAATTTATACAGATTGCTTTTGCTTCAATACAGCCATATATTTTTTTTATGGCTTCCTGCGGAGAATCGTCAGATGAAAAGCTTGTATCAGCAATTATAAAGTCAACAAAGCCTTTTTCAGATTGAAAAGATTTCTGATATTCTGCTTTCTGTGACATACTTGAAACTTCTCTTAAAGCGAGTTTTTTCATATTCTCACAGCTACGCATGATACAGGCGATAATTGAATAAAGTTCGAGTTCGATGTTGTTCTGCCTAACAATCAAGTCGAGTTCTCTTTTGTAATCGTCATAAGTCATTTAAACACTTCCTTTCAGTCGATATAGATTCTTGGCACACGCTTTGAAATTCCGCATACCACCTCATAGCCTATAGTACCATAAAGATTTGCCAGTTCGTCAGCGGTT
The DNA here is from genome assembly GCA_023667045.1 of Ruminococcus flavefaciens. GTDB lineage: Bacteria > Bacillota > Clostridia > Oscillospirales > Ruminococcaceae > Ruminococcus > Ruminococcus flavefaciens_AC. The sequence continues at coordinate 1,007,109 of JAMPAU010000001.1, read as the reverse complement.
ATGCATTCTGAGCCGTCTGTGCCGATAAGAGTGACAATATCACCGGACTGCACCTCAACGTCTGAAACGTCAATCATTAGCTGGTCCATGCATACTCTGCCGACTATTCTGCACTTTTGGCCATGAACGAGTATCTCACCCTTTGAGGAAAGGAGACGGGGGTAGCCGTCAGCATAACCCACTGTAACAGTAGCTATTTTCATTTCATGGTCGGCAGTGAAAGTACGTCCGTAACTTATGCAGTCGCCCTTGTTTACTGTTTTGACGTGTGATATGACGGCTTTCACGGACATTATCGGCTCTATGCCCTCCGGAATGTCAAGGCTTATATCGGGGTGAAGTCCGTACATGATGATTCCGGCACGTGAGAGAGTGCTTTTAGGGGTATTTCTGTAACAGGTCGCCGCACTGTTCATGAAATGCACATGGGGCAGATTTATACCATGACTGACAAGTATATCATATGTATCACAGATAAATTTTTCCTGCCAGTCTGTGTAGGCTATGTTGTCGGGAGAATCGCTGTCAGCTACTGCAAAGTGCGTATATATACCCTCGACAGAGAGCTTTTCAATTTTCATCATGTTTTCTATTTCTCCGGCACATTCTTCCGGCGTGTCGTGTTTCAAGCCTATTCTGCCCATTCCCGTGTCAATCTTTATATGGCATCTTATCGGAGCAGGAGTGTTATGTACAAGCTTGCGTGCATACTCGTCTGAAACAACGCCTTGAATGATATTGTACTGTGAGATTTCGTGGGCATATTCCGGAGGGGTATATCCTAAAATAAGTATCTCGGCTTCCGGACAGAAATTACGCACTGCTATAGCCTCGTCGAGATTAGAGACAGCGAAATATTTTATTCCGCACTCCTCAGCAAGACATCTGCATATGTGTTCATCGCCGTGACCGTAAGCGTCAGCCTTTACCACTGCCATTATCTCTGTACCGGAAGAATTAAGGCTTTTTATGATTTCAACATTTCTGCGGAGACGGCTCAGTGAAACTTCTGCCCATGCCCTTTTCAAATATGGTTTCATTTTCATCATATCCTTTCTGTCTTTTTTGTGAAAAGTTCACTAAAATTTTCTTTCATACTGGAAAATGTCTTGAAATATATAATAAGATATGTTATAATCTGAAATATTGATATAAATTATCGGAAGGGGATTGTTTTTTTGAAGTCGCTTGTTTCAGGCGTAAAGGTTTTTCCGCCGTCTGCTGTAAGTCCGGATATAAGCAGAACCGTATGTATAACTGGTCACCGCAAGAACAAGATAACACCATATAAGAATAATACTGTGATTACATATTCTGCTGTACGTCTTATGCTTTACAGATACATTGATATGGCTGTAGAGGCAGGCTATGAAAATTTCATCAGCGGGCTTGCAAGCGGTACTGACCTGTGGTCTGCTGAATATGTCCTCATGAAGAAATCAAGAAACAGTAATATAAAGCTTATAGCGGTAATGCCTTTTTTAAAGCACGCTGTTTTTCTTTCAGATGAAGAACGCTCTTTACTTGCCAAAATTGAAAAAAATGCCGACTATCTTGTGAGTGTAAACGAAAATCCCGATATTGTCTATGGAAAGAATGTTTCTGGAAGCTGTTCTGTAAATGTCTACCGTGACCGGAATTATTACATGGTTGACCATTCTTCAGCGGTTATAGCTTTTATCAATAATGATGTTCAGTATTCGGGTACTTCTCAGACAATGAACTATGCCTATAAGAACGGTCGCAGAATACACAGTTTCAGTATGGAAACAATATCAGATATAATTGAAAGGTCGGATTCTGACATACGCACTATAGGTCAAGAGATAGCACTTCTGAAAAATGTTTTTTACACCTGATAATATTATATCACACTTGCTGAATTTTGCAAGCGAAAAATTTTAATTTATTTTTGCCGGAAATCTTCCGGTCTGTAAAAATTTTATTCACCTATCATGAAAGGAGCTGTTTTTTATGGCAAAAAAGAAAAGCGGAAGCATAGCCGTGCCGTTTCTGCTTACAATTTTTTTCGGACTGCTTATTGTAGGAGGTGGGGCTTTCGGAATATACAGATATTTCGGTTTCGGTCAGTCCGCACCCCTTGACGAACCCACGCCACGTGCCGCCGCTACTGTAAGTGCAGAAGATAATCACACTATCCTGCTTATCCTTGATGAACCCGACCAGAAATGCTCTGCTACCTTTGTTCTCATGCGTTCAAAGCCTGTTGAAAAGAGACTGCTGTTTATCGGCATTCCTACTAATACAATTTCAATAATAGACGGTCAGCAGGAGCATATACAGAACTCTTACGACAGGGGAGGAGCTCAGGCAGCCGTGAATTTTGTCAATCAGACTTTCGGCATAACAGTTGACAGATACATGAAGTTTGATTCTGAATCATTCAGAAAAGTATGTGATATTCTCGGCGGAGTTACCTATTTTGTTGAGCCGAATATTGCAGGATTCAAGAAAGAGGGCGGTGAGGAATACCTTAACAGCCGTCAGATTGAAACTCTTGTGACATATCCTATGTTTAACGGCAGAGAAGTACAGCGTGCATATACAGCAAGCTCTATACTCGCATCAATGGTTAATCAGACAGACGGCAAGCGTGTAGCCGATAATTTCAAGACAAGTTTTGACAGCATTATTAACATGATAAACACAGACGTGACGGCAGTTGACTACAAAAACCGTCAGTACGGCATAAGAAATATGCTCGAAAACGGCACTTCAATAGCTAACTTCATTATAATGGACGGCGAAACATCAAACGATGATTTCATACCCTCTGAATCTTTCCTTAACGATGTAAGAGTTAACTATTTTGAGGACTGATATTATGCATAATATTTTTGATACACATTCACATTATACTGACAGTTCATTTGACTGCGACCGTGACGAACTTCTTTCGGGTCTTTCAGCAAAAGGTGTAAGGTACATCATGCTTGCTTCCACCTGTGCGGAAGATATAAAGGCAAATGCACAGCTTGCGGACAAGTATGGCTATATATACACCTCAGCAGGATTTCACCCCGAAAATATAGAAGATATTCCGTCAGACTATATAGATATAGTACGTAATGCCGTTTTGCAGAACCCGAAAGCAAAGGCGATAGGCGAAATAGGTCTTGACTATCATTATGACGGTTACGACCGTGAAAAGCAGATTGAGGTATTTGAAAAACAGGTTATTCTTGCCAATGAGCTTGATATGCCTGTGATAGTTCACAGCCGTGACGCAACGGAAGACACCCTTAATATACTGAAAAAATACTGTCCTGCCGGAGTAGTGCATTGTTTCAGCGGTTCAGCGGAGACGGCGGTTGAAATTGTAAAGCTTGGTATGTATATAGGATTTACCGGAGTTATAACCTTTAAAAACTCAAAAAAAGCTGTGCGTTCGCTTGGGGCAGTCCCTCTTGACAGGCTTTTAATGGAAACTGACTGTCCGTATATGTCGCCCGTGCCTTTTCGTGGAAAACGCTGTGACAGTTCCATGATTGCCTATACTGCTGAAAAAGCCTCTGAAATAAAGGGAATACCTGTGCAGGAACTGCTTGACATAACCTGTCGCAACGGCATGGAGCTTTACAGAATACAAGGTGATTGACTTATGTATTATTGCTGTGGAATTACTGACAAGGGCATAATGCCACACAACGAGGACGCTTTTCTTGTCGGAAAGGCTGTAGCTGATTCCGGAGTTTCCGAGCAGAAACTTGAACCGCCTTTCATCACGGCAGTATCAGACGGAGTTTCCGGTGAAAAATCCGGAGAATTTGCCTCACGTATGTGCCTTGAATATGTCCGTGATATTGATTTTTCCGGAGATATGAGTGATTCGCTTATGAAAGTCCACAATACCCTTGCGGAATACAGCGTAAATAATCCCGATATGCATAATATGCAGGCAACTCTGTGCGGTTTGTTTTTCGGCGTGGACGGTACTATTACGGCATTCAATTCCGGCGATTCAAGGCTTTACAGATTCAGAGGAGGAAGAATAAATCAGATTTCACGTGACCAGTCCCTTGTACAGCTTATGTATGAGGAAGGCAGTATAACCCCCGAACAGCGTAAAACCCATGCAAGACGGAATATTATTTTTCCCGTTTTTGGTAATATAGGCTCAGTGCCGGAAATAGATATTGTCCCCATAGAAGACGGTATGCAGTACGGCGATATTCTTTTATTATGTACGGACGGTCTTTCTGATTATGTTTCTTCTCTTGAAATGGAGGAGATACTTGAAATGCCTATAAGTCTGCACAAACGTCTCAGTCTGCTTGTACGCAAGGCACTTGAAAATAACAGCACCGACAATATAACAGTTATAGCAATAGTATATTGTGACTGAATATGAAAATACCGCCTGTAAAAGACGAGTAATAATATAAAGGCTATGTAACTGCTTGGTTACACAGCCTTTTTTGTCGTAGTTTATGCTATCAGCAATGCAGTTACACTAGCGGATTTATATTAATAGGTATTCAGTTTTATAATTGCAGTTTTTGGTTTGTTAAGTATGATTTTGTCATACAATATATCAATAAAAAATATTTTACTGTTATTGTACAAACAATGTGTTTTTAAATAACTATATCTATATAATATTTTATTATAAATAATCAAGGATATACAATATGTATACAGGTATTCGAAAAGTCTGATTTTAGCTGTCTTTATATAATAAAAGAGCAGTAATCGCTTTTTTGTTTGTATCATTAATTGAAATCTATAATAAAAATTAAAGCTAAGAAAGCCCGATATGTTACAAAATGTATAAATTTGTTTCTTTAAAACAAAAAATGTAAAATAAATGTTAACAATTCAACATCCCCTTGACTTTTTAGTAATATTTGACTATAATATTAACAGAAGTTAAATTTTTCATGTATATAAAGACGTCTTAAATGATATGTGAAATGGAATTGGGCGAAATATTAATTTTTTGAAAGGAAGTAATTTTTAATGAAACGTAATAAGTCTATTGCTGTTTTAACGGCAACTTTTATGGCAGTAAGTATGATGCCTTTGTCATGTGTATCGGCTTATGCAACAGAAGTTTCTTCTGATGAACCTGTTAAGATTCTTGCAGTGGGCGATTCTATTACTCATGGCTACATTAATGGTGATAATGGCTATCGTAAATATTTTCAGTATTATCTTCAGCAGAATGGTATTACCAATATTGATATGGTAGGTCCAAACAACAGCTGGTCAAACAATTCAACATACAATTGGAACGGTACTAATATCAATTATGACCCTCAGCACGCAGGATACAGCGGTTATGCCATTCAAGCAACAGGCGGAAGAAGCGGTATTCAAGAAACTATATTCAATAATACATATTATAATGGCAGTGCAAGCGGTAATATGCTTGAAGCTTATGACCCTGATATTGTTATGCTCCAGATTGGTACTAACGACTTGCTTGACTGTCAGCTTGACGGAATAGAAGAAAGGCTTGAAGAACTTGTTGATAAGATTCTTCCTTATGTAAGCGACGAGGGCGAAATGCTCTATCTTGCTTCAATTCCGGATATTGATACAGAAATCCGTTATGATTGGCTCGGTTCTTATGAATGGAAAAAAGGCGTTTCCCATAGCAGTGACCCAGAGGGATTTGCTGATGTAGTTCAGGAATCTGTAGACTATTATAACAGCTATGTTCAGGCTCTTGTTGCTGAAAAACAGGCAGAGGGTGCAAACATCTGTTTTTCTGATATAAACAGCGTTGTTGATATGAAAGCAGGTCTTGACGACGGCTGTCATCCGAATGAATACGGTTATTCCTGTATGGGTGAACACTGGGCAAACCTTTTAACTGAAACTTACTTCAATGGTACTGTTAATAAGGTAGAAAAGCCTGTAACTACTACATCAACTACTAAGGTGACAACTGCTTCAACTACCTCAACTACTTCTGCAACAACAACTACTACAACTACTACATCTAAATCAACAACATCTACATCAACGACAACTACTACATCTACAACTACTACAGCAAAGCCTGTACAGACTGCACCTGTTGATTCTTCTGCAATCGTACTTGATGATGTTAAAATCGGCGAAAGCTATGATATTTCAGCATACAAGAATGTATCTGCTGTATCATTCGTATTTACTTGCAAACCTCCATACGGCATGAGCGGTTGTGCAGTATTCGGAAACTGGGAACTCCAAAATAATTATGATTCTTCTGCAATCGTTAACAATACTCTTACAGTAGCTCTTGATAAAGACTATAATTCACTTTCACTTTATAAATGGTACGGCGATACTGATTTACAGTCGGTTATCCTTTATACAGGTGATGCTGAACCTAAAACAACTGTAACTACTACAACTGAACCAACTACAACTACTACCACTACAACAACAACTACTACAGCTAAACCTACTACAACTACCACCACAACTACTAAACCTACAACAACAACAACTACTACTACAGCTAAGCCTACTACCACAACTACTAAACCCACAACTACAACTACCACCACTACCGCAACTACAACAACAACAACTCCTGTGACAACAACTCCTGATGTTTCAGAGGATGCTAAAACAGTTGTTCTTAAAGATGTAACATTAGGTGAATCATACTCGCTTGCTGATTATGATTATAAATCAGTAAAAAAGATTGTTGTTCAATTTGACGGCAATGTTGGCTGGGGCTGTGGCGGTGCAGTAGTACTCGGCAACTGGACTGTACAGAATTCTTACAATCACGATAATCTCACAGATGAGTGTACTATTGAAATCGACGTTACAAATCCTCAGGATAAGATTACAATCTTCCGCTACTGGGGTGAAATCGGTCTTGATTCTGTAACTCTTATTTACTAATTCAATTTAATTTCCTTGCAAGACTTCCGCTTTTGCGGAGGTCTTGTTTTATATTCCAAAAAACAATTTATAAACTGATAAAAAATTATATATATTATATAAATCCTTTTATGCAAACAATACTAATTTTAATCAGAAATTTTGTCGTATTGTTACAAAAATATATGCAATCACTTGACAAATATATATATAAAGAGTATAATGGTACTAGTCTTATAAAGCACATTTGATGCTCTTTTTAATAAATCAGAGGGGAGATTCTTTTTATGAATAAATTCCGAAACATTGTAAATAAGTATATTAAGGATAGTAAGAAAAGAAAGAGATACTTGGCGTTTCTGCTTTCTCTTTCTATGCTTGTCATGTTTTTTGTCCCTCTTGGACTTATGGAAAACGCTGATAGTATGACTGCCGGTTCTCCAGGTGGTGCTATACTCGCCAGACAGCTTAAATATAGTGATTATGATTCAAGCCAGACTGTAAGTAATGCGATAGATTTGTCAAATTGTAGAGAGTTTAAGGTAAGTGTAACAAATGCTGCCGGAGACAGTATTGGAAATGAAATAGATTTATCAAATGGTTCTGTTGAGTTGGGCTTTGGTGTTAATTATACAGTTGATAACGTAAATAATTTTAATGATGCTTCAAAGGCACATTTTTATTTTCCTATAAGTATAGTTGATACAGACAATAAAGCTTATGATGTGACTTTTGATCGTCCTAAAGATAATATGGAAGAGTATACTGTTATAGATACTAATTATAAGAATGCTATTGCTGGACATTATTATATTCAAAATGGATACACATATGTAGTATTAACACAAGATTATATAAGTTATTTGAATAATGAATCAAATGGCACAGCGGTAGGTGCGTTAGAATTTGCTGGCGAATTAAGTGCTAACGCTGATGCAGGCGAAAAAGGTTCAATTAAAGTAGGTAATGAAGAAATTAAAGTTGATTTTAAGCTTCCAGAAAAAACACTGAGTGGCTTAACAAAATCAAATGGTACTGTATCATCTGACGGTAAAGATGTTACATGGACAATTACACTTGAAAATAATCAAGGTCTTGACCTTAAAGACTACACTATGGTTGACGAGATGTTCGCAAAGGCAAGCAATCTTATAATCGAACCAAGCGGTGCAGGTGCATGGAATAATGGAAGTGATACAATCACATTCAATAGTACAACAGAAAAAAGTATCACAGTTAGTTATACTACTCCCGTTGAAAATATTGCTTATAGCGGGGATAGGTTTAATGAATATGTAGGAAATACAGTTAGCGTAAGGGATAATAAAAACGAGGAAAAGAAAAGTGCATCAAGCAGTGTGAATATTACGAAGCCAACAATCACAAAACAAGGTACGGCTAACTATGACACACAGAAAATCGACTGGACTATTACAGTAAACAATACAGCAAAAATCGACCTTAGCGGATATACTATTGAGGACGATAATTTTGTAGGTGCAACAATAGTTGTTAAAGATGCTTCCGATAAAACAGTAGATGCAGGCACTAGTGGTACTACTCTTACATTTCCCAGCAATATGAGTTCGTATACATATCCGCTTACAATTACATATTCAACAAATGCTAATTTCAGCGAAAAAAATCAGTACGACCAATGGATACATAAAAACAGCAATACAGCTACTCTCAAAAAGAACAACATTACTATAGACACAAAGACTGATAACCCTCCATATAAAAATGAAGGGGATATGTATTCCCTCACAAAGTCAGGTAGCTATAATCCGGATACCGGTCTTATTACATGGACTGTTACAGTTGAAGCTGAAGAAGATATGACACTTGACGGCTATAAGCTGAAAGATGAGGCTTTTAGAGGAAAGTCGCTTAATGATTTTAAATTTACATATATTGGTAGTAAGTATACTGATTGGTCTTATAATGGTGCAGAAAGTTATATAGATTTTAATGATAATGTTATGTCTTTTAAAGCAAAAGGGAATGACACTCCTACAAAAGTTGCATTTACATATACTACTAAGGCAACACCACAAAATGACGATACAGAATCAGAAAATAGCATTGAACTTGATAATCCAAAAGACACACCTGTTGTATCAAAAACAGTTAAAGTAAAAGTTGACGGAATAAGAAATAAATTTACTAAAACTGTTGCCAATGCAACTGAAACATTTACTGCAAACAGTGCAAAGGAAGTAACTTCACACTGGACTGTAGTTCTTATAAGTGATAATGGATTTGCAGGCAAGTCTTTTGATGATACTTTTAGCGTGCCAGATGGTTGCTCTTCTGAAATAAAAAATGTTAAATTATATACTAAGAAGACTGAAAATGATAATAAAAAAGAAATAACAGATAAGAGTAATATTACTATAAATGGTGCTGATATAACATTTGGCGAAAATTTTAATGTTGATGAGCATTATATTGTACTTGAATATGATACTGTTGTAACACTTCCAGCAGTAACTGATGATTCACAGTACACAGACGGCAAAATAACATATAATATTACTAATAGTGGTAGCGGTTCGTTTGGTGTTGGTCCTGGAGAGGTAGGCGTAACAATTACACGCCAAAATCCGAATTCCAATAATACCAAGTACTATGTACAAAAAAGTTGGAACAACAAGCTTGACAGCATTAGTAAGGTTTATGTTTATGTTACAGCTAGAGGCAATGACGGCAAAACATATTATGTTGCAGGTACTGAAGGTAACTATAAACTCGTAGAAACTGCTGATTATTCGGTAGCTTCAAGTAGTGGTAACGGCATTCTCTTTGAACTCAATCAAAATAAAACGTTTGAATCACTTCCGTCAAGCCGAGAAATCAACGGCACAGTGGTAACTTATGATAATTATACTGTTCATGAGTACAGCATTAATGATACTACTACAGCTAGTAATCAGTTCGGCGATAAAACATACATTAAATTAGGCGACGGTAGCATTATTGTTAAGAGCGAAAACGGAAACATGATTACAAACACATACTACACCACAAAGGACATAACTCTTAACAAAAACTGGGCAGGTGATACAGGCTCAGGCAATGATGTTAAGTCTATTACTGTACAGATTCAGAGTGGTGAAAATGGCGGAAACTGGACAAATTATAAAGAGATAGAAATTACTAGTTGGAGTAATGCTAGTCTCGGCAATTTCCCGACAGCCGAAATTGTTAACGGCAATCTTGTAACATATCAGTACCGTGTGTCTGAAATAAAAATTACAACGAAAGACGGCAAAACTCTTACAAGAGAGGGCTCGGGCAACAATGTTACTTTTGTTGACGAAAAAGGCAACTACTACCAGACCGATGATAGTGTTAATGAACAAAACGGAACTGTTGAAATCACAAATACTTATCACAAAGCTGATAACATCACAATTACAGCTTCAAAGAAATGGGTTGATAGTAGTAATAATTATAAAGAATATTCATCTCTTGCAGAATTAAGAGCGGCAAATTCTAAGGTTGAAACTTCCCTCCAGAGCATTACATTAAGACTTGAAAGAAGTCTACAGGGTGGTACTACTGATGTATGGGAAGCAGTTGCAGGCTCTGAAAAAACAATCTCGGCAAACGACAGCAGTTCTGTTTCATGGTCAGACTTGGAAGTACAGAAAGTTGTTGACGGCAAGCTCGTTAAATATAAGTACAGGGTTGTTGAGTGCGGATTTACAACAACCGACGGTAAGAATGTAACTCTGTCTGGTTCTGTTCTTGCTCCTAACCTTGATGGCGGATATTATCAGATAGATAATAGCAGTTCGCTGGACAAGAGCGGTACGGCTATAGTAAAAAATACTTATTACCCAAGTCCTGAAACAAGTGCTTCTCCGCAGAAAAACTGGTCATACGATACAGGCGACGAGAAAGAATACAGCAAGTCTGAAAAAAGAGCCGACAGCGTAACACTGGTACTTCAGCAGAAAACTGACAGTGAAAGCGTATGGCATGATTATAACGTAAATGGCGAGCCGGTCAAGGTTACATTTACTAAATCTGGCAATAACAACGATTCTGATGATGGCAAAGCGACTGTTGAATGGAAAACTTACACTGTTTCACCCTCAGGTGTTGAACTTTCAAAACTTCCTGCAAAACATCTTGACACGATAGAAAACAGCAACAACACAATAACATATGAACACGAAAATTATAAATATCGTTTTGTTGAGGAATCCGTAACTGTAAACGAAACAACATATCCGCTTAATTACGGCGACGCAGGTATGTATGCTTTAAGTGTAACAGGCGAGACAGAGCAGATAAAGGCAATTGACGGTAAGTATGTTTCTACTATATCGGGCAGTGCAGTTGACAACAGATTCAAGCCCAACAAAGGTATTGACAAGTATGCTGTAGACAGCCATGCAAACAAGATTGAATCAATTGATTCAACAGACCTTGAACAGTATCTCTATACACTCAGCGACGGCAATCAGTATTATGTATTCAACTATGTAATTGAATTTACAAAGAATGAAATGCGTCCGCTTGTAGATAAACTTCCCGAAGGCTTTTCATTGGTCGAGGAAGTTAAGTCTACTACTGAAACAGGTCAATTTGCTACCTATGATAATATAAAAAAATTGTCTTTTGAAGCTGGTATGAATCCAGATGATACGTATTGGACAAACGGCTATGTAAATGGTAGTTCAAATCACCCAATTGCTAAAGGCTATTATGCTGCTCCGATGATGTATATTATTGCACCATTTGTAGCACCGCCTGAGGCTAATGGTTATTTGAATAAGGCTGAATGGGGAGCATATTTTGGCGGTTGGCAAAATGAGACTACACGAAATACAAACACTTCTAATATATTTGCCGGTATTCTTGATGATGGTGATGCAAAACCAACAGGTTTATATGTTTATGATGAAGTTACTCGAACTCTTACACTTGGTTCAGTAAATAGAAGTAACAAACAAGCATCGGTAGGCGTGTCATATAGTATCAAGATTGAAAAGGATAAGCTTGAAGAAAAGATTGCAAACGGTACTTTCTCAATTGTAAATGAAGCTAAAAAGTATGACGGAAACGGAAATTACTTAAATACAAAAGATGAAAATACACTTGTAATCAAAAAGCCCGACAATCTCATCAGCAAAGATTTTGCAGAAACTCGGATTCCGGGACAGGTTAAGTACACAATCGACGTAAACCCCGACGCAAAAACTCTCTCAAACGGCTCGACAGTACGTATAACAGACGTTTTCGATACAATAAGCTATACTATAGACCGTATGGACTGTAAATCTCACAGAAATCAGGTTCATAACCCCACAACAACAAATGGAAGTAACTTGATTGATGTTCTGCTTAATTCGCTTAATGTCTATGCTTACGACGCAAACGGAAACAAGACAAAACTTCAGTCAAATCAGTATAATTTCGTATTCAAGAACGGTGCGGATGCAAAAGAGGGTACGGCTACTCTTGAACTCAATGTACCCGACTCCACACATATTTCAATCGAATACACATATAAGTTGATTGCAAACGAAAATACTCCGTCAGTTAAGCAGGGCTGTAAGAGTACATCAATGCAGGGCGGAATTTATCCTGTTATGGAAAGCGGTATGACACCTCCGGCAGGCGATAAGATTTCCATGAAAAACAAGGCTCGTCTCGAAACAGAGAGTAACGTTGCCGAAAAGGAAAAGATTGTAAACAACTTTGAAATTGCTAAGTCATACGGAAGCATTTCAACAACTATACTCCCGAAAATTCAGAAAGTAAACATTGCAGACTACAATGTAAATAATCTTAAGGCTAATTTCGTGCTTGCATACTACGGCGAGGATTCCAATGACGGAAAAGGCTGGGTTTATGCTAAGAATATTGAAAGCAAAAATGTAACATGGTACGAAGATGCTTCAAAAACTGTTCCCGAAGATGCTTTTGAAATTCAACTCGATGGCACATCTGCTTATGAAGTAAATCTTCAGGATGGTGTAATTTATAAGCTTATTGAAACAAAAGTTCCTGACGGTTACGAGGGGTCAAATCTCGGTCTTTCTGCCGATGATTATAAAAAGCTTATTTTAAAGTATGTCAATACAGGAGATACAGAATATAATAATGTTGATTATGCGGATTTCCTTGATAATTTCGTATTTGAACACTATTTCTTATACAATGCTATTCCGTCATCTGCTTCTGTATTAAAACCAGACGGCTTTGATACTGCAAATGTAATGCAGGTACAGACAGGCGTAACTGTTGATGTTCCTAATAATGAACTTATTGACATTAAGGTAACAAAAGACTGGGTTAATTTTGATGAAGAAAATTTATCAGAATCAGATACAAAAATTATTCTCCAACTTTTGTGGTCTGATACAAATTCATCTAAAATTCCAGATAATGCAAAGCCTGTTTTGGCAAGCGAACTCGGTATCATGGATAATGATTTCAGTTCTGTTGCTGTAGTTCCGTATAGCACAAAAGCAGAAACAGTATGGCGTAACCTCCCGAACGGTCACGGCAATACTCCGATTTACTACTATGTAAAGGAAATCGGCTACACAATCGACGATGAACTTTATATGCTTGATGAAACTATAGATGCAGAAACTTCAAAAACTGTTTCTGCATACAGACAGGCTGAAATCTATGAAGTAGTTAAAGATGAGGAAACAGACAAAGAAACAGGCAAAGTTGAAGTTACATTTAAAGAAGATGCTAGCGAAATAGGTAAGTATTTTCCGACTTATGTCAACAACGCAGTAAATAAAAACGACGAAAACGTGGAGATTACTAACTCAACAACTCTCAGACTTCATAAAGTATGGACAGATGCTGAAAATAAAGTTCTTCCTGCAAATTCGACAAAAATCGGTACAGAGAAAATCGAGGTTGAGATTTTCGGAATTGAATCAAACGGAGCACAGTCGCAGTCACTCTTTGGAAAGATTGAACTTGACAGAGAAAATTGGTTTGCAGATATTACAGCAGAACAGCTTGAAGAAGTTGACCTCAGCAAATACGTAAGCTTTACAGCAAAGGAAACAGGGCTTCCGGCAGGCACTAACTTTGTTACAAGTGTTACATTCAAGATTAATAACAATACAGGTGAAATTACTGTAACAAACAAAAATCCTAATGCAGTAAGTGCTTCTGTAAGCGTAAACAAGGTATGGAGCGACGGCAACGATATTCATAGTTCCGACTCTATCGAAGTAACACTCTATCAGGTAGATAATTCAAAGGAGCTTAGCGATTCTCCGACAGAAGAGGAGCTTAAAAAGGCAGGTGCTGTTGTATATCAACCCGAAGAATCATACAATAATCCTGTAACTCTCAATGCGGAAAACGACTGGGCAAATGTATGGTCTGGACTTCCTCTTGACAATGCAGATGAAACTACTGACGGAAATTCAACAAAAGAGTATGCGTACTATGTTGTTGAAACTGCTGTGAATATCGCAGCTGACAGCGATAAGTATACCGCAAATGTTACTCGTGTTCAGACAGGTTCAAACTACGCTTACACTATCGCTAACGAGCGTCCTTCGATTACTGTCAAGAAAGAGTGGTACAACGAAAACGATATTTTAATTGACGCTCCTGTGGACAGCATTCAGGTAAGGCTCTATAAAGAGGGCGAATCTGCTCCAAAGACTGGCTTGAAAGTGATTTGTTTTGGTGATTCCATTACAGATGGATATGGCTCTTCTGAATCCAATTGCTCTAAAAATGGCAAGGATTATCCTTCAAAGTTGATTAATCTTTTAACAAGTAATAATTATACTATTACTAATGGCTCTCCAGTTTGGAACTTTAATAAGGGTGAAAGTGGACAACAGATAGGCAATGAAAATGACGGGTTCAGAAAAAGAGTAAGTACAGATATTCCGGCAGATACAGATATTATTTGCTTTATCGGCGGTACAAATGATATACATCAAAGTGGTAGTTCTGTTAAAGGTGATGCAAAAGGTGTATATGATAGATTTGAAGCTTGCATTGGAGAAATCCAAACACAGGCTCCAAATGCTGTAATCTTTGTAGGCAGTATTCCGCATTTTGACTTCTACAAAGACGGAATTAGCGGTGTTACAGAGGCTGGTCAATGGTGGAATTGGCTTAGCAATTATAGTGACAATGACGGAGCAATTCCAAATGGAATAATTGATGATTATAATGCAAAAATAAAATCATACGCTGATGGAAATACAACTGATAATGTTTACTATGTAGATATTTGCAGTGTTGTTACTGATAATTATATCAGAAATGATGGTTGTCATCCAAATGAAGATGGTTATACAGCTATCGCAAATGCTTATTACAATGCGATTGAAAAATACTACACACCAAAATCATATCTCAAAGCAGACGGAACATTCACAGACAACGCAGACGAAGCAGCTACTTACGAAATCACAGGCAATGGCGACTGGACAAAAGTTATCGACCTGCCGAGCGGTTTTGATACAGATGTAAAATTAAGCGTTGAAGAAGTTGAGAATGAGAATCTCGCTGACTGGGAAGTTTCATACAGCAACAATTCACAGACTGCTTTAAGTCCAGAGGCGGTTGTTGTAAAGAATAAGTATAATCCTCCGACAACAGAAATCGAAATCACAAAGACATGGAAAAACGATGACGCAGAAAAAGACGCAGATTTAAGAGCGAAGCTTGACTTCACTATTTACCGCTCAACAGACAATAAAGCATGGGAAGAAGTACTTGCAGATCTTGACGGCGATATTGTTAAAAACGGCGATACATGGACTCTCAAATATGCAAATCTTCCTGCAAAAAGTCCCGACGGAAAACCTTACTCCTATACGATAGAGGAAACTCCGATTAATGGCTATACCTGTACTATTGGAGAGCCTAAAGAAAAAGACGGAAAAATCACTTTTGC
Organism: Ruminococcus flavefaciens; assembly: GCA_023667045.1. Taxonomy (GTDB): domain Bacteria; phylum Bacillota; class Clostridia; order Oscillospirales; family Ruminococcaceae; genus Ruminococcus; species Ruminococcus flavefaciens_AC. Next base: position 991,349 of record JAMPAU010000001.1, on the reverse strand, counting down.
GGTAACAAATACAAGGTCTGTTTCGATTACGGTCAAGAAAGACTGGAACGACGATGTAAACCACAGCACAAACAACAGCGGTGTTAAGGTAAAAATCTGGAGAAGCACTACTGCTCCTAACAAGGATGATTTACCGCTTACACTTAAAGTTTCACCAAGCGGTCCGATAACTATGGGTGCAAACGACGATTATAAGCTCACAACAAACAGAACCGATGCTACATTTGAATCAAGCAATGAGGCAGTTGCGACGGTCGATGCGAACGGCAATATCCACTCATTAGAAGCGGGTAAGGCTGAAATTACCGTAAAGGCAGGAAACGAAAATATCACAATTGATGTAAACGTTGTTGCTATTTCGCTCGTTGTACCCGAAACAATGACAGCAGGTCAGACAGACAAGGCAACCATAGACCCTAAAGGCAATACTATAACTGACATCAGCTATTCAAGCAGTAATACGGATATTATCTCAATCGACAGCAACGGCAATATCACAGCTCATGATGTAGGCACAGCTACAATCACTGCTACTTGCAAGGTTAACGGCGTACCGCTTACAGTTTCAAAAACAATTAATGTTGGTTACAATAAAGACGATACACTGACAATTACAGGCGACGGAGATGAAATTGAGGCAGGCGGCGAACCGCTTCAGTTAAGAGTTTCTCCGAGCTATGGCGAAATCACATGGACTTCATCTGACGAAACTAAGGCAAAAGTTGACCAAAGAGGTCTTGTTACAGGCTTAGATTTGACTGCCGACAACGAAGTTGTTACTATCACGGCAACCCGTAAAGACGGCAAATCAGCAACATATGCAGTAAAAGTTGTTGAAAATGCAAATTTTGTTCTTTATCTTGTTAATGGCAATTCAAGGACAAATGTTACAGATAAGGCACAGACTAATGCAGATGCTTTTGAAGTTCCATTAAACTCGTCACTTAGCTTTGAATCAAACAAGAACATTAATATAGAATCAAATGACACTTATTCTTTAATTGTAAATAAAACAGGTGACAAAACATTTACTATAAGCAAAGGTAATGCAGGTACAACAGAACAGGCTTATGTTGGATTTAAAGTTACTTATGGTAATAATGAAAAAAAATCATATCATGTACACGTTGTAGAACTTCCCTCTGTTACAGTTTCGGCAAGTCAAAGTACAGTAGTAATCGGCGACACAGCACAGACAGTACAGATTACAGCAGACCCAAGTGACGCAACTATCACTTATGATTCTTTGCCAAGTGGTGTAACATACGAAAACGGCACACTCACTGTTGAACCAAATGCAGAAACAGGCAAGGTTACATTTACTGCTACAAAAGACGGCTACAATGAGGGTACTTGCACGGTCAATATAAGCGACGGAAGCGCACCGGCAGGAATTACTGGTACTATTAGTGCTAATGCAGGATATATGTATTTTAATGATGAGCATACAGCTGTTAGAATTGAAAGCATTGTAATTGAAAATATGAATGTTACTGATACATATTATATCAATATTGGTAATGATGGTTTTACATTAAATAGCAATAGCGTTTCAGTATGGAACGGCACTTTTAAAGCAACATTAGATGGAAATACATTAACACTAACAAATTTTACAAGAACATATGATAAGATTAACTTTAATGCTATGAATGCTGGTAACTATACAATTGTACTTAAAGACGGAGCAAGCGGAGCATCATTAGCACCTCTTAGTCTCACAATGGACAGCGTATCCTATCTGTTAGCCGAAGAGCCTACATGGATTAAAGAAGACGGAAAAGAATACTATTCTGTTGACGTAAAGTACAGCGAGGGTTGGGAAAAGACAATCACGGACCTCCCAGTAAGCGACTCTAGCGGAAGCGCATACTACTACTGGATTGAGGAAGTGCCTGTTTCCGGCTATGAAGCAACGTACGATTACGACGGTACTTTCGACGAATATTATATCACAAATACAGGCGGAACGATAACCGTAAGAAATACGCCGACATCTACTTATGACGAGGGCGTTAAAATGCCAAGCACAGGCGGAAGCGGAACAGTTCCATATACTGTAGTCGGTATGATAATCACAGGCGGTGCATTAATCACAGCAGTCTTTAGCAGACGTAAAAGAAAAAATGCATAATTAAGTAAAGGTTGTGTAGCCAGACGGTTACGCAACCTTTCTTTTTTCAGTTTACTATGTAATTTATTATACAAACAAAACACCACAGGATAAAAATATTCCTGCGGTGTTTTTTATGTTATTCAGCCGTTCTTATAATGCCGTTGAGTATTTCCTCATTCCATGAGAGTTTATTGCGGTTAAAGAGACCGAAGCTTGACTCGCCGGAAGACTTTCCGTTATCCCAGACAAAGCACTTTATGCCGTTTGCACCTGCGGAAGATATATAATAGTCGTAATATTCCGCACGTGTGGCGTTGTCGGTAGCATTAACACAGCCGAACTCTCCTATAATAATGGGAATACCCTTGTCAATGAATTTTTCCTTGAGTTCAGCGAATTTGTTATCAAGTTCGTTTTTGCCCTCGTCAGTGAAAATGCTGTCGATACCCTCCGAGAACTTCCAAGGAGCATAATAGTGTACCGAAACTATAATATTTTTGTCGTCAGGAATAGTTATATCGTCAATGGCGACTGTTTCAGCAGAAGCGGCATATGAAGTTATAACGAGAGTTCTTTCAGCGTTGTTACCGCCGGTAGCACGTACAGTATCAATGAAATCCTGCTCATACTTATTTATAACGGCTCTTTCTTCGGGAGTACCGCCCTGCCATTCCTTTTCGCTGTCAATAGTTCGGGGTTCGTTCATGCCCTCAAATAAAAGCCTGTCATCGTAATCAATGAATCTTTCAGAAATCTGTTTCCATATAGCTTTGAGTTTTTCGCTGTCTTGCGGATATTCTGCTTCAGTCGGATTGAACCATATATAGTCGTCGTGGTGCATATTGATAATTACGAACATATCATTATTGTAGGCATAGTCAACTACTTCTTGCACACGGTCGAGCCATTCAGACTGAATAATATTGTTTTCGTCCATGTGTTCGCCCCATGTAACAGGTATTCTTATTGCATTGAAACCTGCGTCCTTTACGCCCTTGATAATTTCTTCTGTAGTTTTGGTGTTGCCCCATGAAGTTTCAGTTGAGACTTTAGTGAAAGTATTATCATAGCAGTCGAAAGAGTTTCCGAGATTCCAGCCTACATTTATTTCCTTGACAATCTGAGCAGGCGTGCGGAACTCTCCTGTATTTTCGTTTGTACTTTCTGTTGAACTTTCTTCAGTAGTTTTCTTGGTGTTTTTTTCTGCCACTGGGTCTTCCTTGTCGAGTTCGGACTTTTCGGCAGTGACAGACGGCGTGCCGTTTCCGATACTGTATTTTACTTCTATGGAATCAAGGGTCATTTCGGGTTGTTCACTCCACCAGTAACCTAACATAATTTCACCGTTTTCTGTAATAAGATTTTTAGCTTTCTGAGGCACAAACCACGTCAGTGACAGGCTTGAGCTGTCCGTGAAAACCGACGTATCGGGGGAGAGGTAGTTTCCGGCAGATGACTTATAGCCGTAAGCACCGGTAAACTTTCCGAATCCTCCGGACGAGCTTATATTAAAGGTAACAAGCTGTGGCACGGTATTTTCCGGCATAAAGTCTGCTGTCTTTATTTTCAGCATATTTTCAGTGTCATTGAAACCTATACTCTCGCCGACTTCCTTTGAAACAGTACCGTCAACAGATAAATCCCTTGTGCGTGTGTATGTGCATATTACGTTTTCAACTTTTACACTGGAAGCGTTTCCCCACCAGTAGCCGAAAAGCACTTCACCGTCTGCTGATACGCACTTGCTCACATCTGCCGGAACGTCCCATTTTATTTCGCCGTAAGTGCCTTGCGTTGAGGCTGTGAAGTCCGGCGACTGATACCAGCCCTCATCGTCTGAGGGGTAGTCTTCTGTTACGGAAATACCACAACCGCCTTTGAACTGTCCTATATCAAGACCGTCTCCGGAGTATATCACGAATGTGAAAGACTTTATAATATCGCCGTCTTCTATGAACTCTTCAAGGGGGATTTTAACGGTATTTTTTCCGTCAGTTTTTGGTATAACCTTGTCAACTGTATACTGTGTGCCGACTTCAGCGGAAACTGTCTCTATCGGACTGACATGAAGTGTAGTAGGTTCTTCAGTTATTTCCTCTGTAGTTTCCGGAGAGGTGTTTTTAATGTCTGCACTGGTGCGTGCCTGTGTGTTGAAAGTTGACTGTACATATTCATTTGAACTTTTCTTCTTGTCTCCGCAGGCGGTGAAAGTTACCGCAAGTGCTGAAGCTGTAATGAGTGTTGTTAATCTTTTTTTCATGACCGTTTAATGTCCTTTCGTGTTTTATGGGTGTGTATTAAAGATATTATAACATTATTCCGGAATTATTTCAATATTCTGAAAATATTTTTTTACAGAAAAAGAAAACTGTATTTTAATGATAAACGATAAAAAATTATCGTTACTTATGTACAGGGAAATATATCCTCATGGGCTTGTCTTTTGTGCAGATGTACAAATTTAACGATAAACATTAAAATTCTATTGACAAACGTAAAAACCTGTGCTATAATCATAGCATAAGATAAAGCAATGCAAAAAACAAAAAAATATTTTTTAACGGAGGGTTTTCATTATGAAAAACGAAATCACATCAAAAATCAACAACGTGGGCAAAGTCGGACGTATCATCTCAAAAATCATTAAGGGCATTACCCTTGCTTGTGCAATCGTGCTTCTTGTATGCACACTTATCGTATGCCTTTTCATTCCGGCAGACGATTTAAAGTTTGACGGTACGGCTCAGGGCAGAATCTCATACAACACCGAAAGCAACGCTTTCAGCATTGGCGAACTTGAAACAGAACACAAAGATTTCTTCGGTGCGGAATTTGATGTTGTCGTTGACGAAAAAGCAGACCCGACTGAAAAAGGTTTCAACAACATTGATATTTCATTATCAGCAGAAAAGGTTACGGCAAAACAGGCAAAAATCGTTATCGGCGTGACTGGATTCGGTGCGGTTATTTTCATTGCTTCAATATACGTTATACTCATGTTTGTTGTTAAACTCTGCAAGGCACTTGAAGTATGCCAGTCACCTTTTGAGGAAAACGTACTTACGGCTATGAAGAAACTCGCTTACTCATTTATACCTTTCGGCGTTGTATCAATATTAATCGGCGGTATTTCGATACTTTCAACGGCATTGGTAGTTCTTGTTGTACTTGTGTTTGTGTATATATTCAGCTATGGTGCAGAGTTACAGCAGGAATCCGACGATACAGTATGAGGTGATAATATGGCTATAATTTCAAGACTTGACAGGGTTATGGCAGACAGAAAGATAAGTCTCAACGAACTAAGCGACCGTGTAGGTGTAAGCAACGTCAACCTCTCAAAACTCAAAACAGGCAAGGTTAATGCGATACGTTTTTCAACACTGAATGCTATCTGCCGTGAACTTAACTGTCAGCCCGCAGATGTTCTAGAATACGAAGAAGACGTTGACATTGATGAAAAATAAATATAATCCGCATATGGTGCAGACTGTATGCGGATATTTTTTTTCTTGTCAATGGTTATTATGAATCCGAAATCTGATTAGTCATAACGTACATTATGCTGTACTTTTTTTGTGAGGTGTGACAAAAATTTGAGATGTTTTATACAAGCACTTTATTTTTTTAAAAATTTATGCTATAATAGTTCTATTGCTATCCGGAGGTGATTTTATTAAAAAGCTCTATATTTCAGACCTTGACGGTACTCTCCTTGACAATAACGCCGGATTGTCTGATTTTACCGTGAAAAACATCAATGCACTTATCGGACAGGGTATGTATTTTACTTTTGCAACGGCACGGTCGGTATATTCCGCAAAGCCTATTACTTCCGCACTGGATATAAATATTCCGTACATACTCATGAACGGTGTCAGCATATATAATCCCCACAATGATACTTACGTTAAAAACGAATATATCACGCCGGAATCTTCCGCACAGATTATAAGGGCGTTCAGTGAAAATAACCTTAAATGCTTTATGTATAAGATACATGACAATGTACTTACAGCTTACTTTACTGAAATAACATCGCAGGTTATGAAAAGTTTCGCTGAATCCCGAAAAAACAACTACAATAAACCGTTTGTACAGTGCAGAGACCTTGCTGACGAGGCTGACGGCGAAACGGTTTATTTTACTACCACCGGAGAATATGAAGAAATACTGCCAGTCAGAAATATTATAGAAAACATAAAAGGCGTTAATCATGCTTTTTATCAGGATACTTACACTGGTAAATATTACCTTGAAATTTTTTCAGATAAAGCCTCAAAGGCAAACGGCATAAAGTACCTCCGTAATGAATACGGTTTTGACGAGGTGGTGTGTTTCGGGGACAACTTAAACGACTTGCCGATGTTTGCAAAATCTGATATAAAAATAGCCGTCGGGAATGCCAAACCCGAATTAAAAGCCGTTGCGGACTTTATAGTACCGTCGAATAATGATAACGGCGTTGCGGAATGGCTTATGAAGAATTACAGGTGATAATATGGATTTTTCATACAAAAACATTTACGGCACTGAAAAATACAATGAATTTATTGAAAGCAAGCGTTATCTGATAGATGAATATTTTATTTGCGAGACCCACAGATGTAAGCTGTCGGACGGTTTTTCACTTGAATATGATGTCTTTAGCGACGCTGAACCGGAAGAATTTTATAATTCTGACAAAACTTTTATATCAGTAGTAAATCTTAAAAAAGAAAACCAAATAATATATAAATATTGCGGTCTTAATAGTTGTGAGTACGGATTTTATGATATTATCCGCCATAAAAACGGTCACAGGTATTATCCTTTTCATGTTGATATGTACGGAATCAGTTTTCTTGACGTTGACACGCTTGAAGTTTACAACTATATTCCGGAGGGCTATAAGCACAGTAATAACGATATTTACAGTGAGAGTTTTATGATAGATTGTGTCTGCTATGATATTGAATCAAATCTTGTAGCATATATCAATAGATATGAAAATAATTTTATGATTGGCGATTTGTCAGAACCGCTTGACTTTAATCCGCATTTAATAAGTATACATGATATTTTAGACTGTAAAGACCGCATTCATTTTATGAAATGGGAAAACAACAGGCTTTATGTTTTGTGCGGTGATGAAGAAAAATCCGTCAGTGTTGAAGAAGTCAGAAAGTTAATAGATGAACTGACAGAAAGGTATTTATGACTGAATTTTCATATAAAAACGTTTACAACAGTGACAAGCATAAAAAATTTATGGACAGCAAGCGTTATGTGATAGCCGATAAGTTTCTTTACCGGACCGGAAACTGTAAACTGTCAGACGGATTTTCAGTTGAGTATCGCATTTACAGCGATACATATAAGGAAGAAAACTATAGTAGCACAAAGGCAGTTGCTTCAGAAATAACCCTTAAAAATACAGAACGCACAGTATATGAATATTGTTGTTTTAATAGTTATGCTTACGGATTCAATGATATTATCCACCATAAAAACGGTCATCGGTATTATCCGTTTCATGTTGATATGTATGGAATCAGTTTTCTTGATGTTGATACTTTGGAAGTTTACAACTATATTCCGGAAGGCTATAAGCATAATGATGACCGTATGTGCGGAGAGTCTTTTTTGATATATGATGTCCATTATGACAGGGAATCCGATTTAATCGCATATTACGGCACATATCTTGGAATGGTTTATGACGTAATGGTAGGGGACTTTTCCTGTCCGCTCGACTTCAACCCTCATCTTGTAAGTCTTTATGATATTCTGGATTATGAATATGACGAGATTGATTTCAAGGAATGGAAAGACGGCAGGCTTTATGTTTCGTGTGGTGATGAAGAAAAATCCGTCAGCATTGAGGAACTCAGAAAGTTAATAGATGAACTGACAGAAAGGGGTTTATAATGGAGTTTTCATATAAGAACGTTTACAACAGTGACAAGCATAAAAAATTTATGGACAGTCAGCTTTATGTAATGGACGATAAATTTTTTGACGAAACGGAAAATCATGAACTTTCGGACGGTTTTTCACTTGAAATCAGTTCTTATTACGAAATGGAGCAGAGAGAAAACTATTCTGTTATGCTTGCTTATGCAGATAAGTGTACGCTGAAAAACGCCGGAAAGACAGTTTATGAATACTGCTGTTTTGATGGTAATAACTATGTATTCAAAGATATTATCCACCATAAAAACGGTCACAGGTACTATTTTTTCAAGGTGGACTTATATGGCATAAGCTGTCTGGACGTTGACACTATGGAAGAATATAATTATATTCCGGAGGGCTATGAACACGACGAACAATACAGGTGCGGAGAGAGCTTTATTATAACGGACGTTCACTATGACGAAAAATCAAATCTCATTGCATACGGCGGTTGCTACTGGGCAGGACTTTATGACACTATGGTGGGGGATTTTTCAAATCCGCTTGGTTTCAATCCGCACCTTATAAGCATGAGAGAAGTTTTTGACCCCGACAGTGACTTCTGCTATGAAATTGATTTCAGCGAGTGGAAAGACGGCAGACTTTATGTCACGTGCGATGACGGAGACACTAAAACAGAAAAATCCTTGAGTACTGAGGAACTCAGAAATTTAATAGATAAATTAACCATGAAAGGAAAATGAAAAATGAATAAATTAATGTTAGGCAATGAGGCTTTTGCGAGAGGACTTTATGAGGCAGGTTGCAGGATAGTATCAAGCTATCCGGGTACTCCCTCAACCGAAATAACCGAAGAAATCGCCAAATATGATGAAGTATATGCCGAGTGGTCGCCGAACGAAAAAGTAGCACTTGAAGTAGCAATAGGAGCTTCTATAGCAGGTGCAAGAAGTTTCTGTGGTATGAAACACGTCGGACTTAATGTAGCCTCAGACCCTCTGTATACAGCGTCATACAGCGGTGTAAATGCCGGACTTGTCATAGCGGTTGCCGACGACCAGGGTATGCACTCCTCACAGAACGAACAGGACAGCAGACATCATTCTATAGCCTCAAAAGTACCCATGCTTGAACCGTCCGACTCCGGCGAGTGCAAGGAATTTGTCAAGTTGGCGTATGAGATTTCCGAAAGCTTTGATACTCCGGTTATTGTGAGAATGTCCACCCGTGTTGCTCATTCACAGAGTGCTGTCTGTACCGAAGACCGCACGGAGCTTGAACTTAAAGAATATACAAAAAATCCTCAGAAATACGTCATGATGCCGGCGTATGCAAAGAGCAGACACGTATTTGTTGAGGAACGCACAAAAAGGCTCACTGAATATGCCGAGACTTCACCGCTTAACAGGGTTGAGATTTCCGAAAAGGCAGAGTTTGGCGTAATAACAAACGGCTCGGCTTATCAGTATACAAAAGAGGCACTCGGCGACAAGGCTTCCGTTTTAAAGCTTGGTATGGTCAACCCTATGCCTGTCAAGCTGATTCAGGACTTTGCTTCAAAATATGAAAAAATCTACATAATAGAGGAACTCGACGGCATTATTGAACAGCACTGCCGTAATATAGGTGTTAACAATATTCAAGGCAAGGAAATCTTCGACTATATCGGCGAACTTCCACAGTCTGTCATTGCCGAAAAACTTTTAGGCGAAAAGAAAGTATATTCTGAACTCTCTGAAAACATTCCTATGAGACCTCCAGTTATGTGTGCCGGCTGTCCTCATCGTGGCTTGTTCTACTGTCTGAAAAAACTCGGCGTTACAGTTTCGGGTGATATAGGCTGTTATACTCTCGGAGCGGTTGCACCACTCAGTGCTATGGATACTACTATCTGCATGGGTGCTTCAATATCGGCACTGCACGGCTTCAATAAGGCACGTGGCGAGGAGTACGCACACAAGAGCGTTGCTGTTATCGGAGACTCAACTTTCATGCACTCCGGAATGACAGGTCTTGTAAATATAGCCTACAATAACTCAAACTCAACCGTTATTATCCTCGATAACTCAATCACCGGAATGACAGGTCATCAGCAGAATCCCACCACTGGCAAGAACTTAAAAGGCGACCCTGCATATGCCGTAAACCTTGAAGAACTCTGCAAATCTTTAGGTATAAAGCGTGTGCGTGTTGTAGACCCATATAAACTCTCAGAGACAGAAAAGGCTATAAAGGAAGAACTCGCCTCAGATGAAGCTTCAGTGATTATATCTCGTCGTCCGTGTGCATTGCTGAAATATGTCAAGCATAATCCGCCTTTTGCAGTGGATAATGATAAGTGCGTGGGCTGTAAGGCTTGCATGAAACTGGGCTGTCCGGCAATATCCATAAAGGACAAAAAGGCAGTTATAGACCATACACAGTGCGTTGGTTGCGGTATATGTCAAGAACAGTGTAAACTCAACGCTATAGGCTAATGGACGGAAATATCATTGAATTAAGTTATTCGTGTTTTGGAGACAGTTCACATTTTATTATCTGGTATGAAGATGAAAATAATAAAAACCGTGTATATACTTCTGACGGAAAGGTGATAATTTTTCCGTCGGAGGAAAAAGCACGGCGGAAATCCGAAGGACTGCGAATATAAACCAGTTTTCACAAAAAGTGAAAGAAAATTAATCGGAGAGGTTATGAGTATTGCTCTTGACATCTTTGAAGAAAATTATGTCGTAATATAAAAAGATGTACCTTATGTATGATAAATCCCTTTTTCTATAACCCTTTACAAAAGAATATATAATATATATATAATATAGTAAAATAAAAAAAGTTCTGAAAAACGGTGCATAAGGTACATATCATACATTCAAGTAAAAGAGAGGTTTTTATTATGAATAATTATGAAGAAATATACAAAAGCTTTGCAGAGTGGCTTGACAGTCTGCTTAAAAAAAATGATATGCCGACTGATACAAAGGCTTTCAACTTCAATCTCTATGAGGAAGAAGACGAAGTTTACAGTGTACAGCTTATAGCGTCAGACAGATTCGACCCTGCCGACGATGAGTGGGCTTGCTGTGAGATATGGTCTTCTGAGGAGGATATTTTCTTTGTTGAGGTCTCCGACGAAGACGACAAGAGCCGTGAGACTTTTCAGAAGTTCGTTACTGATATGATTTCCGGTTATATCAGAAGAGGTGCATACGGCGACATTCTGGGCAGTTTTCCGGTTGGCATAGGATTTGTTGACGGAGATATTAACGTTATATACAACATACAGGAGAAGTAATTTTTTATGGACGATTACAGCGGTTCAAAAGTACTTATGACATTGAGGTCTTTTTGTCAGTAGTAGTCTTGTGGGTGATATTCGGAAAACTCGGCTTTATTATTGCCGTTTCCAGTATGGCTATAGAAATGGGTGTGATTTTTATCGTTGCTATACTGATATATGAAAACCCCGATATATCAAGGGCAGATGTTAACGGAAACTTTCGGAGTAAAGGAAGCGACTTTCAGCGAATGTTTTTCACATTTCGGCTCATTGCTTGAAAAGCTCGAAATGAAAGGCGACTATATATGGTCGCTTGTCAAGAGCATATTATTCGGTATGCTTGGTGGATATGTACTTCTTGCGAAAATCAAATAAATTTTAGGAGAATTATTATGAAAACTAAATCAATAATGATAGTGAGAGGAATAGGCGGAAGTATTGCCGGTATGCTTGTTGGCATTATACTGTGGATTATACTTGGAAAGTTTGGTATAATATCGTCTTTCTGTGGAGCTGTCATTGCAGTGGGAGCAGGTTTCGGGTATAATATGGCAACGAAAAATGATTCTCAGACAATATCAGTAAAAATCACCGGAATACTGATAAGCGTTATCATTATGACAGCGGTTATGTTTTTGCTTGCCCGTCTTGTATGGACATGGGAGATTACAGATACGCTTAAAGGAATCCGTGCCGACTACCGCAATGTGCTTTACGAGGCATATGTTGACGGCGGTATTTACAGTGCTGATGAGTTTCAGTTGCTTTACACTGACGATGAAGTACAGAGAGTATGGACTGAAAATTTCGGGTTCAGCGATATAAATTTCAGAAACTGCCTTGATAATTTTTCAGCTATTCTTAAAAGGATTGACAGAAATAAGGCATATGTGTCTTTTCTTGTGCAGAGTTTTGTTTTTGCCGGAGCAGGTGCAGTATATGGTTTTGCAATGTGCGGAAAAAACAAGCCGGACGATAAATCAGAAAACAAACAGGAAGATTCAGAATAAGGAGATGTATTAATTATGGAAACTAAATCAATCATGATAGTGGGTGTAGGCGGACAGGGTTCGCTTCTCGCATCAAGAATTATAGGAAACGTTCTTTTGTCGCAGGGCTATGACGTTAAGGTAAGCGAGGTACACGGAATGTCACAGCGTGGGGGTTCTGTTGTTACATATGTCAAGTACGGCGAAAAGGTCTATTCACCGATAGTAGAAAAGGGTGAAGCTGATATAGTCATATCCTTTGAACTGCTTGAATCGGCAAGGGCTTTGCCGTATCTCAAAAAGGGCGGACACCTTATTACATCAGTGCAGAGGATAGACCCCATGCCAGTTATAACAGGGGTTGCGGAATATCCGGAGAATATCGTTGAAAAAATGCAGTCGGCAGGTGCTGACGTGACAGCGGTTGACGCACTCACCCTTGCAGAGCAGGCAGGAACAGCTAAAGCCTCAAATGTCGTGCTTATGGGTGTTCTCTCCGCAAAAATGGACTTCCCCGAAGAAGTATGGCAGAATGCCCTTGAACAGTGCGTACCGCCTAAGTTTCTTGAACTCAATAAAAAGGCTTTTGCACTCGGTAAAAATATAGCATGATTACACCGTTCGGCATAAGTCCGGAAGTATATCTCGTATCGCCTGAAGGCAGTACGTTTTATAAATAAGCGTAAATTACATGATTAAGGAGGATTTATCATGAAAGTAAAATTATTCTCGTCGAGTTTCCAGCCGGCACAGGAAAAATATGAAAGGGTCGTTAATTTCGAGGACGAATTAAACGATTTTCTCGCTACCGTCGATGTCATTGACATAAAGTACAGCACGGCAGTGGGAATGTGTCACGACGCTCAGACACACGTCAATGAGTACATGGAAGACTTCTCTGTACTCATTATGTACAACGACAAAAAATAAGGAGTTTTTATGGAAAACAAACCATGCATGAAAATCACTCTCACTGACACAAAGCCGTCAATCTTTGAGAGCAAAGCCGGCGGACTGGGTTATATTCCGCATGACAAGGACTTCCCGACCGACAGCAACGGCACTCAGTTGAGACTTCTTGCACAGATAGACTGTGCGGATATTCAGCTTGACGGTTTTATGAATAAAGGACTGTTGCAGTTCTGGATTTTATGTGATGATATTTACGGCATAGACTTTGATAATCCGACCAATCAGGACGGTTTCAGGGTTATATATTATCCGGAAATCGACAAGACGGTTACGGAAGAAGAAATCAGAAGCAAGTTTACAGAAAACGAAAATGACGGCGACAAGTTTCTCATGCCTGTTTCAAATGAATGGGGCATGACCTTTGAGAAGTCAGAAGACAGCTATGTTGACTATGAATCTGAAGATGAAATTGATGATGAAGAATGGAGTAAAAATGCCGGTCATAAGGTAGGCGGTTATCCGTTTTTCACACAGTTTGACCCACGTGACGAAGAAAAGAAAGAAAAATATGATTTTCTGCTGTTTCAGCTTGATACGGAATTTGAAGACAACGTTGAAAAAGTATGCTGGGGCGATATGGGAATAGGCAATTTCTTTATCAGTTCCGAAAAACTCAGACAGCGTGATTTTACCGACGTTCTCTATAGCTGGGACTGCGGTTGATGTAAAGGAGAGATTTTAAATGTCATGTTCAGTTTACTATACCGCTGAAAGAAACACTCCGCTGACTGATACGGAAAAAGTTTCAGTGAATAATATCGTTGAAAAATACAATTCGGAATATCCTTTTGACGAAAAAGCAGAGGATTTCTGTGTATACGACAGCGTACCGGAAAATAACGTAATATTTGAGGGTGCGACTAAACTTCCCGATTCTGACATTGAGTTGTCATTTGATGTCGCTATGTACTGGCTTGAATGCCTTACAGAAATCACAAGGTTACTGCATGGCTGTCAGTGGACAGTAACCTTAGAAGACGACGAAATGGAATGGGACGATACATACGGCTGGGGGCTTCCGGTCTACTGAAATTATTCAGCTTACCGAAAATATCATTGCTGAAATGTGCGTTTTGCACAAATCACTAACGTATTTTTAAAAAAATTTTGAAATCGCTTGACAACACCTCACTTTATGTTGTATAATATATGTACAATATTTTGTAATAAAATTTTCCGGTAGGAGTGATTAGCAATGGGTATTATTGATAAATTCAACGACGCTCAGAGAGTTGTTGCTGAAAAATCTAAAACTGTCTCAGAGGTGAATAACCTCAAAAGAAAAATTCTGTATGAGGAAGAAAGAATTGTAGAGATTTTTGCTGACATCGGCAAGAAATACTACAAAAATCCTAACGACGACCCCGCAAGCTTTAAAATTCTCTGTGATGATATTGACACAAGACGCAGAAGAATCAAGAGAATGAGATATGAGCTTAACGGTCTGAAAGGCTATAAAATCTGTCCGAAGTGCGACGCTGAGATTAACGAGCGTAACCAGTTCTGTGGTCGTTGCGGTGCAAGACTTCCCGAAGTTGAAGATACAGACTTTTCTGCTCTCGAGGCTAACGATTACTACACTGAAAGCAGTAACAATGTTTTCAATGCTGATTCAAACAAGATGAATTAACAAATTATCAAGGCTGTCCTGATATAATCGGAACAGCCTGTTTTTTAGGATATTATGAAATCTGTCTCTCAGCAGTGAATTTCTTCCGCATGATACGGCACAGGTAATATGCAGGTATGCACAGCAGAAACCAGTAGCACGAAAACAAAAGGCATATCTGTCCGGAAACATTAAAAGGCATTCCGGAGTAATCCCATACATTCCAGTGCATAATAATATTATCAAATACCCCCACTATAAACTCAATCGCCGTTATTATCACAGACCCGATAAAACAGCTTTTTATAAGGGTCATGGTTTTTATGTTATTGAGTGCGTAAAGTATTGTCAGTATCAGACCGCCGGTGAGTGCCATAGTCCAGTGGGTATAGCCACGATTGATTATTTCGATAAGGCTGTAGATAAAGTACCCCATCAGAAATGCAAATAAATGCTGGGCAAATTTCATTATAAGTAACCTCGTTTCGTTTTTTATGGTATTATATACAGATTATGGCGGAATTATACAGGTTACCGGACTACATTAAAATGAAAGGTGAATTTTAACAGATGCGTAAAAGCTGTATATTAATGCATATATCAAGTCTGCCGTCTGAATACGGTATAGGCAAAATGGGAAAACACGCTTTTGAGTTTGTTGACTTCCTTAAAAAAAGTGAAACTAAATGCTGGCAGATACTTCCGCTGTCCCCGACAAGCTATGGTGATTCTCCCTATCAGTCGTTTTCGGTAAACGCCGGAAATCCCTACTTTATAGACTTTGAAATACTTGAATCCGACGGTCTCCTTGAACGTCACGAGTATTCTTCTTTTGACTGGGAGAGTTCGCCGGATAAAGTCGATTACAGTCTGATTTACGACCACTGCTTTGATGTGCTGAAAATAGCACACTCACGCTTTAAGCCGTCTAAGTTTCCGGAGTATAAGAAATTCTGTGACAAGAATAAATCATGGCTTGACGAGTACGCTCTTTTCATGGCTCTGAAATTCAAGAACGACGGCAAGGCTTGGTATGAGTGGGAAAATGAAATCTCAATGCACAAAACAAAGGCTGTTGCAGAAGCTAAGAAACTTCTCAAGAAAGATATTAATTTCTTTAAGTTTGTGCAGTTTGAATTTAGCAGACAGTGGACTGAGCTGAAAAAATACGCCAACGACAACGGCATTGAAATTATCGGGGATATTCCAATATACTGTGCTTTGGACAGCGTTGAGGCATGGGCAGACCCTAAGCTATTCTGGTTTGACAAGAAACACCGTCCGGTATCTGTTGCCGGCTGTCCTCCTGACGATTTTTCACCGACCGGTCAGCTATGGGGCAATCCTCTCTATGACTGGGACTACCACAGAAAAACAGGCTATGCATGGTGGATTAACCGCATTAAAAACGCCTCCGAGCTTTACGATATTGTAAGAATCGACCATTTCAGAGGATTTGAAAGCTACTATACTATTCCTTACGGCAGTGAGGACGCTACAGTAGGCGAATGGAAAAAAGGTCCTGACTATGAGCTTTTCAGGACGGCAGAGGAAAAACTCGGCAGACTTAATATTATTGCCGAAGATTTGGGCTTTATTACCCCCGAAGTACGTGCTTTGCTTGACAACTGCGGTTACCCTGGCATGAAAGTATTACAGTTTGGTTTTGACAATGGCGAAAATGAACATCTTCCGCATAACTTTGCTAACTCAAACTGTTTTGCATATACAGGCACTCACGACAACGAAACTCTCATAGGCTGGGTTGAATCAATGTCGCCGAAGTCGCTGAAGTTCGCTAAAAAGTACCTCAACGTCAAGAAGAAAAAGGACATTCCTGAGGCTGTAATACGCTGTGCATGGGCGAGTGTTGCAATGGTGGCAACCGCACAGATGCAGGATTTCCTTGACGCAGGAAAAGACGGCAGAATGAATACACCGTCGGTACTCGGCGGTAACTGGCAGTTCAGAACGCAAGTAAGCGATTTCACGCCCGAACTCGTAAAGAAAATCAAAAAATTAAACAGATTATACAACAGATAATGGAGGAAAATAAAATGGACAAAAAAGTTTTCATTGAAAAATTTACAGGCAGACTTCCTAAGGATATAAAGTCAGCCACACCGCAGGAAATTCACAACGCTCTCGGCGATACGGTCATGGAACTCTACTCAGACCGCTGGAATGCAAGCCGTGAAGAACATCTCTCAAAGAGACGTGCTGCATATCTTTCTATGGAGTTTCTTGTGGGACGTGCCGTATATAATAATCTTCTCTGTCTTGGCATTTACGACGAAGTACAGGAAGTCTTTGATGAACTCGGCATATCTCTTGCCGACCTTGAAGTAATTGAAGATTCAGCACTCGGTAACGGCGGTCTCGGCAGACTTGCTGCTTGTTTCCTTGACAGTGCTTCATCACTTTCCCTGCCACTCGACGGCTATGGAATCCGCTATAAGTACGGACTTTTCAAGCAGTCTATCGTTGACGGCTACCAGTGCGAAGACATCGACGACTGGACAAAGTACGGCGACTGCTGGTCTAAGAGATGTGACGAAGATACAGTTTTAATTAACTTCAACGGTCAGACTGTAAAGGCAGTTCCGTATGATATGCCCATTTTTGGCTGTAAAACAGAAAACGTTGGTACTCTCCGCCTTTGGCAGTCCGAACCGGTAAAGGAATTTGATTTTGACACTTTCAACCGTCAGAACTACCTTGAAGCCTCAAAGGAAAAAATCTATGCTGAGGATATTTCACGTGTTCTTTATCCTAATGACGACACCAACGAGGGTAAAAAATTACGTCTGAAACAGCAGTATTTCTTTAGCTGTGCCTCACTGACAGACATTATCAAGAAACACAAGGCACGTTATGGCACTCTTGAAAATCTCGCTGACTATATTTCCGTACAGCTTAACGACACTCACCCTGTTATCTCCATTCCGGAACTCATCAGACAGCTTGTTGACAATGAGGGATATACATTCGACAAGGCTCTTGAAATCGCAAAGAAAGTATTCAACTACACAAACCACACCGTAATGCAGGAGGCTCTTGAAAAGTGGTGGATTGGTCTTGTTGAGGAAGTACTTCCGAGAATTTACGAGATAATCATTCAGATTAACGAGTCTCTTATTGCTGAACTCTACAACAAGGGCGTTGAAAAGGCAAAAATCAATGAAATGAAAATAATCAAGGGCGAACTCATTCACATGGCTGACATGGCTTGTTATGCATCAAGTCATATCAACGGCGTTGCTGAGATTCACACACAGATTCTTAAAGATACAGTTCTTGCAAACTGGTATAATCTTTATCCGGAGCGTTTCCGCAACGAAACAAACGGTATCACTCAGAGACGTTGGCTTGCACTCTGCAATATGGAACTCTCAAGCCTTATCACTGAACTTCTCGGCACAGACGAGTGGGTTGTTAACCTTGATATGCTTAAAGACCTTGCAAAGTATGCCGACGATGAAGAAATTCTTAATAAATTCATCTCAATCAAGCAGACAAAGAAAAATCAGCTTGCCGACTTCATAAAGGCACATGACGGCGTTGAAGTAAATCCGGAATCTGTATTTGATATTCAGATTAAGAGACTTCACGAATACAAGAGACAGCTCCTCAATGCATTTTCTATTCTCTGGATTTACTATGGCATAAAGGACGGTTCAATAAAGAATTTCACACCCACAACGTTTATTTTTGGTGCAAAGTCTGCTCCCGGCTATAAGCGTGCAAAGGCTATTATCAAGTATATCAACGAAATAGGAAAGATAGTATCTTCCGACCCCGAAACAAAGGATTTGCTCAAAGTCGTATTTGTTCAGAACTATAACGTCTCCTATGCTGAAAAACTCGTGGCAGGTGCTGACATCTCTGAACAGATTTCTACAGCTGGCACAGAGGCTTCCGGTACTGGCAACATGAAACTCATGCTTAACGGTGCTGTAACTCTCGGAACTTATGATGGTGCTAATATAGAAATCGTTCAGGAGGCAGGCGAGGAAAATAACTATATCTTCGGTGCTAAGGTTGAGGAACTCGAAAAAATCGTACCCGAATACGACAGCAGAAAGGTATTTGCTGAAAATCCGATGATTAAGAAAGTAGTTTCCTCACTCATTGACGGTACTGTTTCCGACGGCGGAAGCGGTGATTTCCGTGAACTCTACACCTCTCTCCTTGACGGTGCAAGCTGGCACGCTCCCGACCATTATTATCTGCTCGGCGACCTCGAAAGCTATGTTGAAACAAAACTTAAATCCAACAGCGATTACAGTTCTGACAGGCTCGCCTTTGCTAAGAAACAGTGGCTCAATATGTGCAATGCCGGAAAGTTCAGCTCCGACCGCACAATTGCTGACTATGCAGAAAATATCTGGAATATAAAATAATTAACAATACCGCAGTCTTTGGATTGCGGTATTTCTTTATCTATTTACTTTTTTAAGATTGATTAAATATAACCTTTTAAACAATAGTATACACGAACAAGTTTATTTATTATATAATTACTGACCTATGTATATTTTGTAACCGACTTAAAGCAAGATTTTGGGCAATACGTAAAAATCTGTAAAAAGGCTTTTATTGGCTTTGTTTTTATGATATAATAGTATTTGAACCGCAAAAAAAGATAATATGTTCTTTTGCGGTAATAAAAAAAGAGGGGATATTATGTATAAAAAGAAAATACTTACAATGTCTGTTGCAGTTGGTTTGGGTACGCTGACTATTTTCGGCATTAATACAGAGAATAAAATATTGGCAACTGAAGATACTTCTGTAGTGTGGAAATTAGGTGACGTTAACAATGACGGACTCATTGATGCAGTGGATTCTACCAGTATACTCGTAGAATACGCTTTACTTTCAACAGAAGAAAAAGGCACATTTACTACAGAACAGCAAAAATCAGCCGATATAAACGGGGACGGACTTATTGATTCAGTTGACGCTACAGCAGTTCTGACGTACTATTCATATACTTCAACAGGCGGTACGCTTGATATGGAGCAGTGGCTTAATGAACAGCATATTATATCCACCGAAACAACAACTACAGTTACTACTGCCACTACTACAGCCACCACCACTTCATATTCTTCAACTCAGACTACTACTGCTACTTCTGTTTCGGAAGATACCAGTACTTCAACCACTACCACCGTGACAGTACAGAAAATTTCTGAGATAAAGCTTTCTAAATACAGCATGAATATATCTGTAGGCGGTACTGACATATCATACGTAACAATGTTGCCGGAGAGTGTCTCCAATAAGGACGAAATATGGACAAGTTCCGACGAGGATATAGCAGTTGTTGACTACTGGGGCAATGTAACGGGAGTTTCGGCAGGTACTTGTACGGTAACGGTAACAAGCGTTGACAATCCGGAAGTAAAGGCAGATATAGCAGTTACAGTAACAGACGAAAACAGAATAAGCGAAATAAGACTTTCCAAGAAAGAAATGAACATAACTGTTGACAGTTCTGATATATCATACGTAACGATGTTGCCGGAGAGCGTTTCAAATAAGGACGAAATATGGACAAGTTCCGACGAAAAAGTAGCACGTGTTGACTACTGGGGCAATGTAACAGGAGTTTCGGCAGGTACTTGTACGATAACAGTAACAAGCGTTGACAATCCGAAAGTAAAAGCAGACATAAAAGTTACCGTTGAAGAAAAAACACATAAGTTTCAGCAGATAAACGGTCTTACATATATCGACGGTATTCTTATAGCAAATAAAAGCTACTCACTTCCGTCAGAATATTCTCCGGGAATGGACGCAACCACTATTAAGCAGTTCAATGAACTTGCAAGCTCTGCCTCAAAAGAGGGGCTGAATATATATCTGTCGTCTGGTTTCCGTTCATACTCAAATCAGAGTACAATTTACAATAATTATGTTTCATGGTACGGCAAGGCAACAGCAGATACTTTTTCAGCACGTGCCGGACATTCCGAACATCAGACAGGTCTTGCAATAGACGTAAACACCATTGATGATTCTTTTGCAGGTACTCCGGAAGCTATATGGCTTGAAAATCACGCACATGAGTATGGTTTTATAATCCGCTACCCGAAAGGCAAGGAAAATATAACAGGTTATAAGTATGAGCCGTGGCATATACGTTATTTAGGCGTGGAAAAGGCTACTGACGTATACAACAGCGGTCTCACTCTTGAGGAGTATTTAGGTATTGATTCATATTATCACTGATATAAAAAGGACTGCATTTATAGCAGTCCTGATTTTTTTATGATATTTTTTCAACGGTATAACCCATTTCGGCGAGCAGGTCGTCAACGCCCTTGTCTCCGGCGTAGTGCATAGAGCCTACCATAAAGAGATAGTTTTTACCGTCTTTCAGAAATTCGGAAGCCCTGTCAGCCATACCTTTGTTGCGGTTATAGAGCATAATGTCCATGTAGTCTGCATAATCGTCCTGTAGGTCTGCCGGAAGTTCATCTATTTCCTCGTTATTTTCTTCAAGCATTACATCAACATTTCCTGTAGCCCATGCGTCATAGAGTTCAGCGAGGGTTTCTGCATAGTCGTCTATTTCGTCCATATTGTCGAGCATTTCGTTCATGACAAAATCAACAAGTTCATCGCTCATGCCGTCCACTGCACCAACCTGTATATCGAGGGTTTCAATGTCAACGACTTCTTTTCCGTCGTTGTTTGCGTATTCAATGAAAGACGAGTCAACGCCTGTAGTGCTGAGGTTTTCAAGGCGGAGCATCATGGCACTTTCGAGCTGATTGTACCAGTAGCCTGCTGAAAACTGGTCGAGTTCATCAACGTAAGCACCTATACTTTCAAAGTAAGATTTGGCTTTCTGATAAGTGTCGTCTGATATGTGGTCGGTAATTGTTGTGCCGTCGTCATACAGAAACATCTGCTGATAAGCCATTAAGGCACGTATATCGCTTGTGATTTGTGTAACGTCGTATTCTACTGCCACGCCGTCACAGTTTTCGTAAATATCCATTACATAGTCCGGAAACTCAGTAAAGCTTTCCGGCAGTACATGGATAGTACCCATTATATATATTTCGTTGTTTGTTTCGGGGTCTGTTACTTTCCAGAGGGGAGGAGCGACTTCAGCGGAGGTTACATAGCTGTTTAAATCTGCCATTGTGCCGTATACGGAGACATTCTCACTGGAGCTTTTTTTAGTAGTTTCTTCTGATGTTTCTGGTTCAGTTTCAGCGGTTGTTTCTTCTTCTGCCGGAGCTTCTGATGTTGTTTCTTCAGTTGTTTCTTCTTCCGTAGTGATTTCCTCTGTAGTTTCTTCCTGTTCAGTTGCAGATGATTCAGTAATTTCCTTTGATGATTCAGAACTTTCATCATTTCCGCATGATACTGCCGTTACAGCAAGAAAAGCCGTAAGGAATGCACATAAAATTTTCTTTTTCTTCATATTGTTAACCTTTCTTTTAAAGTAATATAAATAATATAGCATATAATTTATATTTTGTCAACTATTCGGTAGCTGTTGTTTCTGTAGTTATTGAATCAAAAGAAGTTGTTGTGGGGGTAGTTTCCTTTGGGGTACGGCGTATTGCGACTTTGTAGTTAGTTATTGCCCATACGTTGTCATATTTGGGACATGAGAATATTACATCATATGTGAACTGGTCTTCTGTTATGTTGGCGTTCAGCAGATTAACGTCTGCCACTATGTCATTGGGGGTTACTTCTTCTATAATGTCTGCCGGACCGGCGATTTCAAGGCTGAGATTCGGAGTGATTACCTTGTATTCGTAGTCATTGTTGGGGACGTTGCTCATATTTATACGGCTCTGGTCAAGCGAAATCTGCTTTGTATCGAGGTTTTCGGAGTTTAGTGTTACAGTTATGCTTGTAATGTCAGACATATTTATGCAGTTTTGTTCTTCAAGTACTTTACTTAAAGTAATGGTTTTTGAGTAATCGGGGGTTATATCGCTGAGAACTATTTTAGCTATTTCGAGTTTGTCCGGAATTTCAGTCTGACTGTTTTTTGAGGCTATTTCTATTGTGTCTGCCGACATTTCAAGATTGAGACAGCTCTGGTCAAAGTTCGCCGGAGCGTTTATAATCTGCACGTATACGCCGACCTCCTTGACGGTAAGCACAGGAATATTTATCAGAAAACTTGTTGTATCAAATGTCATGCTCGACTGGTCGATAACCGTATTGTCTTCAGAGAAAAGCTGTATCTCGTCACTGCTTAGGGCGTGCGAAGAATCAAGGGTCATTTCACGGTTAGACACTGCATAAACCGTGCTTATCTTTTTTATCTGTGATGAAGGACCTGTAATAGTGACTACATTCGGTTCACATGAAAACTCATTTGAGTTTATCGTTTTGTTGTCATCAAATGTTACATTTGGGATTTTCGGCAGTACCGGAAGCTGTATTGATTCGTACTTGTCAAATACAACCTCTGCGGTTGACGGTTCAATTGAATCCACCTCAAAGTTAATGCCGTTGGTGCTTTTTATTTTTATAGGGAGATTTTTTCTTCCAGCGGAGTAAACATTATCCGTATCAACGTATGCCACGAGTGTGTCGCTGTCGATATTTGCAATCTGTGTACGACTGCCTATTACTTTTACTTTTACGTTTTCAATATCGCATGAAATTACGCTGAGTGTGCTGTCAGAAGATGCGGTAGTGCCTATTGCTAAATCAAGGGTTACCTTTTCTATAGTTTTCGGCACGGACGGGTAAAGCGTAAGCGAAACCACAAACCATACCAGCACGGCTATAAGTACTGAATATACCGCAAGTGAGAAGTTTGTCTGACTTTTACGGCGAAAAATATCACGTATGGTATCAGGAATTTTCATTTGTCTGCCTTGCTCCTTTCGCCGTCTTCAGAATTTTTTGTATTTTGTTTTTCGTCTGTTACTTCCTTATAGAGAAGTCTTTTAAGTTTTTCATAGGTGTAGTCACGTGTGAGAACGCCGTTCATAGCGACAGAAATCTGTCCTGTCTCCTCTGAAACAACAATAATCACAGCGTCGGAGTTTTCGCTCATGCCTATTGCCGCCCTGTGACGTGAACCGAGTTTTTTGTTTATTATAGCGTCATTCTGAGGTTTAGGCAGAAAACACGCCGCTGCTAATATAATTCCGTCACGCATTATTACAGCACCGTCATGGAGAGGGGTTTTAGGGTAGAATATATTACCGAAAACTTCCTTGCTGGGTGTTGCATTCATAATAGTGCCTGTTTCAATCTGTTCGCCCAGACGTACCTGCCTTTCTACCACTATCAAAGCACCCGTACAGGTGGCGGAGAGTTCAACGCACGAATCGCATATAGCGTCAATGGCGTTTTCCCATTTTTTTGTCAGCGTGTCTGAACCTTGTCCAAAACCGAAACTAAGTATATCAAATTTTGTACGCCCGAATTTTTCCAAAGCTCTCCGGAGTTCCGGCTGAAAGAGTATAATCATTGCTATGATTCCAATATCAAGGACTGATTTCAGCAGATACTCCATAATTTTAAGTTCAAAGAATTTGCTGACAAAGTATCCGGCAACAAGTAACAGAATACCCTTTACAAGCTGACCCGCACGTGTCTCACGGATAAGTTTAAGAATAAGATAAATTATGTAAGCAAGAATAGTAACATCAATTAAGTCAATAAATTCCAGTGTGCTGAGAATACTGAAAAAAGCGTCTTTTATATCGTGAAAGGACATATCTGCTCACCTCCTGTATTTATGTAAAGAGGGACAAAGCCCTCTGTTGTTTTCCGTATGTGCATACCTATATTATTATTGTACCACAAATTCAGATAATTTCAATAGTTTTTTGTGATTTTTCTGAAACTGTCACATTTTTCACCAGTTCGGCAAGTCTGAGAGCGTCGTTTTCTCTGCTGAATACAGACGGTGCAAAGCGTACAGTGCCGTTTTCTGTTCCTAACTGAGTATGTGCAAGTGCTGAACAGTGATAGCCGGCT
Source organism: Ruminococcus flavefaciens (assembly GCA_023667045.1). Lineage (GTDB taxonomy): Bacteria > Bacillota > Clostridia > Oscillospirales > Ruminococcaceae > Ruminococcus > Ruminococcus flavefaciens_AC. The sequence goes on along the minus strand of JAMPAU010000001.1, from coordinate 966,504 downwards.
CTGAGACAGTAGCCCTGCTGTGCGAGTATTCCGGCGACCTTTTCCGGCATTACACCTCTTACATTAAAAGACACTATCGGCACATATGAAGATTCCGGATTTCTGTAAATAATTATATCTCTGCTTTTTCGGAGAGAGGCTATAAAGCTCCTGCAAATTCTGTCTTCATGTGCGAATATTTTTTCAATGCCGATTCTATTTATAAATTCTATACCTGCCTTTATGGTCATTGCACCTGTTACATTAAGAGTACCGCTTTCGAGACTATCTGGCAGAAAGTCCGGCTGATAGAGACTTGACGAAGCACTGCCAGTACCGCCCTGAATGATTGGTTTTATCCTGTATTTTCCGTCAGTGACGAGAAGACCAGTTCCGGTGATTCCGTACAGACCTTTATGACCAGCCGTACAGAGAATATTTATACCATCGCTGAGTTTGATGTCAATTATTCCGCAAGCCTGTGCACCGTCTGCTATGAAACATATATTTCTTTCATGGCATAGCTGTGCTATTTCACGGTACGGCATAATCTGACCGGTTACGTTGCTTGCAATCGTACATACTATTGCTTTTGTATCTTTGTGGATAAGTGACCGGAAACTCTCAACTGTCCGGCGGTCGTCGGGATATATCTGAGCAATTGAGAGTGTTATTTTTTTATTTCTTGCAAGTTCTGCTGACGGGCGTGCAGATGAGTTGTGTTCCATTCCGCTTATTATCATGTGACCGCCGTCTGACATAACGCCCTGTATCGCCATATTGAGAGCCTGTGTGCAGTTCATGGTAAATATAACGTTTTCCGGTTCTGCACCGAAAAAGTCAGCTATAGTTTCACGTGCAGAATATACTGCTCCGGAAGTCTTCATTGCCAGTGCATGACCGCCACGTCCGGCATTTCCGCCGAAATTTTCCATAGCATTGAGGGCAGTTTTTCTTACGCTTTCGGGTTTCGGAAAAGTAGTAGCGGCGTTGTCGAAATTTATAATCATTAAGCACCTCCGTATTCTTTCATAGTATACGGAACTGAATATTTATCTAAAATTTCTGAAGCACGACGGCAGTCGCTGAAAATATGCAGTGAGTAGCCACAGCCGTCCTTTGAAGTTATTTCGTTTCTTCTTATTTCGCATGGATACCCTCTTGATTTCAGGAGCTTTTCACCTTTAATAACATAGGTGTAAGAGGGCATTGAAGCAATACATTTTTTCAAGAATATTCCCCCTGAATCAGTCTGCACTATACAGAGGAATTTGTGATACACTTTATTATATGATATTTTTAAGAAAAATGTGAAATCCGGCACACTTTTTGGAATTATGAATAGATATAAAAAGGGCGGACATCAGTCCGCCCATGTATTTATAAATTTATGGGATTAGAAAGCGTTGATTAATTCATCAGCAGTCATCGGGAATACATCTGCTGTGAATATTTTTATATCTACAGCCTGTATAGCGAGAGCGTCCTGCGGAGTTACACCGTTTCCGTTATCAACAACGTCTGCATTTAGCTTACCCTGTTCGGAGAGTTTATATTCATTCGGGTTAGAGAGTGCCTGCATTATGAAAACTGCGTCAGCCATAGTAACCTTGTCGTCGATGTTTGCGTCGCCCCACAAAGTAACTTTAAGTTCGGGTTGAGTTGTAGTAGTTGTAGTAGTTGTTGTTGAAGTTGAAGTAGAAGTTTCAGTAGTAGTTGTTGTTGTTGTTGAGGTGGTAGTAGTTGTAGTGGTTGTTGTAGAAGTAGTGGTGGTAGTAGTTGTTGTTGTCTGAACGTCATAGTAAACTTCAATGTTGTCTATTGAGATAGCGTCAGCCTCGCCATAGTAGTAGCCGAAATAAACTTCGCCTGTCGGGTCAACGAAATTTGTATTGCTGTCAACGCCTGCTGCTGCTGTAGGAATTATCCACATAATTTCAGCCTTTTCGCCAGCATCAAGTACACAGTAGTCGCCGTTTTCCTGATACCAGTATTCCTGCTCTGTCTTAGCGTCAGCGGTTACACTTGTGCCAGTATTGTAAACGAGCTTATCAACCTTTGATTTTGCGGAAATATCAAAACGGATAGCATAAACGTCCATTGTCTCATCAATGCCGAGGTCTTCATATGACATATGGAGAGCATTTTTAGTATCGTCGCCATGTTCAAGCATTGCACTTACCTTTGAGGCAATTGAACCAGTATAGGGTACAGTGATTTCCTTTGTATATGTGAGAACTGCACCAGTGAGGTTTACAGTTTCGAGGAGTTCAGGAGTTTCAGCACCTTCAGGCTGTTCTGCCTTAGTGCCGTACCAGTACTGGAATGAGATTTCATCACTAACCTTAGTACCTGTATACTGCTGTACTTCAGCCGGAACTTCCCAGTAAGCCTTTATGTAAGTGCCAGCACCTGTCATTGTAGCACCGCCGGATGGGGTTATCTCAAACTTTACGCCCTGTTCAACAAATTCTTTAACTTGGTCTTCACCGCAGTCATTGTACCAGTAGCCAGCGGATTCCTTGCCCTCAATGCCGGCTTCTTTCTTAGCGTATTCTGTATCAGCCGGAGAACCCTGCTGAACGTTCAGACCACCGCCGTACATGAAAGTATCAGCACCCTCTTCAGTTTCGATAATTGCAGTGAGGGACTCGATAGTAACGCCGTCCATGTCGGTGAGACCGAAATCAGAGTACTTGAATTTATGGCTGTTTATGGGGTCGCCCTCTTGGTAGCCACCTTCAATAGTTGCGTATGTTTCTTCATCATAGCCCTGAGTAAGAACGATAGGCTCATCAAATTCCACCTGTCTTGCAACAGTTGAGGAGATAGTAGCTGTGCCGTCGCCGTTATCCTTGAAAGACCAGTTATCACCGCTTGTAGTCTTGTTGTTGTGCGGAACGTTATCTATAGGCTTGTCGGGATTAGTGTTTGGATTATCGGGGTTATCCGGAGGTGTGACAGGAGTTGCAGTGCCGTTGTCAGATACACTGTCGATAGTGATTGAGCCCTTTGTTTCTCCTGCATAGTAGTTTCTAAACTCAAACTTTCCGGGGTACTGGTCAGAAGACGGATTATATGAAAGGTCGAGCTTTGAAACATCGAAAGAAAGTGTAACGGGAGTACCTGCTGTACAAGCAACTTCTGTAGCATTTACGTCAACAGTACCGCCCTTTGAATCAATGAAGCCTTTTTTAGCGTCATATTCAAGCCAGTAAGGTGACTCCTTAACGCCGATACCGAAACCACATGAGAAATTACCGGTAAAGTCCGGAGTAAATGTCACATAGATTGTTTTCAGACCGCTTGTGGCAACATCTGCTGTATATCCTGTATAAGTATCGCCTACGGCTACACCAGAGCCGGCTTTTTTGTTGGCGGTAATGTCAATAGCAGGAGATGCATTTACAGCTCCGGCAGAAACGGACACCATAGTAGCAGGTATGCATGATGCAGCCATTACAAAGCTCATCAGTGAAGCCTTTAAGCGTGCGGACATATTTCTTTTCTTCATTACAAATCAATCCTCTCTCAAAAATAATAAGTATTCGTTAACAACTTTTGTCTGAAATTATTATAGCACATTTTTTGCCTTAAATTGTTACCAAATTATTAATATTAGGTGATTATTCAATGAAAATTCATAATTTATACAAAGGTTGTGTATACTATATGTTTATGATTACTAAAAGTATATACAAACCGTTTATATCTAAACTATATTCTTTAAAATTTATTACGCCCTGTCTTGACTTTATGCGTAAAATAATATATAATTATTAATGTATATACCCTGAAAAATTTCACATAATAAAATGAGAATACCATGAAAAAAAGGGGGATATACCTTTGGAAAACAATGACAGAGAAGGCAAGACTATTATTGAAGAAAAAATTGATGAGGCAAAGCTTGTTGCAGAAAACGGTCAGAGTATTTCGCAGAATGCAAAGCACCTTATTCACTGCCTTACGGTAATAGGACAGATTGAGGGGCATTATGTTCTTGCGGAACAGAACAAGACCACTAAGTATGAACATATCATACCGGCACTTGTGGCTATTGAGCAGGACAGAAGCGTAGAGGGTCTGCTTATCATACTGAATACCGTAGGCGGTGACGTTGAGGCAGGACTTGCTATAGCAGAACTCATCGCCGGAATGAAAACGCCTACAGTTTCGCTTGTGGTAGGCGGAGGGCATTCAATAGGCGTACCGCTTGCCGTGAGTGCTAAACAGTCTTTTATAGTGCCGTCAGCAAGCATGACTATTCACCCTGTCCGCATGAACGGCACAGTACTGGGCGTACCTCAAACCCTTTCATATTTCGATAAAATGCAGGACAGGATTATTAATTTTGTCACCTCAAACAGCCACGTCAGCGGAGAGGATTTCCGCAGTCTCATGATGAATACTCAAGAGCTTGTGCTTGACGTGGGCAGTGTGCTGGAGGGTGAAAAAGCCGTTGAACTGGGTCTTATTGACAGGCTCGGCGGTCTCAGCGACGCTATGGAGTGTCTTTATGACATGATAGAAAAATCAGAAAAAAGATATATGTAAAATACAAGGGCGGACAGTGTTCGCCCGTAAAAATTCCTTATCCGGAGGATATACAATGGCAGATAAAAAAGGTAAAAAAAATCAGCTCGACCCTAAGCAGTTACTAAAGTTTCTTCCGCCTGCCAATGACAAGAATCATTTCTGGTCGGTGGTGCTTTTTGCACTGGGGGTGCTGACATTTTTCATGACGTTTGTGAAAGGTTCTGAGGGCTGGCTGAAAGTACATAATTTTTTGCTTGGAATGTTTGGCTTTGCCGTTATTTTTGTTCCGATTATACTTATATATACGTCAATACAGATAGGCATGGAAAAAAGCCAGAAGTGCATAGCCGACCGTGCTGTATGGGGAATTATTCTTGCTTTTCTTATCAGCGGTGCAGTGCAGATTTTTGTTTCTGGTGAACTTATCGGAGAAAATTTTGAAGAACACATTAAAAATCTTTACAAGGACGGCATTAAACTCAACGGCGGAGGGGTTGCAAGCTATCTGATAGCTGGTCCTCTTTTGGGCTTTTTCGGAAGTGTGGGTGCTAAGATAATTACAATCATGCTTTTTTTCGTTGTGGGAATGTTCTTCACTCATAAAAGTCTGCTTGAATTTCTTGACTTTATAACAAAGCCTTTCCGGAATTTCGGCAAGGTGGTGCAAGGACTTTACAGTATGCTTATGGGCGGAAACTTCAACGAGGTTTTCGATGAAGATGACCTTAATGACGATATTGAAAAAAGGTCGTTTGATAAAGACCTTGAAGCTATAAATATAGTCAACAGCCGTACCGCACCGCCCTCTAATCCGGACTTTGTTGAAATTTCAGTCCCGATAAACAGCGAACCCGAACCGGAAGAAGAATTTTTGTTTGATGTACCTCTTGAATCAGATAGTCTGATTGACGTACAGCAGGAAGAAAATAATGAATCCGCTGAAGAAGTTCTGGAAAAAGAAGATTCCGAAACGGACAGCGAAAACCTTGACGAACTTATAAAGCGTGCCACAGATAAGGCTGAAAAGAAAAAGCCTTCTGCTGAAATACTGGAAAAAGAAACTCCAAAGGAAACGCTTTATAAACTTCCGCCGCTGGAACTCCTCGAACTGCCAAACAACAAGCTCAACAGTGCAGAAGCGGTTACTGAAATGCGTTCAAAGGCTGATATAATAGTAAATACGCTGAGAAGTTTCAAGGTTGAAGTAAAGATACGGGACATTCTCAGAGGACCGTCAATAACACGCTATGAGGTTCAGCCGGGGGTGGGCGTGCAGGTAAAGAAAATAAAGAATCTCGAAGATGATATAGCACTTAACCTTGCTGCACAGGGTGTAAGAATTGAAGCCCCCGTACCGGGAAAGTCAGTTGTCGGCATAGAAGTGCCGAACGAAAACAAGGATACTGTCACTATCCGTGAAATGCTTTCTTCTCCGTCTTTCAGAAGCAATACAAGCAAACTGACTTTTACAGTAGGCAAGGACATAGCCGGAAATATAATTCTCGGCGACATTGCCAAAATGCCACACGTTATTATAGCCGGTACTACCGGTTCGGGTAAATCTGTGTGTACACGTTCCATAATAATGAGCATTCTCTATAATGCCACGCCGGACGAAGTGAGAATGATTCTCATTGACCCGAAAATTGTTGAGTTTAAGGTATTCGATGGTATACCGCACTTGCTTATACCGATAGTTACCGACTGCAAAAAAGCCGCAGGTGCTTTGAACTGGGCAGTAAATGAAATGATGAGACGTTATCAGATTTTCGCTGACGTGGGTGCAAATGACCTCAAATCATATAATTCATATGCGGAACAGATTGAGGATATTCAGACAATGCCTCAGATTGTTGTATTTATCGACGAATTAGCCGACATGATGCTTGTTGCCGGAAAAGAAGTCGAGGACTATATATGCCGTCTTGCACAAATGGGTCGTGCTGCCGGAATACACCTTGTAATCGCCACACAGCGACCTACTACAGACGTTATCACGGGTTTAATTAAGGCGAATATTCCGAGCCGTATAGCACTTTCGGTAATGTCGCAGGTGGACTCACGCACGATTATTGATATGGCAGGTGCAGACAAGCTTCTCGGTAACGGCGATATGCTCTATATGCCCATAGGCACAAGCAAGCCTGTGCGTGTACAGGGGTGTTTTGCATCATCTAAGGATATAAATGCAACTCTTGATTATATTAAGTCTCAGATTCAGGGCGAATATGACAGCGACATCATGCAGGCAGTGGACAGTTTTGTGCCACAGACTAAAGGCTCATCAAGCAGTAACGACGATTACGGAAACAGCGTTGCAGTTACTGACGAGGACTTCATAGAAAAGGCTATCGAGCTTGCTGTCAACAATGGACAGATTTCTACTTCTACAATTCAGAGGAAGCTGAAGTTAGGTTATGCAAGGGCAGGTCGTATTATGGACGAACTCGAAGAAATGGGCATAGTCGGTGCAAAGGACGGTGCTAAACCTCGTAAAGTCCTTATGTCTAAAATGCAGTATGACGAAAGAAAAATCAGAAAACAGGAGGGTAATTAAATGCCGGATTTAATGGAAATACTTAAATATAAAGGTGCAGAGGGCAGACGAATAGCAGAGGAACTAAAAAAATATTACCGCAATGCAATATATATAACTGAAAAGTCATATCCCGACATCATACCGATAGGTGCAAGCAAAATGGGAGGTTATCCGGACTTACCGCCAGAAATTGAATATCCCACAATGTCGGCACATACTCAGCAGTGGCATAACGTACCCGCTGAACACTATGAAAAGTCTGCCATGCAGTTGGTGATACAGATTAATCTGTGTGAACTTGCCGAATCCGGTGCGGACGTTGAAAACTTACTGGCAAAAAAGGGTATGCTTTACATATTCTGGAGCGGTGAACTTTTTAATATATCGAAAGATGACATTATATCGAACGTTTCAGAACCCGACAAGACAAAGTGTTTTAAAGTAATCTACTGGGACGGCGATATATCAGTCCTTAAAAGAACAGAACCGCCGTGTCCGTATTACAGCAAGTATTTTGATGAATGTTTTGAAGAATACGCAATTGACTTTGTTTCTTCTCCGGAATACAGCGAAGAATCGGCTGATGAAATAGAGAATCTCGAAGAAATTACAGATACAGATGTTGCTGATTTTGCGGAATACGGCGATAAAATGCTGGGATTTCCGAAAGGTGCTAACAGACCGGATATTGAAGACGACGAAGTACTGCTGTTTCAGAATAATTATGAAATGGGCTGTCTGTGGTCTGAATACTGGCTGATAAACAAAAAAGACATGAAAAATCTTGATTTTTCACGGGTGCGTTTTGCTTATGATATAGACTGAGGTGATATATTTTGTATAAAGGATTTCTGCCGATTTCAAGAAAGGAAATGGACGAACTCGGCATAGAGCAGTTTGACTTCATATACGTGACAGGCGACGCATATGTTGACCACCCAAGTTTTGGTGCGTCTATCGTCACAAGACTTATTGAATCAATGGGTTTTACTGTTGGCATTATTTCACAGCCGGACTGGCACACAGACAGGGACTTTAAAAAATTCGGCAGTCCGAAATACGCATTTCTTGTGACAGCCGGAAATATAGATTCAATGGTGGCACATTACACGTCAGCCAAAAGAAAACGTTCTGATGACGCATACACAGCCGGAGGTGTTGCCGGAAAACGTCCCGACCGTGCGGTTATAGTATATTGTCAGAAGATACGTGAGTATTTCGGGGACATACCCATAGCTGTAGGCGGACTGGAAGCTTCGCTGAGACGTTTTGCACACTATGACTACTGGGACGACGATGTAAGACCTTCCATTCTTGTGGACAGCGGTGCGGATTTGCTTATGTACGGCATGGGCGAACATCAGATACAGGAACTCTGCACACGTCTTTCTGCCGGCGAAAACATAAAGGACATTCATGATATACGTGGCACTTGCTACCTCACAGAACCAGTAAATACCCCGATAGGTTCGGCACAGTGTCCGTCGTTTGAGCAGGTGAGGGATAATAAGGTTGAGTATGCAAAGGCTGTTAAAATACAATACGACTGGCAGGACGAAGTTTACGGAAAGACTATAATCCAGCGACACGGCAAGATGATGTTAGTGCAGACCCCTCCGGCTTACAGTCTCACTACAGAAGAACTCGACCATATTTATTCACTGCCGTACATGAGGGCATATCACCCGTCTTATGAGACAGTGGGAGGAGTTCCCGGTATTGAGGAAGTCCGTTTTTCCATAACACATAACCGTGGGTGTTTCGGGTACTGTAATTTCTGTTCAATAGCTTTACATCAAGGACGGCGTGTTACTTGCAGAAGTGAGAAGTCCATACTGGAAGAAGCCGAAAGAATAACACAAATGCCGGATTTCAAGGGATATATTCACGACGTGGGAGGTCCTACAGCTAATTTCCGGAGTACGTCGTGTGAAAAGCAGTTAAGCAAGGGTTTATGCATGGGAAAGAAATGTCTTGCTCCTAAGCCCTGTCCGGCACTGAAAGCAGACCACACGGAATATCTCGCCATTCTCCGCAAGATACGTAAAATAAAGGGAATCAAAAAGGTGTTTATACGTTCCGGCATACGTTATGATTATCTCATGGAAGACAAAAACGACGAGTTTATAAAGGAACTCATAAAATATCATGTAAGCGGACAGTTAAAGGTAGCTCCGGAACACTGTTCGGCGGTAGTCCTTGATAAAATGGGTAAACCACACATTGAGGCTTACAAGGCATTCCAGAAAAGATTTTATGAAATCACCAAAGGCATAGGCAAGGAACAGTATTTAGTGCCGTACCTGATGTCGTCCCACCCTGGCAGTACTCTTAACGAGGCTATAGACCTTGCTGTATTTCTGAAAGAAAATAAAATCCGTCCAGAGCAGGTGCAGGACTTCTATCCCACACCGGGTACTATTTCAACGGCTATGTTTTATACTGGTCTTGACCCATACACCATGGAAAAAGTTTACGTCCCGAAAACTCCGGAAGAAAAGGCACAGCAGAGGGCATTGTTGCAGTATTTCAGACCACAGAACAGGGAAATAGTTCTGAAGGCACTCAAAAAAGCAGGACGGTATGATTTGATAGGCACATCACCTAAATGTCTTGTTGAAGATACGTCAAAAAACAATGGAAAGGCAGGCGGTAAAAGTTGGCAGACTTCAAACTCTCAGACGAACAAAAGAAAAAGCTCGGCAAATACGCCAAGGAAACAAAACAAAAATACGACAGTCAAAACCCGAAACAAAAAAGGAAAACACTGATAAAAGCAGTTCCGGTGATACTGCTCATGCTGATAGGATTTCTTGTATGGAATATTTCGGGGTGCGATTTGCTTTCCGGCAGTAATGAGGAACTCACTGTACACTACATAGACGTTGGACAGGGCGACAGCATTTATATAACTTCCGGCGGTGAGGGTATGCTCATTGACTGCGGTGAATCCGGCGATACTGACAGGGTTATTTCCTACCTCGACAATATGGGCGTTTCAAAGATAGACTACGTTGTGGGAACTCACCCCCATTCAGACCATATGGGCGGTATGAGCAAAATAGTTGAGCATTACGAAATAGGCGAGATGATTATTCCGCATATCGACGACAGCGACACTCCCACCACCAAATATTTTGAGAGGTTTTTAAAAGCCTGTGCAGACAAGAATTTATCTCTCACAGAAGCAGAGTTAGGCAGAAAAATAACTATCGGCGACGCTGAACTTAAAATTATTGCTCCAAACAGCGACGATTACAGCAACGTCAATAACTATTCTGTGAGTTTCATAATGCACCACGGCGACAACAGCTTTATCTTTACCGGAGACGCTGAAAAGTTAGCGGAAAAAGAAATGATTGAAAGCGGTAATCTTGAAGATATTGACGTTTACAAGACCGGTCATCACGGAAGTGATACATCGTCTTCGGAAGATTTCCTGAACGTTATAAAGCCCGACTATGCGGTTATCTCGTGCGGTGAGGGCAATTCTTACGGACACCCATGCGATATAACTATTGAGAATTTAAGCAAATTCACGGATAAGATTTACCGTACAGACCTTGTCGGAACTGTCGTATTTACTTCGGACGGCAAAAAACTTGACGTTAAGACAGAAAGGAATTAACTATGATAGTTATAGACCGTTTTGAAAATAATATCGCCGTCCTTGAAACTGAAATCGGAATAACTGAAATTGAACGCTCGCAACTGCCGGAAAATGCCCGTGAGGGTGATGTCCTCACAGAAAACAACGGCGTGTGGTCTGTTGATGTTTCCGCAACTGAAGAAAGGCGTGCGGAAATCCGTGAAATGATGAAAAGGCTGATGAAAAAATGACTGATATAATTATAATAGGAGGCGGAGCTTCTGGTTGCTTTTCGGCGGTGCAGTCGGCACGATTTGGGAAAAGCGTACTGCTCTTTGAAACTAACGAAAAATTAGGTCGCAAGCTTCGCATTACCGGCAAAGGTCGGTGCAACGTCACCAACAATTCAGACGTACAGGAGCATATGAAAAATATACCTGTAAATAACAGGTTTATGTACAGTGCTTTTTCGGCATTCAATGCTTATGATACTATGAATTTCTTTGAGGAAATCGGCATACCCCTCAAAACCGAAAGGGGAAACAGAGTATTCCCTGTGAGCGACAACGCCAACGATATTGCCGACGCACTCGCTCGTGAAATGAAAAAGAACGGCGTTAAAGTAATAAACAAACGTGTGACGGAACTCATCATAGAAGATAACGTCTGCAAAGGCGTAAAAGCCGGAGGGAAGGAATATTATGCCGAATCCGTGCTTATAGCGTGCGGTGGAAAGTCCTACTCAAAAACTGGCTCTGACGGCAGTGGCTACAGGCTTGCCGAATCCGCCGGACACACCATAACCGAAATAAAGCCCAGTCTTGTGCCGTTGGTCTCGCCGGACAAGTACTGTGCTGAAATGATGGGTTTGTCACTGCGTAATGTAACGCTTAATCTCTACGACCGTGAAAAGCTCATCTACTCCGAACTCGGCGAAATGCTTTTCACACACTTCGGCATTTCAGGACCTCTTGTATTAAGTGCAAGTTCTCATATCCGTGAGATGTCGCCGGACAGGTATAAGATACTAATAGACCTTAAACCCGCACTATCTTTGGAACAGCTTGACAGCAGAATACAGCGTGACTTTGCGGAAAACCTAAACCGTGACTTTATAAACGGCATAAGAAAGTTACTTCCGGCAAAGCTCATTCCGGTAGCCGTGAGAATTTCGGGGATTTCGCCGGAGCAGAAAGTCAACGGCATTACCAAAGAACAACGCCACAAGCTGTGCGGACTGATAAAGGCTTTTCCGGTGAGAATATCGGGATTCCGTCCGGTAGACGAGGCTATTATAACAAGCGGTGGTGTTTCCGTCAAGGAAATAAACCCTAAAACTATGGAGTCAAAAATTGTCAAGGGGCTTTTCTTTGCCGGAGAGGTCATTGACGTTGACGCATACACCGGAGGATTCAATTTGCAGATAGCTTTTTCAACGGCATATTCAGCGTCATTATATATGTAAAGGAGTTTTTTATCATGATTAATATTGCAATCGACGGTCCGGCAGGAGCAGGAAAAAGTACTATTGCCAAAATGGTTTCTGCACAGCTCGGCTATATATACGTTGACACGGGGGCTTTATACAGGACTATCGCCCTCTACATCAAGGAAAACAATATTTCAGACGAGAATATACCGTCCGAGTTAAGCAAGGCTGATGTTTCGCTCAGATTCATTGACGGCACACAGAGGGTATTTTTAGGGGACAGGGACGTTTCCGGTCTTATACGCACTCCGGAAATCTCTATGGAAGCTTCAAGGACTTCCGCTATGCCTGCTGTCCGTGAATATCTTTTCGGCACTCAGCAGAAGATAGCAAAGGAAAACAACGTTATAATGGACGGTCGGGATATAGGCACTGTTGTTCTGCCGAATGCAGATGTTAAGATTTTCCTTACCGCCACGCCGGAAGAACGTGCTAACCGTCGCTACAAGGAACTTGCCGAAAAACCTAACTGTCCGTGCTATGAGGAGATTTTAAGCGACATTATAGAGCGTGACCATAATGACATGAACCGTCCTGTTGCTCCTCTGAAACAGGCAGACGACGCTGTTTTAGTTGACAGTACTAATCTTACACTTCAGCAGTCAGCAGACGAGATAATAAGAATAATCAGCGAAAAGACAGGCAGGTGATATTATGTTTTATGCTGTTGCAAAGTTTCTTGTAAGGGTTGCCATGAGTATAGCCTTTAATCTGCATTTCGAGGGCAGAGAGAATATCCCGAAAGATACAGCGGTAATATTAGCCTCGAATCACCGCACAAACGCCGACCCTCCGCTTGTGGGCTGTGCCTTACATGGAAAACACGCTTTCATGGCTAAGGAAGAACTTTTTGAAAACAAGCTTTTTGGCGGTCTTATCAGAGCATTGGGAGCTTTTCCTGTATCACGTGGCAAAGGCGATACCGGAGTTATTGACAGGGCTGTAGAAGAACTTAATGCCGGAAAAAGTCTGATGATTTTTCCGGAGGGTACTCGCTCAAAGGACGGCAAGGTACATAAGGGTCATTCCGGTGCTGGACTTATTTCAGCACGTTCTGGAAAGCTGATAATACCTGTCGGAGTGGTTTTCGGCGAAAAACTTAAATTCCGCACAAAAGTTACCGTAAAGTACGGCAAGCCCATAAATCCTGCCGACTACTGCGAAATATGCGACCAGCCTAATCCACGTCAGATTGTAAGGCTTAAAAATCGCTACATGGCAGATATAAAGGCACTCGTTGAGGGTGAGCCGGAGGAGAATGAAAATGAGTAAAATTACTGTTGCGGAATCAGCAGGTTTTTGTTTCGGGGTTGACAGAGCCGTTCAAATGGTGTATAATGAATTAAGCAAGGGTACTAAGGTTGCCACTCTCGGTCCTATCATACACAATCAGGACGTTGTAAACGATATGGAAAAGCGTGGTGCAAGGATTGTTAATTCTGTTGACGAACTTCAACCCGATGAAACTGTTGTTATACGTTCTCACGGCGTGGGCAGGGAAGTGTATGAACAGATAAAGCAGAAAGGCAATAAGATGCTTGACGCTACCTGTCCTTTTGTGTCAAAAATTCACAGGATAGTCGACCGCAAGACCAAAGAGGGCTGTTTTATTCTCATTGCAGGCGATGTAAATCACCCTGAGGTACAAGGAATTGTTGGTCATTGTGAACAAAATTGTTTTGTTTTTAAAGATAATTTTGAACTAAAACACTTTTTTGAAAATCTGGACGGAAATTTTCAAAAAACTATTGCTTTTGTCGCTCAAACGACGTATAATATATTATTATGGGAGAAATGTTTAAAGGAGATTCCGGAGAATGCTCCAGAGGTTGTTATATTCGATACAATATGCAATGCTACTGAAGCACGGCAGACAGACGCACGTGAACTGGCTCAGAAATCCGACATCATGATTGTTGTCGGCGGTCGCCATAGTTCAAATACTGTTAAGCTCTATGATGTATGCAGTAAGTACTGCAAAACGTATCATATAGAAAATTCGGAGGAACTGGACACTTTAAATTTGCCCGTTGCTGAAAATATCGGCATTACTGCCGGAGCTTCTACTCCGGCTTATATAATTAAGGAGGTAAAAACCAAAATGGCAGAGATTGAAAAGGAAACAATTCAGGAAGAAGAAAATTTCGAGGAATTGCTTGACCAGTCATTCAAAAAAATACATACAGGAGAGAAAGTTAAGGCTACAGTAGTGGCTGTAAATAACACAGAAATTGCAGTAGACCTCGGCACTAAGCACGCAGGTTATGTAAAGCTTGAAGACCTTACAGACGACGCTACTAAAAAGCCCGAAGACATTGTAAGTGTTGGCGACGAAATTGAACTTGTTGTTATTAAAGTGAATGACCAGGAAGGCACTGCTTCCCTCTCAAAGAGAAAGGTAGACGAGCAGGCTGGCTATGAAAAGATTCTCAAGGCTAAGGAAGAGGGCACTGTTCTTGAGGGCGTTATTCAGCATGTTGTTAACAAGGGTGTTACTCTTAATGTTCTCGGCGTAAGAGTATTCATTCCGGCTTCACAGACAGGTCTTCCCAGAGGTGCAGAACTTGAACAGCTCCTCAAGAAAAAGGTAGAGTTCATGATTATTGAAGTTACTGAGGGCAGAAAGAGAGCTGTAGGTTCTATCAAGGCTGTTCAGAATGCACGCAGAGAAGAAGCTAAGGCTAAGTTCTGGGAAACAACAAGCATTGGCGATACTTTCACCGGCAAGGTTAAGTCCCTCACAAGCTTTGGTGCTTTCGTTGACCTCGGCGGTATCGACGGAATGGTTCATATTTCCGAACTCTCATGGAAGAGACTCAGACACCCCAGTGAAGTTGTAAGCGTTGGCGATACTCTCGAAGTTTACATCAAGGATTTAGACAAGGAAAGCGGTAGAATCTCACTCGGTTACAAGAAGTCAGAAGATAATCCGTGGGAAATCTTCATGAACGGCTATCAGGTAGGCGACATAGTTAAGGCTACTGTTGTTTCTATCACTTCATTCGGTGCATTCGCTCAGATTATCGACGGTGTTGACGGTCTTATTCATATCTCTCAGATTGCTGACAAAAAGGTTGAAAACGTTAAGGACGTTCTTTCTGTAGGCGATGAGGTTGATGTTAAGATTATTGACATTGATGCAGACGCTAAGAGAATCAGCATATCTATCCGTGCTGTCCTCGAAGAAAAGGCTGACGACGCTGAATAATTATCTTTTACTGAATAAGGGACTGTGCATATGTGCAGTCCCTTTTATTTTAACCGGAGATCCTTGATTATGGAAAGATTTTTAAAGGCACAGGAAACAGACTATCAGCAGGCTTTACAGGAAATAAAAAACGGCAGAAAATATTCCCACTGGATTTGGTATATATTCCCACAGCTTGCAGAACTCGGCAGAAGTGACACGGCTAAATATTACGGAATAAAAAACATTGGCGAGGCAAAAAATTATCTTGAAAACGATATACTCCGTGAAAGGCTTATTGAGATTTCACAGGCACTACTTGAAAATAATGACACTGCCGTTGATATACTCGGATATATTGATTCTATGAAAGTAAGGTCGTGTATGACTTTGTTTCACATTGCCGACCCGTCAACAGAAGTATTTGTTAAGGTTATTGATAAATTCTATGGCGGACAATACGACAATATGACTATCAACATTATTAAAAGAGAGACACAGCTATGAGCAAGTTAAAATGCTGTTGCGGACATATTATCAGCGATACTACTGATTATATCAGTTATAAGGGGCATATTATTCCCGACCAAGATGAATGCGATTATTTTGACAGGGCAGAGGAATTAATAAAGTCAGATAATCCCGACAAAAATAGTCTGATGTGTGATTTTTTATATTCAGTCAATGATAAGATTATCTATCAGTGTACGGAATGCGGACGGCTTTATATTGAAGATAATAATAAATTATTCTGTTTCATGCCGGAAAACCACAACAATACCAAAATACTTAATTCGGTTCACGGCGAAAAATGGAAAGGTTTTCTGCACGCCGAATATAACGATAAAAAGCCGGAATGGCGGGAATGTAAGGGATACGTCCGTGCAGATGTAAACTGTCCGTGCGAAAGTATTCATTCAGATGATATGAATGAAATTACTGACGGCTATTACAGGATTCTGGACGAACTGAAAAAAGCCGGAGTTATACGTTATGCCACTCTGAAAATAAACGGAAAAATAGTTCATGAATGGGATAATCCATAAAATTTTCAAATTATCATTGACAAATTAAAATAAATAATGTATATTTAAATTATAATAATCTAACAGAGAGGGGTTAAAATTTATGATTTTCAAAAAAATTACTGCTGTAGCTTCTGCACTGGCACTCTCCGCAGGAATGATGGCTTATCTTCCGGCAGGAAAGGCAGTTACTGCAAAGGCAGAGGGTGACTATAACTATGCGGAGGCTCTCCAGAAATCAATGTTTTTCTATGAGGTTCAGCAGGCAGGTATTCTTCCGGAATGGAACTCTGTTTCATGGCGTGCCGATTCAATGGTAAAAGAAGACGGCACACCGTCAGATATTGTTGACGGCGGTTGGTTCGACGCAGGCGACCACTACAAATTTACACTCACAAACGCTTATACCGCTTCTGTTCTTGCATGGGGATATATTCAGTATAAGGACGCAATCAAAAAAGCAGGTCTTGAAGAAGTTTATAAAAATAACATTCAATGGGGACTTGATTATGTTATGGCTTGCGACAAGGGCGACAAAGTAGTTGGTACTATCGGCGATTCAGACGACCACGTTGTATGGTGCAGTGCTGAAGTTTACATGAGAAAGCACAAGCTGAAGTTTGATGATGAAGTACGTCCTTATGATGAAATAACAGATTCAACAACCGTTGCACTTTCCGCTGCCGCACTGGCTGAGGGCTATATAATGTTTAAGGATTCTGACCCGAAAAAAGCAGATGAATACCTCGAACACGCTATTAGCCTTTTTGAACTCGCCGACAAGACAAGAAGCAATGACGACCAAGGCGTACAGAAACAGTTTTATCCGACTACTACATGGGTTGATGATTTAATGTACGCTGCCAACTGGCTCTATATGGCTACCGGCGAACAGAAATATTTAGACCTCTGCGAAAAGGAATATATACCTCAGTTCCCGACTGAATCACAGTCAAGCGACAAGAAATATACATGGGGATTCTGCTGGGACGATACAACACAAGGTGCTGCTCTCCTCTATGCCATAAATACAGGCAAGCAGGAATGGATAGACCATATTTCACATCATCTTGATTACTGGATTGACGGTTACGGCGGAAAACAGGTTCAGTATACACCCGACGGTCTTGCATATCTCATGAACTGGGGTTCACTTCGTCATATGGCTAATACCGTATGGATTTCAGAAGTTGCCTGTGATACTATTTTCAAGGACGATGCTGCTAAAGTCAAGAAGTACACTGAGTGGGGCAAAAAACAGATGAACTATGCTTTTGGCGACAATAACCTTGAAATGAGCTATATTCTCGGTATGGGCGACAAACAGCCTACAGCATTCCACCACAGAACAGCCTCTGGTATTCATGACGACCACTGGAACGATTTAGGACAGGAAGGAAGCTCTGAGGGCTGGCAGACTGAATACGCACATACTCTCTACGGTGCATTAGTCGGCGGTCCTAATAGTCAGGGCGAATATACTAATAATGTTTCACAGTATGAGTATTCGGAAGTTGCTATTGACTACAACGCCGGATTTACAGCTTCTCTCTGTGCATTCATTGATGAGTACGGCGGTGAAATACTCGCTGATTTCCCACCGGTTGAAACTCCTACATGGGCAGAGTGGGAAGTTGCTGCTACTCTCAATGGTCACGGCGACAGCTACACAGAAATAAAGGCATGGTCTATGAACCACACTGCATGGCCCGCAAGAGTTGCTGAAAATATCAAGTACAGATATTATTTTGATATTTCAGAACTTAAAGCAGCCGGACTTTCTGTTGATGATATTACAGTAAAGAGCAATTCACAGCAGTATCAGGAGGGTCAGCAGGGTTACGCAACTGTTGAAGGTCCTTTCCAGTATGACGGCGATATATATTATGCTGAAATTAAATTCGAGGACGGCAGAGCTATGCAACCAACCGGTCAGAGCGAACACAGAGACGAAGTGCAGTTCAGAATTTCTATTCCCGACGCTGTAAACGGTCAGTCCACAAAGGGTGCTTGGGACCCGACAAACGACTGGTCTTATGAGGGAATTGAAGACGCTCCGAATGACCTTAAATCCGCTGACACACTCAACGAACATATAACTATGTATGTTGACGACGTTCTTGTATGGGGTATTGAACCAGACGGCACTAAACCAGACCTTACACAGACAACTACTAAGCCAACCACAAAGCCTACTGATACTACCAGCGGTGATGATAAGACTTTAATCGGCGACGCTAATGAAGACGGAAAGGTTGCACTTTCTGACGCTGTTCTTATAATGCAGTGTCTTTCAAATCCTAATGATTACAAGCTTACCGAACAGGGCGAAATAAACGCTGACGTTGTTGACAATGGAAAAGGAGTTACACCAAAGGACGCTCTCGCTATTCAGTTTATAGATTTAAAAACTCTGGAAGTCTCCGACCTGCCGATAACTTCCGATGACCTCGCAAAACTCTCATAATACTTGATTAAGCCTTTTTGGATATTAAGAAATTAAATATAACTTATTCATAATGTATTTACGAAAGGGAGTTCGCCTCCCTTTCATTTTTTTTACTTGTTGTACGAACTGCACAAAAAAGTTGATACAGTATTAGGAGATACAACGAAATTCTGAAAAGCTATTTACTTTTTTTACAGGATATAATATAATAAGATTGGTAGGTAAAAGGTTTGGTGCAAGTTCTTTTCAGAACAACCGCCTGCCGTTATTTCTGATATAATCGTAGTGTTTGCACTGGCACTGCGTTATAATTAAATCTATTTTTATATTTTTATGGGAGGGCACTAAAATGCATAAGACATTTGGTAAAAAAATTGCCGGCGGACTTATGGCAGCAACTATGGCAGTATCAGCAGCTACAGCCGTAATCGCTCCTATGGGTGCATTTGCAGGTGACCAGCTCGGACAGTCTACCTTCGATGAGGGTATCGGTCTTCCGTGGCATACTTGCGAAACTAACCCCGCTAAGCAGACTTTTGACATTAAAAACGGTACATACAATGTTCACATCGTAAATAAAGACGGTGACGACGGTCGTTGGGACTTACAGCTCCGTCACAGAGGACTTAAAATTGTCGCTGGTCATACATATGAAGTAAGCGGTGAAATCACAGCTGACAAGGATGGTACTATCTACTCAAAGATTAGTGACTATGCTGGTAAAACAGAAGTATGGCACGACCTCGGTGCTGGTGAGTGGCAGCCTTATAATCTTAAGGCTAATCAGACACTTAAGTTCTCAAGCACATTTACTGCTAATGCTTCTCTTGACGTTGCTGAGTGGGCTTTCCACTATGCTAACAACAACGGCAAATATGACAACTTCGATACGGGTATGGCAAACGGTGCAACAATCAGCTTTGATAACCTCGTACTCATTGATAAGACAAGTGATGAAAACGACTTCGACAAGACAAATGAATTTGGTGTAATCAGACCTAAGTCAAACGTTCGTCTCAATCAGGTTGGTTACTACCCGAATCTTAAGAAAAAAGCATCTTATGTAACAGACGCTTCAGAGCCTCTTGAATTTGAAGTACGTGATTCTTCCGGTAAAGCTGTTTACACAGGTACATCTACAGTATTCGGTGCAGACCCCGATTCCGGTACACCTAAGACAGAAGATGTAAAAATCGGTGACGAAACATATACAAAGTACAAGGACAGCGGTTCTAATGTACATATCCTTGACTTCTCAGATTTCAAAGACGAAGGCGTATATACTATCTTTGTTAAGGATACAACAGGCGTATCTGGCACACAGTCCGGTATGAAGGAAGCTGCTTATGATACAAAGATGGACGGCGACAATGTTGTTTGGGAAAACTGGGTAACAGGTGAATCATATGTAATGAACCAGAGCCACCAGTTCCGTATTGATACTAATATCTACAGCGAAGACCTCGTAAGAGACTCTATCAGCTACTTCTATCAGAACCGTTCAGGTGTTCCGATTGAGGCACAGTATATCAAGAACGGCGACGCAAGCACACTTTCACATAGCGAATATGGTCACGGCAAGGACGAAGCATACGTTCAGTCTAAGTGGCAGAAATCATATGGTGCTACATTCGACGGCGACAAGAAGTATTCAATCGACGTAACAGGCGGTTGGTATGATGCCGGCGACCACGGTAAATACGTTGTTAACGGCGGTATCTCTGTATGGACACTTCAGAATGCTTACGAAATGTCCAAGAAGAACGGCACAGACGCTATCTGGGACGACAACGGTGCAGTTCTCATTCCTGAAAACAGCAACGGTGCTCCTAACATTCTTGACGAAGCAAAGGTTGAACTTGACTTCATGCTCGCTATGATGGTTGACAGCAAAGACCCATACTGGGGACAGTACGAGGGCATGGTTTACCACAAGATGCACGACCACAAGTGGACTGGTCTTGCTATCCACTCTTGGAAGTACGAAGGATTTGAAGACTGTGAGCGTATCGTAAAGCCTCCGACGTATGCTGCTACTTATAACCTTGCTGCTACTGCTGCACAAGCTGCACGTCTCTGGAAGGGCATTGATGATGCATATGCTGATAAGTGCCTCGCTGCTGCTAAGAAGGCATATGAAGCTGCTAATAAGAACCTCAAGCCATATGATAAGTCAAAAGCAGATGACGCTAACGCTCAGCCACTCTACGCTCCTATGGATCAGGCTATCGGTGGTGGTGCTTACGGCGATACATACGTTGAAGACGATAAGTACTGGGCAGCTTGCGAACTCTACGCTACAACAGGCGATGAGACATATTACAATGACCTCAAGTCCTACTCCAACCCGTTTGATGCTGCAACAGATAAGGCATTCAGCATAACAACAAATCTCGGCGGTGGTGAAAACAACGGCTCATTCAGCTCATTCAACTGGGGCTGTACATCAGGTCTTGGTACACTTTCACTCTACCTCAGCGACAAACTCAACGATTCTGACAGAGCAACTGTTGAATCAGCTATTACTGCTGCTGCTGATACATACATGGAACAGATGTCTAAAGAGGGCATGGGTATTCCTTACAAGGGTGCTACATTCACAGACCCTGTTAATATCGGTTACGATTCAAGCGGTAAGCTCATTGAGATTGAGGGTTATGAGTGGGGTTCAAACTCATTCGTTATCAATAACGCTATCGTTATGGCATACGCTTATGATGCAACTAAGAACGTTGAATACATGAACGGTACTGCTGAAGCTATGGACTACATCTTCGGACGTAATGGTAATGACTTCTCATACGTTTCAGGTTACGGCGACGTAGAGAGCGGAACAGTTCTCCAGTGGCCACACCACAGATTCTGGGCTAACGGCGTTGACCCGTCATTCCCGAAGGTTCCTGCTGGCGTAATGTCCGGTGGTCCTGGTGCTGGTATGCAAGACCCGTACATTGGCGGTCTTGGCTATCAGAGAGGTACTCTTGCTAACCAGAAGTGCTATGTTGATAACGCTGAAGCATGGTCTGTAAACGAAATCACAATCAACTGGAACTCACCTCTCGTTTGGATTTCTTCATTCATGAATGCAGAAGCTGCTAAGGCAGACGGCTCACAGCCTTCTTCTAAGCCTACAACACAGCCTACTACAGGCGGAGAGGACGATATTCTCTGGGGCGATACTAACTGCGATGGTAAGGTAACTCTCGCTGACGCTGTTCTTATCATGCAGGCACTTTCTAACCCGAATGAATACAAGATTTCTGAACAGGGTCAGAAGAACGGCGACGTTGTTGACAACGGAAACGGCATCACACCTATCGATGCTCTTGCTATTCAGTATGTTGACCTTGAAATAATCACAACTGATGTATTCCCGATGACAAGCGACGCACTCAACAGTGCAGGCTGATAATTATTCCGAAATATAAGAGGACACTTCGGTGTCCTCTTTTTTTGTATTATTTATTATCCGTATATCTGAAAAAAGGCATAAAAAAACGACCCCGAAAGGCCGTTTTCTTTATTAATCAAACTCCGTATTTAGTAGTAGCAACCGGTACACCAGGACCCATTGTTGAAGCTACTGTGCATGACTTAAGGTAAGTACCCTTAGCAGCAGCAGGTTTAGCCTTTACGATAGCGTCCATGAGAACTGAGAAGTTTTCTTCAAGCTTGGCAGAACCGAATGAGGCCTTTCCGATAGGGCAGTGGATAATGTTTGTCTTATCGAGACGGTATTCAATCTTACCAGCCTTAGCCTCTGTAACAGCCTTTGCAACATCGGGGGTTACAGTACCAGCCTTTGGGTTTGGCATAAGACCACGAGGTCCGAGAATCTTACCGAGACGACCAACAAGACCCATCATGTCGGGTGATGCAACAACAACGTCGAAATCCATCCAGTTTTCTTTCTGAATCTTTTCAACCATGTCCATACCGCCTACATAGTCAGCACCGGCAGCCTGAGCAGCCTCATACTTGTCCTCTTTACAGAAAACAAGAACTCTTACGTTTTTACCTGTTCCGTTAGGGAGAACAACAGCACCTCTTACCTGCTGGTCAGCGTGTCTTGAGTCAACGCCGAGACGAATGTGTGCTTCAATAGTTTCATCAAACTTAGCCTTTGCGTTCTGGCATACTAAGTCAAGAGCCTCTGTGGACTCATAAAGCTTTGCATAATCGACAGTTTTAGCACTGTCAACGTATCTTTTGCCGTGTTTCATTATATTTCCTCCTGTTTAAGTGGTAATACCGCACTGCCTATAGCAGAACGGCTAGCGGAATTTTCCTCCCACCATTTAGAAGTCGGAATGGGAAAATAAGCTTTCCCTTTCGTCATTCAAAAATTGATTAGTCAACGACTACAACGCCCATTGAACGTGCTGTACCAGCAATCATGCTCATAGCTGCTTCGAGAGAGCCTGCATTGAGGTCAGGCATTTTCTGCTCGGCAATCTTCTGAACCTGTTCCTTAGTGATGTTAGCGACCTTTGTCTTGTTAGGAACTCCCGAACCGCTGTTGATGTTGCAAGCCTTTTTGATAAGGACAGCAGCCGGAGGAGTTTTAGTGATAAATGAGAATGAACGGTCTGCATAAACAGTGATAACAACAGGGATAATCATGCCGATGTCGTTCTTTGTTCTCTCATTGAATTCCTTTGTGAATGCCATGATATTAACGCCGTGCTGACCGAGTGCCGGACCAACAGGCGGTGCAGGAGTAGCCTTTCCTGCTGCGATTTGAAGCTTAATGTAGCCAACTACTTTCTGTGCCATGTATTCGCACCTCCATAAATGTGGTAAATGGCGAGGCAAGCATTATTTTACCTCTCCCACTGAAGTCTCTGCGGACTTCTTTTGACCTAAACTAATCCTCCACAGTTACTACCTGATTGATAGGCAGGGTAGTGGGGGTTTCACGACCGAACATTGAAACGAGTAAATCAACGGTGCGGTCGTCAAGGTTGATATTCTGAACAACTCCTATAAAGCCGTCCATAGCAGTACCCGAAATCTGAACGCTGTCGCCCACCTTGAAATTAACCTCAATAGAGGAAACATCAATGCCAAAGAGCTTTTTGACTTCTTCCTCACTGAGCGGTGTAGGTTCTGACGCAGGACCAACAAAGCCTGTACAGCCTCTGGTATTTCTTACGACATACCATGAATCGTCAGTCACAACCATTTTTACAAGGACATAACCGGGGTAGGTTTTACGCTCTACCTCTTTGGTTTTGCCGTCGGTGATTTCTGTCACCTTTTCAGTAGGAACTCTAACTTCTTGGATAAGCTCATGGAGCTTGCGGTTTTCAACAACCTTTTCGATGTTCTGGGCTACTTTATTTTCATAGCCCGAATAAGTGTGGATAACATACCATCTTGCTGTTTCCGCCATTACAAATCCTCCTTAGATTTCTTACTGATTAGTGGTAGATAAGCCTGAGCAGTGCAAGGAAACCCTCGTCAAGCAGTCCTACAAGGACAGCCGACATTGCAATAACTCCGACAACAACAGAAGTATTGGTGAAAACTGTTTTCTTTGTCGGCCATACTACCTTTTTAAATTCGACTTTTAAGTCGTGAAACCATTTTCCGACCTTACCTTGTTCCTTTTTCTCGGACTTTTTCTTGTCGGATTTTTTGTCAGCCTTAGAATCAGCGGTTTTATTGGATTTTTTTTCTTCCTTTGCCGGCTTTTCCTTAGCGACCTTTTTCTTTTCGGGAGCGGTATTTTCCTTTTCCTTAGCCATTAAAAATACTCCTCCCGATTACTTTGTTTCTTTGTGAAGAGTATGCTTGCGACAGAATTTGCAGTGTTTGTTCATTTCAAGTCTGTCGGGGTCATTCTTCTTGTTCTTCTTAGAAACATAGTTTCGCTGTTTGCACTCAGTGCAAGCTAAAGTAACCTTTACTCTCATATCGGCACCTCCTGAATTAGTACTTCCTCCGTTGGCGGAGATAGGTTGTTTGCCTCCCTCGAACAAGGCAAAAAATAAGACCTCATACGAGGTGATTTAATTATAGCACGTATTTTTTCCGTTGTCAAGGGTTTTCCGGAAATTTTTTTAATAGAATTTCTGAAAAAACAGAACGGCTATATAAACCGTTCTGTCTGATTGATAAAATTATGGCTTTATAAGTTTTCCGTTTTTGAGAAGATTAAGCAATGTAGAGTTTTGGCTTGCTGTACCAGAATAGTTATTTATTCCGTTTTTTGAAGCTATGCTTTTTCTGTAATTGAATGAACTGTCTGCTCCTACTGCTTTAAGAGCCTCAACAATAGAGCCGGATTTTCCAGTGTATTTTTTGAAATAGTTGACTGTAGAAGTAGTTGTTGCAGAGCCGGATTTTTTCAGTTTTCCCTGTTTAAGAAGATTAAGTAATGTTGTGTTTTGGTTGGCTGTTCCAGAATAGTTGCTTATGCCGTTTTTTGAAGCTATATTTTTGCGGTTGTTGAATGAACTGTCAACTCCTACAGCTTTAAGAGCCTCAACGATAGAGCCGGATTTTCCTGTATATTTTGGGAAATAAGAAACATTTGACTGTGACTGAGATGGTGTCGGTGAAGAGGAAGCGTTTGATATAAGTACATACCAGTCTACATTTGTTTTTCCGGAACTTAATTTACTTGCCGATACCCAACTGTCAGCAGATAAACCTCTTCCACTATATACAGCACTTTCAATGACATGATAGTTACCATTACTGTATCCTGTAATAGCCATAAAATGATTGTATACATGAATTACAGCAACACCGCCATTGCTGAGATGATTTATCAATCTGTTATCTTTTACATTGCCATAATACTTACCGCTGAGTTTGAATCTGAATCGTGAACCGAAAGCATTCTGAACATTATTATAAAATGTATCTCTAGACAGACCGCCACTGCCGGGACGATATGAGCCGTTATTTACAGCCCATTGAGCTACTTCTTGTGCATCAGCTTTTGTGCCGTTGAGAGCATATAAGGCATTGCAGAATGAAAATATTCCGCAACCAGATTCATACATACTGTTTTGAGATGTAGAATATTTTGTGAACTTGACATTTTTCCATTTTGAATCATTTTGATTGTAAAGTCGTCCGCTTGCAGCATTAGCATCAACAGACTGTACGATTGAAACGGGTTCTGTCTTGATGTATGAGCTGATTTCCGGTGCGAATGCTGTACCTGTAAAGAGTGTTAGTGCAGCCATTAAAGAACATAAAGTCCTTTTTGATTTCTTCATATAAAAAATCCTCCCAATTATTTATTAGTGGTTTTCCACTGATTATATTTTATCATATGTTGCAAAATAGTTGGTAGAATATGTGTGAATTTTTCATAAAAAAAAAAAAAAACTGGTTAAAATTATGTATAAAATAACCAAATTCAAAAACTTATATATTATTAAAAGTAATCTCTGATTTATTGCTTTTATATTTCTCTGAAATCCGGAAAGAATTGATTATTTGTGCGTGAAAAAATAACACAAAAGCACAAAATATCAGTTAACGAGTACTATTTATCATTGCTTTTAGCGATTTTTTACAGTATAATATAAACAATGAAAAACAAAGTGCGAAAGTTGCACAGAGGGTGCAACAAAAAAATCTACTATCATTATATTTTATGGAGGAAACCCGAAATGAAAAACAAAGTTTTCAATAGACGTACAGCAGCAATCGCTATGACTGCTGTAATGTCAGTATCATGTATGGCATCAGTATTAAACAGCCCCGCATATGTTCCGGCAGTATCAATGACAGCTTCAGCAGCAGACAGTGTAAGCATCACAAAGTCTGTTGGTTATGCTGAGGGTATGTATGCTGAATGGTCAAAACTCTCTGGTGCAGAGGGCTACAACGTTTACGTTGACGGCGTTCAGATTGATTCAATGCTCATCAGAGAGTATGCAGGTTACATGAGAGCTGACGCAGTAGGTCTTACAGCAGGCGGTCACACAATGCAGGTTGTTCCCGTTATCAGCGGTAAGGAAGACACTTCAAAGGCTTCATCAGCAAGTGCAGACGTTTATGCACACGACAGAAGCGGTTATGCTTTTGAAGACGGTCATATGCCGGGTGCTTACAATGCTGATGGTACTCTTAAAGACAACGCTGTTGTTGTTTATGTAACAAACGAAAACAAAGACACTGTAACCGTTACACTTCCCGACAAAAAAGGAAAGGACACAAAGGTTACAGGCGTACAGAATATTATTACAAACCTTAAAAGCAATACTTCCGCACCTCCGGTAGCAATCAGATTTATAGGAAACGTTGAAGACCCTGCTGATATGCCTAAGGGCGACATCATGGTTGATACTGTAACTTGTGGCGTTACAATCGAGGGTATCGGCAATGATACTACAGCTAACGGTTGGGGTATCGTTCTTAAGAACTGTGTTGATGTTGAAGTAAGAAACGTTGCTACAATGAACTGTAACAGCGAAGAAGGCGATAATATCGGACTTCAGCAGGGAGATTCATACTGCTGGGTTCACAACTGCGATTTCTTCTATGGTCATGCAGGTTCAGATAAAGACCAGGTAAAAGGCGACGGTGCTTTAGATACAAAGAAGTCACATCACATCACTCATTCATACAATCACTTCTATGATAACGGCAAGTGCAATCTTCAGGGTGCAAATTCAGGAGATACTTCAAACTACATTACATATCACCACAACTGGTACGACCATGCTGATTCACGTCTCCCACGTGTAAGAGTTGCTACTGTTCACGTATACAACAACTACTATGACGGCAACGCTAAATACGGTATCGGTGCTACTTGTGATTCAGATATATTCGCTGAAAACAACTACTTCCGTAACTGTAAAGACCCTATGATGATTGCAAATCAGGGTACAGACGCTAAAGGCGAGGGTACATTCTCTGGTGACCCGGGCGGTATGATTAAGGCATTCGGCAATATAATTGAAGGCGGTACTTATGTACCTTACAGCCAGAATAATACATCGTTTGATTTCTATGACGCTCAGTCAAGAGACGAAAAAGTTCCGTCATCTGTAAAGTCTGTAGACGGTGCAGGTTATAATAACTTTGATACTGAAAGCGGTTTCTACAGCTATAATCTTGATAATGCCGAAGATGTTCCCTCAGTTGTAATGGCTAAGGCAGGACGTGTAGACGGCGGTGATTTCAAGTGGGAATTTGATAATTCCGTTGACGATGAAAGCTATGCAGTAAATCAGGCTCTCAAAGATGCACTCGTTGCTTATGATGATACAATCGTATCTATCGGCAGTGGTTCTCAGACAAATAATTCTTCACCTACACCAATACAGACAACAGCCTCAACTCAGAAGCCGGCACAGTCCACCACTGCTACTACAACACCTGTAGTTACTGAAGTTCCTGCTCCTGTTGTTCCATCCGGAGATGTAAAGGTAGTTTATGCAGGCGGTTGGAACGAAATGGCTTATCTCGTATGCTCCGGTATTGCTGACAAGGACGTTACAGGCGTATCATATTCGGGTGCATCTACAGGCTCACTTAAGGGTGAAGATTTGGAATACCTTGTAAGAGACACTTCAGAGGGCGTACGTGTTGACCTTCTCGGTCTTAAACCCGGTACTTATACAATCACTCTTACTACATCAAAGGGTGAAGTTAAGCAGTCCGGCATTGTTGTAGGACAGCAGGATAGATCCGGATATGCACACTTCAATTATGACGCTGGCGTAGGTGCTTACACAGACGGTGGTGAACTTAAAGTTAATGCAAAGATTATCTATGTTACAGAAGAAAATAAAAATACAGTTTCCGTTACTTCAAAGGACGGCACAAAGGTTACAGGTATCGGTAATATCCTTAACTCTGTAGGTCAGGACGTTGGTGGCGGAAAGACTTCCAACGGCGGTACTGCAAACTCCAATAATGGTATCATAAAGAAACTCGCTGAAGACGGTACACCTCTTGTTGTAAGAATTGTCGGCAATGTTACTGCTCCCGACGGACTGACAGAATTTAACTCAGTAAATTACGGCGGTTCAAAGGGCGATAACGGCTATATGGCAAGAATGAAATCCGGTAAGGACATTACTATTGAGGGTGTCGGCAATGACGCTACAATAAACGGCTGGGGATTACATTTCATGGCTGAATCTTCCGCTCCCGATTACGGCAAGTCTTTTGAAGTAAGAAATATTGCTTTCAGAAACGTTCCGGAAGACTGCATAGGCATGGAAGGCGTACAGGAAGGCACAGGAGACAGTGCAAAGCTTCCGGCTTCAGTTGAAAGATGTTGGATTCATAACTGTGAATTTTATGTACCAAAGATAGAAAATCCTGCTGAGGGCGACAAGTCAGAGGGCGACGGTGCATGCGACTTCAAGCGTGGTCAGTACTTCACAAACAGCTACTGCTACTATGAGGGCTACCACAAGACAAACCTTGTCGGCTCAGGTGACACAAGCATTCAGTATAACATTTCATTCCACCACAACTACTGGAAAAACTGTGAATCAAGAGGACCTCTTGCACGTCAGGCTAATATCCATATGTACAACAACGTATTTGACGGTCAGTCAAGCTACTGCACAAGCATAAGAGCAAATACTTATATCTTCTCTGAGTACAATGCTTATGTTAACGAATGTAAAGACCCAGTGCTTGATGCTGGTTCAGGCGGTGTATTCAAGAGCTACAACGACGCTCGTATAAGCCTTAAAAAGAACGCTAAATATCAGGGTACAGACGTAACAAGCAGAGACCAGAAAGTAAGCAACAACAACAAGTATCCGGATTTCGATACAAATTCTTCACTTTCATATATTCCGTCCGGCAACTACAAGCTTACAGAGGCTACAGGCGAGGCTCTCTATACAGCACTTAACGCTGAATTTGAGGAATTAGGCGGTTGCATGGACAACAATAAGGTTAACAGCGGTAACGGTAACACAAGTTCGTCAACTCAGACAACAGCAACTACTACAAAGACCCCAAGCGGTTCTACTACTACAACTACTGTTAAGCCGGTTACTCCTGTTGCAGGCGGTTATGTTCATAACTTCACTGAAAACGGCTCATCAAGCGATTTCTACACCATTACAGGTAACCTCTCTACATCAAAAGGCACTGTAAGCTACAACGGTCTCACTCTCAAACAGTGCCTCAAGATGGAAAGTTCTACTAATGTAACTTTCAATGCTGATTCAGCAGGCAAACTCACTCTTGTATTCGCTGAACCTACAGCTACAGTAAAGGTTGACGGTACAAAGTATACATCATCAGGCGACGGCACAATCACTGTTGACGTTAAAGCCGGCTCACACACAATCACAAAGGCAGATTCTGCTAACCTTTTCTACATGGTTTATGCCGGAGAGGGTTCTTCTACAACAACATCAAGCAGCTCCGATAATAAGGTTTACGGCGACGCAAACACAGACGGCAAGGTAAGTCTCGCTGACGCAGTACTTATTATGCAGGCTCTCTCTAACCCGAATAACTACAAACTTACAGCAGAACAGCAGGATTTAGCTGACGTATACAACAGAGGCGACGGAGTTACTCCTATAGACGCTCTTTCAATTCAGAAGTATGATTTGGAGATAATTACTGAACTTCCTGAAACTTATAAACAATAATCCAGACTCCCTCAAATATAATGATATAACGAAAGAAGGAACTCGCAAGAGTTCCTTTTTTCATTTGTATATGCATACAAAAAGAACGGTTTGAATAAACCGTCCTTTTTGTTTATATTATCTGGAGAGTGGTAAATCTGACGTGCTGATAATCTGTAATGATACTTCTTGAATAGTGAGTGCGTCTATAGGAGTAATGCCGTCGCCTGTATTGTATACGTCGGCATTTATTTTGCCCTGCTCAGAAAGCTTATATTTGTTAGGATTTGAAAGAGCCTGCATTATGAGTACTGCATCAGCGAGGCTTACCTTGTCGTCGCAGTTTACGTCGCCGTAAGTTACTGTTCCGTTGTCATTGCCACGTACAGTTACTGTAAATGTAAGGATATTATTAATTACTGTATACTGTGCCTTGTAATCGTCTGAACATTTTACTTTTATTGTGTATGTTCCTGCCTTTGTGCTGTCAAATTCATGGGTATTTACAATAAAAGCCTTAGGGTAATCAACAGGATTAACATGATTGAATATAATTTCACTTCCGTCTTTTCCGTTTACTCCTAATTCGTATGTCATGCTCACATCAAGACCTGTGAGGTCAAGTTCTTCGCCGATATTGTAGACAGTTTTTGTTGGTGTTGAATTGAGTTCTATTTTTCCTACTGCTAAAGATGTGACTGTCATAACAGGTGTTTCTTCGCTTGGTGTAGTGCCTGTAACTTTCGGGGGTTCTATTTCACCGGACGAGAAAGAATAGTCCTCTGGTGCAACATATACTGCAAATGATACCGTGCCATTGAATCCACGTTCTATAGTATTGTAGTTCGGAATAAGTCCCTGTATCATTTCTGACGGTACAGACTTATAACCGTCGGGGAGTTTGCGTATTCCGAGCTGATAGCCTATTTCGTTTTCGTCGGCTTCCATTGTGTAATCAACGCTAATCTGATGACCGCATTTATCAGACGATTCCCATGTTTCAATTGTACGCTCTTGATTAGGTATATAGAGTTCCAGTGTCATATCGTTTACTCTTTTGCCTGTTGTGATGTCGATAGCAAAGCACACAGCCTGAAAACTTCCGTGATACAGACCTTCAGCAACAGAGGTTGTATTTGGAACTATTATCGTATTGCCGTCTGAAACAGTTGTCTGAGTAGTAGTCTGTGTGTCTTCCGGATAGCGTGGACGTGTACCGCCTATTCCCAATGCCCGACAGTCTATGCAGACGAACATTCCGAGAGGTGTGTTTATTCCGTCAGAAACGTTTATCACCTTACCGCAGTGTTCGCAGGCACGAGTTTCACTGGCGGTTGTTGTAGCTACAGTTGTATTGTTTATATCAAGTGAGGCAGGAGGTGCAGTTGTGGTAGCGATATACTGAGGAGGACGTGTATTTGTATTTCCAACCGACTTGCCGTCGGGGTCAACATAGATTTTAAATTCAACAGTGTCCGGAGTATTTATATCTATGTTAGCAGAATAGCTTAATCCCGAAATCATATTGTTATTGTATTCGTCGGGCAGTCTGTTTACTACAAACTCCCATAATTCACTGGAAGACTTGCTTGGAAGTGTATATTCAAGGTTGTTTATTACGTGAGAAGCATTGCTTTCTGTTGACCATGTTTCAACGCTCTGAGGGTCGCCGTCTGAATACCATTTCACTAGAGCAACTTCTGCACCCTCAATGATTTCACCAGTATCGCTGTTTATTACACTGCATTCAGCATTGAAAGTACCGCTGTAAGTTTTGTCAAGTTCAATTGTAAGGGTATTGGTGTCGTGGTAAGCTTCTTCATCATTTGCGTGCCATTCTCCGAAGTCAACTATATGGTCTATTATCTTTGTGCCATACAGTTCGTCTTTATAGCTGTAGCCGTCTGGAATATGTTCAAGTACGGCAGTAAGAATAAACATAGATGAGTTGTTTTCGAGTGTATAGCTGACATCATTTAATGTGAACGATTCTGAATCTGAACTGCACCACGTGCCGAAATCACGCTTGATATAGTTACTTGTCGGAGTTTCTGTTTCAACAAGTTTCACCTGTACTCCCTCTACAGATTCTCCGGTTTCTGAGTCGATAGCCCTGACAGTGAGGTCACGGCTCTGAGTTACCGGAAAAATACCTTGAGTATCGTCTTTTACAGGTACTGTAGTAAGAGTGTAAACACGGTTTTTGATAGTATTTTCTGTTGGTTCAGTCTGAACCCATTCATAATCGTTTGTAGTTGTTGTTTGTATTTGTTCCTGTGGTGCATTTGCGTATATCCTTGTATATCCGGAGGGTATTGTTTTAACGGCTGAATCAATATCAGCCGGAATGGATATGGCATTCACTGTTAATGGACTGAGTGCAGACAGTGCAGTTGCCATAGCTGTAATGACAGCAACGGTTGATTTTTTCAACATAATGATTTCCTCCTTTGAGAATATTTTTTTGTAAACGGCTTAAGCTTTCGTTCACTTATTGGACTTTTCAGCGGTCTGATTCTCTCACAGAAATTTATATTTTTGTATTAATATACAAAAATTCGGGAAAATATTATATATTATGCATAGCTGAATATGAAAATTTTATGGAAATTTCTGTTTAAAGTACAGTTTATACTTGAAAAAGCTTTTAGTATATGTTATAATAATTTATTACCTGATTTTTTACCGAATGAGAGGGAATGAATTTTGAATGAAAAAAATATTGTCATAAATGAGATAAGAGAGATTTTGGGTAGTGGAAAACGCCTTGCATATGTACGGAGTTTCGGGTGTCAGCTTAATGTTTCGGACGGCGAAAAGATAAAGGGACTTCTGAAAAAATCCGGGTATGATTTTACTGAAGACGAAAAAGAGGCTGACATTATTATACTGAATACCTGTGCTGTACGTGAAAGTGCAGAAGACAGGGTTTTCGGAATAATAGGCAGTATGAAAAAACTCAAAGAAGAAAAGCCGTCGCTTATTATAGGTATATCGGGGTGCATGACCGCTCAGAATCATATTGCGGAAAAAATAAAAAAGTCGTATCCGCAGGTGGACTTTGTAATGGGTACTTCCGCTATAAACGCACTGCCGTCGTTACTGCTTGAATGCCTAAGGGGAAAGAAATTTTCTGCTGATACAAGCGAGTATGATGACTTTTCAGAAAACACTGAGCAGGTAAGAGAAAGCACTTTCAAAGCTTCTGTGCCGATAATGTTCGGCTGTAATAATTTCTGTACATACTGCATAGTACCGTATGTAAGAGGACGTGAAAGAAGTCGCCGTCCAGAAGATATTATCGCCGAAGTCAAACAGCTTGTCAGTGACGGCTACAGGGAGATAATGCTTTTAGGTCAGAATGTAAATTCATACGGCAAAGACCTCGAAAACGGTATTACTTTTCCGGCACTTCTGCGTGAACTCAATAAAATTGACAGCGATTTTGTGATACGTTTCATGTCCTCGCACCCTAAAGACGCATCACATGAACTTATTGACACGATTTTTGACTGTGATAAAGTCGCAAATCATCTTCATCTGCCTGTGCAGAGTGGCAGTAACAGTGTTCTTGAACGCATGAACAGGCGTTATACAGCGGAGCAGTACCTTGAAACTGTTGACTACATCAGACAGAAAGACAACAGCTTTTCGCTTACGACAGACCTGATAGTAGGATTCCCTAACGAAACAGACGAGGAATTTAATGCTACTCTGGACATTATAAAGCGTGTGAAATATGACAACATTTACTCTTTTATATATTCAAGGCGTACCGGAACTAAAGCCTCTGAAATAGTCGATACCATTCCGGAAGATGTAAAAAGCCGTCGTATGCGTGAACTGCTTGAATTACAGCGTGAAATTTCTTCAGAAAACTATAAACGCTTTGTCGGCAGAAAAATGCGTGTGCTTGTGGACGGTGCTTCAAAAAAGCGTGAGGGATATGTCACCGGAAAAAGCAATGAATTTATTATTGCAGAGTTTGAGGGAGATGTGTCGCTTATCGGAAAATTTGTTGATATAGAAGTTACCGGCTCTATGAACTGGGCTGTAATCGGTAAAATGATATGAAAAAATTTATTTTAATATTATGCATGATAGCACTTGTCGGCTGTGGCAAAAAAGTTCCTCAGTCGGACATGGAATTTTCAGAGACAATTTCCAGAGCAGTGCCGGAAATAACCATTGAACCCACAACAGTATCTGACTTCAATGCGGTCACTGATATTGAACCGGAAAAGCCGGACGAAAATTATTATCTTAACAGCAGTAAAGCGTTATTTTCTGCCGATAAAGGTCGTTATTACTATGTATATAAGGACGGTCGGGACAGTGCTTATTACGTTCTCGGCTATGAGGACAGCGAAAAGAAATATTCCTTTCTTGAAAATGCAGATGATTTTACTGCATACCTCTATAAAGACGGTACTTTCTACGGAAGTTACAGGAGTGATAAACTTTGTTCTTTCAAGGACGGCAAATATAAATCTCTGAAATACGAGGACAGAAATATATCTGACTTTTATTTTACAGAACAATATATTTATTTCCTGTGCAAAGGCGATACGGAAACAGAGATTTTACGCATGAGATATGACGGCACTGACGCTGAAAGCATAGCTGTTATAAATCTTATGATAAGCAAATATGCGGTTCATGACGGAAAGATATTTTATGAGGCGGATTATCTTAAATATGGCGTTTATGATACTGAAACTGCCGAAAATACTTCTCTTTCTGACGGCGGAGCAGGTATTTTCTGTGGTGACTATATGTACTATATTTCAAGCGAGCATCATCTTTTCCGCATGAATACCAGTGACTACAGTTGTGAAAAAATATGCGAAAATGTACGGCGTATTGCGGTTTATGAGGACTATATAATATATCAGCCGTATTCCTCCAATGTAGACTGTGACGGTCAGCTCTACAGGCTGGGCAAGGGCGAAAACAAGAAAATTTTTGATGCCGGAGACTTTTTTGAAAATGGTTATTATTATGATATTTCCGTACAGGCGGAAAAGGAAAAGATTTTCATTGAGGTAAGCTCCGGTCCATATTTCCGTTATATTGCAGAAATGGACATAGACGGAAATATTACTGATACAATCTATGCACACACAAGTGCTTGATAATAAAGATAAAAGGAGAATGATTTATGGACGTTATTAAGATGACAAGAGAACTCGGAAAGGCTATTCAGCAGGACGACAGGTACATTGCCTATACTCTTGCAAAACAGGTTAACGACGACGACAAGGAGTTACAGGCTGATATTGTAAGGTTTGAAGAACTCCGCAACGATATGCGTAATGCAATGAGCGGTGAAAATCCCGACTTTGACCTAATAAACGTTATCGACAAGGAAACAAAAACCCTCTATCAGAAGATAATGAGCAACAAGAATATGATAGTTTTCAATTCGGCACAGACCGCCCTTGAAGAACTTATCACCAATATCAATCAGATAATTTCACTCTGTGCTAACGGTGAAGACCCCGACACCTGCGACCCCCCTAAAGGCTGTTCCGGAAACTGTTCTGCTTGCGGAGGCTGTGGCTGATGAATATTGACAGAAGAAAAGTCTCCGCTATGATGAGGCAGTACCTTGACATTAAAGACAAATATAAGGACTGTATTCTGTTTTTCCGTGTGGGTGACTTTTATGAGATGTTTTTTGACGACGCTATAAAAGCCTCAAAGGCTATTGAGCTTACTCTTACCGGAAAAGACTGCGGGTTAGAAGAACGTGCTCCGATGTGCGGTGTGCCTTATCATGCTGTGGACACATATATAAAAAAGCTTATTGATTTAGGATTTAAGGTTGCCATATGCGAACAGCTTACAGAGCCGTCATCAAGCAAGGATATAGTAGTGCGTGACGTTATACGTGTTGTCACTCCTGGTACTCTTACGGAGAGCAGTATGCTTGACGACAGCAGAAACAATTACATTTGCAGTGTATTTTATGACAGCTATAATGAAGTATGCGGTGTGGCTTCTGCGGATATTTCAACAGGAGAAGTATATCTGAGTGTTTCAGACGGAAAAGAACTTGAATCAGAAGTAATAAACGAACTCTCACGCTGTCAGCCGGCAGAGGTTATATTTCCGGAAAGTTTCCTGTCGCTTAAAAACGTTGCTGATTTTATAAAATTACGTCTGAAGTGCACGGTTACACTAAGAGACAATGAATGTTTTTCGCCTTATACAAAACGCACCATTATTGAAAACGTTTTCAGAAAAACTCCCGAAGAAATGGGCATAAGCAGTGACGGTGCTGATTGTTCGGCACTGTGTGGTCTTCTTGACTATATAAACGATACCCAAAAGACTTCCGTTTCACGTTTCACATCAATAGAAATACTCAACGGCGATTCTTTCATGGGTCTTGACCTCAATGCACGTCGTAACCTTGAACTTACTGAAACTCTCAGAAACAAGGAGCGTAAAGGTTCACTGCTGTGGGTGCTTGATTCTGCTAAAACCTCTATGGGCAGGAGACTGCTGAAAAACTGGATTGAACAACCCCTTAAAAGTCCGGCAAGAATAATTGAAAGACTTGAAGCTGTGGACGCTCTCCGTCGTAAAAGTGTTGTGCTTTATGAGTTGCAGAATATGCTTGAACGTGTTTACGACCTTGAACGCCTTATGACAAAGGTTATGTACAAAAGGGCAAATCCTCGTGACTTGAAAGCCCTTTCCGCAACCGCTATGCAGTTACCGCTTATAAAGCAGGAACTTGAAAAGCTTGACGGTTCTAAACTCCTTAAAAAATACAACAATGATATTTCCGGACTTGACGAGATAGTAAAGCTCGTTGAAAACGCAGTGACGGACGAACCGCCTATAGCTGTCAAGGACGGCGGTGTTATAAAGGACGGTTTCAATGAGGAACTCGACAAGCTCCGTCATATCATGAATCACGGCAAGGAGATTATCGACGGCATTGAACAGCGTGAGCGTGAAGCAACCGGTATAAAAAATCTGAAAATAGGCTTTAACAGGGTGTTCGGCTACTACCTTGAAGTGACACGCTCGTATTACGATTTGATACCGGATAACTGGACAAGAAAACAAACCCTTGCCAACTCTGAAAGATTCATAACCGAAGAACTCAAAAACGCTGAAAACTCAATACTCGGTGCAAAAGACAAGGCTCTTTCACTGGAGGCTGATATTTTCGGGGAAGTCCGTGATTTTCTCGCTACCATGCTTGAAAAGGTTCAGAAGACAGCAACGGCGGTTGCTTCTGTAGATGTGCTGTGTTCGTTTGCGGACGTTGCTATAAAAAACCTCTATGTCAAGCCGGAAATATCCCTTGACGGCTCTATTGACATAAAAGCCGGAAGACACCCTGTTGTTGAGCTTATGCTTAATGATGAGATGTTTATTCCGAATGATATTTACATTGATAAAAAAGAAAACAGAATGTCCATTATTACAGGACCTAATATGTCCGGTAAATCAACCTATATGCGACAGACTGCTTTGATAGTTCTCATGGCACAGATAGGGTCTTTTGTTCCGGCAAATTCTGCCAAGATTTCCATAGTTGACAAGATTTTCACCCGTATAGGTGCTTCCGACGACCTTACAGCCGGACAGAGTACTTTTATGGTAGAAATGAGCGAAGTTTCTGATATTTTGCAGAACGCCACACCGGACAGTCTGGTTATACTGGACGAGGTGGGCAGAGGTACTTCAACATATGACGGCGTAAGCATAGCACGTGCAGTTGCGGAACATATATGCACATCAAAGAAACTGGGTTGCAAAACTCTTTTCGCTACACACTATCACGAACTTATCGGGCTTGAAAACGAACTTGACGGCGTTAAGAATTACAGCATAGCGGTTAACAGGCACGGCGGAAATATACGTTTTTTGCGTAAGATAGTACGTGGCGGTGTTGACGAGAGCTACGGTGTTGATGTTGCCAAGCTCGCCGGACTTCCTGCAAAGGTTCTCAGCCGTGCGAGAGAACTTCTCACGGAAATGGAAAACAACCACAACACTCATGTTGATATTAAGTCCGGAAAAGAAAACAGTCAGATAACCTTTGAAAGCATAAACCGTGAGACAGCTTTTGATATGCTCAGAAAAACCAACATTGACGAACTCACAGACAGTGAATGCAGAATGCTACTGAATGACGTTCTTGAACTGATAAAGGAATAACTGTGAATATAAAGTCAATCGTATAAAAAATAAAATGGAGGTACTTAAATGAAAGTAAAAAAATTAATGGCTATGGCACTCAGTATGAGTTTAGCATTGTGTGCCTGTGCCGAAAAGAAACAGTCATCTGACGAAGTTTCAGAAGAACCGTCAACAGAGCCGGTTACAGAGATTGCCGAACCCACTGAACCGCCTGCTCCGGAAAAGACAGTGCCGGAAAAAGTTCTTGAGAGAATGTCACTGCATGACAAGGTTTGCCAGATGTTCATTACCACTCCCGAACAGCTTTCCGGCTGGGACGTTGTAACCTTTTATGACGAGGTAGTACAGGATTCTATTATAAACTATCCCATAGGCGGACTTATAATGTTTTCTGAAAACCTTGAAACAACCGACCAGACCACAGAAATGATTAACGCTATACAGGAGTGTTCGCTTGCAAACAGCGGTATCGGTATGTTCATGTCTGTTGACGAGGAAGGCGGTACTGTTGCAAGAGTAGCTGATTCTCTCGGCACTACAGCCTTTGAGGATATGGTTAATTACGGCAACACCAATGACGAACACGTTTCATATGAAATAGGCTATCAGATTGGTACAGACCTTAAAGCACTCGGCTTTAACCTTGACTTTGCACCGGTTGCAGATGTTAATATCAGCGATGCAAGCGAACTCGGCGGACGTATTTTCAGCAGTGACCCCGACGTTGTAGCAAGTATGGCTTCAAATGTAGCTTTAGGTCTCAAAGACGCTGGAGTATTTGCTACTTTAAAGCATTTTCCCGGTCTTGGTGCTTCAGAGGGCAACACCCACACTGACACAAACGTTACTATAAACCGTTCCGTTGAGGATTTGCGTGCGTGTGATTTCATACCTTTCAAAAAAGGCATAGAAGACAATGTTGATTTTGTAATGGTAGGTCATCAAGTAATATCCGGAGTAGGCGACTGGTTGCCGTCAGACCTTTCCTATACTGTAGTTACTGAACTTCTCAGAAATGAACTCGGTTTCGAGGGAATTATAATAACTGATTCACAGATGATGAATACTATCACAGAAGTCTACACACCTGCTGAATCTGCTGTAATGGCGATAAATGCGGGCGTTGATATAGTACTTATGCCGGCAAATCTCATTGAGGCTATTGACGCTGTATGCGAGGCGGTTGAAAGCGGTGAAATTGATTCTGCACGCATAGATGAAAGCGTTCTGCGTATACTCAATAAAAAGTATGAAATCGGTCTTATAGATGAAAACTTTACTCCGGAAGAACCCACAACAGAAGAAACTACTGAAGAACCTACAGAGGAAACAACAACAGAAGAAACTACCGAAACAACTTCAACTGAAGAAACAACTGAAGAAATAACTACTGAGGCTGTTACAGAGGTTGCAGAGGAAATAAAGGTTACTACTACATTTTCCGGATATGTGGCAGGTACTTTTGTAGACCCGAACGCTACAACAACTACCACCACTACTGCATATGATGACTATGACTACGGTTATGATTACGATTACGATTATGACTACGGATACGACTATAATTATGGCTACTATGATTACGGCTATTATGATGATACTTATGATTACAGCTATGATTATGGCTATTAATACTGGACAGGGAGTGATATTTTGAAATATTTTTTCAGAAAAGACGAACTAAAGGGAACAGACTGCCACGAGTTTTACAGGGGCAGGTGGAATAATTTATTCTGGAATGACGAGTCTATATATATTTATGACGAGGATTTCAGCGATACAGGACTTAAAAAACTTTTCCTTGATGTTCTGCCGGAGTATTCGCCTTATGAAACAACTGAAATTACGCCGGAAGACTGGCAGTTGATATGTGATGCTTCTTTCGGACGTACAAAAGAGGCAGTGAAAGACCTTGACGACTGGGTACAGGAAGTCTTTGCAGAACAAGGCATATTTACGATACTCGGTATATAAAAATCCGAAAGGAGTGGCAGTCTGATGCCGTCAATAAATATTCTCAGCAAGGAAATATCAGAGCTTATTGCCGCCGGAGAGGTTATAGAAAAACCAGCCTCAGTGATAAAGGAACTTGTCGAAAACTCAATAGATTCCGGAGCAAAGCATATAACGGTTGAAATACAGAACGGCGGTAAAACCTATATGCGTGTAACAGATGACGGCTGCGGAATGACATTTGAAGATGTGCCGAAAGCCTTTCTTCGCCATGCAACAAGCAAGATTTCTAATAAAGAAGACCTAAATAATATATATACTCTTGGATTCAGGGGCGAGGCTCTCGCTTCTGTTTCTGCTGTTTCAAAGGTTGAGGTCATGACAAAGCTGACAGACCATAGCTACGGCACGGTCTAC
Source organism: Ruminococcus flavefaciens (assembly GCA_023667045.1). Taxonomy (GTDB): domain Bacteria; phylum Bacillota; class Clostridia; order Oscillospirales; family Ruminococcaceae; genus Ruminococcus; species Ruminococcus flavefaciens_AC. The sequence continues at coordinate 925,590 of JAMPAU010000001.1, read as the reverse complement.
AGGATAGAAAACAGCACGGAAACTTTTCATGAAAAAGGAGGTTGTCCAGACGGCACAACCATTGTCATACGTGATTTGTTTTATAATGTTCCGGCAAGGCGTAAGTTCATGAAAAAGGACGTTACAGAAGCAAATGCAGTAAGTCAGATAATGCAGAAGACAGCACTTTCACACCCCGAAATCGCTTTCAAGTTTATACGCAACAACCGCATAGAGCTTAATTCAAGCGGTGACGGTGAATTATTCTCAGCGGTCTATGCTGTGTATGGTCGTGACTTTGCTCATGACATGATACCGGTTGAATATGAAAATAACGGCATACGCATAACAGGCTATGTAATAAAACCTCTTTACTCAAAGAATAACCGTTCGTTTCAGAATTTCTTTGTAAATGGAAGATATGTTCATTCAAAAATATGCTCGTCGGCAGTGGAAAATGCCTATGACAATATGCTTATGACAGGGAAGTTTCCGGCTTGCGTGCTTATGATTGATATTGATTCTTCTTCAGTGGACGTTAATATACACCCGTCAAAAATAGAGGTGCGTTTTGCAGACGAGAGGGCAGTTTCAGACGCTGTATTTTTCGCAGTAAAAAACGCAATGGTGAGGGACGGTCTTATTTATGAATTTGAGTTCCGTCCGGAAAAAACTGAAACTGCACCTAAATCCGTGACCGAATCCGTAACCGAAACAGAAAATCCGGCTACAGAGTTTCTGGAGGAAAACACAGAAAATTGTCCGGAGATGATATTTACTGATGTCGGGAAAATAGAAGAAACGGAAAAGAAAATTTCTGAAAGTGCTGATATTCATGATTTGCCGGAAACTACTGAAAATGAACCGGAAATACAATCGGTTGCAGATGATGAGTTTTTTTCTGAACCGTCGGAAGAAAAAAATGACGGTTCTGAAATGGTACAGGGAATGCTTGAAGGATTCAGCTATATAAACCGCAGTTTGTTTGAAGAACCGGAAAAGCCGGAAACAAAACCGTCTGAAAAAACGGAAACTGTCAAGGCTGAAAGTCCGGCTATTCATGCGGTAGGTGAAGTTATGGGGCTGTACGTAATAGCAGAAACGGACGACAGAAAAATGGTTATAATCGACAAGCACGCCGCCCATGAAAGAATAATCTTTGAGAGACTTAAAAGCCGTAACTGCCGTCAATACACACAGATGTTGATGACAGAAATAAAAATCCTGCTCACCTCTGATGAGATAAGTGCTATGGAAGAAAATACTGAACTTCTTGCCGATATGGGATTTCTTTTTGATTTTTCTGAAAGTCCGTGTATTGCCGTAAAAGCAGTGCCTACTTTCGTGACCGATACGGACATTGAGGGGATAATTTCAGAGATTGCCGAAAATCTCCGTCTGCACGTGCATAATCCACAGTCGCATATGCTGGACGATATGTTGCATACTGTTGCCTGTAGGTCTGCCATAAAAGCCAACCACAAGACAAGTCTCATGGAAATGCAGTCGCTTGCGGAGCAGGTTTATTATGACGACAGAATACGCCATTGTCCGCACGGCAGACCTGTTATGTTTACCATGACAGAAAACAGCATAGCACACCAGTTCAGGCGTACATAAAAAGAGGGGAGTTTTTCTGTGAATGAAAAAATAAAACCTAAAGTTCTTGCTGTGGTTGGTGCTACTGCTTCCGGCAAAACCTCGCTCGGCATAGAACTTGCTAAAATGTATGATGGCGAAATTATATCAGCCGATTCAATGCAGATTTACAAGGGTCTTGATATAGCCTCTGCAAAACCTACTCCGGAAGAAATGCAGGGTATTCCGCACCACCTTATTGACTTTCTGGAAAGGGACGTTTCTTTTAGCGTATCTGACTATGTGAATCTCTCAAACGAAAAAATAAAGGATATTCACAGTCGTGGCAAACTGCCTATAATAGTAGGCGGTACGGGACTGTATATTGATTCTCTGCTTGATAACGTTAAGTTTTCCGACGGAGGAAGTGATGAGAATTACCGTGAAGAACTCTACAGCATTGCACGTGAAAATGGGAATGAATTTCTGCATGATATGCTGAAAACAGTAGACCCAGTATCTGCCGAGAGCATACACATGAATAACCTTGTCCGTGTGGTGCGGGCTTTGGAAGTGTTTCACGTTACCGGAAGACGTTTCAGCGAACTTAAAGCCGAGAGCCGTCTTGTTGAAAGTCCGTATGATTCTCTCATAATAGGACTTAACTTTCATGACAGGCAGATTCTATATGACAGAATAAATATGCGTGTTGACGAAATGGTGAAAATAGGGCTTGTTGACGAGGCAGAAAAACTGTGGCGTGCAGGCGGTCAGAAGACATCAGCCAACGCAATAGGCTACAAAGAACTGATACCTTATTTTGAAAATACCATGACTTTGGCAGAATGTCTCGACAGGATAAAACAGGAAACACGCCGTTACGCCAAAAGACAGCTAACATGGTTTAGAAAAAATACACGTATTCAGTGGATATTTTTGGACGAATTTAATAAAAAAAATGAAATTTCAGAAAAGTCACAAAAAACTATAGAAAATTACTGGAATGTATGATATAATGTATTAAGTGTATATAAATACATATTAATTTAAAAAAATTAAAGAATGGAGATTTGTGTATGAACAAAACTATCAATTTGCAGGACGTGTTCCTCAATCAGTGCAGAAAAGACAAGATTATGGTTACTATTATCCTTACAAACGGCTTTCAGTTCAAGGGTATGGTAAGAGGTTTTGACAGCTACGTTGCAATCTTCGACTGCGACGGCAAACAACAGCTTGTGTATAAGCACGCTATCTCAACTATTATTCCTGCAAGAGCAGTTTCTATCCTCGACGCTTCTGAAAAAAACGACTGAGCTGGTGATGTGAATGCGTTCCAGTAAATCAGACAACGGATTTATTGTTAAATTCCTCCGTAATGCAGTTCTGATTTTATTTCTGATAATCTTTGTAAGTATAGTCTATAATTTCCGGAATAAAGAAAGTCCTACTGAATCTGCACTTATGGCGGAGGCTACTTCGTCCGGCACTTTCAAAGGCGTATTTATAAGGGACGAGCAGGTTATAAAGTATAGCGGTAATGGCGTGCTGAGTTATAATGTTTCTGACGGCGGTAAACTCGGTATGGGCAGTGTGATAGCACAGGTTTACCCCACAGATGAACAGATAAGCATAAACATGGAAATAGCAAATCTTGAAAAAGAACTCGGCATACTTGAAAAAATTCAGAATCCCGGTACTCTTGAATCTGCACAGCCTTTAAGCCTTTCGGCAAATATTGAAGAAAATTTCCGTAATTTCATATACTGCCGTGATATAAATGACTATGATTCAGTAAAGTCCGACCTTGACACTCTGCTTGTACAGATGAGTACGTATCAGATTATTACAAATGAAGTGACTGACTTTAATCAGCAGATTGAAGATATAAACAACGAACTCGCACAGCTCCGTCAGCAGTCAGTACAGCCTGTTGAGGTTATACGCTCAGACCGTCCGGCATATTTTGCAAGCTACTGTGACGGTTTTGAGGATATTCTTACAAAGGACAGTATCAGTCAGCTTACTATTGAACAGCTTAACAGCGTTTCAGATACAAAAAGCACCGATAATACTGTGGTCGGCAAGCTGATAGACGACTATAGCTGGTATCTTGCCGGAATAGTTGACAATTCTCACCATGACTATGAAGTGGGCAAATGGGTAAAGCTGAGGTTTGAAGTCTCCGCTGATACATATGACGCTGAAATAGTTGACATATATGATGAGGGCAGTCCGGAGCAGAGTATAATAATTCTGGCGTGCAGTCAGTTTAACCAGAAACTTGTCCAGCACAGGTGCGAGACGGTCGAGATTATCAGAGGCGATTACAGGGGGCTTAAAGTTCCGAGAGAAGCTATAAGATTTATGGACGTTACAGAGGAAGTCGCCGTAGAATCCGGAGACGGAGAAGAAACCCATGAAGAAGTCGTTAACTGCAAGGGCGTTAATATCTTAAAAGGCGAGCAGATTGAATTTAAGAAGATTGACGTTATATATGAGGGCAGTGACTATGTTCTGTCAGCAGTGCATGATGAAGACAGCAGTTATCTCTCATTGTATGATGATATTATGATTGAAGGTGTTGAATGAAGTGGATAATAATTTCAGCTATATCGACGAAAACCTCCGTATTATACGTGAACGTGCAGGAGAGGCTTTTGAAAAATATCGCTCCCCTGAAGATAAATTCAGGATTATGGCGGTAACAAAGACCGTTGCACCGGAGGCTGTAAACCATGCGGTTTCACTGGGGCTTGATTTGCTCGGTGAAAATCGTGTGCAGGAGTATCTTTCAAAGAAAGAATCATACGACCAGTCGGCAGAGGTGCAGTTTATAGGCAGTCTTCAGACAAACAAGGTCAAGTATATCATTGACACGGTAAGTATGATACAGTCGGTTGACAGTCTGAAACTCGGCGAGACAATAAGCCGTCTGGCTCTGAAAAGCAACAGGGTTATTGACATACTGTGCGAAGTGAATATAGGCGGTGAAGATTCAAAGGGCGGTGTATCTCCGGCTGAACTTGGCGGACTTATTGAACAGCTAGCACAGCTTGATGGTATACGTATAATGGGTCTCATGACTATTCCTCCGCCGTGTGAAAGTGATGTATTTCTTGGAAGAATGCAGGAGCTTTTCAATAAGACTGCTGAAGAAAAAAAGTCGCTTGTTTCAATGGACACGCTCTCAATGGGCATGACGCACGACTATGCAGACGCTGTGAAATACGGCTCTAATATTGTAAGAATAGGAACGGGTCTTTTTGGTGCAAGAAATTATGCCATATAAAAGCAATCTCCACTGTTTTCGGCTACATTCCGGACGATGTCCGTTCACGGAATACTCCGCATTTATTCCGTGTTGATTACAGATAAAAATGAAATGCGGAGAAGGAGTAATAATATGAAACTGATTGATGACATCAAAAATTTTTTCTTTTCAACAGACGAAGATATTGAAGACGAGGAAATGGACGAACCTGTTGCCCCTGTACGCAAGCCGGCTGTTGAACCTCCGCACAAGGACGAGCCAGAAGAAACATCTGCACCCACTCCGCCCCCTGCTCACGAGCCTGTTGTGAATAATAACAGCAGTGAAAGAATAAACTCCGGCAACGGAAGAAGAAACAAGGTGGTTAACATTCAGACAACAGCACAGCTTCAGGTAGTGCTTGTAAAGCCCTCTGCATTTACAGACGCAAAGCAGATTGCAGACCATCTTATTGCAAAGAAAACGGTTGTACTCAACCTCGAAACTGCTTCGCCGGAAAACAAGAGAAGAATTATTGACTTCCTCGTGGGAGTTGCCTATGCAAACGGCGGAAGTCTCAAGCCTGTTGCAAATCTCACATATATTATAACTCCGTATAATGTAGGTTTCATAGGTGAAGACCTTGTGGGCGAACTCGAAAACAACGGTGTGTTTATCTGATGAATAATTCAGACGATAAATTCTTTTTTGCGAGACTTTCCGATATGTTAAGCCAGTGCGAAAGGAATACCACCAGTGTTTTTTCGGATTTCCTTGATGAAAGGCAGTCCGCACAGGCGGAGGAGTGGTGTTCACGCAATGTCGGGCATTTACAGTATAAGCTGTGGGGCGGTTACGAAAATGCCGGACGTAAAATGCTTGCTGTATATCCGGATTTCTATGAGGATTATATCATGGAAGATTTTCCGCTACAGTGCATTACTTTTACTTACAGAAAAGAAGACAGGCTCACTCACAGGGATTTTCTGGGAACTTTCATGGGTATGCGTTTAAAGCGTGAGATAATAGGCGATATTGTTACAGGAGAGGGAATGACACAGGCTTTTGTGACAGATGTTGCCGGAAAGCTCATACTTGCAACTGTCGCTAAAATCGGGCGTACAGGCGTAAAGTGTACCGGAGAAAGACCCTTTGAAATGGAAGTGAGGCAGGAGTTCAGAACCCTCAGCGGAACTGTTGCCTCACTCCGTCTTGACTGTATTGTAAGCCTTGCAACAGGTATGAGCCGTGAAAAATCCGCTCTGCTGATACGCTCGGACAAGGTGGAGATAAATCATTTTCCGGCTAAATCCGTTTCGGCAGAAGTACACGCCGGAGATACTCTCTCTGTGAGAGGTTACGGAAAATTTATACTTTCCGAAGTGGGCGAGACTACCAGAAAAAACCGTATACATATTATTCTGAAAAAATTTGTTTAGAGGTGAAATTCATGATTACTTCAAAAGATGTTAGAAACAAAAGATTTGAAAAAGCGGCTTTCGGCTATAAACAGGAAGAAATCGACGAGTTTTTTGCACAGCTTGAAGCAGAACTCGACGAAATGGAACGTGAACGCAACGAGGCTAACAATAAAATTCAGGTTCTCGCTGATAAAGTCCGTGAGTACATGAGAGACGAGGACGCTCTTAAAGACGCACTTCTCGGAGCTCAGAAACAGGGTCATCAGGTTATTAACGAGGCTCACGAAAAGGCAGACAAGATTATTGCTGAAGCTAAGGCTAAGGCAGACGCTCTTGAAGATGAAGCCGTACGTCAGCACGCCATAGCTATGGAAAAAAACCGTGAGGAAATCGCTAAGGAAAAAGAAGCACTCATTGAGGCACAGCAACAGGTCTCAGATTTCAAAAAGAGCCTTTTCGATATTTATAAAGAACATCTGGAGCTTATTTCCAGTATGCCGGAAACCTTTGAGGAAGCTACCGGACAGCTTACAAAGCCTACAGCAGAACAGATTGCTACGTCAATACTTGCTGATTGATTCTTAAAAATATTATAATGAAAGGAGAATTTTTCACACAGGTGAAAAATTACGGAAAAAATGGCATTGGATTATAATACTACCCTTAATCTACCTAAAACAGACTTCCCCATGCGTGGAAATCTGCCAAAAAGAGAACCTGCTACAATCGAAAAATGGGAGCAGGAAAGACTTTACTATAAGATGATTGAAAAAAATCAAGGCAAGCCCTCATATATTCTTCATGACGGTCCGCCCTATGCAAACGGTGAAATCCATCTAGGTACAGCTCTCAACAAGACGCTGAAAGACTTCATTGTTAAATACAAGAATATGAGCGGTTTCTGTTCTCCGTACGTTCCGGGCTGGGACACACATGGTCTGCCGATTGAACTCAAAGCCATGAAGGCTATCGGTGTTGAAAACGGTGCTATTCCTCCGGTTGAGTTAAGAAAACACTGCCATGACTTTGCCATGAAACACGTTGAAAACCAGATGAGACAGTTTAAGCGTCTCGGCACTCTCGGCGACTATGACGACCCTTATCTTACATTAAAGCCGGAGTTTGAGGCACGTCAGATTGAGGTATTCGGCGAAATGGCTAAAAGAGGCTATATGTATAAGGGACTTAAGCCTGTTTACTGGTGTCCGGACTGCAACACAGCACTCGCTGAGGCTGAAATAGAATACTCCAACGACCCCTGTCACTCTATTTATGTAAAATTCAACGTTACCGACGACAAGGGAATTTTCACCGGAATGGGTCTTGACCTCTCAAAGATTTATTTCGTTATCTGGACTACTACTACTTGGACTATACCCGGCAACCTCGCTGTATGTCTCGGTCCTGAATACAATTATACTCTTGTCAAGAACGGCGACGAATATTATATTATGGCTGAAGAACTCGTCAAGACCACTATGGAAACTGCCGGAATCACTGACTATACAACAGACGGTATTTTCACAGGTGCTGAACTTGAGGGCATGAAGACCAAGCACCCTCTCTATGACAGACTTTCACCGGTTATTGTCGGCGACCATGTAACTCTCGAAAGCGGTACAGGTTGTGTACACACTGCTCCCGGCTATGGTGTCGAGGACTTTGAAGTGTGCAAGAAATACGACGACATCGGAATTATTGTCTGTGTTGACTCTAAGGGCAGACAGACCGCTGAAGCCGGAGAGTTTGAGGGCATGGACACCGACACGGCAAACAAGGCTATTGCTAAGAAACTCGAAGAACTCAATGCTCTGCTTGCTATTCAGAAAATCGTACACCAGTACCCACATTGCTGGCGTTGTAACAGTCCTATTATCTACCGTGCTACTGAACAGTGGTTCTGTTCTGTAAACGGTTTCAGAGACGAGGCTATAAAGGCTATCGAGAATGTACAGTGGATTCCCGAATGGGGCGAGGACAGAATAAAGGGCATGGTGCGTGACCGTAGCGACTGGTGTATTTCCCGTCAGAGAACATGGGGCGTACCGATTCCGATTATCTACTGTAAGGACTGTGGCAAGCCGATTGTCAATGACACTACCATAAAAGCTATCGCCGACCTTTTCCGTGCTGAAGGTTCTGATGCATGGTGGACTAAGGACGTTAAGGAATTTATCCCCGACAGCGTAAAGTGTGATTGCGGTTGCGGTGAGTTCACAAAGGAATACGACATCATGGACGTATGGTTTGACAGTGGCGTTTCACACTCTGCCGTAATGGAACAGCACAAGGGTCTTACATGGCCTGCCGACCTGTATTTAGAGGGTGCTGACCAGTACAGAGGTTGGTTTCAGTCTTCACTTCTTACATCTGTAGTTTATAAAGGCACTGCTCCGTACAAGGCAGTATGCACTCACGGCTGGGTTGTTGACGGACAGGGCAAGACTATGCACAAGTCTCTCGGCAACGGTATTGACCCCAGTGAAATCACTGACCAGTATGGTGCTGATATTCTCAGACTGTGGGTTGCTTCTTCCGACTATCACTCGGATATAAGAATTTCCAAGCCGATTTTAAGCCAGTTGTCCGACGCTTACAAGAAAATCAGAAACACAGCAAGATTCATTCTCGGAAATCTCGGCAACGGCAAGGGCTTTAATCCCGATACAGACTGTGTTTCATACGACAAACTCACAGAGCTTGACAAGTGGGCTATGATGAAGCTTGATTCACTCATCGACAAGGTAAACGAGGGCTATAATGCATTCGATTTCCATATTGCATTCCACGCAATTCATAATTTCTGTGTAATTGATATGTCAAACTTCTATCTCGATATAATCAAGGACAGACTTTACTGTGAAAAGGAAGATTCAGAGTTACGCCGTTCTGCACAGACTACTATGTATAAGATTCTCAGTGCAGTTGCAAGACTTTCTGCACCTATTATATCTTTCACTGCTGAAGAAATCTGGGGCTTTATGCCACATTCTGCCGAAGACGACACACAGAGCGTTTTCCTGAATCAGATGCCCGAAAAGTCCGGCATTGATTACAGTGCAGAATTTACTGACAAATGGAACTTCATTTACTCGGCTCGTGAGACAGCGAATAAGGTTCTTGAAGAAGCAAGAAACGCTAAGACAATAGGCAAATCTCTTGAGGCAGGAATTGTTATTCACGCCTCTGAAAACGACTATGAGAAGTACAGTTCACTTGCTGAACAGCTTGCGGAGATTCTCATTGTATCAAGCGTGAAAGTTAAAAAATCAGACAGCGAAACAAGCTTTGAAGTTGTAAAGGCAGAGGGCGAAAAATGTGAACGTTGCTGGTGCTATTCAAAGTATGTCGGCACAAATCATGAACACCCGACACTTTGCCACAGATGCGTTACTGCTGTTGAAGTATAATCACTGATATATTGCCTGCTGTCTGAATGTCGGCAGGCAGTATTTATTGAAAGGAAAAATAATGGCTGTTTTTCTTGTTATAATGATTGGTCTGCTTGTTGTTGCCGACCAGCTTGTAAAAAACTGGTCTGTTGAGGTGCTACAGCCGGCAGTAAGTATGGACTTTATCCATTTCGGCGACTTTAAAATAATTGACCTTACGTACCTCGAAAACAGAGGGGCTATTTTCGGCAGTATGGCGGGGCAGAGGTGGTTTTTGGTGGGATTTACTTCACTGGTGATTATCGCCGGAATTATCTTCATGTTTGCCACTTTGAAACGCTCCCGACTGCTCAGTATAGCTGTTGGTCTTTTCGTTGCCGGAGGTATCGGAAATCTGATAGACCGCATACGTTTGGGCTATGTAGTGGATATGTTTGAAATAAAATTATTTGACTTTGCGATATTCAACGTTGCCGATATATGCGTGACTGTGGCTTTTGTACTGCTTGTGATTTACGGGGTATTCATTGACCCGAAAATAGAAAAAGCTAAACAGGAGGCAGAAAAAAATGCCTGAACTTATTGAACTGAATGCCGGAACTGAAAACTCCGGCATAAGAATTGACAGGTATATTTCCGGAAATATTGATGAACTCACACGCTCGGCAGTACAGGGACTTATAGAAAAAAATAAAATACTTGTAAATGGTGTTCCGGTGAATAAGAATTACAAACTGAAATCCGGCGACTGCATAGCCGTTGAGATTCCAGAACCGCAATGCATGGACGCTGTACCTGAAAATATTCCTCTTGATATAGTCTATGAGGACAATGACCTGCTTGTTGTGAATAAGCCTAAAGGAATGGTTGTTCACCCTGCTGTCAGCAACTATAAAGGCACTCTCGTGAATGCCCTGCTGTATCACTGCGGAGACAGTCTTTCCGGCATAAACGGCGTAATCCGTCCGGGAATAGTCCACAGAATCGACAAGAACACAAGCGGACTGCTTATTGTTGCCAAAAACGACAAGTCACATCTTCATTTAGCGGAGCAGATTAAGGAACACAGTTTCACACGTGAGTACGAGGCAGTGGCTACAGGGTATTTCAAAGAGACTTCCGGCACTATCGACGCTCCTATAGGACGACACAAAATCGACCGTAAGAAAATGTGTGTTACAGCGGAAAACTCCCGTCATGCAGTAACTCACTATTCAGTGATAAAGCAGTACGGCGGTTATGCCCATGTGAAACTCCGGCTTGAAACAGGACGTACTCATCAGATAAGAGTGCATTTAGCATATATCGGACACTCCGTACTGGGCGATGACGTTTACGGCAAACCCTATAAAAATCTTGACGGTCAGTGTCTGCACGCACGCAAGATAGGCTTTATTCACCCGACCACCAACGAATATATGGAGTTTACAAGCGAACTGCCGGAGTATTTCCAGAAAGTCCTTGACAAACTTGAAAGAATGGGGTGATAATTTTGTTTGAAGATATATCTAAAGTTATTATCATGAGCGACATGGACGGCACACTTCTGAACTCTGATAAGAAGATTACAGAAAAAGACCGCAATGCAATAGAAAAATTTATTTCGCTCGGCGGAAAGTTTACTGTTTCTACCGGACGTACTCTTGAGGCTTTTGAACAGTACCGCAAGATACTTGATTTGAGAATGCCTGTAGTATTATACAACGGCGGTATCATTTATGACTATTTAGAACAGAAAGTCATGTATGCAGAATATCTTCCGGACAGTGCAAGGGCTATAACTGAGGAACTTGCCGGAGCTATGCAGTCAGCAGGCGGTGAAGTTCTCAAACTTGACAGGACGTATGTTTTCCGGAATAACTACTATCAGCAGTATCACACTAATCTGTGTGGAATATCGCCGGAATATACTGATTTGTCCGGAATATCAGACGAAGGCTGGCTGAAAGTGCTTTTTGCCATGTCTCCGGAAGATATACCAGTAATGGAAAAAATTATTGCTGAAAAAAATTACAGTACGGTTGACTTTGTAAAGTCTTCCGGAATTTTCATAGAGATGTTACCGCATAATATAAGCAAGGGTTCTGCACTTGACGAGTACAGAAAACTTGACAGCATGAATGACTGCACCTTTGTGGCAGTAGGGGATTTTGATAACGACATTGAAATGATACAGTCGGCAGATTTAGGGGTATGTCCCGCAAATGCAGAAGATTCCGTTAAAAAGGTTGCCGGACTTGTTCTAGAAAATACCTGTGATAACGGTGCAGTTGCGGAACTCATTGAATATATAATAAGAAAATGTAATGCTTGATGACGGTATAAACCGTTAAAATAAAAATCGCATGGAGGTTATTATGGACGCATCTATTAAAAAAGATTTGCAGAAAAGAGCCTGCAAAGTAAGAATGGGCGTTATTGAGGGTACTTATAACGCCAAATCGGGACACCCCGGCGGTTCGCTTTCAATCAGCGACACACTCACCTATCTTTATTACAACAAAATGAATGTTGACGTAAAAAATCCCGAAGACCCCGACCGTGACAGGCTTGTTCTCTCAAAGGGTCATACTGCTCCGGCACTGTATGCTGTTCTTGCACAGAAAGGATATTTTCCGGAAGAAGATTTGAAAACTCTCCGTCATATTGGTTCTGCATTACAGGGACACCCCTGCATAAATATCAACGGCGTTGATATGTCAAGCGGTTCACTCGGACAGGGTATTTCCGTTGCCTGCGGTATGGCACTTGCCGGAAAACTTGACAGTAAATCATATAAAGTATATGCTATTCTCGGCGACGGCGAAATAGAAGAAGGTCAGGTATGGGAAGCCTGTATGTTTGCATCACACTATAAACTCGGCAATCTCGTTGCCATTGTTGACAATAACGGTTTACAGATTGACGGACCTATTACTGAGGTATGTTCTCCCGAGCCGATTACTGATAAATTCGAGGCTTTCGGCTGGCACGTCATCACAATGGACGGTCATGACTTTGATGATATAGACCGTGCATTCAATGAGGCTGAAACAGTAACAGACAAGCCGGTTGCAATTATTCAGAAGTCCGTAAAGGGCAAGGGCGTGTCTTTCATGGAAAATCAGGTAGGCTGGCACGGTACTGCTCCCAACAAGGAACAGTATGAGCAGGCTATGTCCGAACTCAACGCACAGCTTAAAGAATTGGAGGACTGATTATTATGGCAGATGTAATTAAAAAGGCTACCAGAGAGAGCTACGGCGAAACTCTCAAAGAACTGGCTGAGGAATATAAAGATTTGGTTGTGCTTGACGCTGACCTCGCCGCCGCTACTAAAACAGGCATTTTCAAAAAGGCTTATCCGGAAAGATTCTTTGACTGCGGTATTGCTGAGGCAAATATGATGGGCGTTGCTGCCGGACTTGCTTCCTGTGGAAAAATCCCCTTTGCAAGTACCTTTGCAATGTTCGCCGCTGGACGTGCTTTTGAAATCGTAAGAAACTCAATCGGCTATCCGCACCTTAACGTTAAAATCGGTGCAACTCATGCCGGAATTTCTGTCGGCGAAGACGGTGCAACCCACCAGTGCAACGAAGATATAGCTTTAATGCGTACTATTCCCGGAATGACTATCATTAATCCCTGTGATGACGTTGAGGCGAGACAGGCTGTAAGATGTGCTGTAGAGTTTGAAGGTCCTGTATATATGCGTTTCGGAAGACTTGCCGTACCTGTAGTTAACGACAGAGAGAATTATAAGTTTGAACTCGGCAAGGGCGTTGTCATGAAAGACGGTACTGACGTAACAATAGTTGCTACCGGTCTTATGGTAAACGAAGCACTGGAAGCTTCAAAGGTTCTGGAAGCAGAGGGTATTTCCGCAAGGGTTGTGAACATACACACTATAAAACCTCTCGACAAGGAACTTATCTGCAAGTGTGCAAAGGAAACAGGCGTTATAGTTACGGCTGAGGAACACAGCATTATAGGCGGACTTGGTTCTGCGGTTGCGGAGACTGTAACTGAATGCTGTCCCGTACCTGTTGTGAAGATAGGCGTGAACGACGTTTACGGACACTCAGGACCTGCTGTAGACCTGCTGAAAGAGTTCGGGCTTTCTGCTGAAAATATCATTAAGACAGTTAAAGAGGCTGTAAAGCTGAAATAATATCACGGAAAACAGGTTTGTCACGGGGCAGACCTGTTTTTTTCTGACAATACTTGACAAATAAATTTATTGTGGTATAATTAATGTAATGAAAATTTGTATATAAGAAAAGGTGGAAAATATTAAAAATTTTAAATTAATTGCTATGGCAGTATCGGCATTTCTGTTTGTGACTGCCTCTGTATCATGCGGTAAGAGCGACGAGGTAATAACTGACAGTTCACCGGTAGCCGAAAGCACCCAAGCCGTTACTGTGGCAAGCGAAACAACAACAACAACAGCCGTTACGGAACAAAGCACGGTTGCCACGACCGTACAGACCACAACAGCACTTACGACCGCACAGGCTACTACCACTACTGTACCGCCTGTTACTGAGGAGGAGGGCGAGACCGCAGAATCAGATACAGATGAGGTAATTATCAGCAATGAAGACGCTATACTTATTCAAGATGAAAACAATCCTTACCATTTCATAATTGAGGGAGATTTTGAGATTGTAAGTGAATCCCCTCAATCTGATAAAGATTATGTATCAGATACTGAAAACTATGATTTTGAAGTATATGAAAAACTTGGCATAAAGGTTAATCTTTATGGTGATAATGCTCAGCAAGCACAGCAGTACTATGATGCCTGTGTTGAAGCATACCCTAATCTGCCATGGACTCATAGTAGTAATCAAGTATCTATTGATATATCACAAGTATCTAATGCTGCTTGGGAATTGTTAGAAGAAACTTCTGTGGAAGATGTTACTGCACAGCTTAATGATATCTTATCCGGTAGAGATTATCATGATTTATCTATTGAAGAACTATATAGTATTGCAGGTTATTGTGAAGTAGCATGTAGAACAGATATACTGCTATATTTCAGAGATAAAACTTCTAAAAACTTTACATTTAGTGGTTGGACAGCATTATAAATCAAGTATAGCAATAGTTTTTCATATTTACTCCTTGCATAAATTACTTTCGGGTTTGCCCTGTGGCAGACCTGTTTTTTTTGAGCTGTATGTAATTCCGGTGAAAAATCTCAGGAAATACTTTACATTCCGGAAAAATTATGATATAATTTAGATTATTACAGAAAAAAGGAGATACTCTTATGAACAAAGGAAGTCAACGCCGAAAAAAAAGAAAATACAGAGTGCGTTATGACAGAGTAGTAGCGGTACTGCTTGCACTGATAGTAATGATTGTAGTAATAACTTCGTGCGTTAAGGGAATACTTAAAAAGGACACTCCGCCGGACGACGATATAAGCGTTTCTGATTCCGAGCCGACATCTACCGCTCCGGAAACTCCCGAAACACCGCCGGAAACTACCTCAGCCGATACTCCGGAAGAAGTCATCACCACTGAACCAGTATCGGAAATAATCACAACAACTACCACTGCCACCACAACCACAGAAACTACTACTGAAACTACTACCACCACCACAACTACCGCCAAAAAAGAACCTCTGCCGGAAGGTTACACAAATGTCTCTATGGACAGCAACGGCGTTTACAGTGGCGACCTGCTTGTAGTAAACGGCAATCATATTTATCAGTTCCCGACAGACGATACTAATATTGTTACCCTTTACGACCACATAAAAACTGAATATTACGGCGTAAGCGACTTTGAAGTAAAACTCGACGAGGAAGTTATTCAGCACCTCAACGAACTTATGCAGGATTTCGCCGAAACTCAGCACAATACCGATATATTTGTTATAGGTGGTTACCGCTCGGCAGAAGACCAGAACCAGCGGTACAGCAACGGCATATCCGGCGTTATAGGCGGTTTTTCGGACTACCACACCGGAAGAAGTTTTGATATGGGAGTTTTCCCACAGGACGGCTCAAGCTCCGGTTACTATTCGCCGACTGGCATTTACGCATGGATTGACGAACACGCCTCAGATTACGGCTTTGTTGTTCGTTTTCCGGAGGGCAAGGAAATGTATACCAACGAAAGAGCAAGAACTCAAACCTACAGATATGTAGGCGTTCCACACTCTACCTACATGAAACAGAATAATCTTTGCCTTGAAGAGTATATTGATAAAATCAAATCATATACTATGAATAAACCTCTTGAAATTTCGTCCGGTACAAGTCTCTACAAAGTATATTATGTCGCCTCTGACTATGAAAATACAACAGATGTAGGCGTACCGCTCGGTGAAGACTATGAAATTTCAGGCAATAATGAGGACGGCTTTATAGTTACCGTCAAAGTCCACTGATAAACCGAAAGAGCCGGAGAAGATTTCTCAGGCTCTTTTCTGAGATAATACAATGAACGGAGATAAATGTGAAAAAATTGACAATCCTTGTCTGTATGATATTTACAGCTACCCTTTTTTCCTGCGGAAACAACGACAGGGGCGACGGTACAGGGCATATGTATGATGTTTCAATTCTCGGAAATCCTCAGAGCCTTGACCCTCAGTATGCCGTTGACTCTGCATCAAATACCATTATAAAAAACCTCTACAGCGGTCTTATGACTGCCGATATAAACGGTAATATCCTCTGCTGTAATGCCGAAAGCTATACCATATCGTCTGACGGTCTGGAGTATACTTTTACGCTCCGGCAGGATAATTACTGGTTCTTTGATGAAAATGACAACGATATTATTGACGATGATGAATATTTTCCGGTTACGGCAAAGGACTATGTTTTTGCTTTCCGGCGAATCCTTGACCCTGCCATGCAGTCGCCGTACGCTGAGGAGTTTTCATGCATACGAAACGGCAGTAATATTATTTCCGGTAAAGCACTGCCCGAAACAGCCGGAGTGATTGCGGTTGACGATTACACGCTTAATATTTCGCTTGACTATCCCTGTGCGGAATTTCTCGGACTTCTCGCCACAAGTGCTTCATCGCCGTGCAACAGGGATTTTTTCTACTCTACAAAAGGTCGCTACGGACTTGATGACCGTTCTGTAATGTCAAACGGTGCATTCTTTGTACGACAGTGGTTTTATGACCCTTACGGCGTGAATAATATTCTCTACATGAAAAAGAACGCCGTCAACAGCAATGACACAAATGAAATAATACCATCGTTTTTGAGTTTTACAATTGAATCGGATGAGAACGATATAAGAAATATGTTCAGGGCAGGTGATATAGAATGTTTCACTACTGAAAACATAGAGGGTATCAATACAAAAAAATATAATGTTACTTCTTCATGTTCCTCTACTCTCGGACTTATTTTCAATCCCGACGATAAATATTTTTCTGATTTATCCATGTGTAAAGCCCTTGCATTTTCGATTGACAGGGAAAAAATCCTTGACAGCGACGAGACAGACCTTGTTTCAGCCTATGGAATTATCCCCCCTGCTGTAAGTCTGCTGGGCAGAAGCTACCGTGAACTCGTTTCAGATAAACAGTACGGCTTTTATGATATTTCTGAAGCCAAGCGTTGTTTTAAGGTGGCAGGTGCGGAGTTGCAGACGGAAGATTTTGAAGATATTAAAATACTTGTATGTGCTGGTACGATAGACGCTGAATATCTGCACAGGATTTCACAGCAGTGGCAGGAAGTTTTAGGTTTTTATATTGGCATAGATGAGGTCACTCAGTCGGAGTTTGACAGCAGAATAGCCGGAAATGATTACAGTATAGCACTCTATTCACTGAAAGGCAGTTATAACAGCGGTCTTGCGGTTATCGAACAGTTCGCCGGAAACGATTTTCTTTCATATTCAGTGAAAGGCAGTGAACTGGTTGACAGAGTAAGAAAATGTACTGATGTTTCAGAACTTGTTGATTGTTATTGCAGTCAGGAAAGCGAGATACTTGACGGTTACGGTTTTATTCCGCTGTTCTATAAAAATTCCTATCTTGTAATGCAGAGCGACAATGAGGATATTTTTTATGACGCATTCACAGGAGCAGTAGACTTCAAAAAGGCAAGAAACTACAGCTAAAAAACAGGAACATATATGTAATCCTGCACGCAAAAAGTGAAAAAATTCCTCAATACTGAAAAAATAAAACGCAGATAACACTGCATTTTTAGAGTTTTATTGTGGTATCAAAATGTAAAAAATATTTTATTGCGGAACGTAGTGAAAATACAATAAAAATCCTTATATTACCGAATTTACGGCAATTATAAGGATTTTTTTAATTTTCAGCGAAAAAAGCAAGTTCCGCAATATTTTATTATAATTTATGTTTCACTCAGTTCAATCATGAATGATAAAACTTTAGCTTTATTATTAATATTCATGTTAGAAAACATTTCAGCTACTTGCATAGTAATATAGTTCCTGTTTTTTTAATGGGATTTTGATTTTTTTCGGTATTCTGAGGGTGTACAGTTTTTGTACTGCCGGAACTGTCTCATAAAATATGAATCGTTTTCATATCCGCATTTCTCAGAAATCTCGCTTACTGACAAATCGGTATTTTTTAGGAGTTCACAGGCATATATAATGCGGTTTTGAATAACGTCCTGAATGCAGGTTACTCCGAATGCCTGACGGTACAGCCTGTGAAAATAAGTCCGGCTGATATTCATATTATAGCATATTTCGTCAACTGACCATGCTTTCATAGGTTCTGATATTATGGCGTTCCGGACGGCTTTAAGACTGCTGTAATATGGAATATCCGGCTCATTTTTTCTTGCCGAAGTTTCACAGACCGATATAAAGATAAGTTTCATTGAAAGTTCCATAAATTCATTGTGGTGTTTTCCTTTCAGCGAAAACTCTGATTTTATGGAGTTAAGAGTATTTGATATTACGAAATCGTCTGAAATCGGAACAGGCGTATTTATAGGCATATTAAGTGAAATCATATACTGTCTGTCCGCTGAAGATGTCTGGAAACTTATATAGTCAAATATAACCGGTTTTTTATTGACTGCTACAAAGTCGGGTTTTCTTCCTCTGCTGAATATAACGGCAGAACTTTCTTTAAATGTTATAATTTCGCCGTCCAGCCGGAATGTAACCGGAGTTCTGAACAGAAAAAATGTAAAGTCTTGATTAAACTCTATATCAGCCGGACGGCTTTTCGTGCAGTTTAGGCATATTTTGTTTATTTTCATAAATCCCGCTCCCATAAAAAATAATATATATTATATCACAATAAAAAATATTTTTCAATAAATTTTATTCATTCCGGAAAAAATTACATATTATATACAAATTGATTAAATTATTGCAATCTTTATTGACATTCAGTGGTTTTTGTGATATTATTATTTGTAAGAAGAATAAGGCGTTTAGCTTTATATAAATATTTTTTTCCTTGTTTTAAAAGGAGGGGTTTTTTATGTCTGAAAATATTAACAATAATGAAAATTTCGACAATTCCGTATCGGGTGTTGAGCGTGTCTCAAAGAAAAAGGGCAAGAAAATTGCTTTAATCAGCGGTATAACTGCCGTTGCACTTGTGGGAGGCGGTGTGGCTGCATATAATCTTTCTGATTATGTGAAGAATCAGGTTAATCTCCGTGTAATGAAACCCGAAAACTACTATTCATGGGTTACTGAAGAAAATGCAAAGAGTTTTGCATCTACTGCAAAAGAAAAATATCAGAAAGCTATCGACAGGACTTCCGGCGGTCAGAGCAGTAACGTGACCCTTAAATACACAGCAAGCGAAGGTTTCAAGGACTATGCACTCAACGAAATACTCGGCGACCAGTACAGCGAGTTCACGGACGATGAATCACAGATGATTGTTGGCATAATCAACAACATAAATGAAGTCGCTATAGGCGGAAGTGCTTCTGTAAACGGTAGTTTAATGTCCGGCAATGCTTTCTTGTCGCTCAACGGTGAAAACCTCATCAGCGGTGATATTGCAATGGACTATGATAGTTTTGACTACTTCCTCAGAGTGCCGGAACTTACTGAACAGTGGCTCTGTGTGTCGCTTGGCGATATGCTGATTTCCGGTGACGAACTCACAGCAATGGAAAGTCTTATGGAAAATCCTGCTGAATACCTTTCGGCAGACGAACTTGAAGACCTCATTATAAGATACACAAACGTATGGAATGAGTCTGTATCAGATGTTGAAGTAGAAAAGAAAGAGTCCGTTGACATATGCGATATTATTGTGGACTATACAATGGTGTCCGCTGAACTCAATGAAGCAAAAATAGTTGAGATTGCCACAAACTACATCAACGAACTTAAAAACGATGACGTTATAAAGAATATTTTCGTTAACAAGCTCGAAATATGCACAGAAGACGAGTATGTTTCTGAACTTGACGACATTCTCACTGAACTTTCAGAAGAAGAAATTACAGATGACGAGTGGTCTACTACTCTCGATACTTACATTGACCCTAACGGCGATATTCGTGGTATAAAACTATATGACGATACTGACGAGTTCTTTATATGTTTCGGCAAGGACGGTGAAAACGTCCGTGGTGAAATTTACTCATCAGAAGAAAACGCAAAGGATTTCAGCATGGAACTCTATGCAGACGAATCTGACGGAAAGTACAGCGGAAATATTGATTTGACTTCTTATTATTCTGATGATGACAACGACACAATAAGCGTTGAGTTTACCGACTACGAGGTTGTGAATGAAGATAACGGTTACTTCAATGCCAGCGTAACTCTCGTTATTCCGGACGTTGACCCGATTCATGTTGATTTCGCTTCCGACGGCAACGCTCAAGATATTTCTTACAATATCAATTTTGACGGCACAGACTACGGCACAGTTACTCTCAGTATGTCGGTAAGCGACAGTGCAGAAGTTTCCGTACCCAGCAAGGACGGTGCATTCATCATTGATTATGCTATGGATTCAGAGCCTACTCTTGAAGACTATATCCCCGAAGAATCTATGAAGAATTTCATTTATGATATTCTTGTAAAGATTGGTTTCAGCGAGGAAATAGCTACTGACGGTGCTGACGATATAGCTTGGGAAATGTACAGCGATTATGATGATTACGACGATTATGACTGGGATTATTATGATGATTTCGGCGGTTATGATGACGACCTTGATTTCACATATGACGATTTTGAAATAGCCGAAGAAACAACTGCTTCAGATTCTGAAAACGTATGGAATCCCGACGAGGAAGGTATGTTCTCAACCGGTGAGGCTGATGAAATAGTTCCACAGGAAGATGAAACTTCATCTGATGAATACGGCGAGTGGATTGAAACTGAACAGTCCGAAAACGAATAATTAATAAACAAAACTGCTGTGCTTTGTGTACGGCAGTTTTTTTGTGTCTGTATTGCATTTTCCGACAAAAAAACGTATACTATATATAGTGGAAAAATTTTTTGTCGGGAGGACTTAATATGATATATCTGCTTGAAGACGATGCAGGAATAAGAAATTTCGTTACATATGCCCTTAATAATTCCGGTCTTGAAACTGAAAACTTTGAACTGCCGTCGGATTTCTGGAAAGCTATGGGTGAAAAAATTCCGGATTTGGTTTTACTGGATATAATGTTGCCGGAAGAGGACGGACTTTCTATACTCCGGAAAATACGCATTAATACTTTAACGAAAAGACTTCCTGTTATAATGCTTACCGCAAAAGACACTGAGTACGATAAAGTCGAGGGACTGGACAGCGGTGCGGACGATTACGTTTCAAAGCCTTTCGGTATTATGGAACTTCTTTCACGTGTAAAGGCACTTCTCAGACGTACCAACGACAAAAGCACAGAAAAAAATTCTCTTTCTGTCGGCGATATATGTATTTATCCGTCACGTCATGAGGTTTTTGCGGACGGCGAAAATATAAATCTTACGCTGAAGGAATATGAGTTGTTGCTGTGGCTTGTCCGTAATAAAGGAGAGGTTTACTCACGTGATACGCTTTTGCAGAAAATATGGGGATATGATTTTTCCGGTGAGAGCCGTACAGTTGATGTGCATATAAGAACTTTGCGGTCAAAACTCGGCAAATCCGGCGATATAATCAGAACTATTCGGGGTGTAGGATACAAGGCGGAGGAAACTGAAAGTGACCAGAAAAATATTTAACAGTATAGTTTTAACTGCCGTAATAACAGTGACAGTAACATTGATTTTACTGAATATACTTGACAATAAAAATATCGCTGTAGATTTGGGGATATTTGCCGTGTCCGTATTTATAAGCGTGATTTTCGGAATTGGGCTGTCAGTAAAAATTACCCGTCCTCTTATTGAGGTAAACCCCGACGACCCTAAAATAAGTTATTCTGAAATAAATCCTCTTATCAGTAAGATACGTACTCAGAAAGGAAAAATAAACCGTCAGAAACATGAAGTCATCAGCGGTAGGGAACAGCTCAGTCTGATAACCGAAAACATGAGCGAGGGCATTGTTATTGCAGATACAAGAACCAATATACTTTCTTGCAATTCGGGAGCATTGAGACTTCTTGGCGCAGAAAACGTAAGCGTCGGAAACAGCATATATCTGCTTAATAATTCGGACACTTTCCGTCACTGCATTCAGAATGCTATGGGCGGAAGAAATTCAAGCTGTATTCTTAAAATGCCCGACGGCGACAGGGAAATTATAGCCAGTCCCTCAAATATAACCGATACAGTTAACGGAATAGTTGTCTTTATATTTGACGTGACTGAAAAACAACAGCTTGAAACTATGAGACGTGAGTTTACTTCTAACGTTTCCCACGAACTGAAAACCCCCCTCACTACTATTTACGGTATTTCGGATATGCTCGCCAACGGAATAGTAAAGCCGGAAGATGTGGGGCAGTTCGGACAGAATATACGCAGTGAAGCCGAAAGACTTATTATTCTGATTAATGATATTGTTTCCTTGTCAAAACTTGACGAAAATTCAATACCACGTGATAATACCGAAACGGATATTTACAGCATTGCCGGAGAAGTCATTGAAAGGTTACAGCACAATGCCTCAAAGAAAGACATACAGCTTAGTCTTACCGGCGAACACGTCATATTTTCATGCAACAGAACTATTATCGACGAAATAATATATAATCTATGCGACAATGCTATAAAATATAATAAGGTTTCCGGACGTGTTGATGTTAAAGTTTCGCACATTCCGGATAAAATACTTATTACTGTAAGCGATACTGGTATGGGTATACCTCCGGAACACATAAACCGTATCTTTGAAAGATTCTACCGTGTGGACAAAAGCCATTCAAGGCAGATTAAAGGCACTGGGCTGGGACTTTCCATTGTAAAGCACGGAGTTATTTATCACAACGGCACGATACACGTTGAAAGTACAGTGGGAAAGGGTTCAGTATTTACGGTTGAGTTTCCTATAGAAAATAATAAATAAAAAAAAGCCGTTCTGTTTATGGTGAGCAGGACGGTTTTTTATTGCCAGTTGTTTATGGCGGTAAGGTCGTATTCATGGTACTGGAATGTTGTATTTGCCTTTAGAAGATTTTTTATCTGAGTTTTGTCAGATGTAGTCAGCCACTGAATAATATAATAGCACCAGTCTGTAATTGTCAGATTACTGCCAGTAACGGTATTGGTTATATATCTTGTCATTTTTTCCTCTACAGAATGTGGTGTAATTTCTGTGTTATCAGCGGTTTTTTCTATAGCATTTTTCAGTAAATTTTTAGCTTTTGCGACATTCTGATAAGCTGTTTTTTCAGGCGATATAAGAGGGTGTACATTATGCAGACGTTCTGTTTCTTTAAGCACTTCAATTATTTCATAGATTTTCATGCTTTCGCCGTATGGAGTGTTTTTATTTTCTGCCATATTATTCACTGGTGTACCAGTTTTCTATAGCCTGTAAATCGCTGTCATGGTTTTTGTCCGATATATTTTTAATAAGGACTTCTTTAAGTATTTTTTTATCGCCGGTAATAAGCCAGTCATTTATATTATTGCAGAAATGAACTATATTCAGTCTCATATCGTCATTTACAACAACGTCGTTTAGGGTTCTTTCGATGTCGTGTGAAGTCATACCGCTTTTTTCTGATAAAGTTTCTATTGCGTTGTATAGCAGGTTCTGAATGGCATTGTCATTTTCAGCTTTGGAGTTTGAAAAAGTTATGGAATTATATTTTTTATTTGATATTTCTGTTTCTTCCAGTAATTCAATAAGTATATATATTCTTTTGCTTGGCGGATTTGAAAATTCAGCTATCATAATAATTTATTCTCCTTGTTTTGTATTAATTTTATTATATCATGAAGTTTATGCGCTGTCAATTGAACTGTAAAATTATTACAAAAATTATTCTTTTTAGCGTTTTTTCAGCATATACATTTACAGAACC
The DNA here is from genome assembly GCA_023667045.1 of Ruminococcus flavefaciens. GTDB lineage: Bacteria > Bacillota > Clostridia > Oscillospirales > Ruminococcaceae > Ruminococcus > Ruminococcus flavefaciens_AC. Next base: position 901,553 of record JAMPAU010000001.1, on the reverse strand, counting down.
GCTGAACAGCAAAGGAGGGATAACCATAATGTTGAAACAACTACCTGACCAGAGAGCTGTAATTCTTGGGCAGTACATAATAGAAAATAAATCAACTGTACGTGCTGCCGCTAAAAAATTCGGCATTTCAAAAAGCACTGTACATAAAGATGTGAGCGAACGTCTTAAAAAGGAAAATCCGGCACTTTATGCACAGGTTAAGGATATACTCGAAATAAACAAGCAGGAACGTCACATACGTGGCGGAATGGCTACCAAACTTAAATATGAAAAGATTGCAGAAAACAAAATGAAATATAAATATTAAACAGAAAAGACTGCCGTAAAAAGCAGTCTTTTAATATTTATATATGCGAGATGATTTTTTATGATGAAAAACCGCACTTACTCTGTATTTTGAGTAAATGCGGTTGTGGTTATCTTTTTGCCAAACCGTCAAGGTAGGCTTTGAAAAGCTGTCTGTCCGATTTGCAGAGTGTACGGTAGGTGTCAATAATGTCACGCTCGTCAGTTGAGAGCATATCGGAGTTGGCAATAATAGGGGTATCGGGTTCAAAGAACTGCGACAGCGTTATCTGAAATCCACTGCATATCTTTTCCAGTGTCAGAACGCTTGGGACGGTGTTTCTCACGAAGATGTTGTTAAGAGACGAATATGCAAGGTCTGATTCCTTTGCAAGACGATAGACTGTCCAGTTACGCTCCTGAAGAAGCTGATTCATGCGTTCTGTAACGAAATTTGATTCTAATTCCATAATGTTTTTACTCCTCACTTTTATAATAGTATATATTATTATTTTAAGGCAAATCACTATATTCTTGTAGATGTAAAATTGAGTGATAAACTTTAATTCTCACTATGAGAATATATTGAAAAATTCTCAGATATGTGGTATAATAAAAGTGACGAGTAGTATGGGTTCTGTAAGAAACGGAGGTATTAATATGGGTATTTATCTTAATCCTAAGAATATATTATTTCAAGAAGCTTTGAACTCCAAAATTTATGTGGATAAAAGTATGATTATCAAGCATACTAATGATATTTTACGCACAACACAAAAGTATATCTGCATAAGCAGACCAAGACGTTTCGGCAAGTCTATAACCGCCGATATGTTGACGGCTTATTACAGTCGGGGATGTGATTCAAGAGAGATGTTCAGCGGTCTGAAAATTGCAAAGGCAGATTCATTCGAGAAACACTTAAACAAGTACAATGTAATTCATATCAATATGGTTGAGTTCCTGACCGATTCTAAAAATATGGACGAGATGATTAAGTTTATTCAGGACGATTTGATATATGAACTTAAAAAAGATTTTCCAGATGTCAATTATCCAAGACGTGAGACCTTAACAAAGGTGATTTCAGCTATTTTCGAGCAGACAGGCATTTCTTTTGTTTTCATCATAGACGAGTGGGACTGCATTTTCAGAATCCACAAGAATGATATTGCATCGCAGACGAAGTACCTTGATTTTCTGCGTAATCTCCTTAAAGACCAGAGTTTTGCCTCTCTCGTCTATATGACGGGTATTCTGCCGATTAAGAAGTACGGCGAACATTCCGCTTTGAATATGTTTACAGAAATTTCAATGACTAATGCTCGTGAATATGGAGAGTTTACAGGATTTACAGAAGATGAAGTAAAAGAATTGTGTGAAAAATATGATATGTCTTTTGATGAAACAAAACGCTGGTATGACGGGTACAATCTCAAGGGACTTTCTATATATAATCCACGTTCGGTTGTAATGTCTATGACAGGTCACGATTATGATAGCTACTGGACTTCTACAGAGACTTACGAGGCTTTGAAAGTGTACATCAAAAAGGATTTTGACGGCTTGAAAGATAAGGTCACAAGAATGATAGCAGGTGAGAAGATTAAGGTTAATTTTTCAAAGTTTCAGAACGATATGACTACATTCAACAGTGCAGATGACGTGCTGACTTTGCTTGTACATTTGGGGTATCTTACTTACGATTTTTATAATAAAGAAGTGTGGATTCCTAACAGCGAGATTCAGCAGGAGTTTATAAATTCCATTGAGGACGGCGGTTGGGAGACCGTTATGACTTTAATTCGCCAGTCAGACGAGTTGCTCCGTGCTACACTTGCATTCGATGAAGAAAAGGTTGCAGAAATGATGGAACAGGCACATCAGGATAATGTCTCCGTTTTACAGTATAACAACGAGCATTCATTGTCCTGTACTGTCTCTTTTGCATACTATTCAGCGAGAGATTATTACAGTATTTACAGAGAAATGCCGGCAGGAAAGGGTTTTGCAGACCTTGTTTTTATTCCGAGAAAGAATTGCAGTTATCCAGCAATCATTGCAGAGTTGAAGTATAATAAGACCGTTGATTCTGCTATAAATCAGATAAAGCAGAAAAATTATTGTGACTGTCTGCAAGACTATTCAGGTGAAGTTTTGCTTGTGGGTATCAGCTATTCCGAGAAAACAAAGAAACATAGATGTAAGATTGAGAAGATGTGCAAGTAAAATGCGAGGGCAGAAAGTGAGGCAAAGTATGTCAGATTTCAAGCCGATTCCGATAGGAATTGAGAATTTAAAAAAAGCTGATAGATGAGGGGTACTATTACGTTGATAAAACGCTTCTGATACGTGATATTCTTGATAACGGAGGTGCAGTCAATCTGTACACACGTCCAAGACGTTTCGGTAAAACTCTCAATATGAGTATGCTTCAGTATTATTTTGAAAAGACAGATACAGATAATTCCTATCTTTTTGATGGACTGAACATCTCATCGGCAGGTGAAAAATATCGGGCGTATCAGGGACAGTACCCTGTTATAAATATTTCTTTAAAGAGTATGAAACAACCCAGTTATGAACAGGCATTTTATGAGTACAGAAATATTATTACAAATGAGTTTAACCGTCATTGTAATCTGATTGAATCAAGTGAATTATATCCGACAGATGTTGAAAGGTTTAAAGAGATTTTTTATGGAACTGCTGAGGATATTATATATATAAATGCCATACGTTTTTTAAGTGACTGTCTTTATAAAGTGTATCAGAAGAAAGTTATTATTCTTATAGATGAATATGATATACCTTTGGAAAATTCATATTTCAGAGGATTCTATAATCAGATGACAGACCTTATCCGTTCAGCTTTTGAAAGTGCGTTAAAGACGAATAATTCCCTTGAATTTGGCATACTTACAGGCTGTCTGAGGATTTCAAAAGAAAGTATTTTTACAGGTCTGAATCATCTGAAAGTGAACAGTATTACAACTCTTGATTACAGTGAATACTTTGGATTTACTGAGAAAGAAGTTAAAAAAGCAACGGAAGATTATGGCGTTGCAGATAGGTTCTCCGATATGAAACAATGGTATGACGGTTATTTATTCGGTGAGACTGAAATTTATAATCCGTGGAGTGTTTTGTACTTCATATCAGATGCAAAAGCTAATCATAACGCTTTGATTCAGCCTTACTGGAGCAATACAAGTTCAAATGATATAATTCACAATCTTATGATTAACGGTGACGAAGTTACACACGGTACTGTTGAAGAACTTATTAACGGCGGTACAGTAATTGCTCCCGTCTATGAAGATATTACTTATCAGAATATCAATGTCAACAGCAGTTATATATGGAGTTTTCTGCTGTTTACGGGGTATCTCAAACAGATACGTATGTTTTTGCAGGACGACATAATTTATGCGGAAATGTGTATTCCAAACCGTGAAGTACGCAGTATCTACCGAAATACTATTCAGCAGTGGTTTGACGAAAAGGTCAAGGCTACATCAAGAGAGGATTTATTTAATGCAGTAATTAACGGCAGTTGTGAAGTATTTGAAGATATTTTGTGTGACTGGCTGGAAGAATCAATCAGTTACTATGACGGCAAAGAAAATTATTATCACGGTTTTCTTACAGGTCTTGTATCAGGCTTTAAGGGGTATCAGATAGAATTCAACCGTGAAAGTGGTCTTGGACGAAGCGATATTATGATACTTGAACGCAGACGGCATAAATTAGCGATAATTATTGAAGTCAAAGTTGCTGATAGGTTTGCCGACATTGATAAAAAATGCAGTGAGGCTCTTGTACAGATTGAGGAAAAGCAGTATGATATGAAACTTAAACAGGACTGCTATCAGAAAATCTTAAAATATGGGGTAGCTTTTTATCAGAAATCCTGCTGTGTGAAACTTGCAGAATAATTTGGGGTGATATTAGTGAAAAGGACTTTGCCGAAAGGTATACGGTGAGCCGTATGTTAAAGATATATTTTGGTCACACGGAAGATGAGTTAAGTATTGCTGACGGTTGGTTTGACAATCAGCTTAGTGACGAGTATTACTGTACTGAGTTTTCTAAACGAGTGATTAAGGAAATTGATAATAGTGAAGTTGTCAATGAAAATATGGTATTATCGCCGGTTTTGGGAGGTATGCCGATAACAGATATTTCCAGTGGAGCGAAAGGCTTAATTGTAATGAAGTATACTGATAAGGCGGTTAATTTGGTTTCACTTGGTGATAACTGTATACCTTTGCTTTTAGAAATTCTTGTAGAAGATGATGAACGTTGCTTAGTTTCAGCAAGGTTTGTGAGTTTGTATAAATATGGCTGGAAGAAGCCTATTTTGGTACTAAATAATAATACTGTTGTTAATAATCATATTGAGTTGATTAAGGCTTATTCAGATATTAGTAGCGAGGGGTAGAGGTTATTATGACAGGTAATTATAATATCGAACTTACTACTAAACGTGTCAGATTTGTATTTGAAGTAAAGAAAAAGTACACTATTATTCGTGGAGACAGCGGAACGGGTAAGTCAACATTTGCAAACTATATAATGAAGTACCAGCTTTATGGCGACAGTTCGGGCATAGACTTAAAGTGCAATATTCCGATAAAGAGGTTTTTTAATGCAGAGGATTTTAGGACATTTAGCGGTTGCATTCTTGTTATAGATGAGGGCGATGCTGTATTAAGAGCAGATAATATAGTATCGTTGTTTAAAGATTCTGATAATTATTTTATAATATTATCAAGAGAGAAACTTGGGTATCTTCCGTATGGTTGCAAGGATATTTGTGAAATCAAGTCCAATAATATTCAGAATAAGTTTTATGAGTTAAGACTGGTTAGCATACAAGATACTTATGACAGAAAGAGTGTGCATTGGGGTATGAAGTAATAATAAGATGATTATTTGACGGGAGATGATTTTCGTATGGCATTGGAAAACAGACTGGGTATAACCGATTCGGCAGAACTTGCCAGAACAGAAGAAAAAATCAGCAAGACAAAGGCGATAGAACTGTTTGAGAGCGGTATTCTGAATAACTTGACTGCTGGTAGTTTCAAGGCACTGGCAGAGATTCATAGATTTCTTTTTGAAGATATATATGATTTTGCAGGTAAAGTCAGGACGGTCAATATTGCAAAGGGAAGTTTCCGCTTTGCTCCTGTAATGTACCTTGAAACAGCGTTGAAGCATATTGAGGAAATGCCCCAATCAACTTTTGATGAGATTATAGAAAAGTATGTAGAGATGAATATTGCCCACCCATTCAGAGAGGGCAACGGTCGCAGCACACGCATATGGCTTGACTGTATTCTTAAAAAAGAAATCAATATGGTTGTAGACTGGAGTATGGTAGACAAGGAAGACTATCTTCTTGCTATGGAGAGAAGTCCCATTAAGGATATTGAGATAAAGTATTTATTGAAAAATGCCTTGACTGATAAAATAAATGAACGTGAGATTTATATGAAGGGTATAGATGCAAGCTATCACTATGAGGGGTACTCCGTTTACCGTACTAGTGAACTTTAATATATAATTGAGTAATACTAAACCACAGTGTCAGATGATACTGTGGTTTTTTTATGGAGTGTAATCCTGAATTGTAATGGATTGCCAAAATGCAGGGTTGCTGTTATAATTGGAGAAAAAGGAAAGGAGCTTATATTATGAAAAATCCCCAAAAATGCAGTTTAGTCTATTTCCACAAATATTCTGATTTCTGCTTTAAGACAGAGGACAGTTTTTCAATCAGAGTTGCTGAGAATGATGACGGTATGACAGAGTTTTTTGTGGAGTATTCCGCTGTTTCACGCAAGGTAGCCGTATTTCAGCAGTGTGCCTTGAATCTTTTCCGTGAGGTGTCGCCTACTGACTGGATATGCGGAAATTCGGTGTATCTGATACAACTTTATCAGAAAGAACGGTGCGTATTTTGTCAGAATATACGAACATCTCTAAAAAATAATAAAAATCCATTGACTTTATAACTCTAATGAGTTATAATAAATGTTGTTTACTTATGTTTAATGGAGGTATATATGAGATTTAATAAATTTGTTTCAGTATCGGTTGCTAGCTTACTTGCTTGTACAATCGTACCGTTTTCTGAATGTGTCCGTACTGATTTGGTGGTTTATGCAGAAGATACAGCAGTCGTTGCTTCTGATACTTTAAGTATGGGTGACGTAAATGCTGACGGTTCGGTTGATGCTGTTGACGCAACTTTGGTACTTACAGAATATGCAAGACTTTCAACTGGTTCTGACTATTCTTTTTCGGACAGTCAGATAGCAGTTGCTGATGTAAATTCTGACGGTTTTGTAGATGCTGTTGATGCTTCGCTTATTCTTGCATACTATGCTTATCTGTCTACAGGCGGTACTATGTCATTTGAGAGTTACAATATTTACATAAATTCTTCCTCTAAAGATATGTACACGGCTTATCTCAGTCAGCAGAAATTGTGTCAGGTCAGCAAGGATTGTAAAATTCTTGATTCGGGTGCAGTAACAGGCAATCTGAGCGGTCTTGCAGGAGTTGTAAAGCACGATTTTGACGGTGACGGGGTTGACGAACTGGTTACGTTTACCTTTGACAAGAACTCTGCTGACGGTGAAGATATACGTGTGGACTTGCTGAAAGTAAACGGCGATGAGCTTGTTGTTGCGGACAGCAGATATTTGACAGAACTTGCTGATATATCGTCCCAGCCCAAAGACAATACTATTTATTTTGACTATGGAGCTACTACTGAGATTGTAACATCAGAATATAACGGCAACTTATATTTCGGTTGTCTCTTTTCCGAAGTGGTTAATGAGTTCAGCAGGGGTGGGGATTCTTTCGGCGGATTCGGAATTTTCACAGTTGAAAATGATAAAATAACAAAACAGTCAGCCGGATATGATATGGCTTATGTTACTTCTGACGAGGTATGCGTCAGCTTGTTACCGCCGAGTATACGCAACGCTGAGATTTCAGACGACCTTATAAACGAAGACAGCAATATTATTGCTTTTATGTTCAGTGAGTTTTCGCCTTCAACACAAGGATTGTACAAGTCAGCAGAAGAGGCACGTTCGGCTATGACGAATGAGTTCGGACTGGATATTGAGACAAAAGACGACTATTACACATATAACATACCGGATTATCACTGGATATCTGCTGACGGTTCAGATGTAAAAACAATTCTGAATACAGAGTATATTCTGTCATTTGAGAGTATGTCGTCATCATTTTTAAACTTTGAAATCTGCTATGACGGTATTAAATGGATTCTCAATTCAGACCTTGAATTACTGCTTAATATTGACAGAAATTCCTTTGAAGACGAGCTTGCATTGTATGAAGATATTCTGCGTTATCCGTCATATCATCATGATGTCTGGGACGTTTACACTACAGAAGATTATGATACAAGATATTTTGTAGCAGATATAACAGGAGACGGTTTAAAGGAACTTGTTATTATCGGTGTTTATTATACTACTAATTTTCAGATTACTATTGTAAAGGCTGATAATTCAGTTACTCATATAGAACACACTTACGGTTTTCAGTTTCATAATAATGGCTTTATTGTATTTCCTCACCCTTTAATACGTAATATCACACAATATTTTGATGTAAAAACCGGAGAATACTGGCGTATTGATTCTAAAGATACTGAACCGATTGTATATTCTGAAGACGATTCCGAAATTTTACTTACAGGGGAAGAAGCTTTACAGAAGATTGAAGAATTTAAATCAGGAAATATTTTGCTGACTGAAGCAATTGATTACAGTTTTAAGAATCCTCAGAATTTCGATGAGCTTGTTTTTGTTGATGACGTAAGCGAGATTGAATATACTTGGCAGAAAGCCTATATAGACAAGATAAATACAAACTCAAATAAAAAGAATCTTAATTACAGTCTTATCTGTATTGATGATAATGATATTCCAGAATTAATTTTAAGCAGTCAGTCAGATTCATGTATAGACAATATATACACATATTACGACGGGGCAGTATGTGATATGTACACTGGTGGTATGTTCAGAGAAAAACTCGGCGGATATAAGGAAAAAGGCAATCTGTACTATACAATGTATGACAATACTATAGGTCTTGTGGAAACTCTTATAAAGGAAAATAATTTTTATCAGATAAAAGACAGTTCAATTAAATTTGCAGGATTCTTTAATAATGACCAAATAAATGGTACATACAATATTGACGGTGAAGAAGTCGATGAACAAACCTACAATCAAAGATTTGAGGAAATTACACAAGGTATGAAATCAGCACCAGAGACTTTTACCTATGATGAAATAATAGAGAAACTTAGTTCAGATACAAATTAATTTTATAAAAGTACTTGACACTACTGCTAAGTTGAGTTATAATAAATATAAATTATTAGTTGTCAGAAAGGTGGCTTTACATTGGGAGGTCGAATTTATGAGCAATGTTATTATTTATCCGGAGAGTATGAGTGCTTCGGTTATGGGCAAAGAGTTTTCAGCTAAGACACCTACAGAGCTTTATGTTGCTGTAATGGCTGAGATTCTGAAGAACCGTCCGCAGATTATAGGTAAGAAAGAAACTCACTTCACGGCTGATTCAGTTCGTGCTGGACAGTACACTGGTACAACGAGAGGGGTTTACATAAATAATACAAAAGTCTATATCAAGACAGGATTTTCTACCAAAGACAAATGGAAAGGCATTGAAAAGACCTGTCAGCTTGCCGGTCTTAGTTTTGAGTTGTCCGGAGAAACAAAAGCTGTAACAAAATCTTTTACGCAGAATCAGGTCAAGTCTACTGTTGCAAATGTCAATAATCAGAATGTTAAGAGTACTCAGCCAAATGCAAAGGTATGTGTTAGGTGTGGAGGGTCTTTTGATGCATTTATGGGATTTAACGAAAACGGGTTATGTATGCCATGTTTAATGATTGTTGATACTGAAAAAGAGATAAAAGGACAACAAACTGGCAATAATTCTTTTATGGATAATATGGAGTTGAAAAATAAAAATATAAAAAGAATATATTATGGGATAAAAGAAAACAACACACTTGTGCATGACGACCTTGGTGACTGGGTACTTGGTGAACACAAGACACCTCGTGGACCGGAACAGCTTACAAAAGATTATATGCCTTTATACAGCATGGACGAACTGGGAGAAGTCAATGCGTATTCTTATAATAGTGTAACAAAAAGTATTTACTATGCTAAAAATAACTCTGTTTATGAAAGAGAATACTATACCCAAAATGGTCTTCCTTATTATAAAGATAAGAAAATCTGCGACTGCAATAATATTGTAAATATGCTCTGGGCGTGCAATATGCTTTTTATTACTGAAATTTCCAGAATGCAGTTTAAGGAACGAAAAGAATATGAGTTCTCAATGGGCGACTACGGATATATGAGTGATGATTATGTTGCACATTTACGTCTTAGAATAGTCAATGCTTTGGGCGGAAAAGAAGTTTTTAGGCAGGAAGATTTCAGTGCCGTTAGAACTGTAGCTCCATTGAAAAATCATGATTTAATTAATGTGAATATAGGTTTTATAGATGCAGAACTTAATGAATGGAACTTGAAAAAAAGTAATAATTCATTCATTTTGAAAAAAGTTTATGACATAAATGATATTATCAAGAAAAATAATATATCATACTCAAAATTAAATCAGATGAAAGACAAAATATGGGCTATAAATTTTGATAAAGTCTCGATTTTTAATGATAATGGACAGCCTGAAAAGCATTCTATTAAGGATATATTTAATCCTGCTCCTAAGCCTGTTCCAAAACCAGCTCCACAAACTTAGGCAAAGCCGTCTGTTACTAACGTTAATCCTCCTAAAATACCGTCGCCAAAAAGAATATGTCCCGATTGTGGGGAAGAAATTGAAGAGGGATATAGTAATTGTTTCGGCTTATGTGCAACGTGTTTCATTTACAGGTAAAATATATTGGACACATTCTATTAAGGAGATTTTACGGTGAATAAGACGAGAAAAATAGAAATTCTGCATAAAATGGCAAAGGGAGAATCTTATAATGCTACATCTGCCGAAATTGCAGAGCTGAAGAAGTATAAGGTCAGCAGGGGTGAGGACAGCTTTTGTGCTACAAAGAAGAATATAAGCGACTACATAACAGATGTGGACAATGGCTGTCGTATCTCTTTTTATGACTGGTGCAGGAATCATAAGAGGGCTGACCGTCGCCGGAAAGGTTCGAGTGAGAAAGATATTTCGGCTTCAAACAGGTCTGACAGTATGAGCTTTATGTTTGTAGGCTGGCTGACATGGGGAATAGCGGTTTACTGGATAGCTAATGGTGCTGTTTCTGTCGGTGCTTGTGCGATTGCAGGTGCGGTGATAGCATTTGTTCTTTCGAGGTGTGCAAGAAGAACTTCTATAATGACGATGTTGATACTGCCTATAATATTGGCATCATATTTCGGAAGAAAAAATTTATAACAATTAAGGAGGTGTAAATATGGGAAGAGGTAGAAATGAACGTCCTACCGATAATGACTGGAACAAGTTTTACAATAAGGAGTATTTGAAGCCAGAACAGAAAATCGAAGCATTATGCCGTTTTCTTCTTGGTACTAACGAGAGTATGGGTGACATAGGACTTGGTATGTTTGGTGAAAATGGAGGATTTACAGTTTCTATGATTCATAGGTGTTATAATATCAATACTAACTTTTATGGACATAAAGGCAGATATGCTCCGTCGTCTAAGTTCTGTCGTGAATATGGTGAGGTTTTTCCAGAGGATATTGAGGAATTTGTTTATAAATATCCACAAGGAATAACAGATACCAATCAAGTCGGTACAGGCATAGAACTGGAAGAATTTCTGAAAGAAAGAATCGCACAAAGGCAGTCATATGGTTATGATTATGATGACGATTCGGATTATGAAGAAAATGATTTTTATAATGATGTCAGTTATCAGAACAGACAAAATAATCGCAATGCAAGCAGAAATACTTTCAATGTCAGTCAGTACAATAACAGAGAAAGCGACAGCAGTTATAACCGCTATAGCCGTAGCAGTCTGGACGATATAGATATAGCTATGGTAGGTACTTCTGTAGCTTTTGTTGCAGGACTTTTTATAGTTTTGGCGTTACTTTTCAACTGGTTTCACTGGAGAAGCAAACTTCTTGTTTTTATTTACGACTATATACAGCTGGCATGGCTTTTTGGAATGATGATTTTCCTTTTAAGGACAATTATGAGAAAAGTCGATTTTATGAATGAGAAAACATTTTTGGGTAAAGTAGTGACATTTTTTGTTATAGGTTTGATTACTTATCTAGTCGTATCTTTATTCGGATATGTATGCTATTACTTCAGCATGAAATAAATTTTATTAAGGAGGTGTAAGCGTATGTTCAACTGGAATGGTTTCTGGAATTACTATTCTGCTGTTACCAACGACCGCAACAGAGACAAGGTAGGTACAATGCAGAAAGGTTTTGACATAGCATGGAGACAGTACTTTCAAAAACATAATCCCGGCTGTGTAAGTCATCTGTTTATCAATGATGTTCTTTATGGCAAAGGCAGTACAGAATACTACAGAATGGTAAAAACCCAGATGCTCTCGCTCGGCTTGTCAACAGCACTTGCTGACGGAGTTATAAAGCACTTGAAAAAATACTGCAAAGACACAAAGTAATACATAACAAAAAAAACTGTCCGATTTTTCAGACAGGTTTTTTCTTTCAGTTTATGTGATCGTGTTCTTTGAGCCAGTTTTTCCACCATTCCGCACGCTGTTCATCTGACATTTCTTCCCATTGCTCATTGCATTTTTCAGAAATATCCTCATCGAAATCAAATATTCCGTATTCAAATTCATCAGAAATATATCTGTCTTTGATAAGGTTCTGGAATGTTTCGAAGTCAGCTAAATAATTTTCTGAAGTTTCCATATCAGCGTATTTGGATATAACTTTTTCTGCATGGCTTATAAAGTCTTTTTTAGGGGTTAGGCAGAGTTCAATAATAATCGGTGCAAGAAATTTATCATTTATTGTAACTGATACAGACTGACAGCCGTTATTATCGAGACTGTCAAAGTCATTGATAGTCATATCAATTCCGCTGAGACGTTCTGCGAGCTTGTATATTTCTTTTCTCGAAGAATACTGTACACCTGTTTTCATGCCTGTAACAAGCTTGTCTATGTCTACACCAAAATGGTCTGCAAGTCGCATAAGGGTAATTATTGTAGGAGTACTTTGTCCGGAGAGATAATTGTAAATAGACTTGGAATCTATTCCGATTTTGCTTGCCAGTTTATTTGCAGATAAATTCTTATCTTTTTTATCTCTTTCCATAAGTTTTTTCAAAGTTTCGGAAAATTCCTTTTGCCATGCTTGTTCTTCCTGTATATATTCATTGCTTTTCTTCATGTAAATTCCCCTTTCAGAAATGTGGAGTACAATCCTGTAATGCAATCCATTGTCAGAATCGATTTTATGTGATACAATAAATTATACACTATATTGTGATATTTTACAAGAGATTCCGGAAAATTTTTCAAAAAATGTGGCTCAGACGGAACAGACGTATTTTATAATATTCTAAAGGAGGAAAATATTATGTTGAAACACAAACACTATATGGAGATTGAGGTTCTCGACAGAGGGGTAGGCGACAGATTTTACAAGGGTGACAGGATTATTATTCAGGAAAAAATCGACGGTTCAAACGTCAGCTTTCAGTACGACAGCGAGACGGATTCACTGCAATGTTTCAGCCGTAACTAGATACTTTCCGCTGAAAACACGTTGAGAGGTTACTATGACTGGGTGCAGAAACTCGACAAGGTACTTGTAAAGTCGGTACTCGGCGAGAGACTGCGTATGTTCGGGGAGTGGCTTGTAAAGCACGCTGTTAAATATCCCGATGAGTGCTATAACACAATTTACTGCTTTGATGTATTTGATACGGAAAATAAGTGCTGGTTACAGCAGAACGAGGTAAAAAGTCTTGCTGAAAAACTGGGGCTTAATTATGTACCTGTTTTCTATGAGGGCGAGTTTACCGACTGGGAAGATTACAAGCACTTTGTGGGCAAGACCGAAATGGGTGGACAAATCGGCGAAGGTATCGTTATTAAGAAACAGGGTTCGGAAGATGTAGCATATACAAAGATTGTACACGAGCGATTCAGCGAGATACGTAAGAAGAAAGTCCACCGTCCGTCCGAAAGTCCCGAAGAAAAACAGGAGAAGAAACGTCTTGAAGAACTGACAGCAACAGTCGTAACGCCAGCGAGGGTTGAGAAAATACTTTACAAACTGGTTGACGAGGGTATTCTGTCCGAAGATTTTTCCGCAAAGGATATGAAAACTATTTACAAAACGCTTCCTTTGGCGGTATATCAGGACTGCGTTAAGGAAGTTCCCGACATTGTAAATCAGGTTGAGAATTTCGGCAAGTACTCAAACAGAGTTGCAATAAGACTTGCTAAAGAGATTATTAAAAAGAGGGAGGAGACATAATGGGCGATAAACTCGGCGACAGAATGAAAGGCTATGAAAACATTACAAGGTACTATTTGACACGCAGAACGCCTGTAATCATACGTCTTGACGGAAAGGGTTTCCATAGCTTTACGAGGGGATTTGTCCGACCTTTTGACGATATTCTGACGAATGTTATGTATCAGACTATGAAAGAACTTTGCGAGAATGTCGAGGGTTGCGTAATAGGCTACACTCAGTCGGACGAAATTTCCCTTGTTATGTGCGACTATCAGAAACTTGATACAGATGCTTGGTTCAGTAACGGACTGCTGAAAATTTGCAGTATAACCGCAAGTATAGCTACTTCTGCGTTTAACAAGTATTTCAGAAAGGCGGTCGAAAATGTGGACGGTATCTACAAAGACCGCATTGATAAGGCTAATTTTGACAGCAGGGCTTTCAGTATACCGAAAGAGGAAGTCAACAACTATATGATATGGCGACAACAGGACGCAATCCGTAACTCAGTTTAGGCGACTGCTCAGGCATATTTCAGCCATAAACAGTTGCTCGGCGTGAACAGCAGTAAGGCGGTAAAAATGCTTTTGTCGGAGAAAAATGTTGACTGGAATGCCTTTCCGCTGAATTTGCAAAGAGGGGTATGCTGTATAAAAAAGCCTTTTGTAATCAACAAGGGTACGGCTAACGAGGCACTGAGAATGAAGTGGGTGCTTGACATGGAAATACCAGTTTTCAGCGAAGACAGGGACTATGTTGAGGACTGCGTTTATTTTCGAGAAAAGTAGATGATATATAGGGGTATCAGAAATTGCCAGTTAAATTGAGGGTAATTTAGTTCTGTAGTCGCAATGGTATTCAAGGGGTATTTTACTCAAAAAATGCTAAGATTTCGCCTGAGATGTCTGAAAACTGGTATCTCAGGCTTTAAAATACCGCCGAGACAAGCCATAAAATTTAGCTGTTTTTCGGGGGTATTTTAACGCTCAAAAATGAAGATTTCAAAAGGAGAGTTTTTTATGATTTTTGTAACCGGAGACATTCACGGCGATTATGATATTCACAAATTCAGCACACATCTTTTTCCTATGCAAAGGAGACTGTCACGCTCGGATTATGTGGTAATATGCGGAGATTTCGGTTTGGTGTGGGATAATTCAGACGAAGAACGTTACTGGCTTAAATGGCTTGACAGTAAGCCTTGGACTACCTTGTGGATTGACGGCAATCACGAGAATTTCGACTTGCTGAAAGAATATCCTACAGAGTACTGGCACGGTGGTAAGGTGCAGAGAATCACGGAGAATATAATACATCTTTGCAGAGGCAGTGTTTTTGAGATTGACGGAAAAAAGATATTTGCCTTTGGCGGTGCGGAAAGTCACGACAAGGAATATCGCAAGTTAGGACGTTCAATATGGCTTGAGGAAATGCCGTCTTCAAAGGAAATGGAACAAGGCAGAAAGTCGCTTGATATGAACAACTGGAAGGTGAATATTGTCGTAACGCACTCGCTCCCCACGAGCATTCAGACAGAGATTTTCAGGGGTATGGACTATAATTCCAACTTCTTGACAGACTACTTTGAAGAAATAAGTTCCAGACTTGACTACAGACTATGGTTTTCGGGGCATTATCATATTTCAAAGAAGTACGACGAAAGGCACTGTCTGGTGTACAATGATATTTTTAAGCTGACTGATACAGGATTCTGTAAAGTAAGGTAAAACTGTTGTTTCAATTTTATCTTTTTTGATTAGAGTTTGGATTTGTTGTTTCAATGCTTTAATCAGCCGTTTTGAAGTTATCTGAAATTTGATTTAATGAAATTTTATGCTGTTTTAAGTTTGCATTTAAGTGTTTTAATGTTATCTTTATCTGTTGTGAAGTTATCTAAAGTTGATTTAATGAAATCTTACGCTGTTTTGAAGTTGCATTTAAGTGTTTTAATGTTATCTTTTTCTGTTGTGAAGTTATCTAAAGTTGTTTTAATGAAATCTTACACTGTTTTGAGTTCATATTTAATTGTTTTAATGTTATCTTTATCTGTTATGAAGTTATCTAAAGTTGATTTAATGAAATCTTACACTGTTTTAAGTTTGTATTTAACTGTTTCAATGTTATCTGAATTTATTTTCAAGTAGATTAAATTTGAAATTCTGTCTGATAATGTTGTATCTTGTTTTACTGAAACCGTTCCGAGATGTACTTTTTAAACGGTTATTTTTTATGCAGACTTAAAATTATCAAGACGACTGTTAAGGCAGAATACTATATAATGAATATATTATTAAGGAGTAATGCTATGATTATAAAAAATTTCAAGCCGACACCAGTTCCACCAAAAGAGTATTTTTTCGATTATACTGAGAAAGACAGTTACAGAAAAGCGTATGTCAGAAGAGGTACAGTTATACTCGACAGCTTCGGTGAATATACTTTTTTGGGGTTTATGAGACGTTTTCCACGTAATCTGTATATTGAAGATTACATTGAGAAAGTACCGTATATCAAGACATACCGCATAATTAACCACTTGTCCATTGCACCTAATGTCTACAAAGAGGCGATAGTTTTGTGTATTGTAAAAGATAATTGCAGATACAGATTTGATGCACTTTTCAAGATAAATCGTCCTGATTTTCTTGACATAATGGTAGGTATTATTGAAAGTACTGACAAGTATTGTGAGGAGATGACGGCGATTGTTATGGACGGGACACTTGAAGAAATCGAAAAGGACTACATACCGCATATAAAGTGGGGTGCAATTGTAAATTCAGTTGACAAGACGGCAATGCTCATTGATAAAGACGGTTCAGCGGTGCAGTTCCATAAGCGTTTCAGACTTACAAAACATACATTTCTTAAATAAAAGACGGAGTTATCCTGTCGAGCCTTTAGGGGTTCGGCAGGATTTTCTTGTCCTACAGATGATATATCAAAATATGCTGATTTGTGCTACAAATGATGTAGATATTTTCAGTTTTTTCCCTGCGTTTTTGTCCTGTAAAAATCTGTAGTATGGGGTAGTCAGAAGTGAGAGCAAGGCGAAAAAAGACGGTATATTAAGGCGTTACTTTGATGTACGGAGATAAAAGCAATAAAAGTGATGCAACTGAAAATTCAAGTTTTATTAGGTGTTACATAACGATTGCGAGATATAATTATTTAAGTGATTGTAAATCAATCAAAAGCTGATTTTTGCTTTGCAAATTCCGTACAGTACGCTGTTTGGGGGTATCTGACGGAAAAATAAATAAAAATCGGGCGATTACAAAAGCGATTGGAGTTGATAGAATGTCACAGAATTTTTTCGATAAGATGAGAGAAACAGAGAATCTTATTCAGTCAGAGACTGACGAGGAGCGTGAGCAGTACGGTTCGCTTAGGCTGACGGCTTTGAATGAGATGAAAACAGCGGTAATATCGTGTGCGTGGTGCGATACGGAGATGACAAGGCAGATGATACATTACATTAATATGAGGGCAGTTGACGTTGAGAAGTATTATGATATTTCCCAGCATACCGTCCGCAGTGCAAGGAGCAAGGCTTCAAGGCGTTTGTATAGTATGTTTGGCGACAATGTTTTTGATGGTATAATTACAGGCGATAAAAGTATATGTCACCGTACAATTACACTTTCAAGGGCGTTGACAAAGGGGTATGTCAGGATAGAGAACTTCGTTCCCAATACGGTAATCCGCAGTATCGAGAGAAAAGGCTGTTGCAGTGAGAACCAGTATCAAGCTAATGAACTCCGTGAAGAACTCTGTTTTTTGAGATATTATAATCAGATTGTTATGAAAGACCAGCTTGAAAGTCTTGATTCAGACAAGTTGATATATATTTATAATATACTTAAACAGAATCTTATTTCAGATGACAAAGTTAATATGGATAAGCTGAGACTTTTAAGTAAAATCATAGGAGATTCATAAGTATTGGGAGAACAGTTCATAAAAGTATAGTTTTATGGACTGTCGGAAAAGGCTTGAAAAACCGCATATAAAAGTCCAGAAAATATATTATGAACGTCCAAAAAGTAGCGTAGACTATTATAGACTGTTTGGAGGTCATAAGAATGGAAAACAGGGTTTATGGATATGCGAGGGTATCAAGCAAGGAACAGAACGCCGACAGGCAGGTGCAGGCGTTAAAAGAGTACGGAGTAGACGAGCATAACATCATAATTGACAAGAAGTCGGGCAGGGATATGAAGCGTGAGGGGTATGCTTCGCTGAAAAACTTTATGCTGAGAAGTGGCGATACTCTTGTGGTCAAGGAGCTTGACCGTCTCAGCAGAAGCAAGGCGGACATCAAGAAAGAACTGGAGTATTTCAAGGAACACCGCATACGTGTGAAAATACTTGACATACCGACCACACTGGCAGAATTTTCGGCAGAGCAGGAATGGGTAATGGATATGATTAACACGATTCTTATTGAGGTACTCGGCAGTATGGCAGAAGCGGAACGTCTCAAAATCAGACAGCGACAGCGTGAGGGTATCGACTCGGCAAAACAGCGAGGGGTAAAGTTCGGCAGACCACGTGCAGAAAAGCCACCCGAATGGGACAGCGTTATGGAAAAGGTCAGCAGGGGTATTATTCGCCCCGTTGATGCAATGCGAGAATTGGGACTTAAAAAAGGTACATATTATAATCTTATAAAAAGAAATTCTGATTAAAGTGAATATATTAATTCATATCGGACAATTTCGGTTCATATTATTAAACAGAATTGACAAGGAGGCACATTATGAATACATATAATTTTTTGAACAACCCGACATCAAGCAAAGATGTCAAGAGTTTCATTAAGAAACTGGAAGAAGTCATAACGATTTCTTTTGAGAGACAGTTGGATTTCGATATCGAGAATGAAAACTCTGCTGTAATTATCAGCAAACAGGTAATGGAAGAAGAACTCGCAAGCTGAAAAAATTATGTGGTCTGTCCGCATAGAGTTTATGTGCGGACAGGTTACCGCAATTCAAGGAGGTAAAAATTATGGATAATATGGAGAATGTTGTAGCATACTGCCGTGTGTCTACTAATAAAGAAAGTCAGAATGGGTCATTTGAGACACAAAAAAAGTTTTTTGTTGACTATGCAGAAAAAAACAATTTAAATTTGGTTCATATATATTCAGACCAGGGCATAACAGGTACATCAATCGAAAAAAGACCTGGTTTTAGTCAGATGATAAAGGACAGCGAGAAAGGTATATTTAAATGTGTGCTTGTAAAAGATATTTCAAGGTTTTCACGTAACGTTCTTGACCTTATAAAATGTATACGTCAACTGACAGGCTATAAAATTAATGTTAAGTTTATTACTATGGATATGAATACGATTGATGGCGATGAGCTTATGTTGATTTTAGGCGGAATGATTTCTCAGCAAGAATCAGCCAATCTGTCAAAGCGTATCAAGTTCAGCAAGAGAGTAAACGCTTCAAAGGGTACTGTTCCCAATTCCTGTTATGGTTATATCAAGATAAATGGTGAGAAATACAATATGGCGATAGACGAAGAACAGGCGAAAGTTGTAAAGGAAATTTTTGACTTGTATGTTAATGGAGGAAATGGTACTCACAAGATTGCAAAAATTCTGAATGAAAGGGGTATTAAAAGTGCGAAAGGTCGTCAGTGGAGTACAACGGCAGTCAGCAGAACACTGAAAAATAAGATTTATGCAGGGTATGTGATTAACGGCAAGACAGAGGTTGAAAACTTTATTACCAAAAAACGCATAAAAAGAGATAAATCTGAATGGATTGAAGTTGAAAATTCCAGTCTGCGTATAATACCTTTGGAATTATGGGAAAAGGCACAGACTATCAACAATTCCAACAATACTGGACTTGAGAAGACTATTCACAAGAAACGCAGTAACAAGCATTTATTCAGTACGCTTATTACTTGTGAGTGTTGTGGATATTCGTTCAGACGTATACAGAACAAGCGTAAAGACTATACAAGGACGTACTGGGGTTGCAGTGGTCGTAACCGTTACGGTGCGGAATATTGTAAAAATAAGACTATGATTATGGAAGATGAACTGATTGAAAACATTGACAATTATTTTCAGTCACTGATTAAGGACAGGAAGAAATTTGTTGAAAGTATTATGAACCAGTATCAGAAAAGACAGCCTGAAAGTCCAGAGATTGAACTCAGAAAACAGCTTGACAACCTGCAAGATTTAAGACAGAAGAATATAAATTTGTATATGCATAATATTATTAAATTTGAAGAAATGCAAAAGAAAGTAGCAGATATTGACAGGCAGATTTGCGAAATCAAACTTAAACTTGATTTTATAGAAACTCCGGAGAATATGGAGAAAAAACTTTATCAGCTTTATCGTATGCTTTCGGAGAATTTTGAAAAATACTCGTCAGTAGCCAATATGACTAATGCAGAACTCAGGACTTTAATAAAAGGTATCACTACAGACGAAAACGGCAATGTAAACATAGAGTTGAATTATTAACGAAAGACGGCGGATTTTTTTATCTGCCGTTTTTTGCAGTATGTATTGATTTTCGGCGGTATTTGTGGTATAATATAATCAATGGATTGATGGAGGTGTTTATAATGGCAGAGTGTAAGAAAATACCGATAGGCATAGAGGATTTTTCAGAAATTATCAGAAAGAACTACTATTTTGTTGATAAGACACTTATGATAAGAGATATACTTGACAGTGGTTCAAAGGTTACACTGTTTACACGTCCGAGAAGATTCGGCAAGACCTTGAATATGAGTATGTTACAGAGGTTTTTTGAAAAGACCGACAATAATAACTCATATCTTTTTGAGGGACTTAATATTATGGGAGCAGGTGAGCAGTGCCTTGAACATATGGGACAATATCCTGTTATAAGTCTCTCACTTAAAGGTATGAAACAACCCGATTTTGATACAGCTTATTCAACGTATAAGGACATTATAAAAGATGAGTTTTCAAGGCATAAGGCTATAGTTTACAATGCAAATGTGCTTGACAATGAGGAAAAAGAAAGATATAAGTCTTTCCTTGACATTAATGCAGATTATTCAGCTTATAGTAAGGCAATCGGCTTTTTGTCGAAGTGCCTTTGCAAAGCATACAATAAAAATGTAATCATTCTGATTGATGAATATGACGTACCGCTTGAAAACGCCTATTTCAATGGCTTTTATGACAAGATGATAAACCTGCTCCGTTCAGCGTTTGAAAGTGCATTAAAGACAAATAATTTCCTTGAATTTGCTATACTGACAGGTTGTCTGCGTATATCAAAAGAAAGTATATTCACGGGACTTAATAATCTCAAGGTATACTCTGTAATGAATAGTGAATTTGCTGAATACTTTGGATTCACTGAAAATGAAATATGCAGACTTGCAAAAGAGTATGGGTTAGAAGACAAGATACCTGAAATGCGTTTGTGGTATGACGGCTATTTATTTGGAAATACAGGTATTTATAATCCGTGGAGCGTATTGCAGTATATTACTTCTGTAAATGAAGGTGAGCAGATTTCATGTCAGCCGTACT
Organism: Ruminococcus flavefaciens; assembly: GCA_023667045.1. GTDB lineage: Bacteria > Bacillota > Clostridia > Oscillospirales > Ruminococcaceae > Ruminococcus > Ruminococcus flavefaciens_AC. Next base: position 880,161 of record JAMPAU010000001.1, on the reverse strand, counting down.
GGAGCAACACCAGCTCCAACAGTATCATTTATAAGCTGATAAGGGAATCGGGCGAGGAAACACGTGAAATGGTCGAGGAGCTTATGAACGGCGGTAGTATAACTGTACCTATATGTGAAGATACTGTTTATTCAGATATTGACGTGAACAGCGAACATATATGGAGTTTCTTATTGTTTACGGGGTATCTCAAACAGATTAAGACAGAATTACGTGACAGTATTATATATCTTACTATGGTTATACCTAACGTTGAAGTGAAAAGTATATATCAAAGAACTATAATGCAGTGGTTCAAGGAAAAGACGGTAGCAGATTCACGCAGTGACTTATTCAACGCCCTTATTTCAGAAGACATTGAAACTATTGAAGATACAATTTGCGACTGGCTGGACGAGACAATCAGTTTCCACGATGAGCAGGAGAACTATTATCACGGCTTTTTAACTGGTTTATTGTCGGGGTTCAAGGGGTATACGCTCAAATCCAACCGTGAAAGCGGAGACGGACGACCTAATTTAATGCTTTTGGAACGTCGCAGACATAAGTTAGCGGTTATTATTGAAATCAAGGCGACAAAGGAGTTCACCAAACTTGAATACTGGTGCGACGAGGCTTTAAAGCAGATTGAGGCGTACCGCTATGAGACGGAACTTATAAACGACGGCTATCAGAAAATCATTAAGTACGGGGTAGCATTCTGTAAGAAGTCCTGTATGGTAAAACAAGACTGACGTTCTGTTTTTGTACTACCGTACATAAAGATGTGAGCGAACGTCTTAAAAAGGAAAATCCGGCACTTTATGCACAGGTTAAGGATATACTCGAAATAAACAAGCAGGAACGTCACATACGTGGCGGAATGGCTACCAAACTTAAATATGAAAAGATTGCGGAAAACAAAATGAAATATTAATATTAAACAAAAAAGACTGTCAGTATATGGCAGTTTTTAATTATTTTTTGTGCATATTTCATAAAGTTATCTGAAAACGCTTGACAAAATTCGGGGGGGTGTACAATAAGTGTATAAAAAATATTGCACAAATATTTAAATATTATATTACAGAAAGGAGGCGTAAAATTATGGAGATATTGGTGGTTACAATAACTCTTGCGGTAATAACTGGAGTTGGTCTTTTAATATTTTTAGCAGGAAGAGCAATTTTTGAATTTATTGTAGACCATGCTTGTTTAAAATTTATTGTTATAGGTCTTTTTGCTTTAGCGTTAGCCGATATGTTCGGACCAGAGATTGTATTAATTGTTGGTGGAATATTATTAATTAAACCTGTAATTTATGGTTTGGGCTGGTTGCTTAGTCCTATTTGGTCTAATACTCCTTCAGACCCTATGACTTGTGTGTACCCTAAACGTACTGAAGAAGATGACGAGATATTTGATTTTGATACTTATGAAGATATGTTTGGAAATAAATATAGATATGATAGAAGATATGGTGAATTGATTGATAAAAATCATCAACGTATAAAAGTTTCGCAAGTTTATGAACATGATTTAGAATTAAAAGATTCTAAGGGTTATCCGTATGACCGTATAAATTAGTAATAATCATAAAAAAGGACTGTCAGTAATATGGCAGTCCTTTTAATCTATATGAAAAGCAGTATTCTGATTTATGCCGGTGTTCCAAAGCAAGTCACGGGCATAAATCAGCCACTCCGGAACGGTATATATCAGAATCCCCACTTACTTTATTTTATGCAGAAACTCTCAGAATGCAACAAAGAAATTTCTGCCATTCTAATGGAATTGTCATAATTGTCATTTTTCTGTAACTGAATGGAATATTTCCGTAAGCAAAACGGCACTTTTTTGTTATTGCAATTTCGCTCCATAGGTATTATAATATAATCACAACAAGATTAAACGTTGTTTAAATAAAAAAATTTCCTCTGCGTCTCACACAACGCAGGTACTTACACACACCTATAAAAAGAAAACTGTCAGAGCAATCCGGCAGTTTTCTTTGTATATGAATTGACTGACAGGAGCATATTATGAAAATAAAAAGCATATGGTATGAGTTTGAAGAATGGGCAGACGGCTATGATGAACACGATACAAACTCTGATGTTGTCTTTGAGTTGAGCGACGGCACAAAGTGGTGTGCAACTTTTTTTACATATCAGAATTTATTAAGCCTGTCACGGAAAAATCAGTCAACAGGCGAATTTCTTTCGGGCAGGTATTTTTTAGCTGACAAACCTGTTTTTGTTTCCGAAATGAAAAAAGATATAATTATTTCTGTTATTGATGATATAATCCGGACGGAAAAAGATTTGTCGTGTGTTTTTACGGAAGTCGGTGAATAATGAAAAAATTTATTTTATTGATTTTGTGCTTTATGGCTTTTACGCTGACGGGTTGCAGTAAGGATATGAACAAAGAAGATGTTATTAAATATCTTGAAAACCGCTACCATAAAGAATTTACGTTTGTATCGAATGAAAAATATCCATGTGAGAAGCATAATCATCTGAATGAAAAATCTGATACAGAAAATAAAGTTGATGTTGAGGTGTATGCGGACGAAAACGGGCTTGAATTTCATGTATATCATTTTGTCAGGGGCATGGTTATGGGAACACGTTGCATTGCAGACGATTATTGCGTGCAGGAACTTATTTCACAGCCGGAATTATATGAACCATTAGAAGACTTTGAATTTGATTTTAAATATTTCTATGATATAAGCTCATACGGTGAACGATATGCGGGATTTTATGTTAATGTTCCGGAATATGAGGACATAAGACCTGTTGCAGAACGTGCATTCAGTGTGGTACAGAATGACAAAGCTGTTTTGTCTGATTGCGGAATTATCGGCGATGATTTTGATACATCAGTTATTCCGGCAATATATCTTGTTGATAAAGACGGTGAGGAACTCGGTAAACTTAAATTCCGTACTGAACAAATACCGCAAGTCACGGATAAGGAGGATTTTATTTATATTGCCGAAAAGCGTTTTTCAGGCTGGGAAGTCTATAAAAATATTGGCAAAATATCGGTATATTCAGACGACAGACAGGTTGCTTTTTTAGAAAAGGGAACGTATAATCGTGGATATACTATTCAGGATACTGTGCCATTACATGAAGAAATGGAATTTAAACAGCTCCGGACTTTATGCGAATTATCAGGGTATACATTTAATCCAAATGGCGACAAACTCCGCATTGAAAAAGGTGATGACAAAATAACAATAATACGCACCAAAGGCAATGGCTATGATTACAGTATTTTTTCGGTTTATAAAAATGGTGAGCTGTTTATTCCGGAGGGTGAAATAGATGAGTATTTAAGTGAAGATTTATGCAGTCTCACAATTGCGGACTATTATTATCTTTTCGGCATTAAAATTACCGTTGACTATGAAAACGGAAAAGCCATAATTGAAACAGATTGACTTTTATCTGATTATACATTATAATATTTACATAGACAGGGATAAAAACACAACGTGTGCAAGCACAGAGCCGGTAGGTAGTCCGGACGCATTTTTTCATATGTAAGTAACCTTCCTCCTTAGGTCGTCCATTCCTTGTCATCATTTAAAAAGGAGGGCGTTTCTATGGGAAAAACTCATGGAACATTCACGGTTTTTTTGATGGGCAGTTTTGGACAGGTATTTTTGAAAATGTAACTGCTGAAAAAATGTCTATCTGTAAAGTGACTTTCGGAGCAGAACCTAATCCGGTGGAAATTTATTCTTTTATTCTTACGTATTACAGCAGAATTAAATTCAGTCCGGAGGTTGCCGTCACTGTAAGGGAATCTTCAAAAAATCCGAAACGTTTACAGCGTGAAGTAAAAAAAGATGCAGAACGTCAGCATAGGTACAAAGTCACAACAGGCACTAAAATTACAGCAGGAGTCAATGCAGACTAAACGCCGTGATTTCCGCAAAGAAAAACGTGAAAAGGAAAAGCAGTATCAGTTTGAACTAAAACAGCAGAAGAAAAAAGCTAAACACAAAGGTCACTGATTTGCTTTTTCACTGCTCCGGAAATCTTTCTGTGAGCAGTTTTTTATTATATCAATAAGGAGCGGAACTATGGAAAACATATTTTTAAATTTTCTGAAAAAAATTGACGGCATATCTTTTATAAAGCCGAATGACGACGAATTACTTAAATTTAAAGAAATTTCTTCTGACAGACTGCCGGATATTATCACGGAAGTATACACCACTGCTATGCCGGACGGTGAGTTTGAATTTTCTGATTTTGTATTCTATGGCATTAATCGTCTGTATGACGAGAACATCAATTACGTTGCCGGAGCTAATATATTTCCGTTCGGATTTTTTACGTTTGCCTCGACTTTTGACGGCGACAGCATATGCATTGACTTGAATGATGATAATTTACCGGTTTATCAGTGTTCGCATGAACTGCTCGGCGATGAGACCGAGATTTACGACTATGACAAAGACAAAAGCCTTGATTTTAACTATGATAACATTATTAAAGTTTCAGATAAACTCGCCGGAAGCTTTACTGAGTTTATAAACGACCTTTTACACGACATTTAAATTACATAAATAAAAGCTGCTGCCGGAATATACGGCAGTTTTTTATGCAATATTATAAGCAGGAAAATCCATAAAAAAATTTTTTTGAAAATAACTGCAACAATTTCCATAGCTGTACGACTAAGTAGTGAAGATATATTTTCGGAAAGGGGAAATACATGGATAACGGTGCAAGTAGCTACCGCCGTTTTCTTGAAGGTGATAAGAATGCTCTTACTGAGATAATCCGTGAATACAGAGATGGAATGGTTTTGTATATAGGAAGTTTTACTGACAATATTTGTATCGCTGAAGAAATTGCGGAAGAAGTGTTTATCAAGCTTTATGTAAAAAAACCTAAATTTTCGGGAAAAAGCACATTTAAAACTTGGCTTTACTCAATAGGAAGATTTACGGCAGTCGATTATATAAGAAAAAACTCGAAAAATGTTTCAGTTCCGGTTGACGATTTTTACAGTCTTGCTGACAAGGAAGAAATCGAAAGCAATTATATAAAAGACGAACAGAAAATTATACTTCATAAGACAATGGAAAAGCTTAATTCAGATTACAAGCAGGTGCTTTATCTGGTATACTTTGAGGAGTTTGACACTTCACAGACCGCAAAGATTATGCATAAAACTAATCGTCAGATTACTTATTTGCTTTACAGGGCAAAAAAATCTCTTAAATCAGAGCTTGAAAGAGAGGGTTTCAGCTATGAAGAACTATGAGGATATAGCAGAAAGAGTATTCAAAAAAGGTGACGCTATTCTTGAAAAAAAACACAGAAGGACGGAATTTATAAAAAGGACTTCATTTGCAGTTTCGGGATTGTGTGCTGTTATTATTGCTGGTTTAGGCTTGTGGAATAATCATTCTTTAAAAAATGCTATGGATTATGATTATCCTGCTGTTATAGATAGTCAAGATGTTTCAGAAAATGATATACCGGTTATTACACAGACCACTGCTTTTGTAACAGAAAAAAACAATGTCACTCTGTCTGTAACAGTTTCAACCTCTAATACTACAGGCAGTCCGGCTGTATTTTATTCAGCAACAACAGCACCAGATGATTTATTTACGGATAATAATATAAGCGTTGCCACAGCTTCTGAAGAAATTTCTTCAGTTCCTACAGACACACATTCAGAAGATTTACAGGAAACTACACAAACAACTATCAGTACATCAGAGAAAACAACCACTAAAACGTCAAAAACAACTACCAGTACATCAGAGAAAACAACCGCTAAAACGTCAAAAGCAACTACCACCAACACTATAAAGCAGACAACTGCTAAAACAACAACACAGACAACTATCAGCACAGAAACACAAACTTACACAAGCGTGACGGAAACTACAATTACGTCACAAGATATTTATTATGAGAGAAGTTTGAAAATGAAAAAACTTTCATCTTTTGCGACAGCACTTGCAATGTCGCTTTCGGCTGTACCCGTGATAAGCAATGCATCAACTGTGGATTTCAGCGTTAATCCCAGCAGATACTGGTCTGGTGAAGATACAATCTTCGCTGAAATGGAAAGCGGTGAACTTGATGTCGATATCAACGGCAACGGCGAATTTGACATCATGGACTGCTACCTGCTCGATTCCTACTGCTCACAGTATTATTCTTACAAGGAGAATATAGACCCTGAAATAATTCAGCGTATCGAAAGCATAGCTGACTATAACAGAGACGGAGAGGTTAACTTTGATGATACGTTAAGCCTTATGCGTTACTTCATAGTGGACGGCAACATCAGAATGGAATACCTCGACCCTGCATATTACGACCCCGACATTGCACCGCTTATATCTGAAGAACAGTTGATTAATTTCACAGAGTATAAGGAGATACCGGCTTATTGTTTCCCTATGCGTATGTACTATCATGTGATGTACCTTCAGGCTGAATATTATCTGATGGACGAACTTTATCAGAACGGTACGATAGACTTTGATATTAACGGAAACGGTGAGCTTGATATTGATGATGTTTACTGCATGGAAGTATATTGCAGACGACCAAACAGTGAAGAAACTCAGCAGTATTTTTATGAAATTCTTACAGAAGAAGAAATTGAAAGGTGCAATACTTTCTTCTACTATTTGTCAGAACACCTTGTTCCGTACCATTATAACAGAATGTGGTTTGAGGATAAAGTAGCGTCTTACATTTTAAATCATATAGAAATAAAGCCGGAGTATTTCACATTAGAATACTGCAAGAACAATATCGAGGATTATGAAGCATATTATAATTTACCGCTGACTATGAGAAACGGTGCTAAATTAATCGGTATACAAGTAAGCGATAATACAGGACCGGCAGTAGACATAGAAAACGACCGTCAGATTTATCTTGATATGGATATATTCAATCCGTTCTATGATACATTCTGTTCAGAAATTGAAAACGGCACTCGTCCGGCTCCCGATGTAAATATGGACGGAGCAGTTGACTACATCGACTATTTCGACATGAATATTTACTGGAGCGATATAGCTTCAGGAATAACAGCAGAACATAGTATCCTTCCGGTAGAAGTATGGAACAACATTGACCAAAATTACGGAGTCCATGATGATATACCTACTCTGTACGAACTTACAGCAGGACAGTTCTATATAATGGAACATACCGAAGAAATCGCTGATTCCGGAAGTGCATATCAGGCTCATATTGAAAGCCTTATAAGAGCTAAGGAAGACGATTTTGATTCAATTAACTATGATGAAAATATCAGTGTTTTTGATGAAGAACGTTCCGGCGATGCAAATGAGGACGGCAAAGTTACTCTGGCAGATGCAGTGCTTATAATGCAGTCGCTTTCAAATCCTAACGAATATAAACTTACCACAAAGGGTGCATATAATGCGGACGTTTGTAATACTGGCGATGGTGTTACACCCAAAGACGCATTGCAGATTCAGATGTGGACACTGGAAGAAAAACAACCTATTAATACTTAATTTAAATAAATAGAAAGACCCACAGCGGAAAAATACTTCTGCTGTGGGTTTTTCGTTGACTTTTACTGTATAACATGATATAATTATCCATAATATAATTTTGTTTTTAATTTTATTTATGAGAGGTAAAAAATGAAACATCTTACACAGATAAAGGGCATGGAAGAACTGCTGAAAAAACTTCCCAGAAATTATCACGGTTTTTATCATTTCGGGAATATTGTAAGCCTTAATTACGGTAAAGAGTTTGACTATGAAAAGACTTTTGATTATATCGACTGCATAGATATGGTTCTTACGGACAGGGAACACAAATACAAAATAAACGTTAAACTAATCGACATTGTAGGGGAGATGAGTTTTGATATACTTAATGGCTTCTGGAGTGGTCTGACAATAGAATACCATGAAACTTACGACTACAGACATTTTCTTTTCACAAGCTTTGAGCAGGATATTTCCTTTGATGTGTGGTGCAGGGATATTTCCGTAAAGCTTATTGAGGAGTAACACAATGAGAATCACAGAAAAAGAAATAAAAGAAACAGAACTTAAAACCTATGCGTATCTTTCCACGCTCTTGTCGGGATTTTTCGGAACAGGAGCTTTATTGAATATCGGAAATTTTGCTTTTAGCTTAAATGAATATCTTACATATCACAACAACCCAGACGACAACGGCGGTAAACTCCATTATGTAGACCTTAATGATATATGGATAACCGGTATTTCCGGAATTATTCTCGCTGTACTTTTTATATTGGTTGTTGCGTACAGAGTGCAGAAAATAAAAAAACTTGAAAAGAAAGTCCGTGTTTATATATTTTCGTTTTTAACGGAGATATTTTTTATGGTTGTGTGGGGATATATTATTGTTTGTTTTTGGAAGTGAAATAATGGCTGATAATTTAAAACATAAAGTCTTGAATATTCTTGAAAGAAGAAACTTATGCAGTTACATGAACAACACAAAGTGGAATGAATTGATAAATTCCATGCTGAATGATATGCCTTTTCCTCCGCCGTATGACATAAAATATATTGATATTGACCATTCAACAGGCGATGACGTAAACAAGGGTATTTATCATTACGGCGACTGGTATGAAACATTTTTACTGACAGAAAACGTCCTTATTGAGTGGGTGAAAATAAAGCCGGTAATCCTTAAACATCGTGGGCTTCTCATACCGCCGGAAGTCATTGACGAAACACAGGAATTAATAACTATTCTTGAAAAATATAACATTCCGTATACAGAGAAAAATAATATATTTATAGTATACGGTTACAAGTAAGACGAGGTAATAAATATGGAGCAGGTATATCATGTGGGAGAGTGTCCGCTGTGCAGAGGTTACGGACGAATGGAAATTATCTATAATTTCAAGTCGGGGAAGTGTTCCGTCATATGCGAGGAGTGCGAGCTTGAATTTAATACAGTATACGACTATCTTAACAATAAAAACGGTTACAGAAAATTTTTTAATATCGGAGATAAGCCGGTTTCACGGACAGCTTTTCCGGACGAGATAAAAAATTCCGAATGGTATAGTCTTGTGACGGAAAGTTTTCCGGCAGAATTTTAATTTATAAGCAGAAAGGATATTTTATTATGAATAATAAAAATATTACTAAAGATTCTCTGATAGGTTTTGCAGTCGGCGACGCACTGGGAGTGCCTGTGGAATTTCTTACACGTGCCGAAGTACGTCGTCTTTGCCTGCTTGATATGATAGGTTGTGACTGGTTTCTTCCTTTCAAAAGCCAGTGGAGTGAAATAATTCCCTCTGGTGCATGGAGCGATGACACTTCAATGCTTATTGCCGGAATGGATTCTATAGTAAAAAACAATGGCAGAGTGGACTATGATGACATAATGCAGAATTTTCTGAACTGGTGGGAACATAATCAATATTGTTCAATTGATATGGCGTTTGGTCTTGGTGGGTGTGTTTCTGAATCTCTCGAACGCTATAAAGACGGCTGTTTTGCTATTGAGTGCGGAGGTACAGGAATTTATGATAACGGCAACGGTTCTTTAATGCGTATATTGCCGTTTTCGCTGTACATCATAAAAACCGATATGCCGGAAAAGGAAACTGCTGATTTTATAGGTAAAGCTTCTTCAGTTACTCACGCACACGATATAAGCAAGATGAGCTGTTTTATTTATACGGAATTTATGAGAACTATTATTCATTTTGACAATAAGATACTTGCGTTTGAAAATATTCTGAAAATTGATTACAGTAAATATTTTTCAGAATATGCTGTACACGCACATAGGAAAATTCTAAATACGGATTTCGTTAATATCAAAGATACGGATATTACAGAAGACAATGGTTATGTCGTAGCAACTCTTGAGTCTGTATTATATAGCATTCTTAATACGGATAATTATGAAAGTGCTGTGCTGACAGCCATTAATATGGGCTATGATACCGATACTATCGGCGGTATAACGGGTAGCCTTGCAGGTATTCTGTATGGCTATGAAGATATTCCGGAAAGATGGCTTGATGTTTTGCGTAAAAAGTCCGAACTGGAGGAACTGGCTGAAAAATTTGAAAATTTGGAGTTGTTTAGACTATGAAAATAACAGATGTTTTCGGTTGTCCGTATGAGGACAATGAGGGAGAAGTTTTAAATCTTAATGTTAAGCTTGATGAGGGCGAGAGACTTTCAAAGGGCAGTACTATAAAAATCGAAATGATGGACGATTCTTTCATTGAGCGTGAAGTGAAAATGATAAATCCGAAACTCGCCGGAGACTATGCGGAAGTTTCCGAAAAGGTGCGTAAGTTAGGCTGGAAACGTTCTGAAAATCCGGCAACCGAAATAACAGGTGCTTGTATGTGTGATGTTGTTGTTATGAACGTTCCATACCATGAAGTAAAAACAGACAATGAAATTTAACGCCGTGAAATACTGAAAGAACTGGAAAGCCGTCGTTGTTTAACACCATATAAGGAAATACACGCCGGTCATGACAGCATTTACGACCATGTAAGAGAGGGCTATTCCGTACCCGATAAAGTTCTTGAATATCTTAAAACAGACAATGTATACTTGACCAGAGCAGGAGTTTATCAGCACCCTTTCAAGCCGGAAGTCACTTTGTTTGGTCCTACTATGTATTCAGACGGCTATTACTACTGGGAAAGCAACACAGCAGAATACGTCAGTAAATACGGTCTCACTCTGCCGGACGAGTTTATTTCCCATGTCATGAATAAAAATTAATATACAAAAAAGCCGGAAATATTTCCGGCTTTTTTTAAATACACATTTATAGATATTTTGAGGCTTAGGGGATAAGTAATGAAAAAAATCAGATTCTTACGGATAACCGGAATATTTATTATAATTCTGATAATAATATGTGTTGTACATAAACCTTTTTATTACAGGGTATATTTAGGTGACAGGATAAAAGGAAGTGTTCTGGTTAAAATTGATGATGAAGTATATCCGCTTGTGGAAGATAAAATAAAACTTTCGGATTCCGGAAAAATCACGGTAAACGACAACGGAACGGCAGAAATTGCATTCCGTGCCGGAAGATACGGAAGTTATAAGTTTAATATACTGGCACTGTCAGAGGAAAAGCCGGTTACAGCAGATTGTTTTCAGCATGACTGGTGGAATGTTCAGAGATTTGAGCTTTCGGTTGCAATTGATACTGTCGGAAATACAATTACCTATACTGGAAATTATTCAGTCATATCAGAGGACGGAAACAAAATATATGAAAGTATAAACAGAAAGCAGTCCATGACAGATGAAAGTCTGAATATACTATGGGGACTATGATAATTATTTCCTGTTTTTTCTGAGCAGGAACATTCTTCCGCTGTATGCCGGAATGTTCATTTCAAGACGGTCTTCAACGTAGGCAAATTCCGTTTTGCCGTCGGGGGTTTGTCCGCTGTAAATCTGATTATCAGAATCAAGAAGCAATTCAACGCTGTAGTCCTCGCCGACCGTAACGCTGTAGTCTTTCTGATACCAGTCTGAAAAATTAACAATTGTCAGAATATCGCCGTCAGCACTCTTACGTCTTATTGCGTATACACAGCGGTCTGGAGAATTGCAGTCTTCCCATGTGAAATTAGTCGGGTCGTAATCATAGTGCAGGGCATTATATTTAAGATATAATTTATTTAAAGTTTTCATATACTGGTGAAAAGAATCATGCATAGGGTATTTCAGCATATCCCAGTCCTGTTCACGCTTTTCGTCCCATTCACGCAACTGTCCTATTTCGTTGCCCATGAAGTTGAGTTTTTTTCCAGGATGAGACATCATAAACATATAAAAAGCCCTTGCCTGAGGGAACTTTTCTTCATAGTCGCCGTTCATTTTCTGCGTGATTGTAGCCTTGCCGTGTACAACCTCGTCATGCGACAGCGGAAGTATAAATCTTTCATTGTAGAAATACAGCATACAGAAAGTCATTTTGTGGTAGTCATTATTGCGGTACATAGGTGGACACTGCATATATTCCAGTGAATCATGCATCCAGCCGAGACACCACTTATAGTCAAATCCTAAACCGCCCTCGTTTACCGGCTTTGTAACACACGGATATGATGAAGAATCTTCAGCCGAAAGTATAGCCGACGGGTGACGTGTTTTTAGTCCGGTATTCATATTTTTCAGAAAATCTATAGCGGTTCTGTTTTCTCCTCTGTGTTCGTTTCCCTGCCAGTAAATCATATTTCTGATAGCGTCCATGCGGAGACCGTCAAAATGATACATTTCGAGCCAGTAGTTAGCGGAAGACTGTATAAAGGTACGCACTTCTCCTTTGGAGTGCATGAAGTTACGGCTGCCCCATTCGTTGTAGCCCATATCGTTGTCGGGAAATTCATACAGATGAGTGCCGTCATATTCAGTGAGTGCATAGTGGTCAACTGCAAAGTGTACTGGTACAAAGTCCACAATAACGCCTATGCCTTTTTTGTGGCACTTGTCTACAAACTCCATAAGCTGTTTAGGCGTGCCGTAACGTGACGACGGTGCAAAGAATCCGGTTATCTGATAGCCCCATGATTCATCGCTGGGGTGTTCGCTGACCGGCATAAGTTCGATAAAGTTGTAGCCGTATTCAAGGACGTAATCTATAAGCCTGTCAGCAATTTCGGAATAATTGTACCAGCCGTTTTCATCGCCGTCATCTCTCTGGTCTTCGGGCTTGCGTTTCCATGAACCTAAATGTACCTCATAGATGTTCATAGGTTTGTCTTTGCAGTCGGTACGCTGACTGAGCCATTTTGCGTCATGGAATTTATAATTGTCGATACGCCTTATAACTGAACACGTACCGGGACGTACTTCCATAGAGTAGCCGTAGGGGTCGCAGTGGTCAATGAAATTGTTCATTTTATCATATATACGGTATTTATAACGCATACCCTCTTTAGCCTCCGGACAGGTCAGCTCAAAGAAACGACCGTCCTCAACTCTTTTCATAGGTATATCCTTCCAATCGCTGAAATCCCCGATGAGTGAGACCTTTGAGGCATTGGGAGCGTAAGTCCTAAAGACATATCCCTTTTTCGAGTAGTGTACGCCGAGATACTCATAGGCATTGAATATCTCGCCCTTATAGAATCCGTAAATATCCATTAAAAATCTCTCCGTTTCTGATTGACATTTTTTCTTTGTTAGGTTATAATATAATTATATATTGGCGTTATGTAAATTTCAATAAGCATTTTTTGATAACAGTCGCATAATAGACTGTAGTCGAAAAATATCTATTAAGGAGGAAAATCTATGGACTTACGGGTAGAAAAAACAAAACGCAGTATAATAAATGCGTTTCTTAACTTACGCTCACGCAAACCGCTTGAAAAAATTACTGTCAAAGAGCTTGCCGAAATGGCACAGATAAACAAAGCAACTTTCTATCTGCACTATCATGATATATACGAACTGTCAGAGTCTCTTGAAAAAGATGTCATAAAGTCTGCACTCACAAATATTGAACACCCCGACGCTGTATTCAAGGATAATAAACTTTTTATACGTGAACTTACTATATCTCTTTCCGCAAATGAACAGCTTATTAAAATACTCTTTGAGGGCAACAGATGCAACCGCTTTATTGAACTCTTTGAAACAGGCGTTACCGAACTTATAAAACAGTCCTATCCGGAATACAACCCCAGTATCGAAAGAAAAATGGTAATGACATATCTTATACACGGCGGTTATTATACATATTTCAGATATTGTGATTACGGCATAGAACCTGTCCTTAAGATAATTGAGAAGTGTTCCGAAGCCGTTATTGAGCCGTATAAATAAAATTTTTGTTTTTCCTTGAATATTTCAGCCTTGTCCGTGATATAATATTAATGGCTAATAAAGCCGGACAAATAATCTTAAGGAGATGTTCATAATGGAAAACAAGCAGAAAAATGACCACATCAAATGCACTGTCAAGCAGTGTCAGCACAATATGGTGACAGAAAACTACTGCTCACTCGGTTGTATCACAGTAGGCACTCACGAAGAAAACCCGACCGTTCCGGAATGTACCGACTGCAATTCCTTTGTCAAGAGGACAGGTTGCTGTAACTGCGACTGATTTTCCTGATGTCCGGATACTCTCCGGACGCTACATATTGTGCAGAATATATAAAAGTTGTTTATAATTACCGTCAAACCGTCAGAAATTATTTTTCCGGACTTGCAATATCTCTTGAATTAATGTATAATATAATGGGGGAATTTTTGAGTACAGTTTTATGCTTTTAAGTAAAAAGTATTTTTTAGGATACATGAAAACCAGTGCATTTATTTTGTGTCTTCTGAAGAAACTTTATTTTCCGTGCATATGCTTGCTTGAATATCTGCCCTTGCTTCCGGAAAGTTTTTCTGGAAGTAACTTTCAATCGTCAGGAGGCTTTTTTAATGAATGATAAAACAATGACTTTTTCCGTGAATGATGACAAGGAAAAGGAACTCAAGAAAAATCTCACTATCATCTATGACGCTCTTATGCAGAAAGGCTATAACCCGATTAGTCAGATTGTAGGATATATTCTGTCCGAAGACCCTACTTACATAACAACCTACAACAATGCAAGAAACTTAATCCGTCATATCGACCGTGATGAGCTTTTGCAAGTTCTTGTAAGTTCATATCTCAACTCATGATTATTTATGGACAACGCACGGACAAGTGCGGAGATTTTCCGGAAAATCAGCATTTACCACAAAAGCACAACGACAGCGTAACAGGCTGTCGTTTTTTATTTTATCATAACTGCACGGGCTTGACAAGCTTTAATTAATATTATATTATAGGAGATGTAAATTTTATTGATTTAAAGGAGCATAACAATATGAAAGTTTTTTCCGCACTATGTTCAGAAGTAAAGCTTGTACTGCTTGTTTTTCTTATTCCGGTATTGTTAATAATTGTACTTACAATGGCTTTGGGATTCTCAGAAATCAATGCCGAGACTACATATACTGTTGCCGGAACTGCTGTACAGATAATAATAGCTATTCTGTATCTTAATGCAAAGGGTATGAATGTGAAAGAGGCATTTAAAAAGCCGGATATTAAGTTTATGCTGTTGGTGCTTGTATTTAGGTTTTGCTGGTTGATTTTCAGTACACAGTTTTTCTTTTCGGTTTTTTCTGCTGAAGATGAATTTCATGAAACTTCCTTGCTTACGGATATTGCTACATTTACGCTTGTGCCTGTTGCTGAGGAAATCATATTCAGATACGGCATGATTAATTTTGGCAGAAAATCAGCCGGTATTTTTGTGGCAGGGACTTTAAGTGCCTTGATTTTTACTGTCTTGCATTTCGGAAATACTCCGGAAACATTACGTACATTCGGAAATGCTATATTTTATACTGCAATATACTGCTTGACCGGAAATATAGCATATACAATATCAGCTCATGCTATGAATAATCTTTTTGCGACAACTGCATATCCTTTGATTGAAAATCTTGTAAGTGCAGATACTCCGGCAGAACTTATCAATCCATATTTTTTTATTTCAATTCTTGGCATGGGAATTTCCATATTGTTTATGGTTAGAAGATATAAAAAAATCAGTCAAAAATCATTTCAAGTATATCTAATATAAGTTCAAGTATTTCAAATCCTAAATCTACTTTTTTTTCACGGGATTCTGATTTCTTTTTCTTTACTTTGATTTTTTTGTCTTTTATTTTGATTCTGGCTTTCTTTTTCAGACTTACTTTCATTATTCAAAACCTCCGGTTTTTTTATTTTATTATATCATAGCAGTATTTTATTTGCAATAATTTATTAAAATTTCATATTTTTTCTTGTTATATTATTCTGCCGTGCGGTTATAATACTTTTGCGGAAGTAATCCGCAATCTTCAAAAGGAACTAAACGCCTATGATGAAAAAAGCATTTCCTGCACTGGCGGTGCTTACGGCTGGAATGATTCCGTGTACTTCTGTGTATGCAGTTGACAATACAAAGATAGGTTACGGACAAGGCACGGCTGTTGACGACAAAAACCGCCCGACAGACGCTCTTGCATTCAACGACCGTTTCGGCGAATATGACGCTTGTGCGATTTCGGGAGATGAAAACCGTATAATTATAACTTTCGACCAAGGTTATGAAAACGGTTACACTGAAAAGATTCTTGATACGCTGAAAGAGAAGAACGTCAAGGCGATATTTTTTCTGACTGGCGATTACGCTCAGAAAGAAAAAGCTCTTGTACAGCGTATGATTGATGAAGGTCATGTGCTGGGCAATCACGGCATGAAACACGCAAGCTTGCCGACCCTCTCCAAAAAACAGGCAGAAGAAGAAATAATGTCCCTGCACGACTTTGTTATGAACAACTACGGCTATCAGATGCAGTATTTCCGCTGTCCCTGCGGTGAGTATTCCGAACAGGCTCTGGAGACAATTCAGAAGTGCGGTTACAAGACAGTATTCTGGAGTTTTGCGTATGTGGACTGGAAAACCGACAGTCAGCCAGACTCGGCGATGAGTATAAAAAAACTCTCAGAATCAGCACACGGCGGTGAAATACTGCTCCTGCACTCAGTGTCGGCTACAAATGCCGAAATACTCGGCGATGTTATCGACAATTTCAGAGAGCAGGGTTTCACAGTATAACACACACAAACGGACGTACTCAAAAAAGGGTACGTCCGTATTTATTATTCGCCCTCAGAAATCCATGATGAGTTTTCTGCTACATTGTCAATGATTCTGTCCATTTCAGTCCTAACTTCATCGTTGTCCGTATCAGAAAAAGCCACAAACATAATCGGCACTTTTTTGCATTCGGGAGTAGTGCCGTATGCTGGGAAGTCAAGAGCTCCATAGCAGGCAGAATAGAGTATATCATATTCTTCTTTATCATAATTTTTGAGATGTCTGCTTCCTGTAGAACGTATAAAATCCGCTCCAAGAAAATCAATATTTTCTTCTGTGCTTACTTCTGCGTCACTGAGTTTATATATGCTGTAGTAGTTGTCTATATTAAGTTCAAATTCATTGTCCAGTATTTCCCACACATCTTCGGAAGAATAACTTTCAGGGTCATAATAATCAGCATAATCCATACCAAAAATAATAATAGCAAAATATAATTTTTCTTCTGCTTCACCTTTTCGTCCCCAGTTATAATAGCCTTGTCCACCCCAGTCTATATACTCAAGATTTTCAGGTGTGGAGACACTCAATCCGAAAAAATCATAGAAACTTTCCTTATCAGTTTCTTCTTCGTTTTCGGATTCTTCCGCCGTCTTTGAAACGCTTTCTTCCTGCTGTCCGCTGTCCTCTACAACCGACGTACTGCCGGAACTGTCCTTTATGGAGGATTCACTTTCAGAAGTCTTGTCTCCGCACGCTGTGCATGAGAGCATAGAGACAACCAGTAATAAAGTGATAATTTTTTTCATAATATTCTCCTTGTTTGATTATATTTTTCATAAATATACGGACATATTTTTTTGTGAGTATGTCCGTATTTTTATTTTATTTGTTTTCCAGAATCACCAGAGTTTCTTCTGTTTCCTCTGTCTGATTTACGGCAGTATCGGAATTTACTTTTTCGGGGAATGTGTTGTTTGTATTTTTCTGTGGTGTTTCAGCACAAGCCATATATGCAAACATTGTTGCCGAAAGCACGAGTGACATAAATTTCTGCATTGTATTTTATCCTTTGTCTATTATTGTTCCGGTACATCAACGTATGTATCGTCTGCCGATTCGTTGTATTGGGGTTCAGTATATGACGGTGCAGTGTATGATGATGTTTCAAGGTCATCAAGGTCAATATTGAAAAGGAATCCGCCGTCATTTCCGGCAACTTTAGGCATTACGCCATTCCATTTCTGAATCTGCTGATAAGCTATAACCTTAGGAGTAAGAGATTTTTCAAGGAGTTCATTAGCGTCAGCATTAGCTTGAGCTTCAGCCATAATAGCCTCTGCTTCTGCTTTTGCGGAGATAACTTTCTTTTCTGCCTCAGCGTTTGCGATAACAATAGCCTGCTCCTGTTCGGTTTTGGTTTTGAGGAGGTTCTGTTCTGCAACCTGTTTAGCCTCGATAGCGTTGTTAAATTCCTCCGAGAAGTCGAAGTTTACAATATTGAATTTTTCTATGTATATGCCGTAATCCTTTAGCTTTGATTCAAGGGCGGTTTTTACGTCGTCGGCGACTGTCTGGCGTTCTGTAATAAGCTGTTCGGCGGTGTAGTTGGCAGTTGCAGACTTGAAACACTCCTGTACCACTGGAGTTATCAGAATCGTCTGATAGTCAAGACCTACATTTTTGTACATATCGTCTGATTTGTCAGAAACAAGCCTGTAGTTTACGGCGAGTGTACTGCTTACCGTCTGTAAGTCTTTTGATACGGCAGAAGCCGGTGTTTCGTATACTTGAATCTTGTTTGACATATTTTCTACTGTCTGAACAAAAGGTATTTTAAAGTGTGCGCCCTCTTGAAAAGAAGTCTCAGAGACCTTGCCGAGCGTGAGGACTACGCCTGTGTTACCTGCCGGAACTATCGTAAATGACGCACCACATATTATAAGTACTGCAATTCCGATTACTGCCCATTTTACTCCTTTGAAGTTTCTTTTTACAGAGCCGTCGCTGTTTAATTCATGTACCTTAGCCATAATAATATATCTCCTTATTTATTCTGCATTTCGTTGAGTACTACAGTAAGAACCTTATCCATTTCATTTTTAAGGCATGAACTTCTGTAGCCCATAATCATTACAAACATAGCATTATGTAATTTATATTCGTCTGAACGTATATGTATTTCATGAGTACACTGCTTTAACTCACGGGAAATAAGTTTCTTGACTGAACCCGCATCAAAAGCACCTTCGTCTTCAGCAGTAAAAATAATCCTGCAAAGTATATTGTACCATACGTCATCGTCAATTATGTCATCGGAAGTGTCTTCAACGTCGCCGTTTACGTATTCCATAAGGCGTGCGATGTCTTCCAGTTTCATGGAATTTCTCAGCATATTTATGAGAAGTATTCTCAATACTTGTTTCCTTGAATATTTCTTGCCGTGTGTGGTGGCAACCCAGCCACGTTTTATCCAGTTCTGTATAGTAGAGCCTGTAAGACCTGTAAGCTTTGAAAGCTGTGAAAGTGTAAGTCCTCCTGTAGCTTCAAGTACTGGTGAAATTATTGAAAAAGCCTCGTCTCGTGCCTGTTCGCTGAATTTAAGTGTTGTACCGGGAATATAGCGGTTCATGTTCTTCAACTCCTTTTACATGATGATATGATTATAACATAAGTTCATATGAACTTCAAGTACCGTCTAAAGACGAAAACTCATTATTTTTTCAGTTTTTTGTTATTTATCATTTGTTTTCTTGCTTTTTCACAGTTTTTCATGGATATTCATAATGTGACATTGTTTGTCAATCTTTTTTTAAAAAGCAGTTGAATTTTTCTGCAATTTATGTTATACTTTAGAAAGCGGATTTTTTTAACATATTCCGGCATGACTGTACGCCGTTAAAGAACAGTCACCGCTTTTTTGCGGTCGGAGGAAAAAACAATGAATATTTCCGATTTATGTATAACTATGGCTCAGACTGCCGAAATCGACCAGCCGGCACTTTTTCCGTTTCCTTTCAGTCTTCATGCTATATTCTGTGTTGTTTCACTGATATTTTTTGTGCTGAGATTTATAAAGGAAAAGTCCCCCTATCAGCTTATAATGGCTATTGCTATACCTGCTTCGCTGATAATATGGCTTTCAGAGGGAAAAGCTCTTTTCTATGCCGTAGGAATGGCAGAAGTAGTACTTTTAATATCGGCTTTTGTCACTTCAATAATTTTCAAGAAAAAAGAACCTGCTCCCGACAGTGAGCCGGAATCTTCTGACAGCAAGGAGGAATAACCCATGAAAATAGCTGTTTTAGACTGGTACACCGTGAATATAAGCGGAGATATTTCAACAGCACCCCTTGAAGAACTCGGCGAGGTGAAGATAATTCCGCTTACTTCTCCGGAAGAAACCGCACACAATATAGGCGACGCTGAAATAGTCCTCTGCAATAAGGTGATGATTACAAAAGAAGTAATCGACAGTTGCCCCCACATTAAATATATAGGACTTTTTGCGACAGGCTACAACAATATTGATATACCGTATGCCACTGAAAAAAATATAACTGTATGTAATGCAGGTTCTTACTCCACCAACGCCGTTGCACAGCAGACCTTTGCATACATACTTGATTACTGTAACAAAATTCGTGATTATGATACTGCTGTTAAAAAAGGCGAATGGGAAAGATTTCCGTCGTTTTCGTATTTCCCGATACCAATGGCTGAACTCGCCGGAAAAACTCTCGCCATTGTTGGATATGGTTCAATCGGAAAGAAAGTTGCTGAACTCGCAAAGGCTTTTGACATGAATATTGTCGTAAGCACACGCACTAAACCGCTTGACTGTCCATATGAAGTGACCGATATAATATCCGCCGTTGAAAAGGCTGACTTTGTGACATTCCACTGTCCGCTGACCGAACAGACAAAGGGTATTGTAAACGCTGAACTGCTCTCTCATATGAAAAAATCCGCTGTACTGATTAATACTTCACGTGGTGCGGTTGTCAACGAAAAAGACCTTGCTAAAGCACTCAACAGCGGAAAAATAGCCGGAGCATATCTTGACGTTCTTGAAAAAGAGCCTATGTCGCCGGACACTCCTTTAAAAAACGCCCGTAACTGCATTATTACTCCGCATACGTCATGGGCATCATTCGAGACAAGAAACCGTCTTGTTGGTATAGTATGCGACAATATAAAGGCTTGGCAGAACGGCACGCCAAAAAACAAAGTAAACTAAAAGGAAAGATAATCATGAGGAATATTTCTGAAAAAAAGAGAATAGTCATAAAACTTGGCACGTCCACACTCGCACACAGTACTGGCAAGCTTAATATCCGCCGTATGACTAACCTTGTGCGTGTAATATCCGATTTGCATAACTCCGGACGTGAAATTATAATGGTGTCTTCTGGTGCGGTAGGTCTCGGAGCAGGCAAACTCGGACTTCCTGCCAAACCTAAAGATACACGCATGAAACAGGCTGTAGCCTCTGTGGGACAGTGCGAACTTATGCATATATATGATGATATGTTTGAAAAGTACAGCGTTACTGTGGCACAGATTCTTCTCACAAAAACCATTATAAGCAATCCCAATCATTGCAGTAACTTCAAGAATACTATCGAGACCCTTATAAGCATGGGCGTTATCCCGATAGTAAACGAAAACGACACTATCGCCATTGACGAGCTTGAACTGGAAATAGGCGAAAATGATTCACTGTCAGCACTGGTTGCAGAACTTGCAGAGGCTGATTTACTACTGATACTTTCGGATATTGACGCTCTCTATGATGACGACCCACGCACAAATCCTAACGCAAAGCCGATAACTTACGTTGAAAAGATAACTCCCGAAATCGAAAGAGTTGCCGGAGGTGCAGGAACAAGTCTCGGCACTGGCGGAATGTCCACAAAGATTAACGCCGGAAAAATAGCCTCCAATGCGGGCATTGATATGGTTATCATGAACGGCAAAAATCCCGATTTGCTTTATGATTTATTCGAGGACAAGGAACTGGGTACTTTTTTCAAGGCTTAAAAAAACAAAAATATCTATGAGGTGATTATTATGAATTACACTGAAACTCTCGGCTTTAATGCTAAAAATGCAGAACCGTCAATAGCTTCTGCTTCAACTATGCAGAAAAACAACGCTCTTTCAGCGATTTCTAAGGCACTTATGGCAAACACTGATTTGATTATTGCCGAAAACGCAAAAGATTTACAGAACGCTAAAGAAAACGGTATGTCTGAATCCATGCAGGACAGGCTTAAACTCGACGAAAAACGTATTGCAGGCATGGCAAAGGGTGTTGACCAGCTTATAGCCCTCAACGACCCTATCGGACAGACTATTGAGGGATTTGTACGCCCTAACGGTCTGAAAATATTAAGAACACGTGTACCGCTCGGTGTAATCGGCATTATCTTTGAGTCGAGACCTAACGTTACAGTAGATGCGGCAGCACTCTGTCTTAAAGCCGGAAACACTGTTATACTGAAAGGCGGTAAAGAGGCTATCAACTCAAATAAGTGTCTCGGTGCTATCATGCGTAAGGCTGTTGAGGAGACAGGACTTCCGGCTGATATAATACAGGTTGTGGAAAATACCTCACGTGAGACTACCAACGAACTTATGAAACTCAACAAGTATCTTGATGTATTAATCCCACGTGGCAGTGCCGGACTTATACAGGCGGTACTTAACAATGCTACAGTTCCGGTTATCGAGACAGGCACAGGCAATTGTCATGTATACGTTGACAGTTCAGCAGACTTGGAAATGGCAGTTGACATTGCCGACAACGGCAAAACACAGCGTCCGTCTGTGTGCAACGCTATTGAAAGTCTCCTCGTACATAAGGACTGTGCTGAAAAGTTCCTGCCCATGATTGCAGAGCGTTTCAAGGCACATAACGTTAAGATGTACGGCTGTGACAGGACTATTGAAATTCTCGGCGACAGCGTTGAAAAGGCTACCGACGTTGAGTATGCCACAGAGTTCCTTGACTATATTATTTCCGTAAAGGTCGTTGACAGTGTTGACGAGGCAGTAGCACATATAAGAAAATTCGGTACAAAGCACTCTGAATGCATTGTTACAAAGTCTCTTGAAAACGCCGAAAAGTTCCAGAAAGAAGTTGACGCTGCCGCAGTTTATGTAAACGCCTCAACAAGATTTACGGACGGCGGTGAATTTGGTTTCGGTGCAGAGATAGGCATTTCCACACAGAAACTCCATGCACGTGGACCAATGGGACTTACTGAGCTTACTACCGTAAAGTATCTTATAAACGGCAACGGTCAGATAAGATAAGGGGGTTGACGAATGATAAGAAAAGACGTTAATGACGCACTGAATAATCTGAAAAAGGACATTCCGGAAAAAAAAGAAGAAAAACGTGTGAAAAGCAAGTTTGACGATATGTCGCCGGACGAACTTCTCAACGCTATAAACAAGGAAAAAGAATCTCGTCCGGCTGTAAAGAAACTAAAACGTCTTCAGCCGTCGTCTCCGAAAAAGACTTCTGTTCCGGAAGATAGCCCCAAAAAGAAAAAACGCATAGTAATAGGTGATTTGCCGGACTATGACGCAATAAGTCAGCAGGAAACGGAAACTTCTGAAGATAAAGCAGTAGAGCCGGTAAGCGTTCCGGAAGAACCGTCAGAAAATAAAAAAGGCTTTTTTTCAAAGGTAAAAGATTTAATGTACGTTTCTGATGAAGACGAAGCTGAAACTGAAATTTCAGAAAACACTGAAGAAGACAGCAGTTTTACGGTTGAGGAGATAGAGGAGAGTACGGCAAAGACCCTTGAAAGCATAAGCGAGGCACTTTCTGCAATAAATGACGAAGTACCGGAAAAGGTCGTTGAGCCGGAAAAAAATGCTGAAACTGAAAAAGTTCCGGAGCAGGCGAAAGAACCGGAAAAGAAAAACGGAAGTACTTCAAACCGCAGGAAAAAGAAGAAAAAGAAAAAAAATGCGGTTAATTCCGGAGAACAGAAAAAAACTGTAACTGAGCCGGAAGTTGTACCCGAAAAGACCGATATTCAGCCGGAAAAAACTGAAAATCCGGAAGAAAAACAAGAAGAAATCAAGCAGGAAGAAGTAAAACATCAAAATAAACCAACTGATTCCGGAAAGAAGAACAAGAAAAAAACTGAAAAATCTGAAACAGAAAAAAAGGACGTTAAAGAAGATACAGAAAAGAAAACAACAGAGGAAGGCAAGTCTGAATCCATTCTTGACGAAGACCCCGAAGAAATAGTTTCAGCACGCAGTGAAAAGACTGAAAAGACTTCAGATACGGCAGTAAAAAACGGCAAATACACTTTCCTTGCACTTATATGTATAATACTTGCTGTAATCGGAATAATTGCTATTATAAATACCTGTATTTCAAATATCGGCGGTGGCAAGTCATCAAAGGAGAAGTTTGCACAGGCTGTATATCCGGCGGTAATCATGGATATAAATTCTTTTGAAAATCCGTCCGAACTCCCTAACGACCAGATTTTAAGTGCTTCAATATGGTCTGTTATCTTGGACGATAAAAAAATCTCAAGATATAATGAGAGAATGGGAGTAGTTATCATTCCGGCGGTTGACGTTGAAAATTATGCTGTTGAGCTTTTTGGCGAGGATATTCCCGAAATCACTCATACTACTGTAGGTCCTGCTGAATCAAAGTTCTATTACAACGAGGAAGCACAGTCATATAATATACAGATAAAGCCCGATACTTTTACTTATTCGCCGGAAGTATCTTCTGTATCAAAGGACAGCGGAGAGTATATCGTTGACGTTGATTATGTCGAAGAACACCCCGAATGGATGGACAAGGCTGTTTCAAAGTCAGTAGAATTTAGGCTCTCAAAGAACGACAACGGCGGTTATAAAATCAATTCAATGGAGATATTATCTCAAAGCACTCTCGACTGAACAAAAAAAGACCTCATCATACCGATGAGGTTTTTTCTTTTATTTTTTGCTGTAATCCTTAAAGCTGACATTCATATCAACATCAGTTGAAATTCCGGGTACGTGTCCGTCGCTTGCATACTGCCATATCTTGAAATCATAGTGATAAGTCGGTTCATCATTGTATTCGGCAAGCCATATGTCATATTGGTTTATTCTCGGCAGGTCTACATTAAATAGCAGAGTGCTTTTATTCTGGTAAATCATAGGCGTATATCCGGCATCTTTGATACGCTCACAGAAAGCAACACAGCAGTCCGAAAGGTCTTCTATAGAAATAGCGTCTGTGCGGGCATAGTCTTCAGCTATAATTTCCCAGTCAAAGACAACAGGGTAGGTTATATTGAAAGGTTCGATAGCCTTTATAACAGCGTCTGCTTCTTCCTCTGCCTCCTCGACGGTTAGAGCCTGAGAGAAGAAATAAACGCCTGTTTTTATTCCGGCACGGTCGGCGGAGTAGAGATTTTCCTTGAAACGATTATCGAGAATAATACCGCCGTCGTCATATGTACGACAACCTATTCTTATAAATGCAAATTCAATGCCGGAATCCTTTACCTGTTTCCAGTCTATGTAGCCTTGAAACTCTGATACGTCTATACCGGCTATTGAAGTGGTTTTATCCTTGTCCTTGTAAAATGAATAGTTGTTTTTAGGGACTTCCGGTATAACTACATTTGGGGTTTCTTCCTGAGCAGGTATATTTATTTCGCTGAGTGATGTGTCATTCTGATAGAAAATTTCTTCTGTTTCAATGCCGGAATCAGTCTGTGCTTCTGGTTCAGTATTTATAGTGGGGACTGTATTTCCGGATTTAATATTCAGCATTGTAAGGCGTACCAGCGGAACAGCAAGCACAATAATTAGAATTGCTTCAATAAATGCAATTGTTCTGATTTTTTTATTTTTTCTTGACATTTTATCCTCCTTTATAAAAAACACTGCTTTTTATATAATATCATATTTAAGCCTTTTTGTAAACAGATTATAGTAAAAAGTCTGTTGACAATAAATATTAATTGTGATATAATCAGCTTATTATAATAATGAAAGGGGCAGTTTTTTATGAAAACTGAAATAAAGAAAGTCGTATGCAGTGTATGCGGTACTGAATCTTCACACACTGTGATAACCAAAGTACAGGCGAACGGAGCACAGGATATGGATTTGAGACCGCCAGAGCCTCATCGTTCATCTATGGAATACTGGGTAATGGAGTGTCCGGAATGCAGTTACTGTAACGGTACTCTTGAAACTCCTCTTGATTCAGACCGCAGTTATCTTGAAAGCAAAGAATATAAAACTCTCGGCGGTCTTGAAACTGAAAATCCGCTTGTCTCAAAGTTTGTAAGAAAAGCACTCGTGAATATTAAAAACCGTAATTATGCCGAAGCTGTGTATTCGTATCTTTATGGTGCTTGGGTATGCGATGATGCGGAAGACAATGAAACAGCTAAAGAATGTCGCAATGAGGCTCTAAGCATTATGGAAAACAGCCGTCTACTTGATGATAAAAACTTCATGCTGATGAGGGCAGATTTGCTCAGACGTAACGGACAGTTTGAAAAGGTTATAAGCGATTACGGCGAAAGATTTTTTGAAGTGCCTTTGATGTTGCTTGCATCTCAGTATCAGGTAAAGCTTGCAAAAAACAGCGATTCTTCTGCACATAAGATGTCAGAAATACCAGGGGTACAGTATAAGTAACTCCATGAAAACGGACGGTAAACCGCCCGTTTTTTTATATCATTTCTGTTTTATCTTGAAACTGCTGTTTCTGATTCTGTTTGCGTCAAAACCTTTCTTCTCACGCTTTTTAGGCGGACGTGACTGTTTCGGTTCGTCTTTAGGTCTCATAGTGAGGGAGATTCTGTTCTTTTTGGTGTCCACTTCAATTACACGCACCTTAACCGTATCGCCGACCTTTACAGCTTCCGACGGGTGAGTTATGCGTTTACTGCAAATCTGTGAAATATGTACAAGACCCTCCATATCAGCACCGATGTCAACAAATATGCCAAAATCGGCGATACTGCGGACAGTACCGGAAAATTCCATATCGGCTTTTATATCATTTATTGCGATGAGGTCATCAGTTATCATAGTGAGTGAAATTCTGTTGCGTTCTTTATCAACGTCAAGCACACGGACGTTTACAATCTGTCCTACTTTTATTGCTTCAAGAGGGTGGTTTATATGTTTTCTACAAATTTGCGAGATATGCACAAGACCGTCGGTATGTACGCCTATGTCAACGAAAGCCCCAAAATCAATAATATTTCTGACAGTGCCGACAAGTTCCATGCCTGCTTTAAGGTCTTTCACTTCCATTATGTCACCACTGCGGAGCAAAGGAGGAGGGAGTTCGTCACGGAGGTCACGACCTGGTTTTTTCAGTTCTCCGATAATATCAGTAAGTGTCGGTACGCCTATTCCGAGAGACTGGCTTATATTTTCAAGACCTATATCTTCAGCTTTTTTGGTTATTCCGGAAACACCGCCGTTTTGTACGTCAGCAATCGTGAAACCGCATTCCTTGAGAAGTGATTCAGTAGCGGAATAGCTTTCGGGGTGTACGGCGGTATTATCGAGGGGATTTTTTCCGTCACGTACTCTGAGGAATCCCGCACACTGTTCAAAGGCTTTTTTGCCGAGTTTTGAGACTTTCATAAGTTCCTTGCGGTCTGTAAAACTTCCGTTTTCCTCACGGTATGCGACTATATTTTTAGCGACCGCTGAATTTATTCCAGATATGTATGACAGCAATGAATATGACGCTGTGTTGAGGTCAACGCCTACAGAGTTTACGCAATCCTCAACAACACCGGAGAGAGCCTCATTCATGCGTGCCTGTGGCATATCGTGCTGATATTGTCCAACGCCTATAGCTTTTGGTTCGATTTTTACGAGTTCGGCGAGAGGGTCTTGCAGACGGCGTGCAATTGATACGGCACTTCTAAGTGAAACGTCATAATCCGGAAACTCTTCAGCCGCAAGTTTCGAGGCAGAATAAACAGAAGCTCCAGCCTCGCTTACCACCATGTAGCTTATTTTCTGCGGAATCTCTTTGAGCAGGTCAACGACAAAGTTTTCAGTTTCACGTGATGCAGTGCCGTTGCCAATAGAAATAGTAGTAACGTTGTGTTTCTGAATAAGATTTTTCAGAGTTTCGGCAGACTTAGGGATATTCTGTTTAGGTCCGGCAGTGGGATAGATAACCCCTGTATCAAGGACTTTTCCGGTATGGTCTATTACAGCCACTTTACAGCCTGTTCTGAATCCAGGGTCAAGACCTAAAATTATGCTGTTTTTCAGAGGTGCTTGCAAAAGTAACTGTCTTAGATTTGAGGCAAAGACCTTTATAGAATCCTCATCTGCCTTTGCTGTCATTTCAGAACGTATCTCACGCTCAACTGACGGAAAAATAAGTCTCTTGTAGCTGTCTTCTGCCGACGTTCTTATAAGTTCACCGCATAGGAAATTATTCTTTACATACTTATTTATGATGAGACCTGTTGCACTTACTTCGTCTATGCTGACGGAGACTTTCAAAAATCCTTCTTTTTCACCCCTGTCGAGTGCAAGCACACGATGATTAGCGACTTTTTCAATAGGTTCTTTGTATTCATAGTAGTCTCTGTAAACGCTTTCTTTTTCGGGGGCTACAGCCTTTGAGACGATTTCGCCCTTGTCGTTTGCAAGCTTGCGGAGTTTCTTTCTTATGTCAGCGTCGTCGGATATATCTTCAGCGATGATGTCCATAGCTCCCTGCAAAGCCGTTTTCACGTCGGGTATTTTCTTTTCAGAATCTATAAAACTTTCAGCTTCTTTTTCGGGATTGGTCTGAGGGTTCTGTTCCATGATGAGAACGGCGAGCGGTTCAAGACCGTTTTCCCTTGCGATTCCTGCACGGGTACGTCTTTTAGGCTTGAAAGGTCTGTATATATCTTCAATTTCCACTAAAGTTACCGCCGAACTTATAGCATTTTCTATTTCGGGAGTCATTTTTTCCTGTTCAGTGATAGCATTAGAGATTTCTGCCTTGCGTTTTTCGAGGTTGCGGAGGTACATGAGACGGTCATATAATTCACGTAAAATCTGGTCGTCAAGCGAGCCTGTCAGCTCCTTACGGTAACGTGCGATAAACGGAATAGTCTTGTCGTCGTCGATAAGCTGAACCGTATTATTTACGTGTTCAAGTTTAAGGTTAAATTCCTGTGCAAGAGTTTTGTTTATGTCCATTATTTTTAATCCTTTCTGTTAGATGATTGATATTTTTATATTGTCAATATCAGATATGTCAAAAAGCCATTTTTCATAGCAGTTGTTTGTTACGATAAAATTTTTTTGTTCACGCTGTATGCTGATAAAAGGGTTTGAGTTATCAAAGGAAGCAAGCCATAATAATTTTTTAGTATTCAGAGTTTCGACCAGTACAAAACACATATTTCCATGACTTCCGCCACCGTATACAGCTCTGCAACCCAAGTCATCACATATTATTTCGTCGTTTATGGTTATCTTTATATCGTAAGAAAAATAAAATTCAGTTTTTTTTTTACAATGATAAACGTTTTGTTTTTTAGTTTCG
This sequence comes from Ruminococcus flavefaciens, assembly GCA_023667045.1. Taxonomy (GTDB): domain Bacteria; phylum Bacillota; class Clostridia; order Oscillospirales; family Ruminococcaceae; genus Ruminococcus; species Ruminococcus flavefaciens_AC. The sequence goes on along the minus strand of JAMPAU010000001.1, from coordinate 850,922 downwards.
TCCGGAACTATTGTTACAGTGTCATATATTCTGTCCAGATATAGAATGCCATGCAATAAGGTGGTCGGCTATGTCGTTCCATACAAGCATTTTGTCGGTTTCATTTAGGACTTCATGACGCATACCGGTATAGAGTTTGTGTGAGATGTTTCTGTAGCCTTTGTCCTTAAGGAAATCAACCGACTGAAAGAATCTTTTTTCCGAAAACATACAGGGGTCGTCTTTTCCCGAAATAAAGCGTATCGGCAAATCGGGATTTTTATTAATGCAGTTTTTCCATATTTCATCATTGTAGGCACGTTTCATAAGTTCTACAAGTGAACCAAGACCGCTTATTGTATACGTGAAGTTGCAGAGAGGGTCGTTATTGAATGCCATGACGACTTCTGGATTACTGCAAATCCATGAGTGCGGAACATCTTCAAATTTTCAGTTGAGGAAACTTTCAAACATATTCTGTATTTTTTCGCTCCTGTAACGTGGAGTGAGTTTTTCGGAGAGTTCAGAGGTTATCTCACCGGCAATTGTTGCAAGACGGCTGTATGAGGGATTACCCAGCAGAAAAAGCCCGTCAATTCTGTCATCAAAGTGTTGCAGGTGAGTTATAGCTATAAGTGAACCAAGACTATGTGCTATTATAAAGTGCGGAATATCACGGAAATTATATCTTATAAATTTATTGCCTAAGTCGGAGTTATAGTTATATAATTCATGACATGAAGAAATATACCCTAAGTCTTCGGGCTTGTCTATGCTTTTTCCGTGACCTCTGTTGTCGGCTATTATTACGGCAAAGCCTTTTTTCACAAGAAAGTCCATAAAAGGATAGTAACGTTCTTTGTGTTCGCTCATACCGTGAATAATCTGTACTGTTGCTATGGGATTTTCGGGGACGTTCATAGCAACGCTTATAAAGTGCCGTGCAGGAGTTGTATGCATACTAAATTCATGGAATCCGGCAGAAGCCATAGGGTCATCTCCTTAATTATAACATATTTTTGCGTATAAATCAAGTATATATCATATTCCCCCGCCGTATACAACAGCAGGGGATAAATAATGTTATTCGTCAAGTGCACTAGCATGGACAGTCTTTAACAGTCCGGCTTTTTCACAGAAAGATTCATAGAATGTCTGTACAGAGTTTTTGCCTTTTATACGGCTCATGTCTATAATACCGCCGGTGTAAACATCGTCCTTGAATACATAGCACTTGTCGTTGCCTGCATCTACAAAATCAACTTTCATGTCAGTGCCGTCGTCTATGTGATATACAGCAGTAAGGAGAGGCTCAGAGTTATCGGGGGTTGCCTCAATATCTATATCAGTGAATATAAGCACAGAAAAAGCGTTGTAGAAATTCTGGAAAGTTGTATAAGTTTCAGCGGTCTGTATGTCAACTTCCGTGTTGTTTACTTTGAGAGTTCTGTCAGTCATGTTAAACTCAAAAGAATCCTGTATACTGCCGTAATTAAATTCAAATCCGGTTACATTGTATATTCCGGCGATTGTAAATGAATCCGGCATAAAGTGCAGAGGTGTGTAGTTAGCGAAATTAAGGTCTGATACGTAGTATTTCTGAACTTGATTAGAGTCTTTCAGAAGAACGTACGTATATGTCTGATTTTCAACATTTTTTCCGCTTATCAGGAAATTCTTTTCAGTGCCGTCAAGACCCTTTATTGTTACCTCAGCGGAAGGAGTATCAAAGCCATATCTGCTGAGGTCTTCAAGGTATTCGTCAAGCAGTTCTTCAGCCTCGAGACGTGTAACAGTTGTAAGCATTGAAGAAACTTCTGTCTGGTCGAATGGCAGATTTGAGTATTCATCGGTCAGAGACCATGTTGATGTTTCTTTATCATAAGTTAGGTCGTATGTGATTTTGCCGTCTTTTTTTACTGTAATCTGTTTTATTTCAGTATTGTCATATGGTATAAGTTCCTTTGATTTAAGCATCATACGGCTTGCCTTTAAAACACTTCCGTGCAGTGAATCAACAGTATATACTTTTTCCTTGCCGTCAATCATGATATAGTAGTAGTCATTTGTGGGAGTGATATTGCCGACATATATTTTATAATTGTTTGTACCGTCAGTAAGGGTTATTGTTTCAGAGGGATTTTCAAGACCGTACATTGTTTTTTTGGTGCTGTCAGCCACGCCGAAATTAGCGTCTGCCGTGAAATCAGAGACAAGCGTAAGCAGAGCCTGAATATATGTCTGGTCTATGGAAAATTCACCGCCGTCAAGTTTCCAGTTTTCGTCTTGATATAATGCCTTGTACTGACCGTCCGGACAATCAAAATTTATTTCCGTTATGCTTTCGCTGTCAAAACTGAAAAGAACATTGTCAGCGAGTTCGGCGACCTGTTTCTGAGTTTCCTTGTCGCTTTTGTTCTTTACGGCAAGGAAAGCACCGAAAGACCCTCCTGCCACCACCAGCAAAGCAACCATTGCTATGATAACTTTTTTCATTATGCATATCTCCTCTTGAGCCATACTGCAATACCAATAATTGCAACTACTATAGGAACTATTATGAAAATCCTCAGAACTGATTCAGCCTCCGGAGCGTCGGAGAAGTGCATATTATCGTATGTGCTTGACTTGTTGCCTATGCCCATTTCAATATCTGTATCATAGAGCCATGTATTTGAGAATATAGCAAGATACTGTGTACCAGAAATCATATAGTTGAGGTTTTCAGGGTCCATTATGTCGGTAGTACCAAAAAGAATAAGTTTTCCGAGAGTCTGCTTGTTGTAGGAGTAGTATCCGAAATAAAGTTCCTCACCGCTGAGGTTTTCTGCCTCACTTTGTGACCACGAATCACCGCCCATAGCAGTACTTACCGTTGTATATTTTGAGGTTGTAGCGTCCATAATATTCTGTACTATCGGGGACTTTTCAATATATGCACTGTCAGATGTATACTCATATACGCTTCTTGTATTGGATATACCTGCAGTGTAAATACCTTGATTTATAAGGGAATTTATATCTGTTGTCAAATCTTCAGTGAAGTCTTCAGTAGCCGGAGTGTACTGTACACGGAAGTAGTTATCGCTCTGTTTTGCCTCCATGTTCTGCAACTGGTTTACGCTGTTTGTTTCTGTAACATAGTTGTAGTCTATACCGAGTTCAAATTTTTCAAGGAGCTTGTCAAGATTTGTGAAACGTCCCTTTGTGTCGCACGGCGATGCGAAAACGGCAAGACTTCCGCCGTTATCAACATAACTACTGAGAAGATTAAATTCGCTGTTAGTAATATCTTCTGTTAATCCGACAATATATACTATAGCAGTATTATCCGGAATAGCTCCTGTCTCGTCAAGGTTCATTTCTTGAACATCATAGTTATTTGTTTTCAGAGTATCTGCATATGTTGCATAGCTGTCATTTATAGATTTTTCGCCGTGACCCGTGAGGAAGTACACAGTAGGAAGTGAACCGCTTGTGCAGACCTTTATAGCACTTGCTATGAGTTCTTCTCCGGCATACTGGAAGATACCGTCAGATGTTGTCTGGAAAACTCTGTCAGGGTCGATTTTCTTGATAACGTCACCACACTTTACGAAAATATCGCCCTTGTTTATTCCGAGAATACCGGCAGGGTCGAGTGCTGAGGCTCTTTCAGCTTCTTCATCGGGATTAAAAGTAATAAGTTCTATATTGTCTCTTTGGCTGAGTTCGTCAAGAGTGTGGTAAAGCGGAAGAAATTCCGGCTCACTCTGGAATATGCTCAGGCTGTACTCATAGAGATAGTATATTTCTATCTGCTTGTCGGCTGTCTCATCAAGAAGCTGTACGGTTTTTTCGTTAAGGGTGTATTTTCCTGCTGGTGTCATATCATAGACCTTATCGGCATATGAAAATATAAGGTTTATCGGAACTGCAATCAGCAGTATGAGTATTGCAAGTATAATTGCAAATATTCCCGAAAGATTAAATTTTTTCTTCTGCATAACTGATTACCCCCTGTTCCAGCGTCTTTTTTCGATAGAAATGAAATTCCATGCAAGAAGTACGACGATTGCAGAGATAAAGAATACTATATCAGATAGGCGTATAAAGCCCTGTGAAAAATATGCAAATCTCGGCTGTGCGGCAAATGCATAAAGTACAGACTGTAATTTAGGGAACTGTGCTATAAATGCAGTCTGTGAGAAATCGTCAATGAAAAGGAATACAAACATTCCTATTTCACCAAGAATAGCGGCGAGTATGGAGCTTTCTGTGAAAGACGATACAAGCATACCCAGTGCTATGTACATTGCACCCCAGCAGAAGAATCCTATATACGCACATATAAGCTGACTGATTACTACTTCGCCGTTCATGGCTGTAACAATCGGGAAAAGCGTTGAGCCTGCTATCATGAAAAGGAATACAGTGATATTTGCAAAGAACTTTGCAAGCACTATCTTCAGTACACTTACCGGCGAACTCATAAGCAGTACTTCCGTACCGAATTTTCTTTCGTCTGAGTATGTACGCATGGTCATAATCGGTATAAGGAATATGAAGTAGAATATTACATCATAGAATATTTCAGTGAATGAAAACTGAAAAGTGCTTTGTGCTATGTTGCCTATTGATGTATTGAACATATACGTAAACAACAGCATGAAAAGTGCCGTAAGAGTATATACGAAAGGCGTATAGAAAAACGACTGGAGTTCTTTCTTGTAAATAGGAAACATTATTTATCTTCCTCCTTTTCGTCTGGTTCGGGAGTTTCCTCTGGTGTTATCTCGTCAACCAAATCCATAAGATTACCGCTTTTTGCCGGACGGTTTATAAGTTCAATGAATACGTTTTCGAGATTCGGCTTGTCTGTGTAGATTTCGACAATATCAACATTATTCTTTATGAGTTCAGACATAAGATTACGGCGTATTTCTTCAGCGTCTCCGTCAAGCTGTGTGGTAAAGCTGAATATGTTGTTGTCTTCTTCGCTTATATCGGTGATTTCCTTTACGCCCTTAGTCATCTCGATTATAGAGGCTGATTTTGTCTTTGAGCCTTTAACCTTTATATGAAGGACAAGTGCAGTGCCGAAAGACTTTTCAAGGTTTTCAATAGTATCGACAGCTCTTATATCGCCATTGTTGATAATTACAACCCTGTCACAGACTTCACTTACCTCGCTGAGTATATGCGAACTGAAAATAACAGAATGCGACTTCTTTAAATCTTTAATAATATTACGCACTTCAATTACTTGGTTAGGGTCAAGTCCTACAGTAGGCTCATCAAGGATAATGAAATCGGGATTTCCTAAGATAGCCTGTGCAAAACCCACACGTCTCTTGTAACCGCCGGAGAGGTTTTTTATGAGCTTGTCCTTTACGTCAGTAATGCTGAGGAGTTCCATAACACGCTGTATTTCCTCCTTGCGTTTTGAGCGTGGCACACGCTTAAGACCAGCACAGAATGACATATACTCCTTTACTCTCATATCCGGATAAACCGGAGGGTCTTGTGGAAGATAGCCTATTTTAGACTTTGCCTTTACTGGCTCTTTGTTGATGTCTATTCCGCAGATTGTCACAGTACCGCTTGACATCGGCAGGTAGCCGGCTATCATGTTCATGGTGGTTGATTTTCCCGCACCGTTAGGACCAAGAAAACCAAGAATCTCATTATCATTTATTGTAAAGCTGATATTATTCACGGCACGGTTATTGCCGTAGAATTTTGTAAGATTTTCAATATTAATCATGAGTTTCTCCTTTCTTTCTGTAATAATTTAATGCATGAGGCAATATACAGTAAAATTAAAAAATACATCATTTTATTATGACAGAAAAATATGTCTGCAATATTAATAAATAATGAACTAATTATTAATTCAGCTAAAACGCCCGACAATAAGAAATTTCTGCATAGTAAAAATCCCAGTAAATATTATAACACTGCTGTGTGGAATATGTGAAAGATTATTGTAAATAAGATGAATTTAAGAAAATTATTTTAAAATATAAATTCTGTTAATAAAAAATTAATATTCAAAAAGAAAGGATATTTTTGCAGATGGACAAAATGTACAAAAAAACACCCCGTATTGTGTGCATTGCACCAAAAATTAATTTTACAAAAATGAAAATCCCCTAAACTGTTGACACAGAGTAAAATGTGGAATATAATTATTCATGAAAATAGTTTGAGGGTTGTATGCGGTACTGTGAAACCGTCATACAGTGTACGAAGTATTTTCGTATGCATTTTCTTTCCGGCACTACGGAAAGAATAATTCATTATATTTCATTTATCAAATCTTACGAGAGGGGTAAAAACTTATGATAAGCAAAAAGACTAAGGCTTTAACAGCCGGTATCCTTTCTGCCGTTATGTCAGCTACAGCTATCATGCCTGCTATGTCTTCAGCAGCTAATGAATATGCTTCTAAAGACGGTGCTAATGAGTCATATGCTAAGATGTTCGCATCACTCTATGATGATGTTATCACAAATGGTGTGGAAAACGGCTATCTCAGCTCACAGAACAACGGCGGTGATTCTTTCGGTATTCCTTACCATTCAGTAGAAACACTCTGTGTTGAAGCTCCGGACTATGGTCATGAAACAACATCAGAGGCTATGTCCTACATCACATGGGTTGCTGCTATGCACGATATTCTCGCTAACAATGGTCAGATTGAGGGCAGCACAGGCGACCTCGCTAAAGCATGGAAGACTATGGAGGCTATCATTCCTGGTTGGTCAAATGCAGCAGGCAGAAGCGATATAAGATACAGCTCAATCTGGCAGCAGGACAGACTTAAGGCTGATACAGCAGAAGAAAAGGATACTCCTAATGAATATCCTACACAGAATGTTGGTGTTGATGCTATCAACCCGATGTACAGCATCTTTAAGTCAGCATACGGCAGTGACAATGGTTACTACCTCATGCACTGGCTCGCAGACGTTGATGACTGGTATGGTTTCGGCGGTGCTACTGCTGGTGCTGGCAACGGTAAATTCACATTTATCAATACATTCCAGCGTGGTGAGCAGGAATCCTGTTTCGAGACAGTTCCGCATCCGTGTCTTGAAGAACTCAAGTACGGTAACCAGGACGGTATCAAGGGTATCTTCAATGGTTCTGGCGTTGCTGCTCAGTACGCATTTACTAACGCTCCTGACGCTGAAGACCGTGCTATTCAGGCTGTTTACTTTGCTAACCAGTTCGGTGTTGGCGTTGATGAAGTTTCAGCTCTCGCTGGTAAAATGGGTGACCAGTGCCGTAACGATATGTTTGATAAGTATTATCACGCTATCGGTTGTCAGAATATCATGGCAAGCGGTAACAACGGCAGCACATACGGCGACGAAGGCGGTCAGCACTACCTCATGGCTTGGTATACATCATGGGGCGGAGCTCTCGGCAACTATGACTGGGCTTGGCAGATTGGTGCTTCTCACTCACATCAGTTCTATCAGAACCCGCTCGCTGCTTACGCTCTTATTGACGATGCTAAGATTAACGCAGGTATGAAGGGCACAAATGCTACTGCAGACTACAAGGAATCTCTCAAGAGACAGATTGAAATGTACCTCTGGTTACAGTCAGTTGAAGGTCCTTTCGCTGGTGGTTGTACAAACTCCTACAGAGGTCGTTATGTAAAGTATCCGGACGGCTACCCGACATTCTATAACATGGTTTACATTCCTCACCCTGTATACGCTGACCCAGGTTCTAACCACTGGATTGGTAACCAGGTATGGCCTATGCAGAGACTTACAGAACTTTACTACTATGTAAAGACTAACGGTGTAAGTGCTGAAGTTAAGGATATGACATTCGGCGGTCTCTCACTCGAAAAGGCTCTTGAAGCTCTTATTGAGAGATGGGTTGCATGGTTTGAAGATAATATGCAGTTTGATTACACAACAGAAGACGGTACAGTAATGGCTTACGCTATGCCTTCAAATCTCGACTGGGGTGAATCTGATACAGACTACACTGTTGTTCCTGACACATGGACAGGTACTTACAATCCTAACGGCAACCAGAGCCTCCACTGCACAATCACAGGCTACGGCATGGGCGACGTTGGTTGTATTTCTTCACTCTGTAATACTCTTATCTACTATGCTAAGGCTCAGGGTGTTGACGCTTCTTGTGCATTAGAAGAAAAGGCTGACGGTACAACTGCTGAAAAGGGTCTCTACCTCGCTAACAGACTTCTCTCTGCTCAGTGGGAACTCGGTCGTGATGAAATCGGTATCGCATTTGAAGACCACAACGGCTCTCTCAAGAGAATCTTCGAGGAAACAGTTTACATTCCTACAAGCTACACAGGTACAATGCCCGACGGCTCTAAGCTCGCTAACGGCGCTACATTCTCATCTATCCGTCAGAGCTATGCTAATGACCCGATGTATCAGGCTGCTAAGGCTGTATATGATGATACAGGCGAAACAGACGGCTACTACTACAAGTTACACAGATTCTGGCACCACGGTGACGCTCTCATGTCATATGGTTCTATGGCTCTCCTCTATCCTGATGTTACACCTCTTACAGATGTAGAAGATACATCAGGCAGTGATGACGATATTCTCTGGGGCGATACTAACTGCGATGGTAAGGTAACTCTCGCTGACGCTGTTCTTATCATGCAGGCACTTTCTAACCCGAATGAATACAAGATTTCTGAACAGGGTCAGAAGAACGGCGACGTTGTTGACAACGGAAACGGCATCACACCTATCGATGCTCTCGCTATTCAGTATGTTGACCTTGAAATAATCACAACTGATGTATTCCCAATGACAAGCGACGCACTCAACGCTGCAGGCTGATAATTATTCCGAAATATAAGGGACACTCCGGTGTCCCTTATTTTTTTCTTAAAATGCTTGCATTTTATGGTGATTAGTGGTATAATAATACATATTATTTATAAAGGCAGGCGAGTAAGGTGACAAAGAGCATGACAGGATATGGCAGGGCACAGAAAATTCTTGGCGGTCGTGATATACTTGTTGAAATACGTTCTGTAAATCACAGGTATTATGAGTATTCTTCAAGAATCCCACGTGCTTACGGCTATATAGATGAAAAACTGAAAACTTTGTTGAAAACTGCTGTTTCACGTGGAAAAGTTGAAGTTTCGGTCACTATTAACAATATTGAAGCAAAAGATTCAGAAATCTCCATAAATAAGGCGGTCGCTGAGGGCTATATAAACGCTCTCCGGAGTGTCTCGGAAGAACTCGGTCTTAAAGACGATTTGGTACTTTCAAAGCTTATAAAACTTCCGGAAATATTCGTCGTTCAGAAAGCCCCCGATAATCAGGAACAGATATGGGCGGATATTTCAGAAGTGGCAACTGAGGCTTTACAGAGATTCGTTGAAATGCGACAGACAGAGGGCGAAAAACTTGAATCCGATATAATCTCAAAAGCGGATTTTATTCTGAAAATGGTAGCACAGGTTGAAGAACTCTCACCGCAGACTGTTGAAAATTACAGAAACAGACTTTATCAGAAAATTTCAGAAATCCTTGACGGCAAGGATATTGACGAACAGCGTATACTTACTGAGTCGGCTGTCTTTGCTGAAAAAATAGCAGTTGATGAAGAAACTGTACGTCTCCGCAGTCATATTTCACAGCTTAAAGGTATGTTTGATTCAGATGAACCCGTAGGCAGAAAACTTGATTTCATAGTACAGGAAATGAACAGAGAAGTAAACACGATAGGCTCTAAGGCACAGGATTTGAATATAACAAAAATTGTTGTTGACATGAAAGCCGAAATCGAAAAAATCCGTGAGCAGATTCAGAATATTGAGTAGGTGAACCTATGAAATTTATAAATATAGGTTATGGCAATATGATTTCGTCCGAAAGAATAGTTACGATAGTAAGCCCCGAATCAGCTCCTATAAAAAGAATGGTTCAGGAAGCACGTGACGACGGCAGGGCGATTGATGCAACATATGGCAGAAAAACAAGAGCCGTAATCGTTATGGACAGCGGACATATTATATTGTCGTCGCTGATTGCTGAAACTCTTGCGGCACGGCTTAATGAGTAAGGAGGATTATATGAATAAAGGCAGACTTATTATTTTTTCTGCACCGTCTGGCTGTGGAAAAGGCACTATGCTTGCAGAAATAGTTAAGCACGGCAATTATCACTGTTCTGTTTCCGCAACCACTAGAGACCCCCGTGAAAATGAAAAAGACGGCGTTAACTATTACTTTATTACTGATGAGGAATTTGAACAGAAAATCAAAGACGGTGCTTTTCTTGAATATGCCGGCTACTGCAAGCATTATTACGGAACACTTCTTTCAGAGGTTGACGACTACCTTGAAAAAGGCGTTGACGTGATTCTTGAAATCGAAGTGCAGGGTGCAATGAAAGTCATGGAGAAAAGACCAGAAGCTGTTTCGATTTTTATAGCTCCGCCGTCAATTAATGAACTCAGACGCAGACTTAAAAAAAGAGGCACTGAAAGCGATGATGTTATTGAGCAGAGAGTTGCACAGGCATCGGGAGAAATCGCCCAATCGAAAAAGTACGATTATATTATTGTAAATGACGCTCTTGAAGACGCTGTAAGTGATTTCCTCGCAGTAATGCGTGCAGAAAAGCTTAAATCAGAATTTTCAGTCGATATTATAGAATGAGGTGTTGAAAAAATGCTTAGACCAGCAGTAAATCAGATTATTTCAAAAAACGAAAGTTGTTATTCACTTGTTATTGCCGTTGCAAAGCGTGCAAGGGAAATTTCAGAAGAACTTTACAGAACAGACCAGACCCTTGAGGAAAAACCAGTAAAAACCGCTGTTGAAGAAATAGCAAGCGGTAAATGTAAGATAGTAAGCACACTCACACAGGGTGAATAATGTCCCTTATTGCTGAGACGGCTGTAAACGGTACTGCTTATTCTTTTGATATTCTTTTCAGCTATATAGTGCCGGAAAGTCTTTCTGTGGAGCGTGGCTGTCGTGTGCTTGTGCCGTTTGGAAAGGGTAACTCTCACCGTACAGGCGTTGTTATGAAGATACGCTCCGGCAGTGGAAAGGGTTTAAAGAAGATTATTTCAGCAATCGACGACAAACCAGTACTTTCAGAGGAAATGCTTGAACTTGCATTATATCTTCACGATAATACATTCTGTACTTATTATAATGCAGTCAAGGCTATGCTACCTCCGGCAATGAATATCAACGCAAAGGAAAAGTTTATTTTAAATGAAAACTTCTCTCTCTCTGAAACTCTCAGTGATGAGACAAAGGCTCTTTTTGAAGAACTCCGCAGTATTACGGACAATAAACAGTTAAATGATTTTATCCGTGAGTATATTACCAAAAACGGCAGAAAAATTATTGACGAACTCTGTGAAAACGGTGCGGTTGATTCAGATAATATTTTCCGGCAGAAAGTCGGCGACGCTGTTCTCAGAATGGTTCGTCTGACAGATGACTATATCAGTTTTCCGGAGAACTTCAAACTCACTGCAAAACAGAAAACGGTTGTCGAGTTTCTTTCTGAAAACACGACAGCTTCAGTAAAGGAAACTGCATATATGTGCGGAGTTACTGATGTGGTTATTTCAAATCTTGTCAGAAACGGAGTGGCAGAAGAATATGAAACTGAAACTTTTCGTCATGTCGAGGACTTTTCAGAGGGTCGAGCCGATATAAACAGCGTGGTTCTTTCAGACGAACAGCAGGCGGTTTATAATGCCGTCTATGAACAGATACAGACTAATAAACCAGCTGTCTATCTTCTTCACGGAGTTACCGGAAGCGGAAAGACTTCTGTCTTTGAAAAACTTATTTCCGGTACAGTACTGACAGGCAGACAAGTGCTTGTGCTTATTCCGGAAATCAGCCTTACACCGCAGATTTTAAAACGTTTCCGGTCGCTTTTCGGCGAAAGGGTGGCGGTAATTCACAGCGGTCTGTCACTGGGGCAGAGGCTTGACGAATATAAACGCATAAAATACGGCAGGGCGGATATTGTTGTAGGTACGAGAAGTGCGGTATTTGCACCTCTTGACAATATAGGTCTCATAATCATGGACGAAGAGGGCGAACGCTCCTATAAATCGGATATTTCCCCACGATATGATGCCCATGATATTGCTAAAAAAAGATGTGCATATCACGGCTCAACTCTCCTGCTTGCCTCTGCAACCCCCTCAGTAGAAAGCTATTATCTTGCCGAAAAAAATATATACCGTCTTGTAAAAATGAAAAAACGCTACCAAAATATGCCACTTCCTAAAGTAAGCATAATTGATATGAATGAAGAACGGGAAAACGGCAACATGGCATGGTTTAGTCGTCAGCTTGTTGATGAGATAAATTCAAATCTTGCAAACGGCGAACAGTCAATATTACTGCTCAACCGTCGTGGCTATCACACAATTATAAGCTGTGTTGACTGCGGGCAGGCTGTATATTGCCTTAACTGTACCGTTCCGCTGACCTACCACAAGAAAAACGAGAGAATGATGTGTCATTACTGTGGGTATTCGTGCGAACCTGTCACAGAGTGTCCGGCTTGCAGTTCAAAAAGGCTTAAAATGGTAGGATTTGGCACTCAGAGACTTGAAGATGAACTGAATATGTATTTTCCGAATGCAAGGATTCTCCGAATGGACGCAGACACGACTTTTTCGAGATATTCATATGAAAAGAACTTCACTGCTTTCCGCAACGGCGAGTATGATATAATGATAGGTACTCAGATGATAGGCAAGGGTCTTGATTTCCCGAATGTCACGCTTGTTGGGGTACTTTCGGCTGACAAGTCTCTATATGCCGGAGATTTCCGGAGCTATGAACGCACTTTCTCACTGATAACTCAGGTTGTCGGGCGGAGCGGTCGTGGCGAACGTTCCGGCAGGGCAGTGTTACAGACTTTTGTGCCGGAACATTACATTATAAATCTTGCTTCATCTCAGAATTATGAGGGCTTTTATAAAGAGGAAATAGCACGACGGCGTGCAATGATTTTTCCGCCGGTATGCGATATATGTGTATTCTGCTTTTCGGGAAATGACGATATATCTGTACAAAACGGTGCTTGCGCTGTATGGGAGCTTATGCGTAAAAAGCTTGACAGCATTCAGCCGAAAACGCCCGTGCAGGTAATCAGACCCATTAAATGCTTTTACGGAAGAATAAAAGGTCGATACCGCTGGCAGATTATTATGAAATGCAAGAATACCGCAGAAATAAGAGACTTTATTAGCAGTATATTGAAAGATTCAGTAAAACTTAATGAAATGAATAAAATCTCTGTTTATGCTGATATGAACGGAGAGGCAGGATTACAATAATAAGAAAGGATTTAATAAAATGGCACTCAGAAAAATTTTAACAGACAAAGATGAATCACTCCATAAAGTTTGCAGACCTGTTGAGAAGTTTGATGCAAAGCTTGCACAGTTGCTTGATGATATGCATGAAACTCTTGATAAGGCTAACGGCGTAGGACTTGCCGCACCTCAGATAGGAATTTGCAGACGTATCTTTATAATGCACCTTGAAGAAGGCAATATAGAGGCAATTAATCCGGAGATTACTCTGAAAGAGGGCAAACAGCGTGTTGAGGAAGGCTGTCTTTCATGTCCGAATATATGGGGCTATGTAACACGCCCTATGCACTGCCGTCTGAAAGCTCAGGACAGAAACGGCAACTGGTGGGAGCGTGATTTCACTGGTCTCGGAGCTCAATGCACAAACCACGAAAACGACCACCTCGACGGTCATGTATTTACTGAAATAGTAGAAGAATTTTTCGTTCCGGGGGAGGAATGATTATAGTATGAAGATTGTATTTATGGGTACGCCGGACTTTGCCGTGCCGTGTCTCAGAATGCTTGCAGATAGTCCGCATGAAGTACCGGCGGTTTTCACACAGCCCGACAAACCTAAGGGTCGTGGCTATAAGATGATACCTACGCCTGTCAAGTCGGTGGCTATGGAGTATGGCATACCGATATATCAGCCGTTGTCTCTAAGAAAGGGCGACGACGCACAGCAGGCTTTGGAGATTCTGAAAAGCATTTCACCGGATTTGATAGTCGTGACTGCTTACGGACAGATTTTACCAAAGGAAATCCTTGAACTGCCTAAGCATTGCTGTATAAACATTCATGCTTCGCTTCTTCCGGCGTACAGAGGAGCAGCACCTATTAACTGGTGTCTCCTCAACGGCGAAAAGATTACCGGAGTTACTTCTATGATGATGGCAGAGGGTCTTGACACAGGCGATATGCTCATTAAGAAATCAACCGAAATAGGCGAAAACGAAACTTATCAAGAACTTTACACAAGGCTTGCCAATATGGGCGGTGAGGTTCTCGCCGATACTATTAAGGCGATAGAAAACGGCACACTCTCTCCCGAAAAGCAGAACGATTCACTTTCAAGCTATTCGCCTATGATTCGCAAGGAAATGAGTGCTTTGGACTTTTCGGAGAATGTTCAGAAAATCCATAATACAATACGTGGAGTTACTGGATTTACCATGCTGAACGGTAAAAGGCTGAAAGTTTTCAAGTCTGAGATAGTTTCCGGAACTTCTTCCGCTGAAAACGGCACTATAGTTAATCCGGAAGACTTCACAGTAAAGTGCGGAGACGGCGGTTTAATCAGATTCTGTGAAATTCAGCTTGAAGGCAGTAAACGCATGAAAACGGCGGATTTCCTTAGAGGAAAGAAACTCACGTCCGGCGAAAAGTTAGGCTGACGGTGGCGGTTATGTCGGATTCAAGATATTTAGCAGCGAAACTTCTCTGTAAGACTTTTTCCGGAGGAAGTTTTTCAAATATACAGCTTAACAGCGGTCTGAAAAACTCCGACCTTGACGACCGTGACAAGAAATTATGTTCAGCGGTTTATTACGGCGTTATCGAAAGAAAAATTTACCTTGATTACATTATAGGACAGTTTTCGTCAAGACCTGTCGGAAAACTTGACGATGTGATTCTCAACATACTGAGGTGCGGGCTTTATCAGATACTTTTCATGGATAACGTACCGGACAACGCTTCAGTCAATGAGAGTGTATCGCTGGCGAAAAAATTCGGTAAGAAAAGTGCTTCCGGTATGGTAAACGCTGTTCTGAGGAACTTTATAAGACAGGGCAAAAGCATAAATCTGCCGGAAGATAAGTTGCAGAGATACAGCATTGAGTATTCAGCACCGCCGGAATTTGTGCAGAGCCTTATAAGCGACTACGGCGAGGAACTAACAGAGAATCTTCTTTCTGACGCTCTCGGAAGTCCTCCGGTAACAGTGAGAATGAACCGTCTGAAATGTACAGAAGAACAGTTTATATCTTCACTAAGAAAAATAAAAGCCGTGAAGAAGAGTATTCTTCCGGACTGCTTTGAACTCTCCGGAGACGTTACCTCAACAGAAGCTTTTAAGAAAGGTTATTTTCACGTTCAGGACTTGGCTTCACAGCTGTGCTGTATGTCTCTTGCACCGGACGAAAACGACCTTGTGCTTGATATATGTTCCGCTCCAGGAGGAAAGACTTTCACAATGTCTGAACTCATGAACGGCAAGGGCAGAATCATGGCTTTTGACCTTCATGAAAAAAGGGTTAAACTCGTCCGTGACGGTGCTGAACGTTTAGGGCTTTCCAATATAGAAACTGCTGTAGGCGACGCTCTGAAGTTCAATCCGGAACTGCCAAAGTTTACAAAGATTCTGTGTGATGTTCCATGTTCTGGACTGGGTGTTGTCCGTCGCAAACCGGAAATAAAATACAAAGATTTCGGGGACTTTGCCGGACTGCCGGAAATTCAGTACAGTATTGCCGAAAACGCTCTTAAATATTTGGCGGTCGGCGGTGAAATGGTCTATTCGACCTGTACGCTCCGTAAAGCCGAAAACGAGCAGGTTGTTGAAAAACTTCTTGCAGACCACCCCGAAATAGAGCCGGTTATGCTCCCCGAACCTCTTGGCGAAAAATTCGGTATCAGTGCTTCAATATTCCCGTGCCATTTCGGGAGCGACGGATTTTTTATTTCAAAGTTCAGAAAAGTAAGGTGATAGATTTGGAAAAAATTGATATTCTTGGTTTAAGCCTTGCTGAACTTGAAAATATTATGACGGAATGCGGTGAAAAGAAATTCCGTGCAAAACAGATTTTTCAGTGGCTTCATTTAAAAAGGGTTTTCAGTTTTGACAAGATGACAGATATTTCTGCACAACTCAGACAGCAGTTAGACGGAAAATTTTGTATAAAAAGACTATTTATACAAAAAAGACTTGAATCTTCCATAGATAATACTGTAAAATATCTATATAGACTTTCTGACGGAAATTTTGTCGAAACTGTCCTTATGAAATACAGCTACGGCTACAGCATATGCGTATCAACTCAGGTCGGCTGTAAAATGGGGTGCAGGTTCTGTGCTTCGGCTATTGCCGGATTTGTACGCAATCTTGACCCTTCTGAAATCCTCATGCAGATTTACGAAACTGAAAAGGATTCCGGCGTTAAAGTCTCTGGCGTTGTGCTTATGGGTATAGGCGAACCGCTTGACAATTATGACAATGTTCTGAAATTCCTTTATCTGCTTTCAGATAAGAACGGAAATAATTTCAGTCTCCGCCATGTATCTCTCTCAACGTGCGGAATAGTCCCACGTATTTATGAGCTTGCCGGACTTAAACTAGGTCTTACTCTTTCAGTTTCACTGCACTGTGCAGACAATAAAGGGCGTTCAGAAATTATGCCTGTTAATAATGCCTACAATATCGAAAAACTTCTTGAGGCTTGTAGGTTTTATATAAAAAATACCGGACGGCGTGTTACATTTGAGTACGCTGTCATTGACAACGTAAATTCCTCTGACAATGATGCGGACAGACTGGCAGACCTGCTGAGAGGTATGAACTGCCACGTTAATCTTATTCCCGTAAACAAAGTCAAGGAAAGAAACTACCGCACTGCAAGAACCGGAGTAGCAGAATTTGCGAAAAGGCTCGGCAGACGTGGTATAAACGCTACCGTGAGAAGAACTCTCGGCAGTGATATAGAGGCGGCTTGCGGTCAGCTAAGACGTGATGCTGTCGAACAGAATAAGAATGGGGGTGCGGATTTTTGAGATTCAAATCCGGTACGGATATTGGTCTGAAAAGAGACGAAAATCAAGATGCAGTACGATGTGAATATTTCGGTCATAATGTTCTTGCCGTAGTATGTGACGGCATGGGCGGTGAAAATGCCGGAAAAGAAGCAAGTACTATTGCTATGGAGGAGTTTTTTCAGCGTTTTTCTGACGGCTACAGGGAAAATCTTGATGATGAAGAAATCCGCAGGCTTCTTATATCGTCAGTTTCAGCTGCAAATTCCGTAATTTATACAAGGGCTAAGCTGGATTTCAATAATTTTGGAATGGGTACAACCTGTGTCGCTGTCTTTGTAACCGATAAATCGGCTTTTATTGCAAATGTCGGCGACAGCAGAGCTTATCTCTTTGTGGAGAACGAAGGCGTTTTCCAGATAACTACAGACCATAACGTTGCGTCACTGCTTTACGAACAGGGCAGAATTACTGAGGAGGAACTTGAAAATCACCCTCAGAAACATATGCTTGTGAGAGCAGTCGGTGTGGAACAGACAGTACAGACAGATACTTTTATACTCGATTATGAGGATAATAAAATCTATCTGATGTTATGCTCGGACGGTCTTTCGGGCTACTGCACTGACGATGAAATATATGATGTTATTAAAAATTCTGATTTTGATAGCGTCACGCAAAATCTTATTGACTTAGCTCTCAGCAAGGGCGGCCGTGATAATGTGACTGTTGCGGTAATTTCTGAATAAAACAGGAGGAAAAAAGAGGAAATGGATAAGTACATTGGCAAAAAACTCGACGGAAGATACGAAATCACCGAGCTTATAGGCGTAGGCGGTATGGCTGAAGTCTATAAGGGTGTTGACGTAATGGACCACAAAGACGTTGCAATCAAGATTCTTAAAAAGGAATATGCGGAAAATGAGGACTTCCTCCGCAGATTCAGAAATGAATCAAAGGCTATTGCCGTTCTTTCACACCCGAATATCGTTAAAATCTATGATGTGGGTTTTTCAGAAAAAATCCAGTATATTGTCATGGAGTATATTGACGGTATAACACTCAAAGAGTATATTGAAGAAGAAAAAGTCCTTACATGGAAAGATACCGTACACTTCGTTATACAGATTCTCAGGGCTTTACAGCACGCTCACGACAAGGGTATTGTTCACCGTGATATAAAGCCACAGAATATCATGATGTTTACAGACGGCACTATAAAGGTCATGGATTTCGGTATTGCCAAATTTGCTCGTGAAGAGGGCAAGACGGCTACCGACCAGGCTATAGGAAGCGTTCATTATATCAGTCCCGAACAGGCAAGCGGTGACGTTACCGACGCAAAGAGCGATATTTACTCAGTCGGTGCTATGATGTATGAAATGCTCACAGGAAGCAAGCCTTTTGACAGCGACAATCCGGTTGCCATTGCCGTTATGCATATGCAGGATATTCCGGAAAGACCCAGAGCCTTAAATCCTGATATTCCGGACGGTCTTGAGGAAATTGTTCTGCGTGCAATGGAAAAAGACCCTGCCGACAGATACCAGTCTACCGCCGAGATGATTAGCGATATTGACGCTTTCAAGGTTAATCCTAATATGACATTCGGCTACTATCAAGAAGAAGACGAAGAAGACCCCGACGGAGATGTTTATGTCACTCCTTATGACGAAAACGAAATCGAAGAAAACGGCAAGGGAAAGAAGAAAACAAAGGTTGCTGACCCTCCGGCTAACAGAGGCAGAAGACAGCCCGCTTATGAAGATTATGACCCCAATGAAGATGACCCAGACGGCGAAGGTGAAGAACGTTCTTCACTTGTTGTGCCGGTGCTGACAGCTATAGTCGTTGTTGTAATTATCGTTGCTGTAATTTTCGTGGCAACTCTCCTCAGCGGACTTATAAAGGGCGACAATCAGCAGAATGACTTTAAGATGCCCGATTTCTATGGCATGGATTACAATACAGCAGTCAGTCAGTACGGAAACAATATCCAGTTTGAACTTGAAGGCTCAGAATATAATGAACTCGACGAAGGTTATATCTTTGAGCAGAGCATAGACCCTGGCACAGAGTTTAAACGTGGTGACGTTCTTAAAGTTAAGACAAGTAAGGGTATGGAAACTGTTGAAGTTCCTAATGTTGCTAACATGAACGCTGAACTTGCAAAAGACCAGCTTAAACAGCGTGGTCTTGTGGCAGAACTGAAAAACTCATCAAGCACTGAAATACAGAAAGGCTATGTAATAAGCACAGAGCCGGAAGTAGGCACAGAAGTTAGCAAGGGTGCTACAATTGTACTCTATGTAAGCATGGGCGTTGACGCTGGACAGGTAAGCGTTGATGATTACGTAGGACAGGTTGCAGATGACGCTTGCACACTCGCTGAATATGCAGGTCTTAAACCGAGAACAGAACTCAGAGCCTCATATGAGGACGAGGGCAAGGTTATTGAGCAGAGTATCGCAAAGGGCGAAAAAGTTGACGAAGGCACAGAGATTGTATTCTATGTCAGCAACGGTGTAGCTCCCGACGGCGAAATTCCTTTCACAGTTCCTTTCCCAGAGGGTGCAAACGGCAGATTCGTTATCGACTTTGTAATAACAAATGAAGACGGCTCAACAACAACAGACTCAACAAATGTACTTCTCGTTCCGGAAATGTCACAGGTAAGTCAGAACGTAAAGGGCTCTGGGGAAAATGTATCAGTAGTTGTAGTTCTTACAAATATGAATACAGGCGTAAGAGCTCAGATTGGTACGTATTACTTCAACTTTGCAACAGGTACTGTAACAGTACAGACAGAAGATATTAATGCAGCATTCAATTCAGTAGGCGGTTTTGGCGATACACCTGCAACAGAAGCTCCCACTGAAGCTCCTACAGAAGCACCTACTGAATGGGTAGAACCTGCAACAGAAGCTCCGACAGAATGGGTAGACCCGATTGTTACAGATGTACAGCCCACTACTGAACAGGGCATAAACGATTTACCGGCAGACTTCGACCGCTGGGCTGATGATTACGGCTACTATGACGCATACGGCAACTATCACCCGTATATCCGTTATCAGTAATGAGTAATGATGTAAAAAGCGGAATTATAACAAAATGCTTAGGGGGTCTCTACACCGTGGAGACCCCTGACGGTATATATGAATGCAAGGCAAGAGGAATTTTCCGCTATGAAGGTACAAGTTTATACACAGGGGACAATGTTGAAATAACCGACGGAGTTATTTCTGAAGTTCTCGAAAGAAAAAACTGTATTATACGACCTCCTCTTGCAAATCTCGACCAGCTTATATTTATTGTTTCCACGTGCAGTCCTGCTCCTAATTATCTTATTCTTGATAAGTTCATAGCTATTGCCGAATATAAGGGAATAACTCCGGTTGTTGTCATAACAAAGACCGATTTAGGCGACAGTTCAGAAATAAGCCATATATACAGGAATATCGGCGTTGATGTTTTTGAAGTTGACTATAATAATCCGGAAACTATTGACAGGATTAAGGAACTTTTCAAGGGCAAGACAAGTGCTTTGACAGGAAACTCCGGAGCAGGCAAGTCCACCCTGCTTAATGCCGTTGACCCTGCCTTGAATATCCCGACCGCTGAAATCAGTAAAAAGCTTGGCAGAGGAAAACACACTACACGTCATGCCCAACTGTATAAACTCAGCGACGGCGGTTATATTGCCGATACGCCGGGCTTTTCAACCTTTGATACAAACCGTTACGATATTATCTGCAAGGAAGAATTAGCCGACTGTTTCAGAGAGTTCAGAAAATATACTGACTGCCGTTTCCGTGACTGCTCGCATACGTGTGAAAAGGGCTGTAAAGTTATTGAGGCACTGGATAAAGGCGAGATTTCGGCAAGCCGTCATGAGAGTTACCGCACTATGTACGACGAGGCAAAGCAGTTAAAGGAATGGGAACTATGAATACTATAATATTTGCCGGCGGAGATATTAAGGATTACAGTTTTGTTGATACAGAAGCCGATTTGGTGATATGTGCGGACAGGGGTATTATCCATGCCGTAAAGCTTGGAATAGTTCCGGATATTGTGACAGGTGACTTTGATTCATATACCGGAGATATTCCGGAATGCAAAGAAATTTATAGGAGCATTCCCGAAAAGGACGACACCGACACTATGCTTGCAGTAAAGCTAGCCCTTGAAAGAGGTGCGGACAATATAAGGCTTTACGGGGCTACAGGCGGACGGTTTGACCATACCTTTGCGAACATTCAGACGTTGATTTATGCTCATGAACACGATTGCAGAATGTCGATATATGACAATGACAATATCATTACCGTACAGGGTGCAGGAACTCAGACTTATGAAAAGCATGGCGACTGGTATTTTTCGGTGTTTTCACTGACTGAAAAGCTCCATGTAAAAAAAATGACCGGCGTTAAATATCCGGTTGAAGATTATGTCTTTACGCAAGGTTTTCCGCTGGGAGTGAGCAACGAAATAACCGATACTGCTGTTGTTGCAGTAGAAAAGGGACTTGCACTGATAGTGCATTCAAGAAGATAGCACAAAATCCCGATTGCTGAATATAATGAAAGTATATCAGCAAGGGAGGGATACATAGTGAAGATTGTAGTGATACGCAGTCCTAAATTTCTTTCGGGTTTTCTGAGGGTTATTTTCAAGATAAAAAAAGAACAGGACTGAATAAAAAAGAGGCTGTGAAAAGCCTCTTTTTTTGTTATATAACTGCAATTTTCTTGAATGCCTTTTTGCCCTTGCGGATAATAACGCCGTCCGGAGCTATCTGTGACTTAGGGTCAGTTATTTTTTCGTCGTTCACTGTAATACCGCCCTGCTGAACAAGTCTTCTTGCCTCTGATACCGATGGTGCAAGACCTGCCTTTACGATAAGGTTAAGCAGACCCATTTTTCCGTCTGTGAGGTCAGCAGAGGAGATTTCAGCGACAGGCATATTTTCATCAGAACCGCTTCCGCCAAAAAGTGCCTTAGATGCGGACTTTGCTTTTTCAGCTTCTTCCTCGCCGTGTACAAGCTTGGTGAGTTCGTAAGCGAGTAACTCCTTAGCCTTGTTGAAACCTGCACCCTCAAGAGTTTTTTCCATTTCCTCAATTTCCTCAATCGGCACGAAAGTAAGCATTTTCAGACATTTGATAACGTCAGCGTCGGCAACGTTTCTCCAGTACTGGAAAAACTCATACGGAGAAGTCTTTTCGGGGTCGAGCCAGACAGCACCCTTTTCGGTCTTACCCATTTTTTTGCCCTCGCTGTTGAGCAGGAGAGTAATAGTCATAGCGTAAGCGTCTTTGCCGAGCTTACGGCGGATAAGTTCAGTACCGCCAAGCATATTGCTCCACTGGTCGTCACCGCCGAACTGCATATTACAGCCATAATCTTGAAACAGCTTGTAGAAGTCATAACTCTGCATAATCATGTAGTTAAATTCAAGGAAAGAAAGACCACGCTCCATACGCTGTTTGTAGCATTCAGCGGTGAGCATACGGTTTACGCTGAAACAAGCACCTACTTCACGGAGCAATTCAACGTAATTGAGATTCATAAGCCAGTCGGCATTATTTACGGCTATAGCCTTGCCCTCTGAGAAGTCAATGAAACGGCTCATCTGTTTCTTGAAGCATTCGATATTGTGCTGGATAGTTTCCGGAGTAAGCATTTTACGCATATCGGTTTTACCGGAGGGGTCGCCAATCATGCCAGTACCACCGCCGAGAAGTACAATAGGCTTGTTGCCTGCCATCTGGAGACGTTTCATAAGGCATAGAGCCATAAAGTGTCCAACGTGCAGACTGTCTGCTGTCGGGTCAAAACCTATATAGAAAGTAGCCTCGCCCTTGTTGATGAGGGTTTCAATTTCCTTTTCGTCTGTGAGCTGTGCAAGCAGACCACGGCGACGGAGTTCTTCAAAAGTAGTCATATTATTCTCCTTTATAAATATTTATTATTGATTATATGCTGTATGTACAGCACTTTTCAATGCTTATTCAAAAGATTTGTATTATATATTTTCATTTACAGCGGGAAATAATTTCCGTTTTTTGATTCTATTTCATCTTCGGTTGTCCAGTTGATATTTTCAGTAATTTTACCGCTGGAAATATATTCTGTTATTGCATTCCATGCTTTTTCGGGTTCAATGAAAAGCCCCTCAGAAACTGCATTATCATCTTGCCATACGTCAATTAAAACATCAAGCCTGTCAATGTCACGTAAGGAAAGTTTCATGGTGTTGCCGTCGTAATAGTTGATGTATACGCCGTAACCTTTCAAGGCAACTATTGAAATTTCCGAATGATTTATGTTAATATATCCATAGCATTCCTTGAAAGTTTTGTCCTTATATATAATTTCATTGAGGAGTTTTTCAAGCTCCTTGAAATTTTTTCCGTCAAAAGATTCATATGGATTTTCGTGCAAGTCAAACTCATAATATAATTCCATAATTATATCACCTCTTAACAAAAAATCCCCAGACAGCACCAGATACTGTCTGAGGACGAAATTACTCGTGTTACCACCTCAGTTTATCGGACTATGGATATAATCCGACCTCGAAAGACTATAACGTGTCAAAACGTCCGCACCTACTTGATTTCAATGCAGAAACTCCCGAATGTAATTCTCTGCTGTACTTCTGCTTCTCGCACCGACCGAAGCTTCTCTGGGCAAGTATACTAACAGGTTTTATCCGTTCACAGTTTATGGTACTATGATAACACACACGGCAGTGAATGTCAAGGATTTTTAATAATTAAAATAAAAAAATATTTCAAACCTATTGACATTTCCGGAAACCTGTTGTATAATATTATATGTTGATTGCTGATGTGGCACAGTAGGTAGCGCAACGCCTTGGTAAGGCGTAGGTCGACGGTTCAAATCCGTTCATCAGCTCCAACAAATAAAGCAAAAAGCAGGCATTTTTCGCATTTTGAAAATTGTCTGCTTTTTCTTTTTATGTAAAATTGTACATTGTTTGCCCTTTGTTTTCCAAAAAGTATGAAATAAGGCTTTAATATGCAGATTTTCAACCAGTCTTTTCTGCTTCTTTCTCAACCGTTTCAATGTTTCTTTTTGTGATAAGCATATTCTGTAAAACGTTAGATGCTTCTTCATCGGCTTCCGCTATGCAGTGTAAATATTTGTTTGTGGTTGATATATCACCATGTCCAAGACGTTCTTGAACCTGTTTAAGATTAACACCGCCGTATAGGAGCAGGGTAGCGGAAGTATGCCGTAAGCTATGAAATTTCCTGTGCTTTAATCCGTTGCGTTTAAGAAACTTGCTGAATTGCTTTGTAGGCGTTTGAGGATTCATAATTTCGCCGTTGTGCTGAGTAAATAACCAATCTTCATTATGCCATGTTTCTGCCTGCTCAATAGCCTGTTTTTCCTTTTCAGCTTTTAAAAGCCGGATAAGGTCTATGCAGTAACTGTTTACCGTTATAGTTCTGACTTCATAATCTTTCGGCGGTTTAAGTTCTGTTGGTTGTCCCGACACTTTATAGGCAGAACGTTCAATAGTGATTTTGTTTGTCTGATAATCAATATCGCTGAATTTCAGCCCTACCAGTTCACCACATCGGCAACCAGTCATTATTGCAAGATGTATCAGTACTTGAAACTGCAATGATTCATTTTCAAGGCATGACAGCATTTCAGTTGCTTCCTGCTTGCTGAATATTTCAACCTTTGGTGTTACGATTTTCGGAAGTGTAAGCTTTTCAGCATTTGCCGGATTGCTTGAAATAATATCAAGTTTAACTGCCTGTCTGAATATTGACTGCAAAACCGTAAGCTTTCGTTTAATGGTTGCATTTGAGAGTTTGGGGTTTTCGGTATCTGCTGAACCGTCTTTTCTAAGTTTTACATTGCCCTGTAAGTACTGAATAAACTGCTGTATGTGCGACGGCTTTATATCTGACATTTTCATATAACCGAGTAAAGGAATTATCAGATTGTTAATGGTTCTGCTGTAGTCGTGCCATGTTCGTGGAGCGAGAACGTCTCTTTTAATATCGAGATACATATTGCAGAAATCAGCAAGCTTTATGTTATTGTGACTGCCTGTAATGCCGTTTTTGCATTGTTCTTCAAAGAGTACTGCCTGTTTATTGGCTTCTTTTTCGGCTTGTTTGGCTGTCATATCTTTGTCGGGTCTCCACGTCATTGATTTTACAATCTGTTTTCCGTTGGTATCATATCCGCATGAAACACGGATTAAATAACTATTGTTGCGTTTTTTTATGCTTGCCATAAAAAATACCCCCTTGATTTTTTAAAGAGGATATGTTATAATAAGTTTGGATGAAACTTTCATAAAATATCCTTTTTATGATTACTTTCAGAAAATGCCGTCCAATGCCCAACTGGACGGTGTTTTTTCCTATTTACGTATTAGCGGATTTATTTTGATAACTTCTTTAGGTTTGCCACGTTCGCTGTTTTTGATAATTTCAATCTTGATACAGTTCATATCTTCCAAAATCTCTAACGGCACGTCAAATTCATATGCACGTAAAGTACGGCAAAGTCGTAATAAATCACTTTTAGATAATATATTTTTATCGGATTTTTTCAATTTTTTGAGTATGTACTTAGCGTTTTTTATCTCTATCGGCTCTGATGA
>JAMPAU010000001.1:777918-825075 GCA_023667045.1 Ruminococcus flavefaciens | reverse complement strand
AAAAATCCGTTTTTTCCTGTTCAAACACGCTCGTCGGCAGGGGACGAATCAACCCTGTTTCTGAAATGTACCGTTTTAAATCCTTATCACCGGAAGTATTATCCTGTGCTTTTGTCCCGATATTTCTACAAAAACACTCGCTTTACGTTTTCTTAGACAGTAGTCTATTTCTTCACCGGAGTACTTCCGCAAAATTCCCGACATAATCATTTTGTCGCCGTTCGGAGTGACATAAATTTTCGACGGTTCGATAGATTTTCCGTCGTTCCAAAGCCATTCAATGTAGCTTTGTTCAGAAAGGTTTAAGGGCTGTAATACGCCGTTTTCAAAGCCTAAAAACCGCACAACACCATCGATTTTCTTAATCTGATAATAAGTTTTCTCCGTAATTTCCGACCTCAGAAAAACATACTGTGTAAAGATAATTTTTTCGTAAATCTGCCACTGTCCGCCACGTCTGATATACTCCTGTCGAACCGGCAAAACCGCATCAAATTCCTGTTTTCTGAGTTCCTCACAGACAGAAAATTCATAGCCGGAGCGTACCTGCAAGACATACATTTTCATGACTGCTTCTCCTTTATGAATTTTTTCACACGCTTATACAAATCGGGGTCTTCGTCCGCCATAGCCTCAAAAATCAGCGACTGGAACTGGTCTGCACCGTTTTCGAGAACACTCTGACTGTCGATGTCGATTTTTTTCTTGTACGCAACAGCACGTGTCAGAGCGACTGCATTCTTCATCAGCGATTCAAAGTCAACGTTCTGTGCCTGTTCGTCGGGCAGATTGTTGATTGCTTGAAAAACTTGATTGCTGAGAAGTCGCAAAATTCCGTCGGTAACGTCGAGATTTTTGTATTTTTCCGTCTCCTCCATGACCGCACGGAAATTTTCCTGTGCAAGTCTGAGCGATTCAAGAGTTGCATTCAGATTTGAAGCGTAACGTTGCACACTTGAAATTGAAATTTCAACGCCGTTTTTGCGGATATACTCGACAATTTCGTGATACGTAAAGTCGGTTTTTATCATCTCGTCGACGGCTTCACGGAGGTCGGACGGCAGACCGTCAATTATCGAATGCTTGCGGTTTTTTTTCTTCATATTTCCACGCATTCGTCCGAAATTACTCCGGCTAAAAGCTGTATTCCTTTGGCGGTCAGCTTGCCTTCAAGCACGTCAAAATCATCGTCCGACAAATTCGACGGCTGTCTATTTTCTGAATTTCTGAGGTGTAAATAACCTGCCTCGTGCAAGTAATTTACGCTGTTCTCGATGTCGTTTTTTTCGATATTAAGAGCGTATTTTATGTCTTTCAGACGGTTGAATTTTGTCTTTAAAATATTCACCGCACGCAAAACCGAGCCGTTATTTTCGACGAAATTTCCTGCTGAAATTCTGCGGTTTAATGTCTCTTTATCCATTTCCTATCTCTCCTTTGACTTCCAGTAAAATATCCATTATTCTGTCGAGTTTCCGACGGTTTTCGCTCTGTTCACGAAAAAAATCTTCCTTTGTGATGTAGTCTTCCTTGATTTTTGCGATATTTTTTTTACACGTGTCTAATTCGTCGATTGTACGCTTTAAAAAGAACGTAATAACGCCGATTCCTGCCGTAAGTACTATTTCAATTATGTAACTCACTTCCATATTCTCACCACCAACTAAAAAGTGCTGTACCGATATTTTTTCAATATCAGTATAGCACTTGATTTGGAATATGTCTTTTCACATATGTGGACAAATTTTCAGAAAAAACTTGTTTGTCCGTCCATTTGTTCATCTTTTTTTCCGGAAACAATTTCACGCACGGTTTTTTCGGACAAATTGTATTTTTTTGCAAGTTCACGATAATTAAACCCGTCAAATTCGTTGCAGATTTCAGCGTTGCGGAGTTCACGGAGGATAGTTTCCGATTTACAGATATAGACGTGCATTCCACCATAGTTCGCCACAAGTTTTCGGTAAGCCTCAAGACCGACGATTTCAGCGAGTTCTCTCTGGTCGCCATAAAGCTGTTCAAGGCTGACAATTTTCCCAATATCCAACATACTCCCTCCTAAAAAATACAGTATAGCCGATTTTGGAAACCGACTATACTATATCTTGTATCTGCTTTTTGTACTTTTTCTCCGCACTTTTCACATAGCGTTTCAGTATCTCGATTAGTTTGTTTCCATTTTTGGCATTGACCCATTTCAGCGGTTCGGCGTCCGATGCGGAGACTTTCAGTGTTTTTCGTACCACTCCTGCGAGCCTTGCACCGACGGTCTGATTTGAAACTTTCACATCGTACTGCCGAATTTTGTACATCAACCGCCACGCAAGCGACTGTTGAGCAGGTGACATCATATCCGGAACTGCCTCTTGACTTTTGATTTTATCGCCCGAAATATCATTGCTTGTACGCCGAAAAATTTCACTTTCAACAAGTCGCATTTCACGGTCTGTGAGGTCTTTCACGGAAATTTTTCCTGTCATGCTGTATACAATTTGGTGGAAAGGGTCTTCTTTGTTGCCGTGTTCGACAAGCCCGTTTTTCGCCGCTATAGCATAGAGTTGTTTTGTCATTTTTACCATAATACCGCCTCTTTTCTCACATTGAAAGCGTCACCGTGCTGAATGATGTCGGGGTAATTTTTCATTGCGACTTTGAGTGCATATCTGTCAGTCTCAAAAGCGTGATATTAAATATTTTTGAAACCCATTTTGTCGAGACAGTAGCGACCTGTCGCAATGCCGTCATACATTGACAGAACAAGAATCTTTTCATTTTTCGGGACATTTTCAAAAGCAGATTTCAGAATGTGGATAATCACTTCAGCCGTCCATCCGTTTCCGAGACACTTGTAACGCTGTGTATTGCTGATTCCTGCCGTGTAATTGTCCGGCAAAGTCTGGAGACGTTCCGCCTCGATTGGTGTAAGTTTTCGGATTACATAGTCACCGTCCGGCAAATCAATTTTGTAAAGTCCTGTTTTTCCGCCTTGACCGCCTCCGTTCGCCGAAAGAGTTACAGATTTTCCGTAAACCGAATAAATCCGCTGACTTTGTCCGCCTTTTCCGAAATGTCCTATTCTTACGGATTCTGCAATCATCGTCCTTTGCTTGCGTTCAAGAGTATTTGAAAAAATCGCACCCGAATAGGTCACCGTCAGACAATAGCTTTTTTTCTGCCATGCCATACCGCTTTCAAGCACGTCTTTCAGCATGATTCCACGGTCGTCGGGTTGATTCACAGCACCACAGTTATGCACATAAAAGCGTTTTCTCTGCTGTGCGGAAACGAGTGCCGAATTTATTTCAATGTATTCTGCCGTGCCGAGTTCCTGTCTTATGCGTTTCTTTATCACATCGGCAACGGAACAGTTATTCTCGTACAGAAAAAAATCCGGCTTGAACTTTTCTTTTGCAATCAGAAAATTTCTGAAAAGTTCCCATCCTGTTCCGCAAGGTTCTGTTTCACGTCCGTTTGTTTTTGCGATGCTCCAGTAAGTACACGGCGAGCCTCCCATTAAAAGTTTTATCATCTGTTTTCACGTGATTGAAAAACGTTTTGTTGTGACGGTTTTCACAAACTGGTTATAAAGTTCCTCGTTGTCCTTTTTAAAAGCCTTGCTGTCGAAGCGTTCCGACACAGCTTCTGTCCAGTGAACTGTGAAAGTTCCTGCTTCAAGTTCTGTGGTTTTGTTTTTGTCCATAAACGCCTTAATCTCGTTTTTCAGCTCATCAAGCGTTTCACCAAGCTGTTTTCTTTGCAGTTCAATTTCTTTGATTTCGCTGATTTTCGCAACAAATTCCTTTTCCTGCTTCTTTGTAAGTTTCATAATGCACCTCCGCTAAAATGACAGCGGACTGTTTCCAATCCGCTTTTTTCTTATTATATCATATTATGTATATTATTTCAACAAATAATCGTGCAGTATGTATAATCTTGTTATAAATAATTCGGAACTTGTAAGTCTTCAACGTGACAATTAAAGAACTTTGCAAGTTTCCAGTACGTCTCTTTTGAGAAATTTTTTCTTCTGATAGAGCCGTACAGCGTTTCTTCTGTTATGCCGGATTCACGGCTCAGTTGACGTATTGTCTCGATTTCACGCTCACGCATCAGCCTGTAAAGTTCGTTGAGATTCAGCGTTATTTTCATAATCAGCACCCCCTTAAAAGAAATTTTCAACAACCGATTCTTCCGTACTTGTCCTGCAATAAGCACCCATATATTTACAATTCAGGCAGTTTCCACGCTCACGGTTAATAGCAATTGCCTTGTCCCTTTCGGTATTGAATTGTTCTTCTGTTTTCCAAAAAGAACAGCATTTTTTTCTGCCGTCGCACTTCTCACCAACGAGAATTTTGCAGAAACTTGTCTTTCCGTCGTTTGCAAATACACAGATTTCATCTTCCATAATTTTCAGCTCCTTTCATTTGACTATTTTATACAGTCTAAAAAATCGGTGGCACGATAAAGTCTGACAAAGTCGCTGTCAAAATCCCAGTCATAATAAAGCTGTATTTCTTTTTCTACCGCTTCAATAATCAATGCATAGAAATCCTGTTCGTACTCCATGACAGCTTCACGAATTTCATCAAGTGTTAACTTTCCTTTTTTCTTCTCGACTGCTAAATACCACCTGCCGTTTTCGTCGTAATCCGTCCAGACTTTAAGATTTCTCTTCATTTTTATCACCTCTTTCCGTTTTTTCCCGACTCTGCGTTTATGCGGACTTGTCACCGCCGTAATGGTCGCATTAGGGTGGGGAAGATTTCTCTTCCCCGTGTTTATTCAGATTTTTTCAAGCGTTCTGACCGCTCCTGTGTGCCTGTTTATGACCTTGATTTCCGACTTGTTTTCCGTCATCACAAGCCAGTCATGGAAATTAAAATCGTATTTTTCAAGAAGAATACGCTGTTTTTTGGTTGGCTTTTTGGCGTTGTTGTGTTTCATTTCAGACCTCCATGTCCATGAACTGTGCCATTGCGACCAGTCCTGCATAGGTGTAATTTTCGTTGTCGTAGGCGTTTGAAAAAAGGTTTATTGCACCTCTGAGTGCCTGTGGAGTACGTGCAATCCGGAGCAGGTAGTCAATTTCAGCGTTCATATTTTCGGCTTCTAAAATCGGGAAAAGTTTGCATATATCATCACGCTGAATTTCGGTATTCCTGTAGATTTTACGCTGTTTTGTGCGGTTTGAAATCTGTGCAAATTCAGCCTTTTTACCGCCCATTCTTGTGACCGTTTCAAGATTTCCGATGAAACATATGCCCAACGTCTGCCCCTTGTCGCCGAAGTAGTCCGAAAAACTTCTGAGAATTTCAATGGCTTTTGTTGTAAGGTGCTGTGACTCGTCGAAAATCAGAACCGTTCCGTCCGAAAGTTTGTTAGCAATTGAAAGCCAGAGTTTGTTGACGGACTTTTCCTGAACCGCTCCGATGCGGTCAGCGATAGTTTCAAGCAGACTTTTAGCGTTGTTTAAACAGGGGTTAATCGTTATTAAAAAGCTGTTTGAAGGGTTGTCCGACACGAATTTCTGTGCGGCTTTGGTCTTGCCGATTCCTGCATCTCCGCACGCTACTGCAAGTCCGCCCTTGCTCTGGCAGTTTGCGATTACGCTGTAAATCTGACGTGAAATTGTTGTCGGGGCATATTCAACTTCCGTGTATGTAAGTTCTGCACGTTCCTTTACGCCGAAATATCCTGCTAATGTATCAAAGATTTTCTGCGGATTGGCGTTGTACTTTCCGTTTTTTATCTGTGAGAGTGCCGTTCCCGACACTCCGATTAACTGCCCAACGGCATTCTGACTGAGATTTTTTTCTTTTTTAAGAACTTCCACTTTTTCAAGAAGTTCAAGCTGTTCCTGCGTATAAGTCATTTATTTTTCCTCATTTCTGAATTTTTCGTCATTTTTTCAAGGTCGATGGTCACGTATTCAGCACCGACCGCCATAAGCTCTTGTTGTTCTTCGTTCAGTGTGACAAAAGTTATGCGTTTTGGCTGGATTATGCGGAAATTCTCGTCTTTTTCGGATTGTGCCTTGCGGACTTCCATGTCAAGAAGCGAAAGTCTCTGCTGATTTGAAAGTGCCGTGACCGTTCCCTTTGCTTGTTCACGCACAAACTTTTTCGTTTCTCTGATGAGAGCGTTTGCACTGGCGACCGTTTCATGATTTTCTTCGAGATAGTCCGCCATAAGTCCGTCAGCAATGCCCCACGTGAACATAAATTTATCAGTTTCTGCATCGTAAAGTCTGACGGTTCTGAGGTCGGCAGGGTCATACCTTACATAGACCTCTTTTTCAAGGTTCATGATTGTTTCTTTCGGTTCTGTGAACCATATTTTTTCACCGCATATCGTCACATACACGCCGTTACGCTTGATTTTCTGCTTGCGTGTACTTCTCATCAGCATGAGGTTGAGTGCGGATTCGGGTGCTTTTCTCATTTCGGAGCAGGTTTTATTCCACACGTCAAGTCGGGAAAGTCCCTTGTAGCACGTCTCTGAACCGCCGTAATCCTGTAGATTGTACTCGCCGTCAATCCACGCATCGAAAATCTCTCTGATTTCGTAGTCACGAGGGAGTTTTCCGTCTTTTATTCGGCGTTTCAGGCTTTCTTTACGTTCAAGGATTGTGCCTCCGCAGAATCCCAGAAACAGCTTTGAAAACTGGTTCTTGACCGTGTAGAATGTTCTTTCAATCGGCTTTGCTTTGGCGTTCCTGACGATTGCGTTACGCATTTCAATTCCAAGACGTTTTAAAATGGTCGGCGGTTCGGGCTGTTCTTCACCTTTTTTACCGTGCGTTCTGTGACCTTTTCCACCGATGTCATGCGTAAGAAATTCACGTCCGTTGTCAACGTAAATGCATTTTGGTATTCCGAATCTCATTATTCCGTGCCTGAGTGCAAGGATTGTTGACTGCGAATCTGGACTTTCCGTTATATTCCAGCCGGTCATTACGCCGGATTTTGCATCAAGAAAAGCTGTCAAATAAAGTCTGTGTACCTTGTTTTCGTCGTCAAGCGATTGTATGTCAAACGTGTGGTTGTCTGCAATCCAGCAGTCGTTGGCTTCGAGTTTGTCGTACATTCTCATTATATACGGCAAACAGCGGTCGGAAAAAGCCTTTTCGCCGTCACGGAGCAGGGTCTTGACCGCATATGCAACGTCTTTTTCTATACGTCTGCGGAACGTCATTTCACTGGGTATCAGGTCAAGCAGTTCCGGATAAAATTCCCTCGTCCACTTGATTGTTGAACGATAACAGAGTGAAACGGTCGGACGGTTATCGTCGAGCCACTCGTATAAGAAGTCGTTCCAGACGGGTTCGGGGATTGTGCTGTTGTTTCTGTTCCACGCCCCACGCACACCTAAAATTCCGTCGTAATCGTCGTTTTTGTAGGCAGTCCACTTGCGGTAAAGTATGCGTTCGCTGATTTCGATGTCCTCGTATTTTAGACGGCACTCTCCCACAAAATTATGGTCAAATTCTGTCTTGCTTTTGTACTGCGAACGTCTGCCCTGCCACTCCTGTAGCAACTCGCACCAGAAAGTAAGTCGTGTGCGTTCGTCGGTGGACAGTTCCTCAAAACTCCTTGATGTCTTTCGGGTTTTGGTCGGTTTTTCAGATTTGCTCTCCGTGAGTTCAGGTTCGAGTCCGGTTTCCTTTTTCAGTCGGGCGTAGTACTTCATTTGCAGGTCTTCCGGCAGTGCTGATATTGGTATCATATAGCAGGGCTGTTTATTCTGTGGATGTGGCTGTAATTCTGTTTGGATTTTACCCTCTTTGCAAACCCTTTTTATATATTGAACAGAGCATTTTTTTAACTCTGCCATTTCTGCAACTGTTAAGTAGTCCAAATTTTTCTCCTTTCTGTCGGAGCAGGTACACTCCGACAAAAATTTCTTTTTAGGTATTGACTTTTTCACATTTCTGTGATACACTTAAAACGGACATTAAAGAAAGTGTGTTTCTTTCTCCAATGTGCTGTTTTCCAGTTTCAGGGTGGTTATCACATCGTCAAAATGATAGCCCTGAGACTGGATTTCTTTTTCTAAGTGCTTAATCAGACGTTCGTTGATGTTGATAAACTTGCGTTTGCTGATTG
The DNA here is from genome assembly GCA_023667045.1 of Ruminococcus flavefaciens. Lineage (GTDB taxonomy): Bacteria > Bacillota > Clostridia > Oscillospirales > Ruminococcaceae > Ruminococcus > Ruminococcus flavefaciens_AC. The sequence goes on along the minus strand of JAMPAU010000001.1, from coordinate 816,967 downwards.
CCACAGCGTTGGGAAGTTCTGAATCAAACTCCATGATCGTGATAAATTCGGCGGTTGTCTGTTCCCATTCGACAAGCATTCTGATAACCTTATACTGTGCCTCTGCGTTGCCTTTGAGTTCGTCGCTCATTGCAATTCCTGCAAGCGAGTTAACGGTCGATACAACGTTGTTCAGATACGCCTGTGCCTTGCATAAAAAATTCATACTTCTGCACCTCTTTTCTATTTTCAAGTTTCTTTCAGCTTGTTTCACTCTCGTCCTTTACCGTCTGCTATCGTTTCCGATTCTCGTTGGTCGGTGACTGCTGTGTATTCCTGCCGATGGGATACGGCTGATTTAGGCTCAACCGTTCAGAAGCCTTTTTTTATTTTACTTTCGTTCATTCTTGTTATCTTTTTCATTGATTTTCGTTGTGCAGTAAATAGCAACCAACATCTCAAGCACTGCCTTAAGAAAAACTTTATCACGTTCTGAGCAGTCATTGTATGTTTCACGCACTTCTTTTTCAGTCATAAAATCCGCCTCCTTAATCGTCATAATGTCTGTAAAGATAGATGATTACCGCAATATCACACACAAAATTAGTGATAATTGTGACAAGTTCAAATATTTTGTCCAATTTCTGCACCTCTTTTCATTAAGAGGGTTGACAATTCTATAAAACCGTGTTATAATTCTTTAAAGGGGTGGGGCTTTCGCCCCATTGCCCTCATATGAACCATTTCAGCAAGTCAAATATGAATTTTGCTGTTTTGGCGGTGGCGGCTACGTTGAGTATTGATTTGAAGACTTTGCTCAACTTGCCGTCTTTTTTTGCCCTCTCACTTTCGAGCTGCTTAACTCTTTTTTCGAGTTCCTCAACTTTGTGTTCGAGCTTTACACGGTTGCCCTTGCTCATTGTCAACCCTCCTTTCTTTTTCAGCTTTGGACTGTTGTCCTTACTGTAATTATATTATAGCACTATATTGCTAATTTGTCAATAGCATTTAGCTTTTTTTTGCTAAAATATAGCATGAATTTTGCTGTTTGAATTTGTGTAGATTGCACAATTTTGCTAATATAAAGTGTTTTTAGAAATTTATTCACATATTCTTATTGACAATATAGCAAAATTTTGCTATTATATAAATAGAATGGAGGTGATATAATGGAAATAAACGAAATTTTAAAAGAATTACGTCAGCGAAAGCACTTGACACAGCAAGAACTTGCCACAATTTTAGACATCAATTTAAGTTCGTACCAAAAATATGAACGTCCAAATAACACTATAAAACCGTCGATTGATGCACTTATAAAGATTGCCGATTTCTATGGTGTTACAGTTGACTATTTATTAGGACGAGAACCTGCACCACTACCAGCAAATACAATGGAAGTACTGGGAATCGAAAAAAGTGTTGATGATGACGAATTTATGAAACTCTATAACGAGCTTCCTGACTATGCAAAACAGATTTTCGTGGATGTTATGGCAAAGTTATCACAGGCTACAGAGCAGGCAAAACCAAAGAGAAGATATGTCGAACGTTTGGGCGATATTGAAGACAAACGCAAGCAAGATGAAGAAGCAAAAAGAAAAGACGCAATATAGAAGTAATATACTACTATTAATCGTTCAAAAAAGCAGGAGATAACAAAAAATCCGTCCGATAATCATAATGTCGGACGGATTGATTTTTTATTACAGATAGTATAAAATCAAGGGTGGCAACTGGTTGCTACCCTCAATCAATTTAGTTGCCAGTTGCCACCCCTTATTTTTATTAATCCAAATTAAATTTAACTTAATTTTCAAAAATCTTTAAAAACTATCAAAATCAATTTAAACGCTATTTTTAGCCATTTGTGCCATTTTTTAAAATCTTAAAACACTTTTTAAACGGCATTTAAATGCTTTTTAAAGAAAAATTAAAAAAACCTCAAAATTGGACTTTTACTCCAAAATCGAGGTTTTTATTTTCACACGTTAAAAATTTTAATTTCAAGATTTTTCACTTTATCCCACCGGATATTCAGCTATATACCGCCGTTTTCCACTGATTACCCGCTTTTTACCGGCTTTATTCAGCTTTTACCGTTTTTGACGTTTTGTCTGTTAATTCACACACCGCACTAAGCTGATTATGAAGCGTTTTCAGATATACAGGCGAATAAGGTGTACCCGATTTTGTAGAACTGCTGAGCATTTCATTCTGCCACGCAACAACGTCTTTTGGCTGAATATCGCACATTTTAAGCTTTCCAAAGAATGGTATTAACTTAGTTCTGAGGATATGCTCCTTTGTATGATAAGTATTTTCTTTCAGTCTCTTCTGCATATCGGAAAAATAAATTTCCGCAAAGCTCTCAAAAGTCATATCAAGATTTGACTCTTTTTTGTTAATCTGTTCACGTTCCCACGCCTGAGCCTCTTTTTTGGTACTGAAACCACGTTTTTGGGACTGCTTACGTTCTCCACGGCTATCAGTATAGCGGTAAATCACACGCCACTTATTGCCGTCCTTATAAACTGACATATTAACCCTTCCTTTCATTTTTTCCCGAAATACCGCTGTAACAGGTTCTTTCGAGGAAATATTGTCTGTTGATTCTGCCCGAAATAGTAAGATAACCTTTTTCGGCGAGTTCCTTATTGAGTTGCTGTACAATTTTGTACGCATAGGACTTTGAAACGTCCAGTTCCTTGGCAACGTCCTCAACACGCATGAAACTTTTATCAGACATTCCACACATCTCCTTTCCGTTTATTAACTTATTATGTTTAAGTATATTTCTATTATACTAAATATTTTTATTTCTACTATCTTGACAATCACTAAACTAATATGTTATAATGGATTTGTTAAAATTGTCGAACTGAATTTTATTTATCAGGAGGAATTTTTATGGCAACAGGTGAAAGAATACGCTTTATCCGCAATCTCAGAGGTATAACACAGAAGTTTTTAGGCTTGAAAGTGGGATTTTCTGAAAGAACTGCTGATATTCGCATAGCACAGTATGAATCGGGTTCACGCACTCCGAAAGCTGATTTGATTGAAAAAATCGCAGATACGCTTGATGTATCAACCGAGGCTCTCAACGTTCCCGACATTGACAGCTATACAGGACTGATGCACACGCTTTTCGCTATTGAGGACTTATACGGACTGAGAATTGACACGCTTGATGGTGAAATCTGCATAAGAGTAAACAGACAGAACGGCTCTATGTACACCAAAATGACAGGTCTGCTCACACCGTGGGAGGAAATGGCTCAGAAGTACCGCAACGGAGAAATTACCCGTGAAGAATATGATGACTGGCGATACAGATACCCGAAATCCGAGACAGAACGGAATGAATCTGCTCGCAGAAAAAAGAAAGGTGTATAAATGTCTAAGCTATACGGTTTCAAATATACTGTTCAAAGATGTAAAGAATGCATTGAATATATAATACTATCCGAATCAAATGGAAGATATTATATTGATATTTATGATAACGGCACAAAACATCATTTTGATATTACAAATGGAATAGATACTTTCTGCAACGAAATCGCAGATTTAAATATTGACTTTTGGAATATGAATGATTATCAATCACCAATTTATTGGCTTCCGCCTGCTGATTATTGGACTTTTCAAATGAATACAGATATGCTATCCGTTGTATGTAATGGGCAAGGCGAATTTCCACCTAATTGGAACGAATTCTGGAAATCGTTTAACCGTATGTGCAACAATAAATAAAATAAAAAGAGTTATCCGATGAAAATATCAGATAACTCTTTATTTTTGAGTAATTAGTAAATTGTTGCCAAAACGTTGCCACAATAACAAAATGATAACAGTTTTGGGCTATATACAGCCCTATTTTTCGGGGATTTTATTATTCCCACTCCACATTGATTGGTAAATCCTAAGCTTTTTTGTTTGGAAAATATACACGATTTTGTTCCTGATTATCTGTATTAGCCTTTGTTGGTCTCGCTGTCATCGCTCCGTTATCAGTCTGTTATCAGTTCTGATAACACGAGTACGCACTTACTTTAATCAGAATAATTTTCAGGTGGCTTTCAACTTGATTATATTATAGCGCAGATTTTGATAGTTGTCAAGAAAAATATTATACAGCAACTGAAAATAAATAATTTTAATTATTTATTTTTTGTCTTGCTTTATAGCAGATATCAGTTCCGAAAGAGTTGTTTCACGTTTATCTTTTTTCAGCTGGCATTCCCATACAACTATAACTTTCCAACCCTCTTTTTCCAACTCAGCTATATTCTTTTTATCACGCTCTACATTATTATTAATTTTTTTATACCAATAATCTGTATTTGAAAGTGGCCAGTGAAATTTTGGACATTTATGTTTATGCCAAAAACATCCGTTTACAAATATGACAGTATTATACTTACGAAGAACAATATCTGGTTTTCCTGGCATTGTCTTTACATTTTTTCTGTATCGAAGTCCCCTTGAAAAAAGATATTTGCATACTATAATTTCTGGTTTTGTATTTGTACTGCGAATATGAGACATATTCATACTACGAACTTCCTTAGAGTGATTATCAGCCATATTATATCTCCTCCTTTTATCATTATAACATAGAAATTAAATATAATCAAGTAAAGTTTAGAAAATATAATCATTATTCCGAATTTGCTAATTTAGAAAAAATCACAGCTTGGTTATTGTGCAATCAGACGAAATAATAACTGCATTGTCATATTTTTATTGACAAATATGTAAAAAAGTGTTATAATAACTTATATTAATCAGTGATTTTTAAGGAGTGTCCATCATGAAAAGTAAAATTTTAAAATACAATCCTAAAGTTGTATCTATATTCTCAGGGTGTGGCGGTCTTGACCTTGGATTTCACTTAGAGGGATATAGCACTATATGGGCTAATGATTTTGCTGAATGGGCTGTAAAATCATTTGAAGGCTATTTTGGTAAAGTTATACACTATGGAGATATAACACAAATAAATCCATATACAGATAAAAGCATTCCTGATTGTGATATTGTTCTTGGTGGATTTCCGTGCCAAGATTTTTCTATTATATGGAAACAACCTGGATTAAATGGCGCAAGAGGTGGATTGTTCCGCCATTTTGCTGAATTTGTAGATGCGAAAAAACCTAAAGCATTTGTTGCTGAAAATGTTAAAGGTTTGCTTACAGCTAATGGCGGAAAAGCTATTGAAACTATCTTGAAAGACTTTGAAAATATTGCTCCTGGATATGTCGTAAAACCTCATTTATATAATTTTGCAGAGTATGGTGTACCACAGTTTAGAGAAAGAGTTTTAATTGTTGGTATTAGAATAGACACTGGATTTAATTTTGTGCATCCACTTCCTACACACGGTCCAAACGGAAATCTGCCTTATGTTACAGCTGGGCAGGCATTAATAGGTGTTGGAAATGTTTCTCATAACAATGAAAGAATTAATATTAAAGACAAAACACGCAGAATGTTAGAACTTATTCCAGAGGGCGGTAACTTTACAGATATACCAAAAGACCACCCACTTTATGTAAAAGGAATGATAAGTCATGTCTACAGACGTTTAAAGCTTGATGAACCTGCTAAAACTATTATAGCAGCAGGCGGTGGCGGAACATGGGGCTATCATTATCCTGAACCAAGACCGCTTACAAACCGTGAACGTGCAAGACTGCAATCATTTCCTGATGATTTTATTTTTCAAGGCAGTATTACAGAAGTTCGCCGTCAAATAGGAAATGCTGTTCCTCCGCAGGGAGTTAGGCTTGTTGCAAGAAATCTGCTTCCATTGTTTACTGGAGATTTCACACCTATTGATTTAAAAGAAGAATATAATAAGATGAAAGCTATGTCGGTAAAGGAACGCTTGAATTATGTTACAGAAGAAATGAATTAATAGGGAGGCAGTTATGGAATTTTTATATTCAAATTATCCGCCTTGTAAAATAAGCGGAGCACGTTCGTTTTCAGATGCATTTTATGACCTACTGTCAAGAACAGAGAAACTTGATATAGCTGTTGGATATGTAACTTCAGATTCACTTGCTGAATTAAAGAGAATTGCAGAACTTAATAAAAACATTCAAAAATTGAATCTTACAATAGGAATGCATTATATAGAGCAATTTACACAAAGTGCATATAAAGCAGCTTGTGTTCTTAACAATTATCTTCTAACAGAACAAAGAGGAGAGGTGCGCTTTGTAACACCATTCCGCTATCACGGAAAATTATATTCTTTCAGTAGTTCTTCTGCTCCGTTTGCTGGAATTATTGGTTCAAATAACCTCAGCAGTATTCTCGATGAAAATACAAGAACATATGAATCATCTGTTCTTATTGACAACTCGTCAGCTGCTTTGGATATAAACAATTTTATTAAAAAACTTGTAGCTACTTCTACAGACAATATAGCAGATTTAAATATAATAAAATTTAATGAAAGCAATCCTCTGTTGGAAGAACATGAAAGTGTAACTAAAATTGATACACATACTTTAGCCGAATGCCTTAATGCAAGAACAAATGTTAGCTTTGAAATTCCTTTAAAAACATATGAAGATTCTTCTAAAAGCAACCTTAATGTTTATTTTGGAAAAGGCAGAGTTCAGCATAATGGTATTATAAAACCACGCCATTGGTATGAAGTCGAAGTAATAGTTCCAACAAGCATTTCAAAACGTCCAGAGTATCCTAAAAGTAAAACTTCAGAGTCTGAATTTTATGTCATTACTGATGATGGGTGGTCATTCCGCTGTAAGGTAAGCGGTGATAATAATAAAAATTTTCGTTCTGATGGAGATTTGAAAATACTCGGAAAATGGTTTAAAGGCAGATTAGAAGCTAAAGGCGTTTTGGCAATAGGCGAGCCTGTCACACAGCATACTCTTAATGCTTATGGCAGAAATACATTTACACTTACTAAGACCAGCAAGCCTAATTTATGGTACATTGATTTTGGAGTTAGATAAATGAAATATTTAGATAGTTATATTAACAATATAATTGCAAACGGCAATGCAGCACTTGCCGAAGCAGTCAGCAAAACAGTTGCCGATATAGTCCCTAAGTACATAAGTAACTTTTCTTATAAAGAACATGTTGTAAGCCTTCTGGTAGGTGATGTTCAAAGCGGAAAAACTAGCCATATGTTTGGTATTATGAATGCTGCAGCTGATAATGGATTTTGTATATTTGTATTGCTTACAACAGATAATATACTTCTCCAACAACAAACATTTAAACGTGCTGAAAGAGATTTACCTGATTTTTGCGTTTGTGATGAAAATGATTATTTGAAGTTTATCAAAAATAATATGAGAAAACCTGCTGTTATAGTATTGAAAAAGAACAGCAGCATTTTGAAACAATGGAAAAATAACTTTTCTTCCACTAATTTTGTAAAAGGGAATCCTTTATTTATCGTTGATGATGAAGCAGATGCTGCAAGTTTGAATACTATGGTAAATAAGAAACGTCAGAGTAAAATTAATAACAATCTATCTGAAATAAAGAAAGCATCATCAAGCAGTATTTACCTACAAGTTACGGGAACACCTCAGTCTATACTGCTGCAAAGTTTAAAAAGTGAATGGAAACCATATTTCATCTATTATTTTCAGCCTGGAAAAGAATATATAGGCGGTAATTTCTTATTTAATGATGATGAACATTCTCATATTATTTTTACAGACAATGAAGAAGCATCAGATATTCTTAATGATGATGAATTTCCTGAAAATGGTCTGAAAAAAGCTCTAATAATGCATCTTATTACTTCTGCACATATTTTTATCAACGGCGGTACTGTATGCAATTTTTTGATACATCCAAGCATGAAAATTGAGTCACATGAAAAGTTTGCTGAAAAAATTGGTAATTATCTAAATGAAATCTCACATTCCCATGAAGAATCAGATACCAAAGATACTTTCATAGCTGAATATAAAAATCTCAAAAAGACAAAGAGTGACATTGCCGATTTTGAATTGATATACAATACAATATATACATATCTGCAAGAGTATAAAATAAACACTCTTGTACTTAATTCAACATCTTCATTTGAAAAAAATACAAGATATGAAAGCGGAATCAATATAATTGTAGGAGGAAACAGTTTAGGAAGAGGTGTTACATTTCCAAAACTCCAAACTATTTACTATTGTAGAGTTTCTAAAAGACCGCAAGCAGATACAATGTGGCAGCATGCAAGAATGTTTGGTTATGACAGAGATGCTAATCTTCTTCGTGTATTCATGCCTCCAAAATTATACAAATTGTTTAGTGATATAAATAAAACAAATAATAATATTATCGCTCAAATAGAAAATTCCGATAATGGAAACAACATTAAAATGTTTTATCCAAAAGGCTTACAACCTACAAGAAAAAATGTTTTAGATGATAAAATTGTTAATATATATACTGGCGGTGTAAATTATTTTCCATTCTATCCAGTTAATTCTAATGTAAGTTTGTTAGATGATTTTCTTTCATCTTTTAAAGATGGTGTTTATACAGTCAGCTTAAATATCATTATTAAAATACTTGAGCAAACAGGTTCAGAAGAAAACGATTGGGATAGAGATGATTTTATCGGTTTCATTCAAGCGTTTTTGTCTGAAACACCAATTAAACAAGGTAAACTAATTATTAGAAGAAACAGAGATATTGCCCGTGGTACTGGTACTTTGTTGTCGCCTAATGACAGAGAACTTGGAAACCAATTTTCTGATATGTTAGTTCTTACAATTTATAAGGTTACAGGAAATAAAGGTTGGAATGGTCATCAGTTATGGATTCCTAATATTAAATTGCCTGGCACAACTATTTATTATAGTGGAGATAAAACAATAAAATGAAAAGCAATTTTTATCAATTGCAAATTATTTAATATAAAATTATTAAATAAAGCCGAGAATTTTAAAATCTTCGGCTTATATATTACTTTAACAGACTCCCTCTTGCCGTAGTATGCTGAAACACTTCAAATTCAATCGCTAAGGCACGGGAATTTATAAAATCCATAGCTTTGCGATATTTTGTTTTCAGTTGTTCTAGTTCTGAAATTTTTTGTGATTCGGTTTTCAGTTTATCACGAGAAAAAGTAGCAGGTTGTCTGTACTTTTCAATCTCGGCTGTCAGAAATTTAACCTGTACCTCTAAATCAGTGACTTTCTGCGATAATTCAGCATTTTCAGATTTCAGCTTTTTAGCGTTTTTCACACTTGCAATCTGTTTTTTCGCTAAATCCGTAAGATTTTTAAAATCTTCTTCGGAAATAGAAATTTTCCTGCTGAATCGTGACTTTTTCGTCTCTATGCTGTCAATTTCAACGATTTTCACTTTCTTTTCAGTGGCTGATTTCAGTTCACTGTTGAGTGCATCAAGTTCAGACTGCGACTTCTCATTTTCAATTTCCAACTGTTCAGCTTTTCGGCGTTGCTCTTTGTACTCAGCAACTTCCAAAGTGCCACGTGATTTCTCAGGCGGTAATGGCTCAATTCCGTGTTCTCGACAGATTTTATTCAGCACTTCAACTTCCGCAGTTCGCCAACGTGCAATCGCCTGTTTGCCCTCGCCGTATCCCATTTCCTTGAGTGCCTGAGCAATACCGTTCTGCGTATCCATTCCACGCTTGTAATGACCGATTGGAATATAGTCGATATGCAGGTGCGGAGTTGCCTCGTCCATGTGCAGAACTGCATTGAATACGTGAAAATTTGGATTTCTTTTCTGAAAACCACCCATATACTCTTTTAAGCAGTCTGCCACAATCTGAAAATCTTCCCTACCAAATCCTGAATCTTCCATTTTTCCAATCTGTACCACATCTTCGTAAAAACTTTTACGCTTATCGGTTGCTGTAATCACGGAATTTGACGGCTTGCAGTGGAACAAATGCTCGTAATACGTACCGTGGATTTTGCGGTCATTTCTTTTCTGTCGGGCATTGTATCGCTCGACCGCACCGCTGAAAATTCCCTCATATACTTCACCGATAGGCTTTGAAATGAATGTCACATTATCGACAATGCGATTTCTGTCAACATTATTAGCAATAAAAGTTCTGTTGTTATGTGTAAGCGAACCCTTGCCCTGTACAAATGATATTCTCTTTGATTTCATATTTTTTCCTTTCTGTAAGCTGAGAGAAGTGCTATCGCAAGGAACGGCTTGATAGCCGATTTACAAAGGGCTTGCGCCGTTTGTAACGCCTTAGTACTTGCGACATTAGTGTGACCACTAACATCACAAGTACACGGCGCTCTGCGAGGCTAACGGCAGACAAGCTGCCGAAAGCGTGACGACCGTGACGATGGTGACGATCTTTTTGATACCCCTGAAAACGTCGTCACTACCGTCACACATCGTCACGTCAAATCAAATAACTTAATAACTTGTAAGCATGAAGTTTTCTTTTTCCTCGTCTGTCATGTCATTAAACGCTTTTTCACTGTCACTACAAACTATCATTTCACCAGTAACCATTGAATCATCATCAACAGGCGTGTACTGATATTCAGAAGTCTCAGATTTCGGCACAACAGGGTGTTCAATATCATACTGAAACATAATAAATCTGCCATTGTGATTACGCTTGTTCGTGTACCAGATGTAATATTCTGAATAAAGTCTGCCAGCGTTTACATTAAGTTTCAGAGAGAGAGTATTTGGCTTTATATCGTCAATGCTAAGTTGATTAAGGAGTTCCGTAGCTGTACCCTGCCAAGTCGGATTATGTTCATTGACAAGTCCTGCAATTTTTTCAAGAATTGGCTCAGGTGGAGCTTTGAATTGGTCATCAATGATTTTATCCAAATCCCAGCAGAGTGTTTCCGTATTACGTTTCAGCAGGATTTTTTTATCAGGTTGGTCACGTCCTGAAATCTCAATTGTCGCACCAGTATCGGTACGCTTTGACTTATACATCATAAAAGCACCGTCCGCAGCTCCAAGAAGTCCGTTTGTACCTGAAATCGTATCAAAATTATCGTCCGCTTTTTGTTTGCGTGTGTGGTGAACGAGCAACAGGCAGATATTATTTTTGTCCGAGAACGCTTTCAATTGAGCAATTATATCATAATCAGGCTTGTGTTGTGGTGTTCACGGATAAATCCGTCGAGCTGTTCGATAAGTCCGCCGTTCAAGGAATTTGATGCAACGGAAAAGAAAAGATTTGACGTTGTTTCCGTGCCGAACATTCTGTATAACCTTTCCTGCAATCTGCGATAATCGTCCTCAAGAGCAAGATACAGCACTGTTCCCTTTCGGACTGCATTATTCCACATCGGCTTGCCCGAACTCACATGATACGCAATCTGAGCCATCATGAAACTCTTGCCGACTTTCGGAGAGCCAACGAAAAGGTACGTACCATTGTAGAGGAAACCGTCAATAATGGGAGGTTTTGCAGGATAGACCATTTCATAAAGTTCGGGCATTGAGACAGTTTCCATGTAAGATGGCGAGTTTTCACGCTCGTACTGCATTTGTGCATCAAAAATTTTTTCTGCCGAGGGGTTGAAATATCCCTGATTTTGTGCTATAATATCATTATGTTGTGGATTTGACTGCTCCGTACCTACGCCAATAGGTGCATTAGGAGCGGTCATTTCTTTTTCAGTAAGCATATTATTCTCCTTTCGTACCGTTGAGCGTTGTGTTAATCAGACGTATAACTTCCAGTAATTCGCCGTCAACGTTGTTTCCGTTCTCAATTCTTTTAAGTTCGTCCAGTACCGCCGAAAGCTGATTTTTAAGAACCTTGTAAACTCTCGGATTCGGCAGAACTGTAACAGTCCTGTCTGTCAGCTTTCTGACAATATAGTCCTGTTTGGTAAGCCCTGAAAGTGCCACAGCGGAATTTATCATCTTTTCTTCTTCAGGCGAAACCCTGAAACCGATTGTGTGACTTCTGAATCTGCCTTTTTCGTCAAGATTCTTCACCGACATTTTTATCTCTCCTTTCAAAATCAAGTTTTTCCGCCATTTCAAGCTGTTTGGACGGAAACAAATGTGCATAATGATATGTAATTTCGATACTTTCATGACCTACACGGTCGGCAATTGCCACCGCTGAGAAACCCATTTCAATCAGTAGCGAAATATGCGAGTGTCTCAAATCGTGTATTCTGATACGTTTCAACCCTGCGATTTTTGAACCTCTGTCCATTTCGTGATGCAGAAAACTTTTTGTTATAGTGAAAATTCTGTCATTAGGATGAATATCGTATAGCATATCGAGATAATCCTGCATTTCGTCGCAAAGGAACTGAGGCATCTTAATAGTACGGTTACTCTTTTTGGTTTTCGGCGAAGTTATAATATCTTCCTTGTGAAGTCGCTGATACGACTTGTTAATTCTGAGTGTCTGATTTTTAAAATCAAAGTCGGCAGGAGTAAGAGCAAGAAGTTCGCCGACTCTCAGACCGCACCAGTACAGCATTTCAAAAGCATAATATGATTTCGGCTTATCCATTACAGTCTCCGCAAATTTCAAGTACTCATCTTTTGTCCAGAACGACATCTCATCTGAATTTTTTTCGCCGATACTTCCGGCTTTAGCAGCAGGATTGCTTGATAAGTCATAAAATCTCACAGCATGATTAAAAATAGCACTGAGCTGATTATGAAGTGATTTGAGATACGTGGCGGAGTAGCCCTTACCTTTTTCATCACGATAATTGAGCATTTTATTCTGCCACGCAATAACGTCTCTTGTCTGGATTTCATTCATTTTTCTGTCCGAAAAATATGGCATAATCTTACTTGAAATAATGTGCTTTTTATTGAGCCACGTATTTTCTTTCAGACGAGGTTTCAGGTCACGCTCGTAAATCTCGAAGAAATCCTTGAAAGTCATATCCATATCGGCGGCAGTCTGAAGAAGAAAACTGCGTTCCCACGCCTGAGCCTCACGTTTCGTAGAGAATCCACGCTTGCACTTCTGCTTACGTTCGCCCGTCCAGTCGTTGTAGCGAATCATAACGTACCACGTATTATTGGATTTATCCTTGTGTACTGACATTATGTCACCTCCTTTCTGTCGGGAGCGTTGCCGTACAGCCTTTCGAGGAAGTACTGACGACTTACACGTCCTGAAATCGTGATGAACCCCTTTTCCTCAAGTTCACCGTTAAGCTGTCTGATGATTTTGTAGGCGTGTGCCTTTGAAATCTCCAGCATTTCAGCGACTTCATCAGCTTTAATGAATTTTTTAGTCATGAAATCAATCCTTTCTGAAATTTTATTTTAAGCAAAAATGTTTAGCGTATTTATATTATACTAAACATTTTTGTTTTTGTCAAGTGCTTTCTGAAAATTTCCTAAACTTTTTTGCTATATTATTCTTGACCACTTTAATTATTTGTGATATAATTGAAAAAACGGCTTGCAAAGGAGTATTGAAAATGGCTATCGGAAACAAAATAAAGCGTATCAGGAACTTGCGTGGACTTACACAAAAGGAGTTCGGCAGACTTATCGGATTTGACGAAAAAACCGCAGACGTGCGAGTTGCACAGTATGAATCGGGTACAAGAACACCAAAAGCAGATTTACTTCGGAAAATGGCGGAAGTTCTTGATGTGAATATATGTTATCTGTCTGAACCGTCAGTGTATTCAGCGGAAGAAATAATGTTCGCACTTTTTGAACTTGATGACAATTATCCCATAAAAATCCTTGATACACCGAACGAAAAGCACTCTGTCTGCTTTGATTCTGTACTTATGGACGGTTTTCTTGCGGAATGGCAGACACGTAAACAGGAACTTGCGGACGGTACAATTACGCCCGAAGAATATCTTGAATGGAAAATGAATTTCCCGAAAACTGCCGACGACTGCGGTAAACATGAACCGTCAAAGAAGTGGAAAGATTAAAAGACATAACAAAAAGGTCTCGCTGATAATCTCAGCAAGACCTTTTTATACAGTATTTCAGACCTCGTAACCGCCTGATATATGGAATAAACCCGATATATCCGCTGTTATCAATCTGTTATCAGAAACGTTATGTGTATATCATATATGCCATAAAACAGGCATTTTCAGAGTAGATTTTATTATTCCCACTCAACAGTACCAGGTGGTTTAGAGGTTATATCGTACACAACCCTGTTTACGTGTTCAACTTCATTGCATATGCGGTTTGAGACACGTGCGAGAACATCATACGGAATCCTTGCCCAGTCGGCAGTCATGAAATCGTCAGTAGTTATTGCACGGATAGCAATAAGGTGGTCGTAAGTGCGGTGGTCGCCCATAACGCCTACTGTCTTAACGTCTGGCAGTACAGCAAAGAACTGTTTCAAGTCGTTTTCTATACCGCTTTTTCTGATTTCATCACGGAAAACAGCGTCTGCCTCTTGTAAAACCTTAATTTTTTCCTCAGTGATTTCGCCGATAATACGCACTCCCAAGCCCGGACCAGGAAAAGGCTGTCTCCATACGAGGTCATGCGGAATGCCGAGTTTTTCGCCCACTTGACGAACCTCGTCTTTAAATAAATCGCCGAGAGGTTCAATAACGCCGTCAAACTTTATATCTTCGGGCATCTGCACCATATTGTGATGAGTTTTTATTACGGCTGTACTGCCGTGACCTGCCGAGTTACCCTTGCCGGATTCTATGCGGTCGGGATAGATAGTACCCTGTGCAAAGAAACCGTCTGTACCTTCTTCACGTATCTTGCTCCAGAAAACATTATAGAACTCTGTACCGATAATTTTACGCTTTGTTTCGGGGTCGGAAACGCCTTTAAGCTTTTCAAGGAACTGTTTCTGACAGTTTATGCGGACAAAATTCATATCGAAAAGTTTTGTGAAAGTTTCTTCAACAAAATCGCCCTCGTCCTTACGCATAAGACCTTGGTCAACGAAAACACAGGTAAGCTGTTTGCCTACTGCACGGCTGAGAAGTCCTGCTGCAACGGACGAATCAACACCGCCGGAAAGTCCGAGTATAACCTTTTTGTCACCAATCTGCTCACGAAGCTTTGCAACAGTAGTATCTATGAAATCGTCCATTACCCAGTCGCCAGAAAATTCACAGACTTCATAAAGGAAGTTACGCAGAATATTTTTTCCGTACTCGCTGTGGGTAACTTCAGGGTGAAACTGCACTGCATAAAGCTTTCTGTCGGGATTTTCAAAAGAAGCACATGGGCAGTCAGCAGACTGTGAGGTAACATAGAATCCCTCCGGCAACTGACTGACATAATCTGTATGGCTCATCCATACAACGCTCTTTTCCGGAACGTCCTTGAAAATCAGACTGTCATGATTTTCTGAAATTTCAATCTTGCCGTATTCGCTCTTTGTACAGCTTTCAACCTTACCGCCGAGAGTATACGCCATAATCTGACAGCCATAGCAGATACCCAGAACAGGCACACCGATTTCAAAGATTTCTTCTGAAATATGGGGTGAGGTCTCATCATAAACGCTGTTAGGACCTCCAGTAAAGATAATACCCATAGGATTAAGCTTTTTTATTTCCTCAACAGGAGTATCAAACTTCTTTATTTCGCAGTAAACTCCGCACTCACGCACACGGCGTGCAATAAGCTGATTATACTGTCCGCCGAAATCAAGCACAATACAAAGTTGATTCTTCATTGGTTTTTTCCTCCGTTACACATTATCAATTTTTACAACGCCGTTTCTTTCTAGGTTATGCAGAAACATAAAATAAGCCTCGTCACGATATTCCGGCTTTATAAGATAATACATATAGTCTTCAATCATTCTTAACTTGCCTGCTCCCCTGCCCTCAATCTTGAACTGATTAAAGCCCTTTGGTATGTAGTCATTCCATATGGAATCGGGCGAGATATGGTGCGGAAGCTTGCGTGTTTCAAAAGGCGTTCTGCTTGTATCAGGACAGCTTAAAAACTCGTCAAGAGCCTCAGTCATCTTGAAAGGCTGAGAGCGGTCTGAACCAAGATAGCGGTTAAGTTCAATATGGTGCTGACCGACTGTTTCGTATTCACGTGAACGCTTGGGGCAGTTCGGGAAACAGCTTGAATTAAGAAGAAATTCACACTTTTCCTTATTTGGCAAACTTTCAAGAATATCCCATTTATTATTGAGGTCGTAATCTACAGTGACAAGATTGTAGTCTTTTTTAAGTTCCTCATGGAGCTTTTTGGGGTCTGTGATTCCCTTACACATTGAGCTTGTTATCTTATAATTCGGATACATTTCACGGATATATTTTTCAAGAATATCAGAGACTACAATAACCTCGTTCATGCCGTTATTTGCCAACTGCATAATCATATTACAATATGAATCGCCGAGATGTTCTGCTTTGATAAGAGGATTTGTAAAGGTAAAACGCAGAGGTATGCCACGCTCATTGATTGCAAGAATGATATTTCTAATTTGGTCGGGGCTGTTTATTCCGCCAGAAAGAATACGTCCGCCTGCCCATACGGAAGGTGCAAAAGCTCCGTAAAATGAGGCTATTTCCACGCCGTCACGGAAATACTGGGGGCAGTTTTCGAGCATGGTAATAAGAACCATATTAAGCTTGAAATTTTCCGTAAGTCCGGGAAGATGAAATCTTGCTTTAAGATTTTCCATAATTATTACTCCTTGAATTAAAAATCAGCCCGTCCCGCCGAAATAAACCGGACAGGGACAGGCGTATTTATTTTTACCAAACCTTGTAATCGTCTGTTCCGACTTTATAAGAAGTACCCGGAACAAAAAGGTCCTTAGCCTCGTGACCCTGCTCATGAGCCTTTTTAAGTTCTCTGAAAGCCACGCTGTTTGAAACAATTTTCATAACCTTTTCCTGCTCCGGCTTTTTGCTGAAATATTCAAGCACTACCTGCTGGAGATAGAAATATGAACGGAGCTGAGTTTTCTTAAACTCAACCTGTCCCTCGCCGTCAATGAGGAAAAGACTGTCGCCCTCACGGTAGCCGAGAGTAAGTTTAGCGAAGATTTCAGGAATAAAGATTCTGATTTCAGATGCAAGATTCTTGTCGCCTGTAGCTTCTTCAAGCTTTTTAACGAGTTCCATGTATTCTTCACGTGAGTTGCAGGTTTCCATCATTTCGATACACTGCTTTGCACACTCTACAACGTGTTCTTTCTTGTATACTTCTGGTGCTTGGTCGTCTTCACGCTGAACAAAGATAGCGTACTGCTTTTCCATCATAAACTGGTCTTTGCCGTTCCATGAATCAACATAAGCCTGATAGAAACGTGAAAGCTCTGTGCAGACTGAGCCGTTTACACGCACCTCAACAACCTTTCTGTCATTGAACTTAGAGAGGAAGATTCTTACCCAGTAATATTTCTTAGAACCGATATACTTAGGTATTTCAGACTTGATGTAATTGATAAGCATAACAGGCTGACCGCTGTTTCCGCTTGTTCTTACAACAGACTGTGCATACATATCAAAGTCATAATGCTGTCTGAGATAATTTACAGAGAGGTGTATGCCGTTTTTCTTGTTCATTGACTGGTCGATAGGGTGCCATACAGCACCATAGAACATATCAACAGCCATTGTTACAGCGTCATCTTCTGTTTTGCCCTGAGCGTCAACGGGTTCGATAAGAGCCTCATCAAAATCGTCGTTCTTGACAACAAATATAACCTGTAAAAGCTTTATTCCTTCCTTTTCGTCCTGTCTGCCAATCTGAACGTCAATAGTGAAACCTCTGGGCATGATTACGCATTCATCGTAAAGATTTCCCTTAAGTTTTTCGTTAAGGCATTCGAGAACCTTTGTTTTGATTTCCTTAGCCGGATTTTTTTCTTCCGGAGCAGGCTGATTTTTTTTCTTAAAAAGTGCCAATTGTAATCAATCTCCTTTATAAAATCTGATATATATATATTATCATAAATTTTTATATTTGTCAACAAAAAACTGTAAAACTGATAAAAAAATACGCCGGCAGAAAATAAAATCCGCCGGCATAAATTTAATTTTTCACAAATTTCACGGCTGTCCAGCCCTCTTTTGTGCTGACTTCAAGAGTTTCAAAGCCCACTGCACTTACCGCATTAATAACTTCGTCGGCACGCTCGGCAATTATTCCCGAAATTATCAGAATGCCGTTTTCTTTTATATAGCGTACAAAATGATTTTTCATAGCTATAAGCACGTCCGCAACGATATTGGCGGTGATTATGTCGTATTTCATGTCTATAGTGTCGGCTAGCTTTTCATCGGTGAGAATATTTCCGAAATAGGTTATATATTTTTCTTCCGGAATATTATTTTTAAGTGCGTTTTCCATTGCAGTTACCGCAGAATTTTCGTCAATATCAACTGCAACGGCATTTTCAGCACCGAGAAGTATAGCACCTATGGAAAGTATACCACTGCCACAACCCATATCAAGAATCCTGTCGCCTTTGTTAAGGCTTTTTTCGAGGAGTTCAAGGCAAAGGCGTGTAGTATGGTGCTGACCTGTACCGAAACTTGAAGCAGGGTCTATTTCGAGGATTTTTCTGTCTCCGGAATCTTCGGGGCATTCCTCCCACGACGGCTTTATTATGAGCTTTTCGCCTACATTTATAGGCTTAAAGTACTGTTTCCAGTTATTAGCCCAGTCTTCCTCACGTATACTTGAAAGTTCAGCGACAAGTCTTCCGTAAGCGTTTTCCGTGTCGGCGGACTTCATCTCAGCAAGCATGGAGCGTATAGAGGCGAGCATATCTCTGCCTTGATTATTGTCGGGAAGATATACCGTCACGCAAGTCTCGCACTGTGCAAGCCCCATGAGGTCATCGTCGATATAGTCCCACTGACCGTTTTTGTTTTCGAGGAACTCGTTAAAGTCCTCTGAATCACGTATAGCAAAACCCTTTATGCCTATGTCTTCAAGCTTAGAGCAGAGCAGGTCTATAGCAGGTGTTGCCGTATAAATATTTACTTCAGTCCATTCCATTGGCGGACAGCCTCCTTGTTATTTGCAGATAATTGAGAGATATTCAATGACATCTCCGTTGTCAACAACTCCGTCGCAGTTTATATCGGCGGTTTCAATTTCAGAACTGCTGAGAATTGAAACGCCTTCGGGAAGAAATTTCAGACTTTTTATGTATTCATTGAGAAGTGAAAGGTCGTAAAGATTAATCACTCCGTCTCTGTTAATATCGCCCTTTGCGGATTCAACCCAGTCAACATTGAAGACCATATGGCTCATATCAACCCAGCCGTCAGTGCCGTCAATGGTAACAAGACCGTAACCGTTTTCAATCTTCCTTACATTCACAATATTTCCGGTTACGATTTCGGTAATCACTTCTCCAGAAGACGTATAAATGCAGGTTGTTTCCTCGCCCGAATAATAAAATTCTGAAACGGTGTCATTGCCTGTTGTCTGAGAAGTGCTTTCTTCTGTTTTTTCCGGAAAATTATTTGTTTCAGTTCCGGCGGTAGTAGTAGTTGTTGTTTCAGAGGAAAGATAAGTTTCTTCTGTTGTGGTAGTGGTTGTTTCCGTTTCCGTTTCTGTTTCAGATTCAGAAACGGTTGTTTCGGTGGTTGTAGTTGTAGCTGTAGTTTCTGTTTCAGAAAGTTCAGCCGTCGTAGTGGTGGTTGTTGTTGTCTCGGAAATTATTTCCGTAGAAGTTGTGACTGTAGTAGTTTCAGTCATTTCAGTAACAGTGGTAAAAGCGGTGGTCACTGCTGACGAATTATTCTCGACAGCAGACGATAATGACGGCGGATTCTTTCCTGTTAGTATCTCATATTCACTAATATTGTAATTATTATAAGAATCAAACATCAGAACGTCGTCTTTGGCAGGGTCAATCATGTATACATCTTCGCCCTTAATATCCTCAACAAAAACCCAGTGATTGCCGACATTGCAGATTACATAGTAGCCGTTCTCCATAGCGGAGCGGATTTCATCTGCTTTGCCCTGCTGGTCGTATGACTGAAAGCTCTTTACTCCGTGTATTTCAACGTCTGGAATAACAGCGGAAACATAAGACCAGTTTGCTATTGCTCCCCCATATGTAAAAGCATTGATACCGTTAAGAGAAGTAGCAAATACAGCCGGATTGAAGTTGTCAGGATTTTCAGAACCGGAGTGGACAGCCATTATGGCGATTGAAGTAACAAGACAGCCAGATTCTCCTACATTGCTATATCCCATAGGAATATCAGCCCATCTTTCGTCCATCTGTCTCCATGAATGATAGTCCTCACCTGCGTATGCATTATATGGTGTGTAAAAGCTATTGAGTGTTCCCATAACAACGAGTACGGCAAGTGCAATACTGGAAAGACCCTTCCTTTTTTTGTTCAGCATAAATACCTCCATTAGAATTGTTTAACCTGTACGGCAGATAAAAACAGCTCTCCGGAATAAATTTACTGATATTCTGTACTGCGGATTTATGTTTTTATACCAGTAAAATAATATTCCGGAAACCGCTTTTTCCCCTTATACAGATTTTTTAGTTTTCCTGTTCCTTTTTCTTTTTTTCTCTCTGTAGGCTTGATAAGCAACTATGTAGGAATCCATAGCTGTTTTTTTATCTGTATCATTAAGTACAGCCTCACCATAAACCGCCCTGTCAAAAAGCAGTGCCACTTCATGAATATCCGCACCCCACTCAGCAAGTATAAAATCTGCTGTTTCCTGTGAAGTATATCCGGTATTACTGCCGGAAAGACGGTATATTCTCTGCATTACTGCTGTGACTGCTTCGTTAGGTGATTTTCTGCTGTATATCAAAATGAAAAGCTTGTGTGATACGGCAGGATATATAAGCACAAACATCATGACCGCAACGGCAGTGATGAGTATTATAATGCCTGCTCTTGTCAGCGAGTCAGAAGCTGTTGTTTCCTGCTGAAGCGTTTCCTCACTGCTGACGGTCGGCTCAAATGACAGCCAGCCGAAGCCACGTATATACAGCTCCGGAAAACCATGAGCGTCGTTGCCGGTAACGATAAAATTAGTATTTATCATATTATTACTGTAAAGAGTAGACATATTATAGCCCTCACAGTACCTTGCCGGAATACCAGAGGCACGTGCAAGAAGTACCATTGCTGTGGCATATTCATAACATACTCCTCTTTTTGCCGTAAAAATAAAGTCTTCAGCGTTATCGCCGTTTGCCTTGCGGTATTCAAGGTCATAGACGTAATCATTTTCACGGAAATACGCTTCAATAGCGGTTGCCTTGTCATAATCGGAAGTACAACCGACAGTTATCTGCTGTGCGAGGTCGTGTATTTTCTGACTTCCGCCGTAATCAAGCAGTAAATCGCTGTATTCGGCGTAATTTTCCATTTCGTCATAAATTATCGGAAAATCTTCCGTATCGGCGACTTCCATAGCGTCCACGAGCATTTCAGCATAATAATCTGATGACATACTGTCAACGGCGTGCTTATTTTCGCTGTCTGTAAAGAAAGTGTCCGGCGTGTAGCTGAATACAAACTGCTCGTCATAAGAAAAGCGTGAGTTTGGCTTGCCGTTTGCATAGATGATACCAGACGGAATAAGTGCCATTTCGTCTCTGTAGGAAGTTGACCAGAAATCCTGCACAAGCTGTGGTACAGGTGCAAACTGAGCTCCTCCCGAATTGGAAGTTATCGAAATCCAGCGTTTTTCCGGAACTGTTATATTTTCTGCTGAAAGTCCCGAAAGACCGTATTTTTCAGCAAAGTCCGGATTTATTTCAGCGGTATGCAGAATGGCTTTTGTTAGACTGCCTGTTTCAGAAAAACTGTACAGTCCGTTTCTTGCACTTTCCGCACTGTATTCAAACTTTTCTTGAAAGTTCTTGTCAAAATGCTCAACCGACCATGAATCGCTGTCATAATGATAAGTCGAGAATGTAGTCAGTTTAAGACGCATAGGGTCACGGGAACTAACGTAATATATGGGCGTGTTGCTGTTTGAGCGGAACTGTCCGCCGTCTGTAGTGTCTTGAAAAATACCAAGCATAGCGGTCAGACGGTCTGTGAACTGCTCGGCGGAAATGAGAGTATCAAGCAGGTCTCTGTTTGCCTCTATTTCGGGCTTTGGAATCACTGCCGATAAGCTCGCAAATGCCACAGCATATACAGCTATTGACTTCCATATATTCTTCTTCCCGACTATTTCAATTTCTTCTGTATTCTGCATTTGTCTGAAATCAATCATAATGAGTATATAAGACACAGCAAGCATGATAATAAAATAAGTCGGCATTTTTTCGTATTCCTTGCCGTATATGGCAAAGGGTATTATAAATATCAGAAATCCCATGAAAATCCTGTAGCGGATTCTCGTGAAATAATATATTACCGACATCATAAATATCATAAACAAAAGAAATATTGCTATAGTATACCACTGACTGTACTCAAGCACGTCCTGTGGAGTAAGAAACCATACGCCGAAATTAAGCGGATATGATTCACTACCTTTGCCTATCGCAAACCTCACGGCATACATAAATCCCATAAAGAGTGCCGTATACCCCAGAAAACCAATAAACTTATGCTTTGTCATGTAATCAAAAAGTCTGAAAGAAAGTCCGGCTATGAAAAACGACACAATACCGTATATAGCAGTATGCTCGCTTTTATAGTGGTACATAATTGACATCATGACAATAACGGTATATATCAGCACTGGGTCACAGACAATCTTTAAAATAAAATCCTTTAATCTGTTATTACTTTTCTGCATAATTTTACACCATTATAAAGTTATTGTCTTCACCGAGATACCATAGCGGAATACCCGATACACTCGGAGAATCCTGTGATATGCCGATAATACTTGTGTTTTCGTGATTTTCTATTTTATCGGTTATTGCCGTAAAGCCTTTTCCTGTATCAGTCGTGCAGACAACACAGGCACAGGCTGTGGAATTTTCCGGCTGAATGTCTATACGCCTGTCCGGAATTACTTTCACGGAAAGAATTTTAAGGAGCAACTGAGCAGGATATTCCGGATTGTCAACGCTTTCCGTGATAATTTCGCCTGTAGGACTATAATATGTAAAAGCACAGGCTATGCCCTGTTTCGCCATAAGAGCGAGAAGACCAAATACAGAAACAAGTAGCTTTTCCTCACCAATAACGGCATTTTCCGGCGTATCTGAACTGCTCCGGAAAAGGTCAAGCAAAACGGACGGCTGAACCGAAGATACCGCCTCATCAAGCCGTACCATGAGCTTTGATTTTTTGGTGGAAAGTTTCCAGTTGATTCTTTTCAGTGGGTCACCCATGACATACTCACGATGTTCATAGCCTGCCGTTGTGTTTGCCGAAAACATCATAGCTGTGTCGTTTTCTTCTTCGTCGTCGCTTGTCATTACAACGTCGGCAATAGAACGGAAAAGCTGAGACGAGGCTTTTATTTCGGGAATCTCCGGAATAACGCCAACGTTTTTAGGCTGTGGAAGTGGCAGTTTTGATTTTAGGCGTATAAATCCCAGAAATCCGCATGAATAAACGGAATCTATTGATATTTCGCCGTTACCGCCTGTTACAGCTTCTGCCGTAAAAGTAAAGTCTTTTCTGTGTTCATTCAGCATAGAAAGGCGATAGGTTTTTGTACTTTTTCCGAAAACCGCTGAAAATTCCGGCTTAATATCCACAAATGCAAAAGGAAGACCGCCGTCTTTTTCAACGGTAACCGTTACCGCAAGCTTACTGCCTTTTTTTACATAGCCGTCGCAGTCAAATGAAACTTTTATCCTGTTTCTGCCGTAAACCGCCAGCACAAGCGACAAAAGAGGTGCGAATACCAAAAACGACAAAAGTATAATGCCCATTTCGCCGTCTATATAGAATGTGAATATATATATCAGAAACGCAACCGCCGACACGCTGATTAAATGTTTGAATGCTTTCATCATCGTCCACCAGCCAAAGACGGCACTTCACAGTTTTTCAGTAAGTCCTTGACATACTCCTCGCTCGTGCCGAAAGCATTTTTTCCCTGCGGAGAGAGTATTATTCTGTGCGAAAGTACAGAAACAGCAGTATTTTTCACGTCGTCGGGCGTAACGTAATCACGCTCATATATGTAAGCAAAAGCCTTTGACGCTTTATACAGTGCTATGCTTCCTCTCGGACTTATTCCTAAAGTAATATTTCTGTCATTGCGTGTAGCAGTAACGATTCTTACGATGTAATTCTTTACCTGCTCAGTGACACGGATTTTTTTAACTTCGTTCTGCAATTCAATAATATTTTCAAGAGTGAGTGCTGGACTTTCAATATTATTTACCGGATTGTGCATTTCAGTGCGTTCAAGGATTTTCACTTCTTCTTCCTGTGAGGGATAACCCATTGAAAGTTTCATGAAAAACCTGTCCATCTGGGCTTCCGGCAGATGAAAAGTACCATAAGTCTCGACGGGATTCTGAGTAGCCATAACAAGAAAGGGTTTCAGCAGTTGGTGGGTTACGCCGTCAAGACTAATCTGATGTTCTTCCATAGCTTCTAGCAGAGCCGACTGCACTTTAGGGGACGCACGGTTTATCTCGTCGGCAAGCAGAAAGTTGCACATAACTGCACCCTCACGGTAGATAAAGTCACCTGTTTTCTGGTCAAGCATTGTGAATCCCGAAATATCAGACGGCATAACGTCCGGCGTAAGCTGAATACGGTTGAATTTTCCGCCTATTGAGCGTGAAAGAGCCGTGATAAGCTGAGTTTTTCCCACGCCGGGTACATCTTCCAGAAGTACATGACCCTCACAGAGCAGTGCGGAAACAAGCTGGAGTACAGTGTCATTCTTTCCGACTATCACCTTGCCCACTGAGGAGATAAGAGTTTCAATATTTTTATTCATAAAAGTACCTCATAAATCGGATATGATATTCAATTAACTATATTGTAACATATTTTTTTACATATTGCAAGTTTTTTTGCAAAAAATATCACATCTGAAAAGCAATGCGGATTCAGATGTGATACAGTCTAATTTTAAATATTTCTGAAATAAAACCGGCACTTGTACAAGCACCGGTTTATTAATAAAATTACTTAATCATCTTGGCAACTTCGTCAGCAAGGTTGTCTTCTTTCTTTTCGATACCTTCGCCACGCTCGTAACGGATAACTTCAACTACCTTGATAGAACCGCCGAGTTTTTTAGCTTCTGCCTCAACATAGCCCTGTACTGAGAGCTTGTCGTCCTTAACAAAAGACTGTTCAAGGAGACAATTTTCGCTGTAGTACTTGCCTACCTTGCCTTCTGCAATCTTAACCTTAACCTGCTCCGGCTTGCTTGACATCTTGGGGTCTTCAGCCATCTGAGCAAGAATGATTTCCTTTTCCTTTTCAAGAACCTCAGCCGGAACATCTTCACGGCAGAGATAAGGAGCGTTAAGAGCGGCAGACTGCATAGCTACGTCCTTACCGATAGCAGAAACCTGCTCTGCGGAAAGGTCTGTATCAAGCTTAACCATAACGCCGATGCTACCGCCGTTGTGAATGTAAGAAGCAAGAACGCCTTCAAGTCTTGTGAAACGACGAATAACGATATTTTCTCTTATCTTCATGCCAGCGAGTTCAGTGAGAGCCTCGCCTACTGTGCCAGTACCACCGCTGATTGTTTCAGCTTTAAGAGCCTCAACGTCAGCAGGATTCTTTTCAATGATAGTATTTGCAACAGCAGATACAAAGTTTCTTATATCGTCTGTGTTAGCAGCGAAATCAGTTTCAGTGTTTACTTCGAGAAGAACACCTACATTGCCGTTAACTACAGCAGAAACAACGCCCTCAGCGGCTGCTCTGTCAGCTTTCTTAGCCTGTGTAGCAAGACCTTTTTCACGGAGAAATTCAATAGCCTTGT
Organism: Ruminococcus flavefaciens; assembly: GCA_023667045.1. Taxonomy (GTDB): domain Bacteria; phylum Bacillota; class Clostridia; order Oscillospirales; family Ruminococcaceae; genus Ruminococcus; species Ruminococcus flavefaciens_AC. The sequence continues at coordinate 791,158 of JAMPAU010000001.1, read as the reverse complement.
CCATATCGCCCTCGTTAGCTTCGAGAGCCTTTTTGCAGTCCATCATGCCAACGCCTGTGGACTTCATGAGTGCCTTTATATCAGCAACGGAAATCTTACCCATTTTAATTACCTCCAAAATATTTATTAAAAACCCGAACCATAAAATAATTCGGGTTTTGATTTTTCTGAATTATTCAGCGTCAGCAGTTTCCTCAGCAGGAACTTCCTGAACTTCTTCAGCTGTGTTGTCGTCGCCCTGTCTGCCTTCGATGATAGCATTAGCGATAGTTCCAGCGATAAGCTTAACAGCTCTGATAGCGTCATCGTTACCGGGGATAACGTAATCAACTTCATCGGGGTCGCAGTTTGTATCAACAATAGCAACAATCGGGATATTGAGCTTCTTAGCCTCAGCTACAGCAATCTTCTCTTTGCGTGGGTCAACGATAAAGAGAGCAGCCGGAATCTTCTTCATATTCTTGATACCGCCGAGGAACTTTTCAAGTTTCTCTATTTCAAGGTTGAGCTTAACAACTTCTTTCTTAGGGAGGAGAGCAAAAGTGCCGTCTTCTTCCATAGTGTGAAGCTGTTCAAGTCTCTTGATTCTTGTCTGAATGGTCTTGAAGTTAGTAAGCATACCGCCGAGCCATCTTGCGTTAACGTAATGTGCGCCTGCTCTAGTAGCTTCTTCCTTTACAGAATCGCCAGCCTGTTTCTTAGTGCCTACGAAAAGCACTTCACCGCCGTTTGCAGATATGTCACGAACGAACATATAAGCTTCTTCAAGCTTCTTGACTGTCTTCTGTAAGTCGATGATGTAAATGCCGTTTCTTTCTGTGAAAATGTACGGAGCCATTTTCGGATTCCATCTTCTTGTCTGGTGACCGAAGTGAACGCCAGCTTCAAGAAGCTGTTTCATTGATACTACTCCCATTGTGTAGTCCTCCTGTATTGGTTAAAATTAATCCGCCTCCGGACTTAGCTTGCGGACAACGCTCATGACAAACGCACCAATCCGCAAAAGTACCGATGTGTGAATTGCCTTAATATTATACCATTTTATTGAAAAAATGTCAAGCTTTTTAGATTTGTTATTTTTTACGAAGTTTCAGATTTTTTAACGTTAAAATCTGTGACATATGACGTTTCAGAGTGCTTTATAAGCACAACGTCATTTCCGACGACCTTTATTTCACTGCACGGTATAACAACATCGTCTTCCCTGCCGAGAATGCCGAAAAAACGCTCCCGACCGTAAATCACGAAAGACTGCACGGAAGATTTTTCGATATTCATTTCAGCGTCGTCGATATAGCCGAGACGTTCGCCGGTGAGAATATCTATAACTTCCTTTTTGCGTAAATCTTCAAGTCTGCAAATCATAAAAAAACCTCCGCTTATGTACTTATTTAAAGTATATGCGGAGGAAAAGTTTTATTATTTCTTTTTCTTTGAAAGAATTGTTGTAATAACAGCAAGCACTACCGCAATAACGCCTATTACAATAAGTGCCATTGCCGGAAAATTATCCCCAGTAAGAGGAGCGTTTTCTGCCAACATCATAAATCCGTACATTTTAAAATCTCTCCTATCTGATTTATAATAGGTATATTTTATCATATATAATCGGATTTGTCAACAGGTGAAACAAGAAAACCTGCATATAGAAAATTATTTACCGGATTCTGCTTTTTTTATAAGCTCCATAACCTCGCTCTGAGTTTCTGTAACATCAATGCATTCAGAAGAACTGAAATGAATTGTACTTCCTTCTTTTTCCTCACTGCTGGTTATGTATAGTGTAGCATTGCTTATATATTCTATTTTGTCGGTATTCACGGATATATTGTGATAAGACATATAGCTGTCAGTGTCATTCCACAGCATTTCTATATCCTCATCAATATATTCATGCAAAGTTATAAAAGCCATAAAATCACCTGTGCCTGTAATTATAAGAATTATTTTTCAGACGAATTTATAATTTCCATAATTTCGTCCAGTGTCTCAATTACAACTAAGCTAGCACTGCAAACATAACTCTCAGAACTTTCTATGCCATTATATACATTAAAGTGCACTACGCTGAAGTGAGCACCGCTATTTATTTGAGTTATATTATCTGTATTTATCGTGCAGAGTTATAAAAGCCACATATAGCATCTCCTTTCAATGTACTGTTATGTAATTATTTGTTTTCAGCGTCTTTTTCGGCACGGTCGCCGGCTGACTCCAGATAAAGCTCCTCATCTGCCATACTGCCGACGAAATTAAGCTGTTTAACAGGAACACGTTTCAGCGGAGAATAGGAAAATTTTCCGCATGAGTGGTCTGGAGAGACGATACCGTTTTTTTCACAGATAATCTTACTGTCTGTCTTACTGCGTTTGCCGTACTGGCAGTAATCGCATTTTGCCTCAATCTTGCTGTCAAAATATTTAGGTTTTCCTAAAGAGGAAAATAAGCCCATAAAATCACCTCAAAAATCAAATTCTTTATTTAATTATAACATAAAGAAACACATTTGTCCAGTGTTTTATAAAAAAATATTTGTTTTATCATGCTAACTGTATTTTGTTCAGAATGTATAATAAAAGCATTGACAAATACAAAATACTGTGCTATACTTATATAGTCGGGTATCGGGATTTATTCCGGTGTCGGAAAGGAAAAAACAGATATTTACGGAAAACCGGAAGTAAAATATCGGGTTTTGCCGGAAATATTGCTATGGAGATTTTTATGTCCGTCTGTTTTTTTCAGACGGATTTTTTTACAGGAAAGGTATTTTTTATGGAAAAGAGAATCGCCGTGACAGCTATTATCATTGATGACCCGTCAGCCGTTCAGGAAGTAAACGCCGTACTCCATGAATACAGCGAAATAATCATAGGTCGAATGGGTATTCCTTACCGTGAACGTGGGATTTCAATGATTTCAGTAGCCCTTGACGCTGACCCCGACCGTATAAGCAGTCTCACAGGCAGGCTCGGCAAAATAAAAGGCGTGTCCGCAAAGGCTGTCATATCAAAAAAGTAAAAGCAAACGGAGGTTTTTATATGTATAACCCGAAGTCACTTAAAGCTGAGGAATTTATAAATGATGAGGAAATCCTCGCTACTCTCAAATACGCTGAACAAAACAAAGACAACATAGAACTGATAGAGCAGATTCTTGAAAAGGCTTCTCCAAAAAAAACAGGCAGGGGCGTGGAATGTGCCGGACTGTCTCACCGTGAGGCAAGTGTTCTGCTGGCGTGCGAAAATCCGGAAATGATTGAAAAAATGTACAGTCTCGCACGTGAAATAAAAGAGTCTTTCTATGGCAACAGAATAGTAATGTTTGCTCCCCTTTACCTCTCCAATTACTGCGTGAACCAGTGCGTATACTGTCCATACCACTATCAGAACAAGGAAATCCCACGCAAAAAACTTACTCAGCAGGAAATTATAGAAGAAGTAACGGCACTTCAAGATATGGGACACAAACGCCTTGCAATCGAAGCCGGCGAAGACCCTGTGAACAATCCGATAGAATATATCCTCGAATGCATAAAGACTATCTACTCAATCAAGCACAAAAATGGCGCTATCCGCCGTGTCAACGTAAATATCGCAGCGACTACTGTAGAAAATTACAGAAAACTCAAAGAGGCAGGAATAGGCACTTACATACTCTTTCAGGAAACTTACCACAAGGAAAGCTATGAAAAACTTCACCCAGCCGGACCAAAACACAATTACGCCTATCACACTGAAGCTATGGACAGAGCTATGGAAGGCGGTATTGACGACGTTGGTTTAGGTGTTCTTTTCGGGCTTGATATGTACAAGTATGAGTTTGCCGGACTGCTTATGCACGCTGAACATCTTGAGGCTGTACATGGTGTAGGTCCGCACACTATAAGCGTACCACGTGTAAAGAGAGCATCCGATATTGACCCGAATGTATTCGACAACAGCATTGATGATGATACTTTCGCTAAAATAATCGCCTGCATAAGAATAGCCGTTCCCTACACTGGCATGATTATTTCTACTCGTGAAAATGAAACGTGCAGAAATAAGGTTCTCGGACTGGGCATTTCACAGATTTCCGGCGGTTCAAGAACTTCCGTAGGCGGTTATGCCGGATATTCAGCAGACGAAAGACCCCACGATACAGAACAGTTTGACGTTTCCGACCAGCGTTCACTTGATGATGTAGTAAAGTGGCTTATGGATATGGACTATATACCGTCATTCTGCACAGCCTGCTACCGTGAGGGCAGAACAGGCGACAGATTCATGGCTCTATGCAAGGTGGGTCAGATTCAGAACTGCTGTCACCCCAACGCACTGATGACTTTACAGGAGTACTTAGAAGACTATGCAAGTCCGGAAACAAAGGCGGTCGGCGAAGCTCTTATTGCACGTGAAATACATAAAGTCACAAATCCTAAAGTCATGCAAAAAGCTATGGAAAATCTACAGGCTATAAAAAACGGAAAACGTGATTTCAGATTCTGAAACAAGTTAAAAGAAAAATAAATCTGTTTTTTTGAAATTCGGTATTGACAAAAAAATAAAATTATGATAGAATAATAAAAGTGTGGTGAAATCGTCATGCGGTTTCACCCGTACTTTAATGAAAATATAAATCAATGAGGTAAATATCATATGATAAAAATTGTTTCATGGGGTAAGAATAATGTTGTTTGTCTTGCATTGTCAGTTATTTTCATTATAATGTATGTTATAACCTGTATTAATGATTCAGTCTATTATGCTCTTAGTTCATGCAGTATTAACCATTTAAACTGGGAAATCTACCGATATTTTACATCTTCTTTACTTCATGGTTCGTTTTTTCATTTATTTTGGAATGTCATTGCAACGATTTGCATAGGCTCTCTGATAAATCAGTATTTAGGAAAACTGCAAATTGCTTTGGTCTTTTGTTTCGGGTGCATTGCAGGAGATATTGTTTTTTCACTGTGTTTCGATTATATGTATGGCTGTGGAGCTTCCGGCGGTATATTTGCTCTTATAGCATCAACACTTGTATGCTGGCTGAGATATTCCGCAAAATTCAACTTTCATTGGTACAGAATTGATTTTATATTCATTATTATATACTTCTTTGTCGCAAATGATAATGTTTCTTCAGTTATAACTCATTCATTCGGCTTTGTTTTTGGAACTATTATAAGTGTTTTATTTGTTGTTTTAAATATTATAAAACCTAAAAGACAAAAAATTTAATATGCGGGTGTGGTGAAACTGGCAGACACGCAAGATTTCGTCTGCGTTAATACAGTGTATTTAATTCATGCAGATGTCATTAGGTAAAATTCAGACAGAAAATTTAATATGCGAGTATGGCGGAACTGGCAGACGCACCAGATTTAGGTTCTGGCGGAGAGATCCATGCAGGTTCGATTCCTGTTACTCGCACCATATTATGATGTCACACTGATAGCGGTGCGGCATAAGAAAAGCCGCCGATTTCTCGGGGCTTTTCTCAGTATGTAAGTATTTTATCCTATCATCACGTTCTAAAATTCGTAGAAACGAGCAGAGAGAAAACATACCGTTTTATAGATCTATAATGCTCGTTGATAGTTACTATTTTAACATAAACAGGTTTGATGACAGCTATTTTTTCGCTTTTGCAGTTTTTCTTTTAGTATAAATGTAATAACAATGTTAGTAATTCAGAAATTGTACATAATAAAAATCTAACCTGCGACACACTAAACGCAGGCTATATTTTTGATAGCTGAGACTGATTTACCGATTAGACATAAAGCTACAATATTCTCCGCTTTGTAACCATAATGCCTATCTGTTGCTTCTTTCCGTCTTTTTGCTAATGCTTCACTGCTCAAATCTACGCTATTTTGCTTTAATATTCTTACTATTACAGAGTAGTCATATTTGTATTTATTGATTAAAGCTGGTGTTTATAGATAATGTGCGCATATTTTTGAGCATAATTTTTATGCCAACAAGTAAAAAGTCCGCAGGAATACTGTCATATTGCAAGGAATTTTGACGAAGTATAGCAGAAAAAAGTATAGAACTGCAAAGCTCCGCACACGGAAAAACTTGCGATTTTATATTGGCAAAGCGGAAGCTCAGTTCTCCGAGAAAATATTCAAAACGTTTTAAATGTCAAACAATAAGTATGGGCACGATATATCGGCAATTCTCAAAAATGTTTCTGCGAGCCATAGTGTCGCTTTATTCTATTACTCTAGAGAATAATAATTTCATCTTCAGAAAACCAATTATTTGATAATGCCGTGTTTTTAACTGAATCAACATCTTCCGTATAGGCTACTACCGCCAAACTATTCTGAGCTCGCGTACAAGCAACATAGAAAAGTCGAGCCATTCTCGTAATACTCGTATCCTTACCCTCTCGCTTATTCTTTAAGTCAGTATCGGACTCTGTTTTAGCACCAAATAATTTTTCATAACTAAAAAGAAAACCACGAGCTTGTGCATCATCCATAATAACCATAACTCTTGGATATTCAAGCCCTTTGACTCCTTGATGGGTTGCAAAACACGTATTATCCGTAACATATAAAGAATAACTTTCCAGTTCACTAAACGAAGCTGACAACGCCATTCTTAGCGCAATTATCTTTTGATTCTCGCCCGCATATTGTTCTGTCAATAAGTCATCCACTCGACTGCTAACTTCAAATAAGCCTGTATCTCGAACTGATCTTAAAACATCCAAACAAGATGGCTCCTTATCATCCGACCAAAGTTTCATTAGGGACTCAGTGGCGTTGTCTGCATTTTGCAGCATTTCAGCTTGGCTTTTTATATTGGCGGCAAACGTCTTTTTATCTAATAGTGGAGAGTATTTTCTAACAATCTTTGCGACCTCAAAGTCATTCTTTTCCTGATATGCTTTAACTAATGGCAATACCATTTTCGCCAAAATCGACAATTCTGCAATTGAACCATCGCGCAATGCCGTGTCAAACTTCCCAGATTCGTTCAACGGCGTATATAAGTTAGAAAAGCCAAATCTGCTGGCAGCCATGTGATGCTCAAGAATTAAGCTTTTATATGCAGTTTTATCTTTCCAACCATCGTCCCCAGTGTCTGTTGCCATTCTTTGCGCAATCCTCTCCTCGATGTCATCCTTTTCAGCAGCAGCTGAAGAAATAAACAGCCTTACTATTCCCGGATTCGCATCGGATCTCTCTTTTTGCTTCTGTTCATCAATCGTACTTCTGATTGCGTTTGCCAGCTTAACTATACGCGTAGCGCTTCGATGATTCATAACCTTTGTCGGCTTAGCCCAATCATCGGGAATGCAGCCTGCGAGGTTTTCTTTTCCGTCATTGTAAATTCTTTGCATAGTATCGCCGAACATGCCAACTATAAATTCGCCCTTATGTTTTTCGCATACGTCAAACAGGGCATCAATTAATTCTTTTTTAGTATCCTGGCTTTCATCAATGAGCAAGATTGGATATTTTGCTACCAAAATGTTCTGCATCGTTGGCTCCGTCATAATAAAATCAGTGCTCATTTTAATAACTTCACTATGACTCAGCGAATCGTAACCGACATTGTCGCCATTGGGGTTATAAGAGAACTTTTTTACCGTTTCGATTTTCTCAAGGCGTTCTTTTTTTCGCATAATATCTTCAGCCCTTTTTTCACTCGCCTTACCGCCACGACCCTTAAGTTGCTTTTCTTCAAGTTCGTTTATTTCCGCCTCAACAGATTGCCTAACCCATTCTTTAATGTCTGTTTGATAACTCTTGATTAACTCCCACAAAAAACTATGTATTGTAGAAACTGAAAATATTGGCTTGTACTGCAATCTTCTGGATATCTCGTCACATGCTGCATTAGTATAGGTGATAACCGCAATTTGCTTACCATTCATAGCGAGATTTTCGCCACGCTCTTTATCAAGAAAAGTGAGGGCATTGATTAAACTTCTTGTTTTACCAGAACCAGCGCCAGCAAATACAAAGAAGCATTCTGGATGCTCTACAGAAAAGCACTCTTGAATTTCTTGGTCAACGTGATCGTCAATATGGTTGTTTATAGAGTCATTCTCTATTAATGTTGAATCTATCATTATTTCACTCCTCTAGCCTTAAATAAGATTGCAGCCACTCTAATCCCTCAGCGATATATTCTGGAATTTTAAGCTCACTAGGGTCAAATGCATATATTAGATCCAATGCAAACTCAGCTTTCTGATCAGATTTTCCATTCCGTAGTAGATCATATACATCCTTATGGAATTCGTCAAAAGAACCTGCACTCTTGATCTTGTCACTCACTTTTTTTACTAAACTCCCTGCATCGTCAATAGACATATCCCTAAAAAGTTGAAAATTTGTATAGACAAGACAATCTTCAAATGTACTTGCGAGAGCTTCTTTGTCGGCATCGTTATAATTAATCACTACTGGCGTCTGATATGCAATACGGATAGAATATTCGCATATACCTTTTTCAGAGATTTCTTTCTTAGTAGCTGGAACAGATAGTAGCTTGTCTAAATCTTTTTCTTTTATAAGCCAACCCGTAATAGTATAGTTACCACTAATAAGGTCTTTGCCACGCTCCGGACAAGCAGCCTTATGATGTCCCTCTTTTTCTGCGGTATCTAGGTCTGCAATAACGAGTGTTGGCAAGCATAGTTTCTTAATCAACGGATTAAGACGATGTGAATGTCGTCCATTTATACTCAAGATTGATATATATCTTTGATACAGTTTTGGATATTTGTTCCGAATAAAATGTGGCAATAACATGTTTTCCGCCGCCCCTTCCACAAGAATAGCGGCATCAGCAAAAAACAAATCGCAATGAGTTGTCTGCAAGTAACGTGTAACAAATTTATCAGTTTCATCGCCTTTGCCAAATACCTCGGAAAGGTTGATTACTTTCGAGGTCGCAATATTCTCTTCCGTCCCCTCTGATAGTCGTTTGAAATAGCGCAAATTAGCAAAATTGGTTTCTCGGGCAATATGGCTTGAGTGAGTGCTAATCACTAATTGGGTATCAAAATGCTTGTTCTCTCTGATGAAGGGATGATTAGTCAATACGTCATATGCTTTGCGAATAAACACCTGCTGTACTTGCACGTGAAGATGTGCCTCCGGTTCTTCAACCAGAACTAAATGTAGTGGCTCGATTACTGGATTATCACTCACCTTCTCTCGCTTAGCTTTTCCCTCGCGCATCCAGTCATCCCTGAAACGCATGAGATCGAAGACCATAGAGATTAGATTTTGATACCCCAATCCATTATATTTTTCTGGCAGTTTTAGTGTATCGTCGTTTTTACTGAGCGCGTACTGCACAGCGGAATCATGTTTTAGTGCCTCGCCTGTAGTCATTTTTGTAACAATTGTAAGCTTAGGATCAGCTACTCCTGGATATCCAAGACTTTCCAACTCATGGATTGCAGGAGCAAATTTAACTGCAAGATTTTCGTTAAAAGTCTTTTTAGCTTCTTCGGCAGCTTCCAGTATACCTAAGTCTTCAGGCGATGGAGATTTTTCCGGATCGAGGTGTTTATCATAATAACTACGCATCTGATCCGATAATTGCCTTTTAGCTCGCTCGCCATCATCTGGGCTATCCGGATCTGTGAAGCCCCGCTGAGCGTCAATCATATCCACTTTAATGATATCTTTCAGTGGATTATCCGTAAAGCACTCCATATCGAAAGGTGTAGGCTGTGGAGTATCCTCATTAAATTTTGCAGGATCAAGGATGAACGCCTTTATTGAAAAATATGTATTTAAATTGCGTTCAAGAAACTCGCATAGATCCTTAGGATATAGGTTAACGTTTACGTTTTCTTTTGCCTTTTCCGTGCTACGCGCTGCAAAATAGACATCCCTGTACGCTGCAAATAACTTAGAGATATTCTTGGGAAAGAAAGATAGGCGGACGCCCAACTTTCCGCCGCACCACTTCAGAGTTGGAATTATTCCAGCTACATAATGAATCTCACTATTAGACACATCTAGCCAAATATCCATTTTGGGAACCAGCGGTTCCCACTTTATTAAATCTGTAGGCTCATTGCAGTTTTCCCGGCTCCATTCGTCGCCAATCTTGTTAATATCTACACGTTTAGAAATAGTAATATCGTTAAATGTAAAATTGCAATCAGCGAGGAATTTTCCAAGCGCATCCATAGCAGATGTCTTACCGCTATTATTAGCACCAACAAATAGCGTAGTCTTTTCACTAAAGTCTATATGGCATTTTAGCAGCTTTCTAAAATTTTGAATATTTATAGAATTTATCTTCATATGTACCTCCATTTAAGACGTAATAAGCTTCTACATAATTATACCATATAACTGATAAAATATCAACCTATAGCTAGATAACGTATGTGTCAAGTAAAAGTAGGCAGGAGATCACAAAATAATGAAAAATGTACAAAATCAGAATTTTAAATCAGATAAGGGCTTGGAAGCAAAAATAACTTTTATGAAAAAGGGAGCATTTGGAATGGTAACGTTTCCATAGAACTCATAGCCTTTACCGTCGTACTTCGGAGCCTTTGAAGCAGATAGGGGAGGGACTGCAACAGTATCGATAACAGATGTTTCGAAAGAAGTTGGAATTGCTGTAGAATAGTGCCTGCACAACAGAGCCGCAAGGTTATTGCCGCCATTCACGCTCCAACATGCACGTCTGCCTTTCATTCTGTTGCCGATAATGGTAAAAACATTGCCTTCCATGCTACCCAGATTAACGTGGTGGATTATGCCTGGTATTTTTGTAAGAGGAATCTCAATACCTCTGTCATAATATCCCGCAAGAGTCTCCTTGTTCTCCAAATAATAGCTGAAAAGCTCCTGTGATTTTACCTTTTCACGCTCATCCTCAGTTGAATTTATGTAAGCCTCAATACAATCCAAAAGTTCATCAAACCGATTCTGCAAAAGTAACTCACGCAAATTTTCGGCGATTTCTTTATTGCTAACGCATTCCGTAATTTTTTTGTTTCTATGAAATTCATCAAGTACGCAAATACAGTTGCAGCTATCGTTTTTCTGTATCCACTGCGCTACGTCTCCTTTTTGGACACGAAGTTCAATTTCGTCAGTATTGTAAACGGACGCCGTCACATTTTCCATATGTTTCCCGAAATCTCCTGCCGGTTCAAAGCGTGCATATGCTGCCTTATTGTCCAATTTACACCTGATCTCTCCTTTTTTGCTACACTCCCCTTTTTTATACTGCCTACTATTATTTTACACTAAGCTAGATAACCGAGTTAGCAAGGATTGATAAACTTGATGCAAGCTCTCATTTTCTCACAGCTTTCGGTTTAAATACAATAGCAAAGCGAAACTGTGAGAAAAGTATATTCCGCTATCAGTGTGATGACCTAACACAATGATAAAAGACCCGATTTTTCGGGACTTTTTAATATTATTTTTTAGCTGTTCACGCCGATTTCTCATTTGTATAAACTACTGAACTCTCCTCAAAATCTCCATTAAATTCAAACCTCACATCAAGGCTTTTGTCCTCATTCTGATGCACATAAATCTGTTTGACGAGTATTCTCAAATTTGCATCGCTGATTTTACATTCCGACATGATTTCTTCAAGCAAATCAGCTGTACTTTTCAGATTGTCGCGTTTCTGTCGGCTTACCTCATCAAATTGTCTACTTTCTTCAATTTTATTCTGCAAGTTGTCGATTTCCTCCTCACGCTTAGCAATCTATTGTAAACAGAAGCATGTTCTCTGTCTGCAATACGTTCCATTATAATTTCTTCAATCTGATTCTGCAATGCTGAAATTTTTTCTTTGTACTGCTTGATTTTCTGTTCATACACAGGCTTCTGCCTGGGCCAGTCCTTGACGATCTTATCATACTTTTCGCTCTCAGCAACGATTCTTGTCTTCAGCGTTTTTACTTCATCATAAATTAATTTATCAAGCTGCGATTCGTGAATCCTGTGTGGAGTACAGTATTGTTTTCCGTAGCGATGATGGCTGTTACAGGTGTATTCTACCCATTCAGTATCTCGCCACTGTCTACGTTTGGCAATCAATATCGCTCCGCATTCGGCACACTTGATTAATCCGCAGTAACGATGAATCGCTCTTCCATTGCTTGCTCTGACATTTGATTTTTTACGACTTTCAAGTAATTTCTGCGCCTGTTCATAAGTTTGCTTATCAATGATTGCAGGGAGAAATTCTTCGTGTTTGTACTGTTCTGATTTAGGAACAACGCTCTTTGTTTTATAAATTTTACTGGTTATTGTTTTATGATTACAAGCGTTCCTGTGTAAATTTCATTTTTCAGTATTCGCTTTACAGAAGTTTGAACCAATAAAAATTTCTTGCACAGTTCAGTTCTTTGAGAACTGATTTTTCTATGTGAAAAATATTCTGGAGACTTGATTCCACGTTTATTAAGGTTTCGTGCAATCGTTGTAAGTCCGTATCCATAAATGTATTTTTGAAATATTTCACGCACAATGTCGGCAGCTACCTCATCAATTAGAATCTCTCCAGTGTTTCTGTCCTTGAAATAACCCATCGGCAGATTAACTACAAGTCCTAATTTTTGCTTTTGTCGTATGCCTGTGCGAACCTTTTTACTTATGTCTTTAGCATAGAAATCGTTGAAAATTTGCTTGAATCCAATCATAAGATCATCGTTTTCGTTAGTTGAATCAATGCCCTCGGTGACGGAATATACTTTGACGTTGTTCTGTCGCAAGTGGTCTATGAACAGTTCTGTCTGTGTTCTGTGACGTCCCAGTCTGCTTAACCCCTTGACCAAAACAACATCTATTTTACCCTCATCAACAGCGTTTTCAAGTTCGCCTAAACCCTTTCTGTTGAACGTCATTCCCGAAACATTGTCATCAAAACTCTCGCCAACGATTTCGTAACCGTTTTGTTCAGCGTAGTCAACAAGTATTTGTCGCTGATTCTGTAAGCTGTTCATTTCCTCATCTTCGTCACGGGAAAGTCTGTAGTACAACCACGCTCTCATCATATACCCTCCTTTAAATTTGTGTAGCTGGCAGTCGCAGCACCTTGTCTGATGCTACGACAACCATATCACAACCGTTTCTGAAAGTCCAGCAATCACACTGACTTCGTAATTTTTTCTACCTTACCAACAAATTTGGGAGGTGCAGATTTGGCTATATTACATGAATTCAAGTAGTCTAGAATCATGGACTCCATAAACACCTCAAATGATTTTTTGTCGCCGTTGTAGGTAA
>JAMPAU010000001.1:633902-777818 GCA_023667045.1 Ruminococcus flavefaciens | reverse complement strand
TGCAGATTCAGCAGTTCTACAACGACAAATACAACAGCGGTCTGACAGCGAACACAATTAGTCATTAATTTGCATTTGATATGATATGTTGCTTTTAATTCAAAATAATTTGAAATACTTTGGAGGAATTATGAAACCAAATGAATTGAATATACTATCAAAAGAATATGTTATTGAACATGGAACATATTTTGACGGTGAAGAAATTTGTTGGTGTGATTACTTGATAGGTAATTGTGAAGGAGTTCTTTTTACAGGGCTGTTATATGAGATATATGATAATGATATCCTTGCATATTATTCATATTATGAAAATGGTAAAAAACATGGATTATCTGTTGATTTTTATCTTTCTGGCAAACCTAAAAGCTACGGAGTATTTAATAAGGGAAATTTAGTCGGAAAATCATATGAATGGTATGAAAATGGATTAATAAAGAGGATAAGAAATTATTATAAAAATGATTGCCACTACAAATACATTGAATATGATGAAAATGGTAATACTATAAATCAGGGTGAGGCATAAAATAGTTTTGGCTGTATGGTAGAAAAATTTCGGTTAAAAAAATAAAACCGAACTTCAACAAGTCCGATTTTATGTTGTTTAAAATGTCGCTGACAAAAAACTGAATATTCACCAAAACGACAAAATATAAAAAATACAAGATAAAAGTCCATTACGTTTGCCAAAGTTAAAAAAATGAACCAATGAACTGAGATGCAGTAGACAGTAAAAAATTTTCAAACTCAACGAAGATTTTCTACTATAAGTCATTAACAGTCATTCAAAATGCTGAAATACAGGATAAAATACTTATAGTGCCGCTGACCGGACTTGAACCGGTACGGATTTTACTCCGAGGGATTTTAAGTCCCTTGTGTCTGCCTATTCCACCACAGCGGCATAATTAATTTGTCTCAAACTTACTTTAATAGTATATCACATAAAAACTGAAATGTCAAGAGTTTTTTGAAAAAAATTTTGATATTTTTGTGATGATATTCTGAAAATATGTTAAAATTATTATTCTGCTTGACAATAAAGCCGAAAAAAGATATAATTGAAGTATGGAATTAAGGAGGTTATGTTATAATGAGAAATAAATCTTTTATAAAGTTAGCGGTCGGAGCAGGTATAACGGCAGGAATGCTTTTATGTTCTATGACCGCTAATGCGACAACTATAGACGATGTGGCGAGGGTTGCGAGAGAGTTGGGTCAGCCTGAGGAAACTATTCAGCAGGGATATAATGAGTATTATGCCAATCCAGGTAAATACACCGAGGAGGATTTGGACTATGCTATTTATAAACTTTACGAAGCAGAGGGTATTTTTCTAACCACTGCATCGCAGAATCCTCAGCCGACTACAACCACTACTACTACGACATCTTCTGGCGGAGAAGTCATAACTGAACCGGATTCTCCAGATGACAATAACGTTTCCGGCGGTATTACCCTACAGATGAGCGACGGTTCTTCTTTTACAAGAATCCCCACCAGTGATTTCATTAAGCTTTCCTATGACGAAAAAATGGACTATATACGCAGTTTTACGCCAGAACAGCAACAGGTTATCCTTGATAATCTTACGCCGGAAGAAAAGAAAAGTATTATGAAACAGCTTCCGGTTGAGCAGAAAGCAGAAGTTGTTGATTCTATGGTGAATGCAAGCGAGGCACTCGGCGTAAACGTCAGCGTTGAGGAAATCAGCGACGATAATATTTCACTTTCTATGAGAAACGACGAGGGCGAACTTGTCGGCATGGCTAACGTAGGTTCTTCACTGGTTGAAGATACTGGATACGACCGCAGGGGGCTTTTTGCACTGTCTGCCGGACTTATAGCAGTTGCCGGAATACTTCTCGCTGTTGTTGCAAAATATTTCAGAACCGGAGAGGAAAAATGAAAGAAAGTTCAAAAAAAGTACTCCATATAATAACCCCCTTTATCGTGTGCTTAATATGCTTAGGGGTGTTTATCGTTACCATGATAAAGCCGTATGATAAAGTTAAAGTATATCTTAATCTTGCTTTTATGGACGATTTTAAGATAAATCCCGACGGCAGTACGAGAGGTCTTGTTATAAGGGAAAATGAAATCAAAGAGGATTTTTCCGGCGAAACTGACGAAACTGGAGAGATTATACGCCCACAGTTTGCAGAACTCTATGCCATAATAAAAAGCGACTCTTTTAGTGTTGACGTGCCTGTATACTGGGGCAGTGACAGCGAGCTTTTTGAAAGAGGTGCGTGTCAGTCAAGCAGTTCTGTGGTTATCGGAGAAGACGGCAACTCAGTTATATCTGCTCATGAAGATACTTTCTTTTCAGAACTTAGCAGTCTGACAGTTGGAGACGTTATTACAATAAATACCAATTATGGACAGTTTACTTATAAGGTAAAGGAACTTATCGAATTTAATAAAGACAATGACAAGTACGTTGTTCCGTCTGAGGAGACAAAGCTTACCCTCTATACCTGCAAAAAGGATATTTTAGGCTCTCCCGACGGCAGAGTGGGCGTTATATGCGAACTCACCAAAAAGAAATTCTATACTGGGGAGGTGCAGGAATGAAAAAGTTAAGCACCTACATTTTGTCGCTTTTAATATCGGTATTGCTTGTCTTTATGATAATAGCTACTGCATTTGTGGCAATTGTCCGGATAAACGTTACAGAAACAAAGAGTATTCAGCTTGCTGAGGAAAATAATATATATTCGTCAGCAAGGGGAGAACTGCAAAAGTATTTCGCCGGACAGTATAATACTACAGGCATTCCGGCAGACGTATACATGAACGCACTTGACGAAAGCTATATACATGAAGTGACAGATATATACACTAAAGCACTTTTCACTTCATTGAAGTCGGGTGAGCAGGCAGATGTTGAAGTCCCGAAAAATGAAAACCTTGAAAAGAGTATAGAAGATTTTTTCAGTAGTTATGCCGACGCTAACAATTACGAAAAAGATGATGTATACAATAAGAAGATTTCAAGCACAATAGAAAATGCCTATCGTGTAACCGGAAACTATTGTGATATATATAAGTATTCTACATTAAAGGAACATGGGGTATTATCAAAAGTTTCAAGCATATACAGCCGTATCGGAAAAATTATGGCGGTATGTATAGGAGTGTCAGCATTTCTTGCAGTGCTTTTGATACTTGTGAATGTAAAGAGTATTTCCAGCGTACTTTACTGGGCAGGAGTTTCAGCACTTGTTGCCGGTCTGCTGGGTACTGTACCGAGTGCATATCTTGTCGGCTCTAATTATTTTGATGCGTTTGTTATCAAACAGCCACAGGTATTCAGAACTTTTACTGGTGCTATGTACGGACTTACTAAGGCTTTCATGGCGGTACACATTGCCGTGTTGCTTATAGGCATTTGTTTTATAGTGATTTACGGCGTATTCAATAAACTGCATAAAAAATCTCAGTGATTATCAGCGGACTGTTTTTTTAGACAGTCCGTTTTCAGCAGTATATCGTTGATTGTTTTGCTTAAAATAAAAAATAATATTTTTTTGGAAATTTTTTTCAAAAAAGCCTTGACAAATTGAAAAACATATGCTATAATAATATACGTTGGTTGAGGTAATCAACAAAAAGTCTGGGTGTGGCGCAGTTGGTAGCGCGCTACCTTGGGGTGGTAGAGGCCGTGGGTTCAAGTCCCGTCACTCAGACCATATAAGACACGTCGTTTTCTGAGAGGAAATGGCGTGTCTTTTTTTGTTTATGTCGGTCATGGCAGTAATAATAAGCAGTTCCGTTTTTTACAATTTTTTTATTCTGAAAAGCAGTATAATAAGCACAGAACAAAGGAGTTCGTATCAGAGATGATTCGTACTCCTTTTTTATTTTATTATCATGGAGGAAATATAAATGGGCTATCCTAAAGTCGAATTTCTGTATTTAAATGAAGACGATATGATTTCTGCTGGAGTAAAGGATATGGCAGGCTGTATAGAGGCTATGGAAGAAATGTTCAGGCTGATGAAAGTCGGCAATTACCGCATGGGTGGTGCAAACGGAAACTCACATGGCTGTATGGTGATGTTTCCGGAGACTTCACCGTTTCCGGAAATGCCGGTAGATGGTCCGGACAGGCGTTTCATGGCAATGCCGGCTTATCTGGGTGGTAAGTTCGATATGGCTGGTATGAAATGGTACGGCTCAAACTGTGCCAACAAAGAAAAAGGTCTGCCACGCTCAGTGCTTATGCTTACTCTGAACGACAAGGACACTGGCGTGCCTTTGGCTTATATGTCCGCTAATATTCTTTCGGCATATCGTACCGGAGCTGTACCGGGTGTGGGATATAAATATTTCGCAAGGGAAGACGCTGAAACAGTCGGCATAATCGGACCGGGAGTTATGAGTAAAACCGCTCTTTCGGCTGTTATGTCGGTACGCCCTGATATTAAAACCGTCAAGATAAAGGGCAGGGGAAAAGATTCTTTGCAGAAGTTTGTTGATTATGCAAAAGAAGAATATCCGCAGTTAAATGTATTTGCGGTTGATACGATAGAGGAAGCTGTACGTGATTCGGATATTGTTTACGCTAGCACCTCCACGCCTACAGGCAATCCCGAAGAATACCCATATATTGCAGAAGAATGGATAAAGTCCGGTGCTGTTATATGCTCTACCGCTGCATTGCGTTTTGACGACGACTTTATTATAAACCGTGCAAGGACAGTAACCGATAACATCATGCTCTATGAGGCTTGGGAAGAAGAAATGAAACCCAATGCATACAATACAGTTCCTATTCCGGCAGTTCGTGTTATGGACTTGATTGCAGAGGGAAAAATGAAATCAGAGCAGATTGACGACCTCGGCGATGTGCTGACCGGTAAAATTCCGGTACACCGCAGAGAAGACGAGATAGTTGTTTATTCGGTAGGCGGTATGCCTGTTGAAGATATAGCATGGGGTACTGTTGTTTACCGTAATGCACTGGAAAAAGGCATAGGCACAAAACTAAAACTGTGGGATTCTCCGCAGATGATATGACGGCAGGAGGAAAAAGTTATGAGAATACAGGAACACCCTATTCTTGGTACATACGACAAAGGCGATACGGTTTCTTTTACCTTTGACGGAAAAACTCTCAGCGGATATGCCGGAGAACCTATCGCTATAGCTCTCAAAAACGCTGGTGTTATGGTTCACCGCTACACGAAAAAAGAACACAAGCCGAGAGGAATATTCTGTGCTATAGGTCGCTGTACGGACTGTGTTATGGTAGTAAATGGCAAGCCTAATGTCCGCACCTGCATTACTCCTTTAGAGGAAGGCATGGAAATACGCACACAGTATGGTGTAAGTGCAGAATCACCGGAGGGAGATGTGAAAAATGAAACGTTATGACATGATTGTAGTAGGAGCAGGTCCGGCTGGTCTTTCTGCCGCCATTGAGGCATCAAAGCGTGGTATGCACGTTATTGTATACGACGAAAACGCCAAGCCCGGCGGTCAGCTTTTCAAACAGATTCATAAATTTTTCGGTTCTAAGGAACACAAGGCAAAGATACGTGGTTTTAAGATAGGAGAGGAGTTGCTCGCTGAAGCCTCTGCACTTGGCGTTGAAGTTGTTCTGAATGCCATTGTGACAGGAATTTTTCCGGAAAAGGAAGTAACCGTGAAAATCGGCGAACATATAGAACACGTAAAGGGAGATACAATTCTTATTGCTACAGGTGCAAGCGAAAACATGGTGACTTTTCACGGTTGGACACTTCCCGGCGTAATCGGAGCAGGTGCGGCACAGACTATGATGAATCTGCATGGCACTCTGCCTGGCAAGCGTGTGCTTATGCTTGGTTCGGGAAATGTAGGTCTTGTTGTAAGTTTTCAGTTGTTGCAGGCAGGCTGTGAAGTGGTTGCATTGGCTGACGCATCTCAGCGTATCGGCGGTTATGGAGTACACGCCTCGAAAGTCGCACGTTGCGGAGTGCCTTTTTACCTTTCACATACGATTGTCTCGGCAGACGGCGATGACCATGTAACAGGCGTTACTATAGGAGAAGTAGACAAGAACTGGCAGATTGTAGCCGGAACAGAAAAGCACTTTGATGTTGATACAATATGTCTTGCTGTAGGTCTTTCGCCTATGTCAAAGCTGTGCGATATGGCTGGCTGTGAAATGGAAGACAATCCGGCAAAGGCAGGGTTTGTGCCGATAGCAGACGAGTACGGCGAAACTTCTGTTTCCGGAATATATGTTGCCGGAGACGTTTCCGGAATTGAAGAAGCCTCAAGTGCAATGATTGAGGGCAGAATAGCAGGAATTTCCGCAGCGGCAAAGCTCGGCTTTATCACACAGGAAGAATGCATGGCAGAGGTTGAAAAGCAGAAATCCGCACTTGACGGACTTAGACAGGGAATGTTTGCACCGGGTATGCGTGGCAAGATGATTACGGAGACAGAAGAAGGCGTGGCTATATCACAGAATCTTCTCCGGCATGGATTCATTGACGAGGAAGAAATTGAAAGATTTCCGGGAGTTACTCACAGTGCAGGAGTTCACCCTGTTATTGAATGCACTCAGAATATCCCATGTAATCCGTGTCAGGACGCTTGCCCGAAACATTGCATAAGAATAGGAAAGAATATTACTGCACTTCCGTCTGTTGACCCTGACGTAAAATGCACCGGCTGTGGTATGTGTGTTGCTTCATGTTCCGGACAGGCTATTTTCCTTGTGAATGAAGACTGCGGAGACGGTACGGCTGAAATAACCCTGCCTTATGAGTTTCTGCCTTTGCCGGCAAAAAAAGATAAAGGCGTTGCTCTCAACAGAAAAGGCGAGGTTATCTGTGAGGCGGAAGTTGTAGGCGTGAGAAGTGCCGGAGCATTTGACCATACAAATCTGCTGACTATGAAAGTCGCAAAAGAGTATGCAATGAAAGCAAGATTTTTCAGAAAGGAGTATGCAGAATGAACGACAGAAACCGTAATATCGGTGAGTATATTCCTGCACCCGATGACGATATAATAATATGCCGTTGTGAAGAAATCACAAAGGGCGAAATCAGAAAAGCCGTGCATGACGGTATGTTTACTCTTACAGAGATACGCCGTTATCTGCGTACCGGAATGGGTCTATGTCAAGGACAGACCTGTACAAAGCTTGTAAAGGGTATTGTGGCAAGAGAATTAGGCGTGAGACCGGACGAACTTGAGCCGGCAACAGGCAGGTCGCCTATGCGTCCGGTTGAGATGTATATTCTTGCAAAAGACAAGGAGGAAACAGAATGAACGCTGAAGTAATTATTATCGGAGGCGGTATTATCGGCTGTGCAACGGCTTATAATCTCGCTGAAAAGGGTGTTTCCGTAATTGTACTGGAAGGCAGTGACAATATCGGCAATGGTGGCTCTACACGAAACGGCGGAGGTGTTCGTCA
This sequence comes from Ruminococcus flavefaciens, assembly GCA_023667045.1. GTDB lineage: Bacteria > Bacillota > Clostridia > Oscillospirales > Ruminococcaceae > Ruminococcus > Ruminococcus flavefaciens_AC. The sequence continues at coordinate 770,395 of JAMPAU010000001.1, read as the reverse complement.
GTCCGGTCGTGATCCACGTGAATTGCCTCTTGTGATGTATGCTATTAAAAATATCTGGAAAGATTTATCAGATATGCTTGATACTGACGTTGAATATCATCAGCAGGGAAATCTCCGTCTTGGCTGTACTGAAAAACACAGGCAGATTCTTGACGGTCTCACTGACCGTGCCGTGAAGTGCGGTCTTGACGTGAAGATGATTGACGGCTATGAAGCAAGGCAGATAAACCCTTATCTTTCTGAGGCTGTAACCTGTGCAAGCTGGTGCGCCACTGACGGTCATGCAAATCCCCTCACTGCTACAATGGGTTATTATAAAATGGCACGCCGTCTGGGAGCTCATTTTATTTCCGGCGAAAAGGTAACAGAAATCCGCAAAATCAAAGGCAAGGCACGACAGGTTGTTACAGAATCCGGCAATATATATGAGGGCGATAAGATTATTCTTTCAGCAGGATATGAAAGCAGGTTTATTGCATCTACTGTTGGTATTGACGTACCTATGCAGCCTGTTCTTCTGGAAACTCTCGTAACTGAAGCGGTCGCTCCTATGTTCTGGCAGATGCTCGGTACTGCCGACGCTGATTTTTACGGACATCAGACTAATCACGGTTCTTTTGTATTCGGTCTTAATTCCGGATATGAACCGTATGCAAAGCCCGGCAAACCTCTTTCTTCAAGCATTGCTGTATCTTCTGCCTGTCGTGGAATCATGCACTATTTTCCGTCACTTTCAGATATTAAGGTTGTACGCAGTTGGGCGGGCTGGATGGACAGCTGTGCAGACCATGTACCTGTTATCAGCAAGGTAGACGAAGTGCCGGGACTGATTCTTGCCTGTGGTTTCAGCGGTCACGGATTCGGCATAGCTCCGGCTGTGGGACTGCTTTTATCACAGCTTGCTACTGAGCAGGAAACAGTCCTTGACTTGTCGGCATTCAGATACGACCGTTTCTGATGTTCTGTTTTTTACAATTTTATTTCTGCTGTATGTGGTAGAATATAACCATAAAGGACAAAGGTGTCGGGAATCCGTAAGGAATCACGATACCTTTTCTTTTTGAAATAATATATTTAGGAGGATTTATTATGTCTTTATCAAGAGTGGAAATCATTACGGGTATTTCCAAAATCGAACCGCTGAAAAAAGCACTCGGAAAGTTTCATATCAGCGGTATGACAGTATATCAGGTACTTGGCTGTGGCGTACAGCATGGTACTCAGGAATTTGAGGTGGAGGAAAAGAAGAATATCAGTCTTCTGCCTAAAGAGGTAGTAATGATGGTTCTTCCGACCGAAGAAGTAGAGTCTCTGCTTGAATTTGTCAAGAAAGAACTCTATACCGGACATATCGGTGACGGCAAGATATTTGTCTCAGATGTAACTAACGTCATACGTGTACGGACAGGCGAAGAAGGCTATGAGGCAGTGACGGAAAGTGAAAAATAATAAAGGGAGAAAACTTTTATGAAAGAGAAAAAACTTGGTCTGCCAAGTGTTGTAGCCACTGGTGTGGGACTTATTGTAGCAACAAGCTGTCTGCTCTCTATCAGACAAGGTTCAGCCACAATCGGTACGCCTTTCATTATAACAATGGTGATTGCCTGTGCATTCAATATACTTACGGCTCTTTCAATCTGTGAACTTAATGCACTTATGCCGAATCTGACAGGCGGTATGGCACAGTATACTTTAGCGTGTTTCGGACCTTTTGTATCAATTGTCATCACGGTAGGGGGCTATCTTACCTGTCAGACGATAATGGGAAGTTCTGAGGCGGCTATGTTCGGCAATACTTTGAGCAGTGTTTTTTCCGGAGTAGATATTCCGGGGTGGGTTTATTCGGTTGTGCTGGTTATACTGCTTACCGTGCTTAATCTTTTCGGTGTTGATATGTTCGCAAAGATTCAGAATATTGTTGCATACAGTCTTATCGGTTCGCTTGCATTTCTTGGAATTATGGGCTGTCTTAATCTCGGTACTGGAGAAGTCGTTGAGCAGGAGGCGGTTATTTCCTCAAACTGCGGAGATATATTTTCACTGCTTGGTCTTGCGTTTTTCCTTTTTATAGGCGTTGAATTTATCGTGCCGATTTCTTCACAGGTAAAAAACGCACGCTTTAACGTACCTCTTGGTATGGTAATAAGTCTTGTTGCAATTCTCGTTATGCAGATTTTTGTGACGATAGGATTCAGCCACTATACACCATGGGAAGAACTCGGCGAAAGTACCGTACCGCATATACTTTACGGAAAATTGCTTTATGGCAAACTCGGCACTGTATGGATGACGATTATCTCACTGCTTGCCGTTATCAGTACAATCAACACAGCACTTTTTTCAATATCTCAGATTTGTTCAGGAATGGCAAAGATAAATCTTCTTCCTGCCGTTTTCATGAGAAAAAACAAGCGTGGTACACCATACGTTGGACTGCTTATGGTTTCGCTTGCCGTTATCATAATAAATGCGACAGGTCTTTCAACAAGCGACCAGCTAACTTTTCTTATTCTGACAGGCTGTACGTTCTGGATTTTTTCATATATCATTCTTCACTGTGATGTAATTATTTTAAGGAAACGTCTTCCTAAAGCTCCGAGGACTTTTAAGCTTCCGCTCGGCTGTGTGATTCCGGTTATAGGCATTATCGGAAATGCATTTATGATTTACAATATTGATTCTGACTGGAATGTAAAGAAAAAGATATATGCTATTTTTCTGATTGTTCTTGCTGTGCTTTCAGTGTATGCGGTGATATGGATTAAATATGTCATGAAACGCCCTCTGTTTAAGGTGTATCAGATTAAAGAGGTAATGGCAATGGAGACAGACCTTTATCAGATTAATCATAATCCCAAAATGGCAGAACGTCTTCACCTTGACGCAAAACCGGAAATTGAAAGTATGCCTGCTGATTTCAACACAGGTACAAGACCGGAAAAATAATTTACTTATTATATAATATAAAAAAACAGGAAATCCTGAATACAGGACTTCCTGTTTTTTCCGTCGGGTATTGCATTTATATGTAAGACGTGATATAATTATTCAGAAAATAGTAAAGGAGAAGCGAAATATGGAAAAACAGATTTATATGACCCCTAAACAGCCTTTTTTTGTGACTCTTTCTGAATCATATTCAAAATGCATTGTAAATCAGCTTGGGATTGTACATTTTTATCAGTTCAGGACAGGCAGTGAACCTCAGTACGTGATTCCGGACGGCTGTGTGGATATGGTATTCTGCTGTGACCCGATACGTCCATATGCGAGAATCTGCGGTACTGTCCTTAAATCAGAAATGATGATGTTTAGGGAAAATTCATGTTATTTCGGCGTGCGTTTTCTGCCGGGATATAATCCCGTTCTGGAAAAATCCGGCATAATGAAAGAACTCGTGAATAATCAGATTCCTTTTGAAAGTCTTATAAATGACAAACGCATGACTGAGGGTATATGCAGTACAGATGATTTCCGTATGCAGATAAGTATTTTCATGCGTTCATATATGAGTATCTATAAAAGACTGTCTCCTCTTGAAAACAGTAATCTGCTTGTGCTTCATTCTGCTAATATGATAATCCGCTCTGCCGGACGTATTGCAATAGAAAAAATAGCTCTTGAAACAGGCTATACTGAACGCTATATAGATAAGCTATTTCATAATGAAACTGGTCTCAGTCCAAAGAAATTTGCTGAGATAGTACGTTTTCAGAATGCTGTTTCCGCACTCAATGAACCTTTAGGGCATACGCTTACAGAGATTGCCGTGAACCTTGAATATTTCGACCAGTCGCATTTTGTGCGTGATTTCAAGAAATATACTGGTCTTACTCCTAAAAGATACCGTACTCATCTTCAAGAAGATAATTTCATTAAAAAACTTAATATTATAGAATAACAGATAAAAAATTAAGGCTTTTATGTATTTTCATGTCCGGTATGCAGAAAACTTCCGGATATGAAAATTTTTTTTAAAAAACTCTTGACAAAATTTCCGGAATGTGATATACTATATACAAGTTAGCGGATACTAACCTTAAAAAAGCAGAATAAACTGCTATTTTTAATACATAATAGTTAGATTAAACTAACTTTATTGCAGGCGGTGAATTTATGTCGAAAACAGAATATAAAAATTTTAGTCAGAAACTTGCATTGCATACTGCACCTACTCTTTTAGGAATAAAATGTGCAAGTCTTGTTTCACTTTCAACATCAGAGTTTGATATATGCAGTCATATCAATACATTCAACAGCAGAGCTTACAGAAAAAATTTAAAAATCATCAAGCTGTATGATTATGAAGAACGTTCGCTTTTGCTGATTTATAATGAAAAGCTCATGCAGAAACGTCTTTCCGACTGTGCCGTGAAAAGTCTGCTGTCATATTTCGGTTACTCTGAGGATTTTTCAGCAGAAGAATATCTGAACCGTCTGGGCGTGCGTATATCTGAAAATGAAACTTTTCCCCATGAAATAGGCGTGTTTTTGGATTATCCTATTGAAGACGTTATAGGCTTTATGGAAAACAAAGGCGGAAACTACAAGCTGTGCGGTTACTGGAAAGTATACGGAAACGAAGAAAAGGCAAGACGCACATTCAATAATTATGTAAGGTGCAGAAATTTTCTGTGCAATAAATTAAATCAGGGCGTTGATTTGTATCAGGCACTGAAAATATATTAAAGGAGTGTTTTTTATCATGAAAAATGCAGTTATTTACTGGAGCGGTACTGGCAATACCGAAATGATGGCTCAGGCTATCGCAGAGGGAGCAGGTGCAGAGCTTTTCGCTGTTTCTGATTTCAGCGGAAGCATCGCCGATTATGACAGAATCGCATTCGGCTGTCCGGCAATGGGTGCTGAGATTCTGGAAGAAGACGAGTTTGAGCCGTTTTTTACATCTGTAGAGGGTTCTCTTGCAGGAAAAACAATAGCCCTTTTCGGTTCTTACGGCTGGGGAGACGGCGAATGGATGCGTAACTGGGAAGAACGTGTCAGCGGAAACGGTGCAGTGCTTTTTAATGGCGAAGGTCTTATAATAAATGAAACTCCGTCCGATGACGACCTCGAAGAATGCAGAAAATTTGGTGAAAATTTCGCAAAGTAAATACGTGTAATAGTTCCTTTCAGTATAACCGCTGTGCTAAGTCATGGCGGTTTTTTTAGATAATACAAAAAACTGCCGGTTGTCAGCAGTTTTTTTCTTTTATATGCGTTCATAGACTTTAAAGCAGAGCCGTAAGTCTTCCGTGCAGTTGCATTCTGAAAGACGGAAATCATCTTTATTAAACTTAGGAAAAAAAACGTCTCCGGCGTATTCAGTGTTTATTTCGGTAATGTATATGCGGTCAGCATAGTCAAGACCCTGTTTGTATATTTTTTCACCACCGCACAGAAAAATCTCCTTTATGTTGTTTTCCAGTGCATATATGCGTGCTGTGTTCAGAGCGGTTATAAGGTCGGGGGTGGTTGTAAGATTTTCGCCGTGAAAAACCTTACTGCCAGATACCACAATATTATAGCGATAGGGGAGCGGAGAGCCTATTTCCTCAAACGTCCTGCGACCCATAATGACTATACCGCCGGACGTGATTTTCTTGAAATACGCTTTGTCTTCGGGAATATCCCACGGTATTTTTCCGTCTGAACCTATTACGCCGTTTTTTGCAACGGCAACTATTATATTAATCATTTCTGTCAAGCCTTTCCAGTAGCTGTGAAACCGTCATATTTAGTACTGGGTGTCTGTAGTAAGGCACAAGCTGACTGACAGGTTCAAGGACAAAAGAGCGGTTATGCATATCAATGTGAGGTACAGTAAGGTCGGGGGTGTCGATTATATTACTATCATAGAAGATGAGGTCTAAGTCTAGTGTGCGAGGTCCCCAGTGTATTTCACGAGTACGTCCGGCGATGTTTTCTATGGAGTGCATGAGTTCAAGAAGTCCGTGTGGTGAAAGGACAGTCCGGCAGAATAACGCACTGTTCAGAAAGTCTGACTGTTCGATATATCCGTAAGGTTTTGTGGTGATGAAGTCAGAAACTTTAATATCCTTTATATATTCGCTTTCTTTTAACTGTTTTACAGCGTTTTCAATATAGTTTCTGCTGTCGCCGATATTTGAACCAAGTGCTATCACAGCGTCGTGCCAACCTCTGTGTATTTTCACAGAGACTGATTCAAAATCCATATCAATAGGTGCTTCCGGTTTTCTTATTTCAATGTCAACGCTTTTTACCAGCGGAAAGTTTTTCAATATTTCAAGAGCAGTTTTTTGTCCGGCGGTTTCGATGAGTTTAAAGGTATTTTCTGTCATAACTTTTCCGATAAGCTGACATACACTGCCATAATCTGTGGAGTGTTCGAGTTCGTCGGATATTCCTGCTTTTTCGGTATCTGTATATAGTACGGCGTTTACATAGAAGTTCTGACCGTTTATGTTTTCGTGTTCAAAAACTCCGTGATGTGCAAATATTTTAAGATTATCAATGCGGATTTCGTCCATATCAGTATCCTTTCATTACTGCCGTTATCATCTTAACGGCTCTTGCGTTTTCCTTTACATCGTGAACCCTCACTATTGATACGCCTTTCATTACTCCGGCTACAGTAGTGGCAAGCGTACCTTCTGTTCTCTGGTCTGCCGGAAGTCCGAGAGCGAGACCGATAACAGACTTGCGTGAAGTACCCAGCAGAACCGGATAGCCAAGACGTTCACGAAATTCATCAATGCGGTCTATGGATTCAAGGTTGTTTTCATAGCTTTTAGCGAATCCCACTCCTATATCGAGTATTATGTTGTCTTTTTTTATTCCTGCTCTGAGGGCAATGTCTGTGGTTTGTTTCATGTCTGAAATAACGTCTTCCATGAAGTTTATATAGTATTTGTTTTTTCTGTTGTGCATGAGACAGCATGGGATATTTTTTCCGGCAATAAGCTCTGCCATTTCACCGCCATCGTATTTCAGACCCCATATATCATTGATAAGGTCAGCACCGGCGTTTATTCCTGCCTCTGCAACTCTGTGTTTGTACGTATCGAGTGAAACAGGAATATCAAATCTCTGCTTTACCGCTTCGATAACCGGCACTATTCTTGAAATTTCTTCTTCGTCTGAGATTTTTGTATAGTCGGGACGTGTTGATTCTCCGCCTATGTCCAGAATATCCATACCGTCATTTATCATCTGCTCGGTATGCCTTAATGCAGAATCAATATTATTGAATTTTCCGCCGTCTGAAAAAGAATCGGGTGTAACATTGAGTATACCCATTATATAGCAGTTGTTATCCAAATCAAAATTTTTGTTTCCTATCAGCATATTCACACCTCGATATTAAGATTTTTTCTGTCTTCCGACCAGTTGCATATATCATGTGATTCACAGGCAAAGCACAGGCGTGACTTTTTGTCAGCAATGTAGAAGATATTTTCCAGAGTATCTTTTTCGTTTTTCTGATTTCTGTGATTTATTATAAGGCTCAGAATGCTTTTTTTCATATCCTCACAGCATTCCACTTCTTCAAGGATTTTTTCCGCTGTTTCTTTTCCTGCAATATGGTGCGGAATGTTTTCAGTGTATTCTCTTGAACGTCCTATATCGTGGAGCAGGGAAGCAGAATAAATCAAATCCGGCATTACGTCAATGCCCTTTTCCGTGCATATAATCATAGCTATTCTTGCCACGTCAAGAAAATGCTCAATGCCGTGACCGCAGAAAACACGGTCTTTTTCGAGTGCTTTCAGCTTTTCAAGTTCTTTGCGGTATGTTTCGTTTTTCAGTATTCTGTTTGTGATTTCAAGGTTCATTAATAATACTCTCCCTCTTGATAGGTACGGTTCATTTTTTTATTATATCATATTTTCCTTTTCAAGTCAATCGGCTTATCTTTAATCAGCAAAAAAAACACCTCTGAAGATTATGTATTGTCTTTCAGAGGTATTTTTTACTTATTATTCTGAATGTTTAAGCACGTCAGCCATAGGAACTTTTTTAACTCTTTTTGTCTGGAAGAATGCTATGATTGAATATGAAACAATTCCCATTATTGCCATTTTGATATATACCGACGGTGCAACGTAATAAGGCAACCAGCCGGAATATGTAAGAAGAAAATACTTGAATGCCACTTTGAGAGCAATGTTTACAATCGGAATAGTAACAAGCATTGAAAGAAGTACAACAATAGAAGTTGTCATTATGTATATGTTGTTTATTTCATTGTTTGTATAGCCTAATATTTTAGTCATTGATATTGACTGTGAATTTTTTTCAATGATGAGCTTTGAAAGCAGATATACTATCATTGTGAACATCACAACGCCGAAAACAAGAAAAATATTCATCATACTGCCCATAGAGAGTTTAAGCTGACGTGAAGTTTTCGTTAGGTCGTCTTCTGTTATTTCAGAGGCGATATAGGCACTGTCTATATCGGTGATTTCATCTTCTGAAAAATATCCGCTGAAATAATCCGAATCCTTTTCAAATGTGCTGTTGAAGTCAGATATATTCATGAATACTGCAATTGAGGCAGGATAGTAATAGATTCCGTCAACCTTGAATTTATACTCACTGTCCCCGAATCTTTCGTTGAGAGTGATTTCATCGCCTGTTTTTATGCCGTGTTTTTCTGCATAGGCATTTGATATATAAACGCCGTCGCCGAAATCAATATCCACATATCTGCTGTTTTCTTCTATTCCGTATATAACAGCGTCTTCTGCCGGAATTTTTCCCTCTGGAGTTTTAAAAGAATCAGCAGTATATTTTTCAGCGGTTTCGTTGGTTGTTTCCACCGGAGATTTAAGCATATACTGGTGTTCTGCAAGAAGATTTGAAGTTATATCATCTTGATATTTGTCAAGCATAGGAGTAAAGAGCATACCGAACATAAGTATAGCGTTGGCAAAGAATACACCGACAAAAATAATAACATAATTCGGGATATTCTGGAAGATAACACGCAGTCTGAAACGTTTCATGATTCCTATTTTGGTGTTAAGTTTAAAGGCTTTTTTCTTTGGTTTTCTGCTGAGGTCACGGCGTATGAATTTAAGCGGTGAGAGACTCAGTTTTCTTGAGAGCATTATGAAGTTTATCGCACACATGATTACAAGCGGTATAACGGTTGTATTCACAAAGGCTGTCGGATTCCATAATGTCTGATAGGTCGGCAGGCTGTAACTTCCATAGTATGCAGAAGCGGCGAAATCCTTTAAAAGAGTATAACCGAGTATATTTCCGACAACCGCACCGGCAAGCGTTACAATCATCGGCATTGTCATGTAGTGGCGGATAAGTTCGCCCTTTGAGTAGCCTGTTGCACGGAGAGTGCCTATTACCGTTGATTCCTTCGCTATTGTGTTTCCTGTTATGACTGCAAATACAAAAGCAATAATTGCCACCACTATATAAAGAAACATATTTATGAATGTATTGTCGCCTTTAATATCGTCTCCAGTAAAGATAATAGCTTGGTTTGTGTACTCGGGGATATATCCTGTAACAGCGTTTCCGTGTATGGCTGACTGTTCGGCGAGCTTTTCAAGAAAATCTTCTGAAAGTTCTTTTGCTTCAGTATCGTCTTCGGGACGTTCGCTGTACTTCCATGAATAGTCGTAATGCAGACCATTTTCACCGAAAGAATCAAAACAGTCTTCTGTTACTACAGCAACGCCGAATTTAACAGCATCAAACATCATATCAGAGGGGCTTGAAAACAATGCACTGTAGTCCGAGAGAGCCACCAGACCGCTTACTGTAAATTCACTGCCATCTAATGTGAGAGTATCGCCGACAGAGATTTCATTATTGTCTGCATACATTCTGTCTATTGCAATTTCGCTGTCTGTTTCCGGAAATTCACCGTCCATAAGGCATTCAAGGTTTACCTCGTCACGCTTTTTGAATATTCTCAGCGTGCTGTCGATTTCTTCTGTACTGCGTTCTTTGTAGAAGTTTTCATATACTTTTAGACTGTCATCTTCGAGTGCCGAAAGAAGTTCATTGTCAGCCTCTGAATAGAGTTCAAAGTTTCCGTCTTCAATGCTGTACTTTTCAAAGCCCTCGTCATAGGCGGTTGCCATACTGTTTCCGGCTACATTCCAGCCCGAAACAAAAGCTATTGTGCCGGCGATGAAAATAAAGATTATAAAATACTTTCCAAATTCGCTTTTAATTTCTTTCGGAAATCTCTTGGTAAGAGGATTTTTCATAAACTTCCTCCTTTACCAGTCGAGGTCTTCAGCAGAGATTTTTTCTTCATTGGTGTAATTCTTGCGTATTACGCCGTCACGAAGTTTTATTACTCTGTCAGCCATATTTCTTATTGCGTCGTTGTGAGTTACCATAACAATGGTACTGCCGTATTTCTGATTAAGGTTTTCAATGAGCTTTAGTATTTCCTTTGATGTTTTGTAGTCCAAAGCACCTGTAGGCTCATCGCACAGCAGAATATCGGGGTTTTTTATAATAGCACGTCCGATAGCCGTTCTTTGCTGTTGACCGCCGGATAGCTGATTAGGCAGTTTGTGGCGGTGTTCATAGAGACCGAGAGTTTTAAGTATTTCGTCCACGTCAAGCGGATTGTCGCTAAGATATGCACCGACTTCAATATTTTCCTTTATATTTAGGTTAGGAATAAGATTATACATCTGAAAGATATACCCCAGATGTTTACGGCGGTAAAGTGTGAGATTTTTTTCGCTCATGTCGGCGGTTTTTTCACCGTTTATTGATATGTAACCGCTGTCCGCACTGTCTATGCCACCTATGATATTGAGCAGGGTGGATTTTCCTGAACCCGAAGGACCAAGAAGAACGCATATTTCGCCCTTTTCAATGCTTGCGTCAATTCCTTTTAGCACTTCAACTCTGCTTTCGCCCTCACCGAAGTGTTTTTTGATGCCACTGATTTCAAGAAACATTATATCTCCTTCTTTCTGAAATTAGTTAGTTGAAGCTAACTAATATCCAAATAATACAGGGTAAAGATACCCTGCTTGATTATAATATCATACTTTTCAGCATTTGTCAAGGCTCTGTGAAAGATTTTTTTACAGAAGTGCTTATCCGGCATATATTGACATATCTGTGCAGATGTGATATAATAAGCAGAGGCAGATAGGATTGGAGTGATGACGTATCGGAGATTGATTTTTCTGTCCCAAAAAAAGAGAGGTGATTTGCAGACAGCACTGACAAAAGCTGAAAACCTTAATAAATTTATTCATATGACAGAAAGGAGATTTAATGGAAAAGGAAAAAATAATACGGCTTATTCCGAAGAAAAAGAAAGGTCTGCTTAGACTTATATTCAGCCGTCTGCTTATAATAGGTGCGTTGATTGCATTTCAGTTGCTTATGCTTCTTGTCATCTATGCATGGTTTTATGAATATTTTCCGCACTTCAGTGTATTTCAGACTTTATTTTCAATAATAATGGTGATATATCTTTTCAGCTCTGAAATGGATTCTTCCAGTAAGCTTACATGGCTTTTTATAATAATGATGTCGCCTGTTCCGGCTACTATTCTGCTGTGGTTCACAAGAAAAGATATAGGCAACTACACACTGAAAGAACGTGTAAACTATCTTGTTACCGAAACAAAGGATAAGCTCGCTCAGGACGGCAAAGTGATAAACTGTCCCGATATAGTAAACTCATGTACTGACGATTTGTGCAGTTATCTAAATAAAAGCGGTTGTTTTCCGGTGTATGCCAATACCGACGTTACATATTTTTCGTCGGGTGAGGAAAAATTTGACGCACTCGTTGACGAACTTTCAAAGGCAGAAAAATTTATTTTTCTTGAATATTTCATACTTGACGAGGGCTATATGTGGGGAAAGATTCTCGGCATTCTTGAGGAAAAAGCAAAACAGGGTGTTGATGTCCGTGTGATGTATGACGGAATGTGCGAGATTTCTACTCTTTCTTTTGACTATCCGGAGCGTGTCGGTAAACTCGGCATAAAATGCAAGAACTTTTCGCCTATAAGACCTTTTATTTCCACGCACTATAATTACCGTGACCACCGCAAGATACTTGTGATAGACGGAAAGGTTGCCTTCAACGGCGGTATAAACCTTGCTGACGAGTATATAAATAAAATAGAACGTTTCGGTCACTGGAAAGATACGGCTGTTATGCTGAAAGGCGAGGCAGTGCAGAGTTTTACTCTGATGTTTCTTCAGATGTGGAATATAAATGAAAAAACTCCTCAGTGGGATGAGTTCATTACAGACGTGTACAAAAATCCCGAAAGCAGAGGCTACATTATGCCGTATGCCGACCAGCCACTTGATGATTACAAGGTGGGCGAGAGCGTATATATGGATATTCTCAACCGTGCTACAGATTATGTCCACATAATGACACCTTATCTTATTCTGGATGACGCACTTGAAACAGCCCTAAAGTTTTCGGCACAGAGAGGTGTTGACGTTAAAATAATCCTGCCAGGTATTCCCGATAAAAAAATGGCTTATGCACTTGCAAAGTCTCATTACAAGTCGCTTATAAAGTCCGGCGTGAAGATATACGAGTATACACCAGGATTCGTTCATGCTAAAGTATGGTCTTGCGACGATGAAAAGGCAGTAGTCGGTACTATAAACCTTGATTACCGCAGTCTTTATCATCATTTTGAATGTGCAACATATATGTATAAAACTGAATGCATTTCGGATATTGAGCGTGATTTCAGTGAAACGCTTGAAAAGTGCCGTGAAGTTACTCCAGAGACAATAAAGAAAGAAAAGTTTTTCTATAAGTTCTGGGGCGGTATTCTTAAAATAATTGCTCCTCTCATGTAGTCTTGACATATTACGGCTTTTATGGTATAATTACTATAATTTCTGAAAGGAGTTTTTACAATGAAAAGAACCGATTACATAAGCTGGGACGAGTATTTCATGGGCGTGGCAATGCTCTCTGCCGAAAGAAGCAAGGATAATTCTACTCAGGTAGGGGCGTGTATAGTAAACGGCGATAACAAGATAGTTGCGGTAGGCTACAATGGTATGCCTACAGGTTGTGACGATGACGAAATGCCTTGGGAACGCAGTGCGGAGTCTTCACTTGATACAAAATATCCGTTTGTATGTCATGCGGAACTCAACGCCATTCTGAACAGAAATTCCGCTGACCTCAAAGGCTGTACGCTTTATGTTACTCTTTTTCCTTGCAATGAATGTGCAAAGGCTATAATTCAGTCCGGAATAAAGAGGGTTGTTTATTACAGCAATAAATATGACGGCACTGACAACGTAACAGCCTCGCAGTTTTTGTTTAAGAAGTGCGGAGTTGAAGTCGAGCAGTATCAGAAAAGCGGAAAGGAAATCATCCTTTCTATGTGATATAAAAAGGACTGTTGTGAAAAACAGTCCTTTTTTATGATTTTAGGTATTTTGAAAGTTTCTTGCGTCTTTTCTGCTTATACATTACCTTGTCAGCCTCAGTTACAAAATGGAATATGCCTTCATTCTGTTTCGGACGTGCTATTATATATCCAGTGCTTGCATTGAGTTCAAAGGGGTATAGTTTGGTATCGTTTATTTTTTTTATGTTGTTTTCTATTTTCTGAGTGAGCTTTATTGCATCGTGTTCGCCGTAGTCTGAGGCGAAAACTATAAACTCATCACCGCCAAAACGGCAGTATATTTCATTTTCAGTGCATGAGATACGCAGAACGTCAGCGATATTGCATATAGCCACGTCGCCCACATCGTGACCGAAAGTATCATTTATTCCTTTCAGTCCGTCGAGGTCTATGAACATAAGCATAATGTCACGCTGTTCTGCTATGCAGTTGTTGTATATTTCACGGGTCGCATTGATAAAGCCGTTTCTGTTGTATATTCCGGAGAATGTATCTTGTGCATAGAGTTTACGCAGGTGCTTGACGGCGGTATTAAGACACATGAGTTTTCTTATATTTTCAAGTGAATTGCTTATATTTATGCATAATGTCTCAAACATTGAGTTGTGCAGATTTATGCGTGGATTTAGGATTGCCATATATCCGAGACAGCGTGTACCGAAATGCAGAGGAACAAGGTAATAGAAACGCCCAGATTTTACTGTTTTTGCCGGAGGTGGCAGAACGTCGCTCTTTTTTATGGTTATGCTGTCATAGAATATTCCCTGCTTGTATGAAATAGGCACAATAATATTTTCGGTATATTCAGACGGTATAGGTGCGTCTTCGCTTTCTTGATAGGAATTTTCATCTGTGAGAGATTCAGCATTCCAGTTTTCGCACAGACAAAAATAAAATTCTTCCGGTCGTATTTCGCCGACAAAATTTTTAAGGCATTCTATATACTGTTCATATGTATTACTTCCGAGAAGAACGCATGAAAGGTGATTGAAAAGAGACATATAGCTATGTGATTTTTCAAGACGTGTATAGTTATGGTAGTTGAACTCACGGAAATCATTAAGATTAGGGGGATTTATTGCAGAACAGCCACAGCTTTCAGTAAATCTTGCCGACATATCGAGAATAATACTTCTTTCCTGGGGGATATTATTAAAGTGATTGAAAAGCATTTTACAGGCAAGTTGTCCGGAGAGTTCAAGCGGTCGGTCTACTGATGTTATTTCTATCTGGTAATTATGTGAATTGTATGTATTGTCAAATCCTGTCACGGCTATATCTTCCGGTACTCTGTAGCCGGCTTCTGTGAGACGGTTTATAGCAGATACCGCCATAACGTCATTTGCACATATAACAGCGTCGGGCAGTTCAGTCCATGTTTTTAGGAAATATTCCGCACCGCTTTTTCCGGACGGCGAGCGGAAATCCCCATAGAATATATTTTTTTCGTCAATGCTTATGTTGTTTTCCGAAAGAACCTCACGGAAAGAGTTAAGGCGGTCGGCACTTTCCGGATTATCGGCAGGACCGGAAATATAGCTGAATCTTGTAAAACCGTGTTTTTTAATCATATGTTCAGTGATTTTCCGCATAGCTTTTTTATTGTCAATGCCTATGTGGTATAATTCGGGAATATCATTATCCATGCTTACTGCGGGTATTCCGGCTTCTTTTATACGGTTCAGAATGCTTTCAACAACAGGCGGATAGTCAATAGTATTGGTAAGAAGTATAGCACCGTCATAATTTTTAAAATCGGGGAGATTAAAAATATTAAATTCTCCTGTATCATGTACTGGGTTGCCCATTGACCCGATAAAAGATATAAAGGCTTCTACATTTATTGAACATTCAGTGGCAGAGGCAGAAATACCGTTCAGGATTGCACTCTGATAGCTCTGGTCAATTCCTGCGATAATTACTGCAATTCTGTAAACGGGCATTATAGTATCATCTCCTTAAAAAAACTCTTTATATATATTCTACAGTAATTTTCAGAAAAAATCAATAGAATTATAATATATTAATAATCAGACTAATTCATTATTTGTTAATATAATTTTTCGGTCTCTGTTTTTTCTCCATGTAAATATGCTTTTAGAGGTGACAAAAGCTGAAAGTTTTTCCGTAATTTTTGATATTTTACATCATATTGCCGAATTTTCACAGCGTTATTGACAAATTGTGAAAACATGGTATACTTATTAGTAGCAGATAATATTTTTCCGGCTTGTAAAAATCCGGATTTATGCGGAGGTAACCAAATGAATATCTGGCACAAAATCAGCCCTAAAAGAATTACTCCCGAAAGCTTTGTAGCAGTTATAGAAATCGGCAAGGGAAGTAAAATCAAGTATGAACTCGATAAGGATACCGGTCTTATAAAAATGGACAGAATCCTGCACACTTCTACTCACTATCCGGCAAACTACGGCTTTATCCCCAGAACTTACTCAGACGATAACGACCCCCTTGACGTGCTTGTTCTCTGTTCTGAAAAGCTCATACCGCTTACCCTTGTAAAATGCTATCCGGTAGGCGTTATAAGAATGCTTGACAACGGTCACCACGATGACAAAATTATTGCCATTCCGTTTGATGACCCTAACTACAATATCTACAAGGATATTGACCAGATACCAACTCATATCTTTGACGAGATGAGCCATTTCTTCTCAGTATACAAGGAACTCGAACACAAGACAACGGCAGTCAATGAAGTGGAAAACGCTGACGTTGCAAAGCAGATTATTGCGGAAGATATAGAAAGCTATATCGAAAATTTCTGTAAATAATAAAAAAGCGAAAGGAAAGATTTTTAATGATAGCTTCAAGTGAAAATTTATTCAGTCAGTCAAACGTACCGCCGATAGGCATTATCGCTATGGAGAGCGTTAAGGAAATCGGCGATAAAATCGACAAGTACCTCGTAGAGTGGTCGGCAAAGGCAGGCTATGAAACTGATACTTTTCTTATTGAGAGCGAGTGTCCTCGTTTTTCTTCCGGCGACGGAAAGGGTCTCATCAAGTCTACTGTTCGTGGCAAGGACTTGTTTATAATCGTTGATGTAGGAAACTACAACATCAAGTACAATTATTTCGGTATGGAAAATTCCATGTCTCCCGACGACCATTTCCAAGACTTAAAGAGAATCATTCAGGCTGCCAGCGGTAAGGCTCACAGAATTACTGTTATCATGCCTAATCTCTATGGTGGCAGACAGCACAGAAGAAGTTACCGTGAATCACTCGACTGTGCTTGTGCTTTACAGGAACTTGAGGCTATGGGCGTTTCTAATATCGTTACTTTCGACGCTCACGACCCCAGAGTGCAGAATGCTATACCGCTTATGGGTTTTGACAACGTTATGCCTACCTATCAAGTATTAAAGACACTGTTCAGAGACATAAAGGATATTGATTGCTCAAAGGAAAAGTTCATGATTGTAAGCCCCGACGAGGGAGCTTTAAACAGAAATATGTACTATGCTTCCGTACTCGGCGTTGAAATGGGTATGTTTTATAAGAGACGTGACTATTCGACTATAGTAAACGGCAGAAACCCGATTGTCGCTCACGAATATCTCGGCAACTCCGTTGAGGGCAAGGACGTTTTTGTTGCAGACGATATTATTTCTTCCGGTGAGTCTATGCTTGACCTTGCATACAATCTCAAGGAAAAGAAAGCAAAGAGAATTTTCACTTACGCTACATATGCTATCTTTACAAATGGTCTTGAAAAGTTCGATAAGGCTTATGCAGACGGCTATATAGACGGCGTTTTTGGTACTAATCTTACTTACAGAACTCCTGAACTCCTCAGCAGACCGTGGTTTCATGAAGTTGACGTTTCAAAGTATATCGCTTATTTCATTGAGGCTATCAATCATGATACTTCTATCGGCAAGATTATTGACCCCCATGAAAAAATTCAGAATCTTCTTAAAAAATATGGCATGAAATAATTAAAAAATAAAGCATCTCTGCTGTGATATGCGGAGGTGCTTTATTAGGTTAAAATTTTATTTAACGGGGTTTATGAAATTTTTGTGAAAATAATTGACAAATATTTGTCAGTATGCTATAATAAACCGTATCTTAAAAGAAAGGGTGAATTTATTGTTACAGTTAAAAGAAATTTTCAAGCAGTACGGAAACGGCGAAAACAAAGTCACTGCACTCAACGGAGTTAATGTAACTTTCCGTGAAAATGAGTTTGTGGCTATTTTAGGACATTCCGGCTGTGGTAAAACAACCATGCTGAATATTATCGGAGGTCTTGACCACTACACTTCCGGAGACCTGATAATAAATGGCGTTTCTACCAAAAAGTACAAGGATAGAGACTGGGACGCTTACAGAAATCATTCAATAGGTTTTATCTTTCAGAGCTATAACCTTATCCCTCATCAGACTGTACTCGCAAATGTCGAGCTGGCACTGACTATTTCGGGCGTTTCAAAGTCTGAAAGAAAACGCCGTGCAAAAGAGGCACTTGAAAAGGTAGGTCTCGGAAATCAACTGCACAAAAAGCCTAATCAGATGTCCGGCGGTCAGATGCAGAGAGTTGCAATTGCAAGAGCATTGATAAATAATCCGGATATTCTGCTTGCCGATGAGCCGACTGGTGCTTTGGACAGCGAAACAAGTATACAGGTTATGGAGCTCCTTAAAGAAATAGCTAATGATAAACTTGTAATAATGGTTACTCACAATCCAGAGCTTGCTGAAGAATACGCAACAAGAATAGTACGCATAAAAGACGGTCAGCTTACCGACGACAGCGACCCCTACGAACCAGAGCAGGCTATGGAAGCACAGCCGGCACGCAAAAAACGTGTTTCTATGTCTTTCGGTACTGCTGTTTCCCTCTCCATGAATAACCTCATGACTAAAAAGGGAAGAACGCTACTTACGGCTTTTGCTGGTTCTATAGGTATTATCGGCATTGCAACTATTTTATCTCTGTCAACTGGTATAAACGACTATATAAACGGCGTACAGGAAGAAACACTTTCTTCTTATCCTTTGCAGATTATGAAAGAAACTACTGATACCTCTGAACTGCTCGCCTCTATGATGATTAACGAGGAAGACGGCGAAGAGAGTACAGAAGACGACAATATGGTTTATGCCAATACCGCTATGTATGATATGTTCAATACTATGAACTCATCTGCAAAACAGGTAAACAACATGAAGGCTTTCAAGGAATTTGTCGATAACAGTGAAGTTATAAAAGATAAGTCAACTATAGTCTCATATACCTATGACGTGAATATGCCTATATTTACTCAGACACCAAACGGCGATATTATGAAAGTTGATTTCATGGAAATGTATGCAAACGCTCTCGGCGTAGGCGGTTCTGACGATATGTCAAGCATGATGGATAGCTCAATGGCAGGTTCGGAAGTTTCAATGATGGGTCTGAATGTAATGACTGAACTTCTCGCATCAGAAGACGGCACTCAGGTAAACGACATTGTAAAAAGTCAGTACGATATAGTAGACGGCAGGTGGCCGGAAAATTACGACGAGGCTGTTGTGGTGCTTACCAGAGATAATGAACTTCCCGACATTATAGCCTATGCAATGGGTCTGAAAGATACTGATAATTTTTCTGAAATCCTTAAGTCAGCTATGAGCGGAGAGACTATTGATGATTACGGGCAGGTTGAATGGAGCTTTGACGAAATCACAGAAAAGAAATTCAAGATAATACTTCCTTGTGAGTACTATCAGCACAATGAGGACGGTAGCAGTTACACTGACATTACTGCTACTGAAGCAGGTCTTGACTATCTGTATACTTCTGAAGACATCGGCACAGAACTGAAAATAGTAGGTTTTATCCGTCCGAATGAAGACAGCAAGACAAGCATGATATCTGGATATATCGGATATACTCCAATGCTTACACAGCATATAATTGAGCAGGCAAACAACAGCGACATAGTAAAAGCTCAGATTGATAATCCCGAAACTGATATAATTAATGGTTCGCAGTTTATGACGGACGATTACAAAGAACCCGATGACAAGGAAAAAATCTCTACTGCTAAGAATTATATAGAAAGTTCGTCAGATGAAAAGAAAGCGGAAGTTTACCGTTTTGTTTCAGCACTCCCGAATGAAGACGAAATGATGAAAACTGTACAGACAACTATTTCAAAGATGTCCGATACGGAAAAACAGACGGCAGTTGCGGAATTTTATGCACAGCAAATGGGTGTTGAGGCTTCACAGGTTGCGGATTACATCAAGACTATGAACGAAGAAGATTTCAATAACTCATTATTCGGAGTGGTGAGTATGCAGTATATGGCAGAAGTATCTGCTGAAACTGAAAAAAAGCTTGCTGAATATTCCGACAAAGAGCTTGCAAAGGAACTCGACAAAATGAAACTGCCAGACGAGGCTTATATTCAAGTCTATGAGAACTTCACTCCTGCTGAGTTATCCAGTTCTACATATGAAGATAATCTGAAAATGCTCGGAAAGGCTGATATTTCTGAACCGTCAGCAGTAAGCATATATGCAAAGTCCTTTGAGGATAAGGACGATATAGCAGACGCTATAAAATCCTACAATGATTCAGTTGACGAGAGCGACGTTATTCACTATACCGACTATGTAGCACTGCTGATGTCGTCGGTTACCGGAATTATAAGCGGTATATCATATCTGCTTATTGCCTTTGTAGGAATATCGCTTGTTGTATCTTCTATCATGATTGGAATTATCACATATATTTCAGTTCTTGAAAGAACAAGGGAAATTGGTATACTCCGTGCAATAGGTGCGTCAAAACATGATGTTTCTACTGTATTCAATGCAGAAACTATGATAGTCGGTCTTACTGCCGGACTTATTGGTATAGGTGTTTCAGCATTGCTTACAATACCTATAAATCTGATTATTCATTCTCTAACAACTCTTGATACTCTTAATGCTTATGTGCCTGTTACGGCAGGAGTTGTGCTTGTTGCGATAAGTATGTTACTTACCATTATTGCCGGACTTATTCCGTCAAGAGTAGCCTCAAAGAAAGACCCTGTTGAAGCACTCAGAACAGACTGATTTTTTATTCACCTCATGGAATATTTTCATGGGGTGAATTTATTTTTAATACTAATCAATTTTTTTGTAATCCTGTACACTAAAAGTAACTTAGTCCGAAAATTTAAAACGCCAATTTATAATCAATTTTTAGATACGGCTAAATTAGCAGTATTAATATTGTGTTTTTTCTTATCTGCCTAAATAATCAACAGATTTTCTGTGATAGTATTTATACCTAAATCACAGCTTAATATATCACCAATTATAATCTCTTTCTTTTAGCTTATAATTTTTTAGTTATTATTAGGTTAATTTTAAACTTATAATATATATTATACGAACAAATGTAAAAATAATTCAAAAAAATAAAAACAAAAAAAGGAGAGTATACCCTTAATACTCTCCTTTATAATTAAAAACTATCAACAATATCCGGAATTTCAATTATATCATTCACAATAATATCAGCGTTTACAAGTTCTTCTGGAGAACCATAGCCATATCCGCAACCTATTGAATGAAGATTGTTTTTTACAGCCGTCTCAATATCGTGAAAACGGTCGCCAATAACAATGAAATCACCGTCGTGAACAGGTTTTATTTTCCGGAAAATCTCATATTTCGGAATAAAATTAAAATCCTCACAGCAGTAGAAATAGCTAAAAAACCTGTCAAGTCCGAAAACACGCTTGTGACGTTCCATATAATGTACACGGCAGTTGCTAAGGAAGATAAGGTTGTAGCCTTTATTTTTCAGCGTTTCAAGGACTTTTTCGGCGTTCTCAAATAATGCACCCTCACCCTTGTCAACTCTTTCAGCCATGTCTTCGCCAAGCATTACACGGGCTTTTTCACGAATTACTGGGTCAAGGTCGGGCATGAACATCTGCCACATATCAGTAGAGTTGAAACCTAACCAGTAGCTTATCTGTTTGTCGGAATACTCTTTGAGTTCAGGCGTATAGCCGTTTTCGTAAAGCCACTGACAAGTATTCCGGAAAGCCGGAGCGTAAGTTTTCATGGAATTGTGTATAGTACCGTCGTAATCAAAGATAAGATTAGTCATTCTTGTCAATCTCTCTTATCAGATTAATCATTTCAATAGCACCCTCAGCACACTCACTGCCCTTGTTACCAGCTTTAGAACCTGCTCTCTCAATAGCCTGCTCAATGTTTTCTGTTGTGATAACACCGAACATCACCGGAATGTTGCTGTTAAGTGACACCTGTGCAATGCCCTTTGAAGTTTCATTGCATACGAGGTCGTAATGAGAAGTTGAACCTCTTATTATTGCACCCAAACAGATTACAGCATCATACTTTCTGGAGTCTGCCATTTTTTTGGCAATAAGCGGAATCTCAAAAGCACCGGGTACCCATGCGGTATGGATATTGCTTTCATCAACGCCGTGTCTTTTCAGAGTGTCGACAGCACCGCCGAGAAGTTTGGAAGTGATAAATTCGTTAAATCTTGCTACAACAATGCCGATTCGTGTATTTTCGGCGACAAGTTTTCCCTCATAAATTTTCATTTTAATAATCCTCCTTAATAATTTAATATGTGACCCATTTTGTCTTTTTTTGTTTTAAGATAGAAAAGGTCGTAATCGGTAGCCTGTACTTGTATCGGTACACGTTCTTTTATTTCAAGACCAAATCCGCTTAAACCATAAACTTTATCGGGGTTATTAGTCAACAGACGGAGAGTTTTACAGCCTAAATCTCTGAGAATTTGTGCGCCTATATAGTATTCACGCATATCTCCTGGAAATCCGAGTGCTATATTTGCTTCAAGTGTGTCCATGCCCTTATCCTGCAACTCGTATGCACGGAGCTTATTTATAAGACCAATGCCACGTCCTTCTTGTCTCATGTAGAGAAGAACTCCACGCCCCTCTTTTTCAATCTGTTGCATAGCAGAGGCAAATTGCTGTCCGCAGTCGCACTTCAGAGAGCCGAAAGCGTCACCTGTAAGGCATTCAGAATGCACACGGCATAAAATATCCTGTCCGTCGTCTATATCGCCCTTGACGAGTGCTACATGATGTTCGCCGTTGAGCTTATTTATAAAGCCTATTGCACGGAAGTTGCCATATTTTGTCGGAAGTTTAGTATCTGCCACACGTTCAACAAGTACATCATGAGTTTTTCTATATTCCTTTATAGCCTGAATGGTTATAAACTTGAAACCCCATTCCTTAGCTTTTTCCTGCACCTCTCCAGAACGCATCATAGTGCCGTCCTCACGCATGACCTCACAGCAGAGACCGCACTCTTTAAGTCCGGCGATTTTCATAAGGTCAACTGTTGCCTCTGTGTGACCGTCACGCTCCAGAACGCCGTTGTCCTTAGCGGTAAGCGGAAACATATGTCCGGGACGGCGGAAATCTTCCGGCTTGGCGTTGTCGTCAACTACCATGCGTGCAGTATAGCCACGTTCTTCAGCAGAAATGCCGGTAGTAGTGTTGACGTGGTCTATGCTTACTGTGAAAGCCGTACAGTGATTGTCTGTATTTTCGCTGACCATCTGCGGAAGACAGAGTTTCTGACAGAGTTCACGGCTCATCGGCATACAGATTAGACCCTTTGCGTGAGTAGCCATAAAGTTGACGTTTTCTGTAGTAGCAGATTCAGCCGAACAAATCATATCAGCTTCATTTTCACGGTTTTCGTCGTCAGTGACGAGGATAATTTCGCCGTTGCGGAGAGCCTGTACAGCTTCTTCTATAGTGTTGTATTCAAACATTTAACAAACCTCCTTAATATTCTGTAAAATCATGGTTTAGTTTAAATAATTCTGTCAAGTTTATGTCAGCGGTGATATTATCGGGGGATATTTTCCCAAGAAAAACTCCCAGTGCGTAAACGTTGCATATACGCATATAGCTGAAATTTTCCGGAAAAACAAGTCTGCGTTTCTGTAAGTCCTCAAAGAAATTCCGGACAGAATTTTCAGCAAGTTCGGGGAAATGCCATTCATTCCATGTGCGGTTGTAGTTAGTCCACTCGGAGACAGGGGAGTGCAGAAACTTTTCAGCCGACTTTATAACATCATCAAAAGTTTCATAGCCGAAATAAAAAGTAGTTTCGCCCTCGTTGAGTTCGATTTCATCGGCTGTGCAGAAATCAATCTGAATTTTGTTTTTCCTTATAAAAGTACGCCGACACATTCCGTCATACATATAGTCACGTGCTACTTCAACATATCCTGCTCCGACACGGATATATCTTATTATTTCGTCGATGTCCATTTTTTCTCCTTATATAAAACCGTTCTCCGCAAGAAATCCCATTGAAATACTGCTCTTGCTTTTTTCCGGACAGGTGAATTTTTCGATATACTTTCCGATAATGTCATTTTCAAGGTTGACAGTATCGCCGATTTTCTTATAGGAAAGAATAGTATTTCCGGCAGTATGCGGAATTATCGAAACACTGAAACTGCTTTCCGTAACTTTGGCTACCGTCAGACTTATGCCGTCAATGGCTATTGAACCTTTTTCAACGATATACTGCATAATTTCCGGTTTAGTGCTGACCGTGTACCATATGGCTATGCCGTCATTTTTTATATCTGAGATAATGCCCGTACCGTCGATATGTCCGGAAACTATATGCCCCCCGAAACGACCGTTTGCAGACATGGCACGCTCCAGATTAACCGGACTGCCCTGTTTAAGACTGCCGAGAGACGAACGGTTTAAAGTTTCGTTCATAACGTCCGCACGGAAAATATTATTACCAAATTCTGTCACGGTGAGGCACAGACCGTTAACCGCTATACTGTCGCCGATATGCATATCTTCAAAGATTTTTTCCGCTTGAATCTTTATAAAAGAACTGTCACCGCTGTGGCGGATTTCCTTGACCGTTCCGACTTCTTCAATTATTCCGGTAAACATTCACTTCACCCAGCCTTCTATTAGAAAGTCGTCGCCTATGCGTTTAACTGCTGTGCGTACGATATGATAGGCACTATCTGGACAGTCAACGCCGAAACCGGAAACTGCCGTTTTAGCGTCCTGTCCTCCAAAGATTTTAGGGGCAACATACGCCTGAATCTTATTTACTATACCTGCTTTAAGTGCGGAATAGTTTAATTCACTTCCACCCTCTAAAAGTATACTATCAATTTTTTCAGCACCGATTTTATCCATAAGGTTTTTTAAGTCAATATGGTTTTCAGATTCTCCAGCTCTCATGACACGACAGCCGAATTTTTCATACTGGGTTATTTTTTCCGTATTATCTGAGCAGGTGGCAATGACAGTCGGGATTTCTTTTGCAGTCTTAACTATGTTGCAGTCTATGGGAGTACGCAAATTTGTATCGCATACTATACGCACCGGATTACGACTATTTTCAAGACGGCAGTTAAGCATAGGGTTATCAGCGATAACAGTTCCTACACCTACCATTATAGCAGAATGCCTCATGCGTTCATGCTGAACATACTGTCTTGCCGGTTCGGCGGTTATCCACTTTGAAAGACCAGTACGGCAAGCAATTTTTCCGTCCATAGTCATTGCGTACTTCATGGTGACGAAAGGTTTTCCGGTAGTTATATAATGAAAAAATATCTCATTGATTCGGTCGCATTCTTCCTTTAAAACGCCCTCTGTCACTTCTATGCCGTGTTCTCTCAGAATCTGTACGCCCTTTCCGGCAACTTTCGGGTTAGGGTCTGACGAACCTATAAAGACACGTCTGATATTTTTTTCAATTATTATATCAGTACACGGCGGAGTTTTTCCGTGATGACAGCAAGGTTCAAGAGTAACATACATATCCGCACCGGAACAGTCTTCAGTACAGTCAGCAAAAGCGTTTCTTTCGGCGTGGAGTTCGCCGTATTTTCTGTGGTAACCTCTGCCGATAATTTTTCCGTCCTTGACGATTACCGCTCCCACCATTGGATTAGGATTTACAAAGCCCATGCCTTTTTCAGCAAGTTCGACGGCTATTTTCATGTATTCTTCGTGGTTCATAAGCACCTCCTATAAAAAAATACCCCGAAAGCGTATGTTTCGGGGCATAGATACAGCGTGGAATAATAATATCTTCTCACATCCGGACTTTAACCGTCGGTTTCGGAGTTTCACCGAATCAACCCGTAGGCTCGCAGACTTTAACTGCCGGTAGGGGATTACACCCTGCCCTGAAGACGTTTTCATTATAGCACATTGTTTTCACTTTGTCAATAGTTTTTTTGCAGTTAGGAAATTTCCGGATTTTTTCCGCATTCATCGCCGGAATAGTTTACACCAAGATTATTGACTTCAATAA
Organism: Ruminococcus flavefaciens; assembly: GCA_023667045.1. Taxonomy (GTDB): domain Bacteria; phylum Bacillota; class Clostridia; order Oscillospirales; family Ruminococcaceae; genus Ruminococcus; species Ruminococcus flavefaciens_AC. The sequence continues at coordinate 744,651 of JAMPAU010000001.1, read as the reverse complement.
TCTGCTGTCTTAAAAGAACCATATCGAATATATCAACAGTTCCGTCATAATTCAAGTCGGAACAAGCATACTGTGTTTGTGTAAGATTTGTCTGTCCTAAAAGATACCTCTGGAATATAACAGCGTCGGCAATATTTATATATCCGTCAATGTTAATATCGCCGTATTCGGGTAATTCACACCCCAGTGAATGACGCTGAGGTATAAACTTTCCGTTTTCAATTGTAAGTATAGTTGACGACATAGGGCTTACAATAAACGAATATACTTCAGCGAATCCGTCGGCGAAAGGCTCTATAATGGTATATTCAACCATATCAGGAGTAGGGCATTCAAGGTTGCCATCAACAAAGCTTGCACCCTCAAGGGTTTTGGTTATTGTAGCGTTGCCGGATATGTCAATATAATCGGGGTATTGCTGATTATAATGTCCGCTGTCAACGCAGAAAAGCGACCTGTCTTTTTCGTCATTCCAGCCGTAATCATAGTACATGAAAAACGCACCTGAATCATCAAGCAACATATGCGAGGAGGCAAGGGCGTAATAAACTGACTGGTCTAAAATATCCGACGTTTCCATTTCCGTATAGTCATAACACGTCAATGAGGGTTTTGTTTTTATTTCTTCAACGGTATTTTTATTATAAAAAGAATGTTCGCCTAAAAAAATGACTTCTTTAATGCCTGTACTTGTATAGTATATAACTTCAAAATTTTGAATATGCGGATAGAAATAATGACAATGACAGTCTATACCCTCATTGATAACAGGGTGAATTTCAGTGTCAGTATCGGGTATAAGGTTATAAAGGGTGTCAACGTCAATGTGATAGTCTATAATGTTTTCCTCAAGCCATACCCTTGAAATCATATACTTACCGTTTTCTTCCAGCGTGAAACTGTAAGTATCATCAGTTCTTTCGGTTTTGAAATCAGAGTGTGTACTTATTATGTAGTCATAATTTTTATCGCCCTCAAAAGTAAGCGTATCGCCGGATATAGTGTAGGGGAGCGGTTTGCTTGCTGTCTCGCCGTTCTCTGCAACCGAAACAACAGGCACAGCACACAAAGCAACCGTCATTGACATTAAAGCTGATAAAAATTTTTTCATTAATTTAACTCCTTTCCTGTAGTAAGTTCCTGTCTGAAAAGAACCATATCGAATATATCAACAGTTCCGTCACAATTAAGGTCGGCACATTGATATTGTGTGGAAGTAAATTTGGCTGTGCCTAAAAGATATTTATTCATAAGAACAGCGTCGGCAATATTTACTTCATAATCAAAATTCATGTCGCCGTACATGAAATCATCGCCGATTGTCTCAATATGTGGGATAAACTGTCCGTCCTCGACGTTAAGAATCATTGTCAGCGGCTGAATATATACATCATACGGATTATTATAATTAGGGTCGTAATATATTTCAGCGAGACCGTCGCCGGTAGGTTCTATAAGCGTATAGAAAACTACATCACAAGTTGATTGCGCTAAATCACCGCTGATAGCACTTCCGCCACTGAAAGTATCTGTTTTTTCAGCGTTTCCGGTAACTGTAATAGCACCATCAGCCCACGCATACCCGTTTCTAACGCATAAAACGGACTTGTCTTTTTTGTTTTCGTCGACATAATCAAAGTATATAAACGGAGTTGGTGAAACTTGCGAGGCAAGAATATAATAGCTTGCGTCATTGAAAATCTCGTCCGTTTCCATTTCTATGAACTCGTCTTCCTTTTTTACGGAAGATATACCGGCTATCTCGCCTACATTTGAATAATTCATATAGTCGCGTTCGCCCAGTAAGCTAACTTCTGTGCCTGTCTCGGAACTGTATGTTATTTCAAAGTTCTTTATGAGCGGAAAGTAATAATCACACTTTCCTTCGACGTAACCATAACCGGCAGGTGCTGTAACGTCTGCCATGAGGTCGTAAAAAATTTCCAGTTCAATAGGGTAATATATGGGTTCACTGACAAGATATACCCGTGAAACTATATACTTACCGTCCTGCTCCGGCGTGAAAATAAAATCATTTTCAGTTCTTTCTGTTGTGAAATATGCGTCGGGTGCGGTGACTGTCACAAAGTCGTCACTGCCTCCGCCGTTAAAGACAACTGAATTTCCGTCAACATAGTATTCTACATGGCTTATTAGTTTGTAAATTTCTTCTCTGTCTGCATCACTCGTTGCCGGTTGATAGGGAAGTGTATACTCTACATAGTCTGCATTGGAAGTCATCGGCACGGCACATAAAGCCATTGTAGCTGACATTAAAGCTGATAAAAATTTTTTCATATAAAAAACTCCTTAATTGTATATATAATCATGAAGTTCTTCGGAAGACAGAACAAGATTATTGTTGTTTACATTTATATAGTTGCCGTTTTCGTAACGGAATTTGCTTACATCACTTAGGGTCGTAAGGGAGTAACTGCCGTCCGGAAAATCTCCGTCGTTTGTATTGAGCAGGTACAAATAGATGTTGTTTTCACAGGGAGTGCTATTGTTTAAAGACGGGTCGAAAAGAGTTGAGTTATTTTCAATAGCTTCTTCAAGGTCAATAGACATATCGGGGGAGTATTCAGAGGCAGGAATATATCCGCCCTTACTGTATACGGAAATTTTAGCACCCTCCGGAATAAATCCGTAAATAGCATTTAAAACAGTGATATTCTCCTGAGTGTATGGTTTGCTGTCAATGCCGGTATATATTACTTTGTTGACGGTAGCTAAAACAATCAAGTCTGAATCTTTTATTATACTTTCTATATTCTGTACGCTGTTTGTCAGAGAGGGGTCAAATTCCGGCGGAAATATACTATCATTAGAAAGCAGTGTACGTATATCTATGGCATCACCGGACGGATAATACTGTACTGTCGGTGTTACTGTGAAGTCATTTTCAGTCGGCTTTGGTACATCAACAGAAGGAGGAGCAGTGCCATTATTTTCAGTGGTAGTAGTAACTATCTGTGCTTCGTCCTCACTATGCGGAGTGGTAGTATTAGGAGGCGTATAATTCTGAAATTTTGTTGTCGTCTGGGTGGCAATTTGTGGATATAATAGCGATGCGGTAGTCTTTATCTGTGTGGCTGTAGTGGTTGCAACGGTTGTTTTATGAGTTGCAGAAGTACGTGCGGTAACAGCTGTGCTTCTGGTAGTTTCGGGCAGTGAATTATTTTCTTCTGTTTCGTCGGGTGGTTTATTCTGATTTCCGGAAGTCGTCACATCTGTAGTTTGAGTGCCTGTTGTACGGCGTGAGGTCAGAGTGGTATTCTGAGTTTGTGTTTCTTTTGTGGCTGTTCCGGACGTGGCTGTAGTCTGAACGGATTTTTTATATGATATTTCAGTTACAGCAGTAGTCTGAACTATATCACTGCCGGAAGACGACAAGGCGGTTGTAGTGATAATAATATTATTTTCCGTATTATTTGTCATTGAAGTGCTTACACTGTAAATCTGTGTATCTGTAGTTTCGGGCGGTTGAAAATAGGGGAGATTTTTTATACCGCCCCACACTCCTAATACAATCAGTGCAGTGACTGCCGTTGAAAGATACAGCGGAATACTTGGAAAAAAACGTTTTTCCGGTTTAGTTTCAAGGCTGTTGAAAAACTGTTCTTTCCGGTTTGGTTCAGGAATATTAAAAGCATTTTTTAAAGTCTTTTTTGACTTTTTATTCACTTCAAATCCTCCCTTTCAAACTCATTCCGCAGTGCTGTAAGAATATTTTTTATCCTGCGGTTAAGTGCAAATCTTGATATATTATACAGTCTGCTTATCACGCTGACGGGTTCTTCATTTACGTAGCGGAGCAGAATTATTTCCCTGTCCTCGTCGGGCAGTTTTTCAAGAGCGTGGTTCAGTGCGACGCTCGTAAGTATCGTTTCTTCATTACAGGAATTGTCCGGCAAATCGTCGGGCAGTTCCTCTGTATTCTTTTTGCGGTATTCGTCTATACATATATTTTTAGCTATTGTATAGAGGTACTGCAAGTCTTTATTTTTGTTGTGATACTGCGGTTTTTCCAGAAAACGAAGGAAGGTTTCCTGTGTTATGTCCTCAGCTTTTTCACGGCTTTGAACCCGAATATAGCAGTATCTGTATATCTTGTCATACTGACTGTGCAAATCGATTGACACATATAAACCTCCCTTCATAGTGTATAACGTCTGAGCAGGGTGATGTGTGCGGTTGAAATTGTAAACATTCTGTGAACATTTTCCGAAAACTGACTTACAGGCTTGCAAAATATATTTTTTAGGATTATATTTATATATGAGGGGTGATATTATATGATTTACATTACAGGAGATACTCACGGCGAATACAATGATTTTATCTACAGAATACGAGATTATAAGCCGTCTAAAAACGATACCATCATTGTATGCGGAGATTTCGGCTTTGTATGGGACGACCCCCGTCACAGATTTCTGCTTGCCAAACTTACTGCCCTGCCCTTTAACATTGCCTTTATTGACGGCAACCATGAAGACTTCAGCCTGCTCAATACATATCCGGTTGAGGAATGGCACGGCGGTAAAGTACACAGGATAGCCGGAAATATTGTTCATCTTATGCGTGGACAGCTTTTCACGATAGAGGGAAAAACGTTCTTCACAATGGGCGGTGCTTACTCAGTTGACAAATCACTTCGCAAAGAGGGCGTAAGCTGGTGGGCAGAAGAACTTCCGGACAGCGACGACTACAAAACCGCCGGCGAAACTCTTGAAAAATGCGGTTACAAGGCAGATTATGTTATTACCCATACCGTACCGGAATCCATGATATATTGTATAGGTCTTGTGCCGGATATTAATGACATTGAGCTTACTGTCTGGCTTGAATGCCTTTACGGAAAACTTGACTTTAAAAAATGGTTTGCAGGGCATTTCCACAGAAACCGCCTCGTGAATGATAAATTTCAGATACTATATGACAATGTGGAGGTTATAGAATGATACACAGAATGCACCTAAAAAATGAGCCTTTCCAGAAAATTTCAGACGGCAGAAAAACTGTTGAATTACGTCTGAATGACGAAAAAAGAAAGCAGATTAAAACAGGGGATTATATAGAGTTTTCACACCTTGACAGCCCCGACGAAAAATTAACCGTTGAAGTTATCGCTCTACATCACTTTGACAGTTTCCGTCAACTGTATGCGGAAATTCCTAAGGAAAAAATGGGCTATAAACCGGAAGAAATTCCAGACCCCGACCACATGGACGATTTTTACCCAAGAGAAAAACAAGAACAGTACGGCGTACTGGGCATTGAATTTATCAGACTTTAATAACAGAAATCCGGAACAGTATTAACCTGCTCCGGATTTTTATATTAAACAGCCGAAAGTCTCAAGAAAAACATCTTGCATTGTCTCATAACTGGGTGGTATATTCGGACTTTGAAAGCATATATCCTGCTCCGAACCGTCACTATAGGTTATACAGATACCGATCAGATAATTGTCATTAGGACGTTTGCCCAAATATGATTCTTTCCAACTGAAGAAACCGTACATATTAGCTTTATTGACGAAATTTTCCTTGTCCACGTCGCTGAAATGAGTAGTTTTTTCTTTTTCGTCGTCGCCGTCCCTTTCAGTTTTTGTAACAGTATTGCTGTTGAAGTCAATGAAATATTTATTATATCGACTGAAAAGTGGTGCTTCGGAACTTATTTTTATGCTTACTATATCGGACGGGCTTTTCCTGTCAGAAAAAGAAAAATACCACACTGCAAATACCGTCACCGCAATCATTATTAGTGCCGGAATTATTATTTTAAGTTTAACTTTTTTCATAATCTTACTCCCTTATCATTTCAAAGAAAGCGTCCCACATTTCGTCATATGTAATAGGATAGGCGTTATCGCACCATGTTTCATGCTGTGAGCCGTCATTATATATTGTAAGGAAGTATTCACATCTGCCGTCATCTACTTCTCCCATAGGTTCATATGATTCTTTCCAGTTGAAAAAGCCATACATATTAGCTTTACGGACGAAATTTTCCTTTTTTTCTTCGCTGAAATTTCTGGTTTTTTCTTCCTCGCCTTGACTGTCTCCGCTGGTTATCATAACAGTATTGCTTTCGAAATCAACTATATATTTGCTATAATAATAAGGATAATAATTTGTACTCTCTATTTCAATTCTTGCTATATCTGATGCCGATACTATGTTTTCCAAAACTTCACTGTCATCATGCATACAGCCTGTTACATAAGACATCAGCATTATAATTAAAATAACCGTAATTATAACTTTAAATCTTTTCATAAAGCCACCTCACTTTTTGTTGATTATTTACAAAAAAGTGCGTGAGATGTTCAAAAAAATAATTATCCATAGTATACCTCACACTTAATTATTATATCATACAATCTGTGATAATACAAGAAAATCAGATAATATTTTAATGAAAAAATTTAATTACTGTACTATTGAAAAAATTACCGGACAGTGATATAATATATTTACTTACTCATTGCAAAGGAGGTTTTATATGAAAAAATGGGTTGCACAGAATCCCGACAGCAGTATTGTACATGAGATTATGTCAAAGTGCGGTGTGTCACAGCTTACGGCAACGGTGCTTGCTTCACAGGGCTATTCCTCTCCGGAAGAAGTTATTGACAAGCTCGGAGCAAAAGAACTTTCAGACCCTTTTCTTATAAAGGACATGAAAGAAGCTGTTGACGTTATAACAACTGCCGTTGACAATAATGACAGAATATGCATTTACGGAGACTATGACTGTGACGGCATTATGTCTACTGTTATCATGTATTCATACCTTTCGGAAATAGGTGCTGACGTTATGTATTATATTCCGGAGCGTTCAGAGGGGTACGGTCTTAACAACAATGCAATAGATGAGATATTTTCAGCCGGAGCAAAGTTGATACTTACCGTTGACAACGGAATATCGGCGATAAACGAGGCAGAATATATATATTCTCTCGGCATGAAGCTCGTCATTACCGACCATCACCAGCAGGGCGAAACTCTCCCACGTGCTGAGGCTATAGTAGACCCTCATCGTCATGACTGCAATTCGCCTTTTAAGTATATGTGCGGTGCAGGTATTGCCCTTAAACTCGTTTCTGCTATTGAGGGCGGTGATTATACCGTTGCACTTGAACAATTCGGCGACCTTGCAACAATAGCTACTGTTGCCGATATTGTAAGTCTCACAGGTGAAAACCGTTCTCTTGTCTCTTACGGTATGAAACTTATTGACAATACTGACAGACCGTCGCTTATTGCACTGAAAGAAGTATGCAAGATAAAAAAGGCTATTGATACTTCAGCGATAGGTTTTAGGCTTGCACCACGTATAAACGCCTCCGGACGTTTCGGCTCTCCAAGAATGGCAACAAAGCTTTTTCTGAGCGAAGTATACGACGAGGCTTTATATCTTGCAGAAGACCTTGACGAACTGAACGAGGAAAGAAAAAGTGCAGAGTCCGGAGTAATCAGCGATATTTACAAAATGATTGACGAAAATCCGCCTATAATACGTGAGAGAGTTATCTTTATCTGCGGAAAAAACTGGCATCACGGCGTTATAGGAATTGTCGCCTCACGCATTCAGGAGCGTTTCGGAAAACCGTGCTTTATAGCCTCCGAAAACGACGGCGAAATAAGAGGCTCTGCTCGTGCTTTCGGGGATTTTTCCGTTTTCAGTGCTTTGACATACGCTTCAGAAACTCTTGAAAAATTCGGCGGGCATATGGGAGCAGGCGGTTTTACGATAAAAGAGGGTATGAAAGATGATTTTCATGCACTTATTGAAAAATACGCCCTTGAAAATCATAAGTATATGCCTTTGCTTACTATCAAGGCGGACGCTATTCTTTCGCCCGAAATGATTAGCGTTGAAAGTATAGATAATCTGAAAATCCTTGAACCTTACGGCTGTGAAAACGAAAAGCCACGTTTTCTTATATGCAATGCACGTGTTAATGAAATAATATCTCTGTCTGACGGAAAACACAGCAAGCTACGTATAGAGACAGGCGGTTTAAGAGTGGAAGCACTAGCATTTTTCATGTCGCCGTCTTCTCTTATGGTAAAATCCGGAGATATATGCGATATGATTGTTACATTGGGTATAAACGAATACAACGGCAACAAAAACGTAAATCTCTTTATTGAAGATATTCGACCGAAAAGATTTGAGCAGAGTAAATACTTTTCTGCAAAGAACGCCTTTGAGATGTTTATGCGTGGCGAAGAACTTCCGGCAAACTACTACAGAAGTATGCTCCCGACACGTGACGATACAGTAAAGATATACAAGAATATTCTTGAAGCCGGCATATCTTCCGACCAACTATATATGAAGTTCTGTCCGGAAATCAATTACTGCAAATTTTCTGTAGCTGTGGAGGCTCTCCGTCAGCTCGGACTTGTCACGGTTTCGTCTGAAACTTCCGTTATAAAGCGTGTAAAGACTGATAAAAAATCAGACCTTGATTCTGCACCGGTATTTATTTCGCTTAGGAAAAAACTAAACTGATTATTTATGGAAGGAGAATTAATTATGGATTCTAAAAAAACTGAAAACGCTGTTTCAGCAGAAAACGGCTCTGAAATGACTTCTGATTTTCTGAAAAGCATTCCGGATTATGATGACAATTTCACAATTGAAACGCTTATCCAGAAGATTCTTACAGATGACAAACAGTACGACCTCAGCAAGATTATTTCTGCTTATCAGTTTGCGGAAAAAGCCCACAGGGGTCAGAAACGTTCGTCCGGTCAGGATTACATCACACATCCGCTCGCCGTTGCATATATCCTGCTTGAATTAGGAATGGATACTGACACTATATGTGCCGCCCTGCTCCATGACGTTGTTGAAGATACTCCGGCTACCTTTAACGACATCAAAAAGAGATTCGGGCAGGACGTGGCACTGCTTGTTGACGGCGTTACAAAGCTCGGCAGAGTACCGTATCTTAACAAGAATGAACAGCGTGCGGAGAATATCCGTAAAATTCTCCTTGCCATGTCTCATGATATACGGGTTATGATTATAAAGCTGTGCGACAGACTGCACAACATGAGAACCCTTAAATACTGCCATACAGCAAAGCAAAAACGCATAGCCCATGAAACTCTTAATATCTATGCACCTATTGCCCACCGTCTTGGCATAAAGTCGGTAAAGGAAGAACTTGAAGACCTGTCTTTTCACTACCTTGACCCTTATGCTTATGCCGAAATCGAAAATATCCTTGAAAGCAAAAAAGAAGAACGTGAGGCTTTTATAGAATCTATAAAGTCACGTATTTCTCAGTATCTTCAGTCCTCAAATATGTTTTCTGAACCGCCTTTCGTGGACGGTCGTGTAAAAAGCATATACGGCATTTACAAGAAGATTTTCCTGAAAGGCAAGACCATTGACGAAATTTATGACAAGTACGCCGTGCGTGTTATAGTTTCAACCGAAAATGAATGTTTTAATGTGTTTGGTCTGATACAGGCTATGTTTACGCCTATACCGGGCAGATACAAGGACTATATACATTGTCCGAAAGAAAATATGTATCAGTCACTGCACATTACCGTACTCGGCAAAGAGGGTATACCCTTTGAGGTACAGATAAGAACTTGGGATATGCATGAGACCGCTGAATACGGTATAGCTGCTCACTGGAAATACAAAGAGGGTCTCAAAGGCAAGGATAAAATGGAAGAACGTCTTGCATGGGTACGCAAGGTTATTGAAATGCAACAGACTTCCGACGACGTTGAAGATATATTCGACATTATAAAAACAGACCTCACACCAGATACAATCACTGTAATAACACCTAAAGGTCTTCCTATATCTCTGCCGATTGGTGCTAATGTAATTGACTTTGCATATAAGATTCATACAGAAGTCGGTCATAAGATGTCCGGTGCTAAGGTGGACGGCAAGATTGTGCCTTTTGATTATAAGCTCCAGACAGGCGAAAGGTGCGAAATACTAACCTGCAAGGACGAAAAAAGAGGTCCTAACCGTGACTGGCTGAATATAGTCACAACCTCTGAGGCTCGCTCAAAGATACGCTCATGGTTTAAGAAAGAACGCCGTGAGGAAAATATAAAAGAGGGAAAGGCTCAGCTTCAAAATGAGTTTATCCGCAATAAAATTAATCTTCCGGAAGAAAAATACAATGAGTTTCTGAGCGATGACTTGAAAAAATACAACTGCGAAAACATTGACGATTTCTATGCTTCAATAGGCTACGGCGGTATTTCCCTTTCTAAAATTATTCTCCGTCTTAAAGACAAATATCAGAAGATGTACGAAAATACAGAGAGCAAACAGTCTGTTTTTCCTCTTGTAAAGTCTAAGACTTCTGGAAGAAACAACATTATACTTGACAAGGTTGAAGACCTCGCCGTTAAGTTTGCACAGTGCTGTAATCCTCTGCCCGGCGACAATATTGTGGGATATATAACAAGAGGATACGGAATTTCAGTACATACTACAAAGTGTACAAACTATACGTCAGCTGTCAGAAGAAATATTCCGGAGGAGCTGGACAGGTGGTATGATATACAGTGGTCTGAAGACTGCAACTCACAGCTACAGACAAGCTTTGAGGTTATCGCCGTTGACCGTGTAGGTCTTGTGCATGATATTTCCGGAATACTTCTTGAAGCAAGAGTACCTATAATGCATTCTTCTTCAAGAATGCTGAAAAACGGAAACGCACTCTTTGAGAGTACTATAGTTATTTCCAGTACCGAACAGCTTAAAAATCTTTTCGACAAGCTGAGAAGAATAAAGGGCGTAATATCTGTTGAGCGTGCCTCTATATGACACGGGAAGCATGAATTGACAAAAATGGTTGCATTGGGCAATAGAATTACAGTCTGTTGCCCAGAGCGGTCTTTTTTATGGAAAAGATAAATTTGATATTGAAAGCTATCAAAGAATAAGGGATATTTCAGCAGAAATGATAAGCTACAAAACGGTTGGTGTAATGGGGATATGTCAGTGGCAGAAAATACAGTAAAGGAAGTAAAAGAAGAATCCGGACTTGATGTTACTGCTGGATTTGGCTGAAGAAAAAAATAACACTGGACACTGGGAAACATTATTTGATTAATTCAAGGAGGTCGATAAATTTATGATAGTTAATACATTACAGCTTGGTGAACTCCGTGCCAACTGCCACATAGCCTTAACCACCCCTAATCAGTGTGTGGCTGTAGATATCGGCGGTGATTCAAGGCTTTTACTGGAGTTCCTTAATATGAAAAAATTAAAGCTCAGTAAGATACTTCTCACTCACGGACATTTTGACCATATGAACGGCGTTGAGGAAGTCGCCGTTAAGACAGGGGCAGAGGTCTTTATTCACGAAAATGACGCTCCCATGCTCAACAGTGCAGGGCTTTCACTGGCTGATTCAATCTCATGCATGAAGTTTAATCCGGTAAGCAGATATACAGTTATTCATGACGGCGATGTTATTACAGACGGCGAGTATGAATTTAGAGTTATGCATACTGCTGGTCATTCTATGGGAAGCGTGTGCTATATATGCGATGATACTATATTCTCCGGCGATACGCTTTTCTGCTGTTCAATAGGCAGAACTGACTTTGCAGGCAGTAGTCCGGAGCTTATGATTGATTCGCTTGAAAGACTTTATAAAATCAGCGGAAACTATACAATACTGACAGGTCACGGCGACAAGACCGAACTTGAATACGAAAAAAAATCTAATCCATATTTTAGGAGATTCAGAAAATAATATGAATAATCTTTTTAAAATGCCGGTTATCTTAATCGGCAATTCTTTTAAATATGAAATTGAGTCCACTTTGAAAATGTTTTTTCAGACAGAAAAATTTAACTTTTCGGACGATATACAGAATGCAACAGGCGAGTCTTTTGTTGTTGCAGGAGTGGAAAATAACAGGATTTATGCGGATATACGGCTTGACGGGGAAGTTTTCCACAATGAAAAAAATATCCCGACAGATGATGATAAATATACAGAGCATGAATTGTGCAGGATTATATATCACATTCTTAGGGATAAGACAGGAATAAATCAGCCGTGGGGACTTATGACAGGAATACGTCCGGTAAAGAAAGTAACCGAACTTATCGCACAGGGAAAAGACTTTACAGAAATCAGCAATATCCTTACGGAAAAATATGAACTCTCTCCAGACAAGCTGAAACTGGCATATGATACGGCTGTAAACCAGTTGCCGATAATCGAAAAGATAAACCGCAAGGCTGTAAGTCTGTATATATCAATACCTTTCTGTCCGTCAAGGTGCAGTTACTGCTCTTTTGTATCGCATTCGATAGAATCGGCTGGTAAATTAATACCGGACTATGTTAAATGTCTCTGCCGTGAACTCGAAATTATAAGCCGTATTATAAAAGAAGCCGGAAATGAAATCGACACTATATATTTCGGGGGTGGTACTCCGAGTGCTATTCCGGCTGAGGATATACGCACTATTATGGAATGCGTACAGAAAAATTTTGACCTTGATAAAATCCGTGAATACAGCTTTGAGGCAGGAAGACCCGATACTATCACAGAAGAAAAACTCCGAATAATAAAGGAACTCGGTGCAGAACGCATTTCAATAAATCCGCAGACTTTAAATGACGACGTACTGAAAGTAATAGGTCGCCGGCATACCGGTGAAGACGCTCTCAGGGCTTTTGAGCTTGCAAGAAAAGTTGGTTTTGAAAATATAAATACAGACTTAATAGCAGGACTTCCTACAGAGACGGCTAATAGTTTCCGGAATACTCTTGACAGAATTGTTGATATTTCACCCGAAAGCATAACTGTACATACTCTTACTTTAAAACGCTCTGCCAGTCTTTTTCCGGACGGAAAAGCCAATATCACAAATCCCGCCTCTGAAATGGTTGACTACAGCATAGAAAAACTCATGAGTAATGACTATCTGCCGTATTATATGTACCGTCAGAAGAATACAGTTGATAATCTTGAAAACGTCGGCTATGCTAAAAAGGGTTTTGAAAGCTACTACAATATCTACATAATGGACGAAACTCAGACTATAGTTGGAGCAGGCAGTGGTGCTTCCACAAAACTTGTATATCCGGACAACAGGATAACAAGAATACACAATTATAAATTTCCGTATGAGTATATAGGAAGTTTCGATAAGCTTATGGAAAAGAAAAAGGAGATAACTGAATGCTTGAAAAAAATCAATTTATAACCGCAGAGATAACCGGTATGACCTCTGACGGAAACGGTGTCTGTAAATCGGATGGCATGGCGGTTTTTGTACCAGATACGGCAGTAGGTGACATTTTAAAAATCAAAATAGTAAAGGTACTGAAAAGCTATGCATACGGCATTATCAGTGAAATTATAACTCCCTCGCCGGAAAGAATAAACGCTGACTGTCCGGTGTATAAAAAGTGCGGTGGGTGTGTTTTCCGGCATATGAGCTATGATGCAGAATGCAGAATAAAAAACGATATAATAAAAGACGCTTTCCGGAGAATAGGCGGTCTGAATCCGGAATTTGAGGATTTTATAGGAGCAGAAGAAACAGTCCGCTACAGAAATAAAGCACAGTATCCACTGACTGTAGCTGACGGCAAAGCAGTGTGCGGTTTTTATGCAGAGCGTACTCATACTGTTATTCCGGTTAAAGACTGTGTTTTACAGCCGGAGATTTTCCGTGATATTATTGAATACATACTTGAATATATAAATTCACATAAAATATCTGTATATTCAGAAAGTACGCATACCGGAATAATGCGTCATATATACATAAGGAGAGGAAATTATTCCGGCAAGATAATGCTATGTCTTGTGGCAAGAAAAGATGTGTCAAGACAGTTTTCGGCAATGTGCAGAAGTATAACTGAAAAGTTTCCGGATATAAAGAGCATAGTCATGAATATCAATCCCGACAGGACTAATGTTATTATGGGAAAAAAATGCGTTACTCTTTTCGGAAAAGATACTATTTCAGATACTATGTGCGGTAATAAAATAGAAATCTCACCTTTGTCTTTTTATCAGGTGAATACTGTTCAGGCGGAAAAGATTTACAGAAAGGCTCTTGAATTTGCCGGACTGTCCGGAAATGAAGTTATCGCCGACCTGTACTGCGGAGCAGGTACTATTGGTCTTTCAATGGCAGAAAATGCAAAGAAAGTTATTGGAGTAGAAGTTATTCCGGAAGCAGTGGAAAACGCCCGTAAAAATGCAGTCGCCAACAATATAGAAAACGCTGAGTTTCACTGCGGTGATGCCGGAGAAGTCTTTAAAAGACTTAATATAAATCCGGATATAATAGTACTCGACCCGCCACGTAAGGGCTGTTCGCCGGAGACCATCCGGACTGTTGCAGAGGCTGAACCGGAAAAAATAGTAATGATTTCATGCAATCCTGCTACTTCCGCAAGAGACGCTAAACTTTTCAATGAACTTGGCTACACTGCTGAAAAAGTATGCGGTGCTGACTTTTTTCCACGTACAAAGCACGTTGAGTGCGTTGTTCTTATGTCTTGTAACAAAGGAGATTAAAAAATGGCAAAAGGAATTATTTACATAATGGAAACAGTTGTTCCCGGTCTTATAAAAATCGGAAAAACTGCGTCTGATAATTTTGAACAGCGTATGTACATCTGGAGCGGAACGGCTATAACAATGTTACCGGATTAAAAAGACGTTTCGCTATTGAAGTAGATGAATACAGCGAAAAAGAAATTTTAATACATAGCTTGTTTGATAAAAGCCGTCTGCAAAATTCTGAGCTTTTTGCGACAGATGTAAATCTTGTAATACAGTTGCTTACATCATTCGAGGGTAAACAGATATATCCGGAAAACGAAACAAAAGAGCAGGTATTTGCAGAAGCCACAGAAAACCGGCAGACATTGCGCTTATTCCGGAAGGAAGTATATGTGCCACTAATATATGGTAAAATTTTAATAAAGGAGTGATACAATGAAGATAATACTCGCCACAGCATCACCAAGACGGCGTGAACTCATGAAACTGATTACAGATGACTTTGAATGTATCTCAACAGACGTTGACGAAACAATACCGGAGAATTACCCCTGTCAGCCGTCGGATTACCTTGCTGAACTAAAGGCACGAAAAGCCTCCGAACTATACCCCGATGATATAGTTATCGGCTGTGATACTGTAGTGCAGATAGGCGGAAAGGTACTAGGCAAGCCGAAAAATGTCGACGAATGCAGAAAATTTCTCAGAATGCTTTCCGGAAAAGTCCATAGCGTTACAACTTCCTACTGTATAATCGGCGGTGGTAATTTTTCGCTTAACTCAAAAACAACTTCCGTTGCTTTTAGGAAACTCTCCGAAAAAGACATTGAATGGTATATCTCTACCGGCGAACCTTTTGATAAAGCCGGAGGGTACGGCATACAGGGTAAAGGGTCACTGCTTATCGAAAAAATCAACGGCGACTATTTCAACGTTGTGGGTCTGCCTGTCTCACAACTTAACCAAGAATTAAAAAAATTTATAAAATTACTGGAGGAAAAAAACATGAACACAACAGCTTTTCACAATGCGGATATATTAATTCCGGAAAACGTAAACATGAATAAATGGTCAGTTATTGCCTGCGATCAGTACACCAGCGAGCCGGAATACTGGAACGAGGTATACAGCACAGTCGGCAACGAACCGTCCACACTCAACCTTATACTGCCGGAAATCTTCCTTGAAGATGATGACGTTTCCGAGAGAATAGAAAATATCCATGACACAATGGATAAATACATTTCTGACGGAATTTTCAAGGAATACAAAAACGCTATGGTTTACGTCGAGAGAGTACAGAGCAATGGCATTGTCCGCAAGGGTATTGTAGGAGCGATAGACCTTGAAGAATATGACTTTTCAAAGGGCAGTACCTCACAGGTACGTGCTACAGAGGCTACTGTTATTGAGAGAATACCTCCACGCATTAAGGTACGTCAGGGTGCTGCTCTTGAACTACCTCACATAATGATTCTGATTGACGACCCCGAAAATACCGTGATTGAATCTCTTTCTGAACAGGATATGGAAAAACTATATGACTTTGAACTCATGCAGAATGGTGGCAGTATAAAAGGCTATCTTCTCAATGAACAGGCACAGAAAAAAATTGACTCCGCACTGTGCGAACTCTCTGAACCCGAAAAATTTAACAGGAAATATAACCTTGAAAAATCTCCGGTACTTCTTTATGCTATGGGCGACGGCAACCACTCGCTTGCTACTGCTAAGGAATTTTATGAACAGCTTAAAAAATCAAATCCGGATATGGATTTTTCCGGACACCCTGCACGCTATGCCCTCGCTGAAATAGTAAATCTCCACAGCGATGCTCTTAAATTTGAGGCTATACACCGTCTTGTATATGATGTTGACTGTGATAAACTCATCTCTGAAATGACTGATTCACTCGGACTTTCCGAAACTGAAATCTCCGACCAGTATATCATCATGTCATGCAACGGCACGGAAAAGAAACTGTATATAAATAAAAAGTCTTCTAACCTTTCTGTCGGCTCTTTGCAGAATTTCCTTGACGGATATATAAAGTCAAACGGCGGTAAAATTGACTACATTCATGGCACGGAGACTGTCAAGAATCTCGCTGAAAAACACAACGGCATAGGTTTTATTCTGCCCGACATGGACAAGTCACAGCTTTTCCCGACCGTAATAAAAGACGGTGCTTTGCCTCGCAAGACTTTTTCTATGGGTCATGCCGAAGACAAGAGATTTTACATTGAGGCAAGAAAAATCACTGAGGTATAATTATGGCTGAAAGACCCGCATATTACGTCAGCAATAATAAAGTTGCGGTAAGGAATTATTCTTTTGAATGGTGTTCTGGATTTGCAGTATCACAGAAGCAGAAATCAATTGACAGTCTGCATAATGAGATTTTAAAAGCTGACAGCATTGCAAACCCTCTTGAAGTAAGCACAAAAAGCAGAAATCCTTTCGGCGCAAAGCTAAGTGCGTTTAATCTGAAACTTGACGGCTACACACTGGAGAATATTTTTCAGAGTTCAAAGATTTTCACTGCCGGAGGTGCTTACAGGGATTTGCTTGAAGTTCCGCCGAAAGACGCTAAAAGAGACCCACGTCTGAAAAGTTCCGGAGAGCTGAAATATTTTGACTATAATGGCGATATTTTCCCACTTTTTCCGAAAACGCTGTTTTACGACTATATCTATATAAAAGCTGTAAAGAACTCTCTTTCTGATGATGAGATTAAAGAAATAAAGAAATATACGCATTTCACGGATATAGAGTTTAACCCGAATAAAAGCATAAATACACAGGCAAAGTCTGTTGCAATAATCCGGCTTATGCTTGATGTGTACGGCAGTATTCCGGATTTCAGTGAAAACGACTTTATAGATTTCCATACAAAATATGTAATATAAAAAATAAAAACGCTGGTATTATATCAGCGTTTTTTTATGCAGTAAATCATACTGTCTTGTAACTCTCTCCTGTACTTGCCGCCTAAACTCATGCGGTGCTGTAACCTCTATCACAGGACCAAAACTGAGCAGGCGTATAAGTAATTCTGTTTCGTCCTGTCGGTCGTACCATATTTCAACGGTACACTTTCCGGAAGACAAATCAAATTCAGCACGTTTTTCAAAAGGTGCGAACTCCATAAAAAAACGCTGTATGGCGTTTCTTTCTTCCGATATTATAACCGTGACAGGTTCACGGCATTTCTGCTGACTGAAATAATCTTCCATAGAAATATCATCTTCCCATACCTTGCCGGTTCGGTTAATTCCGGTAATTCTGCCTATATTTATGGTAGCACTGCCGGAAACTTCATTTTCATGCATTCTGAAAGCCAGCAGTCTGAAACGGTCGTTTTTCGGCGAATACTGTATTTTAAGTGGAATATAAAAACCTATGAGTTTTTGGTTATTTTTGCTGTTGAAAGTTATTTTAAGTATTTCATGATTTTTTACGGCACTTAGTACTGTCCGGAAATTTTTCTGATAATTCACATCAGAAAAGTCATCGCCGTCCATGAATTTATCAGTATAACGGTAATGCTCGTCTCTGTAAAGCGGTTTTACATTTTTCAGACGTTCTTTCAGTGCGTACACAGTACTGCTTTCAAGAAATAGATTTATCTTAGGGTCGTCAAGTTTTGCCCTTATCCACTGCTTTTGTATTTCTGTAAGTATAGAAACGGGCTTGTTTTTTATGACAGGGATAAATTTTTCACCTGTGTTTTTCAGCAGACCCCAGCCGTTTCGGGAAATAAATTTCTGCGGAAGAAAAAGCATTGTGTCACGGAAACCATG
Source organism: Ruminococcus flavefaciens (assembly GCA_023667045.1). GTDB lineage: Bacteria > Bacillota > Clostridia > Oscillospirales > Ruminococcaceae > Ruminococcus > Ruminococcus flavefaciens_AC. The sequence goes on along the minus strand of JAMPAU010000001.1, from coordinate 726,288 downwards.
TTCATTTATAATTCTGTTTATATTTTTTTCTGTAATAACCGGAAGTTTAAGTATTTCAGAGGCTATCCGGAAATAACTGCTGTATATTTCATGAAATATCGTCATATTGTCTTTCCTTGTATATATTGTGCATACGGCATATATCTTTGTAAAAACGGTTTATAACTGTTGTGTTGTCGCCTTTTATGGAAGTTATTCTGCCTACAAAAGTCTTAACCCACTGCATTATTTCATTTGAATCAAAAACCTTTATTGTAAGTCTGAATGAATTGTCGCCTGTTTTTATAAGAACTCCGTTTCTTTTTTCACGTCTGAGACGGTCAATGACAAAGCTTTCGTTTTTTTCGTCTATACAGAAATCAATAATAACAGTTTCAAGTTTCTGTGATTTATTCCAAGAACCAAACGACACGCCGAAACAGTAGTTTCTTTCATATATAAACCTGTCATATATTGCGTCATAATAATCGCATATATCGCCTGTCTTTATGCTTTTTATAAAGTCAAGCCTAAGTGAAGTGAAGCGTTGCTGAGATGTAATATAACCTGCTAAATAACGTCTTCCCGTCTGAACTGATGACATAATCTGCATAGGAATAATATTAATCAGGTCGTCGTTATTTTTTTCAGCATAAAACGAAACGGCTGATATATATTTTTTCTGTTCGATTGCAGTTATTATTTCCGGAAGTATAATATCTTCAAGGGTATGCACTATGTAGTTATGCTTTATAACGAAAAGGTCGTTTTTTAGGTTTTCTGATTTAAGAATGCTGTTTCCGATAATGCCGAATTTCTGAGTTTCAGAAAAGAATTTCACAGCGTCTGTAAGTCCGTTATAGCTTTTCAGAAAATGGTCTGTCCTGTCTGGAGAGAGATGGAAACTTGATACTCTGCCGTTTTTTTCACAGATTATAATTCCCTCTTTAACGTATTCCGTAAGTTTGTTTCTTATGGTCTGAACGTCAAAGATTTCGCTGTAATTCTCATCAATTCTGTTTACTATTTCTTTGAGGGTCAGTGTTTCGCCGTCATGCAGAATGTCAATAATAAAGAAGTGAAGTTTTATATCGTTATCGGTAAAGCTTTTTGAGTAGTAAGCCTGATACAGTGGATTTTCATGAATATTTCCGCTGTCAACAGATATTGAAGTTTTTTTGCCTCTTGCGGAATGGTTGTATTTTATATAGTTGCCCAGCCAGCTTTCCACACGTCTTTTTTCGTCGTCATACGTACGGAGACTTTTTTGTGTGAAGTCACCTCTTACTTTAAAACCATAAATAAAGAAATCGTGTATATAGTCTCTTGTCTTGTCGAAATTCTTAACCAGTTCAGAAAATCCGCCCATGCCTTTCACAACCTTTCAATATATAATAATAACAGAAAAGGAATATTTTTTCAAGTGCTGATACGAATAAGTTCGCAGATTTTTTTATATGATTATTTCCATAATCTGTGATATACTTAGTACATACCAAACGGAACGGCTCACACAGCAGACGTACTTATGAAATTCATTTGTTGAATGGCGTATAGCTGATAAAGGTTCGCAACAGCGACAACAGCATTGTTATTACAATAACCGCCGGAAACGTGAAGTTTTTTCATGATATTCGGGTGCATAGGGATACAATTTAATTTTCTGAGTCGTGAAATGAGGTTACGGACAGTATTTTTATATCTGGGGCATATAATAAATGCTGTCCATTACACATAGCTTATGCAGTTTTATGTGTTTCTGCTTAAAAAACACACTCTCTTAACGGTTCATACAGCAGAAATTTCTTTGCAGGGACAGAGAACGCCGAAACTATTGTTTGCAGGCACTCTGATAAAGAAAGAACCGTGCAAAAGCCGGAAAGGTTCACACAGCAATTTATTTCATTCAACTATAGAATTGATTACTGAACCTTGAAAACTTTTTTTTAGCTTTTAACAAGAAAGGCATTTACAGCTTCTACAGTTTTATGTGCCTTGTTAATAAACAGGAGGTATTTTATGCTGGATTTTTTGAAAAAGGAAAGTAACCTTACATTCACAGAAAACGGTGCTTTAACCCACTCCACAACCGGAAATCACTGCCTTGACCTTTTCTTCAGAGCAGGTGCAATGCGTAATGCCGACGAAAAAGAGATTTCCAAAGCAGTAATCCGTGCATACAATGAAAATCCCGAAAAGACCATGAAAATAGTCTTTTATGCAAGGGACGCAAGAGGCGGTCTCGGTGAAAGACGCTTTTTCAGAACGGCAATAAATACTCTGTCAAGGTACGCACCCGATTCGGTAAAAAGAAATGTTCCCTACTTTGCGGAGTACGGACGTTTTGACGATTTACTGGTGCTTATCGGAACTAAATGCGAAGAAGAAGCCGTCAGCGAAATAAAAAGACAGCTTGACGAAGATGTAGAATCAAAACAAAGGAATGAGCAGGTCTCCTTGCTTGCAAAGTGGCTTCCGTCAGTTAATGCCTCGTCTGCTGATACTAAGATAATGGGAAAGAAAATAGCCCGACTTCTCGGCATGAGTGAAAAAAAGTACCGTCAGACGCTTTCAGAACTCAGAAAGTATATTGACATACTTGAAAACCGTCTGAGGATTGCAGACTATACTTTTGACTATTCAAAACAGCCCTCATGTGCTATGTTTAAGTACCGTAAGGCTTTTATCAGACACGATGGGGAGCGTTATGCAGACTATCTTGAATCTGTACAGAAAGGCGAACAGAAACTTAATACGTCAGTGCTTTATCCGTATGAGATAGTACGCCGTTGTGACTGCGGTGCAGAAGCGAATGAAAGACTATCCCTTGATGTAACGTGGAATAATCTTCCGGCTTATGGAGAGAATAACGAAAACGCCATAGCAGTGATAGATACTTCCGGTTCTATGACATGGAGTGCGATAAATTCCGTACGTCCTATAGACGTTGCACTTTCGCTCGGAATATATTTCGCCGAACACAACAAGGGCAGGTTTGCAAATCACTTTATTACTTTTTCTAATATGCCGAGACTTATAGAAATCAAAGGTAAGGACATATATGAAAAAGTAGAATACTGTCAGACTTTCACTGAATATGCAAATACAGACCTTGAAGCAGTATTTAATCTGATTCTTAAAACAGCCATAAAGAATAAACTCCCACAGGAAGAACTCCCCTCAAAAATCTATATAATATCAGATATGGAATTTGACTACTGCATAGACGGCGGTAACAATGATACTCTGTTTCATATAATGCAGAGGAAATATAATAAAAACGGCTATAATCTTCCGGACGTTGTTTTCTGGAATGTAGCAAGCAGACATTCTAATATGCCTGTGAGTATGTCAGAAACCGGCGTGGCTCTTGTTTCGGGATTTTCACAGTCTGTATTTGATATGACTATTTCCGGCGAACTTTCACCGGTTGCAGTCATGGAAAAAGTTCTTTCTTCAGAACGATATGCAAAAATAAAATAAACTTATCAGCGGTTGAGCTTACGGCTTGACCGCTGATTAATAGTCAATAATTCTGTAATCCTTGTAAAACATACCATAATCCTTGATTTTTTCCTCATGGAAATTCTTTATAATCGGATAAAGTATTCTCATAGCACCGTCTTCATAAGTCAGATAGGGTTTGAAATTAATGCTTATTTCGTAAGCAGGCGGAAACTGATTAGATACCCAACCAGGGTCGCATGAATATACATAAATTCCGTCACGGACAAAATCAGAAGCTATAGAGTGCGTCATCATGTTCAGCGAAGCTTTAGCCATGTTGGTGTGTACATGGCGTGCAAGTTTCTGTTTAGTATTAAAACGCCCCTCCACTGAACTTACATTTATAACCCACGACTTTTCTTCCTTGCCGTGTGCAAGGTACTTTCTAAGACCGTTTGTGAGCATAAAAGGAGCGGTAACGTTTATCAGCTGTACTTCTAAAAGTTCCTGCGGAGATATTTCTTCCGGACGGCGTACCCATGAATTTTTATTAGGCTGTTCGCCGTAATCAACAAGCTGATTACTCGGAATAATCGAAAAAGATTTTTCTTCCGGCGTACACATAGACAAAAGCTGTCTGAAACCTGTTTTATCCTCAATTGAATTTTCTTTCATCTGCAATTCGGCATAGTATGCGGAGGATTTTTTTACAGTCTGTGCGGAATTATTTACAAGTATGTCAAGACGGTTATTAAATATACTGCCGATATATTCGATAAGTTCGTGTATACGGTCAACTCTCATGAGGTCGAAACCTATAATAAAAAGCCTGTCCTTGAAATCCTCGAAGTCGGGTTCTTTTGAGTACGTTTCAAGGGCGTTTTTGGGGTAGCGTGTGACGGCTATTACGTTTGCACCCATTCTGAGCAGTTTCAGACATACCGCATAGCCGATTTTAATTCTTCCTCCGGTTACGACGGCGTTTTTTCCGATGAGGTCGCACGTCAGACCACGCATTTTATTATTTAGTTCTTGACAGTCCGGACATATTCCGTAATTTTCCATATTCCGCTGACGGCACATCAGACATATCTTCATAAAATTCCCCCTTGATATTGTTACAGCTATTTTACCATAAATTTACCGGAATGTCAAATTTATTCTTGACAAATAAAAAATACCATGCTATAATAATACTGTCAGTAACTCAAGTTTAGAGACTGTCTCCTTAGGACACAGATGCGGTTATCCGCCTAACACTTCCGTATAGTTCAGTGTCAAAACGCTACATCCTCCAAATCTGTAGAAACTACGGTTAAACTCCATATGCGGATTTTAGATATAATTCGGTCTTTCGGGACTGGATTTTTTTATTTTTCTATTGACAAACTGTAAAAAATATGTTATATTAATATTGTCAGTAGTTTAAGTAAAGAACTCCAGCCTCCCACGCTGGCGGTGCGGTTATCCGTCTGACACTTCCGTATAGTTCAACGCCAGAACACCACCTCCCCACAGTTGTGGAGACTGCGGTTCAACTCCGCAAACGGTCTTTAAAGAAAGCAGGTTTTTTTAATGGATAAAAAAGAAAAATTTGATATAAAAAACTGATAGTACCTGTTTTGCTTGTTATAGTTATTTTGTTGCTTGCTATAATCATTGTACTTCTTTTAAAAGATAACAACTCAACTGACTACAGAAATAATCCAAACAACAGCATGATAACTGCCAGCGACAATACAGGTAATAATTTAAATACTAATAAGTATATTTCCAAGCAGACTGCCATAGATACTGCCCTTAATGATACAGGATTAAGCGAAAATGACATCTATGATTTGGATATTGATTTTGATTACAAGTACGGCAAAACAGTATATGAAATCGACTTCAACTATAAACGTCACGAATACGAATATTATATTGACGCTGAAAACGGCGATATACTTCATTCTTTTGTCGAAAGAGACTAATAAAAACTGTCCTTGAAATTATCGGGGACTTTTTTATTTTACTGTTGACAAAAAAGTAATATTATGTTATAATATTATTTGCCGGTAGCTTAATTTTAAAGCATTTTCACCACATGAAAGGGATACGGTTATCCGTCCGGCATTTCCGCATAGCTTAACGAAAAAGCGTTCCCTCTGCTAAGGGGAAAGATTACGGTTTAACTCCGTATGCGGACTTTAAATAAAAAATACAGTCCGCATGGACTTTTTTATTTTTACAAGGAGGAGTTTTTTATGAAAATTGAAACACAGTGTCTGCATGAGGGCTATAAGCCAAAAAACGGCGAGCCGAGAGTTGTGCCGATAGTGCAGAGTACAACCTATGTATATGATTCTACTGAGGAAGTAGCCGCTGTATTCGACGACCCAACAAAGAGCCTTATTTACTCACGTTTCGAGAACCCCACCACAATGGCTATCGAGGAAAAAATAGCAAAGCTTGAGGGCGGTATAGGTGCTATGTGTACAAGCTCCGGACAGGCAGCTACACTTCTTTCTATACTTAATATCTGCAAAGCCGGAGACAGTATCGTAAGTTCTCCCGAAATATACGGCGGTACTATAAATCTTTTCTCTTACACATTGAAGAAACTCGGCATTGAGTGCATATATATTGACCCCAATGCCAGTGAAGAAGAAATAGGCAAGGCTTTCAAGCCTAACACAAAAGCAATGTTCGGCGAAACCATAGCCAACCCTGCACTCACAGTACTTGATATTGAAAAGTTCGCACGTATCGCACACGCCCATAATGTACCTCTCATAGTGGACAATACCTTTGCAACCCCTATACTCTGCCGTCCTATTGAATTTGGTGCTGATATTGTCATTCATTCTACAAGCAAGTACATGGACGGTCATGCAGTACAGACAGGCGGTGTAATCGTTGACAGCGGTAATTTCGACTGGGCAAACGGCAACTTCCCAGAGTTCACAGAGCCGGACGAATCATATCACGGCATTTCATACGTTCAGACTTACGGAAAGTCCGCATACATTACAAAAGCAAGAATGCAGTTGATGAGAGATTTCGGCTGTTATCCGTCTGCACATTCTTCTTTCCTGCTCAATCTCGGACTCGAAACCCTCGCCGTAAGAATGAAGCAGTACTGTGAAAACGCTCTTAAAGTTGCAAAATATTTTGAGAGTTCAGACAAGGTTGAATCAGTTACATATCCTGCTCTTGAATCTGACAAGGGTTATGCACTCGCACAGAAGTATCTCAGCGGTTGCAGTGGCGTAATATCCTTTGTAATCAAGGGCGGAAGACCTAACGCTATAAAGTTCATGGACAGCCTTAAACTCGCATCAAATGAAGTACACGTTGCAGATATAAGAACCTGTGTACTCCACCCCGCAAGCGAAACTCACCGTCAGCTTACAGAAGAACAGTTAGTAGCTGCCGGAATCAACGGCGGTATGATTAGATTTTCATGCGGTCTTGAAAATGTTGACGATATAATAGCAGACATCGAACAGGCATTCAATGCAATAGATTAATTTATAAAATGCGGATAATAAAATATCCGCATTTTTTATTTTTTTTGATTTTCCTATTGACAAATGAAAAAAAGTATGATATTATATATATATCCTATTAGATAAGTAGGAATAAATATGAAAGGTATGATAATAATGAGTTATAAATTTGAAACAATACAGGTACACGCAGGTCAGGAATCCCCCGACCCTACCACAGACGCACGTGCAGTGCCGATTTACGCCACCACCTCTTATGTATTCAAGGACTCCGCACAGGCTTCCGGACGTTTTGCACTTACTGAGAGCGGAAATATATATACACGTCTCATGAATCCAACATCTGACGTTTTTGAAAAAAGAATAACAGCCCTTGAGGGCGGAGCAGGTGCATTGGCTACTGCGTCGGGTTCAGCAGCAATAACATATGCTGTCCAGAATATCGCCACAGCCGGAGACCATATTGTTTCCTCAACTAATCTTTATGGCGGTACATATAATCTCTTTGCAAATACTCTTGTTGAGCAGGGACTTACTACTACATTCGTTAATCCGTCAGACCCCGAAAACTTTGAAAAGGCAATCCAGCCGAATACTAAATTAATTTACGCTGAGACTTTAGGCAACCCTAATTCAGACGTTATTGACATTGAAGCAATCGCTGAGGTTGCACACAGACACGGCATTCCGCTTATCGTGGATAATACCTTTGCCACTCCATACCTGCTCAGACCTATTGAACATGGTGCAGATATTGTAGTTCATTCGGCTACAAAGTTCATAGGCGGTCACGGTACAGTGATGGGCGGTGTAATCGTTGACAGTGGTAAATTCGACTGGTCTCAAAATGATAAGTTCCCGACACTCTCAAAGCCTAATCCGTCATATCACGGAGTAGTATTTACAGAGGCTTGCGGAAATATCGCATATATCATGAAAATCCGTACAACCCTCATGCGTGACCAAGGTGCTACTATCTCACCTTTTAATTCTTTCCTGCTCCTGCAAGGTCTTGAAACACTTTCGCTCCGTCTTGAACGCCATGTAGAAAACGCCCTTAAAGTAGTTGATTTTCTGAATAATCACCCACAGGTCGAAAAGGTAAACCACCCGTCTCTCGAAACAGGCAAGCAGAAAGAACTTTATGACAGATACTTCCCGAATGGTTCAGCATCTATTTTCACATTCGAGATAAAGGGCAACGCCGAAACTGCAAAGAAATTTACAGAGAGCCTTGAATTATTCTCACTGCTCGCAAACGTTGCTGACGTTAAGTCACTTGTAATTCACCCTGCTTCCACAACCCACTCACAGATGAATGAGGACGAACTTCTTTCAGCCGGTATCAAACCAAACACAATACGCCTGTCAATCGGCACAGAACACATAGACGACATCATAGCAGATTTACAGCATGGATTTGATTCAATAAAGTAATATACACTAAAATACGGATAGTCAATATCCGTATTTTATTTTTGTGCAGGTCTTGACCTTTTCCGGAATTTATGGTATGATATTATAAGACTGGTTTTTAATGAAAGGAATTATAATGCATTTTAACGAATTGAATTTATCACAGGAACTTATTCAGGCTGTTGATGAACTCGGTTTCACAGAGATGACCGAAATTCAACAGGAAAGTATTCCTCTGCTTTTAGAGGGAAAAGACGTTATCGGACGCTCAAATACCGGAACGGGCAAAACCGCTGCTTTCGGCATACCCGCCGTTGAGAGTATCACTGAGACAGACAGAAATCATGTAAGCGTACTCATACTATGCCCTACACGTGAGCTTGCAATGCAGGCACATGAGGAAATACGCAAGTTTGCTAAATACAAAAAGTGCGTAAAGGCAGTGTCAGTTTATGGCGGAGCAAGCATGGAAAAACAGATACACGAATTAAAGCGTGGTGCGAATATCGTCATAGGAACTCCCGGACGTGTCATGGACCACATGAGACGGAGAACTCTTAAACTCAATAATCTCCGCTGTGTGATTCTTGATGAAGCCGACGAGATGTTAAATATGGGTTTCAGAGAAGATATTGAACTGATACTCTCAGAAGTGCCGGAAGAAAGACAGACCGTTTTATTCTCTGCTACCATGCCACCTGCTATTCTTGCAATAACAGAAAAATATCAGCATAATCCCGTGCAGATAAAAATAAAGTCGGCACAGAAAACAGTCGAGCTTATTGAACAGTATTATTTTGAGGTTGCTATGGGTCGCAAAACCGATGCACTTAAATTATTATTGTCGGCATACGCTCCGTCCTCTGCTATGATTTTCTGCAATACAAAGAAAATGGTTGACGACCTCACGGAAGAACTCGTAAAATCCGGTTTCAGAGCCTCCGGCATACATGGCGATATGAAACAGTCACAGCGTACTCAGGTTATGAACGGTTTCAAGAACAAGTCAGCCGAAATACTCGTTGCTACAGACGTTGCCGCACGTGGCATAGATGTAAGCGGTGTTGACGCTGTATTCAATTACGACTTACCACAGGATAATGAATACTATATCCACCGCATAGGTCGTACAGGTCGTGCTGGTCGTACCGGAACAGCCTATACACTCATCAGCGGAAGAAGACAGTTTTATGAACTCCGTGAAATAGAAAAATACACAAAAGCAACTATACAGGAAAAACAGTTACCGCAAAAGTCCGAAATAATAGCCATGAAAAAGGAAAATATTATTTCGGAGATTGCCGGAATAAATGAAGTTTCCCACGAGGCTTACGAGATTATTGAAAGACTTTCCGAAATGGGTATTGACAGCCGTGAAGTATGTGCAAGAATTATTTCCGGCAGACTGAAAGAAGAAACAGAATCACTTCCGGAATTTGATATGCCACGTCCTCTTAAAAAAGGCAGAAAAGGTGCTAAAACTGTAAAGGTCGATATAAATATAGGTCGAAACAAGAGAATAGCGCCTAACTTTATCTTGGGGGCTTTGGTTGACGCAACAGGTATGTCCGGACGGGATTTCGGAAAAATAGATATATTCGATACGCACACAACCGTTGAAATCCCAGAAGCCGAAAAAGAATACATACTTGACAGCACTAACCCGATGAAGATAAACGGCAATCAAGTAGAGGTAAAGCTTTACAGCGGAGCAGTAAGGGAAGTCAGAGGAAAACGTCTTGATAACAGGGACAAGCCTAAATTTGACCGCAAAAGCCGTGCATACGGAAACAGAAAAAAATCTGAAGTCTACAGCGATTACATACCTAACCGCAAAAAACGTGTCAAAAACAAACACTGAGAGGTGATAAGATTTGAGCCGTAACAACCACGAAAAAACTAACGCTAAAAGAATTGCCGTGCTGATAGTGGCGATTCTTATGATAGTCGGTGCTATAATAGTGCCTTTCCTTTAATAGTAAAAATAGTAAGAAAGATACAGTCATATGGCTGTATCTTTTTTGTTTTAGGTACGTGAATACGACATATTTCGCACTTCAAACGCATTATAATAAATAAAGACAAGTAATTGCAGGAGGTACGGAATGCAGACTATTTATATTGATGTCTTAATTATACTGAATATATATGTAAATTATTTTCTTATACGCATGACGGCAAGGCTGACCCATTCGCCTGTGAGTTTCAAGAGATGTTTGATTTCTGCCGTATATGGCAGTATTTATTCACTGCTTATACTTGCACCTCATCTGAATACATATCTGAATATTATAATAAAACTCTTTGCAGTGGTTACAATAGTAATCATAGCCTTTGGATTTCATGGGAAAAAACGCACTGTAATAAATATCATATCATTTCTTACAGCAAACTTTATACTTGCCGGCACAGTATATGCAGTATATTCATGGCTCAGACCCGAATTTATTCACTTTAATAACTCTTACTTCTACATAGACTTTTCACTGCTTTTGCTTGTCGTGACTACCGCCGTTATGTATTTTCTTGTATATATAACCGGAAATTTCCTTGACCGCACGCCAGACGGCACAGACCGCTACAGTGTTATAATAAAGTATGGTAAAAGCATTGTAACTCTCGACGGTCTGGCAGATACAGGAAATTCACTAACAGACTTCTTTTCAGGCTGTCCGGTTATAGTATGCGACAGAAAAAGATTCAGCGGTATAGCAGAAAAAGGCAGTCTGCTGAAAGGTTTCCGGCTTCTACCCTGTTCCACCATATCGGACAGCGGATTTATAACTGTTTTCCGACCGGACGAAATTCTGATAAAAAACAGTCTCAGCGGTGAATATAAAAAAGTAGACGCTGTGGTAGGTCTTGGCGAAAACTCCGGAAACGCTGTCTTCAACCCGAAACTTCTAAAAAGATAACACAGAGAACAGGAGAATAATTATGAATATTCTGAAAATAATTCTTGAAAAATTCAGAGACATCTTAAGCGGAGACGTTTTCTATATTAACGGTTCGGACACACTGCCCCCTCCGCTTTCCCGACAGGAAGAGGAAGAAGTTTTTGAGGGTCTAATTAAAAACGACCCGTCAGCACGTGACAGGCTTATTGTGCATAATTTAAGGCTTGTTGTATATATAGCTAAAAAATTTGAATCAACCGGAATAGGTCTCGAAGACCTCGTGTCAATAGGTACTATCGGACTTATCAAGGCAGTGAATACTTTCTGTCCGACAAAAAACATAAAACTTGCAACGTATGCATCAAGGTGCATCGAAAACGAGATACTTATGTTTCTGCGTAAGTCCTCACAGTACCGCAACGACCTTTCTATTGACGAACCACTTAACATAGATTACGACGGAAATGAACTTCTCCTATCGGACGTACTCGGCACAGAAGACGACGTTGTAAACAAGGGAATAGAAACAGAGGCAGAACGTGAAATACTGAGAAGTGCCGTTGCAGAACTCGGCGACCGTGAGCGTGAAATAATGGAAATGCGTTTTGGGCTTATAGACGGTAAGGAAAAAACTCAGAAAGAAGTAGCTGAACAGATAGGCATTTCACAGTCATATATATCACGTCTTGAAAAGAAAATTATACATAAGCTCCGTGTAAAACTCGAAAGCATAACATAATAAAAGAAACTCCTCATCGCTGAAGCAAATCCGGCGGTGAGGAGATTTTTATTATGTATGATTATGTCTGAAACTGTCAATTGATTTTCCAAGAGCAACCCAACCTGCTATTGACGGAGAATTACATTCTTTATCTTCCATTAAGACGTTGTTCTGGATTACCGCTGTAAATTGTGCCTTTGGAACATATGAACCGGAAACAGTGATAATGTCAAGGGATTATTGTAAATATCGCTGTTGAATTTAAGGCTATACACAGCCAAAATGACGATACGCCGATAACGCCGGTATTTTTTAAGAACTTTTTATTATCACATATTGTTTGTTTTTTTCTGTATAATAATCAATAACTATATTATATGATTCTATAATATTATTTTTATAAAAAATATCGTCTATATCGACGTAACCGACGTAAACAACATAATATAGCTACAAATTCCCTCGCCGGTATCACGACGGTAATATTTATCTGTAAAAGTTTACTGAAAATTTACGAAAAAATTTACAGAAGTACTTGAAAAATCTGTCCGGATAGTGTACAATAGTATTGCAGGTTGTTAATTAAATAACAACAGCTACATTATACAATGAAAGGATGTCATACCAATGGCAGGATTAAACAAAGTTACTGTCGAGGACGTTAACGTTACCGGCAGAAAAGTACTCGTAAGAGTAGATTTTAACGTACCACTCAAGGACGGCGTTATTACAAACGACAACAGAATACAGGCAGCTCTCCCTACAATCAACAAGCTCGTTGAAAACGGTGCTAAGGTTGTTCTCTGTTCACATCTCGGCAAGCCAAAGAATGGTCCGGAAGCTAAGTTCTCACTCGCTCCCGCTGCTGAAAGACTTGCAGAACTCGTAAACACTAAGGTTGTTTTCGCTGCTGATGATACAGTTGTTGGTGAAAACGCTAAAAAGGCTGTAGCTGAAATGAACAACGGCGAAATCATTGTACTCGAAAATACACGTTTTCGTGGTGCTGAAGAAACAAAGAACGGCGAAGACTTCTCTAAGGAACTCGCTGACCTCGTAGACGGCGAAGTTTTCGTTATGGACGCTTTCGGCTCTGCTCACCGTGCTCACGCTTCCACAGCAGGCGTTACAAAGTTCGTAAAGGAAACTGCTGTAGGCTACCTTATGCAGAAAGAAATCCAGTATCTCGGAAACGCTGTTGAAGTTCCTGAAAGACCTTTCGTTGCTATCCTCGGCGGTGCTAAGGTTGCAGATAAGCTCAATGTAATTTCCAACCTCCTTGAAAAGTGCGACACACTCATCATCGGTGGCGGTATGGCTTATACATTCATCAAGGCTAATGGCGGTTCTATCGGCACATCACTCGTTGATGATGAAAAGCTCGACTACTGCAAGGAAATGCTCGCTAAGGCTGAATCACTCGGCAAGAAGATTCTTCTCCCTGTTGATACAGAAGTTGCTTCTGCATTCCCGAACCCGATTGACGCTGAAATTGAAGTAGAAAATGTTCCTTCAAACGAAATTCCGGCTGACAAGATGGGTCTTGACATCGGCACAGAAACACAGAAGATTTTTGCTGAAGCTGTAAAGTCCGCTAAGACTGTTGTATGGAATGGACCTATGGGCGTATTTGAAAACCCTGTACTTGCTAAGGGTACAATCGCAGTTGCTAAGGCTCTCGCTGAAACAGATGCTACAACTATCATCGGCGGTGGCGACTCAGCAGCAGCAGTTATGCAGTTAGGTTTCGCAGACCAAATGAGCCACATCTCTACTGGTGGCGGTGCTTCTCTCGAATACCTCGAAGGTAAGGTACTCCCCGGCGTTGCTGTAATCGCTGAAAAGTAAGGTATATTTTCCGATAAGGGCGGTGAAATATCCGCCTTTATTGCAATACAGAGGAGAGTTATATGGAAGAAACAGAAGGTCATCCGTCCGGTGAAATTATATATTTTATAATCGGAACGCATTTATTAATTGCGGTTTATTTCATATTGCTTACACTGTCTGCAACAAAACTTGGTTTCTGTAATGGAAGATTACAGGCAAACTGACAAATCCTACGTTGACAGACTAAAAGCCGTTAAGAAAAAAATTATATTCCATTCGGTTGTGGTTATTATTCTTCTTGCTATACCTTTCTGTCTTATTACATTGCGTGGATTGTGAGGTTAAAATATGCACTGTATCGCACTTGCTGTTATATTGCTTGTATTTTATGCTGTATTCTACTATAAAAAATTCATAGTATCTGTACAGTTGGAAACAGCGGAAAATTTCAGTTCAGAAAGCGATGATTACACTGAAACTGTAGCTGTAGTAAAATCAAAAAACAGGATTTTAAAAAAATCAACGCTTTGTTATGCTATAGACGGACAGGAGTTTTCCATAAAAGTACCGTATTACATCAAGTCAGACAGTACTCATGTTATTTATCCGAAAAATGAACAAAATAAAGCGATTCTGTATGATTGCGAATGTCTGAAAAAGACAGTCAGAAAATATACCGCTCTTGCAAATATAAGTATTATAATTGCAATACCTTTCTTCCTTATTACATTACGTGGATTGTGAGGTTAAAATATGCACTACGGCGACGGGGGACTTACAGTATGTTTAGTGATATTGCTGACTATGTTTTTACCGTTTTTACTGTCTTTTATTTTTCTTTTCAAAACAGTAAAGCCTATAAGTAATTATCATATCATAAAGAACTTCCAAAAGTACAGCGGAAATTACGAAAAAACAACCGCTGTAGTAAAATCAACAGGAAATTTCTTAACCGTAATATGCTATAATATCGGTGAGCGTGAAATTTCTGTAATCGTTCCTTATTATATACCTCATGAAACTGTAAGCATTATTTACAGAAAATGCAATTATAACAAGGTTATTGTGGATTGTCCGGAATTGTGGCAAAAGGCAATAGTTAAAAACCTTGTCGCTTCTGCAATATTCTTTGTTTTATGGGTTGGACTTTCGTGCTTGTCACCATAAAGGAGTACAATAATGGTGGGCTTTTTAATCAGTGTAGTCTTTGCGATACAGGCAGTTCATCGTTATCTTATGATAGAGAATGAAACATATCAGAAAAAGGGCTGGAGTTTTACGCAGGCAAACGTAATTGAAACTGACGACGGAACTTTACAGCTTTGCTGGTCTGCCGGACAATGTTCATATAACCGTGTCTTTCGGGGATTCACATATGACGATACCATGCCTGTTCTCTACAGAACTCAAAAACCGCAGAAATATATCCGTTGTGATAAAAAAATACTGGCGTGACAATATACGTACAAGATTTATTGTGTCGGCTGTATTTGTCGGTATGTTCTTTTTTACTGCTTCCTCTTCCGCTTATATGAAAAAATAATATTCGGTTCAGAGTACTGGACTTATAGCAGAATCTGTATTGCTGATTCAAATTATTACTTTACTTTATGATTTTTTAAAATACGGGGGAATACTCTATGAAAAAATTAATCGCTAAAGCACAGGAAGATTCAACAACGCTTATGCTTTTAACGGCAGTGGCATTTCTGTGCGGTATCATAATCGGCTTTATATCGTCGCCTATCAAAAGCGGAATTTCTATCGCTAACGATAATACTATTATCGGCGGTGATAATGACGATGATGAAGACGATGACTAATTATTATATACAAAGGAGTTAATTAAAATGAACAAGTCAACAAGAAAAGCAATTATTGCTGGTAACTGGAAAATGAACAAGACACGTCCAGAGGCTAAGGAACTTCTCGAAGCTATCAAGCCCCTCGTTGCTAACGCTGAGGGCAACGTTGAGGTTATCGCTTGCGTGCCTTTCACCAACCTTGAAACTGCTATCAACGCTACAGAGGGCAGCAACGTAAAAATCGGTGCTGAAAACGTTCACTTTGAAAAGAGTGGTGCATTCACCGGTGAAATCTCTGCTGATATGCTCTCTGAACTCGGCGTAGAATACGTTGTTATCGGACACAGCGAAAGAAGACAGTATTTCGGCGAAACAGACCAGACTGTAAACAAGAGACTTCTTGCTGCTCTTGAGGGCGGTTTAAAGCCTATTCTCTGTGTTGGTGAAACTCTTGAACAGAGAGAGCAGGGAATCACTGAAGAAGTTATCGCTATGCAGACAAAAATCGCTTTACAGGGTACTTGCCCGAAGTGCATAAAGAACGTTGTTATCGCTTACGAACCCGTTTGGGCTATTGGTACTGGCAAGGTTGCTACTCCCGAACAGGCTCAGGACGTTTGTGCATTTATCCGTAAGACTATCGCAGGTCTTTTCAATCAGGAAGTTGCTGATGGTATCACAATTCAGTACGGCGGTTCAATGAACGCTAAAAACTGTGCTGAACTCCTTGCTAAGCCTGACATTGACGGCGGACTTATCGGCGGTGCATCACTTAAGGCTGACGACTTCAATACAATCGTTCAGGCTGCTGTAAACGGCTGATTATAAGAAAATTTGCGGACAGCTGTTTCATGCAGTTGTCTGCATATTCTTAATCACTGAATATGATTTTACGCATTGATTATGACGTTGTAAGTCATACATACGGAAACTGGCTTTTTGACCTTGACACTTTTCAATTTTATGAAAAAGATTCAGAAGATATGGATTTTCTTACAAATTATCTGCCGTTTCCAAAAGTAAGCGATTATGAATACAAAAACGCATTTCTGGACAGTATCGGTAAAATTCCCGACCGGCTTATTGAACTGCTTGAAAAAGACTTTGAATTTTGGTTCTAGAATATCGTTGACGACGGCGATAAAAGATTTGCTGAATTTGATAAATTTGAAAAGCAGTATTCAGTAAATGCAATCATAAAGTGGTGCGGTGATAATTATATTCCTTATTACATAGACAAATCAGACAGTTTGTTTATGTACTTTTTAAAAATTTAATGAAAGGTTTTGATAAAAATGGCAAAGAAACCTGTAGCACTTATTATTATGGACGGTTTCGGTTATAATCCGTCCGATTACGGCAATGCTATTACTGCCGCTAAAACTCCGAATATTGACAAATACAAGCAGGGTGCAAATACCCTTATCGGTGCAAGCGGTCTTGACGTTGGACTTCCCGACGGACAAATGGGTAACTCAGAAGTCGGACACACCAACATAGGTGCTGGACGTATCGTGTATCAGATGCTTGTTAAGATTTCAAAGGACATCAAGGACGGCGTTTTCTTTGAGAACAAGGCACTCCTTGACGCTATGAAAAACTGCAAAGAGAAAAATTCTGCACTTCACCTCATGGGACTTCTTTCACCGGGTGGTGTTCACAGTCATATGGAACATCTTTTCGGTCTCGTTGAAATGGCTAAGAAAAACGGTCTTGACAAGGTTTATATTCATGCATTCCTTGACGGCAGAGACGTTCCGCCGTCATCTGCCTCTGAGTTCATGGAGCAGACAGTAGCAGAACTTGACAAAATCGGTCTCGGAAAGGTTGCCACAATCTCCGGACGTTTCTACGCTATGGACAGAGACAACGCTTGGGACAGAGTAGAAAAAGCTTATTCAGCTATGGTTTACGGCGAGGGCGTTAAAGAAAACTGTCCTGTACAGGCTATAAAGAACTCCTATGAAAACGGCGTTACAGATGAGTTTATGCTCCCGACTGTTATTGACAGCGGTGAATCAATCAAGGCTGACGACAGCGTTATTTTCTTCAACTTCCGTCCCGACCGTGCAAGACAGATTACCCGTGCTTTTGTTGACCCCGATTTCACAGGCTTTGAAAGAAAGAACGGTTTCTTTAATCTGCACTTTGTATGCATGGCTCAGTATGACGCTTCAATGCCGAATGTAACAGTTGCATATCCTCCGGAACAGCTCACAATGACTATGGGCGAATACCTCAGCAAGTCCGGCAAAACTCAGCTCCGTATCGCTGAAACTCAGAAGTACGCTCATGTTACTTTCTTCTTCAATGGCGGTGAGGAAAAGCAGTTTGACGGCGAGGACAGAATCCTTATCAAGTCGCCCGATGTTGAGACTTTCGACCTCAAACCAGAAATGAGTGCATATGAAGTATGCGATTCTGTAGTCGAGGCTATCAATTCAGACAAGTATGATGTTATCATTCTCAACTATGCTAATTGCGATATGGTAGGTCATACAGGTATTTTTGACGCTGCCGTAAAGGCTGTTGAGGCTGTTGACGAATGCGTGGGCAGAATGGTTGACGCTATTCTTGCTAAGGGCGGTGCTGCTCTCATTACTGCCGACCACGGCAACGCTGACAAAATGTACGAACCCGACGGAAGCCCTTTCACTGCTCATACTACAAATCCCGTACCGCTTTACTGCGTGGGCTATGACTGTGAACTCCGTGACGGCGGTGTGCTGGCAGACCTTGCACCTACAATGCTTGAAATCCTTGAAATGCCTCAGCCTGCTGAAATGACAGGAAAATCATTAATCAAAAAGTAAAAATAAAAAACAGGCTGGCACGTGTCAGCCTGTTATTATCGGAGGTACAAAAATGAACCCTTTAGCTTTAGTAAAATTAAAACCCCTGCTCAAATCATTTAAGGAAAATCACCCTAAGTTTCTTATGTTTGTCCGCAAAGCTCTCAAAGAAACAAACGAAGACAGCATTGTTGATATAAAAATCACAACTGCTGACGGACAGGAATTTTTCACAAAGATAAAAATAAATCAGCAGGACATGGAACTTTTAAACGAAATGCGTAATTTTATGCATTCTTAATATTCTATGCCCTTGCGTGCTGTAATGCCCTTTTCATATGGGTGACGTACTGAAACTATCTCGCTTATATAGTCGGCTTCTGAAAGAAATATTTCCGCCGGATTTCGTCCGGTGAGAATTATTTCTTTTTTTGTATTTCCGAGTATGAGACTTTCAGAAATATTCCTGTCAACCAAGTTTTTATTGTATGCGTCAAGAAACTCGTCAAGTATTATCATTTCAGCACTGCTTTCAAAAGCCTGCTCAATTATGCGGTTGTGATACTCTTTTACCGTTGCTTTTTCTGATTCATTCATCTGAAAAGTAAATTTATTGCAGACCTCACAGCACATAACGCTGATATTTTCAGTTTTTTCAAGTATTTTTATTTCGGAAGAACTGCCGTTTTTGAGAAACTGCACAAACGCTACTTTCAGACCTGCTCCGGCAGACCTTACCGCAAGACCTACAGCAGATGTGGTTTTTCCCTTGCCGTTTCCGTGATATATGTGTAGAATTTTTTATCACCTGCCTTGACAAATTTATTTTATAGTATTATAATATGTTTGCTATATTTGTTTTAATTTTAAGGAGTGTTGTTAATGTCATCAGTTATTTTTTTCGATATAGACGGTACTATAGTTACAGAGGACGAAAGATTTATTATTCCGGAAAGCACACGCAGAGCCATTGCGGAAACACGTGCCAGAGGTAACTATACTTTCATAAATACCGGAAGAACATATTTCAATATCCGTCCAGAAGTGCGTAATCTCGGCTTTGACGGTTTTCTGTGCGGTTGCGGTACTCACATAGAATATAACGGCGAAACTCTTTTGCATTATACTCCGGAAAAATCTTTATGCCGTGAAATAGCAGAGCTTATGCGTAAGTGCCGTGTTACTCCTGTATACGAATACAGAGACTGCTATTTCTTTGACGATAAAGCAGTACATAATGACGGTCTTGACTATTTCATGAACGTCTTCGTTGAACAAGGCACAGACACAAGCCGTAAAGCCGACGATGATGATTTCATCTTCGATAAATTCGTTGTCTGGACTAACCCCGAAAGCGATACGGAACTTTTCAGCAGGGAAGTGAGCAGATATTTTTCAATCATAGACAGGGGAAACGGTTTCTATGAAAACGTCCCTCTCGGCTATACAAAGGCTACCGCTATTGATATTATCCTTGAAAAGCTTAATATCCCACGCCAAAATGCCTATGCCATAGGCGACAGCATGAACGATTTACCCATGCTTAAAGCCGTCCCTAACAGCATAGCTATGGGCGGTGCGGAAAAGCTATATCCTTATGTCGCTTACATAACCTCTGGAATAGAAGACAACGGCATATACAACGCCCTAAAACATTTCGGGCTTATTTAAGAAGATTTTTCTTTTTGAGGCGGTCAAAGACTATATTATATCCGTCGTTGCCGTCTTTCAGTGAACGGTGTACCCTGCTTATAGTGGCAGTGCTTACGCCTGTCTCATTGACTATATTGTTATATACCTTATGCTCATCAAGGAGCTTTGCAACCTGTAATCTCTGTGCAAAAGATTTAAGTTCTATGCTTGTGCAGAGGTCGTCAAAGAACTTATAGCAGTCGTCAACCGTTTCAAGCGTAAGGATAGCCTCAAAAAGCAAATCCATATTTTCTGACTTTATTTTATTAATCATAAATTATTACTCCTGTCTGCCGTACGGCTTTGTTTTACTTTTACATTTTAACACATTATCACGCAAAAGTAAAGTACTTTTTTCTGATATTTTTTTCTTTTATTCACGTTCCCGAAATTTATACTTGCATTTTTCAGAGCTTTATAGTATAATATAAAATACCGGTTGTTATCGGTATTTATCGGATATTAACCCTTAATGCAAAGGAATATGGTGATAAAAATGGAACAGATTATCAAAAACAACAAAATAAATGAAAAGGATAACGTTTTTTATACCGTTACCACCCGTGGTCTTATTGCATTTCCGGATATGATAATGCATTTTGACGTAGCACGTGAAAAATCTATAAAATCAATAGAATATGCCCTAAAAGGAAACGGAAAAATCTTCCTTGTCGCACAGCGTGAGGCATATATGGAAAATCCCGATGATTCAGACCTTTATAAAGTAGGCGTTGTGGCTGAAATAAAACAGGTTCTTAAACTGCCCGATAATATTATGAAAGTTCTTGTAAAAGGAGCTTACAAGGCACGCCTTGTTAATATTACTGACGACGGCGAAACAATTATATCAGAAGTAAAGCGTATGCCGTCTTATTCAAAGGCTAAATATGATATGACAGAGGCTGAGGCTTTAATGCGTTCAGTAAAAAATGCCTTTGAAAAATATGCCTCTTTCTTTCCGAAAATGCCCAAAGAACTTATCATATCTGTAATGACAGCAGAAAAACCGGAAAAGCTCTTTGAACTGATTGCCTTTAACTGTAGCATAAATTACAGGGACAAGCAGAGCCTGCTTGAAGAATCCGGCGTACTGAACAGGCTTTCTATGCTTATGGCTTTTCTTTCTTCTGAAAATGATGTGCTTGAAATCGAAAGGGAAATAAACGAACAGACACACGAAAATATTGACAAGAATCAGAGAGAATATTATCTCCGTGAACAGATGAGGATTATTCAAGAACAGCTCGGAGACGGCGACAGTGAAGAAACTTTCCGGTATATGTCTATGGCAATGTCTATTGACTGCGACGAAAAAAGCCGTGACAAGCTTATAAAAGAAATAGAAAAACTGAGCAAACTTCCGCCCTACTCTCAGGAGGCTTTTGTTATAAAAAATTATCTCGATACTGTCTTTGAACTCCCTTGGGGCAAATACTCAAAGTCAAAAGTATCTCTTGCAAAGGCTGAGAATGTTCTTGAAAAAGACCATTACGGACTTAAAAAAGTCAAGGAGAGGATACTTGAATTTCTTGCCGTGTATATGCTTAACCCGAAAATAAAAGGACAGATTATATGCCTTGCTGGACCTCCCGGAATAGGAAAAACTTCTATTGCAAAATCCGTCGCAAAGGCTATGGGACGTAAGTATGCAAGAATTTCACTCGGCGGTGTGCGTGACGAGGCTGATATAAGAGGTCACAGAAAAACCTACATCGGTGCAATGCCCGGTCGTATTATCACAGCCATGCAACAGGCTGGTACTTCTAACCCTCTTATACTCTTTGACGAAATCGACAAGCTGTGCAGTGACATGAAAGGCGACCCGTCTTCCGCTATGCTTGAAGTCCTTGACAGCGAACAGAATAACGCTTTCCGTGACCATTTCATTGAAATTCCTTTCGACCTCAGCAAAGCGGTATTCATTATGACTGCTAATAATGTTTCCGCTATACCAGAACCACTCCTCGACCGTATGGAAATTATTGAACTGCCAAGTTATACCGCTGAAGAAAAGTTCCATATTGCTAAGGAACATCTCGTACCAAAACAGCTTAAAGAACACGGTCTTAAAGCCTCACAGCTTAAAATTACCGACAATGCACTTGACGATATTATACGTTTCTATACAAAGGAAGCCGGAGTGCGTTCTCTTGAAAGGCTCATTGCTTCAATATGCCGTAAGACAGCAAAGAAAATAGCGTCTGAAGAAGTAAAGAAAGTAACAATAAAGCCGGACAATATTCACGAATATCTCGGCATAAGAAAATATTCAGCTGACTTGTCTTCAAAGGAAAATCAGACAGGTGTTGTAAACGGTCTTGCATGGACTGCCGTAGGCGGTGTTATAATGCCCCTTGAAGTACTCGTCATGGACGGTACGGGCAAGACGGAAGTTACCGGCTCACTCGGAGACGTAATGAAAGAAAGTTCACGCATTGCAGTAAGCTATGTAAGGAGCGTTGCGGAAAAATACGGCATAAATCCGGAATTTTACAAGAAGAATGATATTCATATTCACGCTCCGGAGGGAGCTGTTAAAAAAGATGGTCCGTCGGCAGGAGTAACAATGACTACTGCACTTATTTCCGCACTGTCGGGTATTCCGGTGCGTGCTGACGTTGCCATGACAGGCGAAATAACTTTACACGGAAAAGTCCTTGCGATAGGCGGTCTCCGTGAAAAGACAATGGCGGCTTACAAGGCAGGAATTAAAACTGTAATTATTCCAGCTGAAAACAAACCCGACCTTGAAGAAGTAGATGACGTTGTAAAGGAAAATATAGAGTTTGTCTATGCCGAAACTCTCACAGACGTTCTTGATACTGCCCTTGTGCGTGAATGAAAGGAGGCTAAACTTGAAACTTAATTACAATAAAGCTGAGTTTTTTGCTTCATACGGAAAATTTTCACAGATTCCTCCGTCGGAAAAAATTGAAATAGCTTTTGCCGGACACTCAAATGTCGGGAAGTCCACGCTTATAAATAAGCTTTTCAACAGAAAAAATCTCGCCCGTGTGAGTTCAGTTCCCGGAAAGACGGCTACTATAAATTTTTATAGCCTTGAAAATATATTTTTTGTAGACCTGCCCGGCTATGGCTATGCGAAAGTCTCAAAATCCGAAAAAGAACGCTGGTCGGGTCTCATAGAGGGCTATCTTAATGCAGACAGGGATATACGGCTTGTCTTTATGCTTGTTGATATGCGACACGCTCCGACAAAAGATGACGTACAAATGATAAATTATCTTATCGACACTGAAATGCCTTTTGTTATCGTTCTCACAAAAGCCGACAAGCTCAACAAGTCAGAGCGTGAAAAGCGTATGAAAGCTTTTGAAAATGAAATACCTTGTTTCAGTGATATACATTCTGTGCCTTTTTCCTCAATGACTTTTGAGGGCGTGGAGGAATTACGGAATATTGTTGAAGATGTCACTGAAAATGATTAATTACTGAAAGGAATGTTTAAAATGTTTGTATCTGAAAATTTAAACGTAAATGAAAAAGGAAATCTCACTATCGGCGGTACTGATACTGTAGAGCTTGCTGAACAGTACGGAACTCCTCTCTATGTCATGGACGAGCAGGCAGTAAGAAAGGCTTGTCAGCGTTTCAAGAGCAGTATTGACAAATACTATGACGGCAAAGGTCTTGCGTGTTATGCAAGCAAGGCTTTTTCCTGTCTGGAAATGTGCCGTATAGTCGCAAGCGAGGGAATGGGTCTTGACGCTGTTTCAATAGGCGAACTCTATACCGCCGTTAAAGCAGGTTTTGACGTTTCTAAGATAGGATTTCACGGAAACAACAAAACCGACGAGGAACTCGAATACGCCGTTGACGTGAAAGTGGGTCATATTATTGTAGATAATATTTCCGAACTTCTCCGCCTTGAAGAAATCGCAAAGGCTAAAAATACAAAGCCGGATATAATGTTCCGTATCAAACCCGGTATTGACGCACACACCCACGATTTTATAAAGACCGGTCAGATAGACAGCAAGTTTGGCTTTGCACTCGAAACAGGCGAAGCATTCGAGGCTGTTAAACAGGCTATAGCTTGCGAAAATGTAAATCTTATGGGTCTGCACTGCCATATAGGTTCACAGATTTTTGACATCGCACCGTTTGAGGAAGCCGGACGTGTTATGCTTGCATTCATTGCAAAAATCAAAAATGAACTCAATTACGAAATCAAGGGTCTTAATCTCGGCGGTGGATTCGGCATTAAGTACCTCAACGAACACGACCCAGCACCTTTTGAAACATACATGGAAAGAGTTTCTGAAGTCGTAAAAACCACCTGCTCAGAACTCGGCATAGCACAGCCATATATCTTCATAGAGCCGGGACGTTCTATAGCCGCACCTGCCGGAATTACTCTCTATACAGTCGGTGCAAGAAAAGAAATCCCGAATATCCGCACGTACATATCCGTTGACGGCGGTATGGCTGACAGTCCGAGATATATTCTCTATAAATCAGAGTATGAAGCTATGGTTGCAAACAAGGCTACAGAAGAACGTACAGAACGTGTTACTATTGCCGGAAAATGCTGTGAGAGCGGTGACTTAATAGGTGAGAATATGCCATTACAGCACGCTGAATCGGGCGACATTATAGCCGTATGTGCTACTGGTGCTTACAACTATTCAATGTCATCTAACTATAACAGACTTCAGAAACCTGCTGTTGTGTTTGTCAATAACGGCGAGTCGAGAATTGCTGTTAAGCGTGAAACTCTTGATGACATAATCAGAAACGACATATAAATAATTATACAACTGCATGAAAATATTGTAGCAGTTTATGACGGTTCGTCTGCAATACGTGACAGGGGACTTCTTATTTCCGCACTTAATTTGCCGTTTCAGACTTTCGGCGGTGTGGAAATATACCCCTCACTGCTTGAAAAAAGTCTCACATTTCTGATTTAGTCTGAAAGACGAAAACTACTTGCTTGAATGGCTAAAGGCACATAAAAATGAATCTTGAATATGCCAGTGAATTAATATTAAAAAAAGATAATAAATTCCTTAAATTCATAGTAATAAATAAATTATGGTATGAAGTATATTTATGCGAAAACGACATGGAAATTAAACTGGGAGCTAATTCTCCGGACAGAATTTTTTGCAGTCTTATTACGTCTTTTTTGCCTGTGGAAGAAAGAAAATATTTTACGTTTGCAAATATGAAACTGTTTACTGTTATTACTTTAATGGATTCGCACTCAGTTATTGCCGGATATTACAAAAACAAGCAGTTGGAATTATTTTTTATTGATACAAGCGGAAACATAATACCTATGATATCTTTATCACCGGAAATCGAAACCGAATGGCTTAAGGAAATTATTTCATTTATTCTATATAATAGGGAGCATAAAAATGAATCCTAAATATGCAGAAGATTTAATCGTTGCAATAATAAATGAGGGCGTTTTCAACTGGTATGTTCTTCATGATTATATATGTACTCTGGATTATAATATACTGGAAGATGCATACAGAAAAAAAGGCTGTAATTTTATTATAGATGAAAGTGACAGATTCGGCATAAGAGTTGTTGATGAAAAAACAAAAGATGAATTTCTTGAAAATATAAAGCCGTTTCTTGTAACAACATCTGAATTAAAAATTATGCGGTCTGAGGAAAAAGCCCCCGATGAGTTATTAGGGTATCGTCCGTCAATACTGATTGATTTTGATAAAAAATGCTTGTTATCATACTATCCTGAATATTGGTCTTATGAAGATTTCGTTCCTAACGGCTGGACGGGAAAATATCAGTTTTTTGAGGATATTATACCCGAAAAATTCATATTTTGGAGAGATTAAAAAATATAAAGTCCCCTGTGCTGACAGGGGATTTTTTTGGCTGAAAAAATTTTTTCAAAAAAATGTAAAATACACTTAACAAATAATGTAAAGTATGCTATACTATTATTGTAAAGTTAACTTTACGTCAATAATCTTTTATACAGGAGCGTGATATATTGAAAAATAAAATTCAGGAACTAAGAAAGTCACGTAAAGTAACCCAGCAGGAACTCGCCGCCGCATTGAGCGTAACCCGTCAGACTATTATTTCACTGGAAAACGGAAGATATAATGCGTCGTTGATTCTTGCCCACAAAATCGCACAATTTTTTGGTATCACGATTGAGGAGCTTTTTATTTTTGAAGGCGAAGAAAATTTATAAGGAGATTTTTATTATGGAAGATTTCAAGAAAAAACTTACCCGAAAGTACGGACTGATAATAGCATTCTACTATTTTGCCACAGTTATGTATTTTGCATTAAAGCACTTTACAACTGTTAATGATTTCGCTGAGGGACTTGTATGTGGTATGTATATCGGAATAATGGTTGTTTCGATTTTCAATTTTATGAAAGTACATACGGCTCTGCATAACGAGGAAAAACTCAAAGAAATGTATATCCGTGAAACCGACGAAAGAAACGTTGCAATAGGCAAGGAAACAATGAAAACTGCCGGTTTAGTTTCGCTTATGGTAACTGCACTTGCTGTAATTATATCTGGTTTTTTTCAATCCTGTTATCAGCATGACACTTGGCATATCTGTAATGGCAGAGGCTGTAATAACAGTTGCAGTACAGAGTTACTACAATAAAAAGATGTAACGGGTGTGAAAAAAATGAATGAAAAGTATCTGCTTACGGCAAAGTATCATTTAAAACACGAAAACAACGCATAGTACTCCGAAAGGGAAAACTCCCACAAGCACCTTATTTTTAAAGATTCTTTCTTTGAAAAATCAGACGTTATCGGACTGCTTTTCCGTATCAACAAGCTGTGCATGGCAAAGGTTAAATATTTCCGTGCTAACATTGATAAATTTCAGCCTGTAAAATATAATTACAAGGACGGTTTTGTTGATGTTCCGCTATGGGACGCTGATTTTCTGAAACACCATGCTTCCGGATATATTCTTGACTTCCGCTATTTGCAGACAATCACTGTCTATGAAGACTTTGTTTCACTATGCACTGAACTGGAATCATTTGAGTAAGTAAACAGCAGAAAGGTGCAGGATTATGAATAATCTTACTATAAAATACAATGAACTGAGTGCAGAGGAATACATTGTTCAGAGTACCTGTTTTTGATGGACAGAATATTGTAGCAATGGCAAGAATGATTGGTGATATGGGTCTGAATTACTACATAAAAGATGTTGTTGTAAAGCCCGAATATCAGCATAAATGTATTGGCAAAATGCTTATTGACGAACTTCTGAAATTTGTGAAAGACAACGGTATTAAAGGGACGAATGTTTTTGTTAAACTGTATGCAATGCCAGATAAAATACCTTTTTACGAAAAACAGGGATTTTCCTCCAACGAGGCACAAAGATTAAAACTGATGTACGAAATCAAATAAAACGATAAAGCAGTTCCGAAAAAAATCCGGAGCTGTTTTTTATTGTAAATATTTGTAATATTATATAAATTGATTGCTGTTGAAAATTCTGATAGAATATTCTCAAAGGACGGTGATTTTATGCGTAAAAAATTTTTTATTATGGTGTTTCTGCTTGCCGGAGTTATGTTTATATTCAGCGGTTGTGCATACTACAGTGATAATTTTGACTTTAAGTTTAAAGATGAATACATGGCGGACAAGTACGTTGATTTGCTTATTCCGCTTGAAGAAAATGATGAATTTTATACTCCTTACAACTGTAATATTGAGGAGGATATAAAAATTCCGGAAGACAGCGAAATTGTAAATTACAATAAAGACGGCTACCGGAGTATGTTAATGCACATAAAAGAATCAAGACTACATATTTTTATAGATAATTACGAAAATACAATACATCAATTGGTATTTGTGCCGTACTATGAAGGACGTTATCATGACACTTACAATGAAGAAATGTTTCTGGAGTTCTGCAACAAATATAAAAAATGCCGTGTAGCTGTATTCGATAAGGACGGGAATATTATTCAGATTTCAAAAAAAATACGGCTTGTTTCATTGGGAAATTTCTATTTACAGGATATTTCATATGACGTTGAAAATAACAAAATAAATCCGGATTATGCAATATCAGTCGAATTTTTTGCGTTTATTGTGATAGTATGGCTGTTTTCAGCGGTGGGAATGATAGGCAGTATTATTACTATGATTGTATATAAAATCAATCACAATCAGTGGGACAGAACTTATAAAAGTTATATTATAGCTTCGTCTTTGTTTAACGTTCCGTCGGCAATATTATTTGTAATGTATATATATTCTGCACTGGGATTATCCGTTTCATTTACAGATTTTTTAATGCATCTTATCGGAATATTAATCAGTATAAATATATATGCCGTTCCCGTGATTGTGAATATTCTTGTACTTCGGTTTTTTGTTTTCCGTGAAAGGCAGTTGCGGTTGAAAAAAAAACTTGAAGAAAAACATCGTGCGGAAAGTCTTGACAAATCAGAAAATATATGATATAATACTTACAGACAAACAAGGAGGTTACCGTGTGTAATCTCTTTTTTTTATTTTAGTTTGTTTAAATCTTGACAAAGTGCATAATTTGTTGTACAATAAAATCAGTAATACTGAAAGGAATGATTAAAATGGGTTTAACCCTTACAGAAAAGATACTTAAAGCACACCTTGTTGACGGTGAATACGTCAAGGGTCAGGAAATCGGAATACGCATTGACCAGACTCTCACTCAGGACGCTACTGGCACTATGGCTTACCTCGAATTTGAGGCTATCGGCGTGCCACGTGTAAAAACTGAGCGTTCAGTTGCATATATCGACCACAACACACTCCAGAACGGTTTTGAAAACGCCGACGACCACAGATTTATCGGAAGCGTTGCAAAGAAACACGGCATATATTTTTCACGTCCCGGTAATGGTATCTGTCATCAAGTACACCTTGAAAGATTCGGCATTCCCGGAAAAACTCTCATTGGTTCGGACAGTCACACTCCCACAGGTGGCGGTATCGGCATGATTGCCATAGGTGCTGGCGGTCTTGACGTTGCTGTAGCTATGGGTGGCGGTGCTTACTATATCACCTGTCCTAAGGTCGTAAAGGTAGAGCTTACCGGTAAACTTCGCCCATGGGTAGCCGCAAAGGACGTTATTTTAGAAGTTCTCCGTCGTCTCTCTGTAAAGGGCGGTGTAGGAAAGGTTATTGAATACTGTGGTGAGGGCGTTAAAACCCTGTCAGTTCCGGAACGTGCCACAATCACAAACATGGGTGCTGAACTCGGTGCTACAACTTCTATTTTCCCGTCTGACGAAACAACAAGACAGTTCTTAAAGGCACAGTGCCGTGAGGAAGTTTGGACACCTCTTTCTGCTGATGATGACGCTGTTTATGATGAGGAACTCACAATTAACCTCAGTGAACTTGTACCGCTGGCTGCTTGTCCGCACTCTCCCGACAATGTAAAGAGCGTTGAGGAAATCGGCAGACTTAAAGTAGACCAGGTTTGTATAGGTTCATGCACAAACTCCTCACTGCTTGATATGCTGAAAGTTGCACACATCTTAAAGGGCAAGACAGTTAACCCCGATGTTTCACTTTCGATTGCTCCCGGTTCTAAACAGGTTCTTAATATGCTTGCTCAGAACGGTGCATTATCAGACCTCATTGAAGCTGGTGCGAGAATCCTTGAAAGTGCCTGCGGTCCATGTATTGGTATGGGACAGTCACCTAATTCAAAGGGCATTTCACTCCGTACTTTCAACAGAAACTTTGAGGGACGTTCCGGAACTAAGGACGGTCAGATTTATCTTGTATCACCCGAAATGGCTGCTGTCTCTGCGCTCACCGGCTACCTTACAGACCCACGTGAATTAGGCGATATGCCGGAATTTAAATTACCGGAAATCTTCACAATCAACGACAATATGGTTGTTCCGCCTGCTCCGGCTGAGGAAATGGACAGCGTTGAAATCCTCAGAGGACCAAACATAAAGCCTTATCCGGAAACTTCACCTCTCCTTGAAACTATCGACGCACCTGTTTCACTCAAAGTAGGCGACAACATCACCACAGACCACATTATGCCTGCCGGTGCTAAGATTCTTCCGCTCCGTTCAAATATTCCGAAAATCTCACAGCACTGCTTTGCCGTATGTGATGAGAGCTTCCCCGAAAGAGCAAAGTCTCTCGGAAAGAGCATTATCGTGGGCGGTTCAAACTACGGACAGGGCTCATCACGTGAACACGCTGCACTTGCTCCGCTTTATCTCGGCGTAAAGGCTGTACTGGTTAAGTCATTCGCACGTATTCACCGTGCTAACCTCATCAATGCAGGTATACTTCCGCTTACTTTCGTGAACGAGGCTGACTATGACAGCATTAATCAGGGCGACGAACTTGTTTTAGCTGACGTAAGAAAGGCTGTTGAAAACGGACAGACAGAACTTACAGTACTCAACAAGACAAACGGAAAGGAAATCCCTGTACTCTGCGAACTCTCCGGACGTACTAAGGACATTATGCTTGCTGGCGGTCTTCTCGACTACACAAGAGAATCCATGAAGTAAAATATATTCCCTGCTCCGGTCATACGGAGCAGGGAATATGAGGTGTTTTATGAAAAAACTTCCGGTTGTATTGATTTCAATCGCTATGATGTTCTCGTGCGTTTCGCTGACGGCTGTTGCGGAGGAAATAAAGGGAGATATAAACGGCGACGGTGTATTTAACGTATCTGATGTTGCGTTGTTTCAGAAATGGCTGTTATCATCAGATACTGAAATAAAAAACTGGTCAAACGCTGATTTCTGTGAAGACGGAAAACTTGATGTATTCGATTTATGTCTTATGAAAAAAGAACTCTCCGAACAGGCAAAGCCGAAACTTTCAGATAACAAATATAATTATAGTCTGCTTAAAGAATATGATAATTCCAATTCACAGGTATCTGTATTCATTCAAGGCGATGAGGCTTTAATTATGTGGAAAACTCCCGTATTTTACGGACAGACCGGCTGTATTAAGGAAATAAAAACCGTTGATTCATGCAGATACAAAAGCGAAAACTCCGAAATTGAAATTTTAAATTCCGATACTGTATATTATTACGGCGAAACACCAAAAGGATATACTTATTGTGTTGTAAAAGCAACAGCAGAGGACGAGACTACTTTAATTCTTGACTGTGATTCCCACGATAAATACATTGATTTTGCAATTGATGAAAATTTAAACATATCACTGAAAAATAATGAATAATCTGAAAGGTTGATGATATGTTACCGCCGTGTTCTAACCGATTTAACGGAAACAATGACAATAACGGTTGCGTTCCTGTTTTCGGTGCGGGTTTTATCACAGCGGAAACAGTTAAAATTATTGGCGGTGGACTTGTCATCATCTGTATATTAGGAATTGCAGGGGCTGTGCTTTCTGCAATACTTGGTAGTTATCTAAAAAAATGAATAATATAAAAATAAAATCTGGTCTGACTGCCTCTGACTTGAAATATATCGCTGTTATGGCAATGTTTATTGACCATGTGGCTTATCTTTTCGTTCCGGATGGCACAGTGCTTTACTGCTGTATGCGTTTTATCGGACGTACTACCGCACCTATTATGTGTTTCTTTATTTCTGAGGGTTATCATTATACAAGAAACTTAAAGAAATATTTTCAGCGTATGGCAGTTTTTGCGGTAATATCTCATTTTGCTTTTGCGTTCTGTTTCAATACGCACGAAGAAAGCATGATTACAACGCTTTTTCTATGTCTGCTTGCGGTTCATGTGGTGAACAAGGGCAGAAAAGAATTTATTTTACCGACAGTGCTTATTATCTGCTGTCTTGCGGATTTCTGTGACTGGGGCATGGAAGCGGTTATATATACGCTTGTCTTTGAAGTCACACGCCAAAACCGCAAAAACCAACTCTTGACATACGGCATAACCGCTGGTGTGTTCAGATTTATGCAGATTTTTGTGTATAAAAACTGGTACAGTCTGGGCATTTTCGTACCGATACCGCTTCTGCTCCTCTACAACGGCAAAAAGGGCGGAGGAAAATACACCAAATGGGTATTTTATGTATTCTATCCTGCACATCTTCTGCTGTTGGGAGTGATAAATTATGAATTATATGCAGATAAAATCTGAAAACGACCGCATTTTCAGAGACGGAAATTTCAGCATGATTTCTGAAACAGTAAATTCCTTTTCCGGAAAAACTGTACAGCGTGAAAAGTATTTTTCCGTTGCCGAACACACCGAAAAGTCAACCACTGTACAAGCGATTATTTCACGTGCCGGACATGGAAAAGTCACCGCTCTTAACTTTGCTAATGCCATGTATGCCGGAGGCGGTTATGTTCTCGGCGGTAACGCACAAGAAGAAAGTCTGTGCCGTGCCACGCTCCTCTACTATACGATACGCACACAGAAAGACTACTACAAAAGAAACAGGCTTCACGTTCTGCCCGACTATACCGATACTATGATTTATTCGGAAAATGTCCCTGTTATCCGTGACGATTCTGGAAAAATGCTGGAAAGTCCGGTATCGTGCAACTTCATAACAAGTCCGGCGGTAAACAGGACTTTCGCTAAATTCATGTTTCCGCAAAAGAAAATAAACAATATCATGAAAACACGCATTGAAAAAATAATCATGCTTGCTGTCGGGAAAAACACGGATATTCTTATACTGGGAGCATTCGGTTGTGGTATGTTCGGTAACAGGCGTGACGACGTTTTCCCTTTGTTTGAGGAAGCTATAAATAAATATATTCCGGACAGCATGGAAGTTATTTTTGCTGTGCCGTAAAGGAGGTAATATATGAAACTTGCTGAGGCTCTCGCACTCCGTGCAGAACTGAAAACCAAAATGAACAATATCCAGAGCAGACTTAACAACAACGCTAAAGTTCAGGAGGGCGAAAAACCGGCTGAAAATCCTTATACATTAATCAAGGAACTGGACAGCGTTTCCGACGAAATGACAAGTCTAATTAAAAACATTAACTACACCAACTGCATGACAACTGAAAACGGCGTTTCGCTTACCGACATGATAGCAGAAAAGGACGTTTTAAGGGAAAAAGTCAACGTTATGAAAAATTTTCTTTCAAACGCTGGTGCAGTCGTGAACCGCTATTCAAATACGGAAATCAAAATACTCAGTACCGTTGACGTTGCGGAATTGCAGAAAGAAGTTGACGCTATGTCAAAAAAACTGCGTGAACTTGATGTTAATATTCAGCGTATCAACTGGACTGTAGACCTTATAGAAAAATAATTCTTATCCGGTATATTTTTTGCAGGGCGGATAACACGTATGCTTTAATGCATAACTTATTTTGTCAAGGAGATATGAGTGGTCTTCAATCTTTATTGTTACACTCACAATAGCTTACAAATGTATTGTTATTCAAGGATATTTTTGGGAAATATTTGATTATTGTTATTACCACGTTATCGACTGTAAAGAAAGGGCGGGGCAGGGGACTTATGGATAAGAATGAACTTAAGAACGATATTAAAAACGCTCTCGAAGACCTCAAAGACGATTACACGAATTACGCACAAAAATATGACGACTTTCAGGACATAAACAGCAACAAGGCAGACCTTCCGAAAAATCTTATGATGACTGAACTTTGGCATTATTCTGCACATTCAGATTCAGAATATAAAAGAGCTTCTGAAGACTCTCTGGAAAAACACTTTTCAAAAGACGAACTTGAAAAAATGGGTATTCATTCACGCAAGGCAAGCAGTGAATATGCTGACGGCTATGCTTTATTCAAGGTGCTTTTTCCGCATATTGCCGGTTTTGTTATCGGCTGTGCTGTCGCAAGAATATGTACTTTCGGGTTTGCCGGATATATGATTTTCGGTGTTATATTTGCTTTTCTCGTGGGCGTTCATAAGAGTACATACGATGACCAGATAACGCTTAAATATGCAGTTATAAAAAATATCGTTCTTATTGTTATTGAAATTGTGATAATACTGTTATTTGCCGGAATTTACGGCATAATATATATGACAGGTTAAAAAATTACAGGAGGTAAAAACCAATGGCTAAAATTACTATGAAAACTCCGCTTGTCGAAATGGACGGCGACGAAATGACACGAATCCTCTGGAAGTGGATTAAGGAAACTCTCCTTGAACCATATGTAGACCTCAACACAGAATACTATGATTTAGGTCTCGAACACAGAGAGGCTACCAAAGACAAGGTAACTATGGATTCCGCTGAGGCTACAAAGAAATACGGCGTTGCTGTAAAGTGTGCAACTATCACACCGAATGCCGCAAGAATGCCGGAGTACAACCTCACTCAGATGTGGAAGTCTCCTAACGGTACTATCCGTGCAGCTCTTGACGGTACTGTTTTCCGTACTCCTATTATCGTAAAGGGAATTGAGCCTTATATTCCCACATGGACTAAGCCTATCACTATCGCACGTCATGCATACGGCGATGTCTACAAAAACTCTGAACTCCGTGTTAACAAGGGCAGCAAGGCTGAACTCGTTGTTACTGACGAAAACGGCAACGAAACACGTGAACTTATCCACGACTTCTCAAAGTGCGACGGTATCATTCAGGGACTTCACAACCTCGACGACAGCATAGCAAGCTTTGCAAGAACCTGTCTGAATTACGGTCTCGACCTCAAACAAGACGTATGGTTTGCAACTAAGGACACAATTTCCAAGAAGTATGACCACAGATTCAAGGATATTTTCCAGGAAATTTACGATAATGAATATAAGGAAAAGTATGAGCAGGCAGGAATTGAATATTTCTACACTCTCATAGACGACGCTGTAGCAAGAGTTATCCGTTCAAACGGCGGTTACATCTGGGCTTGCAAAAACTATGACGGCGACGTTATGTCAGATATGGTTTCCACAGCTTACGGCAGTCTTGCCATGATGACTTCAGTACTCGTTTCTCCCGACGGCATCTATGAATACGAAGCAGCTCACGGTACTGTACAGAGACACTACTACAAGTACCTCAAAGGCGAGGAAACTTCAACAAACTCTGTAGCTACTATCTTTGCATGGAGTGGTGCTTTAAGAAAAAGAGGAGAACTTGACAATACTCCGGAACTATGTGAATTTGCTGACAAGCTCGAAAAGGCTACAATTCAGACAATTGAAGACGGCGTGATGACAGGCGACCTCTATCTTATCTCAAAACTTGAAAACAAGAAAAAGGTTGACTCAAAGACTTTCCTTGACGAAATAAAGACAAGACTTGACAAATTAATGTAATCAGTTCTTGTACGTATATGAAAGGCATGATAAAATGTCAAAAAATGCAATATCAAACTCAGTTATACGGCGACTTCCACGTTACTATCGTTTTTTAGGCGAACTTGAGGAAAACGGCTATGTCCGCATTTCCTCAAGAGAACTTGCCGAAAAAATGGGGCTTACCGCCTCGCAGATACGTCAGGACTTTAACTGTTTTGGCGAGTTCGGTCAGCAGGGATACGGCTACAATGTAAGCGAGTTACGCCGTCAGATTGGCATTATTCTTGGTCTAGACAAAAAAAATCCCATGATACTTATGGGAGCAGGCAATCTCGGAAAGGCTATTGCAAGACATATTGATTTCCGCAATAAAGGCTTTGAGCTTATCGGAGCTTTTGATGTAAACCCCGATATTATCGGCAGACGGCTCGGAAAAATTACTGTGAAAGATATTTCGGAGCTTGAACAGTTCTGCATGGAACATAAACCCGTTGCCGTCGTGCTGTGCGTTCCTCAGGAGGTCGCCGAAAAAGAGGCTGAAAGGCTTATCAGCTATGGTATTCATGCTTTCTGGAATTTCACCCACTGCGATTTGAGCATAAACCATGAAAACGTGGTGGTTGAAAATGTCCATTTAGGCGACAGTCTGACAATTCTTTCATATGCTATAAATGCAGAAAAGGAGCAGGAAGAAAATGAAGATTCTTAATATTCACGGATATACTGGCAGTGCTGAAAATTCTGCCTGCTCCGTTCTCAGAAAATTAGGCTATGAAGTTATTTCACCTCAGCTTGATTATGATTCTATGTTGCCGGAAGATATTCTTGACACGCTCGGACGGCAGATTACTGAAAATAATATAGGCTGTATTGTAGGCACAAGTCTTGGCGGATTTTTCGGTGCAGTACTTTCAGCACGGCTTAGTGTTCCCGTTATCCTGGTAAATCCCTGCCTTATGCCTTTTGTTACTCTGCCGAGACTTAACTTTGAAGGAAATATCCGCCCTTATATAATTCTTTTTTCAGAGATAGCCAATATGGATATATCGGGAACAAGCACAATAATAGGCGGTCGGGACGATGTAATAGACTATCACGACTTTACAGAGAATTTACTCAGAAACAAGGATTTCCGGATAGTTCCGGACGGCATACACTCCGGTGCTACTCTGCCACTGGAACAATATTTCAAGGAAGTACTCCGGTAATATACTTGACAGAATGTGAAATAATTGTCAATCAAACGCTCTTATTATATCAAAAAATAAATAAGCATATTCTTTTTATGCATGGCTAAAAGTTTCATGCATATGGCGATTTTTTTCATATATGTAATTTTATCAATGATGTTTCTGTGGATTTTATTGTAATCTTCTAAATAATGCCGTATCTTTTTTAAGTAAGCCATACGCAACAAAACAGTTTTTTGTGTATACTGATATTCAGATAATATATAACTTTAGCATATCCAAAATCTATTGTTAATATTATATCAATATCCGAATATCAATATTCTTAAACCGCATTTGAATTTATCGTCACTTGCTGTTATACTTAATATTGTATGAAAAATACGTATGAAACGTTTTTATTTATAAAAAAATTTCGGGAGTGGATATTTTAATGGAATACCGTATCGAACACGATTCTATGGGCGAGGTAAAAGTACCAGCTGACAAGTACTGGGCAGCCCAGACCGAAAGAAGTCATGAAAATTTCCTTATAGGCGTAGGTATAGAAACTATGCCGAGAGAAATTACCCATGCTTTCGGAATTTTAAAAAAAGCCGCAGCTATCGCTAACCATGCCGTAAAGCCGGAAAGAATGACTGATGAAAAACTTTCTGCTATCTCACAGGCGTGCGATGAGGTAATGAGCGGTTCTCTCAATGAACATTTCCCCCTCGTAGTTTGGCAGACCGGAAGCGGTACACAGTCAAATATGAATGCCAACGAGGTTATAGCAAACAGAGGCAACGAAATTGCCGGAGCTAAACTTCTTCACCCTAACGACGACATAAATATGAGCCAGTCCTCAAATGATACTTTCCCGACTGCTATGCATATTGCCGCTGTTATTGCCGTTGAAGACAAGGTTATTCCGGCTGTTGATACACTGATTGAAACTTTCAAGAGACTTGAAGAAGAAAACGAGGGCATTGTAAAAAGCGGTCGTACTCATCTTCAGGACGCTACACCTATTAAGTTCTCACAGGAGATAAGCGGTTGGAGAAGTTCTCTTGAAAAGGACAAGAAAATGCTCCTCTCTGCTGTTGAAGAACTCCGTGAGCTTGCTCTCGGCGGTACAGC
The DNA here is from genome assembly GCA_023667045.1 of Ruminococcus flavefaciens. Taxonomy (GTDB): domain Bacteria; phylum Bacillota; class Clostridia; order Oscillospirales; family Ruminococcaceae; genus Ruminococcus; species Ruminococcus flavefaciens_AC. The sequence goes on along the minus strand of JAMPAU010000001.1, from coordinate 688,665 downwards.
AGTAGGTACAGGTCTTAACGCACCTGCCGGATTTGCTGAAAAGGCTGCTGAGGCTATAAGCGAGATTTCTGGAAAGAAATTCGTTACTGCACCTAATAAGTTCCATTCTCTTACATCAAAGGACGAAATCGTATTTGCACACGGTGCTTTAAAGGCTCTCGCTGCTGATATGATGAAGATTGCAAATGATGTGAGATGGCTTGCATCTGGTCCACGTGACGGTCTCGGTGAAATCTTTATCCCCGAAAATGAACCCGGTTCATCAATCATGCCCGGCAAGGTTAACCCCACTCAGTGCGAACAGGTTACTATGGTAGCCGTACAGGTAATGGGCAACGACGTTGCAGTAGGCATGGCTGCGTCTCAGGGCAACTTTGAACTCAATGTATTTATGCCTGTATGTGCTTATAATTTCCTCCAGTCTGCACGTCTGCTTGCTGAATCTATTATCTCATTCAACAAGAACTGTGCAGTAGGTATTAAGGCAAACAAGGAAAAAATGCACCATAATCTTCACAATTCTCTTATGCTCGTCACTGCTCTTAATCCGTATATTGGTTATGAGAACGCCGCCAAGACCGCAAAGAAGGCTTTCAAGGATAATATTTCCCTTAAAGAAGCCTGTGTTGAACTCGGTTTCCTGACAGCAGAACGATTTGACGAGGTATTCCACCCCGAAGAAATGGCATAAAATTAACAGAAAGGAAACGTACTAATGAATACTTTCATGTATTATCCAGGCTGTACGCTCCGCACCAAAGCTAAAGACCTTGACGCTTATGCAAGGTCTTCTGCCGAGGCTCTCGGTATCTCTCTTGTAGAGCCGGAAAACTGGCAGTGCTGTGGCGGTGCTTACACTACAGCTAAAGATGAAATAGCTACAAAGCTTTCTGCGGTAAGAACTCTCAACGCCGCTAAGGAAGCAGGTCAGCCACTTATCACAGTCTGTTCCGCCTGTCATAATGTTATCAAGCAGACTAACTATGATATTTCCAATGATGAGGAAATGGCTGCAAAGGTAAACAACTATCTCCAGCTTGATGAGGCTTATACAGGCGAGGCTACAGTTTATCACTATCTTGAAATGCTCCGTGATGTAGTAGGTTTTGACAATCTCAAGAAAAAGGTTGTAAATTCTTTCAAGGGCAAGAAAATAGCAGCATATTATGGCTGTCTTCTTCTCCGTCCGAGCAAGGCTCTTGCTATGGACGACCCCGAAAATCCTACAATTATGGAAGACTTCATAAAGGCTATCGGCGGTACTCCTGTTATCTATTCACAGCGTAACGAGTGCTGTGGCGGTTACATAACTATGGAAGACAAGGCACAGGCTGAAAAGAGAAGTGCTAAGGTTATGGATTCTGCACAGGAGCAGGGAGCAGATATGGTTATTACTGCCTGTCCTCTCTGTATGTACAATCTGAAAAAGAACTCCGGTTCTGAACTTCCGGTTTATTACTTTACTGAACTTCTTGCCGAGGCTCTCGGAGTAAAGGAGGCTGACAATGAATAATAATCTCAAAGAACAGGTTATACGTTCAAGCGGTGTGAATGTCCTTAAATGTATGCGTTGCGGTAAATGCTCCGGCACTTGTCCGTCATATGATGAGATGGAATACCACCCGCACCAGTTTGTATATATGGTGGAAAAAGGCAACATTGAAGCCCTCATGAACTCAAAGTCAATCTATAAGTGCCTTACCTGCTTTGCCTGTGTTGAAAGATGTCCCAGAGGAGTTGAGCCGGCTAAGGTTGTTGAGGCAGTACGTCTTGCCGCTATAAGAAAACAGGGCAATAACCACCTTATTGCCGATGACATTCCCGAAATGCTCGACGAGGATTTGCCACAGCAGGCAATCGTTACGGCATTCAGAAAATATACTAAGTAAGGAGGAGATAATAATATGCAGAGAATTGGTGTATTTGTCTGTCACTGCGGTACTAATATTGCCGCAACTGTTGACGTAAAGGCAGTTGCAGAAGCTCTCAGTCATGAGGACGGAGTGGTTATCTCTAAGGAATATCAGTATATGTGTTCTGAGGCAGGTCAGAATCTCATAAAGGATTCTATAAAAGAATACGGTCTTACAGGTATTGTTGTATGTTCATGTTCACCACGTATGCATGAAAATACTTTCAGAAAGGCAGCCGCCTCTGTAGGTCTCAACCCGTATCTCGTTGAAATCGCTAATATCCGTGAGCAGTGTTCATGGATTCACAAAGATATTGCCACAGCTACCGAAAAGGCTATTATTCTCGGCAAAGCTGCTATCGCTAAGGTTCACCTTAACACACCTCTTACAGCAGGCGAAAGCCCTGTTGCAAAAAGAGCGTTGGTTATCGGTGGCGGTATCGCCGGCATTCAGACAGCACTCGATATTGCAGAGGCTGGATTTGAAGTTGATATAGTAGAAAAAGAAGCTACTATCGGCGGTAAAATGGCTCAGATTGATAAGACTTTTCCGACCCTCGACTGTGCCGCTTGTATTCTCACACCTAAAATGGTTGAGGCATCACAGAACGAAAAAATTACTATTCACTCATACAGTGAAGTAAGTGCGGTAAAGGGATTTGTAGGTAACTTTACAGCTACAATAAAGAAAAAGAGACGTTTTGTTGACGAAACAAAGTGTACTGGTTGCGGTGCTTGTACAGAAGTTTGTCCTATGCAGAAAGTTCCTAACGCTTTCAATCTCGGTCTCAATAACAGAGGTGCTATTTATATTCCTTTTGCACAGGCTGTACCTAAGGTTGCTACAATCGACGCTAATTACTGTCTGAAACTCCGCAAGGGCGATGTAAACGAAAAAGTCTGCGGTAAGTGTTCACAGGCTTGTACAGTTGGTGCTATCAACTATCATCAGCAGGACGAGTATATTGAACAGAAATACGGTGCAATCGTTGTTGCTACTGGCTTTAACCCGATTAAGCTTGACAAGTATGATGAATTTGCATATAATCAGTGTCCGGACGTTGTAACATCTCTTGAACTCGAAAGACTTATGAACGCTGCTGGTCCTAACGGCGGTACACTTCTCAGACCGTCCGATAAGACACACCCGCACAAGATTGTTTTTGTACAGTGTGTAGGTTCAAGATGTGACGACAGCAAGGGCAAGCCGTATTGTTCAAAAATTTGCTGTATGTACACAGCTAAGCACGCTATGCTTATCCGTGAAAAATATCCGGATACAGAGGTTTATGTATTCTACATAGATGTACGTACCCCCGGCAAGAACTTTGATGAGTTCTACAGACGTGCCGTTGAGCAGTACAACGTTCATTATATAAAGGGCATGGTCGGCAAGGTTACACCTAAGGCTGACGGCACTATAGACGTACAGGCTTCAGACCTGCTTTCAAATGAACAGCTCCACATTGACGCTGATTTGGTTGTACTCGCTACAGCTATCGAACCGGACAAGACTGCACGTCCGCTTGCTACAATGCTTACAACACAGATGGATACTAATGACTTCTTCACAGAGGCTCATGCAAAGCTCCGTCCTGTTGAAAGTGCTACCGCCGGTATCTTCCTTTCCGGTGCTTGTCAAGGACCAAAGGATATTCCGGAAACTGTTGCTCAGGCAAGTGCCGCTGCTGCTAAGGCTATCGGTCTTCTTGTGAAAGACAGTATCACCTGCAACCCATGTGTTGCTCATTCAAACGAACTTATGTGTAACGGCTGTTCAGCGTGTGAAAAGGTTTGTCCTTATGGTGCTATTACTTATCAGGACAAGGAATTCAGAACACCATACCGCACGACAGTAATGAGACGTGTTGCAAGCGTTAACCCTGCTGTATGTCAGGGCTGTGGTGCTTGTACAGTTGCTTGTCCGTCTGGTGCAATGGATTTGAACGGATTCTCTAACAGTCAGATTATGGCGGAGGTAGACGCAATATGCAAGTAAATGATAACAAAGAATTTCAGCCGTTGATTGTCGCATTCTGCTGTAACTGGTGTTCATATGCAGGTGCTGACCTCTCAGGCACAAACAGACTGAATTATCCGACAAACGTAAAAATAATCAGAGTACCATGCTCATGCCGTGTTAATCCGATGTTCATTCTCAGAGCATTTCAGAGAGGTGCAGACGGAGTTATTCTCTGTGGCTGTCACCCCGGCGACTGTCACTATACATCGGGCAACTACTTTACAAGAAGACGTATGACACTTCTTTTCAGTATGCTTGATTTTCTTGGTATTGAACGTGACCGTACAAGAGTAGAGTGGGTTTCTGCCGCTGAGGGTGCTAAATTCGCCGCTACTATGAACGAGTTCACAGAAGCTGTGAAAAAACTTGGTCCTAACAGGAGATTGGAGGATTTACGATGCAGGAAGCAATGATAAGCAAGGCAAAACAGCTTCTCGCCGACGGCACAGTTACACGTGTTATCGGCTGGAAAAAGGGCGAATTTGCTTACGACATCACTCCGGCGATTTTTGAAAGCCCAGAGGAAATTGACGCTGATTTCGTATATGACGATTTCACGTCTGCCAACGTTTCAAAGTATCTCGTAAAGGAAAGCAAAAAAGAAGGCAAAATCCTTGCTTTCCTCAAACCTTGCGATACATACAGCCTTAATCAGCTTACCAAAGAACACAGAGTTAACCGTGACAATATCTATGTGGTAGGTATTCAGAGCAACGGCAAGCTCGACGCTGAAAAAATCAAGGCTAAGGGTATCACTGGCATAACAGGCGTTGAGAGAGACGGCGAAACTCTTAAAATAAGCACTATCTACGGCGACGAGACCATGCCTGTTGCTGAGGCTATGAGCAACAAGTGTCTTAGCTGTAAGAGCAAAAAGCATGTTACTTATGACGAACTCATAGGCGAAGACGGCGAAATTATTACTTCTGACCGTTTTGATATGGTTGAAAAGCTCGAAAATATGACTTCTCAGGAGCGTTATGACTTCTGGAGAGGTGAACTCTCAAAGTGTATCCGTTGTAATGCTTGCCGTAACGTTTGTCCGGCTTGTACCTGCGAAAATTGTGTATTTGATAATCCAAATTCTGGAGTGCAGAATAAAGCAGCAGCAGACAGCTTTGAGGAAAATATGTTCCATATTATCCGTGCTTTCCATGTTGCCGGAAGATGTACCGACTGCGGTGAATGTTCAAGAGTCTGTCCTCAGAATATTCCGCTTCATCTCCTCAACAGAAAGTTTATCAAGGATATAAACTCTCTTTACGGCGAATATCAGGCAGGAGCTGACACTACTTCAAGAGCTCCTCTCAATGATTATACTAAGGAAGACTGTGAAGCAAGCATAGTTCATGAAAGGGGTGTTGAGTAATGCTTAAAATTTCTATCGAAAAACTTGACGAGCTGTTTAAGGCTGTCGCTGAAAAGCAGACTCTTTACATTCCGGCTGACCGTGCAGACGGTGCTTCCGAGTACAAGAAGTACGAAGACGGCATGAAACTTAGCAACAACCTCAACACACTCCGCAGTGCTAAGGACTTTTTCTTTCCACAGACTGAAAATCTCGCTGACTTCAAAATGGAAGGCAAGAAGATTGAGGTTATTGACGTGCGTGAAGAATCAGAAGATTTTGTTATTTTCGGCGTGCGTGCCTGTGATGCAAGAAGTTTCACTATCCTTGATAAAGTTTTCCTCAGCGAACCGGTTGACAGCTACTACAAGAACCGCCGTGACCACGGCACTATTGTGACTATGGCTTGCACAAAGCCTGCTGAAACCTGTTTCTGTCAGACTTTCGGAATCGACCCCACTGAACCGGAGGGAGATGTTGCTTGTTGGTCTGACGGCGAGAGCATTTTCTTCAAGGCTAATACTGAAAAGGGTCAGACTTTTGTTGATTCTGTTTCCGGTCTCCTCGAAGACGGCGACACTGCAAAACTCGACGAGACAAAAGCCAAGACTAAGGAAATTATGGGCAGACTTCCGCTTGCTAATCTCTCAACTGAGGCATTCGGCGGTGATAAGCTCATGGAACACTTCAAGTCTGAAAAGTGGGCTGAACTCTCTGAAAGCTGTCTGGGTTGCGGTACTTGTACTTTCGTATGCCCGACCTGCCAGTGCTATGATATAAAGGACTTCAACACCGGTCACGGAATCAAGCGTTTCAGATGCTGGGATTCATGTATGTACTCGGATTTCACAAAAATGGCTCACGGCAATATCCGTAACTCTCAGCTTGAGCGTTTCCGTCAGAGATTCATGCACAAGCTTGTATATTTCCCTTCAAACAATAACGGCGAATTCGGCTGTGTAGGCTGTGGACGTTGTATGTCAAAGTGTCCTATCTCAATGAATATCGTCAAGGTAATGAAAGCATTGGAGGTAAAGTGATGAACGCTAATGATACATTAATCCCTTATATCGGCGTTGTTACCGATATAAGACAGGACACTCCTGATGTAAAGACTTTCAGAGTAAACGCTATACAGCCGGACGGTACAGTGAGCGGTAAGGTTTTTGAACATATGCCCGGTCAGTGTGCAATGCTTTCCATTCCCGGAGTAGGCGAGGGTATGTTCTCCATAACATCTTCACCGACAAACAAGGAATTTATGGAATTTAGCATAAAGAAGTGTGGTTGTCTCACTTCATGGCTTCATGCTATGGAAGTAGGTCAGCAGGTTACTCTCAGAGGTCCTTACGGTAATAATTTCCCTGTTGAAACAGAACTCAAGGGTAAGGATTTACTCTTTATCGCCGGCGGTATCGGTCTTGCACCGCTCCGCTCGGTTATAAACTATGTACGTGACAACCGTGCAAACTACGGCGATGTACAGATTGTATACGGCTCACGTTCAAAGGACGACCTCGTTGACTATCAGGAAATCATCAACGAGTGGATGCAGGACGACGGCATAACCGTAAACCTCACTATCGACAGAGAACAGGAAGGCTGGGACGGTCATGTAGGTTTTGTTCCGAACTATGTAAAGGAGCTTAATCCCTCACTCAGCAAGACAGTTCTCATCTGCGGACCTCCGATTATGATTAAGTTCACACTTGCAGGTCTTAAAGAACTCGGATTCACCGAAACTCAGGTTTACACAACTATGGAACTTCGCATGAAGTGTGCTGTCGGCAAGTGCGGAAGATGTAATATCGGCGACAAGTATGTCTGCAAAGACGGTCCTGTTTTCCGCTTTGACCAGCTCGACGAACTGCCTGACGAATATTAATAAGGAGTATTGAACATGGAAAATATGTTAAACGTTTACCTGTTCGGCAAGAAGTATCAGGTGCCGGCAGGACTTACCATAATGACGGCTATGGAATATGCCGGCTATGAACTCGTAAGAGGCTGTGGTTGCCGTAACGGTTTCTGCGGTGCTTGTGCTACTATCTACAGAATTAAGGGCGAACAGCCACTTCATGCCTGTCTTGCTTGTCAGACAGAAGTACAGGAGGGTATGTATGTTGCTACACTGCCTTTCTTCCCGCTTGTAAAGCAGATTTACAATATCGAGGAAATCAAGCCCAACGCTCAGATTATGATGCAGTTATATCCTGAAATCTACAGCTGTATCGGCTGTAATGCCTGCACAAAGGCTTGTACTCAGGAACTCAACACAATGCAGTACATAGCTTATGCTCAGAGAGGTGAATTTGACAAGTGTGCAGAAGAATCTTTTGACTGCGTAATGTGCGGTGTATGTTCTTCACGCTGTCCTGCCGGAATCTCTCACCCACAGGTTGCTATGCTCGCAAGAAGACTCAACGGTAAGTACATCGCTCCCGAATGCGGACATCTCGCTGACCGTGTAAACGAAATCAATGAAGGTATCTACGACGAAAAAATCGCTGAACTTATGGCTAAGTCAGTTGATAATGTCGAGGAAGTAAAGAACCTTTATAATAATCGTGAGATTGAAAAGTAAGGAGGAGCGAAAATGTATAAAATTGATAAGCTTAATGAGCTTGCAAAGGTAGTTGCTGAAAAAAGAGAATACAACGCAAAGCTCGAACCAAGAAGAATGACTGCTGAAGAAAAAGACGTTCTTCTGAAAACATTCCACCCAGACTACAGAGAAGACCAGTTCAGCATTCTTGAAGTAGGTGCTAACAAGGGCGGAAAAGTTCCTACACAGCTTGCAGAACTCCTTCAGGGCAAGAGCAGAATCAACCCTGCTGATATAGATTTATCAAATCCCGACTATGACACAGACGTGCTTATCATCGGCGGTGGCGGTGCTGGTTCTTCATGTGCAATCGAGGCTGACGAAGCTGGCGTTAAGGCTATGATAGTTACAAAGCTCCGTATCGGCGACGCTAACACAATGATGGCAGAGGGCGGTATTCAGGCTGCTGACAAGCCAAACGATTCTCCGGCTATCCACTATGTTGACGCTTTCGGTGGCGGACACTTTGCCGCTAAACCCGAACTCGTTAAAAAGCTCGTTACAAAAGCTCCTGAGGCTATCCAGTGGCTCAACAAACTCGGCGTTGAGTTCGATAAGGAAGCTGACGGTACTATGATTACAACTCACGGCGGTGGTACTTCAAGAAAGAGAATGCACGCTGCTAAGGATTATTCCGGTGCTGAAATCATGCGTACTCTCCGTGATGAAGTTCTCAACAGAGGTATTCCGGTTATCGACTTCACAGCAGCTGTTGAAATTATTCTTGACGAAAACGGCAAGGCTGCTGGTGCTGTCCTCATGAATATGGAAACTAAGGAACTTATGGTAGCAAGAGCAAAGACTGTTGTTATCGCTACAGGCGGTGCAGGAAGAATGCACTATCAGGGATTCCCGACTTCTAACCACTATGGTGCAACAGCTGACGGTCTTATTCTCAGCTACAGAGCAGGTGCAAAACTCCGTGATGTTGATACACTCCAGTATCACCCGACAGGTACAGGCTATCCGGAACAGATTTTCGGTGCATTGGTTACTGAAAAGGTTCGTTCACTCGGTGCAAAGCTTGTTAACATCGACGGCGAAGTTTTCATGAATCCCCTTGAAACACGTGACGTAACAGCTTCTTCAATTATCCGTGAGTGTACAGCTCGTGACAAGGGCATTGAAACAAATCTCGGTAAGGCTGTATGGCTCGATACTCCTATGATAGAACTCATTCACGGTGAGGGAACTATTGAAAAGAGAATCCCTGCTATGCTGAGAATGTTCGGCAAGTACGGCATTGATATACGCAAAGAGCCTATCCTTGTATTCCCGACACTCCACTACCAGAACGGCGGTATTGATATTACTGACGAATGTGCAACAGATGTTGAAAATCTCTTTGCAGCAGGCGAAGTTGCTGGCGGTATTCACGGACGTAACAGACTTATGGGTAACTCTCTCCTCGACGTTATTGTATTCGGCAGAAATGCAGGTATCTATGCAGCTAAAAAGGCTAAGGAAACTGCAACTCCCGAAAAGCTTACTCTTGAACACGTTAACAAGTTCAATGCAGAGCTTGACAATGCCGGTATTAATACAGGTAAGGTTTCACCTATGCTTCTCCCGCACTATGCAAGAAAAGCTAAGTAATTTACTTAAAATATAATCCACTAAAACCGACGGGCATTTTCTGTGTTCGTCGGTTTATGCGGTTATATACATATTGTGATATTGCACAAAATTTATGCAGTATCACGGAAAATTTAATAGAAAGAGGTTGTAGATTATGGAATTAATCTCAGCGGGAAGTTTTTCCATTGGTATCAAGGAAATAACTTTTCTCATGTTTACGGTCTTCTTAATCACGACTGTAGGCTATCTTCTCGGCAGAATTACTATTAAAGGCGTTTCGCTCGGTACTGCCGGAGTATTCATTGTTTCACTCCTTTACGGCTGTTTCTTCTACAGCAATCTCGGCGACAATCTTCTTGTAGGCGACGCAACTTACGTCGGAAAAGCACTGAAAGTTGTTGAAAATCTCGGACTTATATTGTTTGTAACGTCTGTAGGATTCATTGCAGGACCTAACTTCTTTGGAAACTTCAAAAAGAATTTCAAGTCGTATGTACTTCTCGCACTCGTTGTAATCATTGCCGGCGGACTTGCCTGTGGCGGTTGTATTCTTATTGATACAGGTATTTCCGGAGATTCAAAGGAAGAAAGTGCTTCAATGCTCGTAGGTCTTCTTTCCGGTTCTCTCACAAGTACACCTGCATTCTCAGCCGCAAAGGCAACAGTTGCAGAACGTGCCAACGGCGAAACCCTTGAAGAACTCGTAACAGTTGGACATGGTATTGCTTATCTTTTCGGAGTAATCGGTGTTGTTCTTTTCGTTCAGCTTGTGCCTAAGTTCATGAAAGCCAACATGGCAGAAGAACGTAAATTACTCGTTGCCGCTGATACAGGCGAAAAGAAAAAGAAAACAGGCAAACTCATTGAAATGGACGAATTTGGATTCATGCCTTTTGCACTTGCTGCAATTCTCGGTATCTTTGTTGGTTCAATCAAGTTCGGCAACTTCTCACTTACAACAACAGGCGGTTGTCTGCTTGTTTCCCTTATCTTCGGACATTTCGGAAACTTCGGTGCAATGTCCGTTACACCTAAAGAAAACACACTTAAAGTTTTCCGTGAGTTCGGACTTATGCTTTTCCTTATTGGTGCTGGTGTTGCTGGAGGTGCAAGCTTTGTTGAACACTTCAAAGCTGTTTACTTCCTGTACGGTATAGTAATGACACTTGTTCCGATGATTATAGGATTTATCTTTGCTAAGTACGTTCTCAAACTCAGCCTGCTCAATAACCTCGGTTCAATCACAGGCGGTATGACTTCTACTCCGGCTCTTGGTACTCTCATCAGCACAGCCGGCACAGAAAACGTTGCTTCTGCATATGCAGCTACATATCCGGTAGCACTCATAGCAGTAGTTGTGGTTTCACAGGTTCTGCTTATGGTATTCAAGTAAAAACAATAAAACCGTTCCTTTCGGGGAGCGGTTTTTTTTATTGACATTCCGGAAAATATATGATATAATTTACAGAAAACAGGAGAAGTTAAAATGCTACTTGAAATTGAATACTATAAAAAAGATACTATTTTATCGGGCAAAACGGTAAGTTTCGCCGCACTGAAAAAACAGCTTGAAACAGTGGAAAATATTCATGATTCTGAGACAGATAATTTTATTGAAATAATGTGCAGAATTTACGGCTATATCTTTATTGAAAATAATGTAACTCCGGATTACGTATATGACAGGGACATCAGAAAGCTTTACAAAAAGAGGGGATAATATGAATTACATAAGAAAAGCAAAACCGGAAGATTTTTCAAGAATTGCTGAAATTGAAGTCTTTAATTACAGGCTTAACTTTTACCCGATATTCCAAAATGACCAGTTTTATTTCAGTGAACTTAAAGTTAACGCACTGGCAGAAAAATACCTCTGCAATAGTAAAATGACAAATAATACATATGTCTATGATGACGGAGTAATAAAAGGTTTTATAAGCATTGACGGACATGAAATAAAAAAACTATTTGTTGAGCCGGTTTTGCAGGGAAAATCAATCGGTTCGGCACTATTGGAGTATGTTATAAATAACCATGAAATTGAGTTCTTATGGGCTTTAGAAAAGAATACAAGAGCGATTTCGTTCTATAAAAAACATGGATTCTGCATTACCAATGAAAGAAAGCCAGAAGATGATACAGAAGAATATTTAGTTAAGTTAGAGAAAAAAGCTATGCAGGTCTGGAAAGCTCATTATAAGGACGAGTTCCATGATACTGACATAGAAATATTAAATGACGGTTCTGAAAGATTCTTTATTCTGGACGGATTCAAGTTCTGTCTTGGAACTGACATAAGCGAGATTGAATACGAAAGTACAGAACCGTCGGACGATATTGAAAATAAATTCCATGTGGTAAAGTATTACGGTTATCTTCTTGACAAATACTCAACCCGCAGAATACCAACGTATTTTTACATTCTTTGGAGATATTCTCTTGATGTGGAAATACCCGTACACGTTTTCCGCAAAGCCGACAATGCCGAGATTACTGGAACTATCAATATATCGCTTCATCTTGTCAAGCATGATATGAAAAAACCTCATGGCATTATCTTGTGCAACGGCGTGAGGATTTACTGTGATGACGTTATTGTTGACGATTTCAGTCTTTGCGTTGACGGAAAAAGCTATCACAGCGAAAAGAATACCATTGACTTTGAAACGGCTTTATCCGACATATGCGGAAAAATAAAACAGGATTATTATATAAAGTCGTGCTTTACCTGTCAGTATTCTGACTATTCGCCGTACGGACAAAACGGTTTCGGCGGAATTATGTGTTACCGTGAATGCAAGGAAAACTGTCTGAAAGTACATGGCAGAAACGATTATCACAAGTATCTTGAAGAACAGCCTTTTACATTCCAAGAAGAAACTTATCTTTGCAGTGAGTACGATTTAAGAAATAAATGCGGTGGAATAAGAGGATTCGTCGATATTTAACAAGGAGGATAATATGGGTTTTTTAGGATTTGCGTTTCTTATAATAATTTTCGGCATTATACTTAATTTAATGATTGTATTCGCCGGAATTTTTTTAGTCGCTGGACTTCTGCTTTTTGAAACACACAAGACTATTGCTATAATTATGTTTGTACTTTCAGGGCTTAATTTTCTTGGTTTTATGGCGTGGAAAATTTATGAAAAAACTTTCAGAGTAACTATTAAAACGTCTGACGGAGAAGTAAAAATTAAAGAAACAATCTGTGATAAATATGAAAAATACGTCACAAATATGGACGTTGAAAAAATTAATGAAATTCTTGAAAAATATCCGGCACTGATATATTATAAAATTCGTGAAGACCGTGACAGAGGGACGTTGCTTTATTATGGGCTTTATCACCTTGACGTTGATATGATGAAGTGTGCCTTAAAACACGGCGAAAAATTCAACGATTCTAAATTAAATATAGACAGTGATTTTTTACGTCGCTTTTTTTATCATGTCAGCGGAAACACAACCGATGAAATAATAGATACTGTTAAATTCTCATTGGAACATGGTGCAAAAGTTATAAATGGAAATTATAATCTGCATGAAAATGCTGAAAAATGGGTCATGAATGACGGCATTGTGAGCCAGAAAGACAAGGAATTATTAGACCTGATAGCAAAATATGATGACAGAAAAATATGGGCATGGGGAAACGCTCCTAAAAACAAATAAGGCACGGATTTTTTAAGTCCGTGCCTTGTTTTTATACGCCGTAAGTATTTCTGTATTCAAGCATTTTGTCGAGGTATTCCTTGCCGGAAACTACATCATTTTTTATAGCGTCAATGATGTCTTCCATAGTAACTATCGGGTAGACAGTTACTCCGAAATCACGCTTTACTTCCTGTACGGCTGAGAGTTCGCCTGTACCTTTTTCCATTCTGTCAACGGTGATAACCATTCCGGTAACATCAACGTCGGCAGCAGATTTCAGCTTAGGCATGGACTCACGGAGAGCCTTTCCGGAAGTCATAACATCATCAATGATAACGACCTTTTCGCCGTCAGTGAGTTTCTTTCCGACAAACATTCCGCCTTCGCCGTGGTCTTTGGCTTCCTTGCGGTCGAAACAGTAAGAAACGTCCACGCCGAATTTATTACTGAGTGCCACAACGGCAGATACGGCAAGCGGTATGCCCTTATAGGCAGGACCAAAAAGGGTCTCAACAGGGATATTGTTTGCGTGAATGCATTCAGCGTAGTACTCGCCGAGCTTGGCAAGCTGTGCACCTGTTTTGTAGTTACCGCAGTTTATGAAGTAGGGTGCTTTACGTCCGCTTTTGAGGGTGAACTCTCCGAATGTAAGCACACCGCAGTCCACCATAAACTTGATAAAACTTTCTTTGTAAGTCATTTTTTTAACTCCTTTATTTTTATATTCAACCGCTTATATGTACGGTTTAATTTTAAAGAAAATCTTGTCTTTATAAGAATCAGGTAAATCATTCATTCTTTTATAAACATGGTTACAGCGATATTCTCTATTTTTCGGATATTTTTTACGGCTGTTATTTATCAGTTCAATCAAATATGATATACTTGATTCGGTAAGATTAAAAGGTTTTAAAGCCTGCTCAATTTTATTGTATGATGTTTTTTCTTCAACAACTTCCTCTGTAATTTTCTCCTCGATGATTGTTAATTCAGCGTTTTTTTCCGGCACTTTTCCGGAAATACTACCCTGCACACATATGCTGAATTTTTCATTAGGACAGAAATTATTAAGAGAATTATATCTGTCTTCACTGCTTACAATGCATAAATTTGTGTCGGGGTCGATGCCAATAATGTACCCTGCATACGCTGACAGAATATACCCGAAATCATCGCTCTCGGAAATATTTCTGAACTTTATTTTTGCCTTGCTCGAATGGACTTTTTCCACAAATGAAAGCTCCATTATGTTTTCTTTTCCCTTATAGAATATTACTGCTCTGTCATTAGAAGTGAGATTTTCTATTCCGTCAAGACCGTCCTGTTTTACGCTGGGATAGTCAACAATATAGAACTTTTCGGAATTTTCCTTTGTTTCTTCCATAAATACGCTCCTTTATTTTATCAGCGGTTTAATAGCCGAATAATATTTTTTTTGATTTTCTGAACCAAATATTTTACCTATCTGATTATTAATTTGTTGTCTTATTTTTACATTGTCTTTCAACAACAAAGCCTTATTATATATATCAGATAATTTCTGCTTGTCTGATTTAGAAAGATTAAGAGGTTTTACAGCCTTGTCGAAATCCGTTTCAGCAGACTTTGAGACAGGAGAGGGGGTTACTGTTTTAGCGACAGGAGCAGGTGAGTTTTCTGTCTGCTTTACATTGCCCTCAATATCGGAAGATATTTTGATTTTTATATTTTTTTCTTTCCAGAAACTTCTTACGTATTCATAACCCTTGTCACTGCTGATAATATGACAGTCTGTGTCCGGATTATCTCCGAGAATATAGCCTAAAAAAGTAGCAAGCTGAAAGTCAAGGGCGTTTTTTGCTCCGCACTGAACCTTATAAAGCTGTATTTCCGCTTTGCACTGCACGAGTTTTTCATAGAGTGAAAAGGTAAGAGTTTCTGCATTTGCCGTATAAAATATCACAAGCCTGTCTTTTTCAGTCAGCTTTTCTATGCCGTTCATACCAGTCTGATGGACGTTTTCATAGTCTATGAGGTAATATCTTATGAGGTGTATTTCTTCTGTAATGTTATTGTCTGTGTTTTCCATTTCTTCTCCTATTTTATAAACTGCTTTACTGCTGAGTAAATTATTTTGGTTTTTTCACTGCCGAATCTCTTACAAAGTTCCTGATTTACAAAGCATTTTATTTTAGGCACAGGCATATCAAATCTTTCTGCATTTTCAATAATAAGATTCTTTATAAACTCTGTATCTTCCTTTTCAAGTTCAAGTGCAGAAACGGCTTCTTTTATGTCAGATTTTTTAATCGGTTCAAATTTTTTGGATTGTGCAATCTCCGGAATAAGACATATTTTTCTGCCGTATTTTCTCCAGAAATTACATACATTTTCATAACCGTTGTCCTTGCTGATTATATAGCACGTGCATTTAGGGTGCTTGCCCACTATATAGCCGATATAAGAAGAAAGCTGAAAGTCAAGGGCATTTTTTCCGGTTGTATCCACCTCAAAATATGTAGTTTTGGCTTTTGTTTCAATAATCTGACTGTGCAGACTGAAAGGCAGTTTATCGGCATTATGGCTGTAAAAGATAATTACATTGTCATTTTTATCGAGTTCATCAATTCCGTTAAGACCAGTTTTATGTACATTTTCATAGTCCACGAGGTAATATGTTCTGTGTTTCTTTTCGCTTTTTTTGTCAGACATCATAGCCACTTCCTTTTAAATCAATTTTTTTAATACCGCAATTCAAACCATAAAATATGAGATAACAAGCATATTACACCTATATGGATTCATACAAATATCCGCACTGTGGACATCTCGGATAGTCTATATCAATTTCCGCACTGCATTCCGGACATTTTTTTACTGGCAGAATATCAATCTTGTCGTCAATATCCTCATCAAAACGTCCGATAAAGCCGACAGGGTTTGTATACTGAAATATACCTGCCATCATTCCGCAGTCCGCACAATAAAAGCCGAGCGTTGTACTCTGAGGGGTTTCACAGTATTTTTTGCCGTCTTTGTACCATGTTGCCATAGGATAGGCATGATATATGCTTTTGTCGGTGCTGTGCTGTTCCATGCGGAACTCTCCTGCAATCATAGGTTTTCTGCATTTCACGCAAATCATAAAAAGTCCCCTCCGTTTTCAGGCAGCTACAGCCGTCAGGATAATATATGCTTTAATTATATCATGTAAAATCGGTTAAGTCAAGAAAATTTCATGAGGACATTAAGTTAAAAATAAAAATACTAAAAACCCCTTGAAAAAAATATTTAAACAAGGTATAATATTATAGGGTACTGTTAAAATACAGTACAGAATGTAAAATTTTTTTATTATGGAGATATTATGGATAAAAATAAAGGTAAAAAATCAAATAAAAGATACAAAAGACCTAAAGTGAGATTTAATTTCGGCATACTGCTTATTATATTCGTGCTGTCATTCAGTGCGTGTTTTGCTCTGTATATGACCGCCGTGAATCTAAATGAAGACTTCTTCAAAAGCGAATTTGAAGCCGTAGTTATTGAAGATACTCCGGAAACGTCTGAGGAAGAAACCTCTGAGCCGGACAGCGATGAAGTTTTAGAGCCGGAAAACCAGCCTGCTCCTAAAGCTCCCATTACGAATCCTGTTCCGCAGTCAACCGCCGTTGATTACACGTATTTTGAAAACTGCTGTCTGATTACTGATTCAACTCTCCTTGAAATCGGCGAATATACCTCATTTACCGACATTATCGGCGATTCCGCTCTTAATGCCTCAAACTGCATAACGGCAAAGGTTGAAAGCAATTACGGAGCAGTCACAATATATGACACTCTTAAAATCAAAAAGCCGGAAAACGTTTACTTTATGCTCGGCAGTGATATAGGCACAAGCGAAACTGAAGACATGATAGCAGGTTATACCGACCTTATCAATAATCTTACTGCTGTTCTTCCGGATATGAATATCTATATAATGCAGATACCGCCAGTAAGAGCCGACGCACCGCCGGTTACAAACGAACTTATAAACACCTACAATGAACAGCTTTTAGCTATGGCAAATTCATGCGGAGTTTACTGTATTGACACAAGCACAGCGCTTAAATCCGTTGACGGCAATCTGAAAGAAGAATACTGGTCGGCAGAAGAAAAGAAATTTACTGCTGATATGTACAAGGCTGTATCAGAATATATTATTACTCATGTTGCATAATCTTTTCTGCACATCACTATATATTGTGGTGTGCTGTCGTTTTTTATTATGTTACAAAATCAACGAAATATCGCCGAAAAGACTATTTTTAAAAGATAAAATAAAGCACTATGCACAAAAATAAAGATTTTTTAGGCATTCTTATCGTGAAATCATACAATTGACAACTGGCTCTATTTGGATTATACTAATATATGCACACATCAATCAAGATACAACATATTGTAGCCGGAGGTATGACAAATGATAATTCATATTATGAAAAGAGACGGTCGAAAAGTGCCGTTTAATATCGAAAAAATCGCAAACGCTATTTTCAGAGCAGCACAGTCATGCGGTGGTACGGACTTCAACACAGCTATGGAAGTGGCTGTAGAAGTATGCAGTACATACGAAAACGAAAACGCCGGAAAAGTCCCGACCGTTGAGGAGATTCAAGATTTAGTCGAAAAGACCCTTATCGAAAAAGGTCACGCAAAAACAGCTAAGGCTTATATCCTTTATCGCTATGAACGCACACGCTCACGTGAAATGAAAACTAATCTCATGTGCGTACTCAATGAACTGACTTTCAGCTCTGCAAAGGACAGCGATATAAAACGTGAAAATGCCAATATCGACGGCGACACAGCTATGGGTACTATGCTGAAATACGGCTCTGTTTCCGCTAAAGAATATTACGGAATGTACGTTCTCGACCCCAAGCACTCAAAGGCTCACCGCAACGGCGATATTCATATTCATGACCTTGATTTCTACACGCTTACAACTACCTGCACTCAGATTGACTTGAAAAAACTCTTTACAAACGGTTTTTCTACTGGTCACGGATTCCTCAGAGAACCCAATGATATTTCAAGTTATTCAGCACTTGCCTGTATCGCCATTCAGTCCAACCAGAACGACCAGCACGGCGGTCAGAGCGTACCGACATTTGACTATGCTATGTCAGACGGCGTTAAAAAAACTTATGCTTCAAGGTATGTCCAGAATGTTGCAAGGGCTTTGTCTCTTATCGGCGGAGTAGAAGACGAGTTTGAAATTGCCGAGAGCATAAAGAAAGAAATCACTGAAAAATATAATATAATTCCTAATCTCGCAAACGACAACGGCTATCAGGAAAAGGAATATGAATTACTCATAAAGCATACCGATTCTGAAACTGCAAAGAAAATACAGGCTTTTGCTGTGAAAAATGCCGTCAAGGAAACCGACCGTGCAACGTATCAGGCTATGGAGGCTCTTATTCACAACCTCAATACCATGAACAGCCGTGCAGGCGCTCAGACCCCTTTCAGTTCTATCAACTATGGTACTGATACTTCACCGGAAGGCAGAATGGTTATAAAGAACGTTCTTCTTGCTCAGGAGGCTGGTTTAGGAAACGGCGAAACTCCTATTTTCCCGATACATATTTTCAAGATAAAAGAGGGAGTTAACTACAATCCTACCGACCCTAACTATGATTTATTCAAGCTTGCCTGCCGTGTTTCTGCAAAAAGACTTTTCCCGAACTTCTCATTTATTGACGCACCTTTCAATCTCCAGTACTACAAAGAGGGCGACCCCGACACAGAGATTGCCTATATGGGTTGCCGTACACGTGTTATCGGAAACAATTATGACCCGTCACGTGAAATAGTAACAGGCAGGGGAAATCTCAGCTTTACATCTATAAATCTTCCGAGACTTGCAATAAAAGCTGACCACAATGTAGGACTTTTCTTTGATATGCTCGAAGATATGATGGATTTGACTATTGACCAGCTTATGCACAGATTTAAAATTCAGTGTCAGAAAAAAGTACGTAATTTTCCGTTCCTTATGGGACAGGGTATATGGATTGATTCGGACAAGCTTTCAGCCGATGACAGCATTGAAGAAGTACTGAAACATGGTACTCTGTCAGTGGGCTTTATCGGACTTGCTGAGGCTCTTAAAGCACTCATAGGCGTACATCATGGTGAAAGTGAAGACGCTCGTGAACTCGGTCTCGAAATCGTCACAACAATGCGTAAACGCCTTGATGAAGAAGCTAAAAGAACCGGTCTCAACTTCTCACTGCTTGCTACTCCAGCAGAGGGACTTTCCGGACGTTTTGTACGCATGGACGCTAAAAAATTCGGCATAATAGAAGGCGTTACCGACAGAGACTACTACACAAACTCTTTCCATGTGCCTGTTTACTACCCGATAAGTGCATTTGAAAAAATCAAAATTGAAGCACCCTATCACGAACTCACCAACGCCGGACACATCAGTTACATCGAACTTGACGGCGACCCACTCGAAAATCTTAACGCCTTTGAAAAAATCGTCCGCTGTATGAAAGAATCCGGAATCGGTTACGGTGCTATAAACCACCCTGTTGACCGTGACCCATGCTGTGGCTATACCGGAATTATCGGTGAAACCTGTCCATGCTGCGGCAGACGTGAAAACTCCGGCAATATGACATTCGACAGAATACGCCGTATAACCGGTTATCTTGTCGGAACTCTCGACCGTTTCAATAACGGCAAGCGTGCAGAAGAACACGACAGAGTAAAACACAATGTCTGAAATAAGAATAGCCGGAACTGTCAACGATTCTATTGTTGACGGCGACGGCATAAGGTTTACGATTTTTACACAGGGCTGTCCGCATAAATGCACGGGTTGTCACAATCCGCAGACCCATGACTTCAACGGCGGTACTTTAATAAATACAAGTGAACTGCTTGAAAAAATAAAGTCCAATCCGTTGCTTGACGGCGTGACTTTCAGCGGCGGAGAACCTTTCTGTCAGGCACACGAACTGGCTGTTTTAGGCGGACAGATAAAAGCACTCGGTCTTAACATAACGACGTACACGGGCTATACTTTCGAGGAACTTTATAACAGAAAAAATCCCCACTGGGACGAACTTCTTTCAGTTACGGACGTTCTCATTGACGGAAAATTTATTCAAGAACTCAAAGACTGGACTATAAAATTTCGTGGCAGTTCAAATCAGCGATATATTGACTGTCCGGCAAGCCTTAAAGCCGGAAAAGCAATTGAAATAAACATATAAATAAAATCCGGAGTATCAACGCTCCGGATTATTTTATTATGTAGTATTTTTTCCATTCATATAATGCCTGTTGGTATTCACTAAAACTTATATTTCCGTTTTCGTATCTGATTTTTAATTCTGACTTTTCCATGTAGCCGATAAACCTGTAATCTGATATGAAATAACTGTCATATATTTTCTTGTAACCGCCCCTGCCGGACGGTATTTCCTTACTTTTCCAGACGGCACAGTTAGCGAAATCCTTTGATTTAATGGGGCTTCTGTCTTTAAAATGACTTTCTTTAATTACTGGAAACTTTCTGTAACTCCTGCTCATATTCCACCTGCTTTTTTCTGTTTCTTAGAAATATTCTTGTGAGAATAATAAAAATCAAGACTGAAACTATCAGCGTTACTAATGCATGACCGGCTATCATGCCAATCAGTCCGATTAATGCTAAACCGTCATTCATTATCTTTGCTCTTATCCATTCAATAACTACATACGCAGATAAAAGCATTACGCATATATTTACGAAATAATATAATCTTAAAAGCATTTTAATTACGATAGGAAATATTTTTTTCATTCTGTTCCTACTTTCTTATGTAGTATTTTTTCCAGAACCATAGAGCCTCTTCGTATGTATCATGGAAAATATAATCTTTAGTTTTCCATTTTTTCAGAACTTCTGTTTTGTTTGCGTAACCGATAAACTTATAATCACATATATCATAGCTACAGTATATTTTTTTGAAAAAGCATGATTTTCCGGTTGGAATTTCACTATAGTGACGTACTGCACGGTTTGCGGAAGTTTTCGGCTTGCAACAATCTTTAGATGTTCTGCAACGGTCTTTTACTACCGGAAATTTTTTATAACTCCTGCTCATTAATTTCACTCCTCATTTTTTCGTAAAGGTCGAGTATGCGGTTAAAATCTGTCTTTTCGTAATCGTCCGAAAAAAGCAACTCCAGATGCTGTGCAAAAGCCGTTATATTGTCGCTGTTGCTTTTAAGAAGAAGTTTTTTGTCTATTTCCACGCCGTCAATACCGTGATAGGTACGATATGTCTGTGCGTCCATTTTACGCCGGAATCTCCAGTAGAAATCTTTAACCTCCTCCTTGAAATTTTCCCATGACATTTCATATACACCATTCGGGGAAGTCCATATATTTTTGCCGTTTTCCAGTATGGCATTATCATAGCTTTTCCATAGAATTTTAATTTTATCACCATGCCGGAAAAATCCTATATGCTGACCGCCGACAAGGTGGGAAGAATCAAATGTGCGTTGCATATAGTACCATTCAGTAAGCGTGTCATAATCTCCGAAATAAAATTCATCAAATATATCGTCCGGCTTGTCTATGTACATATCTTTCCATAAATCCGTCATATCTTCAAATTTATCTATGTTATTGTAGAGGATTTCCAGAATTGGTTCACGGATAAACTGGAAAGTCTCCATAAAATCAAATACAAATCTTGCTAAATAATAATCATTGTATTTTATGTCGGATTTAAAGTAATCCCGTGCAGAATCTGAGTATTCATATATTTTTTCGTCGCCTGCCTGTATATAAAGTGTACCGTCAGTGAGTGCAAACCAGTGCAGAGAATTGCCCCACAGCTCAATGTCATTTATGTTTTTTAATTTAAAATTTATCTTAAAATTTTTCATATTTCCCCCTTATACAAACAAATACGTACGCTGAAAACAATACCAGCGAATTTACAACGGAAACAGCCTGTGAAAATATATTTACTATAAAAATAAATAAATAAATAAATAAATATTTTCAGAAAAACTAAAATCAGAACGTAAAAAAATAAGTCCGATTGCAGAAAATATAAAAATTCCTGTAGAAATAATAAATCCCAAAAGAAAACATTTTTTTAACTTTTTGTCTTTTCGGTATTTCAGTATTATAAGCGCAATACTCATAATTACTGAAACAATTATAATTATATAATATTTGTTACAAAAATATTTGCAGTCTTCAAATATTCCTAATATATAGTATAGTATTTCAAATAATGCCGAAACAAGTTTCTTTAAAACAATAATTAAACTGTCAAAAATTTCAGTAATAATCAATTATATTCGCTCTTTTTTTTCCTGCACGGAAAGGACTATACAAGCCACAAGCAAAGTAACACCGCTGAAAAAACAAAACGCCTGCACTGCATAATAAACCACCATAAAAAAGAATCCGCCCAAATGGTCAGATAAACTTTCCACGAAATTTATAGCGTCGGTATACAGAATCGTTTCAGAAATCACGGACATTGCCATAAAAATAAAAAATCCAAAAAGAAAACGCTTTTTCAGCTTGCTTTTATCTTTGGATTTTCTGATAATAAGTATAACGATAATTGCCGGAATTACAGCCACCGGCGGAAACCACCCTGTCATGATGAGGATATTTTCAAATAATTCAGCAATCATATTTTATTCCTTTCATATATGGTGAGGACAATATATCTTACAAGAAAAGCTATCATAGACAGCATGGAAAAAGTCGCAAAAAGATAAAATACATACCCACCAAGAAGTGAAAAAAACAAGTGAAAAATTTTCTGCAATATATTCATATCCGACAAATCAAAATCAGACAAGTGATAGATGACATCAAGAATTATGTAAAATACAGTCATGCCTAAAAAGCTGTGCAGAAATTTTTTTCGTGGTGTTTTCATGAATTTAACCATACCAAAAATATTTACTGCAACTATTAATAATTCTATAATAAAGTAAGATTTGTTATTTGAAATAAAATTAAAACATTCGACAATCATATTTTCACCTAAAAAAATAATCCGCCTTGCCGTCATATAGTGCATAAAACCCGCACGAAGCAGGTGGGTAAACGCCCGAATGCTTCACGCTCCCTTCTTCCGCACACAGAAAAAATGTCTGTATGTCGGGAGGTCTGCAATCCACAGCCGGAGCTGTATTCCCTAATGAGATGTGTTGGATTATAAAAAACTATAATTACTCGAACAAGGCAGAATATTAACTTGTATTTGATGTTTATATTATAACACATAATTACAGAAAAATCAACCCTTGTTTACAAAAAAATTCAAAAAAATTTTTTTAAGCTGAAATTACTGTTGATTTCTGATTAAAAGTATGTTATAATCAAATAAGAAATTTATATAAAGGAGAATGAAAACATGAAAACAATTGCAATAATCGGTGCTATGCCGTCCGAACTTGCAGACATCAGAAAAACTCTCGGCAGTGCAGAGGTAAAAAAAATCTCTGGCTTTGAGTTCTATGTCAACGAATACAAGGGAAAGACAGTCATTAATTCCTGCTGTGGCATCGCAAAGGTCAACGCCGCACTCTGTACTCAGGTAATGATTGACAACTTCCGTCCGGACTGCGTTATAAATACCGGTATAGCCGGAGGTATGAACTCCGCTGTAAAAGTCTGCGACGTTGTTATTTCTACGGAAGTACTTCCGCACGACCTCGACCCGCATTTCCTTAATGACTATCCGCCGTACTGTGCAGTTTTCAAGGCTGACGAAAAACTCATTGAAACTGCTGAAAAAGTATGTGATGAATTTTCTGTAAAAAGTTTCAGAGGAAGAATTGTCTCCGGCGAGGCTTTTATTTCCAGCAATGAAGTAAAGGCAGAAATACAGAGCAGGCTTAACCCCTATGCCGTTGATATGGAAAGTGCCGCTGTAGGTCACTGCTGTTTCCTCAATGACAAGCCGTATGTAAGTGTACGCTGTATCTCCGACAATGCCGATGACGACGGTGCTATGTCTTTTGATGAATTTGAAAAAATCGCCGCTAAAAGAGTGGCTGATATAGTCCTTAGAATGACCGAAATCATATGAAAGGAAAGAAAAAGACATGAAAAAAATACCTGCCTTAATAACCGCTCTTGCAATGTCGCTGACAGCGGTTACTCCTTTCAGTGCAATGGCTGACCCCGATGAAAATTATCTGCCTGTCATGTATCTTTCCATTGAGGACAATGACAAAATATCAGTTCTGCCGGACGGCACAGTATACATAAACAGCAAAGACCTTACCGGTGAAGACTCAATCCGTGTGAATATCTATGTACAGGACGAATCAAAAAGCTGTTGGAATATCGCCCCGAAAGTAAAATGTGCGGACGGAAATATAAAATTCAATGAAGAAGCTATTGAAAATGACACTACTGCATATGATTCAAACCATGAATTTCTTTCTACTGTTGATACAGACTACAACACAGTAAATATTACTTTCAAAACGCCTATGTTTCCTGCTGAAACAAAATTAGAAGTTGTCGGCGAAAATACTGATGATTACCCGATTGCTTACTTTAACGCTGATGTTAATTCTGAAATTCCTGCCGGAAACTACAGAATCTATTTTCTTACTGAACCGGAAGACGAACCCGAACAGCGTACATCTTCAATATCTTTCCGCTATGATAACGGCAGTTCAGCTTCTTTTACCCCTGAGGTGAAAGACCAGAAAATAGTTGTTTCAGACCGTATGTTAGGCGATGTGAATGACGACGGATTAATTGACGCTGTGGACGCAACTGCTGTACTTATTGAATATGCCTCTCTCTCAACTGACAATACAAGCACTTTTACTATTGAACAGACAAACTCTGCTAATATCAATGTCGACGAATTTGTAGATTCTGTTGACGCAACGGCTATTCTCAGCTATTATGCATATCTTTCCACAAACGGTGAACTCGGTTTCGCTGAATTTCTGAAAACCGAATTTCAATTATAATATAAAACAAAACGGCTGTCACTGCGACAGTCGTTTTGTTGATTGTGACACTTTTGTTATTTTCAAGTCACCGCCACGTAATGTTAACGATATATAATATATACATAAAATAAAAAAGAGGTGTTTGATTATGGAAATTTTAAGAGTAGAAAATCTATGCAAGGTCTACGGCAAAGGTGAAAATGAAGTCCATGCTCTCAGCGACGTTTCATTTTCCGTGAAACAGGGTGAATTTTTAGCAATCATAGGTCCTTCGGGTTCGGGAAAATCAACCCTGCTTCATATTCTTGGCGGAGTTGACAAGCCCACAAGTGGAAAAGTCTTTATGAACAATCAGGACATCTATGCACAGAGCGACGAAAAGCTGGCTGTCTTCAGAAGACGGCAGGTAGGGCTTGTGTATCAGTTCTATAATTTAATTCCGGTGCTGAATGTCACAGAAAATATAACTTTGCCTGTTCTCATGGACGGCAGAGAAGTAAATCAAGAACGTCTACAGGAACTGCTTGAAATATTCAAGCTGAAAGGTCGTGAAAATCATCTGCCTAATCAGCTTTCCGGAGGACAGCAACAGAGAGTTTCTATAGGACGTGCCTTAATGAACGCTCCGGCGGTTATGCTTGCCGATGAGCCTACAGGAAATCTTGACAGCAAAAACAGTCAGGAAATTATAAACCTGCTCAGAATGTCCAATCAGAAATACAACCAGACCCTTATTATCATCACTCACGACGAAAATATAGCTTTACAGGCTGACAGGATTCTTGATATTGAGGACGGAAAAATTATCAGCGACGAGGTGATTCGCCGATGAATATTTTTAACAGAGTTACAACACAGTCGCTCCGCAAAAACAAAACACGTACTATAGTTACAATAATAGGAATAATCCTTTCTACTGCCCTTATATGTGCGGTGACAACCTCAGTATCGAGCTTTATAGATTATGCTACTCAGTATTTCATACGCACTAATGGTAGCTGGCACGGACAATCTGACTGCATGAACTATGAGGATTTCAGCAAAATAAAGGATTCGGAAAAAGTTGAAAACTATGTAGCAATAAAAGAAATAGGATATGCCGAAACAGAAAGTCAGAATGAATACAAGCCCTATCTGTGTATCGTGTCAGCGGTAGGGGACAATACCGACAATATCATACCAATAAATATAACTAAAGGCGAATATCCCGATTCAGCAGACGAGATTCTTATTCCGGAGCATCTCAGTTCCGACGGAGGAATTGTCTATAATATCGGTGACAAAATCGAACTCGAAATAGGAGACAGAATAACCGAAGACTATAAAATGCACCAGTACAATCCGATATATTACAACGTATATAACAGTATCGGAAGTGTTCAGGAAAAATTTACAGAAGAAGAATTTGTGCCGAGAGAAACACGCACCTATACAGTAAGCGGATTCTATGAGCGACCGTCCTTTGAATCATTTTACGCTCCCGGATATACGGCGATTGTCCTTGATGACGGTTTCAGTGAAGATACAGTATACACTACTTTCTTTACTATGAAAAATCCTAAAGATATATATGATTTCATAGAGGACAACAATATTAACGGCTCTACAAACTATGAATTGCTTATGTTTTCCGGTGTATCAAGATATGACAGCTTTTACAAGGTGATTCGCAGTATAGTGACAATACTTATCATGCTTATAATGTTAGGTTCTGTTTCGCTGATATATAACGCCTTTGCAATATCTGTATCAGAACGTACAAAACAGTTTGGTATTCTTTCATCAGTTGGTGCTACAAAGAAACAGCTAAGAAAAATGGTATTCCATGAGGCTTTTATACTGAGCATAACAGGCATACCGGCAGGAATTATTGTCGGCATTACCGGAATAGGCATAACTCTTTCTGTAATAGGCAGTAAAATAAGCAACGTTATAAGTTTTGACATTCCCATGAAAATGAGTATCTCACTTCCGGCAATACTCATAGCTTGCGGAGTTTCCATTGTTACAGTAATGATTTCTGCATGGATTCCGTCAATAAGAGCAACACGCATAACGGCAGTTGAAGCGATACGGCAGAGCAGGGACATAAAGGCAAAAAATAAGCCTATAAAAACCCCTAAAATTGTATATAAAATTTTCGGACTTTCCGGAATGCTTGCACAGAAATATTTCAAGCGGAGCAGAAAGAAATACCGTTCCACTATAATGAGTCTTTTCATGAGTATAGTACTGTTCATATCGTCTTCGGCATTGTGTGAATATCTGATAAAGTCTATAGATACGCCTTTAGGAAATGACTACAGCTATGACATAAGTTGCGATTATCTATATGATAAAATTGAAGAAGATACTGACGAAACAATTGAAACGCTGTATAATGCGTTCAGTTCGGACGAAAACATAACAGGCTTGTCATATCTCACTTACGGAAACACTAACGGTTATATAGAAACGTCATCTCTCACGGAAGAATTTCAGTCAGATACAGGCGACGGCATGACAGATTCATATGTGCAGATAACTTTTGTGGACGATAAATCTTTCCGTGAACTGCTTAAAGAAAACAACCTCGATGAAGAAAAATTTATGAATCCCGACAATCCGCTTGCCGTAACTTTTGACGGCTATATGCAGTTTGATTATAAAAGTCAGAGGTATTCAAAAAAATATATGTACAATACAGATGAGTTTGACTTTTCAATAGAACTGCTCAAAAATATAGACGGATATTATTTTGAAGGATATATTGAAGAAAACGGCGAATCTCTCATTATGTACAGAAGCCAGACAGATGACAATGATGTAAAGAAATTCACTCGCAGTCAGGCAACAGACAATATAAATCTTAGGTGCGGAAAAGTCCTCACTGAAAAGCCATACTGGTACACTTATTCTGGAGCTTTCTTTGGTTTTGTATATCCGTACAGTATGTACGAAAAGATTACTCAGCGTAATCTGAGTACTCATTATTTCACATACTATATGACCACTGATAATCATTCCGCAACCTATGAAAACATACAGAAACAGCTTGATGACTTATCAATATATGCATATTCTTACGACAGAATAGCAGAAAATGAAAGGGAAATGAACGTTATTGTTATAATAAGGGTTTTCGCATACGGATTTATAATACTGATTTCGCTTATTGCAGCCGCTAACGTCTTTAATACGATTTCGACAAATATAAACCTCAGACGGCGTGATTTCGCAATGCTGAAATCAATAGGCATGACCAACAAAGAACTTTACCGCATGATGAATTATGAGTGCATAATGTATGGTGCAAAGTCCCTCATATACGGACTGCCTGTATCAGCAGTAGTTACATTCCTTATATACAAGTCAATTGATATAGGCATTGAAAGCTCTTTCTTTATGCCATGGAAAGCCGTAGCTGTGGCAGTGTTCAGTGTGTTTGCAGTGGTATTCTCAACTATGATATACTCAGTCAACAAGACAAAAGCTGACAATCTCATAGAAACACTTAAAAACGAAAACTTATAAAAAAAGTCCCCCGATAGTACGGGGGATTTCCTTATTTTCACGTCAGCCAGAAACCTAACACACTTCTGTAAGTTTCTGCACTGTGTTCATTAACTTCAATCCATGCAACCGGAAACTGTATCCGTTTTTTTCAAGGAGCGTTTCAATTATATGCGATATGAATTTTGATTCGTCATATTTATCTGGACATCTTAAGCCATTAAAACCATTTAATTTTGAATACTGAAAAAATCTGAGCTGTTTTTTCGTCATCATTCGGGTCGTACGCTCCTATGCCTACAACCCAGTTTCCTATCACTGAACAATAACAGGTTGTGTGTTCGTCAGAATCTTCAAACTCCCATTGTCCGCACGAAAAAGCCACTCTATATACCGACCCTATTTCAAGGGCAGACGTGCTTATTAATATATAGTACGTATCAGAGATATTTATTTCACTATACGGAATATCAAAATTATTTCTTATTACGGAAAAGGGAATTTTTTTGTCCGCATAATATACGCTGAAATTTCCGACAGGCGTTGTAAGGTCTTCAATGTCATGAAAAATATATTCCATTAAAATTCCTCCTTATTAAACGGTTACTTTATAGAATCTTATTGTGAAAACCGCACCTTTTTTGTTTTCAGCTTTGATAGTGCCGTTTTGTTTGGTGATAATCATTCTTGCAAGAGCAAGACCTATTCCGAAACTATTTTCGTCGCTGTCGTCGCCTTTGTAGAAACGTTCAAAGATGTGCGGTAAATCCTTTTCCGCTATGCCGTCTCCTGTATCAGAAATTACTATTTCCGTATAAAGAGGATTTCCTATGGCATTTATAGTGATAGTTCCGCCGGAGTTGGTGTGTTCCATGCAGTTTTTGACTATATTTCCTATAGCCTCGCAAGTCCATGAAATATCACCGGAAAAATCACCGTCTGCATTTATGATAAGTTTCTGTTCACGTATTTCTATGGGGATATTAAGCGGAGAACAGGATTTCTTTATAAGTTCGGCAAGTGGAATACTTTCACGGCGAAACTCAACCGTACCTGTATCAAGGCGTGATATTTTAAGAAGCGTAGTAATAAGCCAGTCGGTGCGTGACAGCATTTCATAAAGTTTATGGATTATTTCAGCTTTTTTTCTTTCCGTCAAATCCGGCTCAGAGAGCATAGATAGGAGCAGGTTTATTGAGGTAAGGGGAGTGCGTAGCTGATGAGATATGTCGGCGATAGAATCAGAAAGATAAATCTTGTCGTTTTGCAGGGTCTGCTGTTGCTGACGTAAACGGCTTACCATTTTGTATAGTTCGTTTTGTAGTATAGCGAGTTCTCCCTCATCATATTTTTCAAGCATAATGTCGTTGTCGCTGTGTAAAATCCTGTCTATATCAAGTGCCAGCTCTGAAAAAAGTTTATATCTTTTCTTTACAGAAACAACATAGATTATTATAAGCAAAGCACATACGGCAAGCGTTATAAGACCGTATTTTATATCAAGCAGGGCAGTGAGTACTGTTGCAGTGACAGCAACAATACATTGTAAAGCGAATGCCCTGTGGACTTCATTGTTACGCATAATCATCATAAGTCAAGCCTGTACCCCATACCACGAACCGTCTTTATTATTTCGGGATTCTGAGGGTCTTTTTCAATTTTTTCACGGAGACGTTTTATATATACAGTAAGAGTATTATCGTTTACAAATTCTCCGGCAACGTCCCATATAGTTTCAAGTAGCTGTGTTCTCGTAAGGATAGTATTTTTATTATTTATAAAAACAAGCAGTAGTCTGTATTCAAGGGCAGATAAATATAAATCCTTTCCGTCACGGCTGGCAGTGCCACGTACAGTATCAACCATAACGTCGCCGAGCTGAGTTATACCGCCGGAGTTTCCGGTAAGCCGGAGAATATTCTTTATCCGTGAGATAAGTTCACGTGGGCGGAAAGGCTTTGAAATGTAGTCGTCCGCACCCAGTTCAAAACCTGTCACCGTGCTGTACTCGTCGCTGGAAGCAGTAAGAAATATAACTGGTATATTGTATTCTGACTTTATAGCGGAGCAGGTTGTAAAGCCGTTTCCGTCGGCAAGCATTATGTCCAACAGTACGAGGTCGAAGGCATTTTCACGGAGCAGTGAAAGGGCAGAAGTCTGTCCGACAGCATTTTTTACATCAAAGCCCTCATGGCGTAAAAATTCCGTGAGATTTTCTATAATATTCTTGTCGTCCTCAACAAGCAGAATTTTATTCATAATACACCCCTTATTTCGTTATTGCCTCAGACCAGTATTCCTGATTGTATATATCTGTAAAGCGATACATCAGTTTCACTTCGCCGTCGCCGACATCAACATTGCTTATGGTTATATTCTCCGGAACAGTCATGCTTTCGCCGAGATAATAGCTGTCTTGATATTCGCCGTTATAGTTATAGAAATCGCACAGGAAATCAAGAGTATCGCCGACATTTATTTCAGTCATGCTTTTCGGGATTGTATCGGTTTCGCCGTTGATGTAATCCGTTGAAGCACCAGCAATGTAGCCGTCTAGATTTTCGTTATCAAAGACAAGAATCAGATTAACTCTGTCGCCGTTTAGCATAGCCGGAACATATCCGGTAATTGTGTAATCATCGCCGATTTCTGTAGTGTCTGTGTGGTAGTACGCTACAGGCTGACCGTTTATTGCGAGCCAGTTTCTGTCAGTATCGGGAATTAGATTACCGTCGCCGTCAAACTCATATATATTATCAAGACCCAAATCAATATAGCCGTTGCCGTCATCATAGAACATATTAAGGTCTATTTTATGGACAAGTTTCCACTGGCTTTCCGGCAGTGACATAAAATAACCGTTTTCGTTCTGTTCCCATACGAGATTGCTTGTATCAAAAAAATTATCCGATATATACTCGTTTATATTTTCCTGTGATACAGAAGTATCACTCATATAGTCAATGTTTTTTACTTGCGGAGCTTTAATAAAGGTACTTACAAGTTCGCTGATAACGTTTGTATCTGAAGAAGGCGAAACAAAAGTATCATTAAGCATATTGAAAACCGAAGAAAGCGGGGAATTATGATTACTGCTGTTTGCGACCTGTCCGCTTGTCTCGATTTTTGCAAACTGCCTTATACAGTTGCCGTATTCAGAATCCATGCCGATATTGCTGTATATATTGCAAGCCGAATCAACATATGATGTCCGCTGATACGGAAAATATATCGACACGCCGTAAGCATTTGTGATACTAGAAGATGTGCGGTTATATTTTACAGCATTTTTCAGAACCTTGCTTAGTTCCTTTGCCTCTGGTGTGCCGACGTTTTCCGCAAAATTAACCAAATCAATTTGGTCTATTTTTGAACTCTGTGCAAACTCCCTTGTATTGTATCGTGCGTTTGAAATCTGTTCATATTCCTTGTTTACTATCTTACTGCTGACAGACTGTGCAAAACCGTTAAGCTTTTCCGGCACAGTATTTGAAAACTCTGCCAAATCAATAATTGAAAGCGTGGTCTTTTGCCCCTTGCACTTCTGGTCACAGCGTGTGACGAAATCATCAATGATATTTTTTCCTATGTCAACGGTTGGCATGGAAGTATTTGTACCTAATTTACTGAGCCAGTCTGTATAGTACCAGCCTATACCGGGTTCTGTTTCCTCTGAGGCTATGAGATAATCTGCATAGTCGTCAAGCATGAATGCAGTTTCAGCGGTAGCCATAAGACAAGCGTCAAAGCCTATAAAATCAAAAGTAACACCGCCGTCTTTGAGTGCCTGACTTATTCCGCCTAAGTTCATTGAACCGCCGGATTTGTATTTTTCGTCATATCCGTAACCGCTTACAGATCCACCACCGTGGTCCCATAAAATTAACTCGTTTCTGTTTGCCGGAAAGTTTGCATTGCAGTACTTTATAAATCCGGAAAGTGTTTTAGGGTCTGTCATGGACTTTGCACCGTCGTCAGAAACAAGATTAACAAGTCTGCCGTCCTTAATCTGATAAATCTGATTCACTGACGAGCTTATATTATTTGATTTCCAGTCACTGCAACCGCCGGTATATATTATTATATCAATATTTTTGCCGAGAGTAGCAGACTTCATTTCCTCAATGTCGGAAGAAGCCATTTTATATTTTGATTCAAGGTCAGTACCGCACATATAGACCATTATTGTTATTTTGTCTTGATTGTTTCCGATGATATTTGTACGCTTTTCCCGTGAACCTTTAGCCACTATATTATCAACTTTTGTCTCCGTGCTTGCGGAATGTCCAGAAGTATCGGGCTTGTCGGTATTACTGCCGAGAAGTCCGCCGACACCGCCTTTTAAGAACATTATAACTAATGCAAGCAGAAGTATTCCGCCACCGCCTCCGGCTGCTGCACGTTTAGCACCGCCGGAAGATTTTTTACAGGAATAGTCTTGTCCTCCGACGTTTCCAGTGCCGAGACCGTCTCCTCTTTTGTGTACTCCGTTTCCGCCGGAAGTCACGTTTTTTTCCCTTGAACGTGGTCTTTTTTGTTCCATAGAAATCTCCTTTTTTATAATAATTTTAAATATATTTTAGCATTTATATTTTGATTTGTCAATAAAAAAGGACGGATTTTCTTCCGCCCCTGTTGATTAACCTGCAATGTAAGACGATTCTAATTCGCCTGTTTTTATATTGCCGTCCACAATGATTGAATGACCCCAAAACATATCGTCGTCGTCATAGAATACCTCAAAATTTCCGTCAGTATATAAAGAGATACCACAGATTGAAATTCTTTCTGCAAATTCCTTTTCTGTTATTTCTTTGACAGGTTTTGCTTCTTCGTCTGATTCTCCATCTTCGTCATCGTATTCTTCTTCTAACCAGTCGTTAGCGTCTTCGGTAAGCTGAGAAGCGGAAAACTCACGTAATTTTTTGTCCCATTCCTAACGGTTTTTATAAAATTCCTCAGCCAACGGCAAAAATTCATTTATATCAGTTTCGCCGTCCGGACTGATTGAAAATTCCACATCATCTTCTCCGCACCATTCGAGATTGTTTTCTGTTTGATACCAGTCAAGCTGTCTGTCAAGAATTAATTTTCCAAGTACTTCGGAATAGATTGAAACTTCCTTGTTATATTCTGTGAGCAGGTTTTCAAGAAAATCATTTTCTTCATTGTCAGAAATTATTTCGGTAACATAAAGACCGCTCATGCGGTACTCGTTGTTAACCCAAGGTTCTGCACCGTCAATAAGTTTCGGCAGTCTGCCTTTTACCCTGTAAATGCCGTCTTTTGTGAAAAACTCCGGTTCATCATGTTCTTTGACAGTGTAGCTCATATTGCCCTCTGTACTGCTTGTGCGACCGCTTTCATTTTCGACATATCCGAGAATTTTAACGGATTTTGTCCAGTAATCGTTTCCCCCTAATTGTGACGCAGTTTCAGGCGTATGTACACATAAGACTAAAAATTCTTTTTCTTCCTTGTGGTAGTTTCCGTCAACGTTCTCCGGAACGTTTTCCATGCCGATTTTTGACATAATTTTCCTCCTAAAGTTGTTTTATTTATTATACCATAAATTAAAGAATATGTCAAGAAAAAAGAACGAACATTCTAAAAATATCCGTTCTTGCATTTTACTTTATTACACTGAATGCGTTTTCAACAACTTTTTCGTCGGGTGCTTTTGTGAAACCGCTCACAACCGGCACTACAATAAGCGAGATAATCATTGCAAAAGCTCCGGCGTTGATAGGAGACAGGAGATTTATTTTCAGACCCATGTCAATGACAGACTGTTTCAGACCGTCAAATGCAGATATATTCATGCTGAATAAAAGCATATGTAAAACGCTTATACCGATACCAGTACAGAAACTTGTCCAGCAAGCAGTTTTTGTGGCTTTTTTCATGAATAAACCATATAAGAAAGGTCCTAAAAATGCCCCCGACAATGCACCCCATGAATACGACATGAGAGTAGAAATAGAAGCGTTTTTGTTGCAGGCAATAATTACGGAAATAAGCAGGAAAACGCCTATAAACACACGCATAACTGTCATCTGTTTCTTGTCGGAAAAATTCTTTACATGAGGCTTGATAAGGTCGTTTGTGAGGGTGGAGCTTGATGTTAAAACAAGTGAAGAAAGTGTTGACAGTGACGCAGAAAGAACCAGAACAACAACCAGTCCGATTAATACGCTTGGTAAAGCCTTTTGGAGCAGGGCAGGAACCATTGTGTCATAAACGGGTTTGCCGTTGACTGTTTCAATGAAGTCTTTTCCTGTTTCATTCGGGTCGAGAGTACAGTAAAGCCTTACGAATCCGCCCATGAAGTAAGAACCGCCGGCAACGACGAGTGCAAAGAAAGTTGAGATTATCGCACCTTTTTTAATAGCCTGTTCGTCCTTTATTGCATAGAATTTCTGTATCATCTGAGGAAGTCCCCAAGTACCTAACGACGTGAGGATAACAACGCCGAGCAGGTTCAGAGGGTCTGGACCTAACAAAGAGCCGAGTTTTTCAGTTTCGGCAATTTCTGAAAGCTGGTCTATTGCACTGGAAAATCCGCCCTTTGTCTTGACTGTGAGAGCAACGACTGTTGAGATACCTATCAGCATGATAATTCCCTGAAAGAAATCGTTAAGTGCGGTAGCCTTGTAACCGCCTAACATTACATACACGGCAGAAAGTACAGCCATAGCAATGATTATCACTGTAGAGCCGTTTTCACCGAAATCAAAGACCATTCTGAAAAGCCTTGACAGACCGTTATATACTGAAGCTGTATAAGGTATAAGGAATACAAAAACAATAACGGCAGACGCTGTTTTAAGGGATTTTGAATCGAAACGATATTCAAAGAACTCCGGCATTGTCTTTGCCTGTAGGTGATTCGACATCAGACGTGTGCGTTTTCCGATAAGGAAAAAGGGGATAAGACTGCCTATTATGGCGTTTCCGATACCTACCCATGCGGCAGATACTCCGTACATCCACCCGAACTGTCCGGCGTATCCGATAAATACCACTGCCGAAAAATAGGTAGTGCCGTAAGAAAAGGCTGTGAGCCAGCCACCTACACTACGACCGCCGAGCATAAAGTCATCTGTTGACTTTGTGAGCCTTGAAGTGTAGAAACCTATTCCCACCATAATCAAGACGTATACGGCGAGAATAACAAGAGTTGCGGTTTTCATTTAAAAACTTCTCCGTTCTGTAAAAATTCACTTCTTTAAAGCTTTATCAGTTTAAAGAAGTGTACTCTTATTATAATATATACAGAGTGTTTTGTCAATCATTAAATTTACACTTGCATTTATTTCTGATATGTGGTAGAATATTACTGTGACAAAAAAATTTATAAAACCGGAGGAAATCCATGTTATCTGATATAGAAATTGCTCAGAATGCAAAAATGAAGTATATTAATGAAATTGCCGAATCAGTCGGCATAGGGTATGAAGACCTTGAACCTTACGGACACTATAAGGCAAAGGTTTCAGAGAATCTTTATTCAAAGCTTGACGGCAGGGAAGACGGAAAGTTAATTCTTGTTACTGCCATAAATCCCACTCCGGCAGGAGAGGGCAAAACTACTGTAAGTGCCGGACTTGCTGAGGCTATGGGCAGAATCGGCAAAAATGCTGTCCTTGCACTCCGTGAGCCGTCTCTTGGTCCTGTCTTTGGAATAAAGGGCGGTGCTGCCGGAGGTGGTTACGCACAGGTAGTGCCTATGGAAGACATAAATTTGCACTTTACCGGAGATATGCACGCTATAACTTCTGCTAATAATCTGCTCTGTGCAGTAATTGACAATCACATTCAGCAGGGTAACGAACTTCGCATAGACCAGAGACGTATAATGTTCAAACGCTGTATGGACATGAACGACCGTGCTTTAAGAAATATTGTAATCGGTCTGGGCGGTAAAGTAAACGGCGTGCCACGTGAGGACGGTTTTAATATAACTGTTGCCTCTGAGATTATGGCTATACTCTGCCTTGCATCTGATATTGCAGACCTAAAGAAAAGACTTGGAAATATTCTTGTTGCCTATAATCTTGACGGCGAGCCGGTCTTTGCTGAACAGTTAGGCGTATGTGGTGCTATGACCGCCCTGCTCAAAGACGCTTTAAAGCCTAATCTTGTGCAGACCCTTGAAAATAATCCGGCATTCATACACGGCGGACCTTTCGCAAATATAGCACACGGCTGTAACTCTCTCCGTGCTACAAAACTTGCCCTTAAACTCGGCGACTACTGCATTACAGAAGCCGGATTCGGTTCTGACTTAGGTGCTGAAAAGTTCTTTGATATAAAGTGCCGTTACGGAAAATTAAAGCCGTCATGCGTTGTGCTTGTTGCTACTATACGTGCCTTGAAATACAACGGCGGTGTTGCAAAGGCTGACTTGTCTGCTGAAAACCTCACTGCACTTGAAAAAGGCATTGTAAACCTCAAAACGCACATAGAAAATATGCAGAAATACAACGTACCTGTTGTAGTTGCGATAAATAGGTTTGGAACTGATACAGACAGTGAAGTTAAATTCATTGAGGACTTCTGTGCAGAAATGGGAGTGAAAGTCTCAATGTGTGAAGTTTTCGCAAAGGGCGGAGCAGGCGGTACAGACCTTGCGGAAAAAGTATGTGCTGTTATTGATTCAGAAACGGAAAATAACTTTGCTCCAATATATGACGAAAAACTTCCGATAAAGGAAAAAATAGAAACTATCGCAAGGGAGATTTACCGTGCGGACGGTGTTATATATACTGCACAGGCTGAAAAGGCTATCAAGGAAATTGAGGGTATAGGATTCGGACAGTTGCCGGTATGCGTTGCAAAGACACAGTATTCGCTTTCCGATAATCCGGCACTGCTCGGCAAACCCGAAAACTTTAAAATAACAGTCCGTGACGCTAAACTTTCTTCCGGAGCAGGATTTATTGTTATCTATACCGGAGATATTCTCACAATGCCGGGTCTGCCTAAAAAGCCGTCTGCATTCGGAATTGACTGCGACGAAAACGGCAATATTACAGGGTTATTCTGATGAGTATAAGAGTTATAACGCATTCGCCGGAAGAAACTATTAAGACCGCTGAAAAACTCGGCTCACGTCTCAGAGCAGGGGATATGATTGCATATAAGGGCGGTCTTGGTGCAGGAAAGACTACTTTCACACGTGGCATAGTCTCCGGTCTCGGACTGGGGGACTGTGTTTCCTCGCCGACTTTCGCTCTTGTAAATGAATACAGAGGAGAAAATATTACTCTGTATCATTTCGATATGTACAGAATACAGACAGAGGACGGTCTGGAATCAACTGGATTTTTTGACTATCCTTTTGAGGAAAATATAGCTGTCATTGAGTGGTCGGAGAATATAGAAGACTTCCTGCCGAAAGATACAATATATATCACTATAAATACCGTCGGAGAAGACAAAAGAGAGATTATTATTGAGGGTGGTGAAAGATTTGCTGATACTTGGGATTGATACTTCCGGAAAAACCGCCTCGTCTGCTTTGTTTGATACTGAAACGGAGACTTTTCTTGCTGAAAGTACCCTGTACACACAGAAAACGCATTCACAGGTAATAATGCCGATGATAAAAAGCATGATAGCCGATGCCGGAAAAACTCTCTCCGATATTGACAGAATAGCCGTCGCAAATGGTCCAGGCTCGTATACCGGACTTAGAATAGGCGTTGCCGGAGTAAAGGCTATGTGTTTTGCACTCGGCTGTAAGTGTACTGGAGTTTCCACACTGGAGGGACTGGCATATAATAATGTAGCTTTTCATGGCAGAATATGTGCAGTAATGAAAGCTCGTGGTGAATTAGTCTATACCTGCTCATACATGAGTGACGGCTTTTCACTTAAACCATTATGTGAAGAGTCCATTATAAGCCGTGACGAACTTGCAGAGTTTCTTGCAGGTACGGAAACACTACTGTGTGGCGAAGGAGCAGGTGATTTCTTCAATGACTATAAATCAGAAGATTTATTTGTTGCACCACCTCATAGCAGGTTGCAGAATGCTTGCGGAGTATGTCTTGCATCGCTTTCAAGGGAAGAAGTTACGCCCGAAGAACTGGAAGTATCATACTTGCAGAAAGTCAAGGCGGAAAAGGATTTGGAGGAAAAGAACAGATGACAGAATCTGAAATCCGTGAAACTGTCAGAAAAATATACAACTGTGAGTTTTCGTCGGAGGAAGAAAACGATTACTGGCTTGATGTACTGGAAAAGGAAACAGGTCTTGTAAACGTTTCGGACTATATTTACTGGTGCGAATTAGTCGGGCTTGACAATAACTGCTCCGACGACGAAATAGCAGACAGGATTATTTCTGACATGAAAAGCAAAAACCATATAATACTAATGAAATCGGAGGACTATAAAATGATTGCTATAGGTTGCGACCACGCCGGTGTGGAAATGAAAAAAGCCGTTATTGAGGCACTTTCAGAAAAAGGTTTTGAATTTAAGGATATGGGTACAGACGGTCAGCCGTGTGACTATCCTGTTATCGCTAAGGCAGTATGTGAGGAAATCACTTCCGGCAACTGTGAAAAGGGCATACTGATATGCGGTACTGGTATAGGTATGTCAATGGCTTCAAACAAGATAAAGGGCATACGTTCTGCACTTTGTTCTGATTCTTTTTCCGCAAAATTCACACGTCTGCACAACGACGCTAACGTTATGTGCATGGGTGCGAGAGTACTCGGAAACGGTCTTGCCGTTGAACTCGCCGAAATATTCCTTACTACAGGATTTGAAGGCGGTCGTCATCAGAGGAGAATAGACCTCATCACCGATATAGAAAATAATAATCTGTAATATTCAGGTTAAAATAATAAAGGAGGTACTGAATTATGGGAGAGTTGCACATCATTGACCACCCGCTTGTTCAGCACAAAATTTCACTTATGAGAGACAAGAATACCGGCTCTAAGGAGTTTAGGGAGCTTGTTTCTGAGACAGCTATGTTTATCTGCTATGAGGCAACAAGAGATTTGCCATTAAAGGAAATCGAGCTTGAAACTCCGGTAGCTGTTGCAAAGACAAAAGTTATTTCCGGCAGAAAACTTGCATTCGTGCCGATTCTGAGAGCAGGTCTCGGAATGGTAGAGGGTGTTACCGCACTTGTTCCAGCTGCCAAAATCGGACATATCGGTTTGTTCCGTGACCCCGAAACTCATCAAGCTGTAAAATACTATGCAAAACTTCCGGACGACGTGGCAGAAAGAGACTGTATTATTATTGACCCTATGCTTGCTACCGGATATTCTGCTTGTGTAGCTATAGATGAACTGAAAAAACTCGGCGTTAAAAATATAAAGTTCATGTGTATCATCTGTTCGCCGGAGGGTGTTGAGGCTGTACAGAAAGAACACCCGGACGTTGAGATTTATGCCGGAGCAAAGGACAACGGACTTAACGAAAATAAGTTCATAGTTCCCGGTATAGGCGACGCAGGCGACAGAATGTTTGGTACAAAATAATCTATAAAAAGGAGAATCTGAAATTATGTCAAATGAATGCAATAACGACTGTTCAAGCTGTGCAAGTGCCGGAAACTGCAACCAGCCACAGAGTTTTCTTGAAAAGCCTAATAAACTCAGCAATGTCGGCAAAGTTATAGGTATTGTCAGCGGTAAGGGCGGTGTAGGCAAAACTATGGTTTCTTCTCTTTTGGCTGTAGGCATGAAAAGAAGAAATAAAAACGTAGGTATTCTTGACGCTGATATAACAGGTCCGTCAGTACCTAAGGCTTTTGGCGTACATGGACAGGCTGAGGCTTGCGAGGAGGGTATTATTCCGTCAAAGAGTAAGGGCGGTATTGACGTTATGTCTGTTAATCTTCTGCTTGAGAATGAGTCCGACCCTGTTGTATGGAGAGGTCCTGTTATCGCCGGAGTTGTAAAGCAGTTCTGGACAGATGTTATCTGGAAAGATACAGACTATCTCTTTGTTGATATGCCACCCGGAACAGGCGACGTGCCTTTAACTGTTTTCCAGTCGCTTCCTGTTGACGGCATTGTTATTGTAACGTCTCCGCAGGAACTCGTATCAATGATTGTCGGCAAGGCTGTTAAAATGGCAAAGATAATGAATATTCCAATCATTGGAGTTATTGAGAATATGAGTTATTACGAATGTCCCGACTGCAAAAAGAAAATAAATGTATTCGGAGACAGCCACCTTGACGAAATCGCCGGACAGTATGGCATTCCGGTTCTTGCAAGACTGCCCATATGCACAGACCTTGCAAAGCTCTGTGATAACGGCAATATAGAGACATTCGAGAGTGACCTGCTCAATAATGCAATTGACAAAATTGAAAATCTTTAATTAAATATGAATAAACTCCTGTTTGTTGTGAATGATAAATATATCATAACAGACAGGAGAGTTTTTTTTATGGATATTCAGAAAATAACAGGCAGGGAAATACTTGATTCAAGGGGCAACCCGACAGTAGAGGTAGAAGTTACACTGATTGACGGCACTGTTGCAAGGGGTACTGCTCCCAGCGGTGCTTCTACTGGAGAATTTGAGGCTCATGAACTCCGTGACGGAGACAGTTCACGCTATATGGGAAAAGGTGTACAGAAAGCCGTATCTAATATAAACCACACTATAAATAGCGTTCTGCATGGAAAAGACGCATCTGATATATATGCAGTTGACAGAATAATGATTGATACTGACGGAACTGAAAACAAGTCCAATCTCGGAGCAAACGCCATGCTTGCTGTGTCGCTTGCCTGTGCGAGAGCTTCAGCATTATCAGCAGATATTCCGCTGTATAGATTCATAGGTGGGATTCAAGGGAATACCATGCCAGTACCGATGATGAATATTTTAAACGGCGGAGTTCATGCAGTCAATAACATAGATACACAGGAATTTATGATTATGCCGATTGGTGCAAGTTCTTTCAGTGAGGGACTGCGTTGGTGTACGGAAGTTTACCATACTCTTGCCATGATACTGAAAAACAGGGGACTTTCCACAGCAGTAGGCGATGAGGGCGGTTTTGCTCCGGACTTGTCGGGCGATGAGGAAGTTATTGAGACTATTCTTGAATCAATAGAAAAAGCCGGCTATAAATCCGGAAGTGACTTCATGCTTGCTATAGATTCGGCTTCTTCTGAATGGAAAGACACGGAAAAGGGGAGAGGTTTTTACAGACAGCCGAAATCTGACAAACGGTTTACATCTGACGAACTTATTCGTCACTGGGAAAATATCGTAAATCAGTACCCTGTTATTTCAATTGAGGACGGTCT
Organism: Ruminococcus flavefaciens; assembly: GCA_023667045.1. GTDB lineage: Bacteria > Bacillota > Clostridia > Oscillospirales > Ruminococcaceae > Ruminococcus > Ruminococcus flavefaciens_AC. Next base: position 646,761 of record JAMPAU010000001.1, on the reverse strand, counting down.
TGACGAAGAAGACTGGGACGGCTGGAAGAACCTTACTGAACATCTTGGCAGAAAGATACAGCTTGTGGGCGATGATCTTTTTGTGACAAATACCAGAAGAATTGAAAAAGGCATAGCATACGGAGCAGGAAATTCAGTGCTTATCAAGCTGAATCAGATAGGAACGCTTTCAGAAACAATAGAGGCTGTAAAGCTTGCACACAGAGCAGGATATACGGCGGTAGTCTCGCACCGCTCCGGCGAAACGGAAGATACTTCAATTGCTGATATAGCAGTGGCACTTAATTCCGGACAGATAAAGACAGGTTCGCCGTGCCGTTCAGAGCGTACTGCAAAGTACAATCAGCTTTTAAGGATTGAGGAAGAATTAGGGACATCTGCCGTATATGCAGGCAGAAAGGCTTTTAATTTCATGTAAAAGAAAAGACTGTACAGAGATTTCCGTACAGTCTTTTTGTTATGAGCATTTGTAAATACCTGCCGTCTCGAAACCGTCAAGCATATGTTTCATTTTACCGAAAGCAAGCCCAGTGCCTTTAGCAACACAGTTCAGAGCGTCTTTGGCGACGTTGCACTTTATACCGAGAGTGCGGTTTATGAGGTGAGCAAGACCGCCGAGCAAAGCACCGCCTCCGGTAAGTAGTAAACCGTTATCGTAAATATCCCCGACAAGTTCGGGCGGTGATTCTTCAAGGACTTTTCTTATAGCTTCCATGATAGCGAAAGTATCATCTTCTACTGCTTTAAAAAGTTCAGTTTCGCTTAAAAGTACCTGAGAGGGCAGACCTTTGAGCAGGCTACGACCCTTTACGATAAAGGTTATATCGTCAGACGGGTCATACAGATTGCAGAGACCTATTTTTACTTTTTCTGCGGTGCGTTCGCCTATCAGAAGTTTATAGCGGTTCTGCATATATTTTATTATAGAGCGGTCAATAGAGTTTCCGGCGGTTTTTATGGTGTGGGACGTTACAACGCCGTTCATTGATACAATAGCTATATCTGTAGTTCCTCCGCCTATATCGACAATCATGTGACCTTTTGCCTTTGCAATATCCACTTCTGCACCAATCATAGCGGCTACAGGTTCTTGTATGAGGTATACCTGACGTGCACCGGCACTTTTGGCTGATTCAACTACTGCACGGCTTTCTATATCGGTAACAAAAGCCGGAACACATATTATAATTCTTGGTTTAAGTAACTGATGACCGGCTATTTTTATAATAAACTCACGTATCATACTTTTAGCGAGGTCGTCGTCTGAAATAACTCCGTCGCATACCGGACGTGCAACGCATATGTAGTCCGGATTTCTTCCTATCATTTCGTAAGCCTCTTTTCCGACAGCGAGTACACGCTCAGTGCGGGTATTATAGGCTATAACAGACGGTTCACTCAGCACAACGCCTTTGTTGCCCATAGTTATCACAATATTTGACGTTCCTAAATCAATACCAATATCATTATTTGACATATTTATAAATTCCTTTCAGTTATTTTCCAGCATATTTCTTAGGCAGGTATAGCGTTTTGTGCTGTGTACATTGTTAACCATTCTCTGTATCACCTGTTCGTTTCCTATCAGTATCAGAAGTTTTTTTGCACGTGTTACAGCTGTATAAAGAAGATTTCTGTGATTAAGCATATCGAATCCGCTTTGTACCGGAATTATAACCGCCTCAAATTCACAGCCCTGACTTTTATGTACTGTTATTGCGTAAGCAAGTTCAATCTGTATAAGCAGTTCAAAAGTATATTCTGCTATTCTGCCGTCGAAATCAATAACGGCATTTTTTGAAGAAGTATTTATGCTTATTATTCTGCCTATATCGCCATTAAAAATCCCCTTGCCCTTTTCGCCTTTTTTAGACCATTCTATGCTGTAATTATTTACGGTCTGCATAATCTTGTCGCCCTGTCTGAATATTCCGTTGATTCCGGAGTATTCAGCTTTAAGCGGACTTGGAGGATTTATTTCATTCTGTAATACTCTGTTTATTTCATTTGTGCCTATGCTTCCTTTTCTGGACGGTGCTATTACCTGTATATCGTCAAAAGGGGAGTAGTTATAGGCTTTCGGAAGTCTTTCCTTTACAAGAGATACTGTAAGATTCATAGCTGATTCACTGTTTGAACGTCTGAAAAAGAAGAAGTCATTATTTTTCTGTGTAAGGTCGGGATATTCTCCGGAGACTATCCTGTGAGCGTTCATAATAATACAGCTTTTCTGTGCCTGCCGGAATATTTCTTCAAGACGGATAACTGTAAGTGCCTGTCCGTCTATAAGGTCGCCGAGAAGATTTCCAGCACCTACTGACGGCAACTGGTCGCTGTCTCCGGTAAGAATAAGCTTACAGTTCGGACGTAAGGCACGGAGCAGGGCTTCAAAGAGAAGTACATCTACCATTGATGTTTCATCAATTATAACGGCATCGCAGTTAAGAGGATTTTCTTCATTGCGTATGAAAAATTCCTTGTTTTCTGCATTGACTTCAAGCAGACGGTGAATAGTCTTAGCTTCATGCCCTGTGAGTTCAGAAAGACGTTTTACAGCACGTCCGGTAGGAGCAGTAAGGAATACTTTCAGTCCTTTTTTTTCAAATATGGAAATAACGGCTTTTAGGGTAGTAGTCTTGCCAGTACCCGGACCGCCTGTAAGTATTAGGGCATTTCCGGAAACAGCGGAAGAAATCGCCTTACGCTGTATAGGATTGTATTTTATATTGTTTTTCTTTTCCTCATCGTTGATAAGCAAATCACAGCTGAGTTTTTTGTTTTTAGCGATTGATTTTATCCTGTCGGCTATGTAACGTTCTGCCTTGTAGTATTTAGGAAGATATATATAGTCGATATTATTGTATGTATATTTAAAGAGTTCCTGCTTTTTAAAAGCCTGTATATATATTTCCGTAAAGTCTTCCTGTGGCAGATTCTCGTAAGAGTAAGCGATTTCATGGTTGAGAAGTTCTATAGGCATACATGAATGACCGTTTTCGGCACTATGTTTGAGTATCGAGCATATAACGGCGACAATGCGTGAATACTTGTTTTCTTCCATACAGCCGAGTGATAAAGCTATTTCGTCGGCTTTGCGGAAATCAAGTTCAATGCTGTCATTGCAGAGTATGTACGGATTCTTTCGTATTAGGTTGTAAGCCTCCGAGCCAAATTCAAGATAGGCTTTCATTGCATAGCTGGTTTTTACATAGTATTTTTTCAAGAATGATGTAAGTATTCTTAATGCGAAAACTCTCTTAGCGTCCTGAGTTATTTCCTTGCATTTTTTCGGAGAGATTCCCTTGATTTCAGCAAGCCGGTGAGGTTCTTTTTCAATAATATCAAGGGTTTTGTCTCCGAAAACATTTACTATTTTAACTGCAAGTTTAGCACCTATGCCCTTTATAGCTCCGGAAGCAAGGTATTTTTCTATATTCACAGATGTATCGGGGAATTTCTGTTCATAGTATTCTGCTTTAAACTGTGTGCCGAATTTTGAGTGAGTTACATAGTTACCCTCAATAATAAGACTTTCGCCGTCGGAGATTTCGCCGAACTCTCCGACAACGGTTATCCAGTCTCCGCCGGAATCAAAGTCAAGTACCGTATATCCGTTGCTGTTGTTTCTGAAAACTATGTTTTCCACTGTACCTTGAATGCGTAATAATTCCTGTTCCATAAAAAAATACCTCCCGAAAATTTCATGTCTTATTATATTATACTATGTTATCGTGTCAATTGCAAATATTTCTGACAATATTTTTTCAACTTCTGCCGAATCCGCTATAACGGCACACGGATTGTCAAGACAGAAACGTCGGCATATTTCAAGCTGTTCAGAAGACGCATTGTAGCTTATAAGTATTATTTCTTCAGCACGGCACTGTCCGCAGGCGATTTTTTCGGAAAGACAGTCAAGCCTTACGGAGAGATTGCTGTCTGAAGGAAATACCGGCACAACCACTGCAAAATCAAGGATATTTTCATTGCATGACCTGCTCCGGAAAAGACTGACAAATTCCAGAATAACTATAAATATAAGTATCATCACAGAGATTACTATTGTCATATCCATATAATACAGACCTCCTTTCAGAAATATAATATCAGTATTATTATATTCAGATAGCTTATATTATGTTACATAACTGCAATAAAAAAAACCGCTCCTTTGCGGAACGGCTTTTCTGTATGTACTGATATACTCAGTGTTTTTTGAGACGGTTAATCTCGTTGTTTTTGTTCCATAAGAAACTGATGTGTGCTTCTTCGCCGTTGTGTATTCTTTCAAAGTTTTCAATATGCTTGAAAAGAATAATTACAGAGACGACAGCAAGCAGAAAAGTTCCTGTAGGGTCTCCTGTAATAAAGGCATAGACGAAAGTGAATATAACTGCTCCAGACGGTGCTACAATACATATGTAGTCAACTGCCAGTGCAATTATCACTTCAATGAGCAGGAGAGAGAAGAATACGGTCTGATTGAATGAAAGTATCAGTCCGCCGAGACAAGCGAGACCTTTTCCACCATGAAATTTCATGAAGAAAGGAAAAATATGACCCATTATGCATGAAACTCCGGCGAGGATTTTAGCATATCTTATCTGCGGAAATAAATGCACGGCAATAATTGTGGCAGAAAAAGCCTTGAAAATATCAAATAAGGCAGTAAATACGCCGGCTTTTTTGCCCATTACCATAGTTACGTTTGACGCTCCGGCATTTCCCGAACCTCTTTCACGTATATCAAATCCCTTAAGCTTTGAAAGTATGTAAGCCGGATTGATATTGCCGATAAGATAGCCAAGAAGTGAACATAAAACAATCTGCATAAAAACGCACCTCCATTATAATATTGCAATATAAAAAACAGACAAAGTCATCTTCATCTGTTTTTATATACTTTAATTATATACCATTAATTTTATTTTGTCAAGCGGAAGAAACAATATCATCAATGTAAGCCCAATACTGCGGAGCGTATACACACGGAATTATATAAAATAATAGTTTTTTGATTTTTCTATCGTTTTTTAAATCCTTGTATGCCGTTATAATCATCAGTAAAATAAATATCATACAGCACGCAACAAAAGAATTATTAGGGTTTAACTCATATATATCTGCATACTGTAATTTTTCGGAATGCAAGAACCAGTCCAGAAGCGGAAAATTAAGCAGTATGAAAATAAAAAAAAGAACTATAAAGAATGTTTTGCATAAGAAACTCCGGATAAAAATTCCTCCTGCCTGCTGATAATAATATTATTATACAACAAGTCCGGAAAAAATGCAAGTCCTGTAATAGAAAAACAGCCCCGAATAATTTAAAAGCAATTCTGTGCATAACTGACAAATCAAGACCGGAATTTCTGTATAAGATGTTCCGGTCACTGTTTAAAGTTGCACCAAATATACATTTGGTGCAACTTTGTATTTTTTCGTTTAACTCTACTTTCCTGTTTTTTTACGATTTAAAGGCACAAAACACCATGCAAAGTCTTTTTCGTAGGCACATAAATCGCCGTCGCATTTAGGCAAGCCACACTGGAAGCCTTCACACTCTATACCAAGAAACTTGCAGTTCCGACAGTAAACACAAAACTCATCTTTCCTATGAGAGTAAAGCGTAAGCAGATTCATTACGTCATCAGTTGTTTGACGGAAGCAGTCTTCATAAGCAAGAGAATATATCAGCTCAACGCAGTCTGTGATAGAAGCTTTGCGGAATCTGACGTTAGCTTGATGTTCATCAAGTTCATTTTCGAGCTGACAACGGTTGTTGTATATGTAAGCCAAAAGTTTTTCAGTTTCTTTTTTTGTCATAATATATCCCCTACTCCACCAAAATTTCACAAGTCTGCAAATCTACAAAGAAGTCGTGCGAACAGGTTAAAACGAACTTGTTAGGAACTTCAATGGCATAAAGATGATAACGTCCATGCGACCAAACGTAACTTGAATAAAATACAACCTCACCGTCTTTTACATTCTCATCAGTATGAATCAAATCACCGTCGAATGCATCATCTAAACCGAGAAGTTTATGAACTTTATCAAAAATACCACGAAAACTGAAAGTACGTCGATTTTTAAGACAAGTAGATAGAGTATATACTACTTTATCAGTAAGAAAAAGATTGTCCGGAAAAAGATAATCAGTTGGTTTAATTGCATATTTAGCCACCTCTGCAACTGCTGAAGAAATGTCACTAAGTTCAGGGCGGTTAGGATTATAGTGTATCTTACGTACATCTACTTGAGTTATGGAATAGTCCTTGGTAGCTTTTTGCCACATGGCGAGATAATCAGACTGATGTAAATAGCTGTCAGACTTAAAGTAGTTGTTATCAACAGCAATAAGTACATGAAAATGCGGGTGATAGTCGTCTCTTTCACGGTTATAAGTAATTTCAAGACACTTTAAACACCCTCTGCATATACGGTTGAAAGCCTTATACTTAATCATTTTATTAAATGAATTATTCATATAACTGATAGTATCAGATAATGCATTTGCAGAACAATTACGAACTGTAAGAGTTAACATTATAAACTGGTAATCGTTTTTCATATAGTCAACACAGGAATGAACTTGACTATATATCTTTTTAGACCTCCGACTTGCACACATGGGACAAAGCCTGTCTCTGCAAAAATTAGATTTATGCAATTTAACTTCTTCAGTATCAGTATGTTTAAATTTTAAAAATTTAGCACAGGAACGCACTGTATCAGACATTTTCTTGAAGTCAAAACCGCCGAAACTACAGTTTTTACTATGAAGACGATAGTAAGACTGATACAAATAGCGTGTGTATATCTTACTTTCTTTAAAACTGTTCTGCAACTCCAAATCAGCAGTTCTTAAACATTCTGTAAAATTCATTTGTTAAATCTCCTTACATTTTGATTTTTGGCTAAATTTAGGCAAAATGAAGTAACTTCATGAACATGAAAATCATAAACATCAAAGGTATTTCTATATTATCAAGGAAAGGCTTCAAACGGCTACTAAGACCGAACTTTTTATACTATCTGTAATGCAAAAGCAATGGGGTTACCCCCACTAAAGTGGGGGCAACCCCCTCACCCGAATTAAGCTTTTAAAGGGGGTCAGACTTATCTTTCCATGGAATCAAATCAGGAGTACCATGCAAAGTGCCGTTAATAAGCTCATAAGAATCAATGTTTTCATAAAAATGAGGTCTCCAAAAGAAAAAGTCAGTAGCAACCGGAGCAAAAGAAAATCCCTCAGTAATAGAAAAATTGATAATATCAAAAAAGAAATCAATACGACGGACACGGGAAAATTCAAGAAAAAAATCCTCAATGTAATAATATTGCTTAGTTCGGTTGCGTATCTTGATGTCAACATCTTTGTAACCTTGACTGGCATAAATAAAATCACATTTGGATTTTCTATGCTCAGAATAAAAAAGTTTAAGGTTATCAGTAAAACTTCTGTAGTCACGTGCGTCGGAAAGTAGCATAATCTCATCAACGAGTATCAGACAATTCTCATAGTTATAAACGCCGAGTTTATCATAGTCGAGTTTGTAACAGCCGTCACAGCTAAAGTTTGTATAAACATAATCGTACTTTTTTAAGTCGCCGAGCGAAAGCCCATGATAGTTAATACTTTTTCCATTGACAGCACGCTGTGCAATCATGCCAAGAAAAAGAGATTTGCCACTGCCGGGCAGTCCGAAAATACCGGAAATCACAAAATCACCTCCGAATGAGAAGACCATAGACAAGCTTTAAAGTAGCAAAAAACATGAGTACAATGAGCATAGTTTGAAAAAACTTTGTCTGAAAAAGAAATAATATAAAGTTTAAAAATATTGTCATCGCCATTTCCCCCACGTACCAATAAACTTCAAAACATCATGAAGAATGATAATCAAGCAGATACAAGCTGTGATGAGAATAATCAAAGACACACAAAAAATAAGAAGTTCGGAAAACCATAAATAGTTGGGGTCTTCGGGCGAAAAAAAATAATTGAATGCTCCCAAAAAAATTTCAAGAAGTTCTATAAGCAAAAAAACACCACCTAATCATCAAATCCAAAAATACTCATAATAGTAGAAGCAGTAAGAACGCCTATGAAAATATCCCACAATGTTACAGAAACTTTAAAAAATTCAGATGAATCTGCACTAAAAATTATAGTTTCCTTCATAATATTAGTAATTTCAGATACACTATCACGTATAAATTCTAAGACAACATTTCCCATAAGCTACCCCCAATGGCAGAATTTTGCGACAATACCATAACCAAGAACAGCCAAAAAAGTTAAAGAAATCCATGCAGGAACAGGAAAATTAGCAAACAGATTTGAAATGTAACCCGAAAATTTAGGGATATTTTCAATAACGATATGGAAGTTTCCGCCGACAAGTGAAAGAAGATTCATGACATATTGCCAACCGGAATATATATTTTCCATGATACTGAACATTTAAAACACCTCACAAAAAAAACATTACAACAAATCCAAGTGCAACACTCATCAAAATAATGGGCATAAGACCGACATCATCAAAAAAACTACTTGCAAGGGTCAGCAAACCGCCGGAGACTTCCAAAGCGTGAACGGGCAAAGGCTCATCAAGGGCAAAATCAACGTCGGGATTTTCGGCGACGAAAGCCGGTTCTGTGGTAAGTGCCGGATAAGTCTTGTAGAACTCCGGCGGAAATGTCATAGTCACATCAACATTCACGTTTATGTCGCCTGTCATCAGCGGATAAGTTCCGGTAACAGCCGTAGTCGTGGTTGACGTGGCTTGAATTTCTTTCATGATAGTAACCAAATCGATGTAATTAATAGTCGTGTCGTCGTCGGAATATGTAGCGTCTATGTCCGGAAACTTTGAAAAAATCCTATCAAACTCCAATTCAAGCTGTGGCTTGATGTTAAGGTCAAAAAAATCGGCGTATAAATTCGGGTCAAACTCTATGCTGTTTGTAACTGTATTGTATGTATAGCCGTATTCATTGTAATTGTTAATATTATTCTTTGTAATAATATCTCCGGCATTGTTATTGTAGTAGACATTTGGCAAACGCCAATATTTATAATTGAAATAGTAGTTATTGACAGATTGCGAAAATTCATAGTCATTTGTAGTTGTACTGCTGATAGTGAAGTAGTTTGGTGAAGAACTGGAGTTATAAATATCACAAATATCTGAAATTTCAACAGCATTCACAAAATGGGCGTTAAACTGTTTAAGGCTATTTTTCGAGTTTCCTAAAAAAACTGCCTTATGAGAAGAAGCAAGTTCACTGTCAACAAAGGAAGAAGTCAGCCCAGACATACCGCTTTTCAAGCCATAGTAAACAACAGTAAAAGCTTCATTATTATCAAATTTGCGAGAAAGATTCGATACTCTGATATCAAAACCAAACTGTGTGAACTGGTGATACTGGTTTTCACGTGTATAACGTATATGTCCGGTTTTTCCGCTTGATTTCGCCGAAGTTGTAATGATACGGCAGGTAATTATTTCGTATGTGCCGTTGTCGTACACAACCCTGTTTTTGCCGTAAAAGTCGTACTGGAACGGTATTGTAACTTCTTCTTTAGGCTCAACTGAAACATCATCTTCTGCACTCGGATATGATTCATTGTCATCAAAAAAATAATTATAAATATCTTTTGCACCAATCAACCAGTTATCTCTGAAAAAATATGTAGTTTTATCATAGTATTCTTTCAAAGTATCATACAAAGTATAATATAGTGAAGAAAAATCAGCATAGGCTGTCATAACAGGACTTTTAAAAGCAGTTTGGGTTACAGGCGGTTGTTTAACAAGTTCGTCCATTTGCTTTTGATACTCGTCCGGCGTAAGCTCCGTGTACTCCGGAGTGTAACCTTTTTCCTCTTTAGGCTGATAGTCGGGATGTTCTGTACACGAGCCGATGAAGTACATAATAACAAGAAACAGAACCAAAAAAAGTCCAAATTTTTTAAGAAATTTTTTCATAGATAAAATGCCTAAAATTAAAGGGGGAAAACTCCCCCACAGTCATTAACCTCCTTTGCGACGTTTGCGACCAAGCAATCTGAATGTAAGACCGATGATAGCACCAAGCATACCGACTACAACAGGAAATGCCAAAACAGCGTCAGCCATAATCGTAGCAATCAGAGCTTTCATATTGTTTAAAAGAAACTCAATAACAACAGCGACCATTTCAGGCATATAACTCACCCCCTTTCCTATTTGGTGTAAACAGGACGTATGCCGATAACAGTAAGTTCGTTCTTTACAGGAGCATAGATAAGCTCAATTGGCTTTTTGTAAAGATTCTTCAGAGCAGTGTCTACAGCGTCATCTTTATCGGAAACACCAAGAGACTTTGATATGTCAGATGCCTTAATTTTAAACTCGAAGCCGGAGAACCCGAAGTTTAAGCTATCCTGTGCATTGTCGGTAACACATCTGAGAAGACGGTTAGAGTAAGAGACTGTCTCTTTCTGATTATTTAGAAACTCGCCTTGACTGATACCGAATCCAACTAAGTATGTAGCCATTTTATCACCTCATTTCATAATCTGTTGGAAAAAAAAAAAAATTTGTGCTGTCTCATTCTTTCAAAAATCTCTCAACTTCCAAAGATTTATTAACTTCAGAAGCAATACGATTGCGAATCCTCCGAAAATCTGAATTTTCATCTTTTAAGTACTTAATCTTCTCATCAGAAGCACTTTTATCAAACTCTATAACTCCCTCGTTAAAAAATTTTTTAAACAAAAGTGCACGAATTACATCTTCCCAGTCTTCTTCCTTTAACCTTATACTTATGTACATAATTCACACCAACTTTCACTCATCGGATTTATCATATTTAGAACTTAACTCTCATCTGCTAAAAAAACACATATCTCAACAGGATAAGCACCACCACCGATAGTCTGCCAACTCTTTATAGTTCGTCCTTTGATACTCTCATAAACCTCAGATGTCATAATTTCTTCCTGTGAACATGAACCAAAGAAATTTTCAATGCTGATAAGGTCATTACCTTCACCCTCACCATAAGTACTCATAAATTCACCCAATAGCATTTCATCACCTACTTTCATTTCCTGTGCCACACCACAGCAGAGACTTCTTCCGGTAAGACCTGCTGTATGCGTGTAGGCTCAGGAGATTGTTGGAAACCAAACAAAGCACTTACCGACAGGGCGTTAACGGCATATATGGGTCTGACTTGATGTGTTTTTGTCGTGTCGGTATTCGCTTTTTCTTTAGTACTTTTAGTACTATAAATATATTACTACTTTTCGTACTAAAAGTCAATTGGTGGATAGTACGAAAAGTAGTAGCATTTTTTGTAACATATTGACAAATTTATATAAAAATGCGATAATTAATAGAGGTGATGAACATGAATAATAGTTTTCATAAAGTTCTAAAAGAACTCAGAGCCGAAAGTAAAAAAACACAAACAGAAGTAGCAAAAGAATTAAACATAACACAAAGGACATACAGCAATTATGAAACCGGAAGACGAGAGCCCTCAATAGATATGCTAATAGACATAGCAAACTACTACAAAATACCAATTGATGTACTTGTAGGAAGATACGCAGTAATGAGATAAAACAAAAATCCGGCTGTGTTCGTGCTGATGAGAGCATAGCCGGAACGAAACACACTAAAGAGAAAAAAAGAATGCCCCCTAAGGAAAGGAGGCGAAAATAATGGAAGCAATGAAAGAAGCTGTAATAATCATAATTGAAGTATTAAAAGGGTTATTCACAATGATATTAGAATTGATAAAAGAAGAAATACCTGAAGAAATACTAATAACTTTAATAATAATGACAGGTGTAGTAGCAATAATATATATGATTATTAAACTATCTTCAAAAACCCCAAGAAAAAGAAAATATAGATATTAAAATAAACCGGTTGTGCTGATAAACGGCATAGCCGGATATTTTATGCAGTAAAAGAGAACCGTCCGGCACGCTCCCAGAGGAGCGCACCTAGAATACATAGACCATGAGAAATATTTACTTACAAATAGCTTGCTGTATACCGCAGAACGCTTTACGCAGTAAAAAGAGAACCGTCCGGCACGCTTCCGAAGAAGCGCACCTAGAATGCGTAGACCATAAAAGAGAAATACATACGCCTATAAATGTACCATAACTTTTAGTATGCTGTCCGCACATTACGTCGGCATATACACGCCGACGTGATACCAAATAGGCGGAAACCCTTATAGCTCGTCTTTATGTATCTCCACATCAGAGCAGAAGTCACGACTGTAACCGCAGTAGTCGAGATACCGACGGCGGAGTTCTTCACGTTCTTCACCGGATGGAGACCGCTTATACTCTGAAAAAAACTCTCTTGCAAGCATTTTGTCAAGCTTATCGTTCAGCTGATAGCGGATTTCATCGGCACGACAGTCCTTTGGTGAATCGTCTCCGAAGAAGTAATCATAGATTTCAAAGAAAAAGTCCCTATCTATCTGTACATTTTTTGACATAATATCACCACCTTTCAAATCACTCGCCTATAGAATTTTGTAAGCTATAGATACTGTCCGAACCGTTCAATATTTTCCCTGTCCCCCCTCCGAAGATTACCAAATAGAAGAGTTAGGAGGGGGGACGGAAAAATATTGGTGGGGAGCTATGCGGTCTCCCCACACCCCTCGCGCAGAAAAGTTCCCCCCCGACAAACCTTGATAAGCTAGGTGTTTGTCGGGGGGAAACTTTTGACTTAACCCCCAACTTGACACTTAACCACAAGTAAAAGTGATAAATAGTATACATTTGGTGCAACTTTGTATTTTTTCGTTTAACTCTACTTTCCTGTTTTTT
>JAMPAU010000001.1:516997-633802 GCA_023667045.1 Ruminococcus flavefaciens | reverse complement strand
GAAAAAAGTCCGAATATTCGGACTTTTTTGCGGTGTCATCTATTTTGGTTCACCATTATGGTTGCGGCGGCTGGATTTGAACCAACGACCTTCGGGTTATGAGCCCGACGAGCTACCTAGCTGCTCCACACCGCGATATACTTTAAGTCACATCAACTTCATGCGACTATATTAGTATATCACGGTTGTGCAGAAAAGTCAATAGTTTAGCATATTTTTTTTTATTTTAACCAAAAATACATGGTTATGCACAAACAGCTTATTTTAATTATCAATTATTTAGTGCAAATTAACGACATAAAATTTTATAAGTTATTAAAAATTTGCATTTTTGTAGTCTGTGAGGATATTATATACTTCCTGCTGTTTGTTGTTAGTAGCATGAGTGATAAATTTATCTATGTTGCGTTCCGTGACGAAATCCGTCTTTTCGAGGATTTTATTTATTATGTCCGTATAGCCGTTTTCTATGAAGTGTTTCATTATTCTTAAAAACATCTTTTTTATGTAGGCTTTAGTATCCTCGTCGTCAGTACAGAAAAAATAATCCATAACCAGTTTAAATTTAATATTTGATATTAATGGTATTGAAAAATCTTTATTACATAACATTCTTAAAGCATCTGATGCAATTTCGTTGTCTTTTTCAATTTCTGAAACATTTATTGTAATATTACAAAATACTATTTCTTTAAGACTTGTACAATTTTTAAAAGCCTCATTGCCTATTTTTGTCACGCTGTCAGGTATGTTTATACTTGTAAGACTTGTACAATTATAAAAAGCCCAATCGCCTATGCTTGTTACGCCGTTAGGTATAGTTACTTCTGTATCATTGCTGTTGTATTCTTTCAGTACTTTGTAGTCATGGTTATCATTCCTTTTAAAATATTATTTATTATATTTTAACATAAATCTTCCATAATATCAATAATAATATGTAAAATAAGTATTATACATTTATCAAGGGTGCAGAAATTATTATAGTTTTTGCACCCACTTCCAAAAGCAAGACAACGATATACAGGTGCAGTTAATTTCCTTTTTATATATTATATTATCTTCTTAAATAGCTTTTTTTAATTTTTCTATATAGAAACTTATTCCCCCTATACACCCTGTTTTTTTATTTTACAGGTTTATATCATCTGACGGCACACTGTCATATAATACGTCTCTTTGGTATAAACAGTACAGTTTCAGATTTCCATGAAAAAGGCTTGCAGTTTTCTGTGAAATGTGATAAAATATTATATTATACAATATTTAAAAAGGAGAATTTTATGGCTAAAATCAAGGTTGCTGTTATTTTCGGGGGCACTTCACGTGAGCATGAGCTTTCGCTTGCCTCTGCCTCTGATGTTATAGCGAATATTCCAAAGGACAAATACGAAGTAATCTGTATCGGCATAACACACAAGGGTCGGTGGCTTTACTATCCGGGAGACGTTTCAGATATATCCTCTGGCAAATGGGAAACCAACCCCGACTGCACTTCTGCCGTCATATCTCCCGACCCTCTCCACAGAGGTATCATTATTATAGAAAACGGTGAGGCATCTGTACGCAAGATTGATGTTGTATTCCCGATACTTCACGGCAAAAACGGTGCTGACGGCACTATTCAAGGACTTCTCGACCTTGCTGGAATTACTTATGTCGGAAGCGGACTGCTTGCCGGTGCTTCATGTATGGACAAGTCCCACACCCACATGGTAATGGACGATTTCGGAATAAAAACAGCACAGTGGCGTTTAATCACTCAGAGAGAACTAAGCGACATAGACGAATGCTGTGAAAAAATTTCTGTCGAACTCGGCTTCCCCCTTATCGTAAAGCCAGCCAACAGCGGAAGTGACGCAGGCACAGGATTTGCCGATAGTCTTGAATCGCTGATTTCTGCCGTCAAGGTTGCATTCTCTAACGACAACAAGGTAGTAGTTGAAAAGTTCATAAAGGGCAGAAAACTTGAGGTTGCTGTTTTCGGGTATGATTCGCCTTTTGCCTCGAATGTCGGCGAAATAACCGATACAACCCATACTTACAACCCAAGCAACTTCAATGCAGTTTCCGGCGACGACCTCACCGTTCCGGCAGACCTGCCGAATGAAATACAGAAAGAAGTCCGTGATACAGCCGTTAACGCATTCAAGGCTCTCAACTGCAAAGGTTTTGCACGTGTTGACCTTTTCCTCACAGAAGACGGACAGCTACTTCTCAATAAAATAGGCGTTGCTCCGGGTCTCAGGCACAACAGCGTTTTCCCGAAACTCATGAATCAGCTCGGCTTTGAGTTTCCGTATCTTCTGGACAAAATGCTTGAAAATGCTACCGAAAATGCTGAACGCTGTTACTAATTAATTTTTAAGGAGTTTTATATTGAAAAAAAATCAATTGATTTCATTGGTAAGTATTCAGATACAGGACGGCGAAAAAACAGAATCCGAACTTTTTACTAATGCCGAAATAAACTGTACGAAAAATTATATTACTATTACTTATGAAGATACTGAGGCTACAGGCTTTGAGGGGTCTGTCACCTCTGTAAAAGTTACCGGCAATAAAGAAGCCTCTGTCATACGCACAGGTACTTCCAATTCAATACTTACAATGGAAACAGGAAAAAAACATTACTGCCAGTACGGCACGCCTTTCGGAATGTTCCAGATAGGAGTATACACACAGGCAATTGAAAATACCCTCAGCGAAAACGGAAGACTTTATCTGAAATACACTCTCGACCTTAACGCATCGAAACTTTCAGATAATGAAATAATAATAACTATTCAGAATACTGATAAGAAAGGACAGTAATTATCATGTCAGATTATATCAACAAGGCATCACTTCAGCTCCGTCAGCTTATTACTGAAGCTCTCGGAAAAACAATAGCAGACGGTACTTTTCCGGCTGTACCAGTACCGGATTTTAATATAGAAATTCCGGCTGACAAATCACACGGCGACTTTGCCTCTAATGTCGCTATGGTATGTGCTAAGGCTTTCAGAAATGCACCACGCAAAATCGCAGAGACTATCATTGAAAAAATCGACCTCTCCGGCTCTCTCTTTGAAAGGTGCGAGGTTGCCGGAGCAGGATTTATGAATTTCTTCCTCTCAAGAAAGTGGTTCTCCGACGTTGTACAGAATGTCCTCGATGAAAACGACAGCTACGGAAAAACCAATTACGGCAAGGGTAAAAGAATACTCGTTGAATTTGTTTCAGCAAATCCTACAGGTCCTATGCATATAGGAAACGCTCGTGGCGGTGCTATCGGCGACTGTCTCGCAAGTGTTCTCCAGTGGGCTGGCTATCATGCTGAACGTGAGTTTTATGTAAACGACGCAGGCAATCAGATTGAAAAATTCGGCAAGTCCCTTTCACTCAGATATATGCAGTTGTGTTCTGAAAAAGGACAGCAGGCTATCTATGACTGCATGAGCGATACGGAAAAACTCTGTGCCGACATCTACTCACGGAGCGGTGAGGGTATGGACTTTGAAATGCCGGAAGACGTTTATCTCGGTACGGATATTATCGAACACGTTGCCAACTACTACAAACAGCACCTCTTTGAACTCGAAAACGTCACAGAAGAAGAACGCCGTAAGGCACTTGTCGGCTATGCACTTCCTTTAAATATAGAGGGTCTGGAGCGTGACCTTAAAAAATACCGCATTGTATATGATAACTGGTTCAGAGAGAGCAGACTTCATGAATCCGGCGAAACTATGCGTATAGTGGATAAACTCCGTGAAACTGGTCATACTTATGAACAGGACGGGGCAACATGGTTTAAGGCTACTGATTTCGGAGTGGACAAAGACTTTGTGCTTGTGCGTGCAAACGGCATACCGACCTATGTAGTTCCAGATATTGCATACCACTATGACAAACTGGTTACAAGAAATTTCGACAAGGCTGTTAACGTTCTCGGTGCAGACCATCACGGATATGTGCCACGTCTTAAATCTGCCCTCACTGCACTGGGTGTTGACGCTGATAAACTTGACGTTGTACTCATGCAAATGGTAAGACTTGTCCGCAACGGCGAAGTTGTCAAGCTCTCAAAGCGTAGCGGAAAAGCTATCACTCTTGTCACGCTCCTTGACGAAATCCCGATTGACGCAGCAAGATTCTATTTCAATCTCCGTGAGGCAAATTCTCAGTTTGAGTTTGATTTAGACCTTGCCGTTGAAAAATCCTCACAGAATCCGGTTTACTATGTCCAGTATGCACACGCAAGAATATGCAGTCTTATTGCAAATCTCAAGGCAGAAGGCATTGAAATTCCGGAAACCGCTAATCTTAACGTTCTCGACAATCCACGTGAAATAGAGCTTATCCGTCACCTTGCAACACTGCCGAAAGAGATAAATCTTTCCGCCAAAACTTACGACCCTGCAAAGATTACAAAGTACGCTATAGACCTTGCTACTCTTTTCCACCGTTTCTATGACGCTTGCAGTGTGAAGAACGCTGAAACTCTCGAACTCATGAACGCAAGAATTTTGCTCTGTATGGCTGTAAGACAAGTTCTCCGCAACGTCCTTTCAATCCTAAACATTGACAGACCCGAAAAAATGTAACCGGAAAAAGATTACATTTTGTATCAGATTAAATTACGTTTTGGTTACAAAAAAAGACTTGTTTTGTAATTTTTATCACAAAACTAACACTTCAATTTGTAACTTCCGTACATCAAAATCAAAAAAATTAACACTTTGTTAACAAATAGACCTCAAAAATATGTTACAATCTGTAATATATCAGGAAACTATTAACAAGTCCTTAAAAAAAACAATACATATTAATAAAGAGAAAGGATTTAAAATCTATGTCCAACAGATTATTTCAAGGTTTAGTGCATCAGATGCGTGACACTATCGACGCAACAATAGGAGTTGTAGACGAGACAGCCACAATCATAGCTTGCAGTGACCTCACACGTGTGGGTACTACAAATGAATTTGTTTCGCTCGACCTCAGCGATTCACATGATATTTTTATAAGAGACGGCTTTACATACAAGC
This sequence comes from Ruminococcus flavefaciens, assembly GCA_023667045.1. Lineage (GTDB taxonomy): Bacteria > Bacillota > Clostridia > Oscillospirales > Ruminococcaceae > Ruminococcus > Ruminococcus flavefaciens_AC. The sequence continues at coordinate 628,769 of JAMPAU010000001.1, read as the reverse complement.
CGTTTGGTTCAAGGGTAAAGCCCGACTATGCCGTTTTTGTTGAGGGCGTGGACGATTCTGCCGCAAAGTACGCAAGCATTCTCTCTATTACCCTCTCAAACATCAAGCAGTACTATGACGAAAAATACGACAGAAACAACTTTATAAAGAATGTTATCCTTGATAACGTTCTTCCCGGTGATATTGTAATAAAGGCTCGTGAACTTCACTTCAATGCCGAAATCAGCCGTGCAGTATTCCTCATAAGAATAATCTCTGCAAATGATATTTCCGCTTATGATGTTATTCAGAACCTTTTCCCCGACAAGAACAAGGATTTTGTCTTCAATATCACAGAAAGCGATATAGTGCTTGTCAAGGAACTCAAAAGCACAGTTGACTCCAAAGACCTCGAAAAACTCGCACGTTCTATTGCCGACACTCTCAGCAGTGAATTTTACACAAGAGTTAACGTCGGTATCGGCACAGCAGTTGTCGGCGTAAAGGAGCTTGCACGTTCATTCAAGGAAGCCCAGATGGCTCTTGAAGTAGGCAAGGTTTTTGATACTGATAAGGTTATCGTAAGCTACGACAATCTCGGCATCGCAAGGCTTATCTATCATCTTCCTACCGTACTTTGCGAGACTTTCCTGCATGAAGTATTCAAGGTAGGCAGTATTGAGTCCCTCGACCACGAAACACTCTTTACAATACAGAAATTCTTTGAAAATAATCTTAACGTTTCTGAGACATCAAGAAAACTCTTTGTACACAGAAACACTCTCGTTTACAGACTTGAAAAAATCAAGAAGCTCACAGGTCTTGACCTGCGTGAATTTGACCACGCTATAATATTCAAGATAGCACTCATGGTTAAGAAGTACCTGTCCGCTAACCCTGTAAAATTCTGACCGCCCATAAGTTCGGCGGACTTAACCTGTCCGCTATACATATTTTAAGGTAGGTGTAAATTTTTGGTAGAACTTAAAAACGTATCTGTCACTTATTCAAGCGGTGTTGACGCACTAAACAATGTCAGTCTCAAAATAAACGACGGCGACTTTGCTTTTGTTGTAGGTTCGTCAGGTGCGGGAAAAAGTACCATGATTAAACTGCTCCTGAAAGAAATAGACGCTACAAGCGGTTCTGTTACCGTAAACGGCTATAATCTGAGCAGTCTCAAAAAAAGCAAGATTCCGGAATTTCGGCGTACACTCGGATTTGTATTTCAGGATTTCCGGCTTATACCGTCAATGACCGTATACGAAAATATAGCTTTTGTACTGCGTGTCATTGACGCACCTGTTAAATTTATCCGCAAGCGTGTGCCGTATGTTATCGGGCTTGTAGGATTGCAGGAAAAAGTAAACTCATACCCCGATGAACTCTCCGGCGGTGAAATGCAGAGAGTAGCTATCGCAAGGGCTTTGGTAAACGACCCTCAGCTTATAATTGCTGACGAGCCGACCGGAAACATAGACCCCGAACTCTCATACGAAATTGTTGAACTCCTCAAAGGCATAAACGACCAAGGCACTACAATACTTATGGTAACTCATGAGCATGACCTTGTAAGACACTTCGGCGGTCGTATCATAAATATCAACGACGGTCAGATAGTATTTGACGAAATTGTCGCCGGTAGCTCAGACGATATGACAGACTTTGAACCGGCTATACTGCCTGTCCCCGATAGTTTCACTGAAGACGACGGCACAGACGCTGAAGAACTTTTAGGAGAATCGGAATTTCCCGATATTGACTTCAGCGACGAAGAAGAAGAATTTGCAGAAGAAACTGACACCGTACAGCCGGAAACTGAACCCTACAAAGAAGAAGTACTGGAAGTACCTGTTTCCTCTCCTGCTGATGAAAAAATTCAGACTGTGCAGTCTCAGACAACTTTTCAAGAGGAGATTATTGTAAATCCTGTTGCAGAAAAGCCAGCTGTTGCAGTCAAGGAAGAAGACGACGTTGACAAGCTGATAGCCTCGCTTGAAAGTACTTCGCAAAATGCCGACCCCGACGAAATTATTTCGGCTATTATGGAACAGTCACAGGGAGGTGCATCATGAAGTTAAGCGGTTTTAAATATCTTGCCGACCAAGGCGTTGAAAATATCTGGAAAAACAAAATGATGGCTTTTGCTACTTTCTGTGTACTGCTTATATCATTACTGCTTGTAGGGGTTGCCGGACTTTTCTATATAAATATCAACTCAATGATTACTGGTCTTAACGACCAGAACGAAATAGCGGTTTACCTTGATATAAACACTCCGGAAGAAAGAGTTGCAGAAGTAGAAGCTGAAATTTCTGCCCTCGACAACGTAAACAGCGTTGAGCATATCTCAAAACAACAGGCTCTGGAGCGTATGCGTGACAGAATTGACAGCAGAGGTCGTGCAATATTCAATTACATTGAGGGATACGACTTCATGCCGGACGGTTTCAGCGTAACAATAAAGGATATTTCCAGAATGGACGATACCACCGATTCTATATCTATGATAACGGATATTCAAGAAGTAGACTCTCCCACACTGGTTGCTGAGTTTCTTATAGAGCTGAGACGTATGGCTACGCTTATAGCAGGTGCGGTAATAATTGCCCTTGCCGTTGTATCAATGATTATGATTTCAAATACGACAAAAGCAAGCGTTTATGCACGCCGTGAGGAAATACAGATTATGAAATATGTCGGTGCAAACAACATATTTATACGTATGCCTTTCTTTGTTGAGGGCATGGTTACAGGGTTCTTTTCCGGAACAGGTGCATTTTTTATAACATGGGCTATATACCGCTCTGTATACAGAATACTTACGGCACAGCCGGCACTTATGAGGGTATTTAACATGGGAAATATTATCCCGTTTTCCGATATAAGAATATATGTGCTTTTAGGTTATCTGCTTGCAGGTTCGCTTGTCGGAGCTGTCGGAAGTGTAATAAGCACACGAAAGCACATTAATGTCTGAATGAAAGGAGTACGGCAGACGGCTATGAAAAAAATATTATCAAAAATCTTTTCTTTTCTGATATGTTCGGCTATGTCTGCCGGAATGGTTGTGTCTTTTCCGTCACAGGAAGATTCAGCCAAGACTATACCCGAAATTCAAGAGGAAAGAATAGCAAACGAGGAAAGAATAGCTGAATACGAAAAACAGATTTCTGAACTCGGTGAAAGTATGTCCGGCGAGCAGGCTTATCAGCAGACCCTCGCTGAACAGATTTCGCTTATTCAGGAAAATATATCACTTATAAATCAAGAACTTGATAAACTCAGCAGTGATATAGCACGTGCAGGCGATAATATTCAATTCCTCGACTACAGCATAACTGAAAGACAAAAACAGATTGACGAAAGTATTGAGCTTTTCAAAAAACGTCTTTGTGCCATGTATGTTACCGGAGACAATGACAATATGGTTTCCGTACTTCTCGGCTCTGTCAGTTTCTATGATATGATGACAAGAGTAAAAGTTGTCAACAATATGGCGGAATATGACGAAAAACTTATAAACTCAATTCTGGACGATATAAATAATTTAGAAAAAGACAGAAAAGACCTTGAGACAGAAAAACAAAGCCTTGAATCAAAACTTGCTGAACAGGAATCTAAAAAATCGGAGAAAACTGCTGAAATACAGTCCCTCAATGACAAAATGGCACAGTCTCAGTCTGTCGTTGAGCAGATAAACGCCCAGCAGACTAAAATTCAGAACTCAAAAGAAGACGCTGAAAAACTCCGTACAGATTTCGACCGTCAGGAGCAGGAAATTCAAGAGGAAATCAGACGTAAGGCTGAAGAAGCTCAGAAAAAATACGAAGAAGAACAGCGACGTAAACAAGAAGAAGAACTCAGACGTAAACAGGAAGAATTACTGCGGAAACAACAGCAGGAACAGGAATTACAACGGCAGAAAGAAGAACAGGACAGACTTTATCAGCAGTGGCTTGAACAGCAAACTCCCCCACAGACTGAATCCGTTCAGCCGCCTATTCCCGACCCGTCAGACCAGCCTTATATATGGCCTACCCCTAATTACTACTATATCACAAGCTATCATGGCGAGCGTGAGGGTTTACAGCATAGGGGCATTGATATAGGCGACGCTGATATTGACGGTGCTGACATATGTGCAGTAAGAGACGGTATTGTTATATCGGTAAATAATTCCTGCGAACACAATTACGGAAAAGAGGGTAGCTGTGGCTGTGGCGGTGATTTCGGAAACTACATTATCATCTCCCACGACGGAACATATTCCACTGTATATGGTCACATGGCTTATACTACTGTCTCTGTAGGCGATTACGTACAGCAGGGTCAGAAAATCGGTGCAGTCGGCTCTACTGGCTGGTCAACAGGTCCTCACCTGCACTTTGAACTCCGTATAGACGGCGTTGATACCGACCCCCTCGACTACATCAGTCCGTAAAACAGTTTTTTATGAAAGGAGACAGCAGTCAGCGACTGCTACTTATAATGAAAAAGTTAATCATAGTTAAAAAAATTCTTGCCTTTATGACCTGCTCCGCACTCTCTGCCGGAATAGTTGCAGGTTATCCCTCAATGACAGATAACCATACAGACGTTTCAGCCAAGACTATAGCAGAAATTCAAGAGGAAAGAAAAGCAAATGAGGCTAAAATTGCTGAGTATGAAGCTCAGATGAACTCACTGGAGGGCGACAAGGCAAGTCAGAAAGCCTATCAGGAAACCCTCGCAGACCAGATTTATCTTATTCAGCAGAATATTCTTCTGCTCAACAACGAACTCGACAAGCTGAATGACGACATAGCTAAAACAGAATCCAATATCAGTCATCTTGATTCTGATATCGGAATACAGCAGGAACTCATCAACAGCAACATCGAACTCTTTAAACAGCGTCTTTGCACTATGTATGTTTCGGGCAACGATAACCTCGCCGAAGTTGTTTTAGGTTCTGCCAGTTTCTATGACATAATGTCAAGAGTAGAAATGGTTAACAGAATCGCATCTTATGACGAAGAACTCATTAACAAGCTCCTTGACGAAATTGACGGGCTTGAAAAATCCAAAAAAGACCTTGAATCTGAAAAACTTTCACTTCAGATGAAACTCGAAGAACAGGAAAAAAAGGTCAGCGAAAAAGCAGATGAAATTACTCAGCTTAATGCAAAAATGGAACAGACACAGGAAATTATTGACAGAATACAGCTTGAACAGATACGCCTTGACCAGTCCAAAGAGGAAACTCAGCAGTACCTTGACGCTCTCGAAAACGAAGAAGCTATGATACAGGCTGAAATCCAACGTCACGCCGAAGAAGCTCAGAGGCGTTACGAGGAAGAACAAAGACGTATTGCAGAACAGCAAGAGGCTGAACGTTTAGAGGCTGAAAGAATCGAAAACGAAAAGAGATTAGCTATTGAGGAAGCGTCAAGAGAAACTGAAAGACAAGAAGCGTCACGTGAACTTGAAAGGCAACAAGAGGCTTCCCGTGAACTTGAAAGACAGGAGACTTCCCGTGAACTTGAAAGACAGGAGACTTCCCGTGAACTTGAAAGACAGGAGACTTCCCGTGAACTTGAAAGACAGGAAACTTCCCGTGAACTTGAAAGACAGGAAACCTCCCGTGAACTCGAAAGACAAGAAGCTTCAAGACAGGCAGAAATCTTAGCACAGCAGACTACCACAACAACTACCACTACTATTGTAACTACTGCCCTGCCGGTTTATACAACCACCACAACAACTACTACATATTCTGATATTCCGGAAACAAGCACTACAACTACTTCCACTACAACTACTTCCACTACAAGCACTTCCTCTGCTACAACTGTAACCACAACCAACACTACAACTACTACAACTTCCGCTACCACCACAACAACCACTACTGCTGTAGCTCAACCGTCACCATCTGGCTTTACATGGCCTACACCGGGATTCTATTATATATCAAGTCCGTTTGCACAGAGATGGGGTACTCAGCATAAGGGTATTGACATAGGCGATGCCGGAATAATGGGCGGTTCAATATGTGCTTCAAAGGCAGGTACTGTTACATATGTAAGCAACTCATGTACCCACAATTACGCCAAGACTTCAAGCTGTGGCTGTGGAGGTGGTTATGGAAACTATGTAATAATCCAGCACGACGGTACATATTCCACACTCTACGGACATATGACATCTGCATCTGTTTCAGTCGGCGATTATGTTCAGCAGGGACAGGTTATTGGTACTGTAGGCTCTACAGGCTGGTCAACCGGCGCACATCTTCACTTTGAAGTACGTGTGAACGGCGTTCAGCAGAACCCACTTGATTACGTAAGTCAATAAAAAATAAATGGGCAGTAAACACACTGCCCGTTTCTTTACACAGAAAGCGATGATATAATGAATAAAAAAATCAGTCTTGGGTTAGCGATAAGCCTTATTGCAATAGCCTCTGCCGTGACATTTATTCTGACTTCCTTTTTCTCTCTGCAAAGTTTTAACAAAAAGGTCGTTGATGTAAACGAAAAAGCCCGAAAGTACGGTTCTTTGCAGGCAATGGACACTTTCGTGCATGAAAACTTCTACGGAGATATTGACGAAAACGACATAAACGACGGCATTCTAAAAGGCTATGTTTCGGGACTGGGCGACAGATATTCCAAATACCTTACTGCTGACGAGTACGTTGACGAAAAAAGCGAAAATGCCGGAGAACTGACAGGTCTTGGGCTTACTCTGCAAGAAGACGAAAGCGGTTATATAAAGATTGCCGGAATAATGCTCAATTCTCCGGTAAGCGAAACGGACATACAGGCAGACGATTTGATTGTTTCAGTGAACGGAAACGATGTACTCGAAACAGGCTTTGAAAAGTCAATAAATCTTATGTCCGGTACGGACGGCACAGAGGTAACCCTTACAGTACGCCATGACGGTGCTGACAAATCATACACGCTTACACGCCGACCTATTGAAGTAGTAACAGTTACAGGTGAAATGCTCAACGGCTATATCGGCTATATAAAAATAACTGGTTTCAAGCAGAATACCTCACAGCAGTTTATTGATGTGCTTGAAAGGCTTACTCTCAATGGTGCAAAGGGTATTATATTTGATGTCCGTGAAAACGGCGGTGGTCTTCTCACTTCTCTTGAGGAATGTCTTGACCCTTTACTACCGGAGGGAATAATTGCAACCGCCGAATACAGCGACGGTCACTCAGAAACTATCGTATATTCCGACGAATCAGAAATTAATCTCCCTATGGTTGTACTGGTAAACGGTCATACGGCAAGTGCAGGCGAACTTTTTACCGCCTCGCTGAAAGACTTCGGAAAAGCCGAGATTATCGGCAGTCAGACATACGGCAAGGGTGTTATGCAGTCCACCACTGAAATGTCCAACGGTGGTGCTGTAATTCTAACTATTGCCGAGTATAAAACAACACGCTCTGAATGTTACGACGATATCGGAATTACTCCGGACTATGTTGTTGAAAATACGGACGATACAGACGAACAATACAACAAAGCTGTCGAAATAATAACATCAAAAATAACAGGCACATAATTAATATAAAAATGGATATAAAAAAACTTGAAAAAATGATAAAAAGTAAAAATATTCCTTCTGATTGTTATTCAATAATGAAAGGCGGACTTCCTAATGAAACTTATTGCCTTACCTCAGAAGATGATAATTGGATTGTATATTATAGCGAAAAAGGAAATTGTTCTGGAATTAAAAAATTTAAAAATGAATCAGAAGCCTGTCAGTATTTTTATGAAAAAATAAAAAAATACGGAAACAAATAGTAATAACTAAGCCCTAAAGCAATTTTTCTGAGTTACTTTAGGGCTGTATTTATTTATGTACTTGATTATGCACGGCTTTCATGGCGACGGCACAGAAAACGTCTTCTGCACCATTCTTACGGCACAAAACCGCCAGTTCAGATAATGTACTTCCGGTAGTGCATATATCGTCAATCAGCAGTATTCTTTTTCCGGAAACATCATCGGTTATCTCAAATGCGTTTTTCAGATTCAGTTTTCTGCCTGCCCTGCCTAAAGATTTTTGTTCTTTCGTCTCACGCACCTTGCGTATGATGCACCTGACAGGCAGACCTGTTTCTGCTCCTACCGTTTCGGCTATAAGTTCGGACTGATTATATCCACGCTTACGCCGTGAACTTTCCGACATAGGAACAGGCACAATAATATCAACCTTTTCCGGTATGCTGTTATCTCTGAGAACGTCCGCAAGGTACACGCCGAAAGCATGGGCAGAGTTTCCGCAGTTGCCTTTTTTCAGCAGAAAGACCGCCGGTTTTACCGCCTTGTCGTATATGAGTGCCGAAAAGCATTCAGAAGCTCCGGTTATCTTGAAACTTCCCTTATATGAATTAAGCTTATCGGTACATTCAGCACAGAAACAGTCATTGACGTTAATAAGCTCGTCGCATATCGGACAGCGGTTAGGGAAAAATAAGTTAAGAATTTTTCTTTTTAAATAATAGTCCATATCAGAAATACATATACAACTGACACTTTATCATGCCGTTGTAAAGCTTACGGCGTTTTTTAGCGTTTTTGCCGAAAAAGCTTTCAAACTCCTCATGAGGAGAGATTATATAGCTTGACTGACCGCTACCCTTGCCGAAAACTCTGCCCATTTGACGATATATATTTTCTGCCTCACGGAGTTCCAGCATTCTCTCACCATACGGCGGATTGCAGATTACTATTGAGTTTTCCGGCTGTCTGAAATGCGATATGTCAGCCTGTTCTATTTTCAGCCGTGACTTGATACCTGCCTTGTGGGCGTTGTCAAGGGTGAGTGCAACCGCTGAATCGTCAATATCAAAGCCTATGCCCTCAAACTTTGCAGAACGGTCTACATTGTCGATAGCACGGCTTCTTTCCTCACGCCATACCTCTGCCGGAATACTTTCCCACTTTTCAGCAGAAAAACGTCTGTTTATGCACGGAGCAATCCGGAGAGCCTTCAGACCTGCCTCAATAAGAAGTGTGCCACTGCCACAAAATGGGTCGCATACCACTGAATCGGGACGTACTCTTGCAAGGTCTATAATACCTGCGGCAAGTGTTTCTTTAATGGGGGCAGAGTTGGAGTTACGTCTGTATCCTCTCTTGTGCAGACCTGTTCCACTTGTGTCAAGGTAAACCGTCACAACGTCTTTAAGTATGCTGAATTTTATCTGCACTGTTGCCCCTGTCTCCTCAAACCAGCTTATTCCGTACTTTTCTTTTAAACGCTCAACTGAAGCTTTTTTTATAATAGCCTGACAGTCCGGAACACTATGCAGTGCCGAATTAAGAGAATAGCCCTTTACCGGAAATGCGTCTTTCGGGTTAATGTAGCGTTCAAGTTCTATAGCCCTAACGCCTTGAAAAAGTTCCTCAAAGGTGGTGGCTTTAAATTCAGCGAGTTCTATCATTACACGCTCGGCAGTGGAAAGGCATATATTAGCCCTTGCTAAAATATTCTCATCACCGGAAAAACTTACTTTTCCGTCATTAACCTTTATGTCGTCCCCACCGATTTTAGCTATTTCATATTTTAAAACACTTTCCAGTCCGAAATGACACGGACAGCATAATCTGATTGAATTATCCATATTATTCTCCTTATAATTATACCGGCTAAACTGATGTTTAACCGGTATAACATTTATAAAATTATATTTTTACCATGCACCGTCAACACCATAGTCCCATGTACCACCGCCGGAGTAATCTCCGCCACCGGAATAGTCTCCGCCTGTTCCATAGTCTACTGAGCCACCGCCGGAGTAGTCATTACCACCGCCGGAATAGTCTCCGCCTGTTCCGTAATCTACTGAACCACCGCCGGAGTAGTCATTACCGCCGGAATAATCTCCGCCTGTTCCATAGCCCCATGTATTACCGCTGTTCCATGTATCGTTAGACCATGTGTTATTGTTATAGCTGTTGTCGTAATTGTAATTATAGTTGTAGTTGTTATTGTAATTATTATTATAATTATTGTTGTTACTGCTACTACTGCTACTGCTTGTTGATGAACTGCTTGACGTACTCTTAGTTGTGCCGTTTGAAAGTGAACCATAGTGCGAGCCTGTGCAGACAGGTGCGTTAGTTGACTTCCAGTAACCTGTTATGCCCTTTGTACAGTACTGACCGGCAATGTTTCCGCTGTATGCACACATAGGAGCTTCAACAACCGATTCAACAGGGTCGAAGTCCGCCGGAGTTTCAAGGAACATCGTATTAGCATATTCGCCGATGATATTCTGCCATACCTGTGCAGACTTGAAATTGGAAGGCAGACAAAGCTGATTATTGTTATACTTATAACCTACCGTAATACCTGCTAAGAAGTCTCTTGTAAGACCTACAAAAGCCTCGTCATACCAGTTATCAGTTGTACCTGTCTTGCCGACAACAACCTTGTTGCTGAGTTTTGCGGCAGTACCTGTACCGTTTTCAACTACATTCTTGAGAAGTCTGTTCATAACCCAAGCAGTTTCTTCGCTGACTGCATATCTTGCATTGCCGTCATTTTCATAGATAACCTGCTGGTTGCTGTCTTCGATTCGTGTAACAATATGTGCGTCATTGTAAACGCCGTTGTTGCCGTAAGGCAGATAAGCGTTAACAAGATTTTCGAGAGTGATACCGTAAGTCAACGCACCAAGTGCAAGAGGTGCGATGTCTTCATCAAGAGGGTCAAGCTGAAGACCGAGATTTTCCGTACAGAACTCATATACAGCCTCCGGTGTGAGAGTCTGACAAAGCTGTGCCGGAACAGTATTGAAAGACTGCTGTAGGAAATAATAAACGCTGTGAGTGCCATAAGAGAGGGTTTTACCATAGTTTGTAGGCCATGGGTCGCCCTTTGCGTCTTTCATAATAGGCTCGTCACGGAAAGGCGTACCCCAGTGGATAATGTCATTTTCAAGAGCGAGTGCATATGTTGAAATAGGTTTCATTGTAGAACCTACCTGACGGCGTTCCTGAACGGCATAGCTTGTGGAAAGTGAAGTAGTTTTTTCGCCCCAGTCGCCTGCAAGAGCCTTTACAGAACCGTCATAGTTGAGTGCCACAAAAGCAACGTGCGGTAAATATTCTTCACTTTCGCCGTCGCCGTCAATGTCTGCCCAACGCCTTACGCTGTCAACGCTTACGAGGTTGCTTAAATCAAGGAACTTTTCTTCAACGTATTTCTGCATTGTGTCGTCAACAGTTGAATAAATCTTGTAACCGCCTTTATTTATACGTGCATACGCCTGATTTTCGTCTATATTGTATTCCTGCATCATAAAGTCAGCTACTTCATAGTACATAGCATCAACAACCCACGAATAAGCCTTTTGTTCCTGTTCGAGTTCTTCTGCTCTGTCTTCGGGGTGCAGACGTAAATATTCATCTGAATCAGTATATACAAGTTTTGTATTCAGATATTTCTGATACTCGTCAAATGTTATAGCACCGTTCTTGTACATCTGATAGAGTACATAACGCTGACGTTCTTTGTTGTTAGCTTTGCCGTCAACAACCATGCGGTTATTTTCGTTGTAAGTTTCAACAAAAGGTCCGTAATACTCCGGAGATTTCGGGATAGCCGCCAAAACCGCCGCCTCCGGTACAGTAAGTTCTTCAACATTCTTTCCGAAATATCGTATAGAAGCAAGCTGTATTCCATTGATTGGACCGCCGAAACCAATATAATTAAGGTATTCTTCCAGTATTTCGTCCTTTGTGTAGGTTTTTTCAAGTTCCATAGCTCTGAAAATCTCACGGATTTTACGCTGTGGTGAAGTTTCCTTATCTCCGGTGAGGTTCTTTATAAGCTGTTGGGTAATTGTCGAACCGCCCTGCTCCGAATCATAGAAATGCAGAAACATATTAAGGAAAGCCGACAGAGTACGCTTATAGTCAACACCGTCGTGAAGATAGAAACGCTCGTCCTCCGTGTAAACAAATGCGTCACGGACGTGCTGAGGTATTCTCTCGATGTCTACCGGAATACGCTGAACGTCTGTCTTTACTCTGTTGAGTATAACGATTTCCTCGTCTCCGTCCTCATCTTTCTGAATACCGTAAAAATAGGTATCGCTTCCGGATTCAAGCTCCTGAAGTGTAACGCTTGCCGAGTCGTCCATAAAGTCAAGGACATACACAGTAAGTGCAGTCGCCACGATAGTTCCGGTAATAATCATCACAAGAAACAGCGACAGCAAAGTTGTTGAGATTACAGCCAGCAGTTTTTTTAAAATTCTGACCGGAAGGCTTTGTTTTTTCTTCTTCTTTTTGTGCCTGCCGGTTGGCTGAACAGTAGTGTTTGTGTTATTCATTTTGTTTTTTACCGCACCTTAAACGGTAACAGCTCCTTTCTGGTATTTATATATTCCTGATTAATCAGACATAAGTCTGACTAAAAAAAGGCTGTATCATTCGGACAAAAGCCAGTATCCACGCTTATATTTAGTGACTTCAAGACCGAGTGAATCACAGTAATCCTTGTACTGGCATTCCAGTTCATAGTCCGGTTTAGGCTCTGCACCTCCCAAGACATCAGAAATTACATCATCTGTTGCCCTGCCGTTTCTCTGTTGTCTATAGCTGTCGTGCCTGCTCATTGTGTTATGGACATATCCCATAAACTTGCTCGGATAAAAACGGAAACCGTCTTCAACGGGTACAGCAATAAAGTGTCTGCCACGCCTTATGAGGTCTTTTGCCCATGCCACCTCATTTTCATTTCTGCTTGCAAGGTAACTGTCAATAGTGTCAATGTTTTCCATGATTTCTTCAACCGACTCGACCATGATTAAGCTCAACCACAACTCATATTTTTGCTTGATAGCTTTACTTAGTTCACTGTTTCTTCTGCCTAAGTACAAATACATCACCGCCTTGTGAAATAATCCATATTTTATATTATACCACATTTTTTCCCAGTTGTTAAGCATTTTCTGAAAAAAAACATCAATTTGTATAATATAGCAAAAACCGCCAATAATATTTACAGTAAATTCAGCAAAGGGAGTGATTTGTATGAAAAAAATCATAAACCGGAAAGTATTTTTTACTATATTTACCGCAATAGCAGTAGCAGGGTTTATCGTGATATGTACTCTTGCCCAGAGCGTCCGCCATGCCAAGATACAGACACGGTTTGCAGTGAATGTACCGGAAGTATCACAGCCGGAATGCACAGTGCGTGAGTACAACGGCAAAATCGGAGTATTTCGTGGAGCGAGTGACAAGCCTTACAAAATAATAGACTATAATGTAAATCTTCTTTCTGATTACGACCGTGAACTGCTCGCCGACGGGCTTATCATGGAATCAGATGAGGAACTCCGGAAATTTATTGAAGATATATCCGGCTGAACTACTTACGGTGCTTTTTCTTTTTCCGGACTGAATACCCGAAATCGCCCAGTTTCCTGCCGAGTGCGAAATATTCGCCGTGTGCATACGCTGTAAGTCCGCACTGCTGTAGATTGAGTTTTCCCTTGCTGTCAATAAATTTTTCGTCAACGTCAATGCCGACGATTTCCGCTAAAAACATCGTATGACTTCCCAGAGTCTTTGCCTCAGTGACACGGCATTCAAGCGATACAGGACATTCTTCAATCAGTGGTACGCTCAGTTTTTGAGACGGAACAGTATGAAATCCGCACGTCTCAATCTTATTCATGTCACGACCGCTTTTTACTCCGCAGAAGTCGGTCTGTTTCACCATAGCGGAAGTAGTGAGGTTTATGACAAACTCCCCCGACTTTTTGATTATATCATGCGAAAAACGCTCCGGTCTCACAGAAATATATGTCATAGGCGGACGGGTACAGCATATGCCTGTCCAGCCTATTGTAAGAACGTTAGGTTTTTCCATAGTACCGCACGTAACAAGAGTTGCCGGAACAGGTGCAAGCAATGCACTGCCTTTCCAGAACTGTTTAGCCATTCTATCACCTCCTGACAAATATATATAATTATATCACCGTATAAGACTTTTTTCAAGATTTTTCATCAAATTTTTAAAATAGAAAAAATTTGAAGACCATTCTGTATTCTGACAAAAAACGACTACCGTATATAGTATAATAAATATAAATACTGTAAGCGAGGGAGGAACACCAATGACTATTGATATAAAATCTTCGGGCGGTCATGCTGTGGCGGTTCTGAACGGCGAAATAGACCACCACAATGCCCAAGAAATACGCACACAGCTTGACAAGTACATAATAACCGCCCAGCCGTCTGCACTGACTATGGATTTCGGAAATATAACTTTCATGGACAGCTCCGGAATAGGTCTGATTATGGGAAGAAGCCGTCTCATGCGTGAATGCGGAGGAAATCTTGAAATAAGCAATCCACAGCCATATATCAGACGTGTTCTGAAACTCGCCGGAATGGAAAGAGTAGTAAAAATAACATGATTGGAGTAAAAAATCTATGGAGATACTTAATGAAATAAAATTCACCGTGCCATCGCTGTCCGTAAATGAAAGTACGGCAAGGGCTGTGGTGTCGTCGTTTCTTACACAGACAGACCCTACAGTTGAAGAACTCTCAGACATACGCACGTCAGTTTCAGAGGCGGTCACAAATGCTATAGTTCACGGCTACAGGCATTCAAAAGGAAACATTGAAATAACTGTCCGGATTCTGCCGAAAAGGGAAATATACATAAAAATCCGTGACAAAGGGTGCGGAATCCCCGACATAAAACAAGCAATGCAACCTCTTTTTACTACTGCTCCAGAAGAAGAACGCTCCGGACTGGGTTTTTCTGTCATGGAGTCTTTCATGGACAGGCTCAGTGTAAAAAGCGAGGTCGGTCACGGCACAACGGTTATCATGCGTAAGAGGCTTGCTGTACATGGAAACTGTTAAAAAACCGCTTGCTGAAGAAAATCTGGGGCTTGTACATCTGTGTGCCAATAAATTTCGGGGACGTGGCATAGACTATGAAGAACTATACTCGGCAGGCTGTATAGGACTTCTAAAAGCCGTCAAGGCATTCGATATGGAAAGGGGCGTTAAGTTCTCGACGTATGCAGTGCCGGTTATTCTCGGCGAAATAAAAAGGCTTTTCCGTGACGGCGGTACTATAAAGGTCAGCAGAAGTCTGAAAGAGCTTTCAATGAAGTTACAGCGTATATGCGAAGACTTCCGGCAACGTGAGGGCAGAGAGCCGACTATCAGCGAACTTTCAGAGATTTCCGGCGAACCCGAAGAAAACGTTTCAGAGGCTCTGTGTGTAAGTCAGCCATTATTGTCGCTTACCGCCTCAGACGACGACGAGGGACAGATAGATATTCCGTCAGAAGCCCCCGACGAAGCTATAGTTGACTTGCTCGCACTCCGGCAGATTATGGCACGTCTTGAACAGAAAGACCGCATACTTCTTGAGCTGAGATATTTCAGAAACTTCACACAGTCAAAAACCGCTAAAGCTCTTGGTATGACACAGGTGCAGGTTTCAAGGCGTGAAAAAAAACTCCTCACACAGATGCGTCAGGAGCTTTTGGAATAATCAGAAAATAAGATACTCTATAACAGAATTTGACACTAAAAAACCCTCTGGTGTAAGAGATAGATGTTTTCCGTCATAATGTATATATCCCGACTGCATAAGTGCGGGAATTTTTTTTACTATTTCGTCTTTGCGTTCCGGAAAAACATCAAGGTCAAGTCCCTCTGAAAGTCTCAGACGTAACATTGCATACTCCTCAAAGGTACATGGGTTATTGTCTGTCACTATAGTCTGCTGGACAGGACTGCTTATAAAGTCATTTAAATTTCTGTCCACCGCAAAGCGTTTTCCTTTAAAACATGAATGTGCGGAAGGTCCTATGCCGATATAGTCAAGACATTTCCAGTAACGGCAGTTATGACGGCTCTCATAGCCTTTGCGTGCAAAGTTTGACACTTCATACTGTTCAAATCCCCTGTTCCCTAAAAACTTAACCATTTCAAGATACAGCTCTGCCGTTGTATCGTCGTCGGGAAGAAGATTTTCTATTTCGTCACAGCCGAAAGGCGTACCCTGTTCTGTTTTCAGTATATAAGCCGAAATATGCTTTACCGGCAGACTGGTTATTCTTTCCAGTGTATAACAGAGACTTTCCCATGACTGCTCCAGAAGTGCAATCATCACATCGCATGAAATATTCTCAAAACCTGCCGTGTAAGCGTCAATGACAGCTTTTTCTGCCCTGTCAGCCGTGTGGGTACGTCCTAAAAATTTAAGTTCACTGTCATTCATTGACTGCACGCCTATAGAAATCCTGTTTATTCCGGCATTTTTAAGCTGTGCAAGTTTCTGAAAGTCAACGGTATTAGGGTTAGTTTCAAGGGTTATCTCCGGACTGTCCGAAAGACTGAAATTTCTGTCTGTTTCGTCGAGGATAAGCCTTATCTGTTCGGGAGTTAAAAGCGAAGGAGTGCCTCCCCCGAAATACACCGTATCTGTAATCACTGACTTGTCAGAATAGTCTTTCAGGTTGCGGACAACCGATTCAACATAATCTGAAACTGTCTTTTTTCGGTATGGTTCAGAATAGAAATCACAGTATGGGCATTTTTTTGCACAGAAAGGCACATGAATATATATTCCTAAAGAATCCATTAGTAGTTAAGCCTTATAGCCTCCTCCATTTTAAAGCAGAAAGCGTTGACAAGTCTCGGCACAAGAAACATTGAGAGAATGATTCCGACAACCACGAATACCTCATAGTTCACGTCGCCGACAGAGAAATTATCGGGGTGCAGATAGGTATAGACTACTCCGACAATTCCTATCAGACTGTACAGTGCATTGAAGACAGTAGCACCTTTGCCGTTGACACAGCGTGTACCGCAGTTCTTGCACGGTCTGCCTTTTGAGTTCATCTGACCGGCTATAGCCTTTGTGAACGGATTGAACGTTTTTTCTC
Organism: Ruminococcus flavefaciens; assembly: GCA_023667045.1. Classification (GTDB taxonomy): domain Bacteria; phylum Bacillota; class Clostridia; order Oscillospirales; family Ruminococcaceae; genus Ruminococcus; species Ruminococcus flavefaciens_AC. The sequence goes on along the minus strand of JAMPAU010000001.1, from coordinate 611,833 downwards.
CACAATGGGGACAACTATATATACTCATATTATTTTTATCCTTTCTTTTCTGTAAGCGGTTTGAGTTTTCGGGCAGGAATACGCTTTTTCTGAGTTTTTCGGCGTGTAATGAATTTTTCTGCATACGCTATACAGCAACCTAAAAGCAACAACGATACAGACATCAGAACAGCCACAGATTCCGCATTAAAAATTTTTCCGGCTATCACAATAAGCAGAGATATTACAATATACATTGCCGGAGTTATGCTATACACGCAATGCCTTAAATGGCGTATTAATTTTCCTGCATTGCGGACATTTGCCGTAACAGCAACAATAATATCCATTATCAATATAATAAAAATTAAAACAGTCATGCTGTAATAAAAAATTATACTCATGCTGATATTTCCTCATGAATCAAGTTTCAGCACGCTCATGAATGCCTCCTGCGGTACTTCAACCGTGCCTAACTGTCTCATACGCTTTTTGCCCTCTTTCTGCTTTTCGAGGAGCTTTTTCTTACGTGTTATATCACCGCCGTAACATTTAGCAAGTACGTCCTTACGCATAGCCTTTACTGTCTCACGTGCGATAACCTTACCGCCTATTGCCGCCTGTATCGGAACTTCAAAAAGCTGTCTCGGAATATTTTCCTTGAGTTTTTCAGCAATTTTCCTTGCTCTGCCGTAAGCCTTGTCCGTGTGGATTATGAATGAAAGTGCGTCCACAATATCGCCGTTGAGGAGAATATCGAGCTTGACGAGCTTTGACGGCACATAGCCGAGCATCTCATAGTCGAATGAAGCATAGCCCCTTGTGCGTGATTTGAGAACATCAAAGAAGTCATAAACAATCTCGTTAAGCGGTAACTCATAGTGAATATTTACACGTGTGTCGTCAAGGTACTGCATATCCTTGAAAATTCCTCGCCTGTCCTGACAGAGTTCCATGATATTGCCGACAAATTCCGACGGTGCGAGAATATCAGCCTTAACCATAGGTTCTTCAGCAGTCTGAATAAGTGCAGGGTCGGGGAAATTTGTAGGGTTATCAATATACTGAACCTCTCCGCTTGTGAGAGTTACCTTGTATATAACGGACGGTGCGGTAGTAATCAAATCAAGATTGTATTCTCTTTCAAGACGTTCCTGAATGATTTCCATGTGGAGAAGTCCGAGAAATCCGCAACGGAAGCCGAATCCGAGTGCAACGGAAGTTTCCGGCTCAAAAGACAGAGAAGCGTCATTAAGCTGTAATTTTTCGAGAGCGTCACGCAGGTCGCCGTATTTAGCACCGTCTGACGGATATATACCAGAAAATACCATAGGATTGACTTTTCTGTAGCCCTCTAAAGCCTCGTCGCAGGGATTGTCATTGTTAGTGACGGTATCGCCCACCCGTGTATCGCCTATGCTCTTGATAGAGGCGGATATATAGCCTACTTCTCCGGCTTCGAGACTGCCGTTGTTTACGAGCTTGTCAGCGTCCATAAATCCAGCTTCCACAACCGTAAACACCGCACCTGTAGCCATAAGCCGTATATTGTCGCCGACCTTGACACGACCCTCTTTTATGCGGACGTATATGATTACTCCCTTATATGAATCATAATAGCTGTCAAATATAAGTGCCTTTAACGGTTTTTCAGTATCGCCCTGAGGTGCGGGAATATCCGTTACTATTCTTTCAAGTACTTCCTCAATATTAGTACCCATTTTGGCGGAAATCTTCGGAGCGTCCATAGCCGGTATACCTATAACGTTCTCGACCTCTGCACATACTCTTTCGGGGTCGGCAGAGGGCAGGTCAATTTTATTTACTACAGGAACTACTTCTAAATCGTTTTCAATAGCAAGATAGGTGTTAGCAAGAGTCTGTGCCTCTATACCCTGAGAAGCATCAACCACCAGTATAGCACCCTCACAAGCCACAAGAGAACGTGACACCTCATAGTTGAAATCGACATGACCGGGAGTATCAATCAAGTTGAAAATATAGTCCTCACCGTCCTGTGCCGTATATTTCAGGCGGACAGCACGGGCTTTTATCGTGATTCCCCTTTCACGCTCTATATCCATATTGTCAAGCAACTGGTCTTCCATGTCACGCACTGCGACAGTTTCCGTCTTTTCAAGTATTCTGTCGGCAAGGGTAGACTTGCCGTGGTCTATGTGTGCAATTATGCAGAAATTTCTTATTTTCTGATTAGCCAAAATATTTTCCTCTTTTCTTATTAAACTTCAACAAACGTACTCAGATATTTTTCTTCAAACTCACTTATCGGCATAGGCTTTGCAAAGAAATATCCTTGAAATATATCACAGCCGAACTCTGTAAGAAAATCAACCTGCTCCCTTGTTTCAACGCCCTCTGTGATAACTTCCATGTCAAGAGACTTTGCAAGTGAAACAATCATGCCGAGAATAGTCTTGCTCCGTTCTTCACGGTTTTCAGTATGTTTCAAGAATCCCATATCAATTTTAAGCACGTCTGCCGTAAGGTCTTTGAGAGTATTAAGCGATGAGTAACCGCTTCCGAAATCGTCTATCTCTATGATAAAGCCGTATTCCCTTAGTCTCTGAATAAGTTTTAGCTGTGCAGACGGGTTATTCATAACGGCAGTTTCAGTGATTTCAAGGTGCAGACACTCCGGACTTATATTATACTTCTCGACAAGCGAAGTCATTACAGCATATACATCAAGCAGATAGAAATCTTTCTGTGAGATATTCACAGAGAGGTAATAGTCTGTTCTTCCCTCGTCTTTCCACTTTGCAAGCTGAATACAGGCGAGTTCCCACATATAGTTATCGAGACGGCTTATAAGACCGGTCTGCTCGAATATCTCTATAAACCTTATCGGCGGAATCATGCCGTCGGTGGGGTGAATCCAGCGGACGAGTACCTCACCGCCGTTAATCTGTCTGCCGTCTGCCATAATCTGTGGCTGTACGTAGGCTTTAAACTGCTTTGTTTCGAGAGCGTGTTCAAACTCGCTGATAACTTTCTGTTCGCTCAGGAAGTCTTCACGGAGATGACTATCATAGTATGCGATTATATTCTGATAGCTGTCTTTAATGGTTTTTATTGCAAGATTCGCACGGTCGCACATTACTGAAACCCTCAGCGACTTGTCTTTAACTTCATATATGCCTATGTGTATGTGTATCTTAAAAGCCTTGTTTTCGGGAACAGAACCTATCTCGCTCATATATTTCAGAAAATTCTCCTCATCAAAAAGCTCTTTCTGAATAAAAACGGCGAACCTGTCCGCATAAAGTCTGCCGTATATACTGTCTTCAGGCATGACGTTTTCTATCAGTCCGGCAATTTTCATGAGAAGACTGTCGCCTGTCTCAACGCCGTAAATGTCATTTACAAGCTTAAAGTTTTTTACATCACTGCATATTATATAATATTTCTTGTCGGGATTTTCAGAAAGGATACGGCTTACATTTTCATAGAAATATTCCTTATTGTAAACTCCGGTGAGCATATCATGGGTAGCACGGTATTTTTCCGCTGTAAACTTATTTGTTTCTTCCGTATGGTCGTGTATAATGAAGAAACAGCCCAGATAATGACGTGCATTGTCGAAAATACTCTTGTATTCTATGGTGTAGTGGTGCATTTCGCCCTCATACCGCCTTACAGTTTCCCATGTAAACTCACTCCTGCCCTCCGGAACATTTTCATTGTACATTTCAAGTGCCTGCTGTTCAACCACCTGCGGATTATTATAAGCGTCACAGTAGTTGTTGGCATTCTTGTTGGAATGTACACATCTGCCGTCAATATCAAGGCATATAATGCCGTCTTTCATATTGGCGATAGTAAAAAAAAGAAGTTTTTCCATAAGACCGCTCGGAATATACAGCACCGTAAAATAGTATACCGCAAAAACCATAAGCGTATAACACAAAAGCGAATAGTCAAAGCGGAAGTTAAGATTAAGGAATGACATATTGAAGAATATAACCGCACTGAGTATAAGCGATATGCCGACATATTTCATTTTATAAACGGCTGGTATTACTGTGGCTTTTCTGATAAGGGCAATCAGTGATACTATTATAAAAGTATACAGCAGTACAAGATGACATAAAAACAGAAAACTCCTGTCTGATACCTGCCAGAAACCGCCGTACTTATCAGCCGAGAATGTACAGTCATATACAATCCGGCTGAAAGGATTACTCAGCAGAAGCCCACAGTCCGCAATCGAGGCTATGCCCATTATTGTCATCTCATGGCGGTTTTTTGAACGTATTCCGGTATACCGCCGGACGTAATGAAGAAGTGCCATACCTATAGCGTCTGTACAGCAGTAATATATGCCGTACATTACAAATGCAGAGGTCTTTGTGGGCATAAGCACCGCCGTTGCATTTACGGCAACAGCCGATATTACACACAGCATAAGTCTGCGGATAGCTCTTTCAAGAACATTCTTCTTAGGCTTTACTATACTGTAAAAAAAACAGACCAGCATTAATATTACTGCTCCATATAAAGTTGAAACATAAATCCATTTCATTCTATCACCCGTTATATTTTCTTATTAATCCAATAGTATACCATAATTTTACCATATAAAAAATCAATTGTCAACGCTGAGTTTTGATATTCTCAAAAAGATGATTTTGTGCATATTGTTTAAAGTGCAACACAAAAAATTTACAATTACTGTGCAGAGGGATTTCTTTGGTTTTATTGACAAAATTAATAATTTGAGGTAAAATTAAATTGTATAAATCACACACCGGAACGGAGTATATAAAATGTCTAAATCTATTCAGAAAAGTATAACGTCCTCAATGATGATAATTACAGCACTTTTTATAGGATTAAGCCTTGTTTTTTCTGTTCTCTGTATGACTTTCCTCAGCCGGAAGTATCAGAAAAGCATGGCGGACACCGCCGTTGATTTTGCAGAGGCTGTAATAGACGCTGACGAGGCAAAAGAATTTCTTACTATCCGCACTACAAACAACCGCTATAACTCTGTACAGAAAGCTCTTACTGACTATCAGAACAAAAACAGCAGTTTTATACAGAGAATATCCCTTGTAAATTTCAGCAATTCCGCCGGAAACTACATCTATGATACCGCCGGAAGTGAACTCGGCAACCGTCTCGAATACGACAGCTATATAAGTTCTGTAAAAACCGAACTCATAAACTGCCGTAATGCATGGTCTGCATACAGAAAAAAGACCCTGTGCGTATTTCAGCCCCTGAGAACAGTGGAAGACAAGATAGCCGGATATATAATAGTTGAAGTAAATGAACCTTTCAACAGAAAGTATATACTATATGCCATTATAGCATATATTTTTGCAATGACTATCGGAATCGCCTTAGTTGTCTTCTTCAATATGTACATAAAAAAGAAACTTTTCAAGCCTATCAATATATTCATTGAAACTGCAAGAAACTTTACAAATGATAATCAAAAGGCTGTAATCGAAAATCCGGACGCTTTCGCCGAAGACCGTAACGACGAAATAGGTCAGCTTGGCAGTGAACTCAAAAAAATGCTCCTCAGCATAAACAGCAACGTTGAAAACCTCTCAAAAGCTGTATACGACGCTAACCATGATGGCATGACACAGACTTTAAACAAGCGGTGCTATCAGAATATGGTGCCTGTATTCAAAAAATGCGGTTCGCTGTGCGTTATTTACTTTGATGTTAATAACCTCAAGCTTATGAATGACACGCTGGGTCATGAAAAAGGCGATATGGTAATCAAAAGAGCCTCAGAGTACATAAAGGAACTTACCGGACAGAATGATTACTGCTTCAGAATGGGCGGTGATGAGTTCCTCATGGTGATGACTGAATGCACATTCCGTGAAATAGATGAAGTTATTGAAAAAATAGAATCGGACGCTCCTTTTATCCTAAACAGAGACTCCGACCCCGTAAAATGTGCGTTGTCATTTGGATATTCCTATGCAAAAGGCGAGTACTCATACGACGAACTTCTCACAGAGGCTGAGGAAAATATGTATTCCAAAAAGGCTGAACTGAAAAATCTTCTGAATATGCCCGAACGCTGACGGAGGTAATCTGATTTGAAAAAAATAATAAACAAACCAAAAATTTCAATAATTTCTGACTTGAAATTCAAAACAAAATCGGCTGTTATATATATACTTTCAATAATATCTTCAGTTGCAGTTATTACAGCTATGATAACAAGCGTGTATAACTCACAGGAAAACAAGCATGAAGAAATGCAGAAAACCATTGTAACAGCCTCAGAACAGCTTATGGAAATGACTATTGAAAGCGGTGTAGCTATAGCAAAAAGCATATATACCAACGAAAATATATATAGTTTCCTTAATGATGAATACGATTCGTCGGGAGAATACTATGACGCTTTTTACAGCCTACAGCACAGTAATCCTCTTACAATAGCCGAAACAAACATAATAAACAACTGCATTGTATACACTGAAAATCCTACTATACTTACCGGAGGAAATATAAGCTCATTCACTCCTGTACTTAATACAGACTGGTATCACGAATACAAAAAACTCAACAAACCCATGATACTATACATTGACAAGGAAACAAATGTAGTCTCAATAATACGCCGTCTTGATTTTCAGAACCTGAAAACAGGCGAAAGCTGTCTGAAACTTGACCTAAATATGAAACTTCTCACTGATTACTGTGATTCGCTGGATTTTAACGGCAAACTCTACATAATAAACGGCGGTTCTCTGATATACAGCAATATTCCGGATATTACACTGGAAAACACCGATATAAACCCAGACTTTGAATGCTATATAAAAAATTACTATACTGCTGACATTGAATACTATGCATATGAATACAGAAAACCTATAGAAGAATTTTTCAGCGAAAATATTGTTTGTATTATAATATTTGTCGCCGTAATTATTTTAATGATTACCGCCGGACAGCTTTTTACAGCCGATATGAAAAGGCGTATAAGGCGTGCAACTGAAGTGCTTATCAATGAAAACAGCCTTAATCTTACCGATAACGGCAAGGACGAAATAGGCGAACTTCTTGATATGTGTATAAAGTTCTCTGAAAAGCTTGCAAAGACCCACAGCGTATACAGACGTAAAAAAGAAGAAGTCATACAGACAAGTTCACAGTACAATGAACTTTTCGCCACTGCCATGAAACTTGACGCTGAACTTTACATATCTGAAAAATATCCGGATATTTATAGAAAATACCCCGAAAATATCCCCCTTGAAACTGAAACAGAACATATACGCCGTATCACACATAATATAACCTGCTCCGGTACGTCAGACATGAAAGTTCCTGCATACTCGCTTTTTCTTATCGCAGAAGATTTATACAGCAGTGACCTTTCCGTAAGCATAGTACACAACAAAAATACAACAAATATTACGTTCACAAGCAGTGCTGTTCAGGAACAACCTAAAATACTCAAACTTAACGCTATATTTGAAGACAGCAATATATCAGACGAATACTCATTCAGTCATAAAAATCCCTATAATCCCTATCTGCGTATCATGCACTGCCTTGAAAACAGGGTATCCGCAGAAATAAAAACCAAAGATAAATTTACTTTGTGCATAACTATAAAATCAGAAATGAGTGATTAATATGAAACTAAACAAAATACTTGCATTGTCATTATCCGGAATCATGATGTTTTCTTCCGCCGGATGCGGAAAAAAAGAAGAAGAACAAAAGGAGATAAGAGTATATACAAGCTTTTTCGGGGCAAGAGGAAACGCCCTCAGCAAAGACAACGATATAAAAAAGATTATTGCTGAAAAAACTGGTGCTATGTGCGAGGAAACATGGCTGAAAGAACAGGAAGATATGTCAGCGGTTTTCAGTGATATGATGGTATCAAACAAATATCCGGACTTTCTTGTGCCGGACGGCGAAAACTGTCGCAAGCTCATGAATGCAAATATATTTATCCCGCTTGATAACTACTGGGACAGCTACCCCAATATTAAAAATCTCTACTCTGAAAGCGAATGGAACAGAATACGCTCCGAAGACGGTCACGTATACTTCATACCGCTGTTTTCAAGCTGTTACGGTCATGATACCGCCACTAACCACAACGATGAGGCTTTTTGGATTCAAGTGCGTGTGCTTGAATGGGCAGGCTATCCGGAAATAAACACCATTGACGAATATTTTGACCTAATAGAAGATTACCTTGAAGCAAACCCGACTGCCTCTGACGGTACAGAGTACATAGGCTATGAGATTCTCGCCAACGATTCATATTTCTTTAGTCTCGATAATCCGCCTATGTTCCTTGACGGCTATCCCAATGACGGCAACTGCATAGTAGATACTGATACACTTGAAGCAATGGACTATAACCTCTCTCCTACCGCTGAAAAATGGTTCAGAAAACTCAACGAGGAATACAACAAGGGCATTATAGACCCCGAATGTTTTGTGCTTACAAGCGACCAGTACTATGAAAAACTCTCTACCGGAAACGTTCTCGGCATGGTTGACCAGAACTGGAACTTTAACGGTGCTGTGACTAATCTTCCACCGGAATGCACCTATATACCACTGAGTATTACCGCTGACGAAAGCATTGAAGGACAATATCACTCAATAGCCGCTTTTAATGATTCCTCCGGTCTCGGAGTAACCACCAGCTGTACCGATATTGAAGGTGCTTTGCAATTCATTGACGACCTGCTCTCCCCCGAAATACTTACACTGCGTTTCTGGGGTGTGGAGGGCGTTGACTATGAAGTGGACAGCGACGGAATTTTCTATCAAACAGAAGAACAGGCTAAACAATGGAGAGACTCCGAATATGCTAAAAAACACATATGTCTGTACAACTATTTTCCGTACTATTTCGGCATGAATCAAGACAATAAAAATGCATACTGCCCAAGCTGTCAGCCCGGCGAGTTTTATAAAAACCGTTCCGACGATGTAAAAAGATGTTTTGACGCTTACGGAGTACAGACATACGTTGAAATGCTTAATGAGGCAGAAGAAAACTCTCCATGGTATCCTATGTGGAGCTACTCCCCCGATGAAAACTCTGAAGCCGGAAAAGCACTCAAACAAATTGACTACTTAAAGCACCATTATCTGCCGAGAATAGTCATGAGTGAGGACTTTGACACAATGTGGGAAGAATATGTTGAAGAATACGGAAAAGCCAACCCTCAGGCTTATTTCGATGACCTTACACAAGAAGTACACCGCCGTAAAGCCCTAACTGAATAAAAATGGATTCTGATATTATGGATTTTGAAATAAAAGATAATATTCTTATAAAATACAAATCTGACCTTATCAACCCGAATGAATCAGTAATCATTCCGTCCGAAGTAATTACTATCGGAGATATGGCTTTTTACAAATGTGACAATCTTGAAGTTATTAAAATTCCTAACAGCGTGACCAGTATAGGAAAATATGCTTTCGTTGGTTGCGTAAACCTTAAAGCTGTCTCAGTACCGGCACACCTCAAAGGTAAAATTGACGGCGTTTTCCCCAAACACACAAAAATAACGTACAGATAAAATAAATTCCCCGTACACAAAAGTGCGGGGAATATTTTCTTTATTTCCGGATAATGCCAGTGCAGTGTTCTCTGCTGTCAAAAATAAGAAGAAGTACGTTGTTTTCAAAATTAACTTCAAAAGCATGGACAGGCTTATTTTCTGCGTCTATTGCCGTGTATGAGGCAACCACACTGCCGTTGCCTATTATGTAGCCTGCAAGTCTGTCAAGTTCGGTCATACTCTCACTTCCCTCCGATAATTATATGATGTAATTAAAATCTTGTATCTTATTATTCTTAATAAAAAAATCATTCCTTTCTGTTTACTTTTTATACTGAATATGGTAAAATATAATAGAAATAGTTACGTCCTGCAATATTTCCATAATCTACATTATAGTACAAAATATAGAACTCGTCAACCTTAATAAGTTCGTTTTATAGAACTTTGTAGCTTGTGCATAAATTTATAGGAGGTTTTTTATGTTTTTTGAACAATTGACAAAAGCTTGCAAAATGCGTAATATCACTGTTACAAATCTGACTACATATCTTCAAATAAGCAAAAGCAACGTAACAAACTGGAAAAAGGGAACTATCCCCAACGGAGAGGTTATAGTAAGAATATCAGAATATTTAGGAGTGTCAACTGACTTTCTGCTAAAAGGCGATACGGAAAATGTCCCCGAATCAATTATAGACACAAACAGTCAGAATCCAACAATAACCGAAAGCCAAAATGTAGAAATAAACGGCATAAAAAATGAAAGTATGCTGAATGTGGCTATTTATGCAAACAGACTCAGCTTTGAACACATAGAAATAAACAACGATAAAACTATCAGCGAAAATATAAAGGAACTTATAAAGGTCTTTGAAAGTCTGCCTACCAAAGAACAAATACGCCTAATGAATATCGTATATGACTTTGAAGAAAAATTCAAAAATCAGAATAAATAAAAGGAGTTTAATCAATGGGTTTCGTAATAAAGGACGGCGTACTGACAAGGTACACAGAAGAAGACGACATCACAGAAGTCATCATACCCGACGACATAACAAATATAGATAAATACGCTTTTTGTGATTGTACCAGTCTTACCAGTATATCAATACCGGAAAGTGTGTCAGTTATCGGACGGTTAGCTTTTTATAAATGTACCTCCCTTACTGAAATAAAAGTAAACCCGAATAATAAAAATTACTGTGATGTGAATGGTGTGCTTTTCAGTAAGGACATAAACGAAATCATATTATATCCGAATGCCAGACCCGAAAAAGCATATTCCATTCCGGACAGCGTGAAAATTATCAGAGATTTTGCTTTTCAAGGCAGTCAAAACCTTACCAATATAAACATTCCCGACGGCGTTGAATCAATTGAAAACGGGACTTTTTGTAGTTGTCAGAATCTTAAAAACATAAATATACCGGACAGCGTTTCAGAAATCGGCGAAATAGCCTTTGAGAATACCCTATGGCTGAAAAAATATCCCAATAGTTTCGTAATTATCAACGGCTTTTTATACAAGTATAAAAGAAATACGGAAACCGTCACCATACCGGACGGCGTGAAAACTATCGGTTACTGGGCTTTTAATGCCTGCAACAAAATGAAAAGCATAACCATACCAGACAGCGTTACTAAAATCGAACTTGGGGCTTTCTGCAACTGTAACAATCTTACTGCAATAAACATTCCTGACAGCATAAAAAGTATCGGCGTACAGGCTTTTCAGTTTTGCCATAGTCTTACAAGTATATCCATTCCAGACAGCATAACACGAATCGAACAGCGTACATTTCAGCACTGCACTGGTCTTATCAGTGTAGATATTCCGGACAGCGTAACAAACATTGAAGAACGTGCCTTTCAAGAATGTAGAAGTCTTGCAAGCCTAACAATCCCTGACAGCGTGAAAAGTATCGGTAATTACGCCTTTAATGATTGTGACGGTCTGAAAATCATAACCATTCCTTACAGTATAATGGATAGCTGTATGTATGCCTTTAACTGCTGTAATAATATTTCTACTATAAATGTACGTTACGGCGATAATATTATGACTTTCGGAAAAGATAAAAATTCCACAGACCTAAAGGCAGATATAAACGGTTATGAAATCAATATAAATCCTATAGAAATAAAATCATCTGAAACAAATCTGGAAGATGTTCTGAGTATGCTCAGGACAAAGGACTTTTCAATAAAAATCAGTCCTGAAGTAAAATATGGGCTGATTCTTGATTACTTCATTGTCTCCGGAGATACGGACGCTGAAACATATATCCGGCATAATATCGGCAAAATCATGAAAAATTTCATTAAAAAAGGCGATTCGTACCGCATACAGACTGTCCTTGACAATACAGGCTTTGTCATAGAAAGATATATTGACAGATTAATAGAATTTGCAGACAGCATATGGAAAAACAGATTATGGGAAAACAAAACACATACCATGCTTACAGAATACAAAAACAAACTCTGTCTGTAAAAAGGCATTATTTCCGGAAAATACAGATAAAAATTTCTTGACAACTCACAGAATATATATTATAATATAAGTTACCGGATTACTCCGGATATTATTACTAAAAGGAGCGGTTTGAAATGGCTGTTAAAAAAATGTCCCGTGAAAGCTACAACAAACTTGTTGCAGAGCTTGACGACCTCAAAATAAATAAACGTAAAGAAGTGGCTGAAAGACTTAAAGTAGCACGTTCATACGGAGACCTTTCCGAAAATGCCGAATACGACGAGGCAAAGAATGAGCAGGCTATTCTTGAAGCAGAAATAGCAGAACTCCAGTACACTATCGACAATGCTGAAATTATTGACAACGCCTCTACAGACGAAGTAGGCATGAGTTCCAAAATAACTATAAAGCGTCTTGACAACGGAAAAATCGAGACTTTTACTATTGTCGGAACTAACCACGCCAATGTCCGTGAGGGCAAAATATCAGACGAGTCGCCTATAGGCAAATCCGCTATGAAGAAAAAAGTCGGAGATGTATTTATCGTTGAAGCACCAGCCGGAGAACTCCGTTTTGAAATTATGGACATCTCCAAGTAATTATATATGAAAGGACGTTTTATATAATGAGCGAAAATATCAAGCCCACTGCTCAGACAGAAGAACCGGAGCAGGATATTAACATACTCAAAAAGGTAAGGCTTGAAAAGCTTGCCGAACTCAAAAGCAACAATGCAGACCCCTACACCATAACAAAGTACGACGTTACCGCAAAGGCAGGCGAATTAAAGGCTAAGTATGAAGCCGACGAAGCACGCATTATAAGCGAGGCTGACGGCGATGAAGAAAAAATAAATGCAGGTCTCGAAGAAATAAAGGCTGTTGATTTCCGTCTTGCCGGTCGTATCATGAGCTGGCGTAATATGGGTAAGGCTAATTTCATTGACATTCGTGACGGCTCTGACAGAATACAGGTATATGTACGTCAGAATGACATAGGCAAGGAAGAATTTAAGGAGTTTAAAAAGTGGGATATAGGCGATATTATCGGCGTTGAGGGTTTTGTTTTCCGTACACGCATGGGTGAAATCTCTATACACGCACACAAGGTTACACTCCTTTCAAAGTCTCTGCTCCCTCTCCCAGAAAAGTGGCACGGTCTCAAAGACCAGGATATGAGATACAGACAGCGTTATGTTGACCTTATCGTAAACCCCGAAGTTAAAGATACTTTTATAAAGAGAAGTCAGATTATGCGTGAAATCCGCAACTATCTTGACGGTATCGGCTACCTTGAAGTTGACACACCTGTACTCCATACCCTTGAAATAGGTGCGTCCGCAAGACCTTTCATTACTCACCACAATACTCTTGATATTCCTATGTACCTCAGAATAGAAACTGAACTCTACCTAAAGAGACTTATTGTAGGCGGTTTTGAAAAGGTATACGAAGTAGGTCGTATCTTCAGAAACGAGGGCATGGACACTTCACACAATCCGGAATTTACAACGGTCGAAATGTATCAAGCTTACACTGACTACATCGGCATGATGGACTTAATAGAAAATATGTACCGTACTATCGCTGAAAATGTATGCGGTACTTCAAAGATAACATATCAGGGCGTTGAAATAGACCTCGGCAAGCCGTGGGAACGCCTAACTATGATTGAAGCTGTAAAGAAGTACGCCGGCGTTGACTACAATGACTGGGCAGACGACGAATCAGCACGTGCCTGTGCAAAGGAAAAGGGCGTTGTAGTTGACGAGGGCGAAAAGGCTACAAAGGGTCATGTTCTTATTGCATTCTTTGATGCATTCGTTGAGGACAAACTTATTCAGCCGACTATCATTTATGACTATCCTGTAGAAAACTCACCTCTCGCTAAGAGAAAACCGTCTGACCCTGCTTTCACTGAAAGATTTGAGTACTTCATTTACTGTCGTGAAATGGGCAACGCATTTTCAGAACTCAACGACCCTATCGACCAGAAAGAGCGTTTTGTAAAGCAGGTTGAGGCAAAGCGTGCAACAGGTGCTAACGCTGAAGTTGATGAGGATTTCGTTACGGCTCTCGAATACGGTCTGCCACCAACGGGCGGACTTGGTTTTGGCGTTGACAGACTTGTTATGTTACTTACTGACAGTGCCTCAATCAGAGATGTTCTGCTTTTCCCGACTATGAAGCCCATTCCGGCTAACAGCGGTCGTCCGGCAAAGGAAGAAGAATAATAAATAATATAAAAAGACGGTAATTATCTGCCGTCTTTTTTTATGATACTATTTCTGAAATACCTCAGAAACACTTGACAATGCTAATCAGATATGCTATAATATAATATTATTACTTTTTACTTACCGGAGGTACTATGCAGAAGGAAAATAAAAATATTCCCGAAAAAGACGACGGAAAAATAGAAGTGAAAAAAAGCGTTTTCCAGTCGGCAAGGGAACTAAGAGAACAGCAGGAAGAAGAAATGCGTAAACAGGCAGAACTCCGCCAGCGACAAAAACAGGAAGAATATGACAGGAAGATTCAAGAAGAACGTATAGAACTTATGCGTCTCAAACAAGGCGTTATTGAAGAAAGTGATACAATCTATGAAGAACAGCCCGAAGAAATAAAACTTTCGCTATGGAAAAAAATAACTAACTTTTTCTATCATAACAAGTGGTGGCTTTTTCTTGTGATATTCTTTGTGGCTCTTGCAAGCTATCTGACATACACTCTGCTCATGAGACCTAACCCCGACATGATTGTGCTTATTCTCTGCGACAATGAGACTATCGGAACTTCTGCACAGTTTGAAGACTATATCGAAACTTTCATTGAAGACTACAACGGCAACGGCGAAATAAAAGTTTCGGCGTATTATATACCCTACTCTGATAATTCCTATGTAAACTATCAGACAGGCAACGAAACAAAACTTACTACTGAAATGCAGTCCGCTGACGCTGTAATAGTGGTAGGCGGTTCAAATATCAATCCTGTTCTTGACCCTAACAATACTCTTGTTGACCTCTCTGAAATATATCCCGACAACATACAGGTAAGGGATTACGGTTTCTTTCTGAAAAATACAAAGTTTGCGGAACGTATCGGCGTTGACCCATCTGAAATAACAGGCGACCTGTATATAGGCATAAGAAAACCACGCAATCTGCTCTATGACGATGAAGAAGATATGCAAAAAACTTATGACAGGGATTTTCCTGTGCTTGATAAAATTATCAAAGATTTGTCCGAATAAAAATAAACTGCTGTACTTAGGTACAGCAGTTTTTGTATAGACTTATAAAATCTTTTTTCCATTGGGTGTATATTTCAGTATCTTCGCTTTCTGGAATCATGCCATTGTTGAGGGCATTATATACACGCTGTCCGGCTCTTGCACCGTCACGGGAAATATTTCCTGTGCGTTCCTTTATATCAAAGGCTCTGCATACTGCTCTGTAGGAGTTTACCGGACTTTTTCCGTCAGAATCTGTTATGGATAATTCATTTTCTGTCGGGACGGTCTCTGTCAAATCAAGCTCCATGAAAGGCGGTAATAATACTTCCTGCTCATCTGACTTTGCATAAAAGTCAAGCACTTCCGCAACGTTAATACAGGAAATACTTTCGGGAATAAGAAACTTAATCAGAGTAATGCCCTTGCGGTCACGGTATGCGTCAAGAAAACCGCCTGTTGACGTTGATGTGAAAGATATAGTATGTTTTGTTTTCTGTATTGGTATAAAGTCGCTGTGACGCTCAACACGGTACGTTAAAATATCGCTGTCCGCACGGCATTTCCGGAACGCTGAAAACATATTATCATAAAAATCAAGCAGTCTGTCAACGTCGTCAAGCACTGTCGGATTAAGAAACTTACCCTCAGCAGAGCGGGACATTTCAGTTTCCATGCCGTCATAGAAAAGCGAATTAAGCACAAGGTAGGCTTTCGGCTCGCTCCAGAAAGGGTCATTTCCGGAAACGTCACCGGTATAGTATTTAAGCCACAGCTTTTCCGGATTATTTAAGCACTGACTCATGGATTGCAAAATGTTTAGGCACGCCCTGCGACATAATCGGGTTGAGTTCGCCCTGTATCAAAGGCATAAAATAAGGAAGTGCAAAGTCACGGATATTGTTTCCGGCAGAATTTATATACTCTTTCGGCAGATGTTTTTCATTGTTGGCAATCTCATAAGCCTCTGCCGTCTCAATAACAACAGTATATGGCATATCTGAAACACGGCGGAATACCATTACTTTTCCGGTCTGACCGCTCAAAGCACATCTCACTCCGGCAGAGCCTATGCTTTCAGATTCGTCAATATCGGTCTTTGAGGCAAGATGTGAAGAACATCTCTGCATTACGTTCAGCTCTACAGAACGTACTTTACAGCCTATCTCATGACGGACAATATCTTCTAAGTATTTGCCTATTCCGGAAAGATACTTATGACCGAAATTATCCACTACTCCCGACTGCACGCCCTCCGGAACTTCTATGCCCTCAGAAACGGCTACTATAACTGCCTTATGTTTGGACATCTCCTGTCTTACGTCGCTTAGGAAGTTTTCAATTGAAAATTCTGTTTCTGGAACATAAACAAGGTGCGGTGAAGTCTCGCCCATAGCGTGAAGTACGGCACTTGAAGCTGTAAGCCAGCCTGCATGACGACCCATTACCTCAACGATAGTTACAGACGGCATACTATATACTGTGCTGTCACGTGTGATTTCATGCAGAGTAGTAGCTACATACTTAGCGGCAGAACCAAAGCCGGGTGTATGGTCTGTAATGCATAAATCGTTGTCAATGGTTTTCGGAATGCCGATTATCTTAACATCAAGGCTGATTGTTGCGAAATATTCGGAAAGTTTGTTTACAGTATCCATTGAATCGTTACCGCCTATGTAGAAAAAAGCCCCTATATTACGCTGTTTAAGAGTATTCACGATTTTTATATAGACTTCCTCGTTTTCACGCCAGTCGGGAAGCTTATATCTGCACGAGCCTAAAACAGTTGATGGTGTCTGTCTGAGAAGTTCAATATCGTCGTCGGTAAGGAGCATTGACTTGAGGTCAACAAGGTGATTGTCAATAATGCCCTCTATACCATTGATAGAACCAAAGATAGCGTCAATTGACGGCTCTTTGAGTGATTCTCTGAAAACCCCCACAAGTGAGGCATTTATAGCACAGGTAGGTCCGCCCGACTGTGCAACTGCTATGTTCATCATAATTTTTCGTCCTCCATTTTATAATTTATAATCAGTATAACAAAAAAATATATTTCTGTCAAGCATTATTTCTGGTATGGGAATAGCAGTCGGTAATTCTGCATATGCTTAAAAAAGACAGGAGGTTTTTTTATGAACAAAATAACACGCAGAATTATAAGCGGAGCATTGGTTTTCGGCTGTGCAGTTTTCGGGCTTACTGCACTATCTCATATAAGCAGTAAGTCTGATAAGGATTCACTGCCTGTTTCGCTTATGTCATATGACGAAGAAAAGCCAATTATTATTCTTGACGCAGGTCACAGCGAATCGTCTTAAATATAGTTACTAAAAACATAAGCTTTACACCGTTTCTATGCAATGAAAGGAGCGATATTATGAAAAACAGCATACATACAACGAACATATTCAAAAACACAGACCCCGAAGCGTTAAAAAAAGCTGTCACTCAGAAAATTAAGAAACTGCTCAACAGACATCTTAAAAATATTTGCTGATTATCAAAAATTTTAAAGAAAGGAGGTTCAGCTTATGGCGAAAGCAGGAATTTACTGCCGTCTGTCGATTGAGGACAGGAACAAACTAAAAACCGATGACAGTCAGAGTATACAAAATCAGAAATCTATGCTCCTTGACTATTGCCGTGAACGTAACTGGGAAATCTATGACATTTACTGCGACGACGGCTACAGCGGTGTTGACCGCAACCGTCCTGAGTTCAAACGCCTGCTCCATGACTGCGAAAACGGACATATTGACATTGTTCTGTGCAAAGACCAGTCGAGATTTTCAAGAGACATTATTGTTATAGAGCAGTACATAAACGATAAATTTCTTGAATGGGGAATCCGATTTATCGGAGTTGCAGACAATGCGGATTCGGACAGCGAAATTTACAGCACTATGAGACTTTTTACGAGTGCGTACAATGAAATGTACGTGAAAGATATTTCCAGTAAAATCAAGCGTACTCTCACATTCAAGCGTGAACAGGGGCAGTTTATAGGCTCTTTCGCACCTTACGGTTATCTTATCGACCCCGAAGACAAGCACAGACTGATTATTGACAAAAACACGGCTGATAATGTGAGACTGATTTTTGATATGTTCGTAAATGGAAACGGCTATCGGAAAATTGCACAGAAACTCAATAACAGAAATATTCCCAGTCCCTCCGCTTACAAAAAACAGACAGGCTCAAAATATGTCAACTGCAATGCCAACAGTAGTAGCTCTAACGGTTTATGGACTCAGTCAACAATTTCTGTTATACTTAGAAATGAAATGTACACGGGTACGCTTGTACAGGGAAAATCTCACCACATCAGCTATAAAAACAAAAAGCGTAAAAAAGTAAACAAAAGCGAATGGGTGCGTATTCCGGACACGCACGAAGCCATAATTGACCGTGAAATGTGGGAATGCACGCAGGAACGCCTGAACAGCCGTACACGTTCAAGCCGTGTGACAAATGAAGTTTCTGCATTGTCGGGCAAGGTGAAATGTGCGGTATGCGGTCGCCCGATGAAGCGAAACATCTACTATAACAAGGCTAAGACTATCAAGTATTATGGTATGCAGTGTGCTACATACAAAACCGGAGCAATGAACTGTACAAATATCAAAACAATGAGCGGTAAAGTGCTGGAGCAGAAAGTTCTTGACGAACTGAATAACATTATTGAGCATTATTGTCAGACGGACGAAATTGTAATTGATGATATATGTCATGAGCAGTTACAGGCTCTGGAATATCAGCGAAATAACCTTGAAGAACAATTGCAGACCGCCCGAAATCGCCTTACAATGATGTACAAGGATAAACTTGACGGCATTATATCGGAAGCAGATTACAGGGCATTCCGTGAAAATCTGTCCGCCGATGAGCAGAATATCATTCAAAGGCTTGCTGAAATCGAAAATCATATTGACAAGCGTCGTACACATCAAGAAAATGCCGAAAATCAGTGTGCTGTCATAGAAAAGTACACGCACTTCACAGCCCTTGACCGCAGTATCGTTGAAGAATTTATTGACTTTATTGAAGTTGACGAGGTACTGGAAAACAGTAGACGTGCTATTAATATTCACTGGAAATTGTAATGGCAGGTCTGAGTCTGCTGTTATTTTTTACAATTCCTAATTTTCGTTTCATCTTTAACATTCTGGTTTAATGTAGAACTTATCCACAAATACTTTTTTCGTAATAAAACATTCAAATCAAACCACCGCTTTATTTAAATATACCATAGACAGCAAAAAAAATTCTGAAAGACTGATAAACAGGTCTTTCAGAAACATTTTTCATATTTAAAAACCACGATTTTATTTTATATTCATGGCTTTGGACAAATACATCATTACTTTCTTCCGTTCTTTTGCTAAAGCCACTTTTCCCTTTTTATAATTCGCTTCAAAAAGGTCACTGTCTTCAAGGGATTTAGCTTTTCTGTCTGTAAGGGATAACTTTAAAAGCAAGGTATCAAGCCTTGATGACATATCTGAATAATCACTTTTTCTATTGAATACAACAAATGGTCTGTTAAAAATAAAAGAAAACACACACGCATGAAAAGAATCTGTTACTACCATATCGGAATGTGAAATTAAAAATATAAATTCTGATACGCCTATCGTATAAAGTTCTGGATTTTCCTTGTCAAGTAAATTATATACTTTCAGATTTTTCATTTTTGCAAGATTATTTATATATATTTTTTTCTCATCAGAAACTTCTCCTAAAAAATACGTAAGAATATATTTTTCAGAGAAATCAATACCAACTGGTTTTTTAGAATATTTTTTCCATTCCTTCGCACTAAGCATCAGAGTAGGGTCAATAAGCACATCTGCTTCTTTTCCAGTAAGTTCTTTTACTATCTTTGCACCGTCATCCTCTCTTACTGAAATATGCGGAATAGCTGAAAGATATTTTTTAAACCATTTTTTCCATTCCGGCGGAATCTCAGACACGCCAAAACTTGGAGAAAAACATATCTTTTTATTATTATCACAAAAAGAAAGCATATAGGCATATTTTTTCATTTTATGATATTTAAAAAACTCTGGATTCCATACCTGGTCAGAACCAATTATATAATAGTCATATCCGGAAGATTTTGTAAGCGTAAAATCATTATGCTGTTTTAAATATTTCCTGTCAAATTTCTGGAAATTTTCAATTCTTTTCATTCCATATTTCCAATAAAACTTACTTTCAGCTGACCGTGCAAGTTTATAATTTGTCAGTTTCATTAATGTTTTTTTTATTTTTCTTTTAACCTCAGAAGTAAACGGCATTTCAAAATTAAGAGTTTCTGACTCCACATTAAACTTTTTCAGCACTTCACTCACAGCTAAATTTTGAAGTTTATTACCAAAATTATAATTTTTTCCGTCATTTATTGTCACAATCAATGCTTTCATATTCACAAAAACACCTTTCTAATTGTTTTTCATATATTCTAATCTGAACATAATTTCAGGAACAATAAAACCAGAAATATGTTTTATCAAATAGATATAGTCACGCTTTTTTATATCTTCTCTAAAAGCATACACAGCATTTTTTCTATATTCTGAAATAATCTTTTTATAGTAATTTTTCTTAAAGTTGTCGTCTTCAACATAGTATGTTTTTATCAGTTTAATACATCTTTTGGCATATCCAGCTTTAATATTTTTTACCTGCTCTTTTCTGTCCTTGTAAAGTTCAATTATTTTCTTCCAACTGGAAATTTCTGTGATTTTTTTAGAATTGAAACCACCATGTGAAGCTGATTCAATCCCCAATATATAATAAACCAGACATTCATCAAGAAAAGTTATTCTCCGAGCTTTTTTTATAATCTCTGCAAGAAAGTATGTATCTTCTCCTACAAATAATCCTTTTTTAAAACGCACATTATCCATAAGTTTCTTTCTGAATAATACTCCCCATACAGTCCAGTGACTGCAATTATCATAAAAATCGTATTCTTCCGATTTAATGCTGATTTTATTTCGTGGCTTATGCTCAGGAGTTTCAATTTTTTCCTCTATTACACCGTCAGAATTAAGATACTGTCTGACATTATAGTTCATACATATACACATATCAGATTTTTCAGAGTTAAGACTATTAAGCATTTTTCTGCAAAACTCACAATCAAGGTAATCATCTGCGTCAAGAAAGGCTATAAACTCACTAGAAGCCAATTTGATTCCTTTATTTCTTGCTGATGACACACCCGAGTTTTTTTGATACAGATATTTTATCCTGCTGTCTTTTTTCTGATATTCAAGACATATTTTTCCGGATTCATCGGTTGAGCCGTCATTCACAAGAATCAACTCAATATTTTTATACGTCTGATTCAAGACAGATTCTACACTGCGTTTTAATGTTTTCTCAGCATTATAAACAGGCATAATTATTGAAATTTTCCTATTCATATCTCCTCCGCTATATTTAGTTTTTTAATCACCTTATCGACCTCTTTATTACGCATAATACTACTCAACAATTCAGTAATAGAGTACTTATCCATATGCATCAATACAAAAAATACAGGATTATATACAAATGCAAACCAACAGCCATTTACAACATTAAAAATCAATACCATAGTAATCCAAACAAACAGCCTTTTATTGTTGGTTTTGCATGAATAGTAATAAATAAAGCTATATAACGCCAACAGTATGACGGTTGCCACAATACCATATTCCACAACACTGAGAATATATCCCGAATCTATAAAAAAATAATTTGTCTGCACCTTGCCATATGTGTTGCCCTGCATTTCAACGTACTGCCCAAACAATTTAACGCTATATCTTGCAAACGCAGCATGAGACAGACTTAATCTGTGATTCAGAATTTCATTCAGTTTATAAAATACCGGATTAGATGGATTATACAATACCGCCGCTACAACACAGGTGATACAGGCTATAGGAAAAGCAACCAATGAATATATTCTTATTATTTTACAATTAATATTTTTTATAATATCAAACTTATTGAGCAGAACATAAAGACACAATGCAAGAAGCAAAATCACAAAAGGAAGTCTTGTTGTACAAGTCTTATATATTGCATATGATAACAATACAATTGCTGAAAGCTCAATCCAACTGACATTTTTCTTATAATAAATATATAATATTGAAACAAACATAGCATATGTCGAGACTGTATAATAGTAAGTAAAGCCAAGAGAATGTGCCTGCAATCCTTCCTCTCTTATAAAGATATAATCAGGAATAAATCCCAATTTACATGATACTATAACCAATAACGTTGCCAGTGTGACAGATATAATTGTTGTTTTTATTATTCTTTTAAATGATGTGCATTCAGAATTGGCTACAAACAATATAAAAACCATATATACTATTTTACCTGTCACTTTTGCAATAATAAGACAACTAACCAAAAACATACTTGCTAAAATTATTTTTTTTAACTTTATCCTGCTGTGAACTAAAAAAAGTAAGGCAAGAACTCCACCAAAAGCTACTACTTCGAGTTTATACATCATTTTGAATACGGATAAAGAGCCTAAAAGAGATGCATTAATAATATATGAAAAAGAAAAAATAAACCAAAAAAATATAAATATCATTTCGTTTATTCCTTTAAATTTAATACTCATTTTCCTCTCCTTTTATTATTTTTGATTTTTCTCAGAAAATCATATGCTCTTATACAGATGTAAAATACAAAAGAAGGCATTCTTGCCAAGCAAACCATTGCTTTTACATTTTTACTATTGATTAAATTTATACGTCCTTTGGTTCTCTTCAAACAGAAATTTCTTGCAGATGTGAATTTAGAAAAACTCCCGCTTGTACTTACCACACTGATATATCTGACAATCCACCTTGAATAGCTTGTAAAAATCTCTGAATAGACCTTTTTGTTATTTATGACCGCTTCATTTGATAGATACACTTTCTCATATGTTTTTATCGCATCTTTGCAGACCTCAACTGAAAAGCTATGTGTTATGCTTGTCGGAGTTTGTCTGTAATAATATAGCTTAAGAGGCAGGTAACCTATACAATTCGTTTTCTTTATTACTTTATCAAAAAAGACAATGTCTTCACTGCATTTAAGTTTGACATTAAATCTTATATCTTTTAAAATATCAGATGAGTAAAGCGTTCTCCATATATATGAAGTATTTAGATTAGCCCAGATATTTTTTCCTCTATAAAGAACCGAAATTTTATCCGTTTTTTGTTTGTCGGCTGAACTGCCTAATTCTTCTGTTGAATAATCACAAACAACGACTTTGCATTTCAGATGATTTATTGCCTCTAACATAAGACTTATATAATCTTCAGCTATCATGTCATCGCTGTCAAGAAACAAGATATAATCTCCCGTCGCCTTTTCAAGTCCGCAATTTCTTGAATAGGAAACACCGTGATTTTCATTATGAATAATCCTAACATCAATTTCTTTTTCATCTGCCCAGAAATTTTCACAAAAATCAGAAACAGCCTTTTCAGAACCGTCATCAATAATTATCACTTCAATATTTTTGTATGTCTGATTTTTAACAGATTGGAAACATTCATTCAGATATTTCAAAGGCGTATTATATACTGCTATAATAATACTTATTTTTGAGTCAACATTATACATCTCAATTCACCTTTCTGTGAAAGCATTTACGAACAAACAAAATATTATAAATTAAATTATTCTTCTGATATATTTTTTCCATGAATTTCAAGAATCTTAAAATGAGTTTTCTGCTTATCTTTTGGAGGAAGCTCCATATAGTTTCCGTAGGTATACCGCAGATATGCATCATAATCACTCATGCCACGAAGCATAATATCTTCAAACTGATACATTTTTCCTCTGCCGTAATAACTTTTAGGAACAATTTCCTTTGTTCTGTAAGCCCCCATTATATTGCCGATATATTTAGATTTTTTAACATTCTGAGACTTAAGCAGTTTATCTATTTTTTCCTTTTCTTTATAAGGAGTAGTAAACTTTTCTACTGGCACTCTTTCCATAACTGCAAGCAGAAGTTTTTCTGCCTTGCCTCTCGGACGCTTTCTGTCAATAGAATCTTTGTAGCATAATGACATCATCGCTCTATGAAAAAGAACACGGAAAAAATATATCTTTCTCAATATTATATTATTAGGAGTGCCATCTATCGGGAAAATGTCTATTGATGCATTAGTAAACTTATTATCATTTCCTATTCTTTCTTCAATAACCTTTGTTTCGGTATCAAGAATACGTGTTATATAATAATGATAGTTAGGGTCAGTATGATAATTTACCATTTTAAGATGAGCAGAAAGATGCTTCGGTGCAACTTCAAGGAATTTATCATAATCCTTTCGTGGCAGACCAAGGTCAATATCATCGTCCCATGGGATAAATCCCTTATGACGTACAGCTCCAAGCATTGTACCGCCAAGCATATAATACCTTAAATTATACTTTCGGCATATTGCAACAACTTCTTTTACTATAGCAATATCAACCTGATGAAGCAAATCCATATTATTCATAATTCAACCTGCCTTCCGCTTTCTTTATAAAAGAAAACAAAAATTCTCAACCATTATTTATGATTTTCTCTCTTATCTGTGTACTGCTTGTTCCTTTGGTATAAGGGAAATATACTATTTCCACACCTTTATCCTTAAAGTATTCCTCATAGCGATTAAACCGTTCTGTACCCTTATAATCACTTCCGACAAAAAGCTTTGTATAATGGTACTTTTCCCATGCGTCGCAGTCTTCAGGACATGAATCCACAACCTTGTCAACATATTTAACAGATTCAACTATACTTTTTCTTTCATCAAAAGGAATAAAAGTCTGTTTTCCTTTGTGTGATGCATCGGGGTGTACACCCACAATAAGATAATCGCACTGACTTTTTGCACGTTTCAAAAGGTTTAAATGTCCTACATGAAATAAGTCAAAAGTGCCGGATAAATACCCTATACGAGTTTTTGGGCTGTAAACAACCCGCCCCGAATTTACTTTATATTCATAGCTTGAAAGTCCAAACATATGAGGGTCGGAGTTATATCTTTCTAAAACTCCGCTTATAACTTCATCATAGTTAGGAAACCAGATTTCATCATGGTTAATCATTGATTTAACAATATAATCAGCAACTGGTCTGACAGATTCAATGTCTGTAGATGTATTTTCACCACCGAATCTTGTTCCCTTTATATGAGAAGGAGATATATTTAAAATTCTGTTAGCTGAATTTTTCTTTTCAAGTTCAATATTTACACTTTCTGTAAATCTTACCAGAGCCGATTTTGAAGCAGCATAAACTGAAAAAAGAGGAGAACTTACATATCCTGCAAGAGAACACATAACACCACAGTAAAAACTTTCATCATTAAGAAGTCTTTCATAAAAAATACTTATTATCTTGATGACTGAAGTTGTATTTATAGTAATAATTTTATCAATTTCTGAAGTATGAAGCAACTCAAACGGACAAACCCAGCCGATTCCTGCTGTAATCATCAGAAGCTCAATGTCATTGTCTTTGCTGAATGAAGTAACGATTTCTTCATTCATATCCGACAAATCGCAATGACAGTACATATAATTTCCGTCAAAAGCACATATACTTTCATCGGGTTCAGCCACATCTAATATAATAACGTAATATCCTCTTTCTATCAAGGAAAAAGTAACTGCCAAACCTATTCCGTTACTTCCTCCAACAACTAATGCTTTCTTCATAAACCCTCTTTTCTGTTTCAATCAGCCAGCCATACATTCATATATTTATCACATATATATTCCCAGCTGTATGCCTCTGCTATTCTCTTTTTCGCCTTTACGCCATACTCATGTATCTTATTTTGTGGCATAGCATCTGCTTTTTCAATCAAAGAAGCCAGATTACCCGGTTTTTTATTCCAGTACAATGCACTTTTTTCAGCCACTTCCCTATTGAATCCGACATTAAGAAGAAGATTTAGGTCAGTAGCACCTAATGCCTCAAGCAGTGACGGGTTAGTTCCTCCTACTTCATGACCATGAAAGTAGCCATAGGCGTTTTCACGGATTTTCATGAGGAGTTCTGAATCATAAACTGTACCGACAAACTTTATCCTTGAATCCTTTTTATAATGGAGTTTGGATTCAAGTTCGTCAAGAAATTTATCATTTACATTTGTAATGATAGCAAAATTCTTTTTTGAATTGCTTCTCATAAATTCACGAATCATGATTTCATAGTTATTTTCAGGTACAAAACGTCCGACCACAAGATAATATTCTTTTGCCGAAATTCCTTTTTCCCTGTACCATTCAACCAGTTTTTCGTCATCATCTGCCAGCATACTTTTCCGTGTTTCAGCTCCGTATGCTATAAACGTCGTTTTCGGATTTGAATTACATATGCCCTTTCTGTCATAGCTTTTATGAATATACTTTTCAATGTTAACAGAATCGCATATAGCAAGGTCGCAATATTTTATCATCATCTGTTCGGATAACTTCCAGTACTTACGTACAGGTGCGGACCATTTCGCCCTTTTCCATTCATGACCGTCGGGATTTACATAAATTTTTCCGCCAAGTCTGTGAATCCTTTCATAATATTTCTTTATAAAAGGTCCTATACGGCACGCCATTATATACACAATCGGGTGAGGAATATGGTGTTTTTCGATATATTTACAGGCTTCTTCAAGAGCCTTTATATCATAATATATAGCCTGTGCAGGACCAAGTTTTTTAGGTATTGAAATTCTGTAGCACCGTGCATTGTGATACTCAAATTCCTTATCAGAAATAATCCTTGCACCCTCTGTCTCTGCCGGATTCATACAGCCGTCACCGTTTGCCTTACAGGCAACATGATACTTGATATTATCATTATTCTGATGATATTCTGTAAGTTTATTTATAAAAGTTTCATAACCGCCATAAGCACCTAATGATTTAGCACCTATAAGCCAAATATGCTGAATATTCTTTTTCATAATATCAATCTATTCCCTATCTGTTAAAATTTAAAAGTATCTTTAAATCCAAGCCACTTCTGGTCTTTGTCGGAGAGATTAAGAGGAGTACCGTCTGAAAGAGTATAACCCTCAGCAGAAGCAGTACCGTTATATATGCCCTTAACTTTCCAGTCGATATTAATTTTAGGGTCATTCCATGCAAGACCGCCCTCATCATTAGCATGATAAAAATCATCGCACTTATAGCAGAATTCAGCAATATCTGTAAGCACAAGAAATCCGTGAGCGAATCCTTTAGGAATAAGAAACTGCTTCTTGTTTTCCTCGGTAAGCTCAACGCCGTACCATTTTCCATAAGTGGCGGAATCTTTTCTAAGGTCAACGGCAACATCAAAAACACTGCCCTTGATAACTCTTACAAGTTTAGTCTGCGGATACTGTTTCTGAAAATGAAGTCCCCTAAGAACTCCTTTTGTTGAACATGACTGATTATCCTGCACAAAATTTATATTTATTCCGGCTTCTTCCATGTCTCTCTGTGAGTATGTTTCCATGAAATAGCCTCTGTTATCACCATGAACAGCCGGTGTAATTACGCAAAGACCTTCAATTCCGCCTACATTCTTTTCAACTGTAATCTGTCCCATCAGTATTAAATCTCCTTTAAATAGCGTGAAAGTGCGTCCTGCCATGTCGGAAGCGGAGCAAAACCGTTTTCAGCAAGTTTTGATTTGTCGAGCCTGCTGTTGAAAGGTCTTATAGCCTTTGAAAGTCCATACTCGGCGGTTGTCACAGGAACAACTTCCGTCATATAACCTGCTTGACGGAAAATCTCACAGGCGAAATCATACCAGCTTATATATCCGCCCTCGTTTGTTGCGTGATAATAACCATACTTTTCAGTTTCAGCCATATCAACAATAAGCCTTGCGAGGTCGTATGTATAAGTAGGTGTACCTATCTGATCATTCACAACACGGACAGTATCATATTTTTTTCCGACATTAAGCATCGTCTTGATGAAATTTTTTCCGTTCACGCCGAATACCCAAGCAATACGCACAATAAAGTATTTATCGAGAATACTGCTTACCGCAAGCTCGCCGTCAAGCTTTGTCTGTCCGTAAACACATAGCGGAGAGTATTCCTTGCAGTCGGGTTGCCAAGGTTCTGTCCCTTGACCGTTGAAAACGTAATCGGTAGAAATATAAATCATTTTGCAGTCGATTTTCTTACAGACCTCTGCAATATTCCGAGTGCCGTCAGCGTTTACCGCCTGTACTTTCGGAATATTTTCCTCGTCCTCAGCTAAGTCTACCGCAGTCCATGCGGCACAATGAATCACAATGTCGGGACGGACTTCGGAAATAATTTTTTCAACTTCCTCCGAATCCGTAATATCAAGCTTAATATATTTGCAGTCTGTGGCGGTATCATCGAGAATATCGCTTCCCACAGCCTCATATCCACGCTTTTTAAGTTCGTTTACAACGTCATAGCCAAGCTGTCCGCCAACTCCCGTTACAAATGCTTTCATAATCACACCTCTGCACGATTTCCGTACATTTTCTCATAATAATTCTGATACTCGCCCGAAATAATGGTCTCCCACCACTCTCTGTTTTCAAGATACCAATTGATTGTTTTTTTGATACCGTCTGCGAACTTCGTTTCCGGAAGCCAGCCGAGTTCTTCGTGAATTTTGGTCGGGTCAATTGCATAACGCATATCATGACCTTTTCTATCCTCGACATGAGTTATAAGACTTTCGGGTTTTCCAAGTTCCTTGCAGATGAGCTTTACAATATCGATATTTTTCATTTCGTTGTGTCCGCCGACATTGTAAACTTCACCCACTCTGCCCTTATGAATAATAAGGTCAATAGCACGGCAATGGTCCTCAACGTAAAGCCAGTCACGGACATTAAGACCCTTACCATAAACGGGAAGCGGTTTGTCCGCAAGAGCGTTGGCAATCATGAGAGGAATCAGTTTTTCGGGGAAATGATAAGGTCCGTAGTTATTTGAACATCTTGAAATAGTCACGGGAAGCCCGTATGTCCTGTGGTAAGCCATTACAAGCAAATCGGCACTTGCCTTTGACGAACTGTACGGACTGCTTGTATGAATCGGCGTTTCCTCAGTAAAAAACAAATCGGGTCTGTCAAGCGGTAAATCGCCGTAAACCTCGTCTGTCGATACTTGATGATACCGCTGTATACCGTACTTTCGGCAAGCGTCCATGAGAACCTGTGTTCCTAAAATATTGGTCTGCAAAAAAATTTCTGGATTTTCAATTGAACGGTCAACATGAGACTCAGCCGCAAAATTCACGATGATATCGGGATTTTCCTCCTCAAAAAGTCTGTAAACGCCCTCTCTGTCGCATATATCAAGCTTTACAAAACGGAAATTTTTGTTATCCATTACAGGAGCAAGCGTTGAAAGATTTCCCGCATATGTCAGCTTATCAAGGCATATTATTCTGTAGTTGGGATACGCATTAAGCATATGGAATACAAAGTTTGAGCCGATAAATCCTGCTCCTCCGGTTACAATAATTGTCATAGCAAATAATCTCCTTAATATTTCACTTTGCCTTCCACAACTGCCTTGAGATGTTCGCCATATGGTGATTTTCCGTATCTTTCGGCAGATTCAAGAAGTTTTTCTTTTATTATCCATTTATTTATAAATGCAATTTCTTCTGGTGCAGAAATTTCTATTCCTTGACGGCTCTGAACCATCTGAACGAAATTTGAAGCATCAATAAGACTGTCCATTGTGCCGGTATCAAGCCATGCAAAACCACGTCCGAGAAGCTGAACGTCCAACAAATTATCATTAAGATACATTTCATTGAGTGTAGTTATTTCAAGCTCGCCTCTTGTGGACGGCTTAACTTGATTTGCTTTCGCACTTACACCGGCAGGATAAAAATAAAGTCCCGTTACAGCATAATTGCTTTTTGGTTGACTTGGCTTTTCTGCAATGGAAAGTGCATGACCTTTTTCATCAAATTCAACCACTCCGAAACGTTCAGGGTCTGAAACATAATATCCGAATACAGTTGCCCTTGAATTTTTTTCAGCGTTTTTCTTTGCTTCACGTAGAATCGTTCCGAAACCGTTTCCATAGAAAATATTATCACCTAAAACCATTGCACAGGCTTCATTTCCTATAAATTCCTCGCCCAGTATAAAAGCCTGTGCCAGTCCGTCCGGTGACGGCTGTATTTTATAACTGAGGTTTATTCCGTACTGTGAACCGTCTCCGAGAAGTCTCTCAAAGTTCGGAAGGTCTGTCGGCGTTGAGATTATTAAAATATCCCTAATTCCTGCCAGCATAAGCGTTGACAAAGGATAGTATATCATCGGTTTGTCATAGACAGGCAAAAGCTGTTTTGATGTTACCATTGTTAGCGGATAAAGTCTTGTGCCTGAACCGCCGGCAAGAATTATTCCTTTCATAAAACCTCCAATAAATTACTTAAATAAAATATGTATAACCATTAAGATTATACCACTTTAGCACCTGTTTGTCAATACCCATAATATAAATAAAAATCGGCTTTTCCGTTAAATTTTGCCTAAATATCCTTTAGTCTCCCATAAGACCGAGTGAACGTCCACCGTCAATAACAAGGTTCTGACCTGTTACATAATCAGCTTCATCTGAAAGAATATATGAAATCATAGCTGCGACCTCATCTGTATATCCGAATCTGCCGAGAACGTTTTTAGAAGATGATTTTACAGGCATTCCTTTGTCAAATGGAATCTGATTTACCATGCCCGGTGAAACACAGTTAACAGAAATATTATATTTTCCCAGTTCAAGTGCCAGTGACTTTGTAAATCCGATAATTCCCGATTTTGAGGCTGCATAATCCGACATTGTGGATTTGCCCTGCATACCAACTACAGATGACATATTGATTATTTTTCCATAATTCTGCTTTACCATTATCTGAGCAGCTTTTCTTGAACACACAATAGTGCCTCTCAGATTGGTATTCAGAACCATATCAATAATCTCTATAGACTGTTCATGTATCGGCTTGCTGTCACTTCTTGCACCACCTCCGGCATTATTTATAAATGCGTCAAGTCTGCCGGTTTTTTTTACGAAAGAATCAATTGCAGTTTCAATATTTTTATCGTCAGATACGTCAAGTTTTAATGGAATCAAAACGCCACCGCTTGATTCTTTTTTTATTCTTTTAATAAGTTCATTTACTTTATCTATATTTCTTCCGCACACACCTATTGTTGCACCTTCAAGATAAAGTCTGTGAACGACAGCAGAACCAATAGCACCTGTACCGCCGGTAATTATTATACATTTTTTATCCATTTTCTTTTCGTCAGACCTGCGGACAACATATTCAACTGATTGCGGTGAATATGAATTTGCACCGACCTGTTTTTTTACATATTCCTTGACTTTTTTCGGAATGATTTTTTTTAAAACTTTCTTTACCATTATTATTCCTTTCACAAACAATAAAAAGTACTTACTTTAAAACGCCTTTTATGGCTTTTTTTACACTCTGAGGAATTTTGTCGGATATTTTCTGTTTTAATGTAACCTGCCTGTATGGAGTTAAGATAGTTCTGATACAGTCTGCATCAATTTCTTTATCTGTGAAAACTTCAAGAAGAACCGGACAATCAGATTCAGCAGAAATCAATTCTTTCAGTGCATCGTCAAATTCAGACTTATCAGAAGCAGAAAGATATTTAAAACCTCTGTCCTCTGTCCATTTTCTTACGCTGTTTTCATGGACAGCGGCGATATGGTCGCCAAGAGTGGGTACATTCTGTGTATTCGGGAAAGAATAGAAAATTGCACCTCCAGAATTATTGCATACAAGAATCCTGATATTTTTTCTGACATAACTGTTCCATAAAGCATTCATATCATAGAAGAAACTTAAATCTCCGATAACAAGGAAAGCAAGACCATCTTTTTTAAGATGAGCCTGTCCTATAAATGCAGACATTGAACCGTCAATACCATGTGTTCCACGATTATCATATACTTCAATATTATCAGCCAAATCAAAATAATTTGATAAGCGTACACTGTTGCTGTTTGCGATATGAAGAAGCGAACCGGACGGAATATTCTTGATATACTGCTGGATTGCATACATTGAAGAATAACGTATATCTTCATCATTCAGACTTCCGTTATCGCCGATTCTTGAGTACACATTCTTCCAGTCTTCAAAGAAATCATGATTACTGTTTTCAGTTCGGAGAGCAGCCATTCTTTTAAAGAACTTGAATGGTGAACACTGCACAACATTTGAAAGGCATTTGAACGGGTCAGAAACTTGACCTTTAGCCGAAATATGCCAGTGTTCAAATCTTGATTTGAAAGGAGTGAGACTGCCCTTTATTTCTGAAATTGTATTGGCATTAACAGTAAAAACAAAATCCGGACAGAGTTCAGATATTTCATCTGAAGAAAGAAGCCTGCTCAATACGAAAGTTTTCACTGCATAATCATTTTTCAAGTTAGAAAGTAAATCTGTTGATACTACACAGTTATATTTTTCTGTAAAGTCATCTATTGCTTTCTGTTCCTGCTTATTAAGAAGACCATGCTGTCCGTAAACAATAAGAATTTTCTTTCCGCTGATTTTATTAGATAATCTTCTCCATTCTGCTGTAGTGTCTTCAAGGGTCAGGCGTTCAATCTTCTTAACCGGCGGAAGTTTATCGGTTTTAAAATCAACAATTCCTTTTTTCAGCGGATAATCATTTTCAACAATAAAATTAATATGCACAGGTCCTTTTTCACCCTGAACAAGTTCAAGCAACGCCTCATTGCATATTCTTGATGTATACCAAAAATCCTTTTCATCTCTTACATGATTGAGTGTCACAACCTTTTTACACACAGAACTGTAAAGATTTTCCTGTGGAATCATCTGTTCTTCCTGCTGAAACATATAGTAATGATTTCTGTCTGCTGTAAGAATAAGAAGCGGAAGCTGTTGATAAAAAGCCTCGTTTGCCGCTGAAACATAGTTTGCTGCTGCCGTACCCGATGTACATACAACGGCAACGGGAACTCTTAGCTTTTCAATCATTCCGATAGCAAAAAATGATGCACTTCTTTCATCAACAACCGAATAAGTTTCAAAAAAATCGTCATGTTCAACTGAATATACAAACGGAGTATGACGAGTGCCGGCAGATATAACAATATGCTTTATACCATATTGTTTTAAGAGTGACACTAAAATCTGGATATTTTTTAAACTGCTATACATAAAAGTCACTTATACCTTTCTGAATTTACTTAATATACCAACGAATAACCTGCGTGTATAATCAAATTCCTTTTTATTTTTATAAAACAGCCAAAAAAGAATATTCGGAACTATCAGACATACAACCGCCTTTACTCCAAGACCAATTAAACCATCAATCTTTATAAAATAGCAGATACCAAAAGAAATACCGCCTACAATTGAAGTAATGACTGTATAATAAATAAGCTGTCCGAAATATTCAGCAATTGATATTTTGAAATAATTTTTAAACAATATAATTGAACCCCATGGAACATTAATAAATATTGTACATATCAATGTAGAAATAATTACGCCGTTAATCCCTATAAATTTTACAAGAATAATATTTGTAATCAGATTGACAGCAGTAGCCACAAGAGGTCTGAATCTGTCCTCCCACCACAAACCTGCTGCTTCTCTGTAAGTATATGTCATTGTTGTAAGTCTTGGAAGGAAAAAATAAAAAACCATAAGAATCATTGTACTTAATGGAAACAGAAGACTTTCTCCGACCCATACTTTCATAAATGGCTGATATAAACATACAAGACAGACTGCACACCAACTGCAAATCCAGCCATTAGCAAAAGTAAAATTTTTAAAGTCGCTGTAGTTATCTTCTATAGAATTAGTTATCATTTTATTTCCGATACCGGCAGTTATTGATGCTGTAAATATTGTCATAAATGACACAATTGAAGTCTGTATATAATAATAATTATTGTATATTGCCAACGGGGTCAGTCCTAAATAAGATGAAATTATAATAGTATCTACAGAAGTAAATATTACATTGTATATTTTAAAAGAAATAAGCCCCACCATTCGCTTTTTTATTCCGTCTTTCATTTCATTGGAAATTTTACCTTTGCAGACGATTTTAGGGAACATTTTCTTTGCAAGCATTGCATTTGCAAGATTTGTGAATATTGTAATAAAAGGCAATACAAGAACAAAAGCGTAATATGTTCTGAAAACAACCAGACCAATTATTTTAAGAATATTACCTATCAAACTGACAAATGTGCTTCTTTTGCTTATAAGGTCATTTCTCTGATAAGCAGAAAAAATAGCCGCCTTATACGCAAACAGATAATAACCCACTACTGTATCAAAAAGATGAACACCATACAGAACATATAAATTCACATCTGACGGAACATCACCCTTTATCAACTTTGAAAGAAAAGGAATAATACATAACCCTACAACAAGAATTATTGTTCCGATAACTTGATATATTTTTTTGTATACATTCATCAATGCACAGACGGTATCATTATCCCCTTCAGCTATCGGCTTATACATAGAAAATACAATTGCTGAACCAAATCCGAGCTCTGAAATACTGAGAACAGAAAGAATAGATGTAAATAAACTGTTCAGACCAATATATTCTGCTCCAAGGATTTCAATTATAACCGTTCTGCAAATAAATGGAAGTAACAGAACAGTAATTTTTTCAATCATACCCCATACAATATTTCTTTTAGCGTTTTTAGTTCTTTCTATCTTCACTTGCCAAATATACCTCCTTATAAATTCAATACATTTAACTTTATTTAATATAACTATTATGAGTATATCATATCTTTATGCATTTGTCAATAGCTAATCCAAAAGAAGTAACTAATAGCATTTCTTAACAAGACCTACATGAATATTATAATTCGGATTTTGTACTCATAATATATGTTGTGTATATTAACACTTTCATCACATATATTATAAACAGAAATATTTTTAATTATTATTTTTTCTTATTCGCCACACACAAACAAAATGGTATCGGATTTAACCATAGAATGACTTACGGCGAGTATATTAAATAAGTAAGTTAAGCTGGTCTGAAAAAAGAATCAATGACTAAGTTTAAGACGATTCGGCACATGGCGGTTTCGACGGCGGTTGTGTAGCTGTAGACGGCACAGCCGAAAAGGGCATAAATCTGAATATCCTGCTCACCCTCAGGGACTTGCTGACAGTTTCCGGCTATCAGGTTGAAGTGACAAGAGATACGGATATTTCAATACATGACAAAGGCGTTGAGGGTATCGCCAATCAGAAAAGTTCCGACATGGACAACAGGCTTGAACTTTTCAATAAGTATGATAACGCTATCTGCATATCTATCCACCAGAACCAGTTTACAGACCCACGATACAGCGGAGCTCAGATGTTCTATTCCGAAAGCAACCGCCGTAACGAAAATCTGGCACGTGCAATACAAAACAGATTCGTGGAATTTCTGCAACCCGATAACAAGCGTGAAATAAAGCAGTGCGGTAAGGAGCTTTTTCTGTGCTATTACAGCAAAAACCCCACTGTAATGGTAGAGTGCGGTTTTCTTTCCAATCCGGAAGAAGCCTCTCTACTTACAGATGAAGAATATCAGCAAAAAGTAGCTTTTACAATATTCGCCGGAATAAACAGTTTCATAAACTCAAAATAAACCGAAATAAACATATGTGAAAATGCCGTGAAATCAGATAGAATATATTGACATAAAGAACAAAAAGCATTATAATAAATCAGTAAAGCAATTACTGAAGTTAAAAAAAGGATTGTAAAAAAAGAGGAGGCTTTTTTATGGCATTCTGCAAATACTGCGGAAAACAACTCTCAGAAAATGAAATATGCAATTGTCGTACACCAAACAGCAGATACACTCCGGATATAGACTTAGACCTTGAAAATAATAACTCCGCCCCCGCAATTAAAAAAAATAAATCAGTCAGTAAAAAATCATTGATTATTATGGCTGTCATTATTATAGCTGTTATTATTTTTTCTGCCGGAATTTCACATCTTGCTAACGCTTATCAGAGACCGCTTAAAAATATCGTTAAAGGCATTAACAAAAATAATATAGAGCTTATTCTTGAACAGGTAATGACAGATGATATGCTTGAAGAATTTAAAGAGGAAAACGCCGGAGACAGCAAAAGCGACTGGAAAGACTTCTGTGATGATACTGAAGATGGCATGGAAGAACTGAAAGAATACATTGAAGACGATTTCGGAAAACACTTTAAAGTCTCCGCAAAAATTATTGACAAAAAAGACGCTAAGAAACGTGAAATAAAAAGCATCGAAAAATACTGCAAATCTATTAACATGGATTGCAGTATAAAAAAAGCCTATAAACTTAAAACTGAACTTACTCTTAAAGGCAAAGACGAAGAAAAAAGTATAAAAGTATGGATGTACTCCGCAAAACTCAGCGACGAGGGCTGGAAACTTATGTTTGATGATGAAACTCTTGATGATTTTGAATATGAACTTGATGATATTATTGATACAAAGGTTTATGAAGATATTGCAGAAGATATTTTCTGAAACGAATATGTAGCATTTTCGTAATATTATCTTAATTGACATATCCTGACAGATATGATAAAATATATCATGTATAAAATTTTTGGGAGGATTTTCAAGTGAATTCAAATAAGCTTACTACTGTATTTCTCGCACTCGTCCTGACATCTGCCTGTGCAGGCTGTTCAGATAAAAAAAATAATTCCGGCTCTGAAAATTCCGGAGTAATAAATGTTTCGCCGAAAAGCATTGTCTTTGAATGGCAGTCTCTTTATGAACAGAAACTCAATGAGTTTGCCGGTTCTGAAAATTTTTCAGAAATCGCTCAGAAAGGTCTCGAAGAATCAAGATTTGACCTCTTTGACCTTAACAGTGACGGCACGCCGGAGCTCCTTATTTCTGCCGACAATAACCACAAAACCCAGTGTGAAATTTTTACTGTCTCGGACGGTCAGGTAGTAAGTGTCGGCTCTATCGGCGAATACGGTGCTTTTACGTACTATCCTGATTTCAAGCTGATTAACGATGAATATTCCGGCGAGGGATTTGTAGTCGGTAAATTTATCAACTTTGACGGCACAGCACTCAGAGACTATTTTTCGTACAGCGATAACAGCGGTTCTGCCTCAAAGGGTGCGTCAATAAAGCACGAAATAAACGGCGAAGAGCTGTCGCTTCCGGAATATGATGAGGCTATGGAAGTATACAGAAATGCACGTACTATCTCTGTCGGCAGAAAATATTCTTTCGGCTCTGCCACAATCGACTATGCACTTCACTGCTCTGAAAGCTGGGGGGCTGTACTCACTCCGACGGAAAAACAGCTTTTTGCAGAACAGCTAAAAAATAATCTTGCCAAAGCTAATGAACTCGGAAAAGACGCTTGCTTTGAATTATGCGACCTCAACGGCGATGAAGTACCGGAGCTTATAGTTTCAGAGGGTACTTCCGACGGCGACCTTTGCAGAATTTACTATATTTCCAACAACGTATTACTTGAACTCGAAGGCTCTTACGGCTACAACGGCAGACTGAACTTTGACAACGAACAGATTGTTTTTTATACAACAGGTGCAAACTCCGGCAATGCCTGCTGGTCGCTCACAAGCAATGATATTTCCAGTTTTAATGTTTCAAGAAGCCACATGGAATGCGGTCGCAAGTATATTCTTACCGAGGAAAATATAAATTATATTACATCTTTCTGATAAAAATATAATACTAAACAATGAAAGCGTGGATTGAATAATTGGCTAAATCTAAATATGTATATATCTGCAACCAGTGCGGTTATGAGAGTTCAAAATGGAACGGAAAATGCCCATCGTGCAACGCATGGAACAGCTTTGAAGAAGATATTTCACAGACGGCGACAAGTTCCGGCAAAAACTCGCAGTCCGCACCCGATTTGTCAGAACAGATTTTAGAACTTGAACAGATAGGCATTGACAATGATGTACGCTATGATACCGGCATAGGCGAACTCAACAGGGTTCTCGGCGGTGGACTGGTAAAGGGTTCACTGGTGCTTTTAGGCGGTGAACCGGGTATAGGCAAGAGTACTATTTTATTGCAGATATGCCAGTTTTTAGGAGAGGAACACTCTGTACTGTATGTTTCCGGCGAGGAATCGGCAAGACAAATAAAGCTCCGTGCCAAAAGACTGGGCGTAGATACGGAAAACTTATATATCCTCACATCAACCGACGCTGAGGCTGTCGCTGAAACAATCTCGTCATGTACTCCGGATATTGTCATAATAGACTCAATTCAGACGGTAAGCATAAGCCGTATATCGTCCAGTCCCGGCAGTATAACACAGGTGCGTGAGTGTACAAACCTTTTCATGCATACTGCCAAAAAACTTGAAATACCGCTTATTATCGTCGGTCACGTAAACAAGGACGGTGCTATTGCAGGTCCTAAAGTCATGGAGCATATTGTTGACGCTGTACTGTACTTTGAGGGTGAACGCCACCAGAGTTACAGGCTTTTGCGTGCTGTAAAAAACCGTTTCGGGTCTACTAACGAAATAGGCGTTTTTGAAATGCTTGACAAGGGATTGCAGGAAGTGGAAAACCCCTCACAGATGTTGCTTGACGGCAGACCGCTGAATGTCTCCGGCACGTGCGTGGCTTGCGTTATGGAGGGAACACGTCCTATACTTGCGGAAGTACAGGCACTTGCTTCAAAGACAAGCTATTCAGCACCTCGCCGTATGGTTACCGGATTCGACTTTAACAGGCTGAATATAATTATTGCCGTCCTTGAAAAGAGACTGGGCATTTATATGGGTTCGCTGGACGTTTATCTTAATATAGTAGGAGGTTTCCGGCTTGACGAACCCGCCGGAGATTTGCCGGTTGCAATGGCTCTTTACTCCGGTATCATGGACAAGCAGATTGATGACAGGCTGATTGCATTCGGTGAAATAGGTCTGGGCGGTGAGATACGTTCAGTTTCGCACATTGAACAGCGTATCAAGGAAGCCGAAAGAATGGGCTTTACAACGTGCATAATCCCTAAACAGTCCGCAAAGTCAGTAAATCCTGAAAAGTATAATATAAATATCATTCCAGCATCTACTCTAAAACAGGCTTTTTCTGTGATAAAATAAGAGGAGTTGAATATTATGGCATTCATACTTGAAAATGTAGTACCATGGGGAAGAAATATAACAGAATACCGTGATATGTTCATGTTATCTGATGATGATATGAAAAAGAAAATAGCCGGATTCGGTGATGGACCAGCAAGCTTTAATTTTCAAGCAACTGAACAGGGATATTCAGTTACTTCATTTGACCCTGTTTATCAGTTTTCTAAACAAATGCTTGAAAAACGCATTGAAGAAGTACGCAAAATTGTTATGAAACAAATGTCCGAAAATATGGATAACTATATCTGGACAAATATTAAAAGTCTTGACGAACTGGAAAATATAAGAATGTCCGCTATGAAACTTTTTTTGAATGACTTTGAAAAGGGTAAAGCGGACGGAAGATATATCTGTCACGAACTGCCCGACAAAATAAATGCTGATGATAATTCTTTTGATATAGGTCTGAGTTCGCACTTTCTGCTTATTTATACGTCACTTGGATTTGACTTCCATATTAAATCAATTACAGAAATGCTCAGAGTATGCAGACAGATACGTATTTTTCCGATTGTTGACCTCGATGCAGAAAAAACTGATTTAATTTCCGATGTCATGAATTATTTCAGCAAAGAATATTCACTAAAACTTGTTGAGACAAATTATGAATTTCAGAAAGGCGACAATAAAATGCTTATCATTGATAAGTAAACATATATTTTTTATTATATGTCTGCTGAAATATAAAAATAGCCGTACACTTTAAAAGTATACGGCTTTATTATTATGCGTGTGCTTCCTGCGGAACGGCGTTTCTTACGAAAATTTTCTTGAAAATGGTTCTCACAAGGGGCTGTATGAAAAATAACTGCGAGAAGAACGCAAAAGGGAAATTATAACATACAAGCTTTATCCAGTTTGCAAGGAGTGTGAAAACGTTGAAATCGGACATTCCATATGGATAGTAGAGTATTGCCGCAATGAAACTCATCACCGGACACATAATACCTACTGTTGCACAGATAATAGCTGTCTCAAACATTACGGGGTGTGTCTCAGCCGGATTGAAGACTTTGCACGCCAGCTTGAATGATGTCGGGCTTCCTACGGTTATTTCCAGAAGATATGCACAGACAAACTCAATAAGTACTACCGCCCATATAGGTATATTCTTTCCGAATACAGCAATACCGCCCATAGCGTTGATAGCCTTGATAACGCCTGTCTCTCCGGTTATGTTCATGAACATACTGCCGTTGATTACATAAAGGCTGTAAAAGACATAGGCGTGTACCGTGATTATAACGGTAATAAGTGCGAACATCATTCTCTGAAATTTACTTTTTGGCATAAAAACCTCCTAATTTCTGAAAATAACGCAAAAAAATAACACGTCTTTCCAATAGGTACACTCTGAGCCGGAAAACGTTCCGTAATCAGATTTACATACCCACAGGGTAAAACGTGTGTCGTTTGCGTTGATTTTCTATGTATTTTTTTAATATTATAGCATATTTTCAGAAATCTGTCAAATGGAAAATCTAAAAAAATTATATTGACAAGTTTCAGTAAAAAGTGTATAATTTTTATATATTAAAAGGAGGTTTTAAACATGAGATACAGCTATAAAACTAAAATGGTCTGTTCAAAGGAAATAAGCTTTGATATTGACGGAAACGTTATAACAAATATCGTATTTGACGGCGGTTGCAACGGCAATTTAAAGGCTATTTCCAAACTCGTTGACGGCTGGACAGTCGAGCAGATAGAATCAAAAGTCAAGGGCAACGACTGCCGAGGCAGAGGTACTTCATGTGCAGACCAGTTATGTGTTGCTGTCCGTGAGGCTTACGAATCACAGAAAAATGCATAATTCCCGAAAGACTGGTATCTAATGCCGGTCTTTTTTTACAGAATATGCACATCAGTAAGATAGGCTTTTACTTTGCCCGAATCTGTAACAACAAACCTCATTATAAGCATAAAGTCATTGATTTCGCTGTCCGTCGTCAAATCGTAGTTTGTCACAAAACTTTTTCCGTTGTTGCTGACGTAAACCGAAAGCTGATTATATTCATAATCCGGCGAAAAATTACAAGGTATTCCGTACTTATCTATATGTGAAAGTTCATTCACTTCAAGGCAACCCTCTATAAATTCTTTCATATCCCCTGCTGACCAGCCGTTTTCAAAATCCGCATAATTTTCTATGCAGTCATATCTTTTTTCTGCCAGACAGTCCACGACTTCCTTTACAACCGGTTCAGCTATCCTTAAAGCTTTTTCGTCAGTCATTTTACCACTTCCTATAACTATAAACCCTGCTCCAGTATATCAAGAGTTTCATAAAAATCACCAAAATGATATACGCCTTTCCACTTTGACAGAACCGCCCACCCAAATTCATTTTCTTCATTATCAAATACTTCTCCGATATACGAACCGCCATATTTAAACATTCGACGTGGCGTACCGCTTTCTGA
Source organism: Ruminococcus flavefaciens (assembly GCA_023667045.1). Lineage (GTDB taxonomy): Bacteria > Bacillota > Clostridia > Oscillospirales > Ruminococcaceae > Ruminococcus > Ruminococcus flavefaciens_AC. The sequence continues at coordinate 569,914 of JAMPAU010000001.1, read as the reverse complement.
AAAATCCACCCTTGAAAGTTTTATTTCGGACATTATTTCAGCGTTATTTTCTTCAAGCCATTTCATTTCTTCTTCCGAGTAATCAGTGCTAAATTTAAATTTCATTTTACTTTCCCCTTTAAACAAGTCTTTATATAACTGATTCTACTGCCGTCCCAAAGACAGTATATACACTTTCCGTCCTTGAAAATATGCCTGCACGCCTTGCAACCATACAATATACTGGCACACTCCGGACAAAGACCTTCCATTTCAGATGACTATTTCAGAAACTCGCTTCCGCATTCGTCGCATACAGCATTATTCACAGAATCCATTTTACTTTCCTCTATATAAAGCCACAGCGGTATAAAAACACTTTCGAGTTTAAGACGTATAGCGTGATTTTTTCTTAATACAGCACATATTTCCCTGAATATCTTCATTATTATATTTTCCTGTATCATGACTTTACGATATTTAATAAAATATTCCGGATTGACAACAGCAGTCAGCTTTATATTATGCTCCTCAATATTAAGGGTAGTTATTTCTTTGCTCCGAAACGTAAATATACTGAAAGTTCCGTCATATGAACCGTTATCAAGATTTTTTTTAAGTCTGAATATTTTATTATTATATCTGTCAAGTATAGCGTTTATCTCAGAAACAGTCCTGTCACTGACTTTAAACTTTCGGCTCTTTACAATAGTATCTTCCACGACATACTTATTATATATAGCTGTGCCGTCTACATATATAGCAAACAAAAAGCCGTCATCATCGCCATATGTACAGCAATCCGCATTACTCAGACGATAACCGAATAAAATTTTTTTCATATTGTCACCTATTTTTCCGGAAACTCCCAGCCGTCACACCTGCCTATGAAGTCGTTCTGCATACCCTCAAACTTGTCTGTCGGTACGTTTTCGCCGTCTATGGTGATTTTCATATTTCTGCAACAGGCGTACCATTCCAACAAATCAAGTACATCAAATATCCCGTCTGCATAGGCTTTTGTAACGTAATCCGCTAAAATCTCTCTGTCTTCCGGAGTAAGTTTCAGAAGTATATTTTTCATTTTGCTGTCTGTTTCACGACTTCTTATTCGGTCAGCGTCAACGCAACTTCCCGACATCTCAACGAGTTCATCAATGAGTTTTTTATAGATTTCTGTTCCTTTATCCATGTTATCACCTCTCCAATTTTATTTATTATTCTTTAACAATCTGCATTTATATAAGTCCATATCTGCATAATTATATTTTTTAAGTATACTGCATATATCATTAAATATCTGTAAAATATTTTCGGACTGCTCAATATGTGTTTCTTCAAACCAACTATACTTTCTGTCAAGCAATGAAGATATTCTTGTAATCTCAGTTTTTTTATCATTAAATATGAATACATTACTGTAACCGTCTTCACAGTTGCCCTTGATATGCGAATCAAATGAATAAACTGTCTCACGTTTTTTATCAAGAATATCACGAATTTTCTGAAGTGTTTTAGGGGCGATTTTAAAGCTTACAGAATTATACGGTTTATTATAGCATATATAATCAGAATAAACTGCTGTGCAGTCATTATATATATCAATACTATAACCACTGTCTGAAAATAATATCATATAGCTGTGTCCGAATAAAACATTACTCTTTATAACTTCAAATTTATATAAATCCATATCTATATTATTGTTTTTTCTGATAATGCCACATATCTTACTGAAAACTTTCATAACATTGTTTTCATGAACCATATTTATATAATAATTTTTATAGTATTCGTAATCCGATTTTTTAATTTCTTCAATATCATATGTATTTATATTTGATGCATATATTTTCTTATTATAAAAAGTAAATTCATTATAATCTCCGTCAAGTATACTGTTGTCAAGAGATAAAGGCACAGCCAATAATATATCCATATATTTTTCAATGATAGAAACAATTGCTTTTAAGGTCTCTGTGCTTATTATAAAAGTTTTCGTTATTTTCGGAATATCCGGCATGACATACAAACTATACTCTGCTGTGCCGTCAGTATAAACCGTAAACAAAAAACCTTTATATTCACAATAATCCAGTACATTATAACACATAGAAGACTTTGTTTTATAAGCAAATAAAATTTTCTTTTTCAAAATAATAACTCCTGAATATAAAATATTATTTTTACAATTATAACATTGAATCCTAAAAAAGTCAACAAAAAGACCGCCGGAGCGGTCTTTTTGATTAATCGTCTATGTCTGCCAAAATTTTTATTTTATAGACCGTATTTATCTGCATAGGATAAGTTTCGGCTATGTCTCCGTCAAAGGTTATTTCCACATAGTTTCCGACAATCAGATTTTTAACATCTTCCAAGTCGGCAACATCTTTAAGCGATACAACATATTCATTTTCTGTATTAACTTCACGGCAAAATATACTGCCGTCATTTACTTCCAAAACTCTGCACCCCATAACAAACTGACCGTTTTCTTCTTCAGTAGTAATTTCTATTTCGGGTTCAGTTGTTTCTTCTTCTGTTGTGGATTCGGTAGGTTCTTCGGTTTCGGGTTCTGTTTCCGGCTCAACAAGCAACTGATATTCCGTCACGTCGTCGAAATAAACCACATCGCATTCAGTGATTGTTTCAATGTCCGCTGATATGAATTTATCGCATGACAGTGCATATACATAGTCGCCGACATATACAGCTCTGCTGAAACCCTCTACCCATGCGGTATTCTCATCACGGCTTATTTCACCCTTTAGAGTAAACTCGCCGTCGTCATATGAGAAGAACATATATTTAGCGGTATTGTTCCATTCTGTTTCATAATCAACGTCATAATATGCGTAACCCTCTACTATAACAGGCACGCCGATTAAGTTCTTTTCCGGAGCAATTAATAATGCTTTGCGTTCCCATATAGCTTCAGAATATAACCATTCGTTTTCATCTGCGTCAAGCGTATATGTTGCAAGGGCATTGAGGTTGTAAGGGTCAGAATTATCAAACATTGTCAGCTTTATGCCTGTTTCAATGCCGTTTTCGTCGGCATTCACACCGAATCCCAGTAACAGACCGTCTCCCCACTCCTGCATATACGTGCTGTAACCGAGTATCTTAAATTCGTCAAGGATTGTCGGATTAGTCGGGTCGCTGAGGTCTATTGCAAATAATGGATCTGTCTGTTCGTATGTCACGACGTATGCCATATCACCGCTGAACTTAACAGACTTTATTTCCTCGTCAATGCCGAAATCCTCCACACTGCCGACAACATTCAAGTCCATATCAAGAACGTATACTCTATTATCACGCTTTACAAGTTCATGTGAATAATATCCCTCGCCTGTGATTTTGTCTTTTATACGCTCCCATGCAGAATCGTCATATTCGTCACGGTAGCTATGGAAAACATCCTTGTATTCGTCGTTGGTAACGGCAATTCTGAAATAACCGTTATACTCACTCATGGAAAACTGGTCGTTGACACGTCCGCTGACTGTGCCGGAAGCCTCCGGAGTAATCATGCCGGAATTTATGGAAATGCGTGTAATATCAGTATCGTCCCAGCCGGAAGTCGTATACATATTACCGCCGGAACAGTATATCTCGCCTGTATATCCGGCAAGTGCCTTTGTGTCAACAGGGGTGAAAGTTCCAGATTGTGTGAGGTCAATACCGCCGACAACTGTATAACTCAGATTATACATATCTTCAAAGGCTTCTTCCGGAAGTAATATATCCCCTGCCGGAAGACATTCCATATTGCCGGAAACGCCACACGTTGGTATATATCTTTCGATTTCCTCATAGCTGTCAATCTCATAGAAATCCCATGACGAATAACAGGTTACAAGGTACATATAGCCCTCCGGACTTATGCGGACATCTTTATAACTGCCGTCCTGATAGTAAACGTCAATAAGCTGTGGTGTTTCGTCCGTTGTGTAGAACGACACAAAAGTAGTATCTTTCCATATATAAGAATCGTCTGTATTGTTATATCTGTTTGAAGTACCAAGCACAACAAGCATATCGTTATACAAATACATATCCGTCAGATATACATTTGTTTCGTACTCGTCGCCGAAATAATCAGAAACTGTATCACTTATATTGATTTTTCCGTAACCTGTAAATGTTCCCTTATCTACAGTGGCATAGTTGACGGACTGAACGTTGTCTTTACTGTAACTGTTGTCAATGTAATATATATTTTTGCCGTCAGTCTTGACAATATCAGCTTCAAGTACGTTTTCTTCTTGATTATATGTTTCGGAAAATTCCTCGCCTGCACCTGCTCCGGATTCCATTGTTGCGGATTCATTCGTTGATGCTATATCAACAGTTTCTACGTCGTTGAAATATTCGTTGTCGCTGTCATAATATGCGTCATCGGAAACGGCTTCTTCTGCTATTTCTATTGCACCGTCTGCCATTGTATCGGAAGACCTTGCACTTTGTACAGATTTATTTTTATTGGTGGCTTTTTTCATCATAGTGTAAATCTGTTCATAGTCTTCCGCACCTGTCATGTAGTTGCCGGTGCTTGCCAATAGTTCAATATCCTCATCAGTTGCCGGAGCTATGGCATTCTGACTTGTTTCAGGCAATGACCAGCAATTTGTATATTTTTCGCTGTCCTTGTTTACATTTGTGTAGGCAAGAGTACCGCCGGCGATTACCGCCAGTGACGCAACCAATGCCCCCACACGTCCGGCAACACTTATATTGCCACGCTTTTTTGAGGGTGCTTTTTCGTCAAGCATTTTCTTTATGTTTTCCGGAGCGAGTTCTTCCGGAATATCTTCTTTTTCAAGAAATTTTTTAACTTTTTCGTCGTTCTTATTCATAAAAAAACTCTCCTTTCTAAATTTCTGGTGTAAGTTCAAGCCGTAATTTTTCTTTTATCCGTGAAAGCCTTGACCTCACTGTACCGGACTTCATATCACATATTTCTGAAATCTCGTCGCTTGTATATCCGCCGAGTACCGACATTGAAAGTATAAGCCGTGACTGACTGTCAAGCCTGTTCAGTGCTTCTTTCAGCTCGACTGAATCATAGTCAAAATCGTCTATATCAGGGAAATCCTCGCCGATTTCCTCTTTAACGTTGAAATACTCTTTTTGCCTACGTTTTATCTTTGCGGAAAGAATCTTCATTATCCAGTTGCGGAATTTTTCCGGCTCTCTTAGTTTATCTATTGAGCAGTATGCGTCAAGTACAGTATCGCTTACAACGTCTCCTGCATCATGCGGACTTCTGAGACTGTACAGTGCTATATTATAAAGGTCTCTGTAGACAGTTTCATAAAGTCTTGAAAATGCTGAAGTATCGCCTTTTTTTGCAAGTTTCACGTCTGCGGAAAAATCTTTCATATGTATCACCTCTTTTGAAACGTTTCAATTATTCAGTGCCGTAAAACAACAGAATTGTTGCATAAAAATAAAAAAATCGGCTATATGCACAAATTTCCATAGTGAAAACTGTACATACAGCCAAAAAATATAAATATTTAAAAATTAAGCGTTTGCACGTCCGAGGAATGCCGCACCAAGAATCCCAGCGTCGTTGCCGAGTTTAGCAATAACAATCTCGGTATTCTTTTCGGAATTGCGTGTGTAGACTTCTTCCTTTACAAGAGCCTTTACCGGAAGAAGAAGTGGGTCGCCTTCGTTGCATACGCCACCGCCGATACAAAGCACATCGGGCTGGAAGATATTTATTGTATTAGTGATACCTGCGGCGAGATACTTTATGTACTTATCCACAACAACCTTAGCCGGATTGTCTCCTGCTCTCATAGCGTCAAAAGATGTACGTGCAGTAACCTTGCCTTTTTCCTCAGCCATTTTATTCATTATGCTGTCCGGACACTCAGCCATAGCCTCTTTAGTCATTCTAATAAGACCTGTAGCAGAAGAATATGCCTCAAAACAGCCCTTTCTTCCACATGAACACTGTGCGCCGTCAACCTGCACTACAGTATGACCAATTTCAGCTCCGGCGAAATTAGAACCGGAGTAGATTTTTCCGTCAATGATTATTCCACCGCCTACGCCTGTACCAAGAGTAATGCAGACAGCATTCTTTGCACCCTTAGCTGCTCCGGCAACGTATTCGCCGTAAGCTGCTGCGTTAGCGTCGTTCTCAATGAAAACCGGCTTGTCGATAGTTTCCTGAATGTACTTTACCATTGGAGTATTCTTGAAACCAAGATTATTTGAGTATTCAATAATACCCGTTGCACTGTTGGCGATGCCGGGAGTGCCAACGCCTACCCATTCAATCTGGTCAATGCTGAGACCGGCATTCTTGGTTGCCTGAAGTGCCATTCTTGCCATATCGTCAGCGATTTCCTTTTCGGGACGTGGGCAGTTTGTCTTTGTGCTTGCCTTAGCGATGATGTTGTATTCCTCGTCAACAACACCTGCTACAATGTTAGTACCGCCGAGGTCGATTCCGATGTAGTATTTCATAATAAAATACCCTCCTGTTATTTATTTGATGTCCATAAAACCGGACACAATATACTTATTTATGTCTCAAAGCAGGAACACGTTTAATTATACACTCATACAGCACTACAGAAAAAACAGCTCCCATTATTCCCTGTACGACAAATTCCGGAATTGCAAATATAGCCGAATGTACAGAATGATACATGAATCCGGTGAAAATATCATATCCAGTTATCATTATAATCTCTGAAACAATAACGGAAATTATCCGTGAAGCAAGCGAATTTAATTTCTTTCTGCACACGCTGTAAACCTTGAAACACGCAAACGCCATAAGGAATTTGATAATAAGCGTTGCGGGTGCATATATAGCATAACCTGTTATAATATCCGCCAGTGCAGAGCCTACTCCTCCGGCAAAACCGCCATACATACCGCCGAGAATCCATGCGGAAATATTAACGATAGTGTCGCCGAGATTTACATATCCCTTTGTAGGTGTAGGTATCTGTATGACAATAGTCGCAACCGTTGTGAGTGCGGTAAGCATACCTGTGAGTGTAAGTAAACGTATTCTTTCATTTTCTGTTTTCATAATAATTGCCCTCGTATGTTAAATTTTTCACGGAAATGAAATAATAAATATTGAGATATTACTCGTTATAAGTTAAATCTCTGATACGCTGAATATCTCCGTCTACAGAACCAGTAGCAAAACCCAAATTCATATGATTGCCATTACTCATTTTACCGATAAATGTAATATCACCCATGCTTTTTTCAATCGTGTACATTGAACAGGAATCATCTTTCATACCACACACAAAAACATATGCAGTACAATATACAAACGACCCTGTATGTTCTTCCGGCAATGATATATGTATTATATTAGTTTCATCATCAAAAACTTTTTCGGTAACGGTAAACTGTTCTTCAATGAAGTGTTTCGGATTGTCCTTAAAGAATAATTTATTTCCAAACTCATCATAATATGAATTGAATATATCACAAAGTATTCCGCCATGACTTTCAATAATTGCGTTTACCAACTCAATGCCATTATCTTCTGCCAATAAAGGCATAAACATGAAGTCAAGTTTATAACGCACGCCGTTTTGTTCCATAAGCCAATCCCCCTTTAAAAGCTTTATTTTATGGAAATTCCGCTAAAAACTGTTCCATAGTGCCGTTATAGACGTTAAGGTCTATATATTTTTCCTCGCCGTTGTAGCCGTATAGTTCGCCCTTGTCGCAGTACTGCCAGAACTTCCAGTCAATAAGGTCGGGTTCGCAGTTAACGTTTCTAATCCACAGAGGATAGTCGCTGAAACTTTCCCTCACGTAACGCATATACACCGGAAAAGTAGTGTATATTATAGGTTTTGCTCCGTAGTATTCTTCAAGGTTTTCCAAGAGAGGACGGAGTATTTTTTCAGCCTCGTCCTTGTCCGGCTTGTTTGATTTTTTGTCGGCATAGTACTCAATGTCAACGACCGGAGGCATATCAATTTCGTCTGCCCCGACCACTGAAATATAATTTTCTGCCTGAGTTTCGCCGGCACTGTCAAAACTGAAAAAGTGATAGGCTGATTTTTTTATACTGGTTTCAGAGGCTCTTTCAAGGTTACGCCTTGCCGATTCATCAACATGACCGCTACCCTCAGTAGCCTTTATAAAGGCAAAGGAAACGTCCTGCTCTTCAAGCATATCCCAGTCTATGAGACCTTGATAATTTGAAACGTCAACCCCCAGAACAGTATATTTTGAGCGGTTAAGTTCCGCTGACGAAAAATAACAGCCTGCCACAGCTGAAACTCCCGTCATTAATGCCCCAATAAGAGCTATGATTATTTTTCTTGATTCAGGCATTATAAAACAATGTTCCTCTCGTTCCGGAGTATTTCCGTTTATTGAATTTAACATACACTTATATAATACCCTATTTCTGAAAAATAGTCAATACCTTTTTCAAAAATAAAAATTATCCGTCCATAAAAAACGCTCCTTTCTGAATATGTTTAATTATAAACATAACACAGGAGTTTTTCAAGTGCCAGATTTGATTTATTTTTTAATACCAGTACAGTTGACTTTTTCACAGAAATATAGTATAATTCAGAAAACAGAGGTGATTATATGAAAATTGAAAAACCCGAAAAATTTGAAGTTATCGTTGCAGTATGGATAATAGCTTTATTTGCAATATTTTTAGTTTAGTCATTATTATATGATACAATGCTTGGCGAAAAGGGTCTGAGGAATATAATACTTGCCACTGCTTTGCGTACTATATGCGGAATCGCCATAGCTGTACCCGATGCAATAATAGGAATACGCATACTGAAAGGCATGGACTTCCGCAAATCAAAGTTTCAGTTTTGCGGAACTGTACTTCTTAGTCTCATTACACCTGTTATATTGTTTACGTGCCTTACAAGTCCACATCTGAAAGAACAGAAATACATAAAAAACACCTCATTTGCAGACTTTGGTATATCATGTCAGTGCATATCCGACCTCATCACAGACGACTATGAAACTTTCACCGTAAACAACTGCTATATTGATTCACAGAGATATTCAACGCCGTCCGGACGTGGAGGCGGTTCAGGCTATCACTATGAATACAGAGCGGTTTTCTATAACGGCGAGTCGAAAGTTATGGAAATGCAGATAGGTGCTGACGAAACTGACTATCTGAAAAATCTGCCGTATGGTTTTGATACAGAGATTACAGTATATAAAAAGTCCGGATTTCTGAGGAGCATAGAGCCGTCTGTTGATTTCGACAAGGAAACAAGATATGAACACTTCTTTACTATATCCATTTCCGGCGACAAGATTATATATGAAAAAAACGTTGACACAGATATAAAAAATCTCACATGGTCGGGATTCAAGAAGAACCACAGCTATGATATTAATAACGCTCTGTTCGGAATAAACGCCGGCGGTGAAAGGCAGTCGCTTGATTCTGACTATATAGGCACACTATGCAGTGAAGTATGTCTGTACGGCACTGTGGACGGCAAATACAGACGTTTAAGCAATATACTTAACGAAAACGATTCAAATAAAAGCTCCGGTACATAATGCACCGGAGTAATAATTTATTCTATACCTGCAATGTCAAACGGGTATTTTTCTACTTCTGATTTCAGTTCTCTGCTGAATATTTTTTTAGCTGTTGTTTTAGCGTCGCAACCATTATATATAACGTCGTTCATGCCCTCAACTATAGGCATTTCAACGCCGTATTTTTCGGCAAGTTGCATTACCGGCTTTATGGCGTTTATGCCCTCAACCACCATGCCGACTTTTTTCACAGCCTCGTCTACAGTCAATCCCTGCCCGATATAATAACCTGCCCTGTTGTTTCTGCTGTGCATACTGGAAGCTGTAACAATAAGGTCGCCTATTCCGGCAAGTCCGTAAAAAGTCTGTGGCATACAGCCCATAGCAATGCCGAGCCTTGTCATTTCAGCACAACCTCTGGTGATAAGTGCCGCCCTTATATTGTCTCCATAACCGAGACCAGCCGAAACTCCTGATGCTATGGCAATAATATTCTTTATACAACCGCATATCTCCACGCCGAGAGTATCGGGGTTTGTGTATACTCTCATTGTATCATTGGTGAAAAGTTTCTGTACTGTGCAGGCATTTTCAGCATTTTCAGAGGCGGAGACGATAGTTGTCAGCATACCCTTTATAACTTCCTCAGCATGAGTAGGTCCTGTGAGTGCAACTATATTTCCGCACTTTTCGCCTAAAACATCTCTGATAACTCCGGTCATTGTAAGACAGGTGTCTTTTTCCAGACCCTTTGCGACATCAATAATAATTTTTGTATCATCAACATAGCTGTAAATCGTCTGTGCAGTACTGCGGACATAAACAGACGGCACTGCCATGACAATATATTTATTTCTGCACGCCACAGAAATATCCTTAGTAAATAATATGCTTTCAGCAAGCCTTACGTCTTTCAGATTGGGGTGTATATGAGTTGCACTAAGATTATCTATTTCACTTTCAATTGCAGACCATACAGTAACATTACAGTATGATGACAACATCTGTGCTATAGCTATTCCCCATGTTCCTGCACCCAGTATTGATACACTATTCATAACTTTCTCCAATATAATATTTTAATATACATGAAAAAACTTTCCATGATACAAAGTATACCATACAAAAAGCATAATGTCAATACAATTCGGCATTATGTATATAAAAAACATAACTAAAAATATTTATTGTGACCTTGAATGCGATGCAATTCTTCAAAGAAAATATCCATTTTTATTAAAATATCGTTTATATGTGTCTGGTCAAGCGAAAACGCAAAACTTATACCGCTTTTATAGAAGTTATCTGCATTCAGAAATTTTCCGGTAACCTCACAGTGTCCTTTCCCGTCAAAAACCACAGACAGATTACTTCTGTCCAAAGAACCATAATTAGCAAGCACTGCTTTACCGCCTTTAATATATTCATAGGCATTTTCCAAAGCAACGGCAAAATCATAGACGTTTCCTATAGTTATATCACAATCAAAACTGCATTCCATGCCTTTTCCTAAATATACTATACCAAACTTTCCGGTCAGATAATCAGTCTGATTGCCGTCAAATTCATTGAACTGAAAAATAAAGTGTTCGTCCCATTCAGAAATATCAATAAGCACGTAAGGCAGTGAAAGTTTAGTCTATATTTCAATTGCCTTGTCTTTCATATTAATCCCCCTAAATCAAATTATTATCTATATATTCAAGAAACGGCTTTCTTATTACTTTTTCCGGATTATTTTTATACCACTCAAAAGAATCTTTCAGACCGTCATATAACGGCATAGTATCGGTCATGAGCTTATACTGTTCTGAAACGTCCAGACAATATTCATAATTATAAAAGCTGAAATAGTTTCTCTGTTCAATATCATCATATACTTTTACAAACTCTGCTGATTTGCCAGCAATATTATAACAGATTTCAACCCATTCACGAACTGAAATCAATTCTCTGTTACCGACATTAAAAATATGCCGGTCAGGCTTTTTCTGTAAAACTATGTCCGCAAATCTGCATAAATCATACACATGAAAAAACTGCAATTTCATGCTGTCGTTTTTAGGCAGATAAAATTTCCTGTTTTTCAAGGCACATTCAAAAACAAATGCCTCTCTGTAAACATTATTCATAGAGCCATATAAATAGGGCGGTCGGAGAATATAAGCATTCGGGTTTATTTTCTGCAAAGTTTCTTCTGCTGAAATTTTGTTTGTTCCATATTCTTTCCAGTATCTGTTGAAACCTAATGATGTATCTTCTGTAAAAGGCATTTTGCAGTATTCGGGATATACAGCACTTGAACTTATAAAAATATAATCGTCATAACTTCCTAATGCATTGAGTAAAAGTCTGACATCTTCAGAATTATATCCGGTATCAATTACAACATCAAAATGAATTTCACGGAGTTTGTCGCCTAAATCATGTCGGTCTGTCTCAATCAGATGTACACCTGCCGACTGCTCTCTGCTGTTCCGGTTAATTACATATACATCATAGCCTTTTTTACATAGTATTCTGCTATATATCGGCTCACGAATACAATCCCGCCTGTTATAAGTATTTTCTTCATGCGTACGCTCCTAACATCAAATTTATATTACTCATATTGTAACACGCCATATATGAAAAGTCAATAAAAAACAATGAAAGCCGGATTGCTCCGGCTCTCACTGTTATAGGGTGGTTTATATGAAATTAGAAGATAGCAAAATTTACTGACGGGGCTGTTTAAAATCACGACCGCCGTTCATGTCGAGAGGTTCGGGCATATCGTCGGGGAGTTCTGAGAAGTCAAAATCTCCGCCCTTGTTCATACCGCCGTGCATTCCTCCGCCACCGCCGTGACCCATACCGCCACCGCCCATCATGGACTGTTTACCCACGTATGAAACGGAACTTTCAGCCGTGAAGTTTCCGGACTCTGTACCGTCGTTATTGTAACCGCCGTTTTCGTAAAGTCCGCGTGTCTCACTCTTTGAGGAAGTACCCCCTGTATAGAAAGTATAAGCTGTTCCGGTTTTAATATCCGGAGAACTTATAATTATATTGTCAAAACTTTTTTCCGGTGCAAAACTCATTATTTCATTTCCGGAATCGTCCAGAAGTGTGACAAGAGTTCCGCCCTCGTAAGTGCTGTCAAAAGTCGCTGAAACGCAATTCTGTGCAGAACTTTCTGTTGGACTTTCAGCCATTCCGGACATCCCAACTGCAACCACTGTACCACCGTTAATGATAATTTCGCCGTTGCTGTCCAAAGCACCGTTACCGCTGTTTTCCGGACCATTTACTATGACAGTACCGCCGGTAATATTTATATTGCCGTTGGAATCAAGACCATCGCCGTCGGCACTTACATAAACGAATCCGCCACTGATATTCAGTTCAATATCATTGGAATATGTTCCCATGCCGGACTGGTCGGTTACACCGTCGCTTGAATTGAATCCGTCATCAGAGGCGACAATTTCAACTTTTCCGTCTGTCACATTTATGACAGTTGCTTCAATGCCCTCATAGGACTTTGTTATATTCACTGCACCGCCGTTAATGCTTGCTGTAGCGTCGGCATGAATGCCCTTGTTGCCGGAATCAATATTAATAGTACCGCCCGATATAACAACGTCTGAATCAGAGTGAACTGAATCATCAGCCGAATTTATATTAAAAGTACCGCCGACTATATTTATCTCGCCGACTGCCTTTATGCCTTTCGGACTTACAGTATTTTCAGTATTATCAGTGCTTTCAGTATCTGCCGTATATGCGAGGTTTTGCTGTTCAAAGTTTTCATCGGGCATTCCATTAGGCATAAAGTCTTCGGGATTGAAGTTTTCAAAATCTTCGGGGTTAAAGTCACCGAAATCTTCCGGTATATCGTCTTTATTAAATCCTCCGCCTTTGCCGAAACCTCCGCCGTGACCCATACCGCCACCGCCAAAGCCTCCGCCGAAATCATCGGTATGAGTTTTGGTTGATTCTGAACTTCCACCGCCGGACGTTATATTAAAGTTTCCGCCCTCGATGTATACAAAACCCTCTGCATCTTCTGCCGTATTGCTGGCATTTATGCCGTGTTTGCCTGATGTAAGGTTAATATCGCCGTCTGCAACTGCTACATAGTCCTTGCCTTTTATAGCGTCACCGGCTGCATTCACTGTAATCTTACCGTCGGTAATAACAACGTCGTCTTTTGAGCGAATGCCGTCATTATAGTTTCCGTTAACCTCAAGTTCACCAGTACCGTTTATAGTCAGTGAATCGTGACTGAAAACAGCCGAGTCGGGTTCGTCCTGTGAGCTGTCGGCGTACTCATATTCAGAGCCGTCAGAAATAATGTTCTTACTGCCGTCAGCAAGCGTGATAAAGGTCTTTTTAGCACTTACAATGTAAACCGCAGAAGAATTACTGCAATTTATCTCAGCGTTGTCAAGCACAAGCTGAACCTTGTTTTTTTCAGCGTCAACAATAATCTGACCGTCGTCAAGAGTACCTGTTATATGATATATACCCTCGTCCGTAATCGTTACCGTCGAGCCTTTCACTGAAACACCGTTGCCTTTCACTTCTGCACTTTTTCCGTTAAGGATAATTTCAGCGGTAATCTGTGAATAATCTGGATTAAGGTCTCTGTCAGAAAAAAGCTCACTATTAGAAGTCTTTTTCACCGGAAGCGACTGTATCTCAGAACTTTTTGTAGAAGTTTCAGTTTTTTCATTTTCTTCAGCCGGTTCAGAAATATCACTTGTTCCGGCTGAAATAGTAGTTGTCATTTTCTCGGTAGTTGTCTTTCCGGAATCAGAATTGCCACTATTATCACTGCAAGCTGTTGCCATAACAGCAAAAGTCATAGCAGTCATCATAATGCGGTTAAAAAAATTACTCATAAAATCACCATTTTTTAAATTCCCAATTCCGTTGTTTTTCTTTTGTTTTATCTTTCTATGGTTGTATTATAGACCGCAGATATGTAAATTGTGTGAAAGACTGCTGAATAACTGAAAAAAATTCTTATATCAATCCGACACAAAAAACTATTTTTTTCTTTTCCAGTAATTTTCAATATATTCCCACTCATACATATTACGGCGACATTTTGTTATTGTTCCGGTAATAGCATTGCAGTCAATATCAAAAGCCGTATGGTTTCTGTCATTGAAGTGTTTTTCCCACCATTCACCGTACCAGTAAGCCTTTATTCTTCTGCCGTACTCGTCATAGATGTCATATAAAAGCATATCATAATCTCTGATATTGATATAACGTTTTCTGCCTGTTTCGGTATAATAGCATGGCAGTGAAAAAATTTCCTTACGGGTTACGACCGCCTCTATCCTGCCTGCTCTGTCAGTTTTGATTTTCATATGATAATCCCCCGATAATCACTATATTATTCAGCGACTTTATTATTTTAAAGCATTTTGCAGTATTTCATAAGTTCATCTACTTTGGCTACTATGCGTTTCTGCTCAGCAAGGGGCGGTAGTGGTATCAATAATTTGCTTAAACTATCCGAATTTAATGTAGCACCTTTTATAGCGGTTTTAGTATCACCGCTTTGAGCTATTAACGGTAAAATCTTAAATAAATATGACGTAACTATTTTATCATCGTCAATAAAAGGAAAAATAGATATTATCGCCTCGTTATGATATGCGTCTATGCCCAATATAGAGACTTTACCGACAGTCAGCTTGAAACTCATAATTAGAGTACCAACAGGGCTTATATTATTTTTAAAAATTTTATCATCCGAATATTGATTAACCATTTCTTTTGTAGAATAAATAGTGTTGTCTGACGACATATCAGCAATTGATACCCATGAATATATCGGATTTTCCCAATATTCCGTATCTTTTCTGGGTGGAGTTTTGCCCATAGAAAAATGTACAAGATTAGAAAAACGTATCCATTCCCAGCTATTAGGAATATCAAATGGAATTTCTTCGCTTTTTATTACATCTGATTTTTTATTGTCTTTTATTTTGCCCTGTTTTATGAGTTTCTGTTTTTCGGCTTTTATACGCTCAAGGAGTACGCTTGCCGGCTCGTCGTCGGGGTCTTGCGGTACGAGTTTACCCTGTACAGCCTCCTGTAGTATGGACTTTTTAAGCTGTTCGGCGAATCTGGTATTAAGGGCATTGAGTTGTGATAGTTTACCCTGCAATTCCATTTGAAGTGCCAAGCTTTTAAATTGTTGTGATTTCATTTAAGTCCTCCAAAAAAATCATTATTCAGCCAGTTTCCTTGCAGAATTTAACAAAGTCTCTTATCGAGTCGCTACAGTTGGCGAGCATATTAAGTTCAGCGACTTCATTGTTATAGTCAAGGTTGTGAATAAGCACAGGTATATCCTTGCCGAAAGTTCTCAGAATAAAACCGGACGAGTGAAGCTCCTGTACGATTTCGGCGAGCATTTCGGTAAAAGCCTTTGTAATACGCATATATCGGTGACTTTCTGAAGAATCAGCGTCTTCGTCATACGGATAACCACTGCTTATAATCCACTGCCTTACGATTCGTGCGGTATCGTCAGTACCGAAACTGAGTTCATTATTCTGTAACCAAAAAATATAATTCCAGCGTGCGTCCTGAGAGTTATCTGCAAATTTTATATTTTTCTGATATTCCGTCTCTGTATTGTACCCCAAAACTACAGTAGGCTTGCAAGGGTTATCTTCGTCGTCATATACAAAAAGCGATACTGCATATATATCAGTCTCGTCCCATGAGGCTATAGTATCTTCAATAAGGACTGACATAAAAGCCTTTATATCGTCTGTGCTTAAGAAAACATCAAATCTGTCTTCTGTATTTTCTTCTTCAGCAGAGTTTCTAAGTTCGTCAATGCATTTTTTCAGAACAGGTATATTTATTATTCCGGCACATGAAATATCATCGCCAACACCGTTAGCACTGATTTCCGGAAGAAACTTTCTAAGATAAAGGTTAGCTTCAGCAAAGCCTTTTTCGGCAAACATAATAGCAAGTTCACGGTATAGGTCGTAAAGCTGTTCCTCATTCCAGCACGACTTGTCAACGCCGTCCGTACCGATAAATACCGCCGGAGGTATAGCGTTTTTTTCAAAATAACAGAACCGTGCAGAAGTATTCGCATCATCCTGACACATGGAAGACGTTACATTTCCGTTGCACAGCGGGTCGTCGGGAATAGGGCTGTAAGCCGAGCCGTCATCTGCCACAATAACGCATTTGCCGTCGCCTATCTGTACGCCGAAAGCAAATTCACGTGACACGACAAAAAACTCCAGAGTAGTACCGTAAGCTATAAGAAAATTTCCGTCCCTGTAATACTGCCGGTAGTCAGAAAGTTCTTCGGGAATGCTTTTAAGTTCTTCTTCTGTAAAAGGATTATTTATATAGTCGTTTGCCACCTTGTCATACCACATTGAAACGACATTACGCCAGAGCATAGAAAAAAGCCTGCGTCTTTTTTTTTCGGTACTGAGCAGTATTTCAGCACCGTCAAGCAAATCCATAAATTCCTCTGTACACTCTCCGGCACATTCAACAGCAAGTTTAGCCCCCCTGTCCGTGCGGATATACTGAGGACTGCCATGACCGTCCGCCACTGCCACAAATGAATATTTAGGGCAGTCATACGAAACTGAATAGTCCTGACATATTATTCTGTTTTGTATATGAAAAGCACCTGCAAAAGTATGTGAAAAGGAAGAATAAGTATTCAAAACATCACCCTCAGTTCATTAAAATAGTACAAAATATCATATTAATTTTATCATAAATACATAAACTTGTCAATAAAAAATCCGGATAGTATTTATAATATTATCCGGAAAAATATAATCAGTAGTATAAACCGCCGTTTTCGTCATTCTGTTCATAGGTAAAGTCGAAATTTTCGGGAATTGTTTCAGTATTTTCTTCTGTTTCTTCCTGCTCAGATTCTGCCGGCACGGTATTCATACAGAGCCAGTCACACCATGTCTGATAGTATTTTGCAAGCACGTGTACGCCGTCGTTACTGCATTCAGACATGAGGTTGCCGTCTGAATCATCAAATATTTCATTTACATCAAGGTAGAAAACTTTTTCGCCGTCAGCAAATTCAGCCATAGCAGAATTGAGACTATTTATATTTTCGTTGTTTATGGTATCGCCCTGTAACTGCCTTGTCTGAGTAACATGAAGATTACCCATAATATAAATCAGCGAATCGGGCTGATATTCCTTTACAAGATTTATCAGCTTGACAAAGGCATTCATTGTATAGTCGAAATCGTTTCCGACCTCATTTATGCCGAGCATGATATAGACTTTTCCGTACTGCTCAGAAGAAAGCATATCATAGATTGAAGTGCCGTTTATATATTCGCTTTCTATCTTATATGAGGCAAGTCCTACACTACAGAAGTAATCAGCATTTTTAAGAGTACCGTATTCGTATATACCTACAGTGCGTGAATCGCCGATAAAGAGAGCGTCGTCGAAATATGACGAATCACTCTTTACAAAGACAGGAGCAGGCGGAAGCGGTGCGGTAGTTACCGGCTCAGTATACGGTGCTGTTGAATCCGGTACATCTTCGGCAGGATTTTCAGAGTTATTTTTCGGCACAGAAGTATTTTCCGTCGGCTCGGTTGTTTTGTTGTTAATGTCTATCACCGGAGGTTTCTTTGAAGAAGCAGGCTCTATTTCCTTACTGCTTTGCCATATCTGCTTAAAAATCATAGGCGAAGCAACAAAGCATGTTATCATCAGAAGAATCGTATACATACATTGTTTGAATTTTTTCATTCTGTTATCTCCCTTAAAATCAGAATCTGAAATACATAAACGGGTCGTTCATGCCTTTGTACATACAGTATACAGCTCCCCAGAATATCGCAAGCAGTATAATGGCACATACAAAAGTTTTTTTGAATCTTGTGTAAAGTTTCTGCGGTAATCTTGTGGAGAAGATTATTCCTGCAACAAAGAATTTCCAGTATATTTTCAGATATTTGATATAGTCCCCGTCAAGTATAACGCCCTTTTCCTGCGGAATGAACGGAAACAGTCTCTTAAAGTATATGCCGAGTTCATGAAAATCAGTAATGGCAAATATAAGCCATGTGACAGGAATTATCAAGAACATATAGCAGTGACCGGCAATCTTGTGCTTGTTAAGAAATTCACCAATCCAGAATTTTTCAGTTATTATCAGAATAAACAGCACAAGTCCCCACAGCACGAAATTCCAGCTTGCACCATGCCACAGACCTGTAAAAAGCCATACGGCGAGAGTATTGAGAATCTGTCTTGTTTTGCCTTTTCTGTTGCCACCCAGTGGAATGTATATGTATTCTCTGAACCATGAGCCGAGCGTGATGTGCCAACGTCTCCAAAATTCCGTCATAGTGAGCGAAAGATACGGATAGTCGAAGTTTGTCGGAAGGTCAAAACCCATTATCTTGCCGAGACCGATAGCCATGAGTGAATATCCGTAAAAGTCAAAGTAAAGCTGAAAGGAGTATGCGATTATTCCGAGCCATGCAAGCGGTGTGGAAATACTTTCATAGCCTATCATTGAAATATCGCTCCACAGTCCAGAAAGCTGATTGGCAATCAGTACTTTATAGCCAAGTCCTATAGTAAAGGTCTTTAAACCGTCCTCAACCTTTGCGATAGCGTGGTGACGGTCTTTAAGCTGTTCCGCAACCGTCTGATACGTTACAATAGGTCCTGCTATCAACTGCGGAAACATACTTATGTACGCACCATAGTTTATTATGTTCTTTTCGGGGTCTGCTTTTCCCCTGTAAACGTCAATTATATATGAAACATTCTGGAATGTATAAAAGCTTATTCCGATTGGCAGTATAATATCCTTAACTGGAAGTTCTGAGTGAAAAAATGCGTTTATATTCTCAAACGCAAAACCTGTGTATTTGAAGAAAAGCAACCACCAAAAGTTAAAAACAATGCCGATTATCAGCCACACTTTTTTACTTTTCGGAAAAGCCCCTATAAACTGCCCTATAATAAAATTGAAAAGAAGCGTCAGAAGAAACAGCACTATATATACCGGACTTTTAACACCCATGCCGTAAAATATGACGCTGCAAATAAAAATAACTGCATTCTTATATGCCGGCGGACTTAATCCATAAAGCAACAGAAATGCAGGGAGGAATATGAAGACAAACTCCAGACTGCTGAAAACCATTTTACCACCCTTTTTCTTTTTGTTCTTTCTTATATTCATATTACAGTCCTTATATTGAAAATATGACCGCTATTAATATTCTACACGGTATTTTTAAAAAAGTCAATAACTTTAATATTTTGTAGCAATTTGTAATAATTAGAATTAATCACAGAGGAAATTTCAGTAAAAAATAACCCGCCGGAGTGTCCAGCAGGTTTTCTTCTGTAAAATTATTACTCAATTCCTGCCTGCTGTTTTGCGGCGGTAAGAGTATTTTTCATAAGCATTGAAATTGTCATAGGACCTACACCGCCCGGCACGGGGGTTATGTAGGAGGCTTTCTTTTCAGCCGATTCAAATTCAACGTCTCCGCAGAGTTTTCCGTTTTCGTCACGGTTCATGCCAACGTCGATTACGACAGCACCCTCTTTAATCATATCGCCGGTTACGAACTTTGCACGACCGATTGCCACAACAAGAATATCAGCACTAAGGCAGATTTCCTTGAGGTTCTTTGTCTTTGAGTGGCATATTGTGACTGTGCCGTTTTTCTGTAAGAGGAGCATAGCCTGTGGCTTGCCTACAATATTACTTCTGCCGATTACAACACACTGCTTGCCTGTGATGTCTGTTCCGGTACTTTCAATAAGTCGCATAACTCCGGCAGGAGTACACGGCAGGAAAGAATAGTTTCCTATCATGATGTGACCGACATTTACAGGGTGGAAAGCGTCAACGTCCTTAGCAGGAGAGATAGCATTGATGACTGCCGTCTCGTCGATATGTGCCGGAAGCGGTAACTGCACGAGTATACCGTTTACTCTGTCGTCACGGTTGAGGACGTTCACGAGGTCAAGCAACTGCTCCTGAGTGGTGTTTTCGTCAAGAGCGTACTCAAAGGACTGAAAACCGACTTCCTCGCAAGCCTTTTTCTTGTTGTTTACATAAACTCTTGATGCCGGATTGTTTCCGACAATAACAACAGCCAGTCCCACTTTAAGACCCTTTTCGTCTCTGAGTTTAGCTGTTTCTTCTGCTACCTCAGCCTTTACAGAAGCAGACACTTCCTTGCCATTAATAATCTGTGCCATTTTAAAAAATTTCCTCCTTAATATTTTCTCATGCCTTATATCAACAGGAACTATGAATAACACAATTCCTAATTGTCTGAACTTTCGTCATCGTCTGTTATAGACTCGTATTCTGTGCCGTCATCTTCGCCCGACCTCATACGTCTTGCCTGCTCCAGAAGTTCTTTTGATTCTTCAGTATCGCAGTACAGTATGAAATTTTCCGGACAGCGTTTTCTTCTGAAAAACATAACAGTCTGTATAACTACTGAAATCACAAGTATGACAAGCGACAAAATCTGTGAAAATCTTATACCTCCTGCCATAAGGCTGTCAGTGCGGAGACCCTCAACTATAAATCTTTCCGCACCATACCATGCCATATACATCAGTAAAATCTGCCCGTCGTACTTGCGGTGCTTTGAGTATGTCGAGATGAGCAGAAATCCTAAAAGACACCACGCCGATTCATACAGGAAACATGGGTGAACCGTCTGGAGATAATTCATATCAAGCCCAGCCATACTGCCGTCGGAATAGGCTGTATTACGCAGAATAGTGGCTTGAATCTCACCGCCTGTCATGCCGAAAATATTTCCGGTATTAGTGCCGAAAGCCTCTTGATTTACAAAATTGCCCCAGCGACCTATGCCCTGCCCTATCAGAAAACCAAGCACTGTTATATCAAGCATGGGCAGAAATTTGACTTTCCGTATCTTGCATATTATAAGACCGACAGCTATCGCACCTATTATACCGCCGTAAATCGCAAGACCGCCGTTACGTGTATTTATGATAGCCTTGAAATCTCCCCTGTAGTCTTCCCAGTTGAGAATTACATAATAAGCTCTCGCTCCGACTATACCGCCGAGAACACCGCCTATTATAGCGTCCAAAGCCCTTTCAGCGTCAAGCCCGAAACGTTTCATTTTCGGCATAACATATATCAGAGCAAGCACAAGTCCGAATGTTATTATAATTCCATACCACTGTATATCTATTCCGAATATAGTAAAGGCAGTAGGATTTATATGAAAAGTCCAGTTAAGTCGGGGAAACTGTATCTCAAAAGGGTCTGTAATAGCCTGAACGTCAGTCATCTGATTCTCCCTCAACTACTGACATAACAAGCTTATCCTCGCTGAGTTCACGGCGGATATACTCAAGAACCTTTTCACTTGTCATGCTGGAAACAGTATCTATTATATCATACGGCAAAGTATCTGCCATATATGCACCAATCATCATACTTGCTACAGCCTCAACGTTGTTAAGCTGTCTGATTAAAGCACCGTACATTGATTTCTTTATTCTCTGGAAATCTTTTTCTACTATACCCTCAGCGGAAATTCTCTTTATTTCGGCAACAAGTGAATCCCTTACTTTTTCCGGAGCTACTGACTCTCCGGCGAATATAACTGAAAAATATCCGTCACCGCAGAAAATCTCAGAGCCGAAACTTGAATTGATTACTTCCTCTTTGAGAAGTCTCTGGTACATATCGGAAGAAGCGTCGGTAATGAGTGCTGAAGCAATACTAAGTGCAATATTTTTATCAAGCCTTTCCTGCTTATCGCATGGAGTACACTTATAGCCTATATGGAATATCGGCGTACCTACCGGCTGGGTTTCGTATATTTCAGACTGCACAATGCTGTCCGGTTCTTCCGGAAATACAGTTTCAAGTCCCTTGTCCTCGCAAGGTTTAAGATATTCGTCGCATATAGCCAAAACCTCATCGGCGTTTATGTTTCCGGCGATAGAAAGAACCATATTATTGAGGTTATAGAAAGTATTGTAGCACTTGTAAAGCAAGTCAGCGTCAATCTGAGCTATGCTCTCGATAGTGCCGGCAATGTCAATCTTCACGGGGTGGTTGTGGTACATACAGCGGAGCATATTGAAAAATACTCTCCATTCGGGGTTATCGTTTGTCATCTGAATTTCCTGTCCGATAATGCCCTGCTCCTTGTCAACGCTTGCTTTAGTAAAGTACGGTTTCTGAACGAAATCAAGCAGTATTTTCAGTGATTCCTGATAATTCTTTGAACAGCTGAAAAGGTAGCACGTTCTGTCAAAAGAAGTATAGGCGTTGCCGTTTGCACCTGTTTTGGCATAGAGTTCAAAAACGTCGCAGTCTTCATTTTCAAAGAGTTTGTGTTCAAGGAAGTGTGCTATACCCTCCGGAACTACTGTATATTCCTTGTCTTCGTTCATTTTGAACATTGTGTTTATAGAGCCGTATTTAGTGCCGAAAAGTGCTTCTACACTGCTGAAGCCTTCCATTTCGCATATATATATATCAAGTCCGCTCTTGTGCTTGACATAAATGCACTTGTCGCCTGTCTGCTGACTTGTAAGAATTTTTTTCTCCATTATTCTGCTCCTCCTTATTTGTAGTATTACTGTGCGGATTTTTTCCTTTTCTCTCTGATACTATTCATACTGTCTTCAATCATTTTATCGAACATTTCTTTATCCGGACTTGATAAATAAGAACTGACTGCCAAATCCCAAAATTGTTGTACTTCGGGGTCATCGAATTTAATCTTTGAGTAATCAAATCCCTTTCTGACTTCCTCTTTTATCGGACTGATTTCACTTTCTGACGTTTCTTCTTCGTCAAACCAGTCAACAACAACATCATCGTCAATATCATCATCTGCCACATCAGCAAATAATGTCACAAAAGCCTGCAACTGCTCATCAGTGAACTTATCTATAATATCATGGGCAGTTTCCCGTATATCCATAAAAAATCACTCCTTGTCATACATTATATAAATGCTGTCAAGGCTGAGTGCCTTTGCGGAACTGATTATATCCTCTTTGGTTACTCCTGCATACTTCTGGAATTTTTCCTGCGGTGTCATTACTTCGCCATCACAGAGACAGTCAAAATACCATGCGGAATACGATGACGGAGTATCACCTATTGAAGTAAAGGCATTGTCGAGACTGAGCCTTGCACTTGCGATTTCCTCATCAGTGATATTGCCGTTTCTTATCTCATCAAGCTGGTGAAGTATTTCAGCCTTTGCCTTTTCTATGTTGTTTCTCTCAACGCCTATATCAACCGATATGGTTTTCTTGTAACCATTAGTACGGCTTGCACAATAGTAGCACAGGCTCATCTTTTCACGGACATTCATGAAGAGCTTTGAAACAGGTGTTTCGCCCCATATGGTATTAAGCATTTTCAGAGCATACTTGTCGTCTGAATCATACTTGAAAGTCATAACCATCTTGCACTGCCTTACGTCAAAAGTCTCTGATTCTGTAATGACTTCCGGTTTAAGCGGACTGGGTGCATGAAAAGCCACTGTTTCTGGAGTACGTTCTATTTCTGAAAAGCTCTTTTTGAAAGTCTCGATAACAGCAGGGTTTTCTTCCGGTGCTACATACATAATCTCAACCGGTGCGGTTTTCAGCAGATTGAGGTATGCAGAGTAGGCACTCTCAGCAGTAACAGCTTCAGCGGATTCTTTTGTACCGTAAACAGAAACCTCTGCCGGTTCGCCCCTGAAAGCCGTCTGTGAGGCTCTCGAAAGTGCATAGCCACGCTTGTTGTTTATTTCAGCGTCTATGCGGTCGAGGAGTTCCTTTTTTGTGATTCTGAAAGATTCATCATCAAATTTTCCGTCATGTACATTCGGGCTGAATATGCTGTCTTTCAGAATGGAAAGTATTTCGCCCTCCACGTCTTCACCGTCGATTGCATAGCGGTTAACGATAGAAGAAGCACTTACGCCCAGTATCTGCACGTCTCCTTTTTTATTGGAGAACGAAGAAAGACCTGCTCCGTAAAGCGAAGAAAGTTTTTCATTAAGCTGTGAAAGAGCCGGAAAAGTGCTTGTTGAATAAGTAAGCACATCTGTGCCTATGACATTAGCGGAGGCGGTATCTTTAGAAAGTTTTGTCATAAACCGCACCATAATATGTGCGGTCTTGAATTTTTTGTCAATAACTGACGTAAAGCCGATACTTCCGGCAAGTTCTGTTCTGTTGTATTTCATTAATCTTTACACTCCCGTCTGATAGATTATATCTTTTTATTATTCATTATACTATTATGCACCTGTTTTGTCAAGTAAAAAATTCATAATCAAGCTGTAAATAACTTATTACTGCATATATTTTAAAAAAATAATCCATGAATGTTATTAATTACTGCTTGACATAATTAAAAAAATAATGTATAATTAGTTTATGCCAAAAAACACAGATTAATCTTAGGAGGATTTAATATGAAAAAATGCTTATCATTAATTATGGCAGCTTCTCTTTCGCTTTCAGCAGTTGTTTCTACAAGCGTGTTTGCTGAGGGTACAGATAATACCGCCCCTACCGTCAATAATATGGTAGTACTCGGCGACAGTCTCTCTATGAGCGATAACCTCAGTGGTGACGAATATTCGTATTCACAGCTCTGTGCCGACTATCTCGGCTGTAATCTTGACAGTTTTGCCGGCTACAATATGGATTCCGAAAGGCTCGCTGATACTCTTAAAAATCCAAGCGAAGAACAGAAAGAATCTATAGCCAATTCTGAAGTAGTTGTTGTTTCTATCGGTGGTAACGATATGATGCAGTACGGATTTAAACAGCTTCTTGAATTTGCCTCAAAAAACGACCTTCTGAATGAGGGATATACAGCAGATGATATTCCGGAAAAGCCTAATCAGGACACTATAAAAGCAATGCTCGACCAGGACGGTCTCAAGGATTTTGCAAATGGCGGTATGAAAGAACAGCTCGCTATTAATACTGAACTCAGAGCATTTTCAATGAATCTCCGTCTCACAGAGGGCTCAAATGCTTACGGTGAAAATCAAGGCGTTATTCATAATATGATAATGGCAAACATTGAAGAGTCCGTAAAGGCTATAAAAGAAATAAACCCCGACGCACAGATTATCATACAGACTGTATATCAGCCTTTCCAGCTCTCTCCCGAATTTGTAAACAAAAATTACGGCGAAGGATATGCTGCAATGCTTACACAGCTCCGCTCAACACTCAATGAGGTAACTGTAACTTTCAGAGAGGAACTCCAGAAAGTTGAAGATATTGAAGTAGTAGACGTTTTACAGACATTTACCGCTCTCGAAGATGTTTCACAGTCTTCAAATGCTACTCCCGGTTATGCATACTACTTTACAGATATGCAAGAACCAACTGAGGCAGAAGAAGGTGAAAAAACTATGGACTTCCACCCGAACCAAAAAGGTCACGTTGCTATTGCCTCAGCACTCCTTAACAAAATTAAGGTAAAGGACGAAGAAACAGGCGAAATGGTTACACCTGCTCCTGCTGTACGTGAAGTTGACCCAGAAACAGGCGAAGAACAGCCCTCTCTCCTTGTTGCTACTCTTGACAGCATTGAAGATATAGCCGATTATCCGCCTCTTGCTATGGAAGAAATCGTTGAAGCAATTCCGGAAAAAGTTGTTCCCGGCGACGTAAATGACGACGGCATTGTTGACGCTGTAGACGCTACTGCTATACTTATTGAATATGCAGAACTTTCTACAACCGGCGTGCCTACTTTCACAAAAGAACAGAATAAACTCGGTGATGTAAACTACGACGGTGCAATTGATGCAATGGATGCTACATACGTTTCAATGTACTATGCTTATCTCTCAACACTTCCAGCAGGCGAAGAAGCAGTTAATATATTTGCTTTCATGAACCAAGAACAGATTAACGCTGCTCAGTAAAAATGAAAAAACTGCGTATCAAAAAAAGATATTCTGTACTGACTGCACTATGTCTGTTTATGGTACTGCTTAATATACTGGCACGGCTGTGCAGTCCGTTTGCGGACTTCTACACGGAGAAAATCTTTCCGTTGATTTCAAATCCGTTTTCATTTATAAGCGGACTGTTGCCGTTTTCAGTCGGTGAAATACTTATCATACTGGGAATACTGCTCGTGCTGGCTGGTATTCCCTGTACTGTTTTACTGCTGATTTTTGGGAAAAATTTCCGACGTAAAACCGCATCTGTTGCAGGATTTATATATCTTCTTGCCTTTACTTTCATTCTGACGACGGAAACTATGAACTGCTTTATAATGTATCAGTGCAGACCTTTTTCTGAAAAATACCTCAGCCATTCAGACCATACAGAAAGTCAGATTACAGAACTTTACTCGGCTCTCATAGATAAGGCTAACGCCCTCGCCGAACAAGTCCCACGTGACGAAATGAACTGCTTTGAGTTTACCGGAGACGTTAACACAGAAGCTCGCCGTGCCATGAAAAAAGCCGGTGAGACTTTCCCTCAGCTTAAAGGCTACTATCCTAAAGCCAAACCTATACAGTTTTCTTACTTTATGAGCCAGTCTCATCTTTCGGGGATATATTTTCCGTTTTCGCTTGAAGCAAACTACAATGACGATATGTGCCGTACTAATCTTCCGGAAACAGTCTGCCATGAGTTTTCGCACCTTAAAGGCTTTATTCAAGAGGACGAGGCTAATTTTATATCTTTCTATGCTACAACACAGTGCAGTGACGATTTAAGTTTTCAGTATTCGGGGTATCTTTCTGCCCTTGAATATGTCCACAATGAAATCTACAATCAGAATATATCCGGAGCTTTTTATCTTACTGATAATATCTCCGATAACGTCCGCCGTGACTGGTTCAGATTCCTGCCCGAAAACTACTGGGAGGAAAACGAAAAAAAAGAAGTAATCCCCACTGAAACAGTAAGCACAGTCTCCACAAATGCGATTGATACAAATATCAAAACTAACGGTCGCACCGACGGCATAAAATCATATTCGCTTGTCGTGGAGCTACTGCTTGACTTCTACTATCCGGCATAAAGGAATAAATATGTATAATTATTACTATCTTAAAACAGAAAACCTTTCTGATAGTCTCAGTACGTCTGCAATAGAAAAGTACCTGCGTTCTTATGGTATATTCAAAGAGGAAAACGGAAATTTTATATCTCAATCGTTACAAGCAGTATCAGCGATAATAATTGTATTGTCAGTGATATACTGCATGGTCTTGAAAATCTTACAGGCTTTAAAATACTTCACGACGACTGACAAAAGGAGAATATATGAATGGATATATAACATTCTGGTCTAAAGAATACGTAAAAGAACTTGAAAAACATAACGACAACGGAAAAATACGTGTAGTTCACGGAAGTCAGCACCAGAGAATGCCGTATATTTCAGCACTGAAAAAAGGCGATATAATATATCCGGTCGCAATACGTGACAAGACATTGTGCGTCATGGCAAGAATGCCTGTCGAAAAAATAGAGCCGGCTTTTGACTACCTCATGCGTGAAATAGGTCATTACCATTCGGCACTGATACCGGAGGGAATTTTAATCAAGTCGCAAGGCACTTACGGAGAATTTAATAGGTTTTCCGGCGGTTGCGGATATACCGCAAAAATCACGCTCCCCGACAATATACATACAGTCATTGACGAAACTTCAATGACAGCCAAACCGCACCAGTTTCACCAAGAACCTATAACCTGTTGTGCAAATCTCTCCGCAAGCAGTGAAAACGGTTCACTGATTTTTCCACGCCCTATACCTCTCGAAACAGTCGCTGTTTTAAAGTTCGGAAAGACAAAATCCACTCAAAAGCCCTTGCGTTTCGACAAAAACGGCAACCTCACCAGTATATCACTGAGCGGTTTTGTGCGGAAAATGAGCGACGAGACTTTTGAAATCTTTGAAAAACTTTTCTGACAAAAAGGAGTGATTAAATGCTTATCAAAGATAAAAACATAGACTCCGGAAAGGCTTTCGACTGGGGCAGAACTTCAGACGACTATGCAAAATATCGTGACATATACCCACAGGAATTTTATGACAGAATTATAAAGCGTGGACTATGCACAAATGGTCAGAAAGTTCTTGATATAGGCACAGGTACAGGTGTACTTCCCCGAAATATGTATCAATACGGTGCTGACTGGACAGGTACTGACATCTCTGAAAATCAAATTGAACAGGCAAGAAAACTGTCCGACAGATTGAATATCAGTTATTATGCCGTGCCGACGGAAAAACTTGATTTTCCGGATAATTCCTTTGATGTTATAACTGCGTGTCAGTGTTTCTGGTATTTCAACCACGAAAAAGCAATGCCGGATTTTTACCGTATGCTTAAACTTGACGGACGCATTCTTGTTTTATATATGGCATGGCTTCCACATGAGGACAGTATAGCAGGCGAAAGTGAAAAGATTATTTTAAAGTACAATCCCGACTGGAGCGGTGCGGGCGAAACTATCCACCCGATATTTATTCCCGAATGCTACAATGAATCCTTTGAACTCGTATACCATGAAGAATATCCGCTGAAAGTACGTTTTACACGTGAAAGCTGGCACGGCAGACTAAAGGCTTGTCGTGGCACAGGTGCTTCTCTTACCGAAAAACAGCTAAGTGAATGGGAGCAGGAACATAAAAAATTTCTGTCTGAAAATACTCCTCCAATGTTTGACATACTGCATTATTCTGCAATTGCTGAACTGAAAAAGAAATAAAAAAGGACGGTTATATAACCGCCCTTTTGTTTTTATAATTCTACTGGGAATGAATCAAACATTTTTAAATCATACATCTGAATAGCAAGTGCGTCCTTAGGAGTTACTCCGTCGCCACGATTGCATACGTCAGCCACCTTTTCGCCTTCTTTAGTCAGCTTGTATTGATTTGGGTTTGAAAGACACTGCATTATTAATACTGCATCTGCCAAACCTACTTTTCCGTCTTCATTTGCGTCACCAAGAAGACCTGTTGCACTGTCGAGAGTTGTTGTAGTGTTATCCGTTGAATTGGCTGTGGTAGTTGTAGTAGTTGTATTTGCAGTAGTTGCCGTTGTGGTAGTTCCGGAAGTATCTGTATCAACGGGCTTGCCGTCCTTTACGATAGTACCGCCGTCAAGGTTACTGCCCTCTGTAGAGGCATAGCTTGTATAGAACTCATTAAGTGAAAGACCTGTACCGTTATTGCCGAGAGCTTTTTGGTGGTCAAGACCGATATATTTTCCGGTTTCGCTGGTCTGCCAAAGAGATTTTTCCATAAGTGCGTATTTTTCTTCTTCCCATTCAATCTTTGTAGAACCCTGTTGCTGACCGCATGAAATATTTTTCCAGAGACCGCCTGTATCGCCGGAGTTTGTATTAAGACACCAGAATGTATGGTTAATGTGGTTATCAATCATGTAGTCACGGAGTAATTCCATCCACTTCTGATTCTCTGCACCGTCCATATGACCGCCCCACTCGCCGATAAGTTCAGGAGCGATGTCTTCGGCATTGATATATGCCCATGTATCATACCAGTAATCATCAAGGAGTGTCTGTGTTGTGAAGTCCTTAGCAAACCATGTCTGTGCATAAACCGACGGACCATAATCATGAGGTGAATAAACTATCTGACTTGTACCCTGCTTTGGCTGTATGGGATATTCTCTTGCACCACGGAAGTTACCGCCCCACCATGCACCAATGTATGGTGAATTATCACGTCTGTCTGCAATACCCCAGTAGTCGCCGGGCATAGCACCGCTGAGTGACTGCTCAACGCCCTCTATGAAAATAAGTGCATTGGGGTTGACTTCAAGGATAGCCTCTGCACACTTAGTAGCGGCATAAGCCCAGTTGTTTTCATCTGTTGAGCCGTCCCACTTAGCAGCGGCTGTACCTTCCTGACCTTTTCCGTGTGGTTCGTTCTTGAGGTCGTATCCTATGAGCGTATCATTGTTTTTGTACTTGTCGGCAATCCATACAAGCGACTCCTGCCATAATTCAGTAGTAACCATTGTGCCGTCAGCAGTTTCCTTGCCGTACCAGAGGTTATAGTTATGACCGGAGTTATCAGCGTGCGGACTGTGTATATCAATAAAAGCCTTTATGCCGTACTTCTTGCACTTGTCAAGAATAATATCAAAACCACGGTCGCTTGTGATGAGGGTTTTACCGTCCGATTCAACGAAATCCTTATTGAGATTGCCGTAAGTACCAGCCTTTACGACACCGCCGTTTCCGTCGTCCTGGTCTACAGGCGGATTATATACAGCCTGCATACCTCCGGCACTTATCTGATAAGGAGTACCGTTCATCCATGAAAGAATAAGCTCTGTTGAAATAGGAAAACGTATAACGTTAATACCTCTGTCGGCTACTTCTGAGAGCATATCATCAATATCACCTGCATAAAGGTAGTGCGGAGAATATTCAATACAGTTAAGTCCGAACCAGTTAGCACCAGTCAGCCATACTTCATTGCCGTTCATGTCGTAAAGACGGCTACCCTCTGCATGAAGCCAGTCATCATTGTTGTCATCGACCGCTACAGCAGTCACGGGCTTTTCGACAGCACTGAAAACCGCAGGTACTGCCGGAACAGCCATTACTGCCACAGACAGCAAAGCCGTTAATTTTTTGATTTTGTTCATAATAAATTCCTCTCTCCTGATACGCAGATTTCTGAAACGTATCTTTAATTAATTATATTTTATCATCAAAAAGCCGAAAAGTCAATAGAATACTGAATATTTCAGAAAATTCGGAAATTAATTTATTATGATTAATTTTTAGCAATAGCTTTAAATATATTCTTGACAACAGGTTCGACAACAAGAGCCGACCAAAACAACGCCATAGGAAAACTTCTGATATACATAGTAAGAAACGTTGTAAACCATGAACCATTAAAGCCAAAGTGCATGAATGTTGCAAAAAGGCACATAAACACACACATAATCACAACTGTAAACGTAAGAATTAAAAGCCACTGAACAGTAGGACTGTTTTCAAATTCTTTGTAGCGGAATGCAATTTTTCTAGCAATTGGTCCGGCTATCAGAATTTCCACAATGACGGCAAATACAACTTCAACCCACATTTCTTTAAGTGCAATAAGAAACGCCGGATATATAAGCCCGTGCATTTCAAATGCAAGATTGTATACAGTCATGGAAAATACCATTAAAACAACCATGCCAACTGTAAAAAAGAAATTTTGTAATTTTGATTTCGGCATAAAATACCCTCCTGTAAATTTAATTGCATTGCAGAGTTTTCCGGTTATTATACCTTATGTTTTCCGTGAATGCTATATATATAAAAAAAGCAGACCACATCAGATGACCTGCCTTTCGTACACTGTAATGAAATTATATCAGAAATTTATAAAATTGTCAATATAATACAAGACTTTTTCAACTTTATATTTTTAAATTTTATTAAAAAAGTCTGAAAGATTCATTTATAATTGTTTTTATATAATCAGAATTGTTTTCAAAGTATTCAAGCTGTGCCAGCAAATCATCGGCACGCTTACGGCACTGTTCGGGAGTTTTTGTCGTAAAGTAACGTTTTTCTGAAACGGAGTCAATAATATATCTCATAGCAAGCTCTCCGGTAACATAAAGCACGCCATAGTAAAGAGAGTTTATTTCCGCCGGAGTGAGTATACCGCCGAGACCGTCCGCAAAGCCCTGCGTTATGTCGCCGATACTGTCATTGCCGGAAGAACGTACCATATCGCCGTAATCAATAGCAACAAAACCTTTCATTGTGGTGTCGAGGTCAATGACGGTTATTCTGTCACCGAAAATAATATTATCTGTCTTTGCGTCGTTATGGACGTTTCTTGCCGGAATGTTCTGAAATATTTCAAGCCTTTCACGCAAATCTGAAAAGATTTTTTCCGCACCGGACGGCAACTTATTATAATAGCTGTCAAAATCATGGAAATCCTCAATAGTATTATCAAGAATAATATTATTTATTGTATTTATGTACTTCCCGAATGCATAGCCTGTCAGATACGCATGGTTTTCCGGAGTGCCGGATTTTTCAGTATATCCGTACATACGCCATACTTCGCCGTTGATTTCAACGAAATATTTTCCGTCCGCCGTAAGATAATGTGGAACTGTTATTTTTTTCTGTCTGGAATCAGCAAAAGCCTTTTCAATTTTTCTGATATTATCCATGACTGCTTGCGGTCGTCGGAAGATATTCCTATTCAGCGACTGCAAAATATATTTGCCTGCTCCGGATTCTATAAGATATGTTTTGTTTATGTGTCCGGTGTGTATGGGAGATATTTTATTTATCTTATTAATATTAAAACATTCAAGTATATTGTTTATACTATCATCTCCAAATTAATTTATTTGCATTAAAAAAGTGATTATTTCATGAATAAAATTTTAACCGTTTTTCATCTCGTGAACATATGTTCATCATTTGAACGATTTATAATATTTAGTATCATAGGGTTCTATATTGTAAAGGAGGAAGTTAATTTGATTGACATTATAATAGCAGGAGCAATATCCGGCTGTGACAAGATTTCTGGCGGAGAACCGCTGAGCAGAAATTTCAAGCTGAAATTACATGTTTTTGCAAAATATCTTTTCAAAATCGTCATTTCTAAAACTTTATTCGACTGCTTGCGCATAACATCTACGCTCATTTTCGGCAATACTGTTTTTGCTGTGCTCGCTGACTTATTTCTTATGCTCGGTCTCGTTTACATATGCTTGTCAGGATTTTTCTACAAAAATCGAATGAAAGCACTAATATTCCAAAGACTCAGACAACTTAAAAACAAAATTCTTCATTAATCTCTACACAGTCTGCTACAATAGCAGGCTGTTTTTTTATATATTGAAACATTTTCCGAACTCTGCCCAGCCACCTATGAAATTAATGCATAACAAAAACAGTCCGGAAAAAACTGCAACAGAAATTATTTTTAATTTTTTATCAATTTTCCGGAAAAAACACACTCCAGACGGCACGGCAAGCAAAAGCCATATAAACAACCCTATGCACCCTAAAAGTATTGATATGCTTTTTTCGTCGCCTAAATCATAGCTGTAGCCTTTGGAATGCCCCGTAATATTCATGTATATCCAGCCCATGCATACCGGCAATGTAAATGCGATAACTCCGCACCATAAGAAATTAATTATTGATAATATTTTATTTTTCATATTTAACCTCTTATAACAAAATTCCGGTTTACGTGCATAAACCGGAATAATATTTTAATTTTTAAGGCTCTGCATAGGTGCAGGAATACGTCCGCCACGATTGATGAACTTAGCAGAAGACTTTTCACGAATCGGCATAACAGGACCGCTTCCGAGAAGTCCACCAAATTCGAGCATTTCGCCCTCTTTTTTGCCTATAGCCGGAATAAGACGTACAGCAGTAGTTTTGGAATTTACCATACCTATAGCTGCTTCGTCGGCTATGATAGCGGATATAGTTTCCGGCGTGATGTCTCCCGGCACTACTATCATGTCAAGTCCCACAGAACATACAGCGGTCATTGCTTCGAGTTTTTCAAGGCTGAGAACTCCTGCTACAGCAGAATCAATCATGCCGGCATCTTCAGAAACCGGTATAAATGCACCTGAAAGTCCTCCTACTGTTGAAGAAGCCATTACACCGCCCTTTTTAACAGCGTCGTTGAGCATTGCAAGGCAAGCCGTTGTGCCGTGTGTACCACACATTTCAAGACCCATTTCTTCAAGGATATGTGCCACGCTGTCGCCGATAGCCGGAGTAGGTGCAAGCGAAAGGTCTACTATACCGAAAGGTACACCGAGTTCCTTAGAAGCACGTGAACCCACTAACTGACCCATACGGGTTATCTTGAATGCTGTCTTTTTTATTATGTCGGCGAGTTCGTTTATAGAAGAGTCGGGGTATTTAGCCAGTGCAGAACGCACAACTCCCGGACCTGACACGCCCACGTGTATTTCACAGTCCGGCTCGCCCACACCGTGAAATGCTCCTGCCATAAAGGGATTATCTTCAACGGCATTGCAGAAAACAACGAGTTTTGCAGGACCTATGCAGTCACGGTCGGCGGTTCTTTCGGCAGACTGCTTGACAATCTGTCCCATGAGCTTTACAGCGTCCATATTGATACCGGATTTTGTAGAGCCGATATTTACAGATGAACATATATTCTGTGTAACGTCGAGAGCCTCCGGAATGGACTGTATCAATGCCATATCGCCGGCACTGAATCCCTTATGGACAAGTGCTGAATATCCACCTATGAAGTTTACACCGCAGGTATCGGCACAACGCTGGAGAGCCTTTGCGAACTTGACGGGGTTCTGGTCGGGACAAGCACCGCACAGCATGGCTATAGGAGTAACGGAAATTCTCTTGTTGATAATCGGTATTCCGTACTCTTTTTCAATCTGCTGACCAACAGGCACAAGCCTTTCAGCATGGCGGACGATTTTTTCATAGACCTTATCGCAAGCCTTATCTATATCAGTATCAATACAGTCAAGGAGCGAGATGCCCATTGTTATGGTACGTATGTCAAGGCATTCGTCTTGAATCATACGGATGGTTTCTAACACGTCGTATACATTAAGCATAGAACATACCTCCGGTTAAATGCTGTGCATTGAGTTAAAAATATCCTCATGCATTGTATGAATTGAAAGGTTAAGCTCCTTGCCGAGTGTGTCCATTCTGTCCACGAGTGCGGAGAAGTCACCTGTCATTTCTGTGATGTCTGCAAGCATAATCATTGCGAACATATCCTGAAGTACGCTCTGAGTTACCTCAAGTACGTTTGCATTGTACTCTGCACATATGCCGGAAACTTTATGAAGTATGCCGACATTGTCTTTGCCTATTACAGTTATAACTGCTTTCATATCAAAAAAAACCTCCATTGATATTATTATGTTTATAATTATATCACACATATTCATAAATAGCAAGCCTTAAAAAAAAACTTGCATAACGCTCCGGAGTATGTTATAATAATCTGTAAAGAAAAAGGAGATGATTTTAATGAACCTAATTGACTGCCACACACATACACAGTTTTCAATGGATTCTGAGGCTGATATAAATTCATGCATAAAAAAAGCCATAGATATGGGACTTTCGGCATTTGCAGTAACCGACCACTGCGAGTGCAGTACATGGTATCCGGAAAGCCACTACTCCGACAAAGAAAACTTTGATTACTTCAACTATGCGGAAGACTTCAATAATTCGCTGAATGCCGTAACTGAACTCAAAGAAAAATACAGGAAACTTAATCTGATATGCGGTGTAGAAATGGGTCAGGCAACTCAGGATATTGAAGTTGCTGAAAAAATCGCCTCCGACCCAAGACTTGATTTCATTATCGGCTCTATGCACCAGCTTAAAGGCGAAAAGGATTTCTATTATATCAACTACTATAATATGTCTATGGACGAAATATATGACCTGCTTGAAAGATATTTCATGGAAGTATATGAACTCTGCAAAATGGACTGTTTTGATGTACTGGGACATTTAACTTACTGTCTCCGGTATATGAAATGCAGAAACAACATAAATCCCGATATAAGCCGTTTTGATGAGATTATAGCCGAAAGTTTCCGCACTCTTGCACAAAACGGCAAGGGCATTGAAATAAATACTTCCGGAATAAGACAGAATTTCGGTGACGTTTTCCCGTCGCTTAAATATGTCAGACTTTTCAAGGATATGGGCGGTGAGATACTCTCTGTAGGCTCGGACGCTCACAACGTTGAAGACATCGGAAAAGATATATCTTCCGCACTGGAGACCGCTAAGGCGGTGGGGTTCACCCACCTGTGCTATTTCAAGAAACGCAAACCACACTTTATTAACATAGATTAATTTACTGAAAGGAAAG
This sequence comes from Ruminococcus flavefaciens, assembly GCA_023667045.1. Classification (GTDB taxonomy): domain Bacteria; phylum Bacillota; class Clostridia; order Oscillospirales; family Ruminococcaceae; genus Ruminococcus; species Ruminococcus flavefaciens_AC. The sequence goes on along the minus strand of JAMPAU010000001.1, from coordinate 533,431 downwards.
ATTCTATCATGAATGATATTGTAAAAATTTTACAGCAGAATGCACGCATATCAAATACTGAACTCGGCGAGATTCTCGGCATCTCTCCTGCTGAGGCAGAGACAGAAATAAAACGTCTCGAAGACGAGGGCGTTATCAAGGGCTACAGTGTAATCGTTGATGACGAACTTTACGACAATTCAACCGTTTATGCTACTATCGAATTAAAAGTAGCTCCACAGCGTGACTGCGGTTTTGACGATATAGCCAAGACTATCATGATGTATGATGAGGTTGAAAGCGTTAATCTCATGTCCGGAGCATACGACCTCGCCGTTGAGGTAAAGGGAAATAACCTTAAAGACGTTGCACTTTTTGTCTCTGAAAGGCTCTCTACTATTGACGGAGTACTCTCCACAGCTACTCACTTTATTCTCAAAAAATACAAGGAAAAAGGTATTTTTATTGACCGTGAGGAAACTGACGAAAGGGGACTCTGTTAATTATGATAGATTACGACAAAGTACTTTCTGAAAAAGTCAAGAAAATGAAACCGTCCGGTATACGTAAGTTTTTTGATATTGCCGGCACTATGGAGGGTGTTATAAGTCTCGGCGTTGGAGAACCGGACTTCTCAACACCTTGGGTTATAAGGAAATCAGCTATTCAGGTGCTTGAACGCAAGCACATTATATACGGTGCTAACAAGGGCATTGAACCGCTACGCACTGCTATAACTAAGAGAATAAAGAAAAAACACGGCGTTGAATACTGTTCAGAAAATGAGGTAATCGTCACTGTAGGAGGTTCAGAGGGCATAGACCTTGCTATACGTGGCATTGTTGACCCTGGCGACGAAGTACTGATAGTAGAACCCAGTTTCGTGTGCTATGCTCCCCTCGTGGAACTCGTCGGCGGTGTTGCCGTACCTGTCCCGACAAGAATTGAAAATAATTTCAAGCTTACTCTTGAAGACTTCAAAGACAAGGTGACAGACCGCACCAAAATGATTATCATGCCTTTCCCGAACAACCCCACAGGTGCTATAATGACCCGTAAGGATTTAGAACCTATCGCAGAGTTTCTGAGAGATACTAATATAATGGTTCTTTCTGACGAAATATACTCAGAACTGACATACGGCAGAAAACACTTCTCCATTATCGAACTCGACGGCATGAAAGAACGTACTATCTATGTAAACGGTTTTTCAAAGGCTTACGCTATGACAGGCTGGCGTTTAGGATACGTTACCGCCCCCGAACCCATTATATCACAGATTGCTAAAATTCACCAGTACGGCATAATGTGCAGTCCGTACATCAGCCAAAACGCCGCTGTTGAGGCTCTTGAATCGTGCGATTCTGAAATTGCAAAAATGCGTGACGAATATGACACACGCCGTCGCTACCTCGTGAACGAATTTAACAGAATAGGTCTGACTTGTTTCAATCCGGAGGGTGCTTTTTACGTGTTCCCATGCATAAAGAGTACCGGACTTTCAAGCGAGGATTTCTGTGAGAGACTTCTCTATGAGGAAAAAGTAGCAGTTGTGCCGGGCAGTGCTTTCGGCGACAGCGGTGAGGGCTATATACGTATTTCATATGCCTACTCACTTAAACATCTCATGGAAGCTATGCGACGTATAGAAGACTTCCTTGAAAAACTCAAAGGTGAAAACCATGAAAATTAAAGTCCCTGCTAAAATAAACCTCGCACTTGACGTTACCGGAAAACTCGAAAACGGCTATCATACTATTGAAAGCGTTTTTCAGACAGTCAGCATTTACGACGAAATAACCGTTGAACTAACGGACAGCGGAATTTCCCTCACGTGCGAAGTACCGGAACAGTTCGCCGATTCCGACCCCATACCATGCGACGAAAGAAACATTGCTTACAAGTCCGCAAGGAAATTTTTCGACGACAACAGCCTTGATATAGGTTGCAGAATACATATCAAAAAGGGTATTCCGTCACAAGCCGGTATGGGCGGTGGCAGTGCTGATTCTGCCGGTGTGCTTTATTGTCTCTCAAAACTTACCGGAAAACCGATTATTTCCCCCGAAAAATTAGGTGCGGACGTGCCTTTTTTCCTCACAGGCGGTACGGCTTACGTCACCGGAATAGGCGAAAAAATAACTCCAATTCCCGATTATAAGGGATATTTCGTTATCGCAAAGGGCAAAGAGGGGGTTTCCACTGCTGAAGCGTACAGAAAAATCGACAGCCTTGTAAACCCAGTCCACCCACAAACCGATAAACTCGTTGAGGCTATTAAGAACTCCCCCGAAAACGCTCACAAGTATTTCGGTAATCTCTTTGAGGACGCTATAAATCTTGACGAAGTGAACACCATAAAGTCAACAATGCTTGAATGCAATGCACTTTCGGCTGTCATGACGGGTAGCGGTTCGGCGGTTTTCGGATTTTTCGGAAATAAATTTCATGACTGTGCCGACATTGCAGAATGGTGTGCCAGAGAGCTTTTATATTCCGGATTCTATGCAAGAGTATGCACAGCTGTGGACAAGTCATTTATCGAAATATAAGGAGAATAAAATGGCTCGAAGAGAAAAAAACAAAAAACAAACTATTGAAGATTTGGCTGAAAAAGTATACAATAAAATACTGCTTCTTGATGATGGTACAGAAATATCCATTTCACAGATAGTCCAAGAACTATACACAGAACAAGGCTATAAATTTATATATCTCAGCCCATATGGATATGTCTGGACAAAAAACGGCGGTGCTACGTTTTCAATTGAGGATTATGACCAGTTTCAAGTAATGGCTATTGTAGAAGATAAACTGAAAAATCAAGTGATTCTTGATTTCAGCAAACATGACGGTTTGCCAAAGGGTTTGCCGTATAATATCCCCTTTGTTATAAGAAAATTATCTGCACGCTGAAAGAACATCAAAATATGATTTCTGATTTTATCGCCGGACTTAATAATATTGACTGGTTCTCAAAATCCGGAACTCCCACAAATAAATATCACGTGATATACTCTGTCTTTGAAGCGTTCGATGACTACAGTGAAAAGTACTTCAAGGTGTGGGACTGTCATATCACGAAACTTGAACGTGAAGCACAGGCTATCATAGGTGACGAAAAAATAGATAATATATTCTCTCTTGTATCGTCCGAAATGGGCGACAAGCTATGGACTAAATGGAGTGCCTTTATAGAAAGAAATGATTTATACGACGAAACAGGTCTTGAAAACGAAATACTCGATATGGTAAAAAGAGATTTGGCGTGGGCTTGCATTGAAAAATATCTGCAAAAAGACGGTTTCTTTTCTGATTTGATGCACATTTATCAAGACGGATATTTTCCGTGTGCATGGGACGGCATATACCCCAAAGGCATGGCAGTTGTCTTATAGCAGAAAGGACTATATATGAATATTATCCCCGAAAATATAAATGAATTGTTCGATTCTTACGACCTTTTCAGCGGAACAGGCATGAAAAAGATACACGGCAAAATCAAAGAAAATTTTCCGGATTTACCGGAAGAAGACATCAGAAAAATAACAGATTATTTAGAAGACTTTTTTGAATATTGTCTGGATTTTGCAGATATTATATCTTACAAGTATAAAACGCCTTTTTTGCCGGACAGCAAAGAGGCACAAGTGGAAATTTCCGGATATGTCCATGAATGTCAAAAGAAATACCCTAAAATTGATGAACATCATATTATTGACGTTTTTTCAAATGCCTGCTGGCTGTCAAACAGATAAAAATTACCGCACAACCTAAGTTGTGCGGATTTTTTATTACTGTCTGAAAGTAGGCATAAGCTGTAATTTATGAAGATTATTCTTGTGCATACGGTCAATTTTTTCTTTAAGTTCGGGCTTGTCGGAAAGGTCAGTCAGACCTCTTATATAGGTATCGAGTTCGGCATAGGTAAAGCCTAAATTTTCTTCGTCGGTTTTACCGCAAAGTCCATCAATCGGCACTTTATGAACGAGTTCATACGGCAGACCAAGTGCGTCGCCAATCTGTAAAATTTCGGTAACTGTGAAATCCGACAACGGCGAGAAGTCACCAGCAGCGTCACCGAACTTTGTTGAATAGCCCACCCAGTCTTCCGAAAGATTACACGTATTAACAACACGTCCGCCAACAGTAGCCGCTACCGCATAAAGAGTAGTCATTCTGATACGTGCCGGAGTGTTTACAACTGCCTGTCCGGACGGCTCAATGTGCTTTTTTATCTCCGTCATGAAAGAATTAACAGTTTCGCCGACATTTATTATATAGTGCTGAATATCAAGAGTTTTTACAAGGAGCTTGCTGAACTCTATATCAGACTGTTCGCCCTGTGGCATAAGTACACCTATAACTCTGTCCTTGCCTAAAGCCCTCACGCAGAGTGCCGAAGCAACAGAGCTGTCCTTACCGCCTGAAATACCCACAACAGCCTTAGTTGTCGGAGAGGCGTTTTCCTCGAAATACTTCTTAATCCATGCGGTTACATTTTCAATTGCCTGTTGAGCGTTAAAATTTCCCATAGCGATTACCTCCGTTTTTTTTAATTATAATACAATCAGCGGAATTTGTCAAGTCAGAAATTGCAATTGAAGAAAGTTCCGATTTATACTGATGATATTATATTATACTGTATTCAAAAATATGATTGTCAATATTTCTTGAAAGACTTCCATAATAAATTTCCCCATTTATTTCACTCCAAGCATTTCAATAAGTGAATGTTCTCCGACAAAAATTGCGGACAAATCAACGTGAACAAACGGACTTTTTCCGTATAATATATCCTTTAAAGAATTTTTTTTAAATCAAAAAACATTTTCTTTAATCTATATGGAATATCTCTCATTATATCGCATTCCAACTAATTTTTTATATAATTCTTTGCCTTTCTTCTTAACTTTTTCTTAGACAAACATAATTACAATACCTCTAAACTCTGCAATGCTTTTTAAATATTCAGAAATTTCCATCATTGAGAGTTTGGCGTATTTCCGACAATTTGTATTCTTTTAAAAGTTTGCCGTCTTTGAAAACCGTTTCAAGTAAATTGCCGTCCGGAATATTGCTTGCCGTGAAATTATCCTTATAATTTAATCTGCCGTTTTCGTCACGGTAAACGTAACACAAGCCTTTCTGACTTTTCTTGAAATTACTTCCCTTAGGGTTCTTGAAAACAGGATACTCTCTGCTGTCGATTTCGGCATAACAAGCCTTTATTGCACAACCGAAAGTATCACGGGTAAAAGGTTTTAATATGCCGTCTTCCTCAATGCAGTGCATGGAGAACGAACCCACACCCAGTGCAACGTTTGAACAGGCAAAGCCATTTTTCGTTAATATTTCGTAAATTTCTTCACAACGCTGTACTGTTATGCTGTCGCCGTAAATAGCCTTAACGTGCGGGTCGAGGACTTTATAGCCCTTGCTGTTGACAGTACCGCCGAACTGTTCCCACAGCCTGAAGACCGTTTCCGTGACTACTTCCACACAGTCTCCGGAATCGCCACGCATAAACATACAGCCGTTGTGGTTCATAATTTCGTCGTGCAACTGTGGGAGTATATTGTCAATGACATTCCAGTAGTCATATGAATCAAGCACCACTGAAAAACTCGTATCGGGATAGAGTTCAGTCAGTAATTTCCTTAAAAAAGTTATCTCGTCGCCGTCAACGGCATAGTTTGAACACATAACAAAGTGTTCTGTACTGACTGCCCCAAATGCTACCGGTTCTTTTGTGCAGTCACAGTTGAATATCTTTTCAAGGTACGGTATAGCTGGAACTGTAGCGGTATTCTCGAAAGACATACACCAGCCGGCAGCGGCTTTTAATGCTGAATCAAGTCCCATATCTCCACGAAAATCAAAAGATCCTAACGCTCTTGAACGGCTTATATCGTCGTCGCACGTCAGATTATAGTATCTGTTGACTATCTCACGGTACGTCGCTCCGACAGTTGCCGTAATCTGCGGATACCATATTTCAGCACTGATAAGGCTTTCCAGTGCCTGTGGCAACCATGCGAAATCCTCATGGGTATTGCTTATACTGAACATAGGCACGTGTACAGGAACTTTTACCCCCTCCGGCAGTGCGGTAATCTCAACTGGCAGATAACCTAAACGGTGCAGTCTGCGGATTTTTTCGGAATTATATATGCCTTTTCCCAGTGATGCGTCAAGCACACGCTCAAACTCGTTTACTATTTCGTCTTCGGGACGTTCAAAGAAATTTCTGTTAAAAAAGTCAATCAGGTACGTTTTAATGAACATCTGCAAACCGAAATTAACAACGCTGTCCCAACGGTCTATACGGCTCATACGTGGCGTGTAGTACGATACGGATTTGGTCATTTTCGGGTTAATCATGTCGCTGTGGACTGTCTTGTAAAAGTCGCACAACAGCATGGGATTTATATAGTCATACAAAATAATCACCCCTCTGTGTAATATTGCCAGTTTTGCAATGTTGCGATAAAATTCATGGCATTCTGATCCTGCTCCGGAAAATTTCCGCCTGCAACTTTCAGCGAAACTGACATATCAAGTTTTATATTCTTGCTGTCAATATTAAATATGAACTTTATATTATATACAGACATCAATTTAAGTTTTTTTATTTTGATTTTTTTCAAGTTGTTAGCAGAAAAAGTATATTTTTTGCCGTTCATATTTAAAGCTGAATACTCTATAATCAGAAGTCTGTCGTCGTCCGTGACCGCTGAAAAGCCTGTCTGTGCCTTGTAACTGCTGAAAAAACTTTTTATATACATTGAAGCAAAAACCGGATATTTATATTCCTCGCCGAAACGTGCAAGACTTTTTTTCATGAAATCATCTGTAAACTTAATCATAGCAATCAAAAACAGTCATTTTACTGTCTGGCTCAACATCAAATAACGAATTGGTAGTATATATATGCTCTAACAAGTCTTCCGAAAGCAGTACCCCTCTTTTTATTGATTCCTCACAGTGAGTGAAATAAGCATATATTTTTCCGCAATTCAGTTCTTTCAGTTTTTTGGCAGAATAGTAGACTGTTCCTCCAAAGGAACATATATCATCAATAATAAGGACGTTTTTATTTTCCGGAGATTCGCCGTGAATATCCAGTCCGAGAATTTTTCCGGTTTTCCAGTCACGCTTTTTTATTCCGAAACCTATATTCCGGAAGTCTTTGAACATATCGGAATATCTTTTACAGCTTCCCTCATCGGCGAAAAAAATGTAATCGTTTTCCCTGTCGATTCCGGAAAGTTCAACGGCAGATTTTATATATTTTTCCGGCGAAAGATTTTCACAACGGTCAAGCAGTGCCGAACCTACCGGCGAATGCACATCAAGAATTTTCACGATGTTAAATTCAAGGAAATTTATTATCTTACAGAAATATTTCAGTGTAAAGACTTCAATTTTTTCATGTACTCTGTCCATACGGGCGTTAGGGAGATAAGGCATATATAAATTTATGGGGTTGCTGTAACGCTCTTTGAGATTTTCGGTTATATAGATAAGAAGTGTCAAATCAACACCAACTGAATCCCTGTATTCTATTTCAATCGGCGAATTATCTGTTACCGGAATTTCGGGAACATCTATTTTAAGTGTTCCGTCTGGAAAACTTATTACATTCTTAGGAAAACAGGTTTTCTTATATTTTATATGAATCATACTTTTCACTCCTCAACAATAATCTGACAGGCTCGCATAGCGTTAAGGGCAGTGCGGTGGCTTTCTGGCGTAACTCCTGCACAGCAGTCAGCAATTACTTTCACAGGGACTTCTGGAAATGCTGATTTAAGAATTATAGCGTTTGAGATTACGCATATATCGGTACAAACGCCGACAAGCTGAATCTCTTGTATATTTTCGTCACGTCCTACGGCAAAAGGCAAATCGACAGCTCCGAAAGTTATTTTTTCAAGCCTTATGCAGTCATCAAGCAGACTGTCAATTTCCGGAACGATTTTCCAGCCATGTGTACTTCTTATGCAGTGCGGAACAGGTAAATTTTTACCCTCCTGAGTTTCTATATAGTTTTCATAGTGAGTATCAAGAGTTGCTATTATTTTTCCGTCGGGATTTTCTTCATGGAATTTTTTTATATGTTCCGCCACCCTGTCCACAACGGCGGACGTTTCGGGGTTGCCCAAAACTCCGGTTGTAAAGTCGTTCTGCATATCGACTACTATTAAAACTTTCATACTCGTTCCTCCTTTGGTATTCTTTTGTAAAGTTTAGAAGTGCGGTGTGCTGATTTTTCGTCAAAAAACTCTGTCTCATGTATTTTTGATGACATTTTCTTCCGGAAGTTCTGCGGAGAAGTCTTTTTCCCTGTGATTATTTCGTAAGGCTGTTGTAAATCCGAAATAGCGAATAATTCGGGCATAAGGTCAAAAATAATATCATGATTTACAACTTCGTCACGGAGTTTCATAAAAGCGTCATAAATAATTTTTGCATGGTCGAATGCAAGCGGATTTTCTTCCGGCTGACCGTTATTATAGCGAATAACGATTTCTTCTGTACTGTCGGAGAGAGTAATTTTTTCGCCGTCTGAATCGTCGTATTCAAAGTTAAGCCAGTGAGCATCAAGAGCGTCTGAATCCTCAGCGGTGGAAAGTTCAACTGTTCTTGTGAGTGCAAGAAAGGCACATGAAATAATCCAGCCACGAGGGTCACGGTCGGCACGGCTGTAAACGCCGATATTTATTATTTTAGGCTCTGAAACTCCTGCCTCCTCTTTGAGTTCACGGAGGGCGGTTTCTTCTATAGTTTCGCCCTTACGCAGAAATCCTCCGGCAAGAGAGTACTGATTAATGAAAGGTTCTTCGCCACGCTTGACGAGCAGAATCTTCAGCTTGCGTTGTTTAAGACTTCTCGGTGAGTCGGGTTCTGTGCTGTCTATGCCGAAAACCACACAGTCTGAGGCTACCGACGGTCTTTCAAAATTTTCTATTGAGTACATTTTGTTGCTCCTTAATAGTAATATTTAGTTATTAACTCTTAGTTTATATGTAGTATAACACATATTTATATATTTGTCAAGAGTTTTTCCAGAAAAAATAAAAAAATCCCTCTGCATATACAGAGAGATTGAATATATTATTTAAGTTATTAAAAGAATGAAGGACCAAAAATGAATAAAATAATTATTTTATTAATATCCCATTTCACTGAAATGATATTCAAGTGCTTTATTTACTTCCTTTATATCCATACTATCCGACATAAGTTCAACATTCATGCTGTCATAATCAATTGAACTTGCTTCAAGCGTTTTTGTGTCCGGATTATATCTATACCATGCACTGACAGTACCGCCGAAACTGTTTTCACCTGAAATTTTATATTTTCCTGTAAAATCGGCTCTGACTTTTGAAACGATTCTTATAGAACTCGGATTTTTAAAATCAGCTGATAATTTAATCATAGCGTCATATAAATCTTTATCAGTTGAAATTAATGAATCAACAGGATTTTCTGTAGTTTTTTCCGTTGTAGGTTCAGTAGTGGTTTCAATTGTAGTTTCGGGTTCTGTTTCAGTTTCTGTCTGAGATTCAACTGTTTTAGCTGTATCGGAACTGCTTGAATCTGCTTTATCTCCACACCCCACGAAGAACACAGAACAAGCCATTACAGTTAGAATACTGATTAATATTTTTTTTGAATTTTTCATATTATTCCTCCTTTCTGTAAGCATATTATATCATTTCAGATATTCAAAAATTTCACATCTGGAAATTTATTTATTTTTAGTACTAAAAAGCACTAGCAAATTTATTATAAAAAGGAAATGTGAAGTTTGAAAGGTAAACGGGTGATGATATTGTGAAATATCAATTACCCTTGACAAGCATTCATAAATACATTATAATTAAAATAAATGTAAATCATGAAAGGAGTTTTAATATATGTTAAAAAATAAAACAGCTATTGTTACTGGCGGTACTCGTGGCATAGGCTTTGCGATTGCTAAAAAGTTCCTTGAAAACGGTGCGAACGTCGTAATTACCGGTTCACGTCAGGAATCTGTAGACAAGGCACTGTCTCAGCTTACGGAATACGGCGATAAAGTCATGGGCATATATCCCGACTTATGCAGTCCGGAACAGGTAGGGAAAGAGTTTTCCGCTGTAAAGGAGCGTTTCGGCAGTATCGACATTCTTGTGAATAACGCCGGTATTTCGTCACGCACTTCAATTTATGACTACACTGTTGAGGAGTTTTCTAAAATCCTCGACATCAATGTAAAAGCCGTTTTTGTCTGCTCACAGGCTGCTGCACGAATCATGAAAGAACAAGGACAGGGCGTAATCATCAACACAAGCTCCATGGTCTCAAAGTACGGTCAGCCGTCGGGTTGCGGATACCCTGCTACAAAGTTTGCTGTAAACGGTCTTACACTTTCGCTTGCCCGTGAACTCGCTAAGGACAATATCCGTGTGAATGCCGTCGCTCCCGGTGTGACCAAAACCGACATGGTAGCTTCACTTCCAAAGGAAATGACCGAAAAAATTTCTGCCGGAATACCTATCGGACGTATCGGAGAACCCGAAGACATAGCAAACGCCTGTCTGTACCTTGCAAGCGATATGGCTTCTTACGTGACCGGCGTTGTTCTCAGCGTGGACGGTCTCGCTACTAACTGATTATGGCAGATGTACTTGAATTACGCTTACACAATTACGACAAACTCAACGACAGCTACATGGAAGACGAGGATTCAGACTTAAACTGGCTGAAAAATAATAAATTCGTCGATATAATCATTAATGGCAAACCTTTGCTTGATACGATAAAGCAGATTGAAACCGTATACTGTCAGCAGGAAGGCACTCCGGAAATAGCAGGCGACTACGGACACAATACCGCCGAATACATGAAAAAACATCTCAATGAGGCTTTAATTCCCGATACGTACTCTTATAACGGAGTTAATTTATATTGCTGTGCAGATTGCGGTTTTTGCGGTTGCTGGTCGGTGTACTGTACTTTCCGTGAAAAAGACGGTCTGATAGAAATGAAAGATTTTCGGCAGAATCACCGCAAAAACTGGCTCTATAATCTGCATTATCAGTTTACAAAAGAAAATTTTTTCAACGAACTGAATAAACTATAAAAGCTGTAGTATATACAGCTTTTATTTTTAGTCGTATGGTGTGGACTTGATTTTGAAGTCGTCCGCCTTATCGATTTTGTCGAGGACGTTATTTTTTATTCTTTCCGTCATGACGTACCTTGCAAAACCATATAATTCATTTGCAAAGTCCGGATTTGTACACATAAGCATTATACGGAGCGTTTCAATATCCGGCGTTATGCTGTCATTGGGATAATTGCGGTAGTTTCCGCTGAAATCCGCAACAGGATAGACACGGCGTTTTCTGTATTTTTCGCCCTTTGATTCTATGTATCTGTTGTAATCGTCGATTACCTGCTGTACGTCTTCCAGAGTGTATGTATTCACAAGGAAATCCGCTGAAAAGTAGTTGTCCGAATAGTCAATGAACAAACGTGAAATTTTTCCTTTGCGTTCAAGGATTTTTTCGGAAATCCAGTCGCCCCAGTAACAAGAATACTGCCATATATTTTCTTTGGCGTGTTCGTTGTCTTTGAAGTATATGTATACTAATTCTGTACGGTTTTCACGGTGCAACTCTATGTGCTTTATAACGCCCTTGCTGTCGTAAGTCGCCGTAAATACGGGATTATACGGCACACTATATATGCGGACTTCCTCATTATGTTTTGGCGATATATAACGGTATACCTCACTGCCCTCATATTCAAGGTTTATCGTTTCACCACTGTAATCCGTTATTTCCTCTGTCTTGTATGTACCCTCTCTGTAGTTCAAGGGGATATGGTAGCTTTCCATCATTTTTTTGACCTCCTCAGTTATTATAGCTTACTTTGTCCGGAAAAACTTTTTCCTGATTGTAGCGATTCATTATAATTCTTGTCAGTATCAAAGCAATCCAGTCATAAATTTCTTCAATATTCCACCTATTCTTGCTGTTGACTATCGTAACATCACTCTGCAAATCCGGAAACAAAGAAATAATATATGGAATATTTCTGTTTTTGTTTATAATAATTCTGCCGTCCATGATTTTTTCGGCGTTGCGGTGTTCGGGAATATTCAGATTATAGTTATAGTATTTATAGACTATTTCCGTTTCATTTTCGGTGAGGATTTCCGCACCACCGCCGATTCCTCTGCTCATAAAATATCAGCCTTTCTGTAAGTCCATGCACTGCTCCAGACCTAAAACTCTGTTATACAGTATAAGCATATTTATAGTACGTATGAATGATGTCCTGTGGTAGTGTCCGCAAAACCACATATTATATTTAACGTCGGAAATTATTTCGTCAAGGAAATGTGCCGTCTTGTCCGGAGTTTCCCTGTCAAAAACCTGTCTGCTTATTTTTTCGGGCATGGTATGCGTAAGGATAAAGTCAACTTTTTTGTTGTATTTTTCAAGGTTACGACGTGCGTTAAGTATTTCCGGTTCGCTGGCTTCTTCCTGCTCCCACCATGTTATATTAGGTTTTCTGTACTCCTTGTCATGCGACATTGCACCGCCGAATGCAAAGAACGTCATACCGTCTATATCGTATATTTCGCCACGCATAAGGTGTATTACATTCGGAGCGTGTGGGTGTATCTGTACTTTACCGCCGTGCCATTCCGTGACGGGCTGTTTTTCCCAGTAGTTGAAGTTTTCGTGGTTGCCGTCTATCCAGAGAATAGTATACGGCTTTTCGGACAACCACTTTATCCAGTAGCGGTAAGTGCTGTCAAGAGGCTTGTTGTTTTCGTCAACGTCGCTGTCAAGGAAAGGCAGTCCGAAATCCCCCATAATTATGAGATAGTCGTTTTCGGTAAGATTACGGCTTTCGCTCCAGTTTTTGTATGAGAGTTTTTCAATGTCAATTTCTCCGTGTATGTCGCCAGTAAAATAAATCATAGCAAAACCTCCTTTAATCTGTCTGATATATAAAATAATTAAATATTAATTATAATAGTATTATATCACAACACTGTCTGAATGTCAAGTACAAACGTTCTCTTTTTTTTAATTGACTTACTGAATATATTGTGATATAATTTTTTTATAAATATAAAAGGGAGAGATTTATCTGGGCAACAGAATGAAAAAATTTTTAAATTCTGCCGGTACATTTATACGGGCATTTCCGCACTTTGTTATTTTTGAACTTCTCGCAAAGCTTTTTCTTGTGGCAATAGGAGCTCCTGTACTGGCATATCTGCTGAAATACACAATGAAAATCTCCGGCGTGACTTATCTTTCAGATGAAAATCTGCTTATCTACCTCAAAAATCCTACAACCATATTTGCATTTATTCTGCTGATATTCTGTGTGGCATTCTTTACCTTTGTCGAACTCTCGGCACTTGTAACCTGTTTTGCGTGTCACAGCCGTCATAAAAAAATAACTATCGGCGGAATGTTTATCTCCGGACTTAAAGCATTTACAAAGGCTTTTCGGTGGACCGGTATACCACGTTTTCTTGTATTCATGCTTTTCATGCCTATTGTACAGTTTACATTTGCCTCCGGACAATTCCTTGCTCCTCTCATGCCAATAGTCCGCACGATTTTCAAATCTGTCAGCAATAAGTCGGCAGTAGTGGTATATATACTTATACAAGTTCTTTTTGTTATACTTATCGTTGACAAAAGCTACAGTCTTCACTATTTAGTACTCACTGACAATAAATTCAAAGACTGCACCAAGAAAAGCCAGACTCTCATAAGAGGCAATAAATTCAAAATGGCAGTCTCGCTTTTTTTCTGGAGCATATGTATGCTTGCCGTAAGTGCTGTGATAACATTCGGACTTGCATTTATAGTAGTATTCATAGTAAAAGGTTTTTCTGAACCTGTAAAGGCTTTCCGGACTGCTCTGAAAGTTCTGAAATATGCAGGGCGGATTTTCATGATTCTTTCTTCGTTTCTGTCTGTGCCTACAGTAATATGCTGGATTACATATCATTTCTTTGAAGATGTCGGCGATACGGAAGAAATAATCATACCTGAACTTAACAACAAGCTGAAAAAATCAACAAGAATAATAGCTATAGCTGTAATGGCTGTCTCCGGTATTTTGCTGAATATGACATATATAAAAGCTCTGTACAAGGGAAACATCAATCTCAATATGGGCATTCTCACTAAAACACAGATTACGGCACACAGAGGATATTCAGCCGTAGCACCGGAAAATACCCTGTACGCCTTTGAAGAAGCGGTGGAAATAGGTGCTGACTATATAGAACTTGATGTACAGCTTACCGCCGACGAACAGTTAGTAGTCTTCCATGACAAGACTATAGACCGCACCACCGACGGCAAAGGTGAACTCAGTCAATATACATATGAGGAATTGCAGAAACTCTCCGCTGGCAGTTGGTTCAGCAAAGACGGCAGATTTGACGACGCAAAAATTGTACTTCTTTCAGACGTTCTTGAAACTGTCGGCGATGATATACTTCTTAACATAGAAATTAAAAATCACGGCAATGTAAAGAAAACCGCTGAAAAAACAGTTGAGGTCATTGAAGAATATAATATAGAACGTTCATGCTATGTTACGTCTTTTTCCTACACTGCACTTAAAACCGTCAAGAAAATAAATCCTAAAATCAAAACCGGTCTTATAGCTAACGTTGCAAGCTCGACTTCTTTTTCCCAGCTTAAATACATAGACGCTGTAAGCCTTAACTATATCTTCATAAATCCGAGTATTGTAAATATGGCACACCAAAACGGCAAGCGTGTTTTTGTATGGACAGTTGACAGCCGGAGCGACATACAGCATATGATTGCAATGGGAGTTGACAATATAATTACAAACCGACCCGATACAGCTTCCGATATGGTAACTTCCAACAGTATAGGCGATACTTTCCTCACAATCCTTGAAAAAATCTTCGGCTCATGATGAATATTTTCATGACATAAAGCATATAATATCTATGAAAAGTGATTCTCATTGCTTCTCTGACATTTTATAAAGCAGATTTCCGGCGTGGAGGTCTGCTTCTTTTTATGCATAAAAAAAGTCCGGATAACCGAACTGCTGATATAAAAATAAAAAATCCTGTAAATATAAATTTACAGGATTGATTTGTCAAGGTGAACCAAAATAGATGTCATTAATTTTGCCTGATTTTTAGTCCTTTTGATATTAAATTTTATTATATTTCACTGTTTCTGAATTTTTTCTGCTGAACTTCATAAAATCATTTATCCAATTTTCATGTCATATTCTTCTGAAATATTTTCTTCAAGGTCGCCTTCACTGAAACTGCTGTCTAAATTTTCAGAATGATTAAGGACAATTTTTTGAAGATTATCAATTCTGTGACGGACAGCTTCAGCTATAATTTCTGCCCTGTTTTCATCAATAAAGTGGTTATAATTTTCATACATAAGAATTTCAATAATTTCATTTTCAATTCCGTCAAGCTTTGAAAAATCAAAAACGCTGAAGTCTGAAACCAGTCTTAACTGCTCATCGTGTGTTTTCTTGAATGGCTTACATTTTATATCTGCATATGGTATGAATTTTTCCTGAGTATCGTACCACAGAGAAGTTCCGCTGTCAAAAACCGGAGCTGCACCAAGCCATTCAAGAGTGTCCGCATTTCTGAGCAGTCCGAAATTATTTAAATGTCTGTCCTCGTTTGCAATGATATAGTCCACCACAATCATCGTATCAATTGCAGAAACAATATCTTTTAATCCAATTTCCCAGCAGATATTCACATAATGCAGATACTCATTTTCGTGATTTTCTTTCGGGCGAATCTGTAAAATTCTATACGCACTGACAAGCTCCGTATCCTTTGTGACGAAATTTTCGCACAGACTATATGGTTCGTTTTCATTCCATACAATGCCATAAGGAACATGATTTATACCCAGTCTGTCCATGATTTTTGAGGCTATGACTTCATTGAAAGGCTGTTGTCTGAACGGTGCTGACCCCGATTTTATAAGACAGCGTTTTCCATTCATTATCTTCCAACGCTTTTTAAGATTTCCGTCGGACGTATTGTCAGGCGAAACAAAATCAACCCCCGAAACTTTTTTGCTCGTTCCAAAAAGCACATCACCAATATCATCTGAAAAATCGTTATCAAAAAAGTTTACCTTTTCCCATGTCAAATTACTTTTCAAGGGTTTTATCCAGTAGTGGTCGGACAAGCTCAACCCGAAACATTTTGTCAGAAGTTCACCTGTTTCATATATTCCAAGAGCGTTCAATGCCTCAGAAATGCCCATACGACTTGCAGGAATCGAGCGCCCTCTCCACCAATGATTCAGAACTGCACGGTCAATAATTTTCAACGAATGACAAACTCCGACGGGAAGATGTTCTACATTCAGTACATCGTTGACC
>JAMPAU010000001.1:506743-516897 GCA_023667045.1 Ruminococcus flavefaciens | reverse complement strand
TTCTATGAACGGGAAGAATTATATCACTAATGGGTATTGGTATGCGGAGGAGTAAACAATGCTGAAAATCTTCGGGAAAACCGATAAAAACTTCCTTTCCAACGGAGATATTGTTCTCCAGCCCCTTAAAGCAAGAGTGAAAAAAGCTGACAACGGCGATTTTTACCTTGACCTGGAAACCGGGCTGGAGTACGCCGACTATATGGCAGAGGGAAATATTGTTGTCGCCAACACTCCTCAGGGCGACCAGCCGTTCAGAATTTCAGATCCGAAAAAGACACGGTCAAAAATAACCACTCGGGCTTATCATGCTTTCTACGACTCCAAAAATTATCTCATAGCGGATTCATACGTGGTCGATAAGGACTGCGGCGGCGCTCTGGAGCATCTAAACAGCGCTACGGACACGCCCAGCCCATTCACCACGCTGTCTGACATCACGACAATTTCTTCATACAGGTGCGTCAGAAAATCCCTGTATGAGGCTATTCAGACGGTGCTTGAACGCTGGGGAGGGCATCTTGTCCGGGACGGCTTTACTATAGCCATTCGCTCCGCCATTGGCAAGGACAACGGCGTGACTGTCCGCTATCGGAAAAATCTAAAGGACATTACCTGCGAGGAAAGCTGGGAAAGCGTCGTCACTAAGCTGATGCCGGTTGGAAAGGACGGTATTCTTCTCAACGACCAGGACGACACGGCTGACATTTACGTATACAGTGGTAACGAATATCCGCTCCCATACACGAAAACTGTATCTTTCTCTCAGGACAATATCTCCGAAGAGGACTTCACGGACTCGTTTGGAAATACCGATACAGCAGCTTATCGCCGTGCTCTTGTTGAGGATCTGAGGGCGCAGGCTCAGGACTATGTTGATAAAAACAGCGTGCCGCAGGTGAATTATACTCTGAAAGCCAATGTGGAAAAGCTGACGGACATCGGTGATATTATCGAGGTAATTGACGAGCGACTGGGAATAAAGCTACTGACTAACGTTATTTCCTATGACTATGACTGCATTCTGGAGGAATACCGTGAGCTGGAGTTCGGCAACTTCAAAAAGACTCTGTCCGGGCTTATGGGCAGTGTTACGGCTGCGGCGGAGGCTGCTGCAAATAAAAGCTCCGAGACAGTAAAGGTGATCCTGGGACAGGAATTAATAAATGCAACAGAAAAAATATGGGGCGCATTGGGCAGCTCTCACGTTATTTATGACGGTGATAAGATACTTGTGGTGGACAGCCTGCCAAAGGAGACTGCTCACAACTGCATGATGATAAACAGCGGCGGTATCGGCTTTTCAACTACCGGGACAGACGGGATCTTCAATTCCGCCTGGACTATAGACGGCACACTCGATATGCAGCAGATCAATGTCATAAATCTCGCAGCTGACCTGATAAAGGGCGGAATACTGAAACTTGGCTCGCGGCAAAATGAGAGCGGAATCCTTGAACTCTACGACGCAGCAAATAATCTTATCGGGAAAATGGACAAGGATGGCTTGAAGATGTTTGGCACTGACGGCGGTTATGTGCTTATGAACAGCGATGTAGGCTTTGCCGGATATGACCGGACAGGGCGGAAAATTTACTGGGTGTCACAGGATGAATTTCACATGAAAAAGAGCGTAGTCGAGGAGGAAATAACCCTCTGCAACCAGCTCAGATTCATACCGATACAGATTTCCGAGGACGGCATTATCATCAATGAGGGGATAGGGCTTGTATCGTCGGCGACAGGTGGTGCATAATGGCTTACAATATGATAACTATGAGCTGGAAAAGGACAGATACCACAATAACCATAAGCTGGAGCACAAAAGAGTCTGTTGACAAGGTCTGGTACTCAATTGACGACGGTGCTTCCTGGAAAGAGCTCAAGGACATCTCCGGCACATATGGCTCATACGAGTTGACCGGATTACTTACCGAAACGACCTACAAGATCATAACAAGAGTCCGGCTCAGGAGCGGCCAGCAGACGGTTGATTCCTCAGCCCTCACCGTGACCACTCTTTCCTATCCCTTTGCAAATTTAACGCCTGATCTCACCATTGGTGATACAATACAGATAAGATTATTCAATCCCTTTGGCAGAGCTGTCACATATCAGATACTTGCCGAGGACGGCGGAGTTGTGGCTTCCGGTTCAACTTCCGGAGAATCGTTTTCCTTTGACAGTGCAGCTTGTGAGGACAGGTTGTATGCCTCGATTCCGGATTCTGTCAGAGGACAGTACAGTGTCCGTGTTGATCACGATGGACAAACTTCAATAAAAAAAGGAGGTCGCTACAGCGTAGATACCTCGATCTGCAAGCCCTCGGTGGAAATGGTATATTATGCCGATGTAAACGAGAAAACCTTGGAGATCACCGGAAACCAGCGGCTTGTCGTACAAAATCAGTCGAAAGTACAAATAACGGCAAGCGGTATGACGGCTAAAAAATACGCTTCGATCGCCGACTGTACCATTGAAGTCAATGGCATCACAGCAGATATGCCGCTTGACGGAGCAAAAGCGGTCAGTGAGCCGATCATTCTGGATTCTACCGTAAATCTTACTGCTGTTGTAACTGTAACAGATTCCCGGGGACTGACTGTCAACCGGAATCTCCCTATAATTATGGCTGCATGGAGCGTGCCCTCGGCAATTATATCAATCCAGCGGCGAAATAATTTCTACTCCGAGACCGAAATTACTGTAAATGCAAATTTCTCCTCAGTTGACGGTAAAAATGCTGTAACCATAATATATCTGGTGAAAAAAGAGGGTGAAAAAAACTGGGATTTCTCAAACCCAATTGAAAATAACGTAACGTCTATGGTAAGGCTTGACAATGACTACGCCTGGGAAATAGCTGTTATCATTGACGACCTATTTGGCGGAACAGTGACTTATAGACGTCAGCTTCCACGAGGTATGCCTATAATCTTTTTTGACAGACTGAGATCCTCCGTGGGAATAAATTGCTTTCCGAAAGAGGAAAAGTCCCTGGAGGTAGGCGGCGTGAATGTGGTGCGGTCTGTTATGACCCGGAGGCTCAGCACAGAATTTACCAATGCGGAGGCTGGTTACTTTGCGAAAGTTCCCTTTGACCGGGAAATTTCCTCCGGCTCAAAGCTCTCCCCGACAGAGGACGGCGGCATTAAGATAGGCGCAAATGTCAGAAAAGTTCTTGTCTCAGGGCAGCTGCTTGTCGCCAACAGTTAGACTGAAAAGGGCAACTATGATCTTTGCATTGTCAAAAACAGCTATTCAGATGCTAACACCATTGCTCTGGTGATGGGGCATCCGGCGCGCGGAGATGCCGATAGTCTTGTTATTCCACCTGTTCTGGCAGAGGTCTCCGAGGGAGATGTGCTCTACGCCATGTATCACGCTGAATTGTCGAGCGACGTGCTCATTGGCAGCACATTCATCAGCCGGACGTGCCTGACTGTTGAAACGGTAGAATAGGAGGCTTTATGGATAGTATTACATTAGGCGAGATCGGGCTTGTAGTAACATTCCTCGTCGGGCTTATCTCCGGTGTAGGATTTCTGCATAAGCACTTGAAAAAATGGATGATACAGTCTCTGGAAAGTCAGTTTGCTCCGATTCACAAAGAAATCCGGAATCTGAACCGCAGAATAGACAGCGTGGATATGCAGGCTTGCAAGAATTATCTGGTCAGCTTTCTTTCCGACGTCGAAAAGAGACAACCCCTTGATGAGATTCAGCGTGAACGCTTCTGGGAGCAGTATCAATATTACACTGAACATGGCGGTAACTCTTACATAAAACACAAGGTAGAGAAGCTTAAAAAAAGAATAAAGTTTGATACTTCATTCGCCTTTATTTCACGTCAAATCGCCACCACACATAAAGCAGGACGGCGATTTTATTTTTGCTAATTTTTGACATCCTATTTGACACCCATATCGCTGACATTTTGATGTATTTTTATGTAATTTTGCGTACAATGTATAATAAATGAAAAACGCACTTAAACGACATATTATAGCCGTTTAAGTGCGTTTTTGTTTGGTGGAGCATAGGGGACTTGAAAATCCCCCTTTGATTTTTCTGATTTTCAGTAAGTTTGAAAAAATGCGGATATTACGGCATTTCAGAGCAAGTTACAAAAGCTCACTTACTCTGGTTTATGCTAACTTTTGGTGATGATAAAGAACAAATAAAGAACAAGAATTACATCACAGCGTATCTTTTCAAATCTATTGTTGATCGGATTTTTTCATTTCAGATGAAATGAAAGTCAAACTGGAGGTATTACAATGAGTAGAAATATTCTTGATGAACTTTACGACTATGATCTATTCCACCTGACCGAAATAGAGGACACTGACGGAGCTTACAGAGCCACCCTCGACAGGCTCGTCAAGGCAGAAGCCGAACTGAAAAAAGCCTATCCCGACAGCACTGACATTCTCGATGAGTACCAGTCAGCGGACATTGACTTGCATAATCTGTCCAACCGCAATGAGTTTCGCAAGGGCTTCAAGGTCGGCGCACAGCTTGTCCTTGAAATGATAAAGCCGATTAAGTGAGGTGGGACGGTATGAGCAGATATAAGAGCGAACAGGTGATATACAATCCCATGAAAAAGAAAAATGTGCCGTTTTGGAGACTTGATACAAACACCATGACCGTCACGCATTTCAACGCCGACACGCTCACTGAGGAGCATAAAACCTACTACACAGACTATATCAGGTATCATCTTCATTATTCAGACAGCAAATATCCAGACAGGCTTCGCAGACTCGTTAATGAGGGTAAAATTATTGAGTATCTTGATGATCTTGAACTGAAAGTCGGTGAAGCTATATCCCATCAGGTGGAGCGTTGGAAGCAGAGCGACAGCTGTTATCATGAAGTTGTCCTTAGCGGTGATGTGGAGAAGATGCACGGTCTTGAAAATTGCTTTATCGGTATGGCGAGAGAGCACGTATTTGAGTGTATGGTTTATATTTAAGTTTTGACGGCTGTACTTTCGGGTGCAGCTGTTTTTAAATAAGTGCAGCAGCTTCATCAAGAATAATAGCTTCATATGTATCTAGTTTGGATTTATCGTAGACACCCCGCTTGATGTTTTCAAGGGATATTTTGTTTTCTGCGAGCTTATTAACTGTTGTAATAGGAATTCCGTAATCCAATAATTGTAAATACTCGTCATCTGAATCTCCATCTTCAAATATGTTGATTATTTTATTGATATCATAATCATCCGGTTTTATATCAGGATGCGGATTCTTTTTTAAAAACAGTCTGAATATCGATATGTAAAAAGTAAGATAGTAAGGAATTTTATACTGAATAATATTCGATATTATTTTGAATGTTTCTGCGTAGAACGCGTTAAGGTTAAGTGATAATTCTTTGTTATAATACTTTAATATCCAACTTGCGTTGTTTACGGCAAATAATAATTCGATTTGTGTTTTATTCGAGTACTGCTGACCATTAGTGATATCATTAAATCTAGATTGAATAAAAGATATATTATTAGATATTATTCTTTTAGGCATCCCAGAAACATAAAACTGATAAAACCTTCCCCAAGTAAATTTTCCAGACTTATCAAAAGGATGTATCTCATATGGTTCATGAGGGAAAACCTCTATATTATTCATCTTGAAAGCACGATCAAGGTCTTGAAAAATTACGGTCATTGCATTGATTCTATTCCCATCATCACAGATATCATTAATCTTTTGGTTGATTAAAGCAATAACTTTCTCTTCCATATCAATAAAGTGCTTATATAATATTATTTTCCAGTTATTAGATACATTTAATGATATATTTAAATCGCTATAAGATAAACCAAGAGCAGCCATTTCCTTATACAATGATTGTTTTTGGCTTATTTGAGTGTCATCAAGATATTCATCATTGATCATTTCTATTTCATAATCAAGTCTTTGTGGAAGTTTTTTGTAATTATAATTCTCTAGTTTAAAATCATGAGCATCTTGAAGTGCTTTTACGCGAGTGTATATAGCTTCATTTATGCAAAAGATTCGTCCTGTTGTATTTTTAGCGAAACGTCCCGCTCTTCCAGCGACATTCAAAACATCTATATCTGATAATTTATTTGTATTAGGACCATTGATTAAACTTGTAAAGATCAGATTACTCGCACAAGTGTTGACGCCTTCGGTAAATGCCGATGTTACTACTAATAATGAGATAACCTTTCTTTCATACAGTTTTATTATTTCTTTTTTTATATATCTAGGAATTGGTGAAATATAAATACCAATTCCGTTTTTTAAGGCTTGAAACACGCTCCAGCTCTCTCTTTCATCAATCAAAAAATTATCTTTTATATGTTGTAAAAAAGCAAGATATCTACTGTCATTGGGTTTGTTTAAGCAAGGGGAAGAGATAGAAGTTGCAACAGTATATGCAGTTGAATAATTAGGAACATATACTATTGAGCTGTCTTTCTGTAATTTGCCAATAATCAAATTGACTTTTTCTGAAATTGTCGCACTTTTTCGATAATACATAATTTTTTCGCCAAAAAATTTTTTTGTATCATCAGAACTATCCATTCGTATGATTTCTCGCCTGACATATTCTAGCTTTCGGTCTATTTTAGCGATATTGTTCTTAGAAAGAAATGCTTTCATGGATTCTGTCAATGTGTATGTGAATGGACTTAAAAAAATAGTCTTAGCATTAGAAGCAGCTATTAAATCAGCAACTTTTCTAAACCTTAATGATCTATGATTTACAAAATCTGAAATCGTGCCATTATTTGCATCAACTATCTTATATGTCTCATCCATTACTATTAAATCGAAAGAGTTTATCAAATGGCTCTCTGCTATGCTCATGAATCTCTCTGGTGTAAGCATTAAAATGTTTCTGCCTTTGATCTTCTGTAAGGGTTGAGTTGAAACAGAATAATTAAGGTTTAGTTTAGAATTATAAATCAAGAATTTATCATATAGTTCTTCTAACAGGGAATTTGTCGGAACAACAAACACTATGTTAGCTAGTGATTTATAATTTGATAAGATATATTCTGTTACTATGCTGGTTTTACCAAATGACGTAGGAGCTGAGAAGAAAACTTTTTTATTTTTTTCAAGTTCATATAGAAATGACAGTTGTCCACTATTATAAAAAGGTATTGCAACGCCTCTGTATGAATTTGATCTAAAATAGTCACAAGAGAAAAACAGCAACTGTTCTTCATTATTGAGATATGACAAAAAGCCATACATCTGAGTAGTTGCAATGCACATAAAAATCAAATCAAGGTTTTCTTTTTTAGTTTTTTCATTTTCCAACAGTTGATTTATAATATCTACAATTGGTTCGACGTTATTATCAAACACGCATTCATTGATAACATTGATTAAATCAATTCGATTTATAGTATCCATCTATCTCACCTTTTATCTTCATACTCTCGGATTTTGTTGGAATAAAAACGATTTCAACATTATAATTAATAAATCCTATGTTATCTAGGTGGTCTTTTGCTTCTTTTTCAATAGCATCATAGCAGTCACAATAATAATTTGGATCAGTATTTGTGTTTTTAAAAATCGCAAAAAACACACAGTTGATTTTAATGTTTTTCTGAATCAAAAATGAGACGAAATCAGTTTTCCCTTGTGCTAATAGAGTATTTAATTCGGAAAGAAAAGGTTTTAACAGCTTTTTATCATCATCAGAGAAAAAACTATTCTTTTCAACGATAAAAGTAACATAATCGTTTAAGAATTTTTTTGTCAGATGTCCTCCACTATCTTTTGTATCATCGCTATCCGAATCTCCTTTTATATCTTTTACAAGTGAATCTCGAGCTGAAGATTTATTAGCGACAAATTTTGACTCTGCAAATACAATTTCTATTTCACCATTATTTATCAAAAACAGGACGTTATCAAATCCTTTGTTTTCATAATTACTATTAAAATCACGACGACTAACATATGTAGATGCTAATTTGGCTTTGTTTACTATACGTTCGTAAAAATCCAAGAATACTTCTCCAAAAATACCGTTGACCTTTGTGTCACGTGTTGGCACACTTGGTCCAGACCAACAGCTTTTTGAAAGAACTAATAATTCTTTTGATAAATCACCGTCTACATCCAGGTTTTCTAAAACATCAGCCGGATAAACGTAGTATGGTAAATATTCAGTAAAATTTGAAACAAATTTCTCTATTTCTTCTTTCTTATCATAATCATATATCACATGAAATGATTTGTCTTTAACCGTTAATCTCGTAAGGAATATCTTAATTTTATGATTCGTTTCAAAATACTCTTCAAGCCCATGAATCGTACTATCCAAATACTGTCACCCCATATCATTATTTAAATGTTCAGTAATGCCGTTATCCTTGAAACACATAATATCACCAACGCATTCCCCATACAAAAATATATCATCTTCTCAGGCATACCTGTATTCGTCCAATTATCTGGAAAACCGTTGAGCCTTTCGCACTCTATCGGTGTGAGGACTCTGAGCCTGCCTGTCTGAATGTCGGTGACAACGTGAGAAGTCCTACCAACTTGTGTTTCTGATGTAAGCATAGTCCTTGATGGCTTATCCAAAGAGTCAGGAAATCTGACCGCACCTTCGTTGAACCAATAAACACTGCCATATCTTCTTCGACGTTGTTCATGCTTCGCTCCTTTGGCATATATCCACTTTGGCATATCCTCTTCTCGGAGGAAATACCGTTCATCGACTTTGCGCTGTTCAAGTACCTTGCCCAGCGGTATGAACGGCTCATATCTCGGTGTGACCTCAACGGAATATATCCTACCGTTCATCATTACACCAGCGTTGTAGAGATATACCTTCTGTATCTTGGAAAGCGACTCCATATCTTCAAAACGCATCTCGTCTATCCAATGGTCAACGTAGCTCCGCTGGTGTGAAACTATTGGGAAAGCCTTTGGCATTATGCCGTTCTCAGCGACTTGTTTGTGCATAGCTTTCAATCCTGTGAAACAGACTGCTTCGGCAAAGTCCTGAAATAGCTTTGTACGGTTATGGTAGGCAATGATGAAAGTCCTCCGTCTACGCTGTGCCTGTCCGTAGTCGGCAGCATTTATAACACGCCACTCGACAGCATAGCCTTTCTGATAGAAGCACCTGAGAATGATAGAAAAATCCCGTCCGCATTGCTTTGCAGGAGAGCGTATCAGCCTGTCCACATTTTCAAGTATCACATAGCTCGGTCGCTTATCACGCAGGATATCATCTATCTGCCACCAAAGAACACCCTTCTTGCCCTCGATGCCTGCGGAGTACTTCTTCATGATAGAGTAGTCCTGACAAGGAAATCCGCCTACAAGTAAGTCATGGTCGGGGATATCTTTCTTTGCGACAGCTATATCCTTGCAGACATGATTCGGACTTGTGCCAAAGTGTGAGACATAACAATCAAACGCCCACTGGTCAGCCTTATACGGCTCCCATTGATTCGCCCATATCACCTTATATCTATCTGATGCAGCTTCAAGCCCCAGACGGAAACCGCCTACGCCTGCGAACAGTTCAACAACTCTGATATTCCCCATAACATCACCTACAAAGTTCAGTTATTTTTTCTTTTCAAGAAGCTCTAGGACAGCTTTGAGACATTCATCAGTGTGCTTCAAGACTTGTTTCTCCCAGAAATGTATCGTAATCCAGCTCATTTCTTGTAGCTGACCGTCAACACGCTTGTCCCGTGCCATATTTTCTTCTATCTTCTCTATCCAATACTCTCGATTATGTTTGAGCTTGGCTTTACGCTCTTCCCAATTCTCACCGTGCCAAAATTCACCATCTACAAAGACAGCCACACGATATTTTGTCAATGCGATATCAGGAGAACCAGGGAGCTTTTTGTAATTTCGCCTGTATCTGTATCCTTCGTGCCATAAACGCTTAGCAAGGATAGTCTCAGCTTTACCGTTTTTTAGACGCACCTTGCTCATGCGTTTTCTTATCTCAGGCGTGGAATCGTAATTTTTAGGGTGTTTCATAGTATTCTTTAATGGTTATAGTAATCTTCTTCTGTATCAGCTCTATCTGCTGCAACATCTAAATCCATATTGATTTCAGAAAAGTCAACCTTTTCTTCATCAACGGTTAACATAACACCATAGGGTGCGATTATG
>JAMPAU010000001.1:372158-506643 GCA_023667045.1 Ruminococcus flavefaciens | reverse complement strand
GTAATCAGCATTGTACTCTTCATTAAACGCTTCTATAATATTATACTTCATATATATTCTTATCAAATTAGGGGAGGTAAGTAACGTCCCCTAATTTGAGGAGAATTTGTTTATTGTACAAAAAAACGTGAATATTGTAAAAATGAATAATGGCATTGATATTCTGTCACAAAATCTCGCCAAGATTGCTGATTGTCCTTGAAATTTCTGTTCACTATCTTTTATGTAAAACTGATAAACCATACACAATCTAAGGATATTAGAAACATAGAAGATAATAATGATACAAGTGCAAAAATCTACAATATCACACAGTTTGATGAAACAACCTAACAGTTAGTACAGGATTTTCAAACTCTTAATTTTATGTAAAAATAGCCTTTGAACTGCTTCAATAGTTAATTTTTCTTTAAAAATCCATTTTCAAGAAAATATTTAAACGCTTTTTAAAGAAAAATTAAAAAAACTCAAAATTGGATTTTTACTCCAAAATAGAGTTTTTTTATGATAATATTATACATGATTCAAATAGCTTGAATTGAAATGTTAAAGTGATATTATACCTTTTCACTCCCGAATCTATATATGACAAATAAAATAATATCAATAATAATTAAAATTATTGGAATAGAAAATATTTTTGATAATAAAATAGTGGTATTAGGAGTTTTAGGATTACAATATACTTATAAAGTCTGTCTTATATACAGATTTTTTTTGATGAAAACTTAATCTCTGTATTATATTGTTCGTTGTTATATGCATATGAAACTACTGCATTTTGAAGATTTCCGCCTCTCTCATGAGAGGTAATGTGAATGTCTATAATTATTGCATCAACTTTTTCATATGTTATCATTTTAGTTACTGAAACACAAAGCAAAAATATAATTAGAATCAGTTTGAAAAATTGTTTTTGTTCTATTTTATCTAAGGGGATTTTAGAAATTAACATTATGGTGTTCACCTGCCATTCTGTTGCTACCTAATAATAATTACATATTCTTACTCATTAATTATACCACACCGCATCTGAAAAGCAAATACTTTTTACCACCGTCTGAGCCTGTTGGACAGAAAACCAATCAATGAAAAAAGCAACCTCTCTGAAAACTCAAAGAGGTTGCTGTAACTTATGCCTTTCATTTGATTATTTTAATTGCTATAATAGAGATATTATCATTTGTATTGTCTATCCGTTCCATTAATCTGAGTAGCATAAGTTCTGTCCAGTGTTCAGCATTTTTTGATTTAAGCAAATCTATAAGTATTTCTTCATCACGCAGATATTCCCACGCACCATCAGAACATAACATAAATGCGTCGCCTACTTCAAGTGCATTTAAAGATTCATGTGTATCGGGAACAAATCTATCTTCATTTCCCAGTGTACGAAGTAAACTTGACTGGTCTTCATCACTGCCGAGCATATCTCTTGTGATTTCTCCTGCTTTGTATTTCTTATATGCAACCGAATGGTCTTCAGTGTATGAATCAAGTTTGTTTCTATGAAAATAATATACTCTTGAATCACCCGAATTAGCCCATACAGCTTTGTTTTCCTCAATAGCAAGTACCACCGCTGTGCTTTTCATAATAGTTCTGTTTTTCTTTTGAAGTTCCAGTATAGCTTTATTTGCCTGTTCAAAAAGTTCTTTAAGCTGTTCCTGTGGTTTATTTCCGAATCCCTGCCAGCCTGCCGTTATCACATTGACAGCACAAGAGGAAGCAAGCTCACCGAGACTATGTCCTCCAAGTCCGTCTGCAATCACGAAAATTCCGTTTGAACCGTCAGTACTTCCGCCCACAGAATCTTCATTATAACTGCGTCCGCCTTTGTTTGAATATTCAAAAACATCAAGTTTCATTTACTTCTCCTGTTTTTCCAATTCAACAATTATCAGATTTGCTTTGTCGCCGACATAGAAACCCTCGCCGGCTTTAAGTTTCACCGGTGTATTCGGAGCGATTTTCTGTCCGTTCTTACTCAAGAAAGTACCAAAAGATGATTTAAGGTCTGTAATAGTAAATTCGCATGATGACGGGTCAAAGCTTACAGTGCAGTGCTTACTGCTTACTCCTGCCGTTCCCTCTTTGTATACAATGGTACAACCTGCCACATCTCTGCCTATCATAACAGGTGCTTGTCCCACAGGGTAGTTTTTACCGCCGTGCTGTGCAGACATTGAACGTACAATACCCTTTGCATTTTTATTTGAGCCTTTAGCTCCAGCACCGCCGGATTTTTTCTTAGTTACGACGAAAATTCCAACTCCTGCCACAGCAACAACAGCAACCACAACAGTTACGATTATGCCGGTATTGCTTCCCGAACTTTCTTCGGATTCAGTAATTTCTTCATTTCCTGCTGTCTGATAAGTTACATTGTTTTTGTTAAGCATAGTCATTGCTTCTTCTATGTGTATCGCATAATAAATCTGGCGTGAGGTTTCATCCTCCCTAACACCCCAAGAGTTTATACCAATTACGTTTCCGTCGGTATCCACCATAGGACCGCCCGAATTTCCGTGATTTATTTCTGCGTCTGTCTGAATCGCTTTTTCTCCTGCCTTGTTGGAAAGTGTAAGCAGTCTGCTTATAGTACCTGTTGTTATTGTTGCATCGTCCTTGCCCCATTTTGAAACTGCTTCTTTAAGTTCATTGTCGGCATCTGCGGGGTATCCTACACAAAATACCTTTTCACCCTGTGCAGAATCATCAACAGCCCTCAGTTTTATAGGTTTTCTTTTATCGGTCGGTTTGTCAAGTTTTACAATAGCAACATCTCTTAAGCTGTCGCAGTCAACTACATAAGCCTGCTCATATTCATCTTTTCCATAATATACACGGACTTCCCATCTTGTGTTGTTATTTAGATATTCCCCCTCACCACCATTAACATAATCATCAACAACATGGTTGTTTGTTATAAGATATTGTGGATTTTCTCCCTCTGTTCCTACAAAAAAGCCCGTTCCCGTTCCACCTCCTAGAATATCTCCGCTTTTATTTGTTAAACAGCACATCACAACACATACGCTGTCCTTTACTTCTGTATTGAATTCACTCTTAGCAGAAGCTGTAAAATCAAAGCAAGGGCTGAACAAACTCAGCGTAACAACAGCCGAGAACACCACAGCTATTTTTTTTAATAATTTTTTCATACGATTTGCGACACAATAACCCCGATTTTTATAATTCGGGAAATAATGTCGCTTCCTCCTTTCGTAATTGACGAATTAAATTTTGTTTTTATATGCACTTTAAGACCACTGCCGTATAATTATCTTGATTCGGATTAGAATATTCTGCTATTCCGTTTTCAATATTTATGCACATCTGATTCACGGAAATGCAGTTCAGACACTCAACAAGTTTATCGTTGTCAAGAGTACCGCCCACGCCGTCGGAGCAGACAAGCAGAACATCATCTTTTATCAGCGGAATCGGACTTGCATTGTAATCAATCGTAAGGTCGCCGGCTATTCCAAGAAAACTTGTCAGTACATTTGCTTCGGGGTCATTACGGCATTCGAGAGCGTCAAGACAGCCGTCGTGAATATTTTCAAGATACATCTGATGACAAAGATTATGTTCAGTGTTGATTTTTATAAGTTTGCCGTTGCGGAAAAGATACAGAAAACTGTCTCCGACACTGATATAATAAAGCTGTTCATTTATTATCACACAGGCAACAATAGTACTTCCGCCTATGCCGTCAAGTTTTGCTTGAATGCTGTCTGTTGCCTGATAAGCCCCAGAAATAAGCTGTGCGGATATATCAGCAGTAGTATCAAGTGAAGAAAACATTTTTCTTATTTCTGCAACCGCCGTTTCGCTTGCAAGTTTTCCGTCTTTCATACCGCCCATGCCGTCGCAGACACAGAGGAGCAGACCCTTGTCGTCATACAGCGACTTGTCAAGGGCGTTGGACAAAGTAAATGAATCCTCTTGTCTTGCCCTTGTGCCTATTCCCTGTAAATTTCCGACAAGATATGTCAGCCTGTCCGGTACATCAGTTATCGGGGCAACAGTTTTATTTGAATGCTTGTTTTTTTTAAACCATGACATGATTAATCACCGTTTTTTTTCCATGAAAAACTTTCATCGCATAACGGAACAAACAAAAACTTGCATTCACCAAACTCAATAATATCTCTTGCATTCAGTTTGACAGGGATATATATTGGTTCTTCATTAAGATAGATTGTATTTGAACTTTCGGCAGGTATCAGATGAAAACCGTTGTGTTTTTCGTCATAGGCAAGTCTTGCGTGGTTTTCCCTTGATATAGTCATGTCGCTTTTTATGCATATGTCCATTTTGTCGCTTCTGCCGATTGTATTGTTTTTGCCGTATATCCGGAAATCCTTTCCCTTTTCAGAACCCTCTATACATACAAGCCAGCCTACTACCGGTTCAAGTTTCATTTTTTTCTGAAAAACGCCTACAGTCTTTCCGGTTTCATTTTTCTGCTTGTCCATGTAGCTTTGCGGTGCAACGGTAGAGCCGATTTCCGAAACCGCCGGAGATACGATACTGGAAGACGCTACTGTTTTGCCGACAGTATCTCCGCCTCCGAAATTAATAATATTTGTGCCGTTGTTGCAATAGGGACAAACTGAATGCTGGTCGGTATCGTAAAGATGCCCCTCTGAACATTGCTGTAATGCCATTGTAATTTCCTCCTTGTTTTTTATTGGTTAATTATTTTCAATACTGTTGCCATTTGAATCGAAAGTCCTATAATAAAGTTCAAATGATGAATTATCATTTGTATACATCATATAATGAACTTGTATGTTTCCGTTTTCATCTTCAATAATATTAGGATTACTTATAAGTGCGTTTTCTAATAAACATTCCCTGTTGAATCTTCCATTTAATATGTTATCGACAGTAATATGATACAATGAATATGTACTTGAATTATAGACTGTAAAGAATATATTATTGTCATATACATTCAGATGACTAAGAACTCCTGTTCCGTCTGTATTCAAATCGCTTACATCATACATTATTTCTTTTTTAGGGTCCATTGTTGAAGTATCGTATCTGCAAACGGACATAGCACCATTATCACCTTCGAGAAATACATATAGATAGCCATTGTCTACTACAGGATAAGATGGTACAAATGAGGCATATGTTATACCGTATGCTGTTTCAGTCAAATCATTTACCGATAGTTTAAATACTCCTGGATAGTTGTCAGTACTAAGAGCTGTATAATAGATATAACCGTCGGAAATAGTAAAATTATAATTATAATCGACTGGTAAATAATCTATTGCTTTGCCAGATTTGTTGAGTCTGTAAAGAGTACCGTCGCCTAAACTTTCTGACACATAGATAAAATAATAATCCTCAGTGATATACATTTTTGTAATGTTATCATAATCTTCCAGTACACCAAGATAATAAGCGTCTGATGTGTTGGGGTCTATGTAACAAGCCCTACCGCTATTGAGGTAATACAACGTGTTGTCGATATAGCATAAATTACTTAATGTTTCATTCTCATTACAAAAAATCCTTGTTGAACCTTCATAAATACTGTGCCAGTCGTCATCTATATAGTACAGAACGCCGTCCCCGTAGCAAATCTGACCGCCATTCAGCAAATTTCCATTTGAGTTTCCAAGCACTTCTTGATTTTTGCTTGAAGTAGCAGGAACTGTTGTAGTAGCAGGTTGTTTTTTTGCAGTAGTGGCTGTAGTAGTCACTGCTTTAGTCGTAACTGCTTTAGTCGTTACAGCTTTTGTTGTTTCAGCTTTAGTTGTTTCGGGAACATTTTCAGTTGTAACAGCGGGTTTTGTTTCATCTGATTTTTCAATAAATACTTCAGCAGTAGAAGTATCTTTGATTTTACTTACATCTTCTTTATTGACTGATGAAGCAACACCCACAATACCAGCTATGCCGACACATACAATTATTGCCGAGATAACCGCCGTTTTCTTACTTGAAAAATTCTTCAGCTTTTCCAGAATATTTTTATATGGAGCATTTTTATTTTCAGTATTATATGTAGTATTCTGATTTGCAGAAGTATTTGTAGATTCTGTCAAAACCGGAGCATTTGCAGAATTTTCATTAAGAAGAACTGCTTTGAAGACACCCATAGTCTGAAATCTGTTATATGGCTGAACTTCCAGAGCCTTATATAGCGCTTCCTGCTGATATTCCGTTATATCGATACCAAGAGACGAGGGCGGTATAAGGTCATCTTCTTCCAGTCTGTCAATTGAATCGGGCGGTCGTCTGCCTGTTATAGCAAAATAAAACGTAGCCGCAAGACTGTATACATCAGTATACGGACCTTGTCTGCCGTGCCTTGTATACTGTTCTTTCGGAGCAAAGCCATGTTTCAGAATAATATCAAGACTTTTGCTTTTATCTCCAAGACTGTACCTTGCCGCACCGAAATCAAGCAGTTTTACCACTCCGTCATTGCAGATATAAATATTATCCGGCGTTACATCACGGTGAACAATACCTTTTGCGTGAACTGCTTCGAGTGCGTCCATAATGGGAATAAGTATTTTTTCCGCTTCAGCCACACTGATTTTACCGCCTTTTTGTTTAAGGTATTCATCAAAACTTATACCCTCTATATAGTCCATAACAAAATATGCTGTTCCGTTTTCCTCAAAATAGCTGTGTATACGGACTATATTTTCATTTCCTAAAAACTGTGCAAGTGTCTGTGCTTCCTGAAGGAAACTCTCCTTGCCGTAATTAAAATTTTCCTCTCTTTCACCCTGATAGGAAATAACACAGGAAGCCTCACGGCGTACAAGAGTATCAGGGAAAAATTCCTTAACAGCGACTTTTTCCCCTGTTTTGTGATTTTCAGCCATGTATGTAATACCAAATCCGCCTTGACCGAGTACTTTGTTTATAACATACATACCTGCAAGCACAGTACCTTCGGATAATGCCAAAGGAAAATTTTCATTTACCGCCATAATCAATCCTCATTCCTGTTTACTCATTTTTTTCCAACATGATTTTTATTTTAGCATATTTTTTATATGATAGCAACTGTTTTGCCGATACGTTCACGACAAAAACAATACCATTCACGACATCTTTTTTTTTTTTTTTTTAACAATAATCTATAACAATTGACAGATTACCCGAAATATGCTATAATAAATCGCAAAAAATAAAAAAAGCGAGGTATTAAAGCTTAAATGAGGATTGCAGTTTGTGATGATGAAGTAACGTTTACCAACGATTTTACAGCAATTATAAAAAAACTTTATCAAAGTTTAGAGATGACTGTAGATGAGTTTTTAGACAGTAAATCATTTATGAAAAGTTTTCAGAATGAGCCGTATGATATTGTATTTCTGGATATAGAAATGCCTGAAACAGACGGTATCGCTCTTGCCAGACAACTCAGACAGCAGAATGAAGATGTATCCATTGTATTTGTGATAGGATATGCAGAATATGCCATAAAAGGCTATGGATTCAATGTACTGCGTTATCTGATGAAACCAGTCAGTGAAAATGAAATCCGTGAGATACTTGAATACGTTCTTGAAAAGCAGAACAGCCAAAAATTCATCTGGCTCACCAACCGTGACGGAACACACAAGATAAAAGTTTCAAATCTTCTTCTGATTGAAGCACATAATCAGAATCTTATTTTTAATACAATATCTGAAAGCATTGAAGTCAGAGGAAATATAAACAAATATGAGGAAGAACTGAAAACCGACGGATTTTTCCGCTCGCACCGCAGTTATATCATAGCTCTTGATAAAGTCACGAAAATTTCCGAAAATGAAGTTATGGTGGCAAATAAATTCAGAGTGCCGATAGCAAGGGCAAGAAAACAAAAATTCCATAGTGCGTTTTTTTCCTTTGTAAATAAGGAGGCGTTTTAATGGAGTTTAATAATTCGGTTGAATATATTTCTTACATCATGATGATTTTGTTTACGCCTTTTATGGATTTGTTATTTATAAGATGCTTTTACAACGGCAGTATTAAAATAACCAAATCAAAAATAATTCTTTATTTTTTATCCGAAATAATTCTTATTATCACTCCTTTTCCTTTTGGGGTTTATTTATTGCGTATGGCTGTGCCGGTGGTGATTTTTTCTGATATAGAAAACCGGAATATAAAATATTACATAAAAAATTTTATAGGCATATGTATTGCAGATATTTTGTTAGATAGCAGTGTAGCTGTCATAGCAGACATAATACTTGAAATTATATTGCACGCAGAAATAATAGATGACAAACCTGTTAACATAGTCCAGTTTACTTTAAGCACGATTCTGGAGATTATTGTTATCCTTTGGATATATATTGAATTTATACGCAAACAGATTACACTGAAAATGCGGATAAAAGATACTGTCGCATTTGCAGTTTATTATGCATACAGTATGTATTGTACATATACAATATCGTTTCATGCTGAATACTGGAGTATGTCAAAACTTGCTTATGCCTCTATAAGAATGTTTACGATATTTACATTGATTTTAATACCTGTTATGATTGTCAAAAACAGAAAGAGTGCATATTATAATGAATTAAGTACCCGCAATGAGCAGTTTCTTGAAATGCAACTTGCAACAGCCAACGCTTACCGTCAGTCTCAAGAAGATACACGGGCGTTCCGTCATGATATGGGTAACAATCTTATAATGGTTTCTGCAATGATGAAGAAAAAAGAGTACGGTCAAGCAGAGGAATATGTAAACAGTCTTTCAGAAAAACTTTCGTCTTTCTCTCCGAAAATCGTAACCGGCGACAGTATGCTTGATTCACTGCTTTCTTCAAAACTCCCTGTTATAGAAGAAAAATCAATAAAGTTTGATACAAGCGGTATAATTGACGGCGGTCTGAACTGGAAACCAATTGATGTCTGTGCTGTGTTTGCGAATCTGATAGACAATGCAATAGAGGCGTGTGAAAAAGTAGAAGTTCAGAATAGATATATAAAATTCAATATCAGAAAGACTGACTACCAGTATATCATTACTCTGCATAACAGCGTCGCACAGCTTGTGGAATGTTCACAGATTAATGGAAATTCACAGTATACTTCAAAGTCTGATAAGAGCTATCATGGATTCGGTATGAAAAATATCCGTAATACGCTGGAAAAGTACAATGCTGTCATGCAAATTGAATGCACAGATACAGAATTTACAACACAGATAATTATTATAAAATAAAATTCTTCTCCGCCCGTGCCTTATGGTACAGAGCGGAGTTTTTTATTAGATTATGATGACTTTTATCATTAATAAAAAATTTCTGAAAACCTCTTGACAAACAGAAAAAAATATGATACAATAACATCGTTACGTAACAGCGTTATGGAGTGATGTTTATGAGAGCAGACAGGGAAACTAAAGAAAAATTGCTGGAAAGTGCAAAAAAAGAATTTCTTGAAAAGGGCTATATGAAGGCTTCTCTCCGGAAAATATGTGCAGATGCGGGTGTTACCACAGGTGCATTGTACTTCTTTTTCGGAAGTAAGGAAAATTTATTTTCTTCAATCGTAAAACCTCCGCTTGATACGCTGACAGACGTGCTGACAAAGCATTTTACAGAAGATGTGGAAGTTTTGTCCGCTCCTAAATTTGCAGAGCATTATGTACCCGAAGATGATAAAGAACACGAAATTATCGGAGAGGTTTTAGTACATCATATTTATCAGAATTATGATGCTTTTATGCTTCTGCTGACAAAGGCACAGGGGTCAAGGTTTGAAAACTGTATCGACGAAATGGTTGAAATGATTGAAAAAAGTTACAAGGAAATGGCTGACAAAATGGCTGAACAGAATCCAAACTGTCAAGTAAATGAATATATGCGACATTGGTTCACTCATATGAATGTTGACGCTTTTATTCATCTGCTGACACACGAACCAGACGAACAAAAAGCTATCTGTCATATGCGTCAGATTATGAATTATCTGGTAAAAGGGTGGATGGAAATGATTCTTATGCCGGAGGAAAAAACAGATGAATAAGAAAACATGGGATAAATTCGCTCCGGTCTATAATCTTTTCATGAAAAAAGATAAAAAGGCATACACACAGATGTATCAGAAAATATGTATTGCAGTGAAAGACAAAAAAGTATTGGAGCTTGCCACAGGTACAGGTTTGATTGCCGGAAATATTGCTGACTTTGCAGAAAGTGTTGAGGCGACAGATTTTTCTGAAAAAATGATTGAGCAGGCACGAAAAAATGTTCATGCCAATAATGTACATTTTGCTGTTGCAGACGCTTGTAAACTGCCGTATCACAATGAATCATTTGATGTTGTAATTATTTCAAACGCACTTCATATCATGCCTGAACCGAAAAAAGCACTTGCTGAAATTCAGCGTGTTCTGAAAAAAGATGGTATTCTGATAGCTCCGACTTTTGTTCATGCACATATGTCACTGCCAAAAAAAGTGCTTGCTAAGATGATGAGCATTGTCGGATTTCATGCAGAACATAAATGGTCTGAAAAAACATATATCAATTTTCTTAGAAAAAATGGCTGGATAATAAAAAGAAAGTCATTATTAAAAGCCTCATTTCCGCTAGTGTATGCGGAATGTATGTATAAGTAATTCTGCCGTGTTGAACGGCATTTTACATAACGATAACATAACATTGTTATGTTGTGACTGCTAAGGCAGTCTATATTTTAAAATGTGGTTAGTTATTTCTAACTTGGGAGGAATTATTGTGTACTTGGAAATCAAAGATGTAAAGAAAAGTTACGGCAAAGACGCAAGTTATATTCAGGTGCTGAAAGGCGTTTCAACAGGCGTGGAGCGTGGCAGAATGTGCGTTATTCAGGGAACGAGCGGTTCGGGAAAATCCACATTGCTTAACTGTATCGGCGGTCTTGATACTATGGACAGCGGTTCAGTTAAAGTGGACGGACAGGAAATTTTCGGACTCAAACCCGATGCTCTTTCCGATTACCGCCGTGATAATCTAGGATTTATTTTTCAGTTTTATAATCTCGTGCCTAATCTGACAGTGAGGGAAAATATTCAGGTATGCGAGTATCTTTCAGAGAATCCGCTTGACATGGACGAACTGCTTGAAACTCTTGGTCTGACAGAACATCAGAATAAATTCCCGTCTCAGCTTTCGGGCGGACAACAGCAGAGATGTGCTATTGCAAGGGCTTTGATTAAAAATCCTAAACTGCTTTTGTGCGACGAGCCGACCGGTGCGTTAGACAGTAAAACATCAAGGGATATTCTGATTCTGCTTGAAAAAATCAACGAAAAATACGGCACTACAATGTTAATTGTTACACATAATAATTCAATCAAAAATATGGTACATCAGGTTATAATAGTGAAAGACGGTCTTATTAAAAAGGACTATCTGAATGAAACTCGTGTACCTGCCGTAGAACTGGAGGATTTATAATGAACAGAGTACTTCGCAAGCGTATTTTGCGTGATTTTAAAAGTAATTTCATGCGTTATCTTGCTCTCGGACTGCTGATTGTCATGGGAATGTATCTTGTTGTATCAATGGTTGGTGCGTCGGAAACGATAATCGTCGGTTCAGAGCAGAGAGCGGAAGAAAATTTAGTAGAGGACGGACAATTCAGTGTATTTCTGCCATTAACTCATCAGCAGGAAGATGAACTAACAGACAGCGGTCTTATACTGGAAAAAATATTCTCTATGGACGTTGAACTTGATGACGGTTCTGTTCTCCGGCTTATGAAAAATCGTGAAAATGTGGATTTGGTTGATTTGGACAACGGCAGACTTGCTGAAAAAAACGGTGAAATCGTCCTTGAAAAGCGGTACTGCGAGGAACATAATTTAAAAGTCGGTGATACGGTTTCCTTTGCAGATACGGATTTTATTATTACAGGTATCGGCAGTACTCCCGATTATGATATGCCAACAAGAAAATTTTCGGATTCGTCTGTTGACAGTGCTTTATTCGGTACGGCATTCATTACGTCTGCACAGTATCAGGAGATTCTCGACAGCGGTATGATGAAAGCTGAGGATTACACCTATGCTTACCGCCTTTCAGAAACGCTAACAAACGACGATGTAAAGCAGAAAATCAAGGATTTTGATTTTGATTACACCGACGTTGAGGACAAATATTTCAAGGAAACAATCTCCGATATGCTGAGTAAAAAAGAGGATTTGCAGGACGGTATACAGTCCATTTATGACGGCTCGGAATCCCTCAGAAATGCACTTGCCGGAACACCCTTTCAAGACGGTGCAGAAGAACTCCACAGCGGAATCGGCGAACTGAAAGACAGTACTGATGAAATGCTTGATGAAGTTTTTGAAATCAACATCGACAATCTGACTAACTTTGTAACAGCAGATGAAAACCCGAGAATACTTGCTGGAGCAGGTGATGTGCTTATGAACAAACAGGCAGGACTTGTTGCAGGTATTATCGTAATGATATTGTTTACATATGTGCTGTCTGTGTTTGTTATGCACCAGATTCAGCGTGAAAGCAGTGTAATCGGTGCATTGTATGCACTTGGTGCAAAGAAAAAAGACCTTATACGGCACTATGTCACATTGCCGACGACTATTGCATTTTTAGGTGGTCTGATTGGTTCGGCTCTTGGTTTCAGCAGTTTAGGAATTAATACGCAAATGGCAGATACCTGTAATTATTTTTCCGTCCCTAATCTCGAAACTGTTTATCCGCTGTATCTTGTGATTTATGGTATTGTAATGCCGCCTGTTATTTCACTTGTCGTGAATACTTTAGTTATCAATAAAAAACTTTCACAGACTGCACTTTCACTCATTAAAAATGAGCAGAAAACAGGTAAACACAGAGGTCTTGAACTCGGAAAAATGGGATTTGTGAGACGTTTTCAGGTACGGCAAATGCTCCGTGAAATGCGTACGGGAATTACTGTCATGATTGGCATGATAATTTCACTGTTGATTTTCATGCTTGGTTCAGACTGCTATGTAATGTGCAATAACGTAAAAACAGGCAATATCAAGGACGCAAGCTATGAATATATGTACACGCTGAAATATCCAGATGAAGAAGTTCCCGACGGCAGTGAGGCTTGCTATATGGAGTCGCTTTCAAAAACCGAAATGGGTTATACACTGGATATTTCTGTTATCGGTATTGACAGCGACAACAAGTACTTTAATGCACAACC
Source organism: Ruminococcus flavefaciens (assembly GCA_023667045.1). Taxonomy (GTDB): domain Bacteria; phylum Bacillota; class Clostridia; order Oscillospirales; family Ruminococcaceae; genus Ruminococcus; species Ruminococcus flavefaciens_AC. The sequence continues at coordinate 493,458 of JAMPAU010000001.1, read as the reverse complement.
TAAAAAAAGCAAAAGCAGTATTGTAATTTCTGACGCTGTGTCACAGAAATATGACCTGTCAGTCGGTGATAAGCTGATTCTGAGCGACAATGCGGACGAAATGGACTATGCATTTACAATAGACGGCATTGCCAATTATTCAATAGGTCTTACTGTATTCATGGATATTGACAGTATGCGTGAACTTTTCGGGCAGTCTGAAGATTACTATAATATGCTTCTCTCTGATAATGAATTGAATATTGATGAAGGCAGGATTTATTCCGTGACTACAAAGGCAGATATTGAGCGTTCAGCAGGTGTTTTTATTGATTTGATGATGCCTATGGTTACAACAATGCTGACTGTTTCCGTTATTATTTTCTGTGTGGTCATGTATCTGATGATGGGCGTTATGATTGACCGTGCTTCATTCGGTATTTCCCTAATACAGATTTTCGGATTCCGCACGAAAGAAATACGCCGGCTTTACCTCAACGGAAATCTGCTGATTGTCATCATTGGTGCAGTTATCGGTATTCCGCTGGCAAAAGTAATTATGGATACAATATATCCGTTTTTCATTTCAAATACAGCTTGCGGTATGAATCTTCATTTTCCATGGTATCTGTATATCGGAATATTTGCGGTAATCCTTGCAGTTTATGCGGTAATAAACTGTCTGCTTGTGCGTAAAATCAAAAGAATTACGCCGGCGGAGGTTCTCAAAAACAGGGAATAAAGATAGTTTAAGAATATCATGAAGGCAATACCGCATAAACAATACATAAAAAAATTATCCGATTCGGATATTTTACATCAGCAAAAAATTCTTGACATATGTAGAATTTTGTGATATAATATACTAAATTAAAAAATCGGAACGGGGTTGACAAACAGTGAGCAGGTGTGATAAAATGCTTTCAGCACAGCACAGCACAGCACAGCACAGCACAGCACAGCACAGCACAGCACAGCAATAGTTGTGCCTGTTTGTCATGCTTGAAATCTGAAAATAAATTAAAATATATGCCGAAAGATAGTATAATACTGTCTTTCGGCTTTTTGTTTTGGAAAAACTCACAAAATATGGGGGATTTTTTATGTATAAAATTATAAAGTCATACTGTGAAAATAACAGCGATAATGGATTGCTTTTAGTGGATATGCCCACGGGATTCGGCAAGACACATTCTGTACTGGAATATATTTTTAATGCTTGTCAAGAACAAAAAAGAAAGTTTTTCTTTATTACGCCTATGAAGAAAAATCTTCCTGTTGAGAAATTGGAGGAGTTTTTCAGAAAAAATAACAGGTTAGAAGAATTTCAGAAAAAGGTGCTTGTTATTAAATCAAATGCGGATATGGCAATAGAAAATTATGATGATAATTTTCCGATTCCGGACGACATAAAAAAGACTGAAGAATATAAAAATTTCAGTCAGCAGGTCTCTCTTTTAAGACAGCTCGAAAAAAATAACAGTTTTATAAATCCCAAGGTTTTTGAAAAATTCAAAGATGATTTCCGAAAGAATACAGAGCTGGCTTTCAGATATATTTTACAGCAGAAACTAAAAGATGAATTTTCAACTGTAAAAGACAGAATTAATGCCATAAAAGAAAATAAACGCTGGCAGTGGCTCAGTAAACTTTATCCCACTGTATTAACAAATGATTATCAGATTTATTTCATGAGTATGGACAAGTTTATTTTAAAAAACTCCACTATCGTTGAACCGCCGTATATGTTCTTTGATTCTGAAATTATTGAAAATTCTGTGATATTTATTGATGAGTTTGATTCAACTAAAGAAAAAATACTGACAAAAATCATAGAAGACAGTCTAGGTAATAAAGTAGATTTTATTGAGATGTTCAAAGTAATATATTCGGCAATGAAAACAAAAAAACTTCCAAAAGTTTATATTACTCCTTCACAGAAAAGAAAAAACAGTGACAAATATAAAAATTTACAGGAAATATTTGATGATGTTAAGAAAACCGCTGAGGGAATTTATGAGGAATATTCAGTGCAATTCAATTACCGCACGGATAATGAAGATGATACTCAGAAAAATTTTATGTTTCAGAATTACAAGTATCATACTATTGTTGATGGAAAAAAATATATATATTTTGTTACTAATCAAAATAAAAAGATGAATTACATAAAATTTTCCAATGAAAATCCCGAAAAGGACTGCCATAATATACAGTCAATTATCAGTGCGATTAGGGGATTTATAAAGCAGTTTCAAGGGATTGTCAGAATTCTTGCAATTAACTATAAAGAACTGAAAGAAGAAAGAGGAAAAAAAGACTTTACATGGGAAGACTCATTAAAGACAGTTATTTCTGAATTTAATCTTAACAAATATTATATGGACTATCTTGTATCTCAGATTATGATTGATTCGTACAGAAAAAGCAACAGTAATTCTTTAGCTTCTGAATTTGATTTAAGTCTGTATGAAAAAGGATTCCGTTACTATTTTTTTGAAAACGACACAAAACATGATATGCTGTCAAAAATAATGATGAGTTCGTTTAATAATACTCCGGAAAAAATGCTGCTGCGTTTCTGTGAAAAAGCAAAAGTGATAGGACTTTCCGCCACTGGCACTCTTCCCACTGTAACAGGAAATTATGACATTGAATATCTCAGACACAGAATGGGAAAACGTTTCTGTACTATTTCTGAAAGTGATTCCCAGCGGTTAAAAGATGATTTCAATAAATCCCAGTGTGGTTATAGTCAGATAAAAATACATTCTGAATTAATAGAAGTTTCCGGTTATTCTTTGCAGACATGGTGTGATATTGTCAGTGATAATGAAATTGCCAATAAAATTTATGACAAACTTGACCGTGAAGTGTATGAAAATAACAATAATAATTATAATAAAGAGCGTTATGCAAGAATCGCTATGGCTTTCAAGGCTTTTCTTGCTCACGATGACATATATTCATTTTTGTGTTTTCTGACTAAACTTCCTAAAGAGAATGACAGACAGCTTGATAAAAAGCTGTTAAAAGAAATTTTTAAATATATTGCTTATGATTTTCCTGATGTCAAATATGATGTGGAATTTATCAGCACTGAAGAATATGACAAAACAAAAGACAAACTTATAAAAAGGCTTGCTGATGGTGAAAAAATCTTTGTTATATCTTCTTATCAGACCATCGGAGCAGGTCAGAATCTTCAGTATCCTATTCCGGAAAATTTAAAGGGAAAACTTATACATTCAAATAATTATTCTCCACGAGATGAAAAGGATTTTGACGCTGTATACCTCGACAAACCAACAAATATTATTGTAAATATTACAGATGACTGGAAAGAAGAAAGTTTTGCCAAATATATGTTTCAAATGGAGTTTTTACAGGAATCACGTGAACTTTCAAAAGCAGATGCATGGACGCAAATAAAAAGAGCATTTAAATGCTATTCTACAGGTTCATTAAAAGCTGTCAATAATTATCCAAAGTCTTGGACAGATGTATATAAATGTGAAAGTGTAAAAATGCACGCCACAGGAACTATCATTCAGGCGATAGGTCGAATTTGTCGTACCAACCAGAAAAATAAAAATATTTATATTTTTGCCGACAGCAGAATTAAAGATACAATTAACCCGAATATTGCGGAAAAGAGGATTTTTAATTTTGAGTTTAAGTCGTTGTGCGACAAAATACGTGAAACAAATACAAATTATTCTGTGCCGGATAATACAGTAAATCAAGCTGAGCTTGTTTCTGACAGGGCAAGCTGTCGTATTGACAATATCCGCAATTACAACAACTGGGCTGACAAGACAGTGTCCGAATGGAAAATAATGCGTGATGTCACATTAAGATTGCCTACTATGTCGGGCAATGAAGAAGACGAAAAAATCAATATGATACGCTATAATTTCTTTGTTTCGCTCTCCAAACCCGATAATAAACTTTATTATTTACAAGAGGAAGATTTCCATAAAATAAATATTTCGTTTTTCCCGCAACTCAACTACAATGTACTGAATGAGGAAAAAACAAGACTGAATATTTTTATGAAATGGGATATTCTTAGGGAATATTTTATTGAAAAAGGCTATGCTACGTCGTTCAAGCCTAATAACTATATCATGTCTCCGGCAGTGTGGAATAACATTTATAAAGGTGCATTAGGTGAAGCAGTCGGTCAGTTTTGGTTTTCGGAAGTTTTAAATATTGAGTTGGAGGAACTTGAAAATCCTGATATATTTGAACTCTTTGATTTTAAGATTCCAGATACAAACATATTTATTGATTTTAAAAATTGGGGTGAAAACTATGACATAGAGCTGAATAAAACTCTTGAAAAAATATCAGCCAAAGCAGAAAAATGCAACTGTCAACTTGCTATCATAGCAAATATTTTAGCGACTGAAAATTACAGAATAAGATTATATAATTGCAACGGAAAAGATATTGTTGTTGTTCCGTCGCTTTTGCAGTACAATAATGATAAAGTGACTATTGATATAAATGCAGTCAAAAAAATAAGGAGATGTATAAATGAGTACACCGATTAAAACAAATCAGCTTGTTTACAAAATCAGCTATGATAAGCTGGACGGAAAATATGATATTTTCTGCATTCAGACTTCGGAAAAACATTTTAAATCCGGTGCATATATAGTTGACGCACCTGCCTTGAACAAAAACGTATGTTCAGTTCAGTTTGAATCGGGAAATAAATTTTATGTCATGATGAATAAAAATTCAGATAATAAAAGACTTTTGCATGAAACGCTGTCCGGAGCAAAAGGAGCGGAATTTATTACTCTTAGGTGTGTGGAAAGTTCAGAACTTTATAACGACAGAATTATACTTCAGTTGCTTTTTAACAGTCTCGGAAGCGTTTCGCACCCGTTGCTGAGATTCAATAATATTACAGGACATCTTTATTGCTTTCATAATGACTGGTTAGTACGCAGAAAGGATAATATTGTACAGATAATATGCCTTGAAATCGGTGTATCGCCCGACTACAGACTTAAATTTGATGTGAGGACGTTCACTTCTGAAAGGCTGGAAAATTGTATTAAATTTGGCAAAAAGAAATTCAAGGATTATCCGCAGTACGTTCTGTCAGAAAATAATACACTAAGACGAAAGCTTGAAACTGATTTAGACAAGGCGTTTATTCTTAGGCAGATAAGCGGCGAAAAATCCCATATTAATTTTATGGATTTCAGAAAACTTGAAACATTTGAAAAAAGTAAAATGGGTGTGCTATCGTCTGTAATGATGAAGTTTAATGAAAAGTTTTCAGACATTGCAGAGGTTGGTTTTCAGAATATTGACAACTATATTTCTGTTGAATGTGAAAAACATGACAGAAAAGCAGACATAAAATTTATAAAGAAAATAATACAGTCACAGAAAATATACATAGTCGATAAAATCAATGATGAGGATTCGCAAAAATTATGTGAGCAATTACAGGATATACTTTTGAAAGAATACACAATTAAGGCGGAAATCAGAAAAAGAATAGTAAAAAACAGCATGAATCTGTGTCTTATACATAACGCTGAATATTATGAAAATATTGAAAAAGACGACCTACATAAACAATATTATGATGCAATAGTCCAGCATATAACTCTTGAAGATTTTGAACTTTTTAATAAAAATGGTAAACCCTCAGCCGATGTTGCACAGGCTATACATGAACTTTTAATTAAAACGGACTTGTTGAATGACAAAATAACATTATTTGACTGGACAGGCATGGGATTTGACCATAAAATTTCTTTCGGAATCAAGGCGGAAAAAGACGAACAGACGCATTATTTCTTTATGACAATAAGTCCGGACGGTAGTTTTGATATTACAGAACAGGAGTTCACATTGTTTGAACAGAATGAATATAATCAGTGTATTGATATTTTTGAAATTGCAAAACAAAATTCTGAAACTATCAAGGGCATAATTAGGGACGAATACGGCAATATCAACATTATAAAAGACACAGAATGGGTAACAATACCGGAGATTTTCAAGATACGCAGTGAACTTGAAAACGGTAATACAGCCCTAAAAAATGAAGAAGCACGAAATGAGTTATTGCCCTCTGTAATTGATATAAAACAGTTCAGATATGACAATTCAATTTATTATTTTGCCGGAGTTGTCGGAAAAAGCATGGACGATATGAAAACCGCTGTGAATATACGCCGGATTGATGTATATGAAGATTCAGAGGAATTATTTGAAAAACTTCTGCCTTTAATGGACGTTGGATTTGTCCACAACAGGCAGTTGACAGTTATTCCGTTTCCATTTAAATATATCAGAGAACATATAAAAAAACTCGGATTTGATATTTTATAATTATTAAAATATATAAATAGCCGAATCAATTGTATTTTTATGACAATTTGGTTCGGTTTTTTTATGTTCATATAAATTTTACAGTTCACGCAGGATTTAAGGATTATTTAATAATTTCCATGATATAATTTAATCACAACATAGAAAGGCGGTAGAAATATGTATCTGAATATACTGAAAAAGGACTTGAAACGAAAGAAAACAATGAATGTAATACTGTTGTTGTTTATCATTCTTGCGGTAATGTTTGTTTCAAGCGGTCTGAACAATGTGTTTACAGTAATGAACGGCACAGACTATTATCTTGACAAGGCAAGAGTAGGGGATTTTGTCATTATCGCAATGAATGACGATTCCACGAGTAATACATCTTCCGTACTTGACAAGGCTGAATGCGTAAAGAACTATAAAACGGAGAAGATTATTTTAGGCTCTAACGGCAATGTAAAAAGAACCGACGATACAGACGTTGAGACAAAAAACAATCCGGTTTTTCAGTCTATATCAGATTCAAAGCTGACATTCTTTGACGTAAACAACGAACCCATTACGGAAGTAAAACAAGGCGAAGTAATGATTGCCGGAAAGTTCATGGAGAACAACGACTTTGCGGTTGGTGACAATATCAGAATTAAGCTTGGCGATACTCAGGCAGACTTTAAAATTGCAGGCAAGGCAAAGGACGCTTTTCTGGGTTCAGACTTTATGGGTAATACAAGATTTCTGTTCAATCAAGCGGACTATGACAAATTCCTGTCCGACGAAAATGCAGATACATTCTCTCATGGAGAAATCACCTATATCGAAACAGACGACACAACAGCTTTAACTTCTGTCATTTCAGATATACAGGGAGTTGCGTTTAACGGTGCAAGAAGTACTCTAAAACTGTGCTATGTAATGGACATGATTGTTGCATTCATTGTACTTATATTAAGTATATGCCTCATGATTGTATCATTTGTTGTACTGCGATTCTCAATAGGCTTTACGATTACCGAAGAATACAGAGAAATCGGCGTTATGAAGGCTATCGGACTTAAAAATCACAAAATCAGAGGTCTTTATATAGTAAAGTATCTTATTCTTTCAGTAATCGGCGGTGTTGTCGGAATTTTCGCAAGTATTCCTTTTGGCAATATGTTGCTTAAATCAGTAAGCGAAAACATGGTACTTGGCAACGACTCCAGTATGATTACAAATATTTTAAGCACTATCGGTACTATGGCACTTATTCTTCTTTTTGCCTACAACTGTACCGGAAAGGTTAAGAAACTCACACCCCTTGACGCTATACGCTCCGGACAGAAAGGCGAGCGTTTCAGCAAAAAGAGTTTTTTCAGAATCGGCAAGACAAAAGCAAAACCGGCATTTTATATGGCAGTAAACGATATTCTCAGTTCGCCGAAACGCTTCATGACGGTTATAATTTCGTTCTTTATCTGTACGCTTTTTGTTCTTATACTGGTAAATACCGTTGCTACTATGAAAAGCCCCAGTCTTATGAATCTTTTCGGTACAAAAAGTGACATCTATATATCAGGTATCATCGGTGAATTTACAAGTAATGAAAATGAGGTTAGAGAAAATTTAAAAGAAATTACAGATAAGATTACGGCGGAGGGTATGCCGTGTGAAGTCGGTATTGATATTCAATATAAATACAAAATAACTTCAAAAGGCAACGACTATTCTTTCAACTGTTCGCAGAGTATTAATATACCTGCCGAAGAATACGAATATTATGAGGGAACTGCTCCGCAGAACAGAAATGAAATTGCAGTAACACCACAGGTATCGGAAAAGCTCGACGCTGAAATCGGCGACACCGTAACGATAGATTTCGGCACTGAAAAAATCGACTGCATAATTACTGCATATTTCCAGTCCATGAATCAGCTTGGCGAAATTGTAAGACTCAGCGACGAAGCACCTACAGATATGAAATTTGTTTCAGTTTTGAGAAATTATCAGGTTGACTTTACAGATAATCCGTCAGAGAAAGAAATTGAAAACCGCAAGGAAAGAATTGAAAATCTTTTTGATAATGCCGAAGCAATGAATGCTACTGAATACTGCATTGACTGTTTGTCAGCAGTTCCTATGATGGAAGCAGTACAGTATCTTCTTTTAGCAATAACAGTTATTGTGGTTGTGCTTGTAACCATTCTTGTTGAACGTTCATTCATATCCGACGAACACAGCCAGATTGCCATTTTAAAGGCTATCGGATTCGGAAACGGAACAATAATAAAATGGCATACACTGCGTTTTGGTATATCCGCACTTGTATCAGCGGTTCTTGCCGGTATAGCATCTGTCCCGATGACAAGTCTTTGTATAACACCGATTTTCAGAATGATGGGAGCTTCCGACGTAAATTTCAATATCAATCCGCTTCTTGTATTCTTGGTTTATCCTGCTGTTATCTTTGCTGTAACAATAATCACAGCGTGTATAACCTCTCTTTACACAAGAACAATAAAGACTTCCGAAGCGACCAACATTGAATAAAGGAGAATTTTTATGAGTACAGTATTAACCGCAAAAGATTTATGCAAGACATATATAGTAAACAAACGTCAGAACAACGTCCTCAGAAACGTTAACTTCAGCATTGACGAGGGTGAAATGGTTGCTGTAATGGGACCTTCCGGTTCAGGAAAATCCACACTGCTTTATGCAGTGTCGGGTATGGACAGCATAACCGCCGGAGAAGTGCAGTTCTGTGGCAAGGACATAGCAAAGTTAGGAGAAAAAGAACTTGCTGGACTTAGGCTTGACGAAATGGGTTTTATCTTTCAGCAGATGTATATGCTTAAAAATCTGACCGTTCTTGACAATATAATTCTCCCTGCCTGCCAGTCCAAGAAAATAAACGAAACACGCAAGGAGACTGTCGAGAGAGGCGAAGCCCTTATGCGTAAGCTGAACATAATAAACATTGCGGACAATGACATAACAGAAGTTTCGGGCGGACAGTTACAGCGTGCCTGTATCTGTCGGAGCATGATAAACAATCCGAAGATAATCTTTGCTGACGAGCCGACGGGTGCGTTGAACCGCAATTCCTCTGAGGAAGTTATGGAAGAACTTACAAAACTTAACAACACCGAAGGTACTACTATTATGCTTGTTACTCATGATGCAAAAGTCGCTGCGAAATGCTCAAGAGTGATTTATATAGTTGACGGAAACATAAAAGGCGAGTATAATATAGGTAAGTACGAAGATACCTCACAGATGAGGGAGAGGGAGCGTGCTTTAAATAACTGGCTCATGGAAATGGGCTGGTAATAAAAAGGAGAAGCCTATGATTGATATTCTGATTGTTGAGGATAATAAAGAACTGTCAGCCCTGCTGTGTGATTTTCTGCGTGCGGAAAATTACACGGTATCGGTTGCAGAAAGCGGAGAAAAAGCCTTGTCCCTGTACGAAAAATACGGGGCAAGGCTTATCGTGCTTGATGTGACGCTTACAGGCGGTATGGACGGCTTTGCGGTATGTAGTAAAATCCGTGAAAACAGCAATGCACCTATACTGATAGTAAGTGCAAGAACCGACAAGGACGATAAAATTAACGGTCTCATTCTTGGTGCTGACGATTACATTGAAAAGCCGTATGATATTGACATTCTTCTTGCAAAAATCGCAGGTATTTTTAAACGCAGATATGCACTCGATGAAATTACAGAGGGCGATTTGAAGATTGATAAAGAAAACAAAACTGTTTATAGAAATGATATTCCGGTTAATATGACGGCAAAGGAATTTGAGTTACTGCTTCTGCTCGTCGAAAACAAGGGTAAAACGCTTAACAAGGATTACATTTTCAATACGATATGGGGAAGTGATAGTTTTTCTGAAATGCAGACGCTTACTGTGCATATAAAGTGGCTTAGGCAGAAAATTGAAAATAATCCTAAAAAACCGGAGCATATTCAGACAGTGTGGGGTGTGGGGTATAAATTTGTATGAAAACATTTAACAGGATTTTTGCGGTAGTGCTTATGCTTATTGCAGTAATTTTTGCAGGAGCAAATTTAATTCTTATCAATAAAAATTCCGACAACAGCAGACTCTACCGTGTGGAAATTGAAAGAATGGCAGTACTTATTGAAAACGGCTCTTTTAGTTCTGCCGACCTTTCGGAATGCGTATACATAACCGAAATTGCAGAATATTCAGACAGTCCGGAAAATTTCTATAAGTTTGGCAGTGACTATGTAGTACGTGAAATAAACGGCGAACTTTACCGCTTTGATTATAATATTTTATCGTTTGATAAAAATATAATAACCTATATAAATATAATTCTTGCTGTTATGTCGGCGGTTATAATCGGAGTAATGCTGTATATCCGAGCCAAGATTCTTGCACCCTTTGAAAAGCTGGTAAACGTTCCGTATGAACTCTCAAAGGGTAACCTTACCGCACCGGTCAAGGCAGAAAAAAACCGCTTTTTCGGTAAATTCATATGGGGCATTGACCTGCTCCGTGAAAATATGGAAGAACAGAAAAAACGTGAGCTTGAATTTCAGAAAGAAAAGAAAACTCTTTTGCTGTCTCTTTCACATGACATAAAAACGCCACTTTCCGCAATAAAACTTTACTCAATGGCACTTTCAAAAGGTCTGTACTCCGAAAAGAAAAAGCAGGTTGAAATCGCCAAAAACATAAACGGAAAAGCCGACGAAATAGAAGACTATATTTCACAGATTATAAAAGCCTCAAATGAAGACTTTCTGCACCTTGAGGTTGAAAACGGCGAATTTTATCTTTCGGAGCTGATAAGCCGTATTTCCGATTATTACAGCGAAAAGCTCAAACTTATACATACCGATTTCAGCATTGACAGCTACAGCAACTGTATTATTAAAGGCGACATTGAAAGAAGTATCGAAGTACTGCAAAATATAATAGAAAATGCAATAAAATACGGCGACGGCAAAAGCATAGAAGTTTTGTTTCGTGAGGAAGACGGCTGTCAGCTTATAACAGTGAAAAACAGCGGTAACACTCTGCCCAGCAATGAAATTATTCATATATTTGAGAGTTTTCATCGTGGTACGAATGCTAAGGATAAAAGCGGCAGCGGACTGGGGCTTTATATCTGCCGTCAGCTTATGCGTAAAATGAACGGTGATATTTTTGCGGAAACAGAAAATGATTTTATGAATGTCACCTGTGTTTTTCAGAAAGCCTGATTTTTAAATTCTTCTGAATCTGTCTCGGCATCTACTTTTTAAATTCTTCCAGATTTGTCTCAGCGTCTACCCATACACACGGAACAACATAATAATCACGTAGACCCCGTGCACAACTTAGGTCGACCATCTCATCATACGTATAACTTGTTGATATTGAATGTTCTTTCTCTCCTTCATCACGTCTCTCGTCCCACCAACGTTCAATTGCTGGAATTGGTTGTCTTTCATCAATGTCTGAAACTGGGGGAAGCAGAAGTGTTGATTCTTTAAACCAATAGCCATATTGAAAACAGCCTAACTGATGTGTATCAAAATCACGGACATCTTCATATTTTAAAGGAAAAACACGGTCTTCTTTGCTTTCCATTGTAAAGATATTCTTTTTAGTACCCTGTTCATCTTTAGTTTTTCTGATAACAGGGTATTTGTTTTCAACAGTTATGATATGTTTCTTGTCTTCTTCTGAAAAGCTGGAGTTATAATACATCTCATTCAAATATATGTGAACGCTGTTAAAAAATTCTTCACAATTCTTATATTCGAAAAGTCTGATATACTCTCCTTCGGAAGTAATATTATGGGAAAAGTCTACCTGCCAGACATAATTCTTTTCCCATGTATCACCGGCTAACAGAATTTTTTCCGGTGTTTCTTTTAAAACATACCAGATTTTGTTGCCGAATTTAACATGACGGAAACTTTCACTCATAAAAAACTCCTCCTTACATAATATTAAATAATGATATATTTACTAAGATTAGTATAACATAGAATATATTTAATAGTCAAGTAGTTTTCTAAATTTATATAAAGTCCTGTATTACGGGACTTTTTGTTTATATCCATTATTTTGTGCATAAACAGTTGACTTTTTTAGTGAAATATGCTAAAATGTATATGCCGAATAATTAAAGAAAGGGCGGGTGACATGACAAATAGGAAAAAGAGTTATATTGCTTTGACAATACTGGGCATTCTTGTTTTTATTTCCACTTTGTACATTTTAATTATGCCTGCGGTCAGCAAGTCTAATATCGCCGTATGCGGTACTGATGAGCATATACATACCAGTGAGTGCTTTAGACTGTGCAGTACTGCCGGAAAAAATGTTCTTGTCTGCAATATGTCCGACAGCGGAAAAACGGCACATATACATGATACTTTCTGCTATGAAAACGATAATCTCATATGTCCCATTGAGGAATATTCGCATACGCATGACGAAAATTGTTATGACGAGAATAATACAATAATATGCGGAGTTACAGTTCATCAGCACAGCGAACAGTGTTTCAGTAGCACAGAAGAATACGGCGAGACGGAAGTTCTTATCTGTGGAAAAAACGCTCACGTTCATACGGCACAATGTAATGAAGTATCTCCCGAACCAGTCAATACTCCGGCAGAAAGTCCGGCAGAGTATGCCGTGCAGGAGATTGCTTATGACGATGCGGATTTCTATGAGCCTCAGAACGCTAATGCACCTCCGGCAGATGATATTGATATTGGTAATGCTTGCGATATTACACCATACATAACTGCAATTTCACTAAAATACAGAGACGAATATAACAAATTGATTGAAATAACTGACCAAAATAATAATGATATTCCTATTGCTAAAGAATACCGTCTTGATGTTTCTTATAACTTTGGTTTGGTAAAAAATCTTGCACAGTATGATAATAAGCTTGTTCTTAGGGACAGAGTACCGGAATGGCTGGCTTTGGAAGACAATAACCTTATCTATACTAAAAAGGTCGGCGGAGAAGAAGAGGAAGAAATTGCAGGGCGTATTTCTGTAAAAAACGGTACAATTCTTGTCACTATATATGATGACTTTATAGAAAAGCATGAAGCAGAAGAAGAAAATCCTACTATGAGCGGTACATTTTATGTTTACGGTAAAGTGGAATGGCGTAAGCTAAGTTCTGAGGGCAATGAAATAGATTTGCCGGAGCTTAATGTAAAAGTGCTTGACTTTGAAGATGACCTTCCCGAAAAGTACGGAAAAGTGACAGTTGAAAAATCCATAAGCAAAAATATAGTAAGTGTTGGCAATAAGGACTACCTTGAATATACTCTTACTGTGCAGTCAATGGAAGAAGATTTTGACATTAAGAATATTATTGTTAAAGATACTTTCACGGCAAACAATAAGTATGTAAGTTATGCAGAAATAACCGCCAATCCATATACGCTCGGCAACAGCAAAAACGGAGTAACTCCATACGAAACAAGAACAGGCGGAGCAGGAAAAGTTTCTTTGAATGATAATGTCATGGAATGGAATATAGGTACTCTCGATAAGGGTGAAACAAGAGTGCTGACTTATTATGCTGAACTCATCAACGGCTATACCGGCGGTGAATCTAAAGGCACTGTCTCAAACAAGGCTGATTTGTTTTCCGGCGAATACCCCAAAGACACTGCGGACAGCTATTTTACACCGATTGCAAACCTTGATGTAACAAAGGAAATATCCGGTACTCCACAGATTGACGAAACAGGTACAGGTACAATCACTTATAAAGTCCGTGTGGTTTCGTGGGCAAACAACAGCTATACTCTGAAAGATGTCAGAATAAACGATATTATCAAGCCGGAATATAAAAACTTTATTGACAGCGATTCAGTAAATGTACAAATCATAAATGAGACATATACAATAATAGACAATAAGGTTGTTATGGTGAAACGTGAACCGCAATATCAGACTATTGAATATGGCGAGAATAAACAGTTAAGCTATACTATCCCTGAACTGAAAGCAGGGGACGCTGTAATGCTTACCTATACAATGAAACTGAAAAATATCCTCACTGCTGAAAACAATGATATTCAGTTCAAGAACACAGCCAATATATATCTTGACAATAATGGTATGGGCAGTGCTTATGTATTTAAAGACTCTTTTGTGGATTATACTATTCGTCAGAGTTCATGGATAAGAAAGATAAGCGGTGTAAGCCTTGACAATGAAACAAGCATAGCAGTAGGCGACAATGTACGCAATTATAATGGTTCAGAATACAATAATCCGCCGGAAAATTTTACTGTGCCGAAAAACAGCAGACAGTATCAGATTATCGTAAATGAAGGCGGTGCGTGGGATTTGTCTTCTGCCACTCTGCATGACAATTTCCGTCAGATGAATAATACTGATTATATGGCTTATACTGGTTTTCTCTGCATTGAGGAGTTTACCCTTGACGAAACAGACAAAAACTCTATAAAGTCTGAAAACGACGAAAAAGCAATAAGCCGTCTCAATGACCTTATACCGACAGAAACAGTATGGATTGACATCAACGGCAAAACATCATTTGATTTAACTCCGGAGAATTACGGTCTTGACAAAGATAAGCACACATATCTCCTTACTTATTATGCAAAACCTCAGAACGTTGAAAATATCGGCTCAATATCGGTCACAAATGAGTTTACCATATACGGCGATGTCGGCAACGGTGCATATATTACAGCTCCGGGTATACTTTGTTCTGTATCTAATACAGTCAGTGGTGCTATACATTACAATGCCACAAAAGAAGCATGGTATCTCACAAATGACAAAGTAGAAAACGCCTCTTTATGTGACGATTATAATAAAAATAATGGTGCTTTATACTGGATAATAAAAGTAGACGGTACTGTAAATGCAGGATTTTCAATTGATGATATTCCTGTAAATGATACTACTGGATATGCAAATCATGTATTCTGTCCTGACAGTGTCGCCGGAATATTTAGAGGTTCAAAGGATATTGACATAGCGGAAACTTACAATAAGTATGGCGACATGCTCGCAGATACTCAAAATTTTGAAAAACTTACCGGAAACGACAGCAACTTTTTAATCGGTCATGACCAGTTGAAATTTAAATATAAACAAATAGATATTACTGACATCGACCAGCTTGACGGAAAAAGTTTTATCATTGCTAACGTAAATGGCAGTGGCAGTTTAAATGCAACAATGGGAAACACACAAGCAGTTCACAGCAGTGGCACTAAAGGCATATCAGTATCAAACTACCTTAATATTGCCAGTTCACCATATGTAGCCGGAAATCATATAATGGGTATGCCGGAAACGATTATGTGGACTTTTGAAAAAGTGAAAGACAATAAATTTTATATAAAAAATGGCAGTAAATATTTAGAAGTAAAAAACAGCAATGTTTCATTGTCTGATACGCCTGTTGAACTTACAGTAAAGCTCAGTCCTAATAAAAGCGGACAAATCCGCATATTAAATAACAACGCTTGTCTTACATGGGCAGGTATAGGCGGAGAAAATATGATGTTCAGTGCATGGGGAGAAACTAATGAAGACAGCCGTCAGATTTCATTGATAGAACTTACTGGCGACGATTATCTGTGGACTTCTCAAAACGGTTACAGGGCAACAATAACTTTTCAGAAAGATATTCCCCTTACAGACGACGAGGCTCTTTATGTTATTGTAAGAACAGTTAACCATAAAGAACAGGATAAGACTTCACATACCAATAACCGCTACGGAAATCAGTTTCAGATAAACGACATAATAAAAGGCACAGAGGGTACAATAAATAAGGTTGAATATATACAGAGGTTTGCTGGAAGTGTTATGAAAACAGGCGAGGCGGTATATTCCTATGATGAAAAGTCAGACGAGTGGAGTGTTGCCTATGCAGACGGAAATTTCAACCGTCTCAATAATGTATGGGATAACTTTAACAGGCTCGGCATAAAGTATAATAATACCGAAACAAGCGTTAAAAAATATCTGGAGCAAGTATATGGTTCGGGTACGTATGCGGAATGGTACATCACGGCAAACTGGGACGGTACTCTCAGCGATACAGTAGATATATGCGATACTCTGCCGGAAAACTTTGAGCCGATATGTATTTCGCTGTATGACTGGACTGAAACACAAGTAAAAAATCCACAATATCCAGAAATCCCTGTACTTGAAAATGACAGCAACTGGCAGAAAAATACTACAAAAATGAATGTAATGCACGCTTACTGGAGTAAAAACTTAAGAGATTTTAACTATTATTATAATCAGAAAACAAATCAGGTACGCTGGAGAATTACAAACATTGTCGGAGAGGGTGATTCTGACCCCGACGGAGTACAGAACTACAATAACAGTCTCGGCTTTATAGTAATATGCAAGGTAAAAGACACTGACATACTCATGAATGGCAGTAATACTGTTGTTGAAAATAATGTCACGATAGAGTCGGGTAGTTTTATGGACAGTGACAATGATGTTATCTGCATAGACAGTGGTGCTTCTCTTAGGAAAAACTTTGAAGGCAATACAGTAACCGATAACGGAAATAATAATTACCAGACTTCAATGACGAAAATTCCATTTGTAATAGAAGTGAATCCGCTTGAGGAAAAGCTAAGCACAAGCGGTATACTCCCACTGCTGATAGATAAGATGAGTGACAGGCTTGAAATAGATGCCTCAACTATCAGCGTTAAGTATACTGACGGAACAGATGTTCAAGGCTGTTCATATGTGGCTGACGGTCAGACTATTACGTTTTCGGGACTTCTAGATGAGAGAGCAATAAAAATATCTTACATGGCTAAAATAACTAAGCTGAAAGACAGTGAATCTGCCAATATCTCAAATATGGTTTACTGGGACGGCTATGATGAGCCACAAAATCCTCAGATAAATAATGCAAATATGCTGTTTAAGTCATCAGGCAACATAAATTTATTGCCACACCCGAAAATACACCTTATCAAAACCGAAAACGGCAATGACGCAAAATTCCTTGCCGGTGCAAAGTTTGAACTTATGAACAGTAACAAACAAATAATCTACAGTGGCATAACTGACAGCAAAGGTGAAATTATTTTTCAGAATGATAACAATAATACTCCTCTTGATTATGATACAATATATTATATAAAGGAAATATCTGCACCTTCGGGGTATGAACTTGACAGCACAGAAAAGTGTATTGTTGTTCTGAATACAAAGACTGAACAAGAATTTAATGGCATAGAAAATATTACTTTTATGTATGCAGACGACTATGGAGACTATTCAAATAAAGGCGAATGTGAATATAAAGTAAAAAACGAAAAGAAAAAAATAAAACTTAATAAAGATTTTGAGGGCGGTTCTCAAATAAACGGAATATACAGTTTTGGAATATATGAGGGCAATAATCTTGATTCCACGCCTTTACAGACACTTACAATAGAATATTCCGAAAATTCAGAGCCTGTTTATCGTCTGGACGGCATAGCAGTGAAATCACCGGAATTTACCTGTGCCCAATCCGGTATACAGTATACTATATATGAACTCTGCAACGACAAACCTATAACGCAGGGCAGTACTGCTTTTATGAACGGTCATACTTTTGAGGTATCATATTCAAATAATTATGTTTCACTGGCAAATAACAGCATTACAGTTACAAACCGTGTGATATATTACGAACTGCCCATAACAGGCGGAAAAGGTACGTCAATTTTCTACATTATTTCAACTCCGATTATTATAGCTGTAGTTTTTCTTCTTGTTAAAAAATCAAGCAGAAAACGTAATGCGGATTCTTGAATACTTAAAAACTCCGATATGCTTTAAAATAACAGTATATCGGAGCTTTTTTTATATATCTTTGCTGTAATGGAACTGCAAGTATAAAGTGTCACAAATTGTCCCTTTACCTTTGTGATATTTTCTGATAAAATTAAATCAAAGCAGGGGTGATTAAAATGCTGACCGGTCAAAAAATTGCCAGGCTTAGAATAGAAGCAAATTTAACGCAAGAGCAATTAGCGGAAAAATTATACATAACGAGAGAACTTGTGTCAAAATGGGAAACGGGAAAAAGAAATCCGGACTATAAAATGATTCTGAAAATAGCTGAGATATTTGGTGTTAATGCAGAAGATATATTCAGTAAGAGCGACAGCCTGTTAAAAGAATTATCTGATTTTATTCCTAATCAATATAATGAAAATCCTACTGAACTGACAGCAGTTATCAATGCATTTCTTGCTACTCTCAATGTAAGGGACAGGAGCGTTTTTATTAGGCGTTATTATTTTTTTGAAGATATATCTGTTATTGCTGAGGAATATAAAATCAAGGAAAGCAACGTCAGGACAATTCTTATGCGTACACGCAAAAAATTAAAAAAATATTTCAAGAGGGATTAGCTATGAAGAAAAAAGATTTATATAATGCTCTGTCGGGTATTGATGAAAAATATCTTTCTGATTCTGAAAATTTTTCTGAAATATCCGCTGAGTTCAGACGTACAAAGGCAAGGAAAATAAGCGTTGTTTCCTCACTGTGTGGTAGTTTGGTTATTATTGCCACAGTATTTTTTAATTCTGACATAAGAAAGATTGATTTTAATAATGTCCCTAAAGTAATAGAAAAATCCGGAACAATTCAGACAGATATTATTATGGCAACCGAAAATAAAAAAGAATCTGAAACAATAACAGAAACTGCCAAAAATATTTCCGGAATCAGTTCTGAATATCTGACTACAACAGTAAATAACAATACTGCAAATGAAAACTATACTGAATCATCAGAAGAAACAATTACATCATACATTTCAGATATTATTGAAATTACTAATAATCCGGTTATTCAGACGGAAATTTCCATGACAGAAACAAGTGAGTTTACATCAAAAGATATAACAACAGAACCCGATTGCGACAATATAACCGACGGTTACGATAAGGCGGATTTTTCGGGTATTTCCATTGAAGAATGGCTTGAAAACCCAGATGTCATATGGAGTGAAAACGATACTAAAAGTCTTTTGAGTACAGAATATATATCGGCAGGAAATACAAAGATTTCAGAAGAATTATCTGATTCAATGCAGAATAATCCAGACAGCACGGTTTATGCTGTAATGGTTGATTTTTCCTCTTGTATCGACGAAAATGAAATGCTTGACTGGGAGTATAACGGCAACACCATTGCTGATTTGAGGCTACAGATTGCAGAGGTCGCTGAATATTCAGAAGACAGCTATACATACGTTGACAGCGACGGCATAGAACACATTGAGTATTTTCTGACTTCCGAAAGTGAAAAAAAGGTTACAGAAATAGAATTTAAAATAAATGAAATCATGTCTGCTTACCGCAATGAAAAAATACAGAAATTCAGAGATAGTTTTAATAATAACGGACTTGAAATATATACAAATACGACAGGCGGTATACCGGAAGAAAATTTCTGTTTTTATACCTTTGCTACAAAAAAACATCTTGAAGAATTTGAATGCAGGAGTGATGAAACATTTATCTTTTATTCTGCAAATTATTTTAAATGAAAGGATTTTTTATTTTAAAATTATGAGATTAAAAAAATTAATATCTGTAATAGCAACCTTAGCTGTATTTTTAATAAATATAACTATACCTGTTGTTTCCTATGCAGAAGAAAACATTTCAAAGGGAGATATAAACGGCGACGGATTTGTAGACGCTGTTGACGCAACGTTGATTCTTACGGAATATACCGCTCTTTCCACCAGCGGAATATCGACGTTTTCAGACATACAGAAAGTCTCGGCTGACATAAATAAAGACGGATTTATAGATGCCTGTGATTCAACATTGGTACTTGGTTTTTATGCGTATATTTCAACAAACGGCACGGAAACTAATATTGAAAACTGGCTTGACCCTGCATATCCCGAACTGATAACCTCGCCGTACTGTAAATCTTCGGCACTGTACTGTGTTGACGATAAAAAAATCATATACAATGACAGAATTGATAATTTTGTATCGCTTGCAAGCATTACCAAACTGCTTACAGCTTCTGTGGCACTTTATTATCTCAGTCCCGATACCGTCGTTACAGTAGGCACGGAGCAGGCTCTTGTAAAACCGTATTCAAGCCTTTGTCTTATTCAGCAGGGACAACGCCTGAAATTATACGACTTGCTGACCGGTATGCTAATGGCTTCCGGAAATGACGCTGCATATACTGTTGCCGTTTCAACCGCAAGGGCTGTTTATCCGGATATACCCATGACCGACTATGAGGCAGTGCAGTATTTCAGCGGACTTATGAATAGTTTTGCTGAAAATATCGGTATGCAGAACAGTCACTTTGTAAATCCGGAGGGCTGGGACGACGATAACCAGTATACCACTGTTTCAGATTTGCTTATACTTGCCGAATATGCAATGAATATTCCCGAAATCCGTGAAATAGCAGGTACTTATCAGAAATATGTTGTATTTGATTCCGGCGAAAATGTAACATGGACTAATTCAAATAGTCTTCTTAATCCGGATAGCCCATATTATTGTCCAAATGCTGTAGGACTGAAAACAGGCACAACTGCTGATGCCGGAAACTGTCTTATAGGGGCATTCAATAAAAATAACAAATTATATATTTCTGTTGTTATCGGTTGTAATACAACTTCTGAAAGATACGAATTGACTTTAAAACTATTAAATAATTATACATAATATATTAATCAAAAAAACTGTCTGCTACAGCTTTATGCCATAGCAGACAGTTTTTTTATAACTAAATTACAGTCATATCAGTTGATTCAGTTCTGAAAATATATCTGTTGTTCTTCCAGCAGAGGATAGCTCACAAGTTCACTGCTGTCCAGATTTTCACGGTGCATATCTACGGCAGTGATACGGCTGTTTTCGTATGTAGTATAGTAATAAATGCCCTTGTCGGTGTTACAGCATGAAGAATAGATAGTATATTCAAAACCATTCTCTACCTGACAGCAACCTTTCTGCTGTGCAACCGATGCGAGAATATGAAAAAACTGACTTACGCTCTCAGCTTCTGATTCTCCGGAAACAGAATTAAGCCGTGTGAATACTGCCTTTATAAAGCGTGACGCTGACGACAAATCGCCAGGAATGCCAATCGCACCCATGCCTCTGCTGTAGGGTTTCAGCGGTAAATCGGGAGCAATGTTATTCTGAGGGTCACGGCGTGAAAGTGCCATATAGTTGCTGAGATTAGTTAAATGGAAGTCGAAAGGCGGATTATTTGTCATAACTCCTGTCGGATTATCATAAACTTTCAGACCGTCACGTACTGATTCCACAACAATGCTCTCTTTTCTGTCGGAAATTATCCAGTGCAGTGGAGATAACGGCAGTTGCTCGCTGAAATTCTCTGCATAAATGCTGATTTTTGAGAGAAGTTCCTTAGCTTCAGAGACGGTTGCACACTTTCCGAGAATATATGGTATAAATTCAAAGGGTGTTACATTGTCCTTGTCGGGAGCGAATGGCTTATAGTCAGCGTTTTCGGGGAAATTCAGACCTGCCATACTCAGACCTTTTTCATTTGTTGCGTCGTAATAGAGCGGATAATTTTCCTGTACAAATGCCATGCCAATCATAGCGTAATGTTCAGAGAGGGTCGGCATTTTACGGAATGTAAGCGGATAGTTTCGGGGAGTGACAGTTACAGTCTGCTGATATGCAAATTCATAGTCAAGGTTGCGACCGAAATAGTGGTCTTTTGTTTTGTAGGTTAGAGCGGTACACATATTTTTTCCTCCATAGTTTTTTGAGATTTGTATTTTATATTATTATATCACTATGATATGAAAAAGTCAATAAAATATCTTGATTTTATGTTATTTTTATCGGACGATTCAGGCAGTCATGACGATTTTGAAAATATTTTTTCATAGTTTCTGCCCAGACTGGTTATATTTATATCTCCGGCACATTCATTGAAGTAACGTCTTCTTACGTGTCTGTAGTATTTCGGGGTCTTAAACTGATAACGTTTTGAGTATTTATTTGCTGTTTTGATAAGACCTTTTTGGTCTATATAGTAGCCTCTGAAAGTACACACACCAAAGCAGTAGCCTTTCTGAGCCTCATAGTATTCCTTTCTTATTTTTTTCTTGAATCTTTTTTCCTTTACTCTTTTTTTTAAATTATTTTTATAACCCTCTCTTAATCTTGTTTTTATAATAAACACCTCCGTTTAGGATTTTTTAACGACACTCATATACAGTATCATTATAAGTTGTATTTTTTCTGCTGTCAAGTAATTTTTAGAAAGTCATTTGTTTTATATTCTATTATAAGTACAGCATTGGACACACGTATGTCTGTTCGTAAAAAATTTACAATTGCATAAAACCTCTCATCCGTAAAATTACACATATGAGAGGTTATTTTTTTGTCTGAGTATCATAAAATCACTCATTTCTGTTTACTTTTTGATATACTTGTGGTAAAATTATAATGTGGTATTTTATATCATCATTTATTACTGCCGTTAATATTTTGATAAGAAATTTAGTATCAGTTAACAGAACAATATTAAATTCTTATGGAAAAGGAGATTTTTTTGTGAATAATAGCTATCAAATATTAGAAATTCTGTTGAAGTATATACAAAGAAAAGGCTTGACTGAAAAGCAATGTCTTATAAATTGTAATATCAACACGAGTTTTCTTACCGACTGGAAAAAAGGACGGCTTAAAACCCCGTCATACGACAAAGTGCTGAAACTGGCAGAGTACCTTAATATAGACTTTAATCTGCTTTTTTCGGGCAATAAAGACAGCGTTGATGTATCCTTGCTCGCTGACGATGAGCGGGAACTTCTCGCCGTCTATAACAGTCTTTCCAATATAGGCAAGGCAAGGCTGAAAGAAAGGGCTGACGCTCTGGCAGACTTTGAAAAATCCGCCCTACAGAAAAATAACAGACCGGAAAATAATATAAATATTCAGACTGTCCGTGTCTCAGCGAGAAGTTTTGATAATTCGCCTCCTCGTATGGTTACCGGAGATTTCAGCGACGTTCTTAATGCTCCGGACGATACAGACGAATACTGATATTTTAAGTTAAATAATATTTGTATTGCCATATAATAATATACTTCGTTTTTTGAAGTAGAATGACAATATGACAATCACCTCAGAATTGATATACTATTTTTGAGGTGATTAATTTGATTTATGAAATTTATAAAAATGTCAGAAATTCAAGCTGGAAATGCCTTCTGGAATGCGGTGTCAGCAGTCTTCCTGTAAATCTTTCACAAATCTGCCGGCACTATAACATAACGATTGTTAAGAACAGCTTCCTCACAGAAAACAGGCTTATGACCAGCGAAAGAGCCAAAAATATGCTTATCGGCAATAAATGGTACATTGTTGTTGATGATTCTGATTCAATGGCTGTACAGCGATATAGCATAGCACATGAGATAGGGCATATTCTTATGGGCAATCATATAGGCGAATATGAAGCCGAGAGGTTTGCCATAGGTATATTAGCACCTGCCTGCGTTCTTTGGGGGCTTAATCTACATACCGCTGAAGACATAGCTGGAATATGCAATATCTCTCTTTCGTCCGCCAGAATCAGAGCTGAAAGACTGGAAATTCTTTACAGAAGAAATAAGTTTCTTACTTCTTCGCTTGAAAAGAATGTCTTTGCACAGTTTTCAGATTTTATCAGCCGGAATAGACTGCCGTAAATTCATTCTGCCTTTGGACAGGTAAATTTTTATGCAGAGCAGATACAAAATCATATGCTGTCTATTTTTTGTTAACATTTCCGAAATATTTTTTTAAAAAACTATTGCATTTTCGTGAAAAATATGCTACAATCTATATTAGTTATATTTGAGGCGTTTGTGGATAAATTTTTAGTAATATTTTATAGCGGAGGAATGTTTTTTATGCGTATGAAGAAAAAAATTGCATCTGCATTGCTTTTAGGTGTTGTTTCGCTTACGGCACTCAGCGGTATGTCGGCTTTTGTACCGTATGCAAATGCGGTGAAAGTCAATAATACTCAGAGTAATGTTGTTGAGTATCTTGACAGGGGAATATGTGCAGTTAATACAGGCGAGGGAATGCTTGTAAACTGGCGTTTTCTTGCTACAGACCCCGATGATTCAGTATTCAAGCTTTACCGTGACAATACCCTTGTTTACACAAGTACTGATAAGGATAATGCGACCACAAAGGGTGCAACGTGTTTTCTTGATAAGTCCGGAAATGCAAAGTCTGTATATAAGGTAGAGTGCTACAGTGGTTCTAAACTGCTTACAAGCGATACCTGTTCCATTCAGGCTGACGCACCATATTTTGACATAAAGTTAAGTCCGCCTAGTTCAAGTCATACCCCTAATGATATGTCTGTGGGCGACGTTGACGGCGACGGCGAGTATGAGCTTTTCTTGAAATGGGACCCGTCTGATTCAAAAGACAACTCACAGAGCGGTAAGACCGGAAAGGTATTTATTGACTGCTACAAACTCAACGGCAAGCGTCTGTGGCGTATTGACATGGGCGTTAATATCCGTGCCGGAGCTCATTATACACAGTTTTTTGTTGCAGACTATGACCTCGACGGAAAAGCCGAAATGTGTTGTAAGACAGCTGACAGCACTGTTGACGGTACAGGAAAAGTAATCGGCGACGCATCTAAAGATTACCGTAATTCTTCCGGATTTATTATTGAGGGCGACGAATACTATACGCTTTTTGACGGTGCAACAGGCGAGGCTCTTGACAGCGTACCTTACGAACCAGCAAGAGGTGATACTACCAAATGGGGCAAGACAAGCGACAAAACCAACCGTGTTGACAGATTCTGGGGTACTACCGCATATCTCGACGGCGTACACCCATGTGTTGTGACTGGTCGTGGCTACTATGCCAGAATGACCGCTACAGCTTATAAGGTTGAAAATAAAAAGCTCGTCAAGATGTGGACTTTCGATACCGGAACAAGCAGTAGTACTGCCGGATTCGGCGACGGCAACCACAACTCAATGGCAGCGGACGTTGACGGCGACGGCAAACAGGAAATCATAACAGGCTCTACCTGTATTGACGATAACGGCAAAATCCTCTGGAATACCAATCAGGGACACGGCGACGCTATGCACGTCGGCGACCTTGACCCGACTAATGAAGGTCTCGAAGCTTGGATTTGCCACGAAGACAAACCTTACGGAGTTTCGCTTATCGACTGTGACACCGGAAAAATTATCTTCCACAATGACGGAGCAGGCGATACCGGACGTTGCTGTGCCGATAATATATGGGTTGGAAATGCGGGTGCTGAATTTTGGGGCAACAAGGAATCCGACGGCTCTACTCCTGTAAAAAACGCAAAAGGTGAAACTCTCTCATGCAACAGACCTGCTATTAACTTCCTTACTTACTGGGACGGCGATTTGGAGCGTGAAATACTTGACGGTTACACAGATTCTCCGGCAAAAATCAGCAAAATGACCGAAAACGGTAAAATCACACAGCTTATGCAGACAGACGGTTACTACACCTGCAATACTACAAAGGGTACGCCTTGTCTTTCCGCTGATATTTTCGGCGACTGGCGTGAAGAATTAATAGTCCGTGCTGCTGACGGCAAATCAATAAGAATTTTCACAACCACATATGATACTGATTACAGACTTCAGTGCCTTATGCATGACCCACAGTATCGCTCACAGGTTTCTGCACAGAATACAGCTTACAATCAGCCACCGCATACAAGCTTTTTCATTGGCACTGGCTATGATATGCCGGCACGTTCAAAATGCACAGTAAATACAGAGGGCGTTGAAATACCAGACCCTTTACCAGTAAAGACAGCCGTTACAATGGACACAAGCATTAAATATATGTTCAAAAATGTAGGCAGTGGTCTTTATATGGAAGTTGAAAGTGCTAAGGCTGAGGCTGGAGCTAATGTTCAGCAGTGGGGTGCAGACGGCGAGGCAGTGCAGAATACATGGAAACTTCAGGACGCTGGCGACGGCTACTATTATATACGTTCATATGTCGGCGACGGAAAAACATATTACCTTGACCTGACAGCAGGAAAGGCTACAGACGGCACAAACATTGAAATATGGGCTAAAAATGAAAAGGACGCACAAAAGTTCAAGTTCTTTGATAATGGCGACGGCACTTACACTATCACTACAAAAACCACCAAAGATGCAAGTTGTTTGAGTGTTGACGGAGATTCTAAGTCTTCCGGTGCTAATATAGTTCAGAATACGGATAACGGCAGTGATTTCCAGAAATGGACTATTGAAACTATCACCATAAAAGACGGTGCAACTCTTGATACAACCAAAAACTACATGATTCAGAATGTAAACAGCGGACAGTTTCTTGAAGTACAGGACGGCAAGGTAGAAGCCGGTGCTAATGTTCAGCAGTGGGGTGCAGATACAGCAAGTCCGGCACAGCACAATGTATGGCACTTTGAAGAAGTAAACTGGGGCTATTACTATGTTTACTCTGGTGTGGGCGAGGGCAATGAACTGCTCCTCCAGTGCGACAACAACAAGGATGGCGCTAATATCTATATAAATGATTTCCAGAAGTCAAGCAACCAGTATTTTAAGTTTGTTGACAATGAAGACGGCACTTATACCGTTGTTACACGTTCTTCTAAAGACCTTTCGTGCATGGAAGTTATCAATGCTGATAAGACTTCTGGTGCAAACGTTCAGCAGTGGACATGGAATGACAATGACTGTCAGAAATGGAAACTTATTCCTGTTGACTATGTTCTTCCTTATCAGAAGACAGAGCCGGAAACTATAACAGGCGATGTAAACAAGGACGGAAAATTTGACAAAACAGACGCTGTACTGCTTCAGAAGTGGATTCTCGGAGTTTCCGATACAACACTTGCTGACTGGAAAGCCGGTGACCTCACAGGCGACGGTAGAATTGACGTTTTTGACCTCGTTGTTATGAGACAGGCTCTTGTAAAATAATAAATAATAACTCAAATACCTGCATGGTCTGTAAAGGATTTTGCAGGTATTTTTTCATATAATTGTAAATTTTTTTTGAACGGACATACGTATGTCTGACTAGATGTGTATAATTAAATTATAAAAATACAGCAGTAATAAATCTGTATAAAAATTATAAATCTTTTTTTAATACGAAAAATGCACTTATATGGCTATATATAGCTGTAAATCTGATTTAAATTTTTATCAGCAATTGTGCAGTGTTTTTAAAAAAGTTCAAAAATGACTTGACAAAATATACATATTGATGTATAATAAAAAACGATTAAAGCGTATTGAATGGAGTGGAATATGGAATTAAATAATTATTCTGAAACGATAAAATCTTTTCTGAAAAATTTCAACAATTATTATCTTGTTGACGAAAATGCAATCAATGTCAAAAAATATTCAGATTTTAATATTTCGGATATAGTATTTTATCAGATAAAACGCATTACCTTTGAAGAAAAAGCACCGAGAAAGGAAGCACTTGAAAATGTTATCAGTTCAATGAGGATTTCGGGTGCTAACCTTATTTATCTGATTTTAAGCGACGGCTCTGAAGTAAAGTTTTATTTCGGCGTTTCACGTGACCTTTATCAGATTGAAGAAAAGCGTGAACTCTCAATAAATACTGTCGGCGACCAGATTCTAAGACAGAGTATTGTTGGAAATTTTCGTGGCAGTATAGTTGAAAAAGTAGACCCTGTGCAGTCACGTATGCTCAGAAAGCAGATGTTCCGAATGACAGAGTGCAGTGTTATTGAGGGTGTACCAGGTATTGACGAAAACAAAGAGGCTTTTCAGGCGGTTGACCGTCTCGTTGATGTCATGTGCGGTGATGAGTTTGGCGTTATGATTGTTGCAAATGCCTATACTCCGGAAGAAATTTTCACTATTCAGAGAAAACTCGAAAAGCTCTATACAGCTTTGTCCGGCAGTGTAAAGCATTCTATACAGGTTGGAAAAAACAAAGGCGAATCTTACTCAAAATCTGTTACAAAAGGCTCTAATAAAAGCTCCGGCACGAGTATTTCCACGTCCATACAGGAAGGAAAAAGCACAAGCGATACTATAGGCACAAATGAAGGCACTAACTCGTCTTCTACGTCAAGCAGTGGAAAAGACAGAAGCTCTACTGACGGCGAATCAAAGGGTACAAGCAAGTCACGTCAGACAGGTACAAGCAGTTCCAAGAGCAAGCAGGAATCCAAAAATCTTTCTGATGGTTCGTCTGAATCGGCTACCGAGCAGAAAGGCACTAATAATTCAACAAGTCAGTCTGAAACGTGCGAAGAATACAACAAGCTGGTGAAAGACTGGATTGAATATTTTGACAAGGTACTTTTCCCACGTCTTGATTACGGAAAGGGACGGGGTCTTTTTTCATGCTGTTCTTTTATGTTTACGGTCGGAAAAGGTCAGCTTAGAAAACTCTCAAATGCCTTTATTTCGCTGTATTCTGGCAGTGAGGGCAACCGTGTGCCTTTGAAGTACACTGACGTAAATAACAGCAATCCCATATGCAAGGCTCTGCTTGATTTTCAGATACCGGTTATTTCCGGAATTGACATCTCATCTAAAGCAGAAGAATTTACAAGGTCTGCACTCTCTCAGAACGTTGAAAATCATGAATGCCGTCTGGGCAACTGGTACTCTGCAAACGAATTAAGCCTTATTGTCGGTCTTCCTCAGAAAGAAGTACACGGCGTATCTCTCAAGGAAGAAGTGGATTTCGGGCTTAATTTTGATTCCGGAGATGAAACAGATTCATTTAAAATAGGAAACCTTGTCGAATCCGGCATTGAACTGAAAAATATTCCGGTTACATTCAATAAAAATATACTTAACAAGCATATTTTTGTTACCGGAGTTACTGGCAGCGGTAAAACCACCACGTGTCAGAATCTCCTTATACAGAGCGGTCTGCCCTTTATGGTTATTGAACCAGCAAAGACTGAATACCGCATAATGCAAAGAAATAATTACGACGACTTTGTGATATTCACGCTCGGCAATGAACAGGTAGCACCTTTCCGTCTGAATCCTTTTGAGTTTTTCAGACATGAAATTATTTCGTCTCACGTTGACATGGTAAAGGCAAGCATTGAGGCTTCTTTTGATATGGAATCTGCTATTCCACAGATTATAGAGGCTACTATATACAAGGCATACGAAAAAGCCGGCTGGGACATTGAAACAAACAGAAACATAAAATATGACGCTCAGAACAAAGACCCTTTCGCCGAAGATTCAACTGCTTTTCCTACACTGTCGGAAGTTATCGCACTTATTGATGAGGTAGTTTCTGAGCAGGGTTTTGATGACAGACTGAAAAAAGATTACATAGGCTCAATCAAGGCAAGACTTCAAAGCCTTACAATCGGCTCAAAAGGTCAGATGCTTGATACAAGACGTTCAGTTAATTTCCATGAACTTCTGAAAATGAGAGTAGTTCTTGAAATTGAAGATATTAAAAGCGGTGATGAAAAAGCCTTTGTCATGGGTCTTGTCATGTCGCATATGAATGAGGCTCTTAAAGCAGAACATATGGAAAATCCGTCCTTTATGCACATCACGCTTATTGAGGAAGCTCATAGACTGCTTACTAAGTTCACTCCGGGTGACAGCCCTAACCGCCGTCACGGTACTGAGATATTCGCTGATATGCTCGCTGAAGTAAGAAAGTACGGCGAATCTCTTATCATAGCCGACCAGATACCAGACAAGATGATACCGGAAGTCCTCAAAAATACCAACACAAAAATAGTACACCGTCTTTTTGCTCAGGACGACAAAAACGCAATCGGCAATACAATGGCACTCAATGACAAGCAAAAGGAATTTCTTTCTTTTCTTGAAGTAGGTCGTGCTGTGGTATTTTCACAGAACTATGAAAACGCAGTACAAGTACAGATTGCTCAACTTAGC
This sequence comes from Ruminococcus flavefaciens, assembly GCA_023667045.1. Lineage (GTDB taxonomy): Bacteria > Bacillota > Clostridia > Oscillospirales > Ruminococcaceae > Ruminococcus > Ruminococcus flavefaciens_AC. The sequence goes on along the minus strand of JAMPAU010000001.1, from coordinate 463,159 downwards.
GACACTACATCTCCTAACGAAGTAACTTCCGGAGAAATACACAAGATGTCAAACGAGTATCTTTATAAACGCAAAAATACCGGAATTATTGCGGGTATGCAGTTCTTGAACGTAAGTCTTGAAAGATTTGAGGAATTTTATGCAATACACAGGCAGATAATGAAATCGTTTGTGCATTTCTTGGAACTTAACAAAGGTGGGAAAAAAATAGAAGCTGTACACATCAATGCAATTCAGAAATTTGTCGGACGATACGGAATAGAATCAAGTGCAAATTATTTTTCATTCCGTCTTGTTGGTGCTTTTTACGATACAAAAGCTAAAAACGGAAAAAGCTTTATAGAAAATACAGCCTTTTTGCTCCATGAAATAATGTCTCTGCCGTCTGATAGTGATATTATCAGAAAAAATAGCAAAAAAACTGACGACGGCGAGGAAGATATATTCAATAGCTTTACAAGAAAATGTGACAAGGTTTTTGACGCAATGTCGGGATATATAAGTAAAAAATAATCAGAAAGCGAGGATAAATATTATGTTTGATTTAACGAGCAGTATCGGCAACGATGCATTCAGCTTTGATAAATTTGTTCCAAAAATTCCGGAATCTCCTATTAAGAGTTTTTTTCAGAACTTAGGAAATAAGTTTAAGGAAGTAGCGGAAGATTTCGGACCTGAAATATGCGGGATTGGTATGGCTATAGCAGGTGCAGTGGCTATTGCTTTTCCGGAACTCGCAATAGTGGAGATAGCAGAGGTTATCCAGACTATAGAGGTAGTCGGCGGTCTTATTTCGGCGGTTGTAAAATCCCTCTGTGGCATGGAAGGCGATATTGAGCCGGCTGATATTGGTATGCGTGCTGAGTCTGCACTTAAAGGTCCGGACGATTTTGAAGACTATGAGGCATATTTAAATTATCTTAACAATGATGTACAGCAAGACCCACAGAAACTTGAACTGCTTACAGATGAGGAAAAAGCTGCTTATTCACTGGCAGGAAACAGTATTATGCACAAGGTTATCACCGATAAGACAGGCATGGAAATTTCACCGGAATTTTATGTTGACGCACAAAAAGTCAATATGGATGGCAAGGAAGTATATGCAACTATTGAATCTGCAAATGAACACGGTATGGACGATGTGCAGTTGGGGGCTTATTTATCCGGTGGACTGGACGAAGATGAACAGTACGAAATGAGAGAGGTTATAACGGAGGGCATATCGTTGGCACACCCTGAAATGTCCGAAAGTGAAGTTGACGACAAACTCTTTGATATGAAATTAAGTTTTGATGAGGGCTGATTATGCCGGATTTAAGATATGCATTTGTTCAGCTAAACAATAATATACATTGTTTTCTGAAAAGAAACAATAATATTTTTGACAGGGTAATCTTTGACGACAAAAATTTTTTAAGGGCAAACGACCTTGATTTCTGGAAAAAATGGGCAAGAGAGACTGCTTTCTGTGAGAGTATGGATATTGCAGATTTACTTTTTATTCTCCCAGAAAAAACTAACTTTCCGTATAAGATTATCCATTCTCCAGTAGGTACTTCATGGACGGAAAATGCACTTAAAAGTTTTATATCTCAGAAAATAGGATTTAATAATATTTCCGGTGCTGTTTTTTCCAGTTTAAAGATATGCGGTGTTCCTTACAGAATGTATATACGCAGGAGCAGTGTTATTGCTAATGAAGATATTTTTAACAACAATATTGTTGTTATGACTGTTGATTCTTTCTGTAAAATGTGCAGTTCTGTGTGGTTTGGTTCTCTTGTGGAGATACTTAAAAATAAACCTGTGATTATAAGTTTTTTTGAAGTAAATAATCTCAATAATGATAAATCTGACGAATCAAAATTAAAAAAGCAAATGCTGAATAAGTACCGGAGTTTATGGCGTGCGTGCGGTACAAAAGAAGATAAAGACCTTAACAGTGCCTTGTGCTGTATTCTTGAAAAAGTAAAGGATAAAAATAAAGAAAAATCAAGAAAAGACATTGTATTTGTTACAAATCAAAGTACTATTGCAAGCGATATAAAGAAAAGAATACGCAATATTAAAAGAAAAATCAGTTTCCTGTATGCTGATAAAAATTCTTTGGAGTACTGGCAGTCCAGTAATAAAGGGTGATAATCTATGGAAAACTATGTAAAAGACTACATCATTTTTATTGATACGTGCAGTCTGCTTAACTCTCAGTCAGATTTATTCTGGGAAAATATCATTCCTTTTCTTAGTAAGTACGGAAAAAAAGTTATTGTTCCTGTCTGCTGTATTGATGAAATGCGTAAAATTTATTACAGCAGAAAAAATGAATCTTTTTCACAGCGTGCAGGGGACTGTCTGAAAAAGCTCCGTGAACTGCTTGGCGACGGTTTCATAGAAGTGCTTGGCAACAAGGAAATAAAACCCTCAGATATTTCCTTTGTGTCGTTGTTTGAAAAATTGTGCGTGAATTGTAATCTTCTTCTGATTACACAGGATATAATGCTTGCGGAAAATATCAGAGATATAAATATTACAGATATGTATTGTGTAAAGACAGCAAAGATAGCGGAAGACGGAAGTCTGGCAGAATATGACTGAAAAATGCAGAAATAATGTTTTAAGGAGTGTGAAAAATGTCGGAAATAAATGATTCATATAAGCATGAGTTGGAAAAGATTGTAAAAGAGCAGATTATCTTTATTGATACGTGCAGTTTGTTAGAACCGCAGTCGATTGTATTTTGGCAGAATGTCATTCCTTTGCTTCATACATATCAGAAGAAAATCATTGTCCCCATGCGTTGTATTGAAGAAGTACAGAAACACTATGTTAATGCAAGCAACGCTTCTCTTTCAAAGCGGGCAGAAGAATGTCTGAAAGCACTTCAGAAACTTCTGAAAGGCGGTCTTATTGAGGTGCGAGGGGAAAAAAGCGATAATTTCGCCGATAATGTTTTTCTGTCTGTATTTATGAAACACAGAATGAATCATAAGCTTTTTCTTATTACTCAAGATAAGAAACTTGCATCAGATGTTGAAAATCTCAATTCAATAAAGTCAGTAAAAGCTAAGCCGGTTCAGGTCAGAAAAATCGGAAAAGACGGTCGCCTTACTGATTTCAGCGTAAAAAATACGTCACGCAGTACTGAAATGAATAATGTACAGTCAGAAAATATTTCAGAAGACGAAAAATTTAAAGTATGTAAAAATGTTACAAGTATAAAGGACGACAGGCTTAATATTTCCTCTCTGCCTAAAGAAAACGATACCGTGTATACTTCTCACGGTGCTATACGTCTTACAAAGGAACTCGGAGCAGGCGGTGAGGCGGTTATTTATTCAACAAATACGCCATTTGTCGCAAAAATATATAAAAAAGAAAATATAACAAGACGTAAGCAGGAAAAAATAATGCGTATGCTTACAAAGAAAATTGACTGTAAGGGCGTGTGTTATCCGGTTGATGTAATATATAACGCTCAGAAACAGTTTGTAGGCTTTCTTATGCCCACAGCAAAGGGCAAGGAATTGCAGAAAAGTATCTTTATAAAACCTCTTTTTCAGAAAAATTTCCCGAAATGGAAAAAACGTGACACTGTTGAGTTATGCGTCACTATCCTTGAAAAAATAGACTATCTGCACGACAGAAATATTATTATGGGCGATATAAACCCTGCCAACATTCTTGTTGTATCGACAAAGGAAGTATATTTTGTTGATACTGACAGCTACCAGATTGAAGATTTTCCGTGTCCTGTCGGTACTGTCAATTTTACTGCACCGGAAATACAAAGACGGCATTTTTCTGAATTTTTAAGAACAATGGGCAATGAAAACTTTGCCGTTGCCACTCTGCTTTTTATGATTATGCTCCCTGGTAAGCCTCCCTATTCACAGCAAGGCGGAGAAGACCCTATCGCCAATATTATCAATATGGACTTCTCTTATCCTTTCGGTCAGAAAAAGAACGGCAAAGTCCCTGACGGTCCGTGGCGTTTCATGTGGAGTCATCTTACATATCAGCTTAAAGAGGCTTTTTATACGACTTTCAAGAAAGGCGAGGCACACTCAACCGAAAAAAACCGTCTTGATGTAAAAACATGGCTCGCTTATTTCAGATACTACCTTGACCTGCTTGACAACGGCACAATGGGAAAACAGGATTCTATGTCAGAAGAACTATATCCGACACGTTTCAAGAAAAATCCTAAAGCAACATATATTACCTGTAAGCTGTGTAAACAGGAAATTGACGAATCAAGAAGTACAAACGGCTACTGTAATGACTGTCTGAAAAAGGGCGATGAGTATAAATGTGCAAGGTGCGGTAAAAAAATAATATATACAAACCGTCAGAAATATGTAACACATTCTAAGAAACATGAATACTGTCCGGAGTGCTTTGAATGGAGACAAGAAGTTTATACTTCAAGTCGGTGCGTGGACTGCGGTACAAGATTTGAAATTACTAATTCAGAATACGATTACTTTAGACAGAAAGGTCTTGACATACCTAAGAGATGTAAAAACTGTCGTGGCAACAGCGGAAAGTCTTCAAGAAGTATTCCGACATATAATACTTATAGTACTAATAATACGTCCGGAAATAATAACAAGGGCGGGTGTTTTATCACTACAGCCGTCTGCGAGTATTATGGTCTTGCTGACGACTGCATGGAAATGCAGACAATGAGAAACTACCGTGACAACTGGCTTATAAATCAGCCCGACGGCAAAGAACTTATTTCAGAGTATTATGACAATGCACCTCAGATTGTGGAAAAGATGACGGATTCGCCACGCTACAGCGAATACTGTGAAATCCTCTGGAATGACTACATAAGTCAATGCATTGAAATGATTTATAATGAAAAATATGAAAACTGCAAAAAACTTTATATAAAAATGGTCAGATATATGCAGTCTGAATTTTCTGACTGACAGAAAGGAGATATTATAATGATTGATGATTTTATTAGAATGGAAGACCTAATAAATAATCCTACTCCCAGAGTACCGGTTTGTCTGTGCCTTGATATAAGCGGTTCTATGCAGGGAAGTCCCATTAGAGAACTCAATGACGGCGTTAAGCTTTTTTACGACGCTATAAAAGACGATGAAACGGCTCTGTATTCCGCTGAAATAAGCGTTGTTACATTCGGCGGAAAGGCAAAATGTGAATCAGATTTTTCAAGCCTTGAATTACAGCCTAATCCCCCGTCATTCAGTGCAACAGGCGGTACGCCTATGGGCGAGGCGGTAAACATGGCTCTCGATATGCTTGAAAAAAGAAAAAACGAATACAGAGATAAGGGCGTTGACTACTATCAGCCTTGGCTTGTTCTCATGACCGACGGAGAACCTAACGGAAGTTCTTCTGAACTTAACAGGGCAGTCAACAGAACAGTTGAACTTGTCAAGGGCAGAAAGCTGACTGTTTTTCCTATCGGAATCGGTTCGGGTGCAGATATGAAAGTGCTTGAAAGGTTTTCCCCTAACCGTAAGCCCGTACACCTTATAGGACTTAATTTCAGTAAGTTCTTTTCATGGCTCAGTAAAAGCGTTTCGACAACTTCTCAGTCCATACCGGGTGAGTTTATAAAGCTTGATATTGAGGGCATGAAAGACTGGGCAGAGCTGTAATTTCGTTTTAATTATTTTTAGATTGTGGAGGTAAAATTATGGACAATTATTTATTATTCAGAGAAAAAGACCTTGAAGAAAATCCCACTACAAGAGTGCCGATTTGTCTTTGTCTTGATACAAGCGGTTCTATGTGTGCAGTTGAGGGCAACTGTGTGCCGACTGGTGAAACTGTATTCGAGGATGGCAGAGAATGGGAAGTCGTAACCGGCGGTACAACCCGCATTGATGAGTTACAGAAAGGCATTGAGCTTTTTTATGAAGCAATAAAAGCAGACGACGTGGCAAAAAATTCCGCAGAAATATGTATCGTTACTTTCAATAATTCTGCATCGTGTATACTTGACTTTGCAAATATTGAACGTCAGGGTGAAGTGCCGAAACTTGACGCTCAAGGCTCTACTGCAATGGGCGAGGGCGTGAATCTTGCTCTTGACCTTCTTGAAAAATGTAAGCAGGAATACAAGGATAAGGGCGTTGACTACTATCAGCCTTGGCTTGTTATCATGTCTGACGGAGTGCCGAATGGTTCAACAGCTGAAATGCAAAGAGCCATTGACAGAATAACAGAAATGACAAACAACAGAAAACTCACTGTATTTGCTATAGGTATAGGCAACGAGGCAGATAAAAGTGCATTGAGCAGTTTATCTCCGAAACGCTCGCCCCTTAAACTTCAGGGACTTAAATTTCAGGAGTTTTTTGAATGGCTCGGCAAAAGCGTTTCAAGAACTTCACAGTCTGTTCCAGGTGAGAGAGTAAATCTTGACTCTCCGGATGTATGGGCAGAGGGCTGGGACAATCTGTATAATTAAAAGGAGATATATATGTGGAATATCATTAAGTGTGCCGTACAGGGTCGCAGTCATATTTCAAATGACATTCCGTGTCAGGACAAAACTTTTTCTGTCGAGAAGAACGGAGTTGTAGCTACAGCCCTTGCCGACGGTGCAGGTTCAGCGAAGTTTTCACATTATGGTGCAGAAAGAGTTACTGCCCATGTATGCAATATTCTGACTGAAAATTTTGATGACTATTATTCAAATCCGGACGGCGTGGCAGTCAAAAAAAGTCTCATTGAAGAAATCCGCTGTCAGCTTGCGGAACTCGCAGAAGAACATGAATGCGGAATCCGTGACCTTGCTTCTACTCTGCTTTTTACTGCCGTAAAGGACGAGCGTTATTTACTGTGTCATATCGGTGACGGTGTTCTCGGATATATGAGGGACGGCGAACTGAAAGTAGCCTCAAAGCCGGAAAATGGCGAATTTGCCAATACAACCATATTCACAACTTCTGGAAATGTTATTCAGTCAATGAAACTTATCAAGGGTAAACTCGGCAGTATCGACGGTTTTGTGCTTATGTCAGACGGTTCTGAAGCAAGCCTTTACAGTAAGCGTGATAGCAGGCTTGCACCAGTACTGAGCCGTATCATGAATTTTATGGTTTATATGCGTTCAGACTTACTGGAAAATCAGCTTACGGAAAGTTTCAATACTATTATCCGCAATGCCACAACTGACGATTGCAGTATTGTTATTTCAAGAAACGACCACGGCAGGTGCTACAGAAATATGGACAGGGCAGAAAAGGCTGAGTTTCTTAAACTGAATATAAATTCTGAGACAATCTGCCGTCAGATAAAATCGTATGACAGGATATTTGAAGCTCTGGAAACGGAAAGGACTTTAAAGGAGACCGCTAAAATCTGTTATATACGTCCGAAATTTCTGAAAAGAAAAATCAGAAAGCTTGTTGAACTGAACTTCGTTGAAGTCAGAAATCAAAAATATATATCCACAATAAAGCTGTGATATTATAATAAAAAGACCTCTGCTGATTCTTTCGGTGGAGGTCTTTTATGTATGCTTGATTTTGTAGTTTATTTATGCTATAATAAAAAATATTATATAAGCAGTTTAAAAAAATACAATAATGAGGAGCAGAAAATGATATTACTTTCAGCACAGAATATTTCAAAAACATATATGGAGCGAAAAGTTCTGAATAATGCGTCTTTTTTTCTTAACGAGGGCGATAAGGTCGGAATTATAGGCATAAACGGCACTGGCAAGTCTACACTTCTGAAAATTCTTGCAGGTGTAGAAGAATCCGACAGCGGTGAGGTAGTCCGCACAAACGGTCTCAGGGTTTCGTATCTTCCGCAGATACCAGAGTTTGAAGAACACGGCAGTATAATTGAGCAGGTTATGAAACATCTTCCGGCAGACCTAAAGGAATCAAAGGAATTTGAGGCAAAGGCTATTCTCGGAAAACTTGGAATAGAAGACTGCACAAGGGATATAGGTACTCTCTCCGGCGGTGAAAAAAGACGTGCGGGTATTGCCGCTGCACTGATACAGCCGAGCGACGTTCTTTTGCTTGATGAGCCTACAAACCATATTGACAATGAAACCGTACAGTTGCTTGAACAGCAGTTAAAAAAATATCGTGGTGCGATAGTTATGGTAACTCACGACAGGTATTTTCTTAACAGCATTACCAAAAAGATAGTTGAGGTTGACAGAGGTAATATTTTCGTATATGACGGGAATTACAGCACGTACCTTGAACAGAAAGCCCAGCGTGAAGCCGATGCAGAAGCTAAAGAACGCAAAAACCGTACTCTGTACCGCAAGGAGCTTGAATGGATAAGGCGTGGTGCTGAGGCTCGCCGAACCAAATCAAAGGACAGAATTGAAAGATTTTATGAACTTGAAAACAGAGAAAAGCCCGTTGAAACAGAAAAGCTACAGTTGCAGTCTGTTTCGTCACGGCTCGGAAAGAAAACTGTTGAACTTGATAACATCTCAAAAAGCATTGACGGTAAAAATCTTATCAGCGGTTTTTCGTGTATAATTCCAAGAAACGCAAGAATAGGAATTGTAGGGCATAACGGAGCAGGAAAAAGTACGCTGATAAAAATTATAAACGGTGAACTGAATGCAGACAGCGGTGAAATTTCTGTCGGCGAAACTGTCAGAACAGGCTACTTCTCTCAGGAATGCGAAAGTATGGATTTATCCATGAAAGTTATAGACTACATAAAAGAAACGGCTGAAAATATACGCACTCCCGACGGAACTATTACAGCCGCTAAAATGCTTGAAAGATTCCTGTTTACTCCCGAACTTCAGTGGAACAGAATAGAAAAACTTTCCGGCGGTGAAAGAAAAAGACTTTATCTTCTGAAAGTCCTTATGACCGCCCCTAATATTCTTCTGCTTGATGAGCCGACCAACGACCTTGATATTGCTACTCTCACAATTCTTGAAGACTATCTGGATAATTTCGACGGTGCTGTTATTGCCGTGTCTCATGACAGGTATTTTCTTGATAAAATATCCTCTGAAATATGGGAACTCAAAGGCGACGGAAATATTAACCGCTACAACGGAAATTACAGCGACTATGCCGAAAAAGCACAGCAGTTTTCTGAAGCTCCGGCAAAGGAAAAGAAACAGTCCGCTAAAAAAGAAAGGATTTTCACAGGAAAGAAAAAACTTAAATTTTCTTTTAAGGAGCAAAGGGAATTTGAAACTATTGACGATGATATTTCAGCTCTTGAAGAAAAGATAAAGGCAGTCGAGAATGAAATAACTGCCTGTTCTTCTGATTATGTAAGATTGCAGGAATTATCCGATGAGAAAGAAAATTTAGAAAATCAGCTTGCAGAAAAAATGGACAGGTGGGTATATCTAAATGAACTTGCCGAAAGAATCAGCAACGGCGAAATGGTCTGAATAATTTTATAAAATGATAATTAAAAATCCGCTGTGAGTTATTTTTGACAGCGGATTTTTTATGTTCAATTGTAAATTTTTTTTGAACGGACAGCCGTATGTCTGATATTATGAGTATAATAAAAACATGGACTTATGTATTCTGAAAATCATCAGAAAGCAGGTTCATGAATGCAAGGCACAGGCGTTTATTGTCTGGAGAAAGATTTTTGAATTTTTCCAGCAGGGTCGTATCTTCTTCCGAGTAGTTTGTTTGGCGGACAGCACCCAGAAGAATACGGTCGGGAGTTGTTTCAAGAGCAGAACAGAGTTTCATGAATACTTCAAGGCTTGGTATAGAGCGTGCAGTCTCAATGCAGGAAAGGTATTTGTCATTGATTCCGGCACGCTCACAGACCTCAAACTGTTTAAGTCTCAGCTCCTTACGCCGTCTTGCAAGATTTTTGCCGATTTGTCTGTAATTAAGTATCATTATTATCACCTCATAATTCAGATTATACGACTAATTTGTGAAAGTAAACAACGTAAAAGTTATAAAATTACTTATATAAATAATTAATAAAGTATACAATATGATTATATGCGTAATTATGCGGAAAATAAATTCAGAAAAATAATTTTCTAAATGAATTTATTACTGATATTTTCAGTGGAAAATTTTTCGTCATAATGAATTAAAAAAATATATGATTTGTTGTATTTTTTCTGAATATGTTATAATCTTTTATCAGTCTATTGAAATTAAAAAATATATGTGCTATAATAACTACCGTGCTTGATTGCATAATATATTTTGGAAAAAGGTGTATAATATGTCTATAAGAAAAAAAGTTCTTGCAATGGCTGTTGTAGCTGGTCTTGTGTCGGCGGTTTCGTGCGGTGCAGAGCCGGAAGACTCACAGGCAGACGAGGTTGTTACAACTACTGTTGAAACAACTCAGGCGATTACTGAATCCGAAACAGAGCCGGAAACCGAAGAAGAAACTACCACAGCAGAAACAGAACCGGAAACCGAAGAAGAAACTACTGAACCCGAAACAGAGACAGAAGAAGAAGAAAGGGAAGTCCTTACAAATGCCGAACTCCTCAGTCTTATAAATAACGTTTTCGGAATGATTTCTGACGGAACTTTTGAAAATGATTTGCAGACCGCAATAAGCTGGGATATAGTTGATTCCACTGCTGAAATAGACCCCGAAGCTGAAATTACAGCAGAGTTCCTTGTTTCAGCCTCAGTGAGAGCAACAGGTATACTTGACGGCAGTAACTCGCTAGACGAGATTGTAAGTTTTGCCGTTGAAAAGGGCATTATCAGCAGCAGCGACCTTTCAGCAATAGACCTCAGCAAAGCGGTTGATATTGTAAACTCGGCTTATCATGCATGGACTAATCAGGAATTTGACACAGAAATAAATATAGAGCTTGGTGATAATGTTATTGACCTTACCGGCATACTCAGTACTTCTGATTTTGAAGTAAACGGAAATACAATAAAACTTCCGGCAGAGGTTGCAGAAAATATTGATTTGGGTTCTGTTTTCATTCTTCCCGATGATAACGGCGGAACTGCTTATACTGCTGACGCAATCATTGATAACGGCGACGGCACAATAACAATCAACGGCAGTTATGAAGATTTTACCCAGATAGACGGCAGTATAGGAACTTGGGAATAAATGAATTTTCCTTGACTGATTGCATCATACCTATGTATGTGCAGTTAGTTAAGGATTATTTTTTTTATTACTTTTTGTGCAAAATATACAATAATCGTTTTTTTTTTTTTTTAATTTTTGGTTATAACAGTTGATTTCTGGAAAGAATTGTGATATAATGGTGATAGGCTGATATTTTAACAACAGATACAGGAGGTTATAGTAATGGGATTCCGCACTCATTGTTCGGGAAATAATACTTATCTTATATGTACTCTTGGCAGACGAGATAAAATAAGCTATGCACAGCTTGATATGTTTAAAAATGAAATATATAAGGAATATTTTATTATTCCTATGTGTACCAAAAACGGCACTACAACAAAAATAAGCTTTGATATAAGCGGACTTACTTCATTATCTGAATATATAAAAACAAGAATGGAGCAGGAGCAGTATTTTGAAATAATCGCCGGCATTCAGAAAATCGCTTCTTTCTGCAAATCGGCAAGCCTGCCCTTTGAGAATCTTATATGTGACCCTAAATATATGTATTATGATAATGCGGATAAGAAAATACTTATGGCTTTTCTGCCTATGCAGTCTCCTAAAGCAGTAAGTATGGATATTCCGGAATGTCTCTTGAAATTACATAAAAGTGCAAAGGATATTATTATAAAAGACGGTAATTATATGGGCAAATATGAAGAATATCTCAGTCGCTTTCAAGGCAAAAAATCAAAGGCTCAGACTTTTTCGCCGGACGCACTTCAGCATTTCTTTAATGAAAACGAAACTCAGAAGTCTGTACAGGAACACCGACAGATGCCGAAAAATCCAAGCAATATTGTATATGTAAATGATTCGAAATTCGACATAAACCGACAGATAGATAATAATAATTCACAGCCTGTCAAACCCCATACAGAAACTACTAATCCTTTAGGACAGTTTGAAACAGTACAACCCGCCGAAAAAACGGCAGACACTCCGAAACCTCCGCCAGCTCCAGAATCACAGCCGGTTTATAAAGGCGGTACGTATGTTCCTCCCAGAGAAGATGATATTGTACCCGATGAAGAACCGTCAAGCAATGTTTCTTCAAATGAAATGTTTGACGCATATCTCATCGCACCCGACGGCAAAAAAATATATATTGAAGAATTTCCTTTTACTATAGGCAGAGAACCACCCAAATCCCTTGTTATAAACGATATGACCATTTCAGGTAATCATGCAGAAATAAAGAAAGAATACAATCTATATTATCTTGTTAACTGGTCAAACTCAAACGGCACTTTTATTAATGAAAACTTCAATAAGAGGATTCAGACGAGTGTGCAGATTAATGACGGAGACAGGCTTTATTTTTATCGCACCTGTTATACTTTTCATCTGGTGAAAAAGCCAAAGCCTGTACAACAGCATACAGTTATAGTACAGCAACCTGCTCCTGTACAGCATACTTTTATAGTGGGACAGTCTCCGGAAACAAGAGCGTTGGCATATATAAGAAAAGTTTCTGACAATAGCACTCTCAGAGTAATGAAATATCCCTTTACTGATGATTCTATTTACGGTGTAGTGTTCTCTATGGAGAGTTTTAATGGCAGAATGGCACTCTTTATGGAAAATACCGCCTGCTATTCTCTTAAACTTGAAAACGTGAATATAAATATAGGCATGAAAACAGAAATCTTTTCGGGCTGTTCGCTTTTTATAAACGGAGAGAAGTATACATTTATTATTGAAAACTGATTTGGAGAATGATTATGTACAATTTTTCCTATGTGACAACAGAGGGCATCGTTAAAACTGTAAATCAAGATGCACTGCTGATAAAAATTGCAGAATATAAAAAACATAAGATATTGTTTTCTGCCGTGTGCGACGGTATGGGCGGACTTTATTGTGGTGAAAAGGCAAGCTCGTTTGTCATATCGGGCGTTTCAGAGTGGTTTGAAAAGGAATATCCGAAAATTATAAAAAAAGGCGGTAATATCCTCGAAATAAGGCAGAGCCTTGACGAGTGTCTTCACCGCCTTAATGATGATATAATAGATAATACTGAAAAAGGCAAGTCTATGGGCACTACTTTTACTTCACTGCTTATAGACCCGATTCTTGATATTACCCTTACCGGTCATGTGGGTGATACAAGGCTTTACAAGATTTTTACTGACCATATTGAAGTAGTTACTATGGACCATTCAGTTGTTGCAGAAGAAGTAAGGCGTGGTATTATTTCAGAAGAAGAAGCACGCAACGACAGCAGACAGAATCAGATTACTAACTGTATCGGCGTTGCCTCAAAAAACAGAATATACGATTTTATAATACAAACTCCTCAGACAGACTGCGTATACATGATATGCTCTGACGGTTTCAGAAAAATGATAACCGAAACTGAAATAAATACGTATTTAAGCCCTGATGTCAACCTTGACAACGATTCTCTGAAATCAAATCTTGAGCGTCTTCTTGCACTTAACATTCAACGTAAGGAAACAGACAATATAACGGCACTGGCATTAAAATACACAAAGGGGAATGATATTTGATGCATATACTGGCTAATCGTTATGAAATAGAAAAAATAGCTGGCAGGGGTGGTACTTCAGTAGTATATAAGGCTTATGATTTGCAGGCTGAAAGAGCGGTAAGAGCCATAAAGGAAATAGACAAGAGCAACAGGGCTATATATGAACTCGCCAAGCAGGAATCAAAGCTGATAAAGGAACTTTATGAAAAGGATAAGTCAAATGCGTTTCTGCCCAATATAATACATACATTCGGCATTGAAAGCAAGTTCTATATAGTTCAAGATTTCCTTGATGGTGAAAGTATGGATAAAATGCTTGAAAGAGATCCTATGCCGTATAATGTCTTCATAGAGTCTGCAAAACAGATATGTTCCTTTATGGAATTTTTTCATCAGACCGGCAGAGTACACAGCGATATGAAACCGGAAAATATAATGGTTCTTAAACCGAGCAGTACTCTCATGGAAAATTCAAGCAAGAAAAGCGTCAAGCTCAAATTTATTGATTTCGGCACAGCAATCAAAAATGAGTCCGGCGTTGCAGGATATACTCCCGAATATGCTTCACGTGAGCAGTATGAACTCCGTACCGATATTGACAGAAGGTCGGATATTTTTAATATTGGTGCTACTTTTTATCATATGCTGTGCGGAAAAAAACCGGAAAAGGTCGCTAATGAAACACGTGCCTTGTATTCAAGTGAAAGATTTGTATTTGATAAGAACGTAAACTTTGAACTTAAAAAGATTATCAGAAAATGCATTGAAGACGACCCGAAAAAACGTTATCAGTCATGCAATGCCATTTACAAAGATTTGTGCCGTGTAGAAAAACATTCAAGTCTCCGCTATATTGCCATGTCGCTTGCGGTTTCAGTTGTGTGTTTTTCTGTAGCGGGATTTTCAGCTTATAAGGCTGACGCACTCAACAAGGAAAACGAGAGCAATAATTACAGCATAAATGTTAATAAGGGCAACTATGCTGACGCTATAAAGATAGACCATACTAACAGAGATGATATTTATTCAAAGCTTATAGAAAGCTTTACTGAAGACGAAAAACTTGATTCCGACGAGGATAATTTTATTATCAATGAAATAAAAAGCCTTGATTCCATTAAGGAAACAGACAGCAATTACGGTCGCTGTATGTACGAAATAGGCAACGCCTACTGGCTGTATTATTATCCTGTTGATTCAAACCTCAACGACCTTGAGCTTGAAAAAGCAAGGATAACAAAATCATATGAATGGTTTGAAAAGGCTGTCAGTGACGGGTCATTCAAAAGAAATGATGCGGATTCATACAACCGTGCAGTCATATTCTACAATATCGGAAAATTCTATGCTGAAATTGACAGAAAAGAACGTGACGGCACTGACAACAGTGAATTTTACAATAATATGTGGAATAATATTTCAGAAATGGCAGAGTACATAGACGAACCGAATGAAGTAGTAAGTGCAAGAGTATGCCAAACTCTCCTTACTCTTATTTCAAGGTATTCTGCAAAGTTCAGACAAATGGGCATTGTTGAGCAGAATCTGACAGAAGTTCTTGACCGCATAGACGAAAAAATATATGACAACGGCAATATTACATATCTTAATAAATATTCTATAAGTATATCAAAGAATTTCAATATAGAAGCAGTCAGACAAAAAGTAAAAATGGCATATTCTGATTAACTGAAAGGAGATACAGATGAGTCCTGAATTATGGCGTAATATTTCAAATGTTTTTCTGATAGCCGGAATTATTTTTTTGGTTCTTACTGTCTGGCTCTCATCAAAATTTCATCTTATATCAATAATACAGACGGAAATAAACAACAGAAAAGACAGGAAAAATTCCGATGAAATTGATTACTTTACTATGAACGAAAATAAAGTATTCAATGAATCTGAAGAATCAATCAGTCACATTACAATAACCGATAATAATAAAAACTTTAATAATGCAAGCAGTACAGTTCTTGCACCTCAGCAGGAAGAACTTAACACAAGCAATACAGTTCTCGCACCTCAGCAGGAAGAACTTAACACAAGCAATACAGTTCTCGCACCTCAGCAGGAAGAACTTAACACAAGTAATACTGTTCTTGCACCGCAACAGGAAGAACTTAACACAAGTAATACTGTTTTCGTACCTCAGCAGGAAGAAATCAATACAATAGATGAAGAAGATAATAATGAAACTGATGACTTTATCATATCGGAAAATATAATAGTAATACATGGCGACCCGTCTTCAATACGTCGTAAAGTTGTATTATAAAGAGTAAAGCGAGGATAATAAATGCGTAAAATAACTAAAAGTGCCGTTGCTTTTTCAGCGGTATTTTCTGCTGTAATGTGTATTGCAGGAAGTTCTTTCACTGCCACAGCGTATGACGCACCGCAGGATATACATTTATCAATAGAAACAAAAGAAATTGATATAAATGATATTCCGGAAAACAGAGTGATTTCACTTGAAATACATACAGAAAACTGTCCTCCGTATTCTATGCTGTCTTTTCTTATTGAAAAGGATTCAAGGCTTGAATATCTGCCTTATACATATCTCAGCGACGCAGAACAGGTAAGCAATATGGGCGGTATGAGCTTTGAACTCGGTTCGTCAGAACTGCCGGACGTTATTATGTGTAATATTCCGGCTCTGATAAATGAAAAGATAGACTATAATGGTTTGATTGTTAGGGCTAACGTCATACTGCCGGAAGACGTTAAAGCAGGGGAGTTTTACAGTTTAAATTTCAAAAGGACTTTTTTTGATACATATGAACTTGAAACGTCTATAATGCTTGAAAATGATTTTGATGCAGTATTCGGTAATGATTCATTTTCACAGCTTAACGGCGGGGGAATACTGATTACTCAGGCAGAAGTACCTCCTCCGGAAGTACCGCCTGAATCTCCGCAGGAAGAAATTCCGGAAGAGACACAGCCTCCGGAGCAGGAGACGGAAGCTGAAACAGAACCGCAGGTTACAGAAACAACAGAGAGCATTACATCTGAAACAACTACTGTTTCGACAGTTTCTGAAACTACATCGTCTGCTACAGTAACGTCTTCAACTACTGAAACTGTTCTGACGAAAGAATCATCATCGTCGTCTTCTTCAATATCGGAAACGGAAACCACCAGTGAAGCTGTTTCGGAAACAACTACTACTGCAACTGTTGTTTCTGAAAAGAAAAAGAGTACACATAAGCCTTTGATAATTGCAATATCTGCCATACTGGTAGCAGTAGCAACAGGTACTGTGATTTTTATAAAGCGTAAAAGAAAATAATATAGGGAGAATGTATTATGAACAATAAAAAAGAACAACTTAAAAAAATGGCTGCTGTCATGTCAGCACTGTCTATTGCAGCGGTAAATTTCAGCGGATTAAATAATGTCCCTGTCTTTGCTGTTTCAAGCGATTTTACAAATGTTGATGACACCAGCAATACAGAGGGAGACAACACCTCACAACCCTCTGAAGATGACAAAAAAATGCCGGAAAACAACGACGACCCAAATAAAGTGCCTAACAATAATCAAGACAGTGGCAAGACTACTACTACCACTGAGACAGCAGTCACTACCACTGAAAGCTCAACTACAACTACTGTTACTACTACCACTGCTGTCACTAATAACGAAGCGAAAATGTCTATACGGGTAGAAGGTATACGTCCAAACGATAAAGAAACTATGGACACTATCATTAAAAAGATAAAAGAAACAGATAAAGAAAATTTAATAAAGGAGGAGATAACATATTATCAAAATCAAATAACAATAAAGTGTGATTATGGTAATCAATCTCAAATTTTGGAGAATATGAAAAGCTTTGAATATGTAACTGATACTGATAATGAAATTTATCATTACATTGCAGAAGATGAAACAATGTTTAAAATAAAAGTAGATTACTATCTTGTGAATAATAATTCTAATGGTCTTATAACAATTGATAAACAGGATAATGTTGAAATCAGAAATGACAAAACATATTTAAAATCAGGTACAAATATTGATAGTATTACATTTTCAGTAAACGAAGGATATACTCTTACACCTACATCTGATAAAAACCGTCATAAATTTACATCTGTTAACGGTACGATTACTATTGATAATGAAGGTGTTAAGAATAGTAAAACGTTATATACACTCTCTGAATCTGAATATACAATTAATCTCTCACTGACAAATGTAAAGGCAGACGGAAATGATAATTATTCTATATCTGTAAAACTGAATGATATTAATGATAAAGAAGTTCATCTTGAAGCAGACAAAGATTATCAAGGCATAAAAATAGGAGACAGCACAGAAGTCTATGGAACTGGTGATTATACAATAAAGAATATTCTTCAGTGTGCAGGATATACAGTTTCAGATGACGGAAAAATAGAAGGAATTACAGGAGAACAAACAATAGAGGTCTCTGTTAAAGGCATTCCAAGTACCATAAATGCAAAACGCATAATAGACGGTGTCGAAGAAGAAGATACAGTTGAATTTAAAATTGAAGATAATAATATATTGATACCGCTTATTGTAAACGGCGAGTATTACCTCAGCGGATATTCATATGAAAGAGCTACTATATCAGGCAACGAGCTGAAAGATATGTATGATAAGCTGAAAACAGATGAATATATGAAAATTGAATATAAAGGAGAATTTTCAAACTTTTCAGTTACATATGAAAAGATGGATTCTTCTTCTGATAATATAAATGCAGAAAGCATAATAAATGCTGTAATTAAACATACAGAAAACAGCGGAAAGAGAAATGACAGCGTTATAGCAGTTAAAAGCAAAAGGGCATTAGTTCTTATATTTGCTGAAAGTGATGAAGAAAGTAACTTTAACGGCAAACAATTAAGAGCAGTTGACTGTATTCATTCAAGTGTTAACCCATTGAATATAACAAGGGGGCAAACAAGCTTTACAAATAATTGTGATTTATTAAAATTAACTACATTATTTGATGTCACTTATGAAGAAAACGGAATAGATATTATAGATGTAAAAGCTGATAATTTTTATGACCCAGAATTGTATATATATGTTGACAAAACAGAACCCAAAGTAAACAATATTGCAGTATCTGAAGAGTATAATAACGGCTGGTCTAATGAAAAAACATCTGCCGGAAATGGTCAGTATGATTTCAGCTTTACTATAAGCGACGATGTAAATTCTGCTGATATTCCAAAAGAATATTATGATATAATCAATGAAAACCCTAATCTTAATTCTATTAAGTACATTAATGTCGGCGGACTTACATTTGAAAGACCCGACAATGAAAAAGGCTGGAGCAGTGAAAAGATAGAACCGAAAGCACTGGAAGACGGAGCTGATATTCCATATAGTATAGTTCTGAATCCAGTAATAGAGAACGGCATTTTCAGCGGTACTTTTAATGCAACGCTTACCCTTAATGCCGAAAATCAAGACTATTGTGGCAAAATTGATATTTCTGCAACCGATAACTGTGGTAATACATCTGGCACGTCATCTTCTGTTGATGTAAAGATTGATATAACAGCACCTAAGGCAGAGTCTATTAATGTCGAAAATGTCATTAACGGTCTGAACGGTCAGAAAGTTCTTCCTAAAGACACAAGCCTTACCGTAAAAGCTGAAACTTCTGATAAGATGAGCAATAGTGATAGCGACGCATCGGGAGTAAGTACAATAAAATATGAGTATGCAGTTTCATCAAGTTTAGAAGATTATTCAGATAATAGTTATACTTTTGATGAAAATATTAAAGACAGCAGTGACATAATAAAAGTAACTGTAACAGACAAAGCCGGCAACTCAGCAGAGTATTATTATCATGCAGATGAGACAACAAATAATGTATCTTCTGACAAGAATAAAGCCACAACTGTTATCATTGATAAGACCGTACCTAATGTTGTGGGAGCTACAGTATCTAAATCTGACTATGAAAATAATGGAAATCGTTGGTATAAAGATTATCAGCCGATTGCAATTAATCCGTCTGACAGCAATTCGGGTATAAAGACTATATCTATGAATATCAACGGAAGTGATTTTACAATTGACATAAATGATATAATAAAGACATTCATTAAAAAAGATGAAAACGGCAATATATCAATAGATGAACTAAATGAAACCCTCACAAATCTGCGTATAGGCTTTGAGGTTGATTCGACTAATAATCAGCATTTCCGTCCGTATATATATTCAGGTGATAATAAATTTTTATTGGCTGATGATTATATTTGTTCATTGGGCGGTGACGGCAAGTTAAGTGTACAGATTACACTTACAGACTATGCCGGAAACGTACAGTCAAATATGTATGATATGAAAAAAAGCACTGAAGATACAGTACAAAATGTAGACGTATACATAGACAACAATGCACCTGTTACCGACCGTATAATAAATGCGGCTGATCCTAATAATGCTGAAACCAAAGAAATCAACTTTAAGTCGTTCGGAACATTCGCCAATAAGCAGGTAGAAATAAAAGTCCAATTATCTGATAATCTTAAAAATATTGAAGATGAAAACAGTAAAGTAGCGTCTTCAGGCTTTAAGGATAATAAGGTTTACATTACATTTGCCGAAAAGGAATATGAAGGCAATATAGACAATGAAGGTTATGCACATTTCACAATACCCGATAAAGTAAATGTACAGGGTAATATTCAAATTAAAGCTGAGGACAATGTAGGAAACATACTTGAATATGATATTTATAATCCTCTTGTTAATGAGTATGGCAGTGATAATGTTATCATTGAAAACAAAGCACCAACTGTTATACATAAAATAACCGGTGAAAACAAATACGACAACGGCAGTGAAGTATGGTACAGCAGTGATGTTACTGTTGAGTATAGTGTTTCAGATAAATCAGCAGATGAATCCGGCACAGACTCCGGACTTGAAAGTGTAGAGTTTAAACGAATACAGGACAGTGCAGAACCCAGAGAGATAAATGCAAATAAAAACTATAATGACATGGTAATGGACTACAGAGATAATTTGTCAACTAAAGAAGAGGTTGACGGAGAAGCTATATTCAGTATCAATGCAAAAGACAATGCCGGAAATCTCACAGAAGAAACAGTCACAGTCTATAAGGATACTACTAAGCCGGAAATCACACAGTTTGAATTTTATCTTACTGATTTCAGTGAAAGTCCCGCAAGTCAGGAGATACTAAAATACGGAATATTCTTTGATGTGCCTACTACAATGGTAGTCCATGCTATAGACCAAAATGCAAGCTCCGGCATAAAAGCTATTTACTGTAATCTTTTAAATCCGGACGGTAGTATTTTTGCACAGTATGACATACAGAATCCAGAAATCTATGAAGACGGCGTATACCGTGCTGAATTTGAAATACCGGAGGGCTTTAAGGGCGATATACAGGCATGGGCAGTAGATAATGTAACGAATCAATCTGATGTTGTATCACCGGAAGGTCTTGCCTCTGAAAATCAGACACGCCATGATTCGCACGCATCTATTTCCATAGAAATGCCTCAGACAGCAAACAAGGACGTTGACGGTCTGCCACTTTACAACAGCAATATTACAGCTTCAGTTACAATTGAAGATGATTTTTCCGGTATAAATACTATCGAGTGGCTTACATCTGATTTTGACGGCTGGAGAACAGCAAGAATCGACAGCGAAGGCAATATATACGGAGATTATGACGGCTGGAGCGTTGACGCAACCGAAAGAAATATCGTTCTTTCTGTATCAAACGGCATTACTGTTTCAAGGGACGCAAACGACAATTTCATAATGGTAAGAATAACCGATAATTCCGGAAACACCAGTGAAAGTGAAGTGCGTTTCAGTATTGATAAGCAAGCTCCGAATATATCCGTCTCTGGAATACAGCCGTCTACAGAAACTCAATATTATAATTCAGATAAGAAAGCACATATAGTAATTGCAGAACGTAATTTCAATGCTCCGATGATAAACGGAACTGCCGACAGCAGTTTTACAGAAGACCCTAATTCAATAAAAAATACTGACAGTTTCAAGCATATTAAAGATATTTCATATGACAAGGACGGAACTTATCACCTTGATATTGAAGATACAGACCTTGCCGGAAACGTTGCTATAAAATATTCTTCCGGAAACTTTGTAATTGACAAGACCGACCCTGTGCTTGAAGTAGCATTTTCAAAGCAGAGCGGTGAGAAGATTGACACCAAAAAAGATGAATATATAAACGACATTGTAAAAGCATCTATATCTGTTGAAGAACTTAATTTCGACAGTAGCAAAATAAAAATAACTATAAATGACAAGGAGTATACTCCGTCAGACTGGAAAGACGATAATGGCAAACACACTGCCACAATACCTTATGAGCAGTTTAAGAAAGACGGTAAATATACTGTCAGCATATCAGGTACAGACCTCGCCTCTAATGCATTTAAAACCTATTCAGCGAGCTTTATCATAGATACTGAAAGCCCCGAAATATCAGTTTCCGGATTTGATACGGCTAACAAGGGAGAAGTCGCACCTGTCATAGATATATCGGATAAAAACCTTGACGAATATGAACTTAAAATATCCAGAAACGGCAAAATCTGTGAAATGTCATATGACAAAAAAGAAGATGTTTACAGATTTGCAGTTTCAGACAGGGAAAAATACATCACTGGAAAATGGACAGAAGAAACTGTTGACGGAAATATAAAACAGAAATTTGTCTTTGATAATTTCCCGTCGGAAGAATGTTTTGACGGTTCGTACAGTATTGAAGTATCTGCTGTGGATAAGTCCGGCAACAGCTATACAGACACACAGAAATTTTCTGTGAATAGATTCGGCTCTGTATTTACAGTTGAAGACATTGAACAGATAAACGGTAAATACCTCAACAAAGCACCTAATATTTTCATAACCGAAACTAACGTTGACAAACATCAAGAGGGTTCAGATATTATCATCATACTTGATAAGGGTTCAGCTACCGAACAGCTTGACGAAAGTATGTATGATATTACAGGTCCGGAATTGCTCGCTGATAAATCCGGATATGAGTATAAATATGTAATAAAAGCCGGAAACTTCAGTCAGGACCTTGACTATAAAATCTCAATACAGACTATTGACGAGGCAGGAAACCAGAATGTAAGTACCGGCAGAGGTGCAGAGCTTGGATTTAATGTTGATACTCATGAACCGGAGTTCAAGTGCGATGAGCTTATAGAACGTGCTGAATTTAGAGAGTCCGAAAAGACTTTCAGAATAAATGCCAATGAAAAGCTGAAACACGTGACTGTAACTACAAGTCTTGACGAGGTTCTTCTTGATATTGATGCAGACGACGAAAAAGACAGAAACGACAACAGCTATACTTTCAATATGCCAGCCTCCAACTCCGCACGTTCAGTTACTATCGAACTTACTGACCTTGCTGGCAACAAGACGGTTGAGACTTTTGAAAATCTCCTCATCACTGAAAATATGTTCCTGTACCTTTTCCATAAAACATGGGTAAAAGTTACCGGCGGTATTGCTATTCTCGGAATAGGCACTGCAAGCGGATTTACTATTGCAGGCAGAAAAAGACGCAGAAGAATAAGATAAAATCTTTTACAGGTGATAAAGATGATAAACGCAGAAGAATTATTTGAAAGGGAAACTGTATCGGGCGAAGATGCAGGAAGACTTATCATATATAATGATATATGCACATATAAGAATCAAATCGGGGCTTACTGCCCCGATGAAGAATATGAGCCGGTGACACAGTCGGCTCTTGATTCTATTATTGAAAAGATAGACACTGTTGAAGAAGCAGAGATACTTGACTGTTACGTACAGTTGCAGAATTTTATAAGATATGCACAGGCAATTTCTTTTGCCTATAATCAGCAGGCACAGAATGGTTTCTGCCGTCTGCTTATGTATATGACACAGGCACAGCACGTTGAACACGCAAGAAAAATGATAGAAATGCTCCCCATGATAATGACAGAAAGCCAGTTCGGTGAAATGCATTCTCCGGGTAAGCTGGCAAGACAGCGTGGAGTAGCTATTGTTGCAAATAATTTTCCGTGCCACCCTAACTGCCTTGACGCACAGGACCATTTTATTGAGCCGGAAATAGACTGTTTTCAGGAAATGATGAGCCTTGAACATTCCGGAAATATGGCAGACAAGATAGAGTATTTCCGGAATAATCTTATGCTTGACGGTCTTAAATATCAAGTGGCATACAACAGGCTTTTTGAACTTATCGCAGAAAGAATTGACATTCCGGAGTTTACTGTATTCTGTACCGACGTGAGCGAACTTAAAAAGCAGATTGAAGAATTTAATGCACAGCGTGAGGACTTTGCACACGAAATTGCCGGAGAGGGCGGAGAATACTTAAATAAGCTGAAAATACTCAATGATATATTCAGACCCATAAGCCTTGAAGGTATTGAACCCTCAGAAAAAGCAGTTGAATCAGTCAGAAAATGCCTTGAAGATATTTCTGTTTTCCGTACCTCTATGGTTAATCTCATATCACTGCTTATTGATTCTGAGGTGGACTGATGAAATACTTGAAAGGGATTGACGGAGAGTCATCGTCTGTCGGTAAGATTTTTGAGCCTGACCTCCATATCAATTCTGTTTCCAGAAATACTTTCAGAATAATGAAACAGTCGTCTGCTATGAATAAGCTAGCAACTCTGAAAACAACTGAAAGTCTTATTTCCGGAAATGAAGATGATATAGTCTGCATTGAAAAGGACAATCTTAAAATATACTTTGATAATTTTTCTGCACTCGGCAAAGGTCTTAAAACTACTACCCACAGGCTTGCAGACGCTCTTATGGTGAAGTTCACAGAAATGGGGTCGGGGGAGAGAACTGTTCATCTTCCCATTACAGAATATATGAAACTCTGTGAACTAAAAAACAGTGCTGAAGTGCGTAAGCAGGTACGTGCCGACCTCAACACGCTTTTTAATATGAGGGTGAGTTTCAGAAAATCGTCTAACAGAGAGAGAAGTCTTGAAGATATAAAGATTTGCAGTGATGTGAATATAAAAAACAATGTCATTATTTTTACTTTCAGCGACGAGTTTTTTTATGTTATGAAAACTATGCCGGTAATGCCTTATCCGGAAAAATTATTCAGAATTAATCTGAAAAAGAATCCTAACAGCTATTATCTTCTCAAAAAAATAGCAGAGCATAAAAAAATGAATTATTTCAAGAAAAACGCCGATACTCTCAGTGTTAGAATACTCCTTGAATGCACTCCGGAGCTTCCGGCTTATGAAGATGTCGTGAATACGGACAGGGCTGTTTCACGCAGAATTATAGAGCCTTTTGAGCGTGATATGAATGAACTGTCAGACGTGCTTATATGGGAGTACTGCCATTCAAACGGCACACCGCTGAGTGAATCTGAACTCGCTGATTTTAATTATCATATTTTCTATAATCTGCTTATAAAGATAAAGTGGAGGAGCTATCCGGAATTGCAGAAGAAGAAAAAGAAGAAACCTAAAGTACAGAAAGGAGGAAACGAATGTGAATAAGGTAATTGTTCAGGTATATCTTCCGGCAAACGGAAAGACTTACGATGTGAGAGTACCCGAAAATATGTATGTGCATGATGTCGCTGAAGTACTGGCTGAATTGTTTTCGGAGTCTGCAAAGGGCTTTTATTATAAGGGCGATGTCAATATTCTTTGTTTCAGAGAGAGCGGAAAAAGCCTTTTGCAGAATTGTACGCTTAAAGAACTTGGCGTATCCAACAGAACACAGCTTATGTTTGTTTAATAAATAATAAAACAGGAGAAAAAATATGCTTCTTATAACATTTATGCAGAATGAGTTTATAAATACTACTGTTCTGCCGGATAAAAAAAAGGGTCACTATAAAGTAAACCATAGTATAAGCGAACTGACAGAAGACATAAATATAGACGGCATTGAAAACAGATGGATTATTTCCGCCGGCGAAAACTACACTCTTTCACGCTATGAGGGCGACAGGCTTTCAGCGTGCGGAATGAAAGCTGTTATTGATAACGGCGATATTTTTGTTATTGAATGCAACGGCATGAAGTATCAAATGATTGCCGAAACTATAAACGATGAGAGAAACAAATTCGTTAAATTCATACTTAACGATTCTCAGAATTATGACAGCAAAATTTCAATAGGAAGAAATACAGACAATGATATAGTGTTGGGCGAATTGTCTGTTTCCGGAACTCATGCGGTTATTTCACGCCGTGAAAATAAATGGTATCTCTTGGACGACAACAGCCGTAACGGCACTTACCTTAATAATGTAAGGCTTGAGCCTGATACTGAATATCCCCTTGAAATCGGTGATGTTATTTTTATCATGGGATATAAGTTTATAATATGTGCTGATTTTATTTCTGCAAATATTGACTTTGAAAAGACTGTACATACAGCCAATATTATGAAGATTAAACTCAGAGACTTTGAAAGAAACAACAAAAAATCCGACGAGGGCATTGATTACTTCTACAGAACAGTTGACCTTGAAATTAATCCTCCCGAAATGCCTGAAATACGTTTACTGCCTCCGGAACGTACAGAAGTAAGGGAAGAACAGTCTGCACTGCTGGCTATGGGTCCTGCCATGACTATGGGTATATCAACTTTGCTTGTTGCTATGTATTCCGGTATAGCCGCACACTACAGGGGTACTAATATCTCTTATATTGTTCCTACTCTTATTATGGCAGGAAGTATGATTACTTCTTCAATAACTTTTCCGCTTATAACAAGACGGCATAAAAAATCTGTCTCAAAGGTAAAGGAAACAAAGCGTATCAAGGATTATCAAGATTATATTATTGACCTCAGAGCAAAGGTTGATGTCATGAAAGACAATGAAAAGAAATACCTTTGTGACAAGTGTCTTACTGTTGAAGAATGCATGACACGTGCCATAAACAGAGACAGGTATCTGTGGAGCAAGAGCATTAACGACGATGATTTTA
The DNA here is from genome assembly GCA_023667045.1 of Ruminococcus flavefaciens. Taxonomy (GTDB): domain Bacteria; phylum Bacillota; class Clostridia; order Oscillospirales; family Ruminococcaceae; genus Ruminococcus; species Ruminococcus flavefaciens_AC. Next base: position 436,549 of record JAMPAU010000001.1, on the reverse strand, counting down.
TGACTATTTCTATCGGTACAGGCAAGAAGAAATCGTCTGTTGTTGTCAAGTACAGTGCCGATAACGAGGTATTCTTTAAAGATAATCTGCGTTATGATATGATGCAGTTTGCGAATGAGGATAGAATTTTGGACGGCGTACCAATAACTGTCTCGCTGAATAACGGCTGTATATGCGGTATAAGCGGTGATAAAGAGCGTTCATTTGATATTATAAAAGAAATGGTAATACAGCTTACTTCTCTTTATTCATATGACGAGCTTAAACTTGTATTTATATATAATGAAGACGAGGAAGAAAAATGGTCGTATGCAAAGTGGCTTCCTCATGTATGGAATGCTGACAACACATTCAGATATGTCGCTTCAACGTCGGACGATATAAAGGAACTTTCATACGAACTGGAAAAGGAAATCGAAAACCGCACTACACGTAAAAATGATGATTTCCCCAAAATGCTGATTATAGCCTCAGACAAGCACAAGGTAGACAGCATTGACATTATGCCGGTTATAATGAAAAACAGGGAAAAGCTTAATTTTAGTCTTCTCACATCATTTGGTCTGTATAACTATAATAACTCTGATTTCATTATTGAACTCACAGATAGCAGTCCGAAACTTTATGACCGCAAAAATGATATTGTATCTGAGTTTCTGCCATACAGGGTAAACAATGAGGCGGATTTTGAAACATATCTTAACAGAATCGCAAATATAAAGCTTGATATAAACACTGAAAAATATCAGCTCCCTAAAATGCTTACATTCCTCGATATGTTCAGAGTATCTAAGGTAGAACATCTTAACAGCCTTGCAAGATGGGTGGAAAATAACCCGATTAAATCGCTTAAAACGGAGATAGGCATAGCACCGTCCGGAGATACATTTTTCATTGATATGCATGAAAAATTTCATGGTCCTCATGGTCTTATGGCTGGTACTACCGGTTCGGGAAAGAGCGAAACAATTATAACTATCATTCTTTCGCTTGCCGTAAACTACAGCCCCGAAGAAGTAGCTTTTGTGATAGTAGACTATAAAGGCGGTGGTCTTGCCGACGCTTTCAATGAAGTGAGAGAAGAAACAATAGACGGAAAAACCGTTGAAGTACGTCATATACTTCCGCACGTTGTCGGAACGGTTACAAACCTCGACGGAGCAACTATTGAGAGAGCCTGCATTTCAATTGACACAGAAATTAAAAGAAGACAGTTTCTTTTCAAGAAAGCACGTAAAATCTCAAATGAAGGTACTATGGATATATACAAGTATCAGCAACTCAGACGTGAGGGTGCAGAGCTTGAAGCACTTCCGCATTTATTCATAGTATGCGATGAATTTGCAGAACTTAAAGCCGACGAAAAAAACGGCGGCAGCAAATTCATGGACGTTATTGTCAGTGCCTCACGAATAGGTCGAAGTCTCGGCGTACATCTTATTCTTGCAACTCAGAAACCGGACGGCTCAGTAAAGCCGGAAATCTGGAGTAACTCACGATTCAAGATATGCCTTAAAGTTCAGGGCAGAGAAGACAGTCAGGCGGTGCTTCACTGTCCCGACGCTGCTGAAATAAATACGACAGGTCGCTTTTTCTTTCAGGTCGGCTATAACGAAGTATTCAGCATGGGTCAGTCTGCATGGTGCGGTGCTGACTATATAGAGGCAGAAGAATTTGTGAAAAGGGATATTGAATCAGTAGAAGTGATAAGCAATACCGGAACAGTCATTCATGAAAAAGTCAAAAAGCCCGAAATCAAAATAAATCCCGAAAAGGACAAGACAGTTTCACAGCTTATAGCAGTAAGGGAATATCTCATTGATATTGCAAAGGATATTGAAATAAGGTCGCTGTGGCTTGACCCGATTCCAGCTAAACTCTCAATAAGGGATTTGTATGAGGAGTATGGCAAGGAAACAAACACCGGATTTGTTCAGCTTGAGCCTGTTATAGGCAAAAAGGACGACCTCTATGAAAGAAAACAGGAAATCATGACTATTCCTTTTTCAAGAAAAGGAAATCTTGCCATTTACGGTGCTGCCGGAAGCGGTCTTGATATGTTTTTTGTTACTCTTATATATTCGCTTATCTATAACTATACTCCAGAGCAGGTTAATATTTATGTGCTTGACTTTGATGCTGGTTTCCTTAAAACCTATGCAAAAGCTCCCCATGTAGGAGATGTTGTTATTGCCGACGAAGAAGACGATGTAAGAAGTATAATACTTTCCGTAAAGGACGAAATCGTAAGAAGAAGTAAACTCTTTGCGGAGCAGGGCGGTGAATATGCAAGATATTGCAGAAACTCCGGAAATACACTTCCGGCTGTTGTTCTTATGCTCAATAACTATACTGAGTTCGTTGAAAAATTCAAGGACAGCGACCTGTCAGATATTATGTATATTGCCCGTGAAGGCGTAAAGAGAGGTATTTATCTTGTCATCGGTACTTCTTCTGTAAATATCAATTTCCGTCTCAAACAGTATATACAGCAGACTTTCATGCTTAAAATGAACGACATAAACGACTATGCCGGAGTAATAGGAAGAACCGGCGGTATCAGTCCATCCGACTGTGCAGGCAGTGGTATTATAAAGGAAAATGATATTACATATAAATTCCAGATTGCTGATATTTTTGATATTGTACCATGCGATGAAGACGAAACGCCATCTGACGACGCTTCAAAGGAAGTGAAAACTCTTTGCAGACAGATGATTGAAAAATATCCCGATTCAAAAGCCGTATCGTTTGTAAACGTTCAAATGGATACGGAAACAATACTTGAAAATAATATCGAATATAATAACGTGCCTGTCGGTATGACTGACAATGACGTATATTATTATGATTTCAGCGATAAGTATATTACTTTTGTTTCTTCACTTTCACAGAAACACCTTACACAGTTTGCCGGCTATTTTGCTAAGGCTCTTGCAAAGGACAAGAATATATCTGTTGTATTGCTTGATTCTTCCGGAAAACTCAGACAGGAGAATGCTGAATACCGTTATTATTCTTCTGTGGAGGAGTTGCAGGAATGGAACATCATGTACAAGAATATAGCAGAAGAACGCTGTGCAAAGCTTATCCTTGACGAAAACAGAAACTGTGTAATGAGCGAAAACGCACAGCATATGTACGTTATTATAAATTCGTTTACAGATATATGTACTGCCGATGATACTAACCTCACAATAGTTAATCTCAAAAGTATAATAAATAATCTTCCTGAGATACATCTTCATTATATCATTCTTGATACTTCCGAAAAAATGTATGACAGCAGAGGTGCATATATTCATATTATCAGAAATATTGACGAATCTGAAGTTGATAACTTTGAGAATATCGACAAGGAAAACAACAGAGAATGGTTTGATGCATCAAGTATGTGGCTCGGCGACGGCATAAGCAGTTTCGGACTTTGTGAAGATGTAAATGCTCCGTCAGCACTCTCAGAAAATGAAGCGGTTGTGGTACAGAACAGAAAAGCTGTAAAGAAATTTAAGTATTTCAGATGATTATATCTGATTTATTAAGAAAGGAGGTGTTATTGTTGACAAAAAAAGATGATGATACTCTGACTGCTATTGACCTTGAAGAGTGCAAGGAAATTTCAGACAGACTAAAAATACTCAGCAAGAAATTACGTGGTATATATAGGGAATTTACTGACTTTATAGACCAAGAGTGTCCAAAGTATTTTAGCGAGGGAGACTATAAACGTTTTAAAGAAGTAGTAGAATATCATAGTTATCAATTGTGCGAGATAGGTGATACTATTGAAGAATATGCAGATTATATTTATAGGTGTTCTAAACGTAAAGATGCTATGTGTGACTGCACAGCATGCATGGAGATGTTTATGAATCGTTTACATAAAATTGATGATTTGTTTTAGTTATTTTAAATATAAAATACAGAAAAATATTTATCAGTTTAATATATAGTTCACAGAAAAAGTACGGTTTAAAACAGCAAAATATATGGTAAGCTACAGCAAAAAAAGTGGTAAAAAACAGCAAAAAAAATTTATTGCATGATTTTTTCCCGATTGTACGGCAAATTTAAAATACGATAAAACCTAAAATAACTAAAATATTAATTGTTGCACTTTTTTAAACCCCTAAAAATCAAATGTGCTATAATATATACATGAAAGGTGGAAACACCAAATAAAAAATTTATTTTAGGAGGTTTTTACAATGGCAATGGAATTTATAAGACTGCCAGAAGGTCCGGACCCAGTGCTTAAAGCTGCTTCAGACATTTCTAGCAAAGGACAGGACTTTCAAACTCTGTACACAAGTCTTTACGGTCTCATAGAAGGAGACCTTGCTAACAACTGGGAAGGTAGCGACTATGACGTTTTCCACTCAAAGATAGAAGAAGAAAGAATGCACTTTGACAGTATGCGTGATGTCATCGAGGAATACGCTACTACACTCCGTAATGCTATCAACGCTCATGTACAGCGTGAGGAAGACAGCAAGGGTCAGGCTGCACAGGGTGCGTCATTCAACTAATTTTTACTAAAAGGAGGTAATTACAATGTCATCAATTTTTGTAAATCCTACAGGTGTCAAAGAGTGTGCTGAACAAATTAAGTCTTATGCTGCTAAGATAAACGATGTTCTTAATGAAGTTTCTTCACTTATGAGTGGCACTGCTGTAAACTATCAGTCACAGGCTGCTGAAGATATGAGAGAAAAATTCGCTTCTATGAAGCCGGATATGGATAAGTTCCAGGCTTATCTTAATAAGGTTGCTGCATATCTTAATCAGAATGTTGCTGACCCGACAAGTACAGTAAGCTCTACAAACGTTCAGAACGTTGCTAATATAAATAAGCCCCAATAATCAAACATAATTTCAGACGTTAATAAAATCTCGCTTGTTCTGCTTTGGTGCAGGGCGGGTGAGATTTTATAAATATTACAACTTGACAATTAAATAGAAAAGGTGGTTAAAGATGATAGTAAAACGTATAATATCAGCAGTAACCGGTATTGCAGTTCTTGCTTCAACAGCAACTGTCCTTTCGGGCTGTGGAAGTCTGGAAGAATTTTTCAACGGCGACAGCAAGAAAGATAATGAAAGTTCGTCCAATGCAAATGATACTATTACTGCAAGCACAGCAGACGGCGTTATTACTAACGGAGAATGGCTGGCAATGGTCAATGACGCATTTGGTATGCAGGTTGACGAAAGTGCAGAAGACGGCGAAATACAGGCTGCTAAGGACTGGGGCGTTGTCGGCGAAAATGAAACTATTGATATGAATGCTCCTGTTGACGATAAGTTTGTAACGACTACTCTTATGAGAGCCTCCGGTTATGCTACTGTGGATTCTTCCGACGAGGAAGTTATACAGGCAGCAATAGAGCATGGTGTTATCAGCAGTCCTACAGAGAGTGTTTCCTCTCCGGAGCAGGCTGTTGAATCCCTCTCAACTGCTCACCACGAATGGAGCAACAAGACCTTTGAGGACTATTGCGATATTCAGCTTGCTGAAAATGTAGTAGATATGACAGAAACCCTCAATATTACCGACGTAGATATAAAAGACGATTCAGTGGTTGTGCCGTCAGAGTATGTTGAATCTCTCGGCGAGGACAAGATAATTATTGTACCTAAAGAAGCCTCAGACGGCAAGGGCGGAGCTTACAAGGTTATGTCTTCTACACCAAATGCCAACGGCAAGACAGAGCTTAAATGTATTCCGGCAACATTTGAAGAAGTTTATCAGAAAGTTAATGTAAGTGGTAAGTTTGGCATTGACCCCGACGGCATTGAAGTTGCTGAGGGCGTATCTTACACTATTGACACAGATTCAAATATTGAACCGCTTTCTTATGAACAGTCAGACGCAACTATAATGCCTATGGGAAATAATATCCAGCAGTTGAAAACAACTGAAGCCTCAAAGAGCATTAACGGCGTTTCTTTTGAAAAGGAAATCGCAGGATTTACAGTAAAGGCAGAAGTAAAGGACATAAACCTTAATGCAAAGGTTGACTGGGAATTTAATCCATTTAAGGGCGGACTTAAAGTAAATAATATCTATATGGGTCTTAATTACACAAATGAAGTCTCAGCAACAACTGAATTTTCAGTTGACGGCGATGTTGATTTACTTGATGTAAGCAAAACACTTTCAGAGCCGTCATTATATCTTGGTAAATTATCCATTAAAATATGTCCGGGTCTTTCAGTAAATCTTAAAGCTAACCTTGAATTTGAGGCAAGCGGTGAGCTTAAAGTTGTACTTACTATAGAGAATACAAAAGGCTTTGAGATGTCCGGCGGTCATGTACGTCCTATAAATGAAACACACACTTCATCAGAGCTTACACTTAACGGTAAAGTAGGTGCTTATCTTAAACTTACTCTTGCACTCAGCCTTGACTATCTTGTAGGCGACGTTGAACTTTTCAGCGTAAGTCTTAAAGTTGGTCCTACAATCACAGCAGAGCTTACGGCAAACAGTGATGTTGACGTGGTATGTGCTCAGGTTGACGGCTGGCTTACAATACAGGTTACCGTTGGATTCCTTGAACCTATACTTAAACTGTTTGACATTCCTTCAAGTATGAAGATTGTAGACATAGGCAAAGATGACAGCCCTGTCAGATTTGACCTGCACCTTGAAAACTTTGCAGTTGTTCCGAGCTGTACAGTAAACGGCGAAACAACAACAGAGGCAACAACAGAAGCAGTTACTGTTCCGGTAGGTATATTCTCACTGAAAAAATCATACGTTTCAGTTGATGTTGGTTCTTCTTCAAAAATTGAACTTGAATCGCTCCCGTCCGGATATTCTGCAAGCGATGTTGTATGGGAATCAAGCAACCCGTCTGTTGCATCAGTTGACGCAAACGGTAATATATCCGCTAATTCAACCGGAACTACAAGCATTACCGCAAAGACAAAAGACGGCAAGTACAGTGCTTCCTGTGCAGTAAATGCAAAGGGCGATATAGTTGTAAGCAATAATATTGATTCTGAAAACAATAACGAATCAGAGCTTATGGTTGCATAATGTAAAATAAAAAAGTCTTGTTCCTTAAAAGGAGCAAGGCTTTTTTGTGTATCAGATATATTTTATACGGCAGATTTTTTTCTGAATTTTTTCAGCAGTACGATAAATATGATAAGTTCCGTCAAGAATGTTATCGACCATGAGATTGTATATGATATGTAAAGACTTTGCAGGGTGTGATATTTCGGGATTCTGAATATAGTATATATCCATACAATTCTGAATACGCATACCCCGACAACAGATATTATCATGGGGAGTATCGAACAGCCTACCCCTCTGAGTAAACCTGTTGTAACGTCCATGAGACCGCACAGAAAATAGGGAATGCATATAAAAGTCATTCTGATAAGACCATAGCTTATATCTTCTGGCTTGTCGGGAACATATATCGAAAGAAGACTTTCGCCGAATAGTCTGGCAGTACAGCCAAGAGCAAGTCCGGTTACGAATACGGAGACAAGACACAGATACATTATCTTGCGGAGACGGTCTATTTTTCCTGCACCATAGTTTCTTGCTGTAAAGTTTATAGCCGTCTGACTGAAAGAGTTCATTGAGATGTAAACAAATCCCTCAATATTTCCTGCCGCTGCGTTTCCCGACATTACAACAGAACCAAATGAATTTATTGACGACTGTATAATGACGTTTGAAATCGAAAAGAGCGACCCCTGTATACCTGCCGGAATACCTATCTGTATAATCCTTATAATCTGTCGGCGGTAGAAACGCATTTTTCTGAGAACGAGTTTGCAGGAGTCGTTTCTTTTCATAAGCGACCTAAGAATAAGAATTGCGGAAATAGTCTGTGAGACAGATGTAGCTGTTGCTACTCCGGCAACGTCCATTTTCAGCAGAATTACAAATATAAGGTTTAGAAGTACGTTTATTACTCCGGCAACTGTGAGGTATATCAGCGGACTTTTAGTATCGCCGACCGCTCTGAGAATAGCCGAGCCGAAATTATACACCATGCTTGAAGTTATTCCTATAAAGTAAATCTGCATATATGTAGTAGAAAGATTAATAACGTCGTCGGGAGTTCCCATAAGTTTTAGGAAAGTCCCAGAGCCGAAAATGCCCACAGCCGTGAGAATGATTCCGCTTACGAGAGCAATCGGGATAGCAGTATGTACAGTTCTGTGTACTTCTTCGGATTTTCCTGCTCCGAGACCGTGTGCTACCGCTACTCCTGCCCCGACTGAAAGCCCTATGAATAAATTTGTGATTAGATTTATTATAGCACTCGTCGCACCTACCGCCGCCACAGAAGTATCAGAGCCATATCTTCCGACTACCACCAAATCGGCGGCATTGAAAAGAAGCTGTAATACTCCAGTCATGATGATTGGCAGAGTGTAAAGCAAGAGCTTTTTTAGGAGAGGACCTTCTGTCATATCGTCCGGTGAATTGTTTTTCATAATAAAACTCCTTTCATAATTGTGCGATAAAAAAGCTCCCGAAAAGGAGCGGTTAAAACCTGCCGTAACAGGTCTTGAAATAATTATAAATCATTTTCTTATGTTTGTCAAGGGAAATATACTTTTGTTTGACAATTCAGTGTAAACATGGTAGAATAATTATAAAACTCCGGCATATTCAAGGATTTTATTAAAGTATTCACGTTCTGGCGGAAAGTTGTCGTGACCCTCACAGTAAATATTGAACTCGTCTGTTGATATGCTCAAAGACCAGTCAAAACTCGGAAGCCATTCCATAGGCTCACAATAATACTGCATATTCCAGTGTGAGATGTGTTTAACTATATTGCATATATCGTCAGCCTTTCCGGTGATGTCTTTATGTTTTATTTTGCCGTTGTTGTAGCTGTCTATGAATAATCGACCGTCAGTTATTTCGAGTATGGCATAAGTGCTGAAACCTTTTTCTGTCCAGCAACTATAAGTATATTTAAAGCCGTACAGCATAGTTGTCACCAATCTTTCAGATATTTATTATATTGTGGTTTTGTTTCTGTGCATACTGTAAAGTCTTGTATGCGCCTTTGCTTTTATGCTTGACATGAAAAACGACAAGGTCGGAGCGGTCAACCATATTTTTGTTGCGTATATGTATTGCCTCTTTGAAATAAGCCTCTGACGATTCTTGACATATTTCTACTTCATTGTAACAGCACATATAATTCTGTTTGTGGTCACGATAGCCGGCTTTCATGTACGGCAATACCAGTACTAAGTAACTGTTATGGCATTTTGCGGTAACTCTGCTTATCACAGATGTAGCGAGCCAGTCAAACTCCCCGTCACGCCCTACAAGAAATCTGACATAATCGTTATTTTTGATTATATCATTTACAATATCAGTCAGCTTTTTTTCAGTTTCAGTGATATTCTCGACAATTCTGTGTCCGAAAAAACTTACAGTAAAAACGTTCATAATATTCTCCCGATAACTTTTTATATTATTATAGCACGTAAAGAAAAAATAATCAATACAAGGAGGTTTATAAAATGCCAAGCCATGAATTTGGAATAATGCCAGAAACTCCAAAAAAACACAAAAGATATGACAATTACACGCCCGAAAAATACAACTGCATTTCTGTAGACGATGATTACATTCTTGAAATAAGCATGGATTTACGTGAAATAAAATTTTACTGGCACACGCTTGAAAGGTCTGAATCCGGACTTGCATATTACGGTATTACTCTTATTCCGCCGGAATCAGCAGAAAAGTTTCTTGAAAAAATATCCGGTATGCCAGAACTGAACGACCTTGCAAGTTTACTATGGAATGCAGTAAACCAAAATAAATTTGTGATTCATTATGGAATATGAAAAATATTTAACGGAGGTCTTAAAAATGAGTGAAGTAAAAAGAGGTTTTATAGCAAGCGACGAGGTTGATTTCAGCATTGAAAAGCTCCCTCTGCTGAAACAGGCAGGCAGTGACGTATATTATCTTATGAACAGAGACTACCCGATAAGAAACGTTATAACATTCGTCGGAAATCACTATCAGTTGTCAGAAAGGCAGAGGACGGCACTTTCACGTATAGTTTCTTCGGAAATCAGCATAAAGTCACGGAAAGACAGGGAACTTTCCGAAAGTGATGTTTCCGGACAGACACTATATATAGACGGTTTTAATATTATAATCACTCTGGAAACTGCCTTTTCTGATTCGACGCTTTTTGAGTGCATGGACGGCACAGTGCGTGACCTCGCAGGTCTGAGGGGTTCATACCGCCTTATAGACAAAACTGACATAGCTTTGCAGACTTTGGCAGATACTCTCACGGAACTGAATATAAAAAAAGCTGTGTTCTATCTCGATAAGCCTGTCTCAAACTCCGGCAGACTGAAACAGAAAATCCTTGACGCTATGTCCGGCAGACCTTTTGAGACAGAAGCCTTTATCGAAAATGCAGTAGACCCTATTCTTGAAAAGAAAAGCCATGTAGTTACAGCAGACGCTATTATACTTGACAAGTGCGAAAGCTGGTATAATCTTAACGGCTACATTCTGAAAAAAAACAACTGCAAACTCATTGATATATTCGGCAACGGCTGACTGAAAGAGAGGTCTTATTGTGAAAGTATATATACAGTCCGGCAGAAATAATATTCCGCATAACTATAACTTCATGAATGCTTATCAAGGCTTTTATGAAATGGGTTTTGAGACAGTACTGTTTAATGATAATGAAATTTTAGAGACAAGCAACAGGGAAGATGTTATTGTGGGTTATGTAGGTACAGTCAGAAAAAGACTTGCGGATTTCGGCATTACTGCTCCGGAAATGGACTATCCCGACGAACTTAAAAAATATCTCGGCAGAAAAATATGGTCTGCAAAAATGAACGATATAAACAATAATCCTGACAACTGGAATGTTTTTATAAAGCCTGTAGAGGATAAACAGTTTACAGGGGTAGTTGTGCGGTCGGCGAAAGACCTCATAGGCTGTGGAATACAAGGTGTTAATCAAGATATTTATTGTTCAGAAGTTGTTAATTTTGTATCAGAATGGAGATGTTTTGTGCGGTATGGTAAAATACTGAGTGTCCGGCATTATAAGGGCGACTGGCGTGTACATTACGATTACAGAGTAATTGAAAACGCCGTCAGTGAATTTAAGTCAGCACCGGCAGGGTACGCCATTGACTTCGGGCTTACCGACGACGGAAGAACCTTACTCATTGAAGTAAACGACGGATACGCTCTTGGGTGTTATGGTCTCATGCATATTGACTATGCTAAACTTCTTTCTGCACGCTGGGCAGAACTCACCAATACTGATGACGAATGTGCTTTTGATATACTTTAAAGAGGTGATAAAATGTCAGAAAACTTAACAAAAATAAGCAGATTCCTTTCACTTATTCTGAGACACAAGCCGGAAGTTATCGGAATAGAACTTGATAAAAAAGGCTGGGCAGATGTTTCAGAACTTATAACAGGCGTGAACAAAACCGGAGAGTATTTTCTTGATATGAAAACTCTTGAAAGAATAGTCAGCACAGACGAAAAAAAACGGTACAGTTTTACGCCCGATAAGAAAAAAATACGTGCAAATCAAGGACATTCTGTAAAAGTTGACGTTGAACTGAAAGAGTGTCAGCCTCCGGAATTGCTTTGGCATGGAACAGGTGAAAAATATGTTGATTCAATAAATTCAGAGGGTCTTAAACCAAAAGGCAGACTATATGTACATCTTTCAGCGGACGTGGAAACAGCCCTGAAAGTAGGCGGTCGTCATGGCAAACCTGTTGTGTATAAGATTATGTCCGGCGAGATGTACAGGCAGGGATATGTTTTTTATCTATCAGAAAACGGCGTATGGCTTGCGGATTTTATACCTACGGACTTCATGGAGATACAGGAAACATGATTATAAGAAGATATAAACCCGAAGACTGTCCGGCACTGATAAGGCTTTTTTATGATACAGTCCATGCCGTAAACTCCGCCGACTACTCGCCGGAACAGCTTGACGTATGGGCGACAGGGCGTGAAAATCCGGAAGACTGGAATGAATCTTTTCTTGCACACTGTACAGTAGTTGCAGAGACAGATATGATAACAGGTTTCGGGGATATTGACGGTTCGGGTTATCTTGACAGGCTTTTTGTGCATAAGGACTTTCAGCGTCAGAAAATCGCAACGCAGATATGTGATGTCCTTGAAAAAAACGTGACAGCCGGAAAAATAACAACTCATGTCTCAGTCACAGCAAAACCCTTTTTTCTGAGCAGGGGATATTATGTTGTCCGTGAACAGCAGGTACTCCGCAAAGGCATTTACCTAACTAATTATGTCATGGAGAAGCCTATAACATCAGTCCGATAAGTATGACGGCAAAGACGTTAAGCCACGTGAAAACAACACTCTGCTGACTTCCGCTTTTTATTTTGGCAAGGCGTAAGTGTTTCGCTCCAAAAAGAACAGGTATTCCGGCTGGCGTGAACATATCAAGATAAAGATGTGAAATGCACCCCAAAAACAGTCCAACCAGTGACGGACAGAATATATATGATAATATAAGTCCGGTAAGGTATACAATCGGCTCGTGGAGTATGCCTCTGTGCATAGGTCCTGTTTTTCCGGTAAGCTCACCGAATTTTCCTATCACTGAACTTACCGGCACTGTAAGTTTTCCTATGTAGCTTGTGGGGTTGTCTATATCCGGAAAGATACCACCTATCAGTCCGCCCAGTACAAATAGGGTAGCTGTTTCTGGGGAGTTAGTCAAATGCGGCAGAGCGGTTTCGAGCTTATCCATATTCATGGCAAAGGCAGTGCCTAAAGAAGCACCGAATATAAAATGACAGTTTCCGTTCATAAAAAATCTCCTTTATAAAAAAAGAGGGACAATTTCTGTCCCTTTTCAGTTTAAATAATTATACAATATTTGTCAGATTTTGTCAAGCAGAAACGGAAAAATTGTTCTCTGTGATGTGCTGATATATAAAAAAAACCCCCGAAACTTCACATAAGTGTGGTTTCAGAGGGGGATTTTTTATCGTATTTTTCCGCAGACGATTTTTTCGCCGGAATTGCCTGACGGCTGTGTGTCCTTTTACCTGTTCAGGCGTGAAACGATTTGTGTAAACTGCACTCCATGAAAAGCCGTTATTGCTGAATACTGCCGATACATTCTGTACCGTTGTGAATGTGCATTGCATATATTCCGTCTGCTGACGGAAGACTGGAAAACTCAGTGATAATCAGTGTGCACAGCAGGCACTTATAAATGAAACAGTGCCGTGCAGGTTAGGGAAGTATTTGCTCCCATGTATAACCGCCTTACAGCAGGGTCTCTTGCAAAGAAACTGACTGAATGAAAACATTTAATATACCTCTGGAAAAGTGTAGTTATATATGATATTCATAACGGATAAAACTGTTGACGATATATATGTTCATTCTTTTCAGTAAAAAAGCAGGAGTTCAGTTACATTTTACCGGAATAATCTTATGTAAATCCGGTTTTAGCAGATATTAGTCTTTGGCAGGTCTGCTTGAAACTGCATTTGACTTACTGCTGAGGAGTTCATCAATACCCTTTGTGATAAAGTGGTATTCTTCTTTGATTTCCTCAAGGTATTCCTTGCCGTAATCAGTGATGTGGTAGTAAACACGTGTACGTCTGCGACCAACAAGCACCTGCTCGTCCTCGATAAGACCCTTGTCAATCATTCTGTAAAGAATCGGGTACATAGAGCCGTCTTTTATAGCAAACTGTCCTCCGCTTCTTTCCTTCATTTCGCTCAGAATTTCGTAGCCGTACATTTCACGCTCGCTGAGCAGGTGGAGCAGAACCATCTCTACTGTTCCACGCTTAAGATTTTCACGTACTTTCATTAAAAATCTTTCCTTTCTGTTAAGAATAATAATCAGATAATCTGATTGTTTTTATTATAGCATATCAAATTGAATTTTTCAATACTATAATTCAAAAAATATTTGCTGTACATATATAAATTGTTATATGACATATAAAAAACCGTATGCATTTTACATACGGTTTTTATAATTTCAACAGGATTATTTTTTACCGCCATGACAAGCTGAGGAGTTAGGGCAGTGTTCACAGCCACAGCCACACGATGACTTGCCGTTTTTCTTGTCCTTTATCATCTTTAAGACAATAAGGGCAAGCACGGTAAAAAGTATAAGTCCGGTTATAATAGTGCCAACATTCATATCAGACCTCCGTTAAGCCTTTACAGCAGGCGATTTAACAGATGTACTTTCTTTGTAAGGTCTTGCAAGCATATAAATCATGAATACTGTGAATGCGATTGCTACTATAAGTCCGATAGGGTTAAGATTTCCAGTGAAAGCAGAACCAAACTGATATACTATAAGTGCTATAGCATAAGCAAATACGCACTGATAACCGATTGCGAACCATGTCCATTTAGCAGAGTTCATTTCACGCTTGATAGCACCGATTGCTGCAAAGCAAGGAGCACAGAGAAGATTGAAGATAAGGAATGAATATGCTGAAAGTGCCGAGAAGCTTGTAGCGAGCTGTCCCCAGATTTCGTCGCCGTTTTCTGAAAGTTCTCCGCCGAAGTGGAAGAGTGTACCGTATGTAGCAACGACATTTTCTTTTGCAATAAGACCAGTAACAGCAGCGACAGCAGCTTTCCAGTCGCCCCAGCCGAGAGGTGAGAATATCCATGCAAAGAGGTTGCCGATTTTTGCGAGAATAGAGTTGTCAAGTTCTTCTACCATGCCAAATGAGCCGTTTTCAACGCCGAATCCCTGTAAGAACCACAGAAGAACTGTTGAAAGGAGAATGATAGTTCCGGCTTTCTTTATGAAAGACCAGCCACGCTCCCACATTGAGCGGAGAACGTTTCCTACTGTAGGCATATGATATGCAGGAAGTTCCATAACAAAAGGTGCAGGGTCGCCGGCAAACATCTTTGTCTTTTTCAGCATGATACCGGAAATGATTATAGCTGCAACACCTATGAAGTAAGCCGATACTGCAACCCAGCCGGAGTTATCAAAGAATGCACCGGCGATAAGTCCGATAATGGGGAGTTTAGCACCACACGGAACAAAAGTAGTAGTCATAATAGTCATACGTCTGTCACGTTCATTTTCAATTGTACGGCTTGCCATTACTGCCGGAACTCCACAGCCTGTGCCGATAAGCATAGGAATGAATGATTTACCGGAAAGACCGAATTTTCTGAAGATTCTGTCCATTACGAATGCGATTCTTGCCATATAACCGCAAGCTTCAAGGAATGCAAGGAATATAAACAATATAAGCATCTGCGGAACAAATCCGAGTACAGCACCTACACCGCCTATAATACCGTCAACTATAAGGCTTTGTAACCAGCCTGCACAGTTAATTTTTTCAAGTAAACCGTTTACAGCGTCTGGAATCCATTCACCAAAGAGAACATCATTAGTCCAGCCTGTACACCAGTCGCCGACCGTCGTTATTGATACATAATATACAATAAACATTACGAGTGCGAATATTGGCAGAGCAAGGAATCTGTTTGTTACAACCTTATCTATCTTGTCGGAGACGGTAAGACCGCCCTTGTTTTTCTTTTTACAGCATTCTTTCATAATGCCTGCTATGTAGATGTAACGCTCGTTAGTGATAATGCTTTCTGAGTCGTCGTCCATTTCTTCCTCAGCGGACTTTATATCATTTTCGATATGTTCTTTTACATCATCAGGAATATGTAGCTTTTCAAGTACTTTTTCGTCACGTTCAAAAATCTTTACAGCGTACCATCTCTGCTGTTCTTCCGGATAGCTGTGCAGTACAGCTTCCTCGATGTGTGCTATAGCGTGTTCCACACAACCGCAGAAACTGTGCTGTGGTATTGTGTTTTTTCCGGAGCGTGCCGATTCTACAGCAATTCTTGACGCTTCATCAATTCCAGTACCTTTGAGGGCAGATATTTCAATAACCGGACAGCCGAGTTTCTGTGAAAGAACATCTGTCTTTATAACGTCGCCGTTTTTCTTTACAACGTCCATCATGTTTATTGCGATTACCACTGGTATGCCGAGTTCAACAAGCTGTGTTGTAAGATAAAGGTTACGTTCAAGGTTTGTGCCGTCTATGATATTGAGGATTGCGTTAGGGCGTTCATCAATGAGGTAGTTACGGGCAACGACTTCTTCAAGAGTGTACGGTGACAGCGAGTATATACCCGGCAGGTCGGTTATGATAACGTCCTTGTTGCCTTTGAGCCGTCCCTCTTTCTTTTCAACCGTAACGCCCGGCCAGTTTCCTACAAACTGATTAGAACCCGTCAGAGCGTTAAAAAGGGTAGTTTTTCCGCAGTTAGGATTACCTGCGAGAGCGATTTTTATTTCCATAAACAAATCCTTTCTGTTAGTTTTTGATAACTCATTCTCAAAAAAATTACTCAACTTCAATCATTTCAGCGTCGGCTTTTCTGAGAGAGAGTTCATAGCCTCTTACAGTAACTTCAATAGGGTCGCCGAGAGGTGCTACCTTGCGGACATGGATTTCAACACCTTTGGTTACTCCCATATCCATTATACGTCTTTTTACCGCACCCACGCCGGAAATCTTCTTTACAGTGACAGTCTGACCTACTTTTGTGTCTTTAAGCGTCATATAATCAACTCCTATATAATTATTTTTACAGCCATTTCACGACTTACCGCAACTCTTGAATCTTTTACGTTAACAATAAGATTTCCGGAAATTTCGCTGATAACTGTTACAGTACCGCCGGAAACAAAACCAAGACTTTCAAGAAATTTTCTTGTTTCGGGATTACCTCCGACTTTTTTTATAATATTTTCTTCGCCTGTATTTGCCATAGTTAAAGGCATATAAAGCACCTCCTAAGAGTTAGCGTTCCATAACAATATTATATTAGCACTCACTAACCTAAATGTCAATAGCATAAAAATAATTTCGGAAATATTTACAATAATATTATGGTTTGTCAAAACTAACTTATGTATTATTACTGTGTGTATTTAATATTTTCTGTAAATATCATCATACAAAAAGCCGTAACCTGTAGCGGTCACGGCTTTTATATATTCAGATTTTATTGATTTGAAGATTAAGAAGATATACTATTATTTTCAGGCGTTCTTCATAGAACTCCTCAAACTTTGCAGACCGCCATAAATCCGGATTCTGAGGAATACAATTTCTTATGATATAGTTTCGGCGGTTATCGGGGTGTACATCATTTTCAATCCAGAGATACAGCTCTTTGGCTTTTTTTATGTTTCTGTTAGTGCCGGATTCAATAAGCTGATAGTTTGCAACGCTGTTTATCTTGTTTTCGTCAATATTAAGCCTTTTGAGTATGCTTTTCGGGTGTATGTGGTCAACGTCCTCGTTTCTTGTTTTCTGATTGTTGCTGTATAGTATGTAAAGTATATAGTCCTTGTCAAAGTTCAGTACACTCTCTTGGGTAATTTCCTGTGAAAAGTTATGTATAGGGTGATTTCTGTAAATGCTTATTATCTGACTGTATGGGAAATCCTTTCCCTTGTTTGCCTGTAGTATAGCATGGAGTTTTCTTATTCCTGTCTTGTATGGTATCCAGCCACAGCCTGTGCTGAAGACCTTATTTAGCAGTGAAATTCTGAGCCATTTTACTATCAGCATGATATTTGTATCGTTTGTATCGAACTTATCAAAGATATTTTCGATGTTTTCAGTTTTTACGTTAGAGTAGAAAATATGATACACTATGAAGTAAAGGGGCGTGACAGGTCTGTTTTTGGTGGTGCAGAACCAGTAATAATTCTTGCTGATGTGGAGCAGTTTTTTTGTTGCTTCCATAGAGTTTCTTATTTTTTCAAAGTTTGAGGCTACAAACTCGCCGTCTTCCTTTGTTATATCGGTAATTTCCTTTAAAGGCTTGTCGCTGAGTATCAGAATAAGCTTTATGATTACGTCTTCTGTGAATCCTATGTCTGAATATTCAGAAACAAGGTCATCAAGGAATTTTTCCATTTTGTAGTCAAAACCTTTAAGAGTAGAGGCTAAGAGGTCGTACGAGGAAAGACGTGTACCGCCGTCATTCAGTCTCCGGAAAAGCTCTACTATATTCTGCCTGTTTTCCATGACAGATTTTTTCTTGTTGATAATTATTTTTGAAATACCTACACTGTCAGACACAAATATACTGTTGTGGAATATGCTTACATTACGCTCAATGTGTCTGCTTTTGATAGTATCATTAATATCTGAACGGTCTATTATGTTTTCTGCCGTTGTGTATGAATCGTTTATTTCAGAAAGTTCCATGAAAAGTTTGTTTGCCGGATACCAGAAACATTCCATAATACCGCCTTCTTCAGCACGGTCTTTATTTATGGAGGGTAGCAGACTGATTTCAGAAGCAAATCGGAAATCAAATTCTGAGTGGTTGAAATCGCTGAAAAGGTCAAAGAAAAGCATTTTTCCGTTGTAAGAGCCGTCAAGACCCATGTAGAAACTTTGCAGACGCTGTTGACCGTCTATTATAAACCAGTGAGTTATTGCATTTTCTTCAACTTCTATTGAATCTACAGGACTTCCGTCACGTGTAAACTCTCTGTGTGCAAAAAGCGGTTTCTGTCCTTTTTCTTCTTCAATGCATATCACAGAGCCGTATGAATTGCCTTTCAGCAGTGAATTAAAAAGCAGTTCCATTTTTTCTTCCTGCCACACAAGCCGTCTCTGTATAACAGGAAGTACAATCTTGTTGTCTTTTATGTCACGTATAATTTCTTTTACGCTTGCTTTTTCCCATTGAGCCATAATGTTCTCCTTTATAA
Organism: Ruminococcus flavefaciens; assembly: GCA_023667045.1. Classification (GTDB taxonomy): domain Bacteria; phylum Bacillota; class Clostridia; order Oscillospirales; family Ruminococcaceae; genus Ruminococcus; species Ruminococcus flavefaciens_AC. Next base: position 417,726 of record JAMPAU010000001.1, on the reverse strand, counting down.
ATAATATACATATATTTATTATATATTACTATTAATAATGTGTCAATATTTTTCAGCATAAAATTTTATATTTCAGCATAAAATGCCATGTGCTTGACATACAGCCGTCAAAGCTGTATAATTATTTTATTATTAACAAGGAGTGATAACATGGAAAAAAGAGTAAAAGATTCATATTCAGAACAGGTACACGTGCTTACACAGGCAAATATAAACGGCTACAACAGGCTTTTCGGGGGACAGCTTATGGAATGGATTGACATTGTGGCTGCTGTGGTTGCAAGAAGACATTCCGGTCATAACGTTACTACTGCCGTCGTTGACAAGCTGACATTTAAAGCTCCGGCATATGCTAACGACACCGTTATAGTGTGCGGTTATGTAACATACGTCAAAAGAACCTCAATGGAGGTCTGCATAAAAAGCTATGTGGAAAATCTCAGCGGTGAAAGAAAACTGATTAACAAGGCATATCTTGTAATGGTAGCTCTTGACGAAAACGAAAAACCAGTAGAAGTCCCACGCCTTATTCTTGAAACAGACGAGGAGCGTGAAAACTGGGAAGCCGCACGTAAAAGAGATTTGCTCCGCAAACAGCGTCATGACGAAAAATTCTGAAAGAAACGCCGGATTAGTCCGGTGCTTTTTTCGTCAAAAATTTTATGGTTGAAGTTTATGTCAGAATGTGTTATAATATCAGTAAAGAATAATATAAAAAAAGGAAATGATATTATGTTACAGGATATTATGCCGAAAAAACTCAATAATCACTATTCTGCGGACATTCAGCCCGAAAACGACAGTATATTCTTTCATTTCATAGGAAGCGACGTTCTTGTGAATGAAAGTCAATCGCCCTTTCCGGTTTACAGGGATTTGAATGCTGTACACTCTGTTTATCTTTTTTCAATAGGAGACGTTAAATATTTCCTTGCACGTGATATGAAAGTGTCAGTGCCGTCGGGCTATACATACCAGAATATAAAAAAACTCAGATATTCCGGAAACGTAAGCCAAGAAAATTTTTTCGCACTTTTTACGGCTTATCACCTTTCAGAATGGTACAGGTCTAATTGTTTCTGTGGTCGTTGCGGTGAGAGAACAGAGCTTTACCGTGCCGAGCGTGCGGTACGCTGTACAGGCTGTGGAAAAATTATATATCCACGTCTTAATCCGGCGGTAATAGTCGGGGTAGTCAGCGGTGAAAAACTTCTCATAACTCATTACGTTCAGAACAGAGGTGTAACTTGCAATGCCCTTGTGGCAGGTTTTACGGAGATAGGCGAGACCTTTGAAGAAACAGTCAGCCGTGAAGTTATGGAAGAAGTAGGTCTGAAAGTAAAGAATATACGCTACTATAAATCACAGCCGTGGGGATTTTCGGGCGGAATACTCGCCGGATTCTTCTGTGAGGTGGACGGCAGTGACATGATAACCCTTGACCCCAGTGAACTGAGCAGTGCCGTATGGACAGAAAAAGCAGATATATCCGGTCAGACTGATGATTACAGTCTCACTAACGAAATGATGATTTACTTTAAAAACCTTGACTGACTTGTAAATATTTATTTTTTGAATTATTTACAAAATATTTCTTGACACTTTACAATATTTATGTTAGGATAAGTATATCAGTTTTTTTGTTCCGGAATATTCGGAATTATTAGGAGATTTATTATGAATATTAAAAAAATAATCGCAATGGTATCAGCATTGTGCTTGACGGCAACTGCTCTTTTTGGTTGCGGAGACCAGAAGTCAGCCAAGAAGTACGGTCTTGACCCGAAAAAGCCCACAACTGTTACCATATGGCATTACTACAACGGCGTACAGCAGGAAAATTTCGACGACGCAATAATTGAGTTCAACGAAACTGTAGGGCGTGAGCAGGGTATAGTAGTTGAGGCGTACAGCAAGGGCAGTATAGACGAACTCTCGGACAGTGTTCTTGCCTCCGTAAAACAGAATGCAGGTGCGGAAGATATGCCGGATATGTTCGCTGCATATTCAGAAACGGCTTACGCTGTTGACAAGCTGGGCGGTGCTGTAGACCTTTCAGAATACTTTACAAATGAAGAACTCAGCGAATATGTTGACGGCTACATAGAAGAAGGAAGAATAAGCAGTGACGGCGGTCTGAAGATTTTTCCGACTGCAAAAAGCACAGAAGTAATGATGCTTAATCTTACTGACTGGGAAAAATTCTCATCTGCTGAGGGCGTAAGCACTGACGACCTCACAACATGGGAGGGCGTTGTTGACACGGCAGAAAAGTATTATGAATATACTGATAATCTGACACCGGATATTGAAAATGACGGAAAGGCTTTTTTTGGTCGTGATTCAGTAGCCAACTATATGCTTGTTGGTGCTAAACAGCTCGGTGCAGAGTTTGTTACAAACAAGGACGAAAAATTTGTTCTTAATATTGACAAGACAGCAGTCCGCAGACTGTGGGAAAATTATTACGTTCCGTATGTAAAGGGCTATTTTACCGCTCAGAGCCGTTACCGCAGTGACGACGCAAAAATAGGTCAGATAATCGCTCTTATCTGCTCTACTACCGGTTCAGCTTATTTTCCGGATTCCATTACTATAGACGATGACTACTCTTATCCAATTGAATCGCTCGTAATGCCTGTTCCGAATTTTGAGGGAACTGACCCCTACCTTGTACAGCAGGGTGCAGGAATGGTTGTTACTAAATCAGACGAAAAAACAGAATATGCCTGCACTGTATTTCTTAAATGGTTTACTGAAAAAGAACGTAACGTTTCATTTTCCATAGGCTCGGGATATATGCCTGTCAAAAAGGACGCAAACGATGAAAAGCTTATTACAGCGGACGAGGTTGGTGCAGAAAATCAGATGCTTATTGGTGCGTTGAAAGTTGCTATTGACGAGATTAAAACTTATAATCTCTATACCGCAAAGCCTTTTGACAATACCGCCGAAACAAGAAATTTCATAGGTGATTATATCCAGAATACTGCTCAGGATTCTTTCAATGAGGCAGACTCCCGAATAGCAGACGGCGAAGACCGTGAAAAAGTACTTGAGGATTATGTTTCTGACGAGGCTTTTGAAGAATGGTATGAAGAATTTTCAGCCGGTCTGCGTACTGCTTCTGGTCTGGAATAATTTCCTGTATATTCTTTTAAGGAGGTAATATGGAGCAAAATTTTAACCAGCCGGCAGAAAAAAGCTCTAAAAAGCAGAAAATGCTTATGAGACTGCTTATTCCTATGTTGTTTCTTATATTGTTTCAGCTTATCACATTTTTTTCTGTGCTTGCTTTCGGCGGTGAATTTTCCTTTATAAAAAAATACGCATACGACACCCTAATAGAAAAAACCCGAAACAGAACAAGCTATGTTGAAAAGGAATTATGCCAGAAAGTTACTTTTGTTCATGATTCCGCCGAAGAAATAAATTCTATTGTGCGTGAAAAATTGCAGGAAAGAAACTGTGATATATCACGTCTGAAAGAAGACAAGGAACTGAACCGTGAAATAATGGAGGATTCTGTTGACAGCATAATATATCTCCTTAGGCGTAGTCTCGCAAATGATGTGTATATTGTACTTGAAACAGGCGACCTCTACAGCGACAGCACTTCTCCGGACGCTAAGGCAGGTATGTATCTGCGTGACCTTGACCCCTCGACAGATTCGGGATATAAGGACTTGCTCATGGAAATGGGTTATTCTTCTATATCAAAAGATTTCGGAATAATACTTGACTCCGGCTGGAAAGCCCGTCTGGAAGCCGACCCCGATGATATGCAGAATTATGACTTTTATTACTGGACTATTGAAAACGCTCAGGCTAATAATACTTTTTCACTGGAAAGGCTCGGCTACTGGAGCGGTTTTTCAAATATAAACCGCAACAGCATGGGCAGTATGAAATATACAGTACCGCTTATTGCAGACGACGGCACGGTTTATGGTGTAATAGGCATAGGTCTTACTGAAAAGACTATCCTCGTTCACCTTCCACCGAATGACTTTGTAAGCGAGAGCGCCTGTTATGTTCTCTGCAACGGCAGTGACAATTCAGACGTTTTTAATATATGTATGCATTCCGGTGCTTCTTTCAACAGGCTTATGGGGTCGCAGGATACTCTCCGTCCCGGTGAACAGCTTGACGAAAATATGTATAGCTTTCCTCTTAAATCCGGCATAGCCTCTGTCGGCAACATACAGACTATGAACCTATACAATCCTGAAAGTATATACGCTGATGACCAGTGGGCTTTGATTTCAGTAGCAGAAAAAAGCGATGTACTTTTTGTATTCACAAACCTCATAAAAATGCTTATCATTTCTGCACTCATTTCCGTTGCAACGAGTATCATAGTAATTGTCATAAGCTGTAGAAACGTTGTAAAGCCTCTTTCAGCGGTAATAAGGACTATGAACTCAAAGCATGAATACAATGAGGCTATACGTTTTCAGTCTACAAAAATCTATGAGCTTGATAAGCTTACAGACGCTATAACACAGCTACAGATAAACGTGCAGAATTTTTCTTCTCAGGTTTCTAAAATGATACGCATAGCAGACGTTGGTCTTTGTACCTTTATGTGCGACAGCATGGATGACAGCGTTTTTGTCGGACAGAGTATGCTTAAACTTCTCAATCTTTCGGTTGAGTATGAGGAAGACATTGTAATAAGCAGAAAACTTTTTCTTGAAAATATAAAAGCCTATGAAACAAGACAGATTATCACTGAATGCCTTTCTGTAAAACCCGTCGATTCGGAAACGAGTTTTTCAAAGGAATACAGCATAATGCAGGAAGACGGTAACATTATATGGATGCGTCTCAGCGTTGTATGCAACAGCAACAAAACTATAGGCGTTTTGCAGGATATAACTAATACAGTCCTTGAAAAACAGCGTATAGAATATGAGCGTGATTACGACGGTACAACAGGTCTTCTTAACCGCCATGCGTATTATCACAAAGTAAACACTCTTTTCGGTCACCCCGATAAACTCGGCGTTACGGCTTTTGTAATGATTGACCTCGACAATCTTAAATATGTCAACGACACTTACGGTCATGACTTCGGCGACGACTATATTAAAACCGCCGCTACAGTACTTAAAAATTTCCAGAAATACGGCGGTATAGTTTCACGTCTTTCCGGAGACGAGTTTAATATATGCCTTTCCGGTTTTTCCTCAAAGGACGAAATCCGCAAGGTTATTTCTGAAGTGCGTGAAACACTGCTTAACAGCTACTGTCTCCTTTCAGACGGCACACATTATAAAATACGTGCAAGTGCCGGAATTTCATGGTATCCGGACGATTCCACCTCTGCCGAGTTGCTCATGAAATATGCTGACTTTGCAATGTATACTATCAAGCACACCACAAAGGGCGAAATAGCAGAGTTTGATATGAACGCCTATGCTAAAGATTCTGTGCTGATAACAGGCGTTGAGGAAATGAACAAGATTATTGACGAATGCCGTATAAGATATGCATTCCATAGTATAATATCTGCTAAGACCGGCGAGGTTTACGGTTATGAGGCACTTATGCGACCGCAGTCGGCTATACTTCATTCTCCGGCGGAACTTCTCCGTATCGCTAAAACAGGTGCGAAACTCTATGAAATAGAGCGTCTCACATGGCTTGAATCAATGAGGGCTTTCAGAAAACAAAGAGAACTGGGAAATATTCCGGATAATGCATATATCTTTGTTAACACTATTTCAAATTCAGTACTTGAACAGCCTGACATAGACATATTTGAAAAGGAAAACAGCGACCTCCTTTCTAAGATAGTCATGGAGATAATCGAAAGTGAAGATGTAAACGAAGAATTTAATATGCGTAAAAAGAAACGTCTTGAAAAATGGAACGCTTATCTTGCACTTGACGATTTCGGTACAGGCTATAACAGCGACTATGCCCTTATTACCTTGCACCCTCATATAATCAAAATCGACCGTTCTATTATAAGCGGTTGCGACAAGGACGTTAGCAGACGTACAATTATTGCAAATATTGTCAAGCTCGCCGGAACAAAAAATATAAAGGTTCTTGCAGAGGGCGTTGAGACTGAGGGCGAACTCCGTACAGTGATTGAAAGCGGTGTTGACTTGTTGCAGGGCTATTTCATAAACCGTCCTGTCTTTGAACCTCAGCCTATAGAGCGTGAAGTAATCGACAAAATTATGAGATACCAGCCATAAAAAAATATTCTCCCTTGTATAAAACAGGGGAGATTTTTTTATAGACATATCTTAATGGTGAGCAGGTCGCCGGATATTTCAGCGGAGATGTTACCGCCCATGCGTTCAGTGAGTAGCTTTGCAATGGACAGCCCAAGACCTGTTGAGTTTCGTGCCGTCTTGACGGTATAAAAGCGGTCAAACAGTTTTTCAGTTTCTATTGAAGTCAGACCTTTGGCGGAATTGGCGAAAGTTACCATACCGTCAGCGGTCATCTTTACGTGGAAATCTCCGTCGCTGTATTTTATGGCATTGCTTATGACGTTTGAAAAAATCCTTGACAGTGCGGACTTGTCAAGCCTTTTTATTATCTGACTGTCGGTTATTTCAACGTCGGGTACTATTCCATGTTTAGTTATTTCGCCGTAAAATCCTGCTAAAGTTTCTTCCAGTACGTCATTTATGCAGACGTTTTCCATGCTGTTTTCCTGTACCGATACTATTATTGAGTACCGGAAAAGTTCTTCTGTAAGCTGTTTCATAACGTCCGTCCTGCTCCTAATTATGTTGGTGTAGTGACGGACTTCTTCGTTTTCTATGTTTTCCATGAGGTCAAGATAACCCGTTATTGCGGTGAGGGGAGTTCTTAGGTCGTGGGAAATGTTCGTTATCGCCTCTTTTAACTCACGGTCTCCATGTTCATATATGTGGCGTTTACGGCGGAGTTCACGGAGACTTTTATTCAGACTGTCTGCCAGTTCAATCATATCCCTGTCACGTGACGATATGTCAATGAGGATGTTTGTGCTGTCTGACAGTATGCCGGAAAGTCTCTCCATGATTTCCCGTACGGATTTCTTTACAAGATAGAGTTTCACGCCCAACACGGCTATTACGATAACCATTATACATACTACAACAAACAGCACTTTGTTTCACCTCTTTATTTCAGGTCTTTTTTGCGGAATAAAACTATTCCTAGAGCGGTAGTCACGACAAGCCATGCACCGTCATAACAGATATACTTCTTTGCGTTGTCGGAACTATACTGAGCGTACTCATATAAATGCGATACCGGTATAGCGTCATAGACAGCTTGATATACCTTGCGTTTTGTACCGGTGATATAGCTAGGATTCTTTTCATGCACTTCTTCTAACTGTTGTGTTTCCGGATTATATTTCATGCCGTTATAGTATTCAGATTCAGAAAGTTTGTTGCTGAGTATCAGCATTACGAAGAACATAATCATAGTCATTGCAAGTACCGACACTGACGAACCAGCCTTACTTTTGACAAGCATTGTAATCATAACCATAATTGCGGTTGAGGCAATAAGTGTAACAGCGATGTATAATATGATTTGTGCGGTCTGCTTTACCGTAACCGCACTGCTTATACCGCACAATGCCGTACCAACAGTGAAATTGACAAGTATATGTGCAAACGCTCCCATAAGAGAACCTGCCGAACATACAACAAGGTTAGCAAGATATATATTACTTCTTTTGTGTCCTACAATTAATTTGTTTCTTATAGTGCCGTCGGAGTACTCAGTGCCGACGAAATTTCCGATAAATATTGACACTGCAAATATAATGTACAGCATACCAACAAACGCCACGCCGTCTATAGTGTGGTATTCTTCGGGGAGCTTTGCGTAATATTCCATATTATTGTGGTAGTCTATATAACGCATTAGTATTATAAACGCACTCATTCCCACCGAGAATATCATATACAGTCTGAAAACTACGCTCTTGAAAAGACGTGCGAAATTTGCGGAAATAAGTTTACTCATGTTTACCGCCTCCAATCAGATTAATGAAGTAGCTTTCCAGTGATTCGTCTCGTTCAGCAACCGTTATAAGTTCGCATTTTTCGTCGTGGAGTGCGAAAACAAGTTCAGTAACGCTTACTTGAACGAAAATATCCGCTGTCCTGTCGTCGATAACGCTGTACTCAATATCAAGTTTGTCCATGACCCTTGAAAAAGCGTTCATATCGGAAACGGTTACACGCATACACTTCCGGCACACCTGCTCCAGTTCCTCCGCACTTATTTCCTTGACCATGTGACCGCCGTCAATAAAGCCGTAGTGTGTGGCAAGGCGTGAGAGTTCATCAAGAATGTGGCTTGAAATAAGCACGGTTATCTGTCGCTCACGGTTGAGTTTGAGAATGAGTTCACGGATTTCTACTATACCCTGTGGGTCAAGACCATTAACCGGCTCATCAAGCACAAGGAAGTCGGGGTCTCCGGCGAGGGCTGTCGCTATGCCGAGACGCTGACGCATACCCAGTGAAAAATTTTTAGCTTTTTTCTTTCCTGTGTTTTCGAGACCAACGAGTTTCAGCAAGTCCTTTACTCCGTCGAATGACGGCATACCTAAAACACGGAACTGCTCCTTCAGATTTTCTTCTGCTGTCATGTTGAGGTAGATAGATGGCGTTTCTACTACCGCCCCCATACGTCTGCGTGACTTTAGAATGTCCGGATTTTTGTTGTCCATGCCATAGATTGAAAAACTTCCGCTTGTTGCTCCCTGCAATCCGCATATGAGACGTATAAGGGTAGTTTTTCCTGCACCGTTTCTTCCGACAAAGCCGTATATAGAGCCTTTCGGGACGTGCATTGAGAGATTGTCCAGTGCCTTGAAATGCCTGTAATACTTGCACAGTGAATCAGTTGTCAGAACATATTCCATTCTGAAAATTCCTCCTTTTTTATATTATGGATATATTCTAACTCATAAATGTTAAGAAAACGGTAAAGGAAAATGTAAAGATTTGGTTAAGATTTTTCGCACATCTTGAAACCTATTCCCCATACTGCCTCTATATAATCACGGTCGGAATATTCACGGAATTTACGTCTTATATTGCTGATATGCACTTTTAGGGAACTTTCCACACAATCGGGAGTATCAAGGCTTATGCGGTCGAGCATGGCGGATTTCGTTATTACTTGAGACGGATTAAGCATTAATAACTTTAATATCGCAAACTCTGTCTTTGTGAGTTTTACCGGATTGTTTTTAACAGTTACTTCATGCGTTTCAGTATTCAGAACAATATCCGAAAATTCAAGTATCTTGGATTTGGCAACGGAAACTTTCCTTAGCTGTACCGCAATACGTGCGAGAAGTTCGGCGGTATCAAAAGGTTTTGTTATATAATCGGAAGCACCGTCCATAAGTAAACGCACCTTGTCATGTACATCAGCCTTTGCACTCATTACTATAACCGGAATGTCCTTTATTTTCGGCAGGACGTTTTCACCCGACAATCCCGGTAACATAAGGTCAAGCAGTATCAGGTCGGGAGTTTTTTCTGATAGCATATAGAGTGCCTCAGTGCCGGAGTATGCTTTAAGGATATTGTAGTTGTTGCGTGTGAGAAGTTCAGAAAGCATATCATTTATATATATATCGTCGTCAATTATTGCTATAGTTTTCAATAACGTTCATCTCCTTTGGATAATATTATAGCATAACTCCGGTATATATTCAATATTGCAGTTCTTAATGAAATCTTAATAAAAATTCAATTGTAAATTATTTATGAACGGACATACGTGTGTCCAGTACAAATGATATAATATAAACAGTAACAAAAAGGAGTTGACTTGTTTATGAAAAATTCTGTAATAATTGAAAATATGATGAATGACGAAAACTTCCCGTACAGGCGTGGCAACATAGTATGGATAAAAGTGCCGGAGGTACTGAAAGGCGTTACTCATATACAGGCAGGGTTGAGAAAAGGTCTGATATTTTCAAACGATGTCAATAATCTTTTTTCAGACCTTATTTACATAATACCATGCACCACAAAAAGCAAGTTCATGAAATTTCATGTCAGATACGAAAATCAGTATATTCTTGCCGAACAGCTTAACCCTATAGACAAATCATGGATTCTTTCTGACAGGGAAATTATAAAAATAGACGACGAAACTATGAAAAAAGTTGAAAGAAATTTTTTACAGCAGTTTGGATTCAGCAGTCTTACTGCATGATAAAGGAGGTGATAATAATATGGACAGCGATAAAAATATACGTCTTCTGGAAATATTTTTCAGAGCTTTACATGGCGAGGATATTTCCGTAAGAAAACTGGCTCAGGAGTACGGCGTTTCAACTAAAAGCATAAGCAGAAATATAAACAGTCTTCAGAATTTTCTGTCAGAACACCGTGAACTCATGCGTAATGCAGAGCTGATTTATTCCTACAAAGAAAATGCTTATATCCTAAACAGTGATGAGTTTCTTAAAAACAATGAACTTTTTGCTCTTGTCAAGATTATAATAGGCAGTCGTGCGTTGAGCAAAGAGGAGATACTGACGATTATTTCAAAGCTGAAAAGGTTCACGACTATAAAAGAACGTGAGACGCTTGAAAACCTTATCCGTAAAGAACTATACCATTATCATGAGGTAAAGTCCGACTGCAAAAGCGTTATAGAAAATATCTGGAAAATAGTAAAGGCGATTGAGGAAAGAAAGGTTATCACGATAAACTACTATAAAATGAACCGCAGTGAAGTCCGCCGTAAAATAAAGCCTGTGTCGGTGATGTTCAGCGAGTATTATTTCTATCTGATAGCCTATATGTCTGACGACCCGTACTATAAGCCGGTTTATTACAGGATAGACCGAATTTCAGCTATTACTGAAAACCGTGAGAAGTTTTTCCTCGACCGTGAGCATGATTTTGACGAGGGCGACCTAAGAGAAAAGAATCAGTTTATGTTTCCGGGCGAGAATATTCATATATGCTTTGAGTTTTCCGGACCGTCATTACAGGCTATACTTGACCGTCTGCCGACCGCTAAGGTAGTTGAGAAAAAAGACGGAGGAGTAAGCGTGGTTGAGGCAGAAGTCAACAACGGCAGGGGCATTTTAATGTATCTGCTTTCACAGGGGTCATGGGTTAAAATTATCTCTCCGCAGTCTCTTGTGGAAGATATGAAAAATGAAATTGAAAAAATAAATTCATTGTATAAATAAAATATGTCCCCTTATTTTTGGGGACTTTTTTATACGTTATAGACAAATTTTTAGGCTTTTTTTCGTGAATTTATTATTTCTGCAATAAAAAGCTTGATAAATTAAAACAGATGTGCTATAATAAAAAAAGAGTATTTTTTATTAATTTACGGAGGTACTTATGACTATCAGAGATTTAATTGAAATGGAGTGTACGTCATGCAAGACGGTTATATATGCTGACAAGAATGCAGAACACTGGTATTGCGGTGTTTGCGGAAAGCGTATAGACCTTAAAGCAGCAGCAGAACTTCAGGAAAAAGAAAATAAGCTTAAAGCTAAGGAATCTGAACTGAAAATCAGAGAAAATGCCCTTAAAAAGAAAGAGGCAGAACTTAAAGAAAAAGAAGAAAGATTCAAGGCTCTCGAAAACGGTGAGGAGCTTATCAAGCCTCAGCCACAGGCAAGTCCTACTTTTAAGGCTACTCCTACAGCAGACGGCGTTGTGCCTACTCTTGTAAGACCCGATACTGTACTTAATAATCCGGAAATGAAATTCACTAACCTTGCCAGTACTCCGTCTAAAAAGTCTGAACCCGCTCCGGAAAAGCCTGTTCAGACTGCACAGCCGAAAAAATCTGAACCGGAAAAAGACAAAAAGTCCGAACAGGCTAAATCTAATCCGGAGTCTTTCAAAATGGACGCTGTACCCGATAAAAAACCGGAAGCTCCTAAGCCGGAAGCAGATGTATCTGCTGTTCCTCAGAAGAAAAAGCCGAAAATTCAGAATACTACTGACGACGGCAAGCCTAAGGAATTTGAAATGAACGAGCATACACTTGTAAAGTACAATACGCTGAATCCTAAGGTTGTTAAGGTTCATCTTCCTGCAAACGTATGGCGTATAGGTTCGGGAGCTTTCAAGGAAAATAAAAATATAACATCAGTCGTATGCGGTGACAATATAAAGGAAATAGGCGATTCGGCTTTTATGGACTGCACTGAACTTACTGAAATAACCCTTTCAAATGAAATGAGAAAAATTAACTACAAGACTTTCAACGGCTGTACTAAGCTTAAAACTATAACTATCCCCGAAGGCGTTACTGAAATAATGTGCGATTCTATGGTATGCGGTCTTGAGGAAATAGTTCTGAATAATTCACGCACTACATGGGAGCAGGCAAGCGATTTTGCAGACGCTTCATTCCCGATTGACAAAAACGGCAACGGCAAGGGCGTTAGCAGAATTATCTTTAAGGACGTTGAATACAAGGCGGTTGACGTTTTCAAGCACGGCTGTATGGCTAATTATTTCAAGTCTAACGGGCTTTGCCAGCACTGCGGTAATAAATTCAGTTTTGTAAACGGCAAGTGTCCGGTTTGCAAGATAAAGAAAGACTATTGATTATTAAGGAGCAGAAATGAAATACACACAAGGAAAATACTTGATATTAAAGAAAAAGACGATAGCCCGTGAGATATACAGCTTCACGGTTAAGTGTCCGGAAGTGGCAGAAGTCGCTTCCTCCGGACAGTTTGTACACATACGCACAGGCAGTTTTACTCTCCGCCGACCTGTCTCAATATGCGGAATAGACAGGGAAAAAGGTACTCTCCGTATAGTATTTGAGGTGAGGGGAGAGGGAACAGCCGAAATCTCACGTCTTAATGAGGGCGATGTTATTGATATGCTCGCACCTCTCGGACACGGCTTTACACTGAATCCGGAGTTTAAAAAAGTCGTTCTGATAGGCGGTGGAATAGGTACGCCCCCGATGTTGCCACTTGCTGAATTTTACAAGGAAAAAGCTACTGTTATAACTGGTTTCCGCAGTGCCGACGCTGTTATTTTACAGGAAGACTTTAAAAAGACAGGTGCTGAAACTATTCTCTGCACCGACGACGGCTCACTGGGCATACACGGTTTTGTTACTCAGCCTTTTTCGGAAATCGTCAGCAATGGCAGTATAGATGCTGTCTATGCTTGCGGACCTATGCCCATGATTAAATGCATTGCCGGAATCTGTAAGGAAAATAATATCTTTTGTGAGATTTCACTGGAAGAACGTATGGCTTGCGGAATAGGTGCTTGTCTGGGCTGTGCGTGCCGTACAGTAAGAAACGACAAGGAATATTTTGCACACGTCTGCAAGGACGGTCCTGTATTCAATGCTGAGGAGGTACTCTGGTAATGGCTGATTTATCTGTAAATATATGCGGTATTGATTTTAAGAATCCTGTAATTCCGGCTTCGGGCGTTTTCGGTTATGGCAGAGAATATGAGGAACTCTTTCCGCTTGAAAAATTAGGCGGTATCGCTACCAAAGGTACTACTCTGCACCGACGTACCGGAAATCTCGCCCCCCGAATCGCTGAAACGCCGTCCGGTATGCTTAATTCGGTAGGTTTGCAGAATCCCGGTATTGACCACTTTATAAGCAAGGAACTTCCGAACCTGCTTGAAAAGAATACTGTCATTCTCGCAAACATCGCCGGCTCTACAGTTGACGAGTGCGTACAGGTTGCGGAAAAACTCGAAAGTACGGACGTTCATATGATTGAACTTAACATATCCTGTCCGAATGTAAAACAGGGCGGTGCGGCATTCGGGACAAGCTGTGAAATGGCTTCTGAGGTCGTAAAGAACGTAAGAAAAGCTACTACAAAACCGCTTGTTGTTAAACTTTCCCCGAATGTCACAAGCATAGCCGATATTGCAAAATCTGTTGAAGATGCCGGAGCAGATGCGGTTTCGCTTATAAATACACTGCTTGGAATGCGTATTGATATTAACACAGGAAGACCTATTCTTAAGAATAATGTCGGCGGTATGAGCGGTCCGGCGATTTTCCCGATAGCTGTGCGTATGGTATGGCAGGTTGCAAACGCCGTTAAGATTCCGGTAATTGGCATGGGAGGAGTTTCAAGCGGTCGTGACGCTATAGAACTCATGATGGCTGGTGCAAGTGCCGTACAGGTGGGTGCGGCGATATTCACAGACCCTTATGCACCTGTAAGAATTATTGACGAAATGAACGATTTTCTTGACAGCAAGAATATTTCTTCCGTCCGTGACATTATTGGCACGGTAAAGCCTTGGTGATGTATCATGATTATAATGTCAGTTGATTTCGGAGATTCAAGAACAGGCATAGCGGTATGCGGTAAGGCTGAAATGCTTGCAAGTCCGGTATGTGTAATATCTGAAAAGGATTTCGAGAGATGTATAGAAAAAACCGCCATTCTTGCGAAAGAACAGCGGGCAGAGGAAATAGTAGTAGGCTATCCGAAAAATATGAACGGCACTATAGGCGAGAGAGCCGAAAAATGCCGTCTCTTTTCGGAAAAGCTCTCGGAGCTTGTTGACTGTCCCGTTACTTTATGGGACGAGCGTTGTACGACTGTATCGGCACATAATATTCTTAACGTCACCAACACAAGAGGAAAAAAACGCAAGTCGGTAGTTGACGCTGTAGCCGCCACTATAATCCTTGAAAGCTATTTAGGCTACCGTCGCAACAAGGGTATTTCCCCTACATAAGAACCGATTTTATATCGTCGAGAAGACGACCGGCAGACTTTAAAGTTTTTCCTGCGTCTTTCTTAATGCTGTATTTTTTCATGGGTGAAGTTGAACTGAGAGCATAGCACGTGAAACCTGCTATTGCTCCGGTCACTGCACCTTTTGCAATTGATTTCATATTCATGATTATCTCCCTGAAAGACCGCCATTACGGCTGACGGTCAGCCGGATTTACGGAATTGCTTCCGGTTTTATTTTCTGCCGTAAATTCTATATTATACACGGTGAAACAAAATGCATAATCTTAACATAGTACTCGTTGAGCCTCAGATACCGCAGAATACAGGGAATATTTCCCGAACCTGTGCGGTTACCGGTGCAAAGCTACACCTTGTGCGACCGCTCGGTTTTGAAGTTTCCGACAAACATCTCAAACGTGCTGGTCTTGACTACTGGAACAAGCTCGATATAACTTATTACGATAATCTGACAGATTTTTTTGAAAGAAATCCGGACGGAAATTTTTTTTATTTTACGACAAAGGGTAAAAAAGTCCACAGCGATGTCAGCTATCCAGACAACGCCTATCTGGTTTTCGGACGTGAAGACGCTGGTCTGCCGGAAAAACTACTGCACGAAAATCCGGATACCTGTGCGAGAATACCCATGCGTAATGAACTTAGAAGTCTTAATCTTTCAAATTCCGTCGCCATAGCAGTGTATGAGGTTCTGAGACAATGGGACTACCCCGACCTTGCTCGTGAGGGTAAGCTTACAAAATACGAATGGTAAAGGAGCAATGCCAATGAAAATAGCTATTCTGACAGATTCCTGCTGTGACCTTGACAGGAAAACTATTGACGAACTGGGAATAAAAGTACTCCCTTTTACTCTCACGCTCGGCGGAGAGAGTTTTAGGGAAATCTTTGATAAGTCTACTGAAGAAGTCTATGAGATGATGTCGCATACTGACGAAATCCCGAAACACTCACAGATTCCTCCGGTGACCTTTGAAGAAACTTACAGTGAACTTTACGAACAGGGCTATACGGATATTATTTCCGTTTCAATCAACAGTCAAGGGTCGGGTACTTATAACAACTCGATTCTCGGAAAAAATGATTTCTTTGAAAATACTCCCGAAGCTGAGGGAAAAATAAGAATATTCAATCTTGATTCAAGGTGCTACACGATTTTTTACGGTTATCCGATTATGGAGGCTGTCAAAAAAATCCGCCGTGGTGCGACCGCTGAGGAAGTTGTCGCATACCTTGAGGACTGGTTCAATGTATGTGCGATTTATGCAGTGCCGTATAGTCTGAAATACGCACGCAAATCCGGCAGAATATCAGCGGTTACGGCTTTTGCTGGGGAAGTACTTGGACTTAAACCGATTATTGAGTTTGCTGACAACGGCACAAAGACTGTTGACAAGATAAGAGGTGAAAAAAATATAGTCTCTAAACTTGTTGACTGTGTGGAAAAGCGTATGACACCACAGACACCTTACATAATAATACACGGACGTGACACTACTCTTGCAAAGGAAGTGGAAAAGGAACTTTCTAAGAGAGTGGGTCGTAAAGCCGAGATGTTTAACCCGATAGGTGCGGCGGTTGCCTCAAATATCGGCTGTGATTTGGTGGCTGTGCTTATACGCAGAAAAGGAAAAGTAAATGACTGAACTTGAAACTATTGAAAAAGATGTTTCTTTATTCCATACACCTTACTGTGATTTTTCATTTACCGACAGCGAAAACAAAAAAATCCGGTTTGATATTATGGAAGCACTGCAAAAAGAAATATATTTAGATGAAGAGGTTATCAAGTCATATTGTGACGGCAGAACCATGAGGATATATACTGAAAATCTTGAGCTTAAAAAAAATTATTATATCCGTCCGTCTGTTGGACTGGAATTTTCTTCATCAGATGAACGTCTGTTTACATTTGGAATTATAGGAAATGACTATACTTTTTCCGTGAGTTTTCCTGAACCTAATGAAGATATAAAATTCCGGAACTATACAGAAGATGATTTGAAAGAATATGACATTGAACCCAGTGACGGAGTATTCATTTTACGCCTATATGATAGAAGTAAGGAATATATTGATATATTTACATTCTGGATATGGAATATTCATGGTGACATAGATATATATCAATCAGCTTGTGATGTTGCAACATGGTGGTGTCCGTAATTTCTGTAATTATAAAAAGTCCGGAAACAATTATTTCCGGACTTTGTGTTTTTATATGGTCAGCGGTCTGATTACTGCTTCTTGTAAGAGTCAATCATTTTCTTGACCATGTTTCCGCCGATTGAGCCTGCTTCTCTTGAAGTAAGGTCGCCGTTGTAGCCGTCCTTGAGGTGAATGCCAAGCTCGTTGGCAGACTCAACCTTGAATCTTTCGAGAGCCTCTCTGCCCTTCTGTGTCATACCGCCGTTATTATTGCTGTTGTTGTTATTGTTGCTCATGATTAAAAATCTCCTTTGAAATAATTGTTGATGCCGTGATAGTATTATGACACGTCAGACAGATAATATTTATGGAAATTTATGTATCATATTCATCAAGAAAATTATGCACTCCTGCATTGTCCTTGTAAGCTATAATGGTATTGAGATTTACGTTTTCAACGCTCCGGAAGATATTTTTTTCAACCTGAGGGTTTATTTTTTTGAGTTCAGCTATGAGATTTTTAATTTCCATTCTTTTTGATACAGAGCGTCCGTCGGGGTCGCAGGTTGTGCAGGTATCGGTGAACTTGCACGCACACTGTATAAAGTGCAAATCATTGTAGTCACGCCAGTGTTTTATATCGGATTCACGGACGAGATATAATGGGCGTATGAGTTCCATACCCTCAAAGTTGGTGCTGTGGAGTTTCGGCATCATGGTCTGAACCTGTCCGCCGTAGAGCATACCCATAAGGATAGTTTCTATCACGTCGTCGAAATGATGACCGAGAGCTATTTTGTTACAGCCGAGTTCTTTAGCCTTGCTGTAGAGATAGCCACGCCTCATTCTCGCACAGATGTAGCATGGATTTTTTTCGATATTAAAAACCGATTCAAATATATCAGATTCAAATATATGTACCGGAATAGACATTGATTCAGCATTATTTTTTATTATTTCGAGATTTTCCGGACTGTAACCCGGATTCATTACGAGGAACTCAACTTCAAAGGGGAATTTGTCATGACGTTTGAGTTCCTGAAAGAGTTTAGCCATAAGCATGGAATCTTTACCGCCGGAAATACATACAGCTATTTTGTCGTTGGGGTTGACTAACTTGTATTCGTTTATGGCTTTTGTAAACCTGCACCATATTGATTTTTTAAATTTTTTCCGCAAACTCTGCTCCACGTCTGCCGTTATGTTTCTGTTTTCCATTTTGTCTCTGAGCCATTCAACATAACCGCCGTCGAGATTGTAAGCGTCATAGCCTTTTTCGCATAGACTGTCTGCAACCTCACTGCTTATTATACCGCTCCTGCAACATATTATCAGTTTTTTGTTTTCAGGGAGTTCAGCAGAAAAAATATCATTGTAGGGGATATTAAGCGAATTTTTTATATGTCCGTACTCAAAGGCAGATTTGTCACGAATATCAATGACGGCATATTCATTTTCGGGGATATTTTTCAGATTACCGGCTGTTATTTCTTTTGCCATTGAATCACCTTTCCGTTAGAATTTATATGTAAAAAAAGGACAGTTCCGGAGAACCGTCCTTTAAAAATGCTTGTCCGATTAATGAAATCAACCGAGTTCAGCGAAATACTTGATAGTTCTTACCATCTGTGATGTGTAAGAATTTTCATTGTCGTACCATGAAACAACCTGTACTTCATAGAGGTCGTCAGCAATCTTTGAAACCATTGTCTGAGTAGCGTCAAAGAGTGAGCCGTACTTCATGCCGATAACGTCAGAAGAAACAATCTGGTCTTCATTGTAGCCGAAAGAAGCAGAAGCAGCAGCCTTCATAGCAGCGTTGATTCCGTCAACAGTAACATCTGTACCCTTAACAACAGCAGTAAGGATAGTTGTTGAGCCTGTAGGAACAGGAACTCTCTGAGCAGAACCGATGAGCTTTCCAGCGAGTTCAGGGATAACGAGACCGATAGCCTTAGCAGCACCTGTTGAGTTAGGAACGATGTTAGCAGCACCTGCTCTTGCTCTTCTGAAGTCGCCCTTTCTGTGAGGACCGTCAAGAATCATCTGGTCGCCTGTGTAAGCGTGGATTGTTGACATGATACCGCTCTGGATAGGAGCATATTCATTAAGAGCCTTAGCCATAGGAGCGAGGCAGTTTGTTGTGCATGAAGCAGCAGAAATAATCTTGTCTTCAGCAGTAAGAGTATTCTCATTTACGCTGTAAACGATAGTGGGGAGGTCATTGCCTGCCGGAGCAGAAATAACAACCTTCTTAGCACCTGCATCAATATGAGCCTGTGACTTAGCCTTTGATACATAGAAACCTGTACACTCAAGAACTACATCAACACCGATTTCACCCCAAGGGAGTTCAGCAGCGTTAGCCTTAGCATAGATTGTGAGAGTCTTGCCGTCTACAGTGATTGTGCCAGCCTCATCATCAGCAGTAACAGTGTGAAGATTTTCACCGATTTTACCGCAGTAACCGCCCTGAGCAGTATCATACTTGAGGAGCTGTGCGAGCATTGAAGGCTTTGTAAGGTCGTTGATTGCAACTACCTCATAACCTTCAGCATCAAACATCTGTCTGAATGCAAGACGACCGATACGGCCGAAACCATTAATAGCAACTTTAACTGACATTGGAAAATTACCTCCTAATAAATTTATGATTATATTATACTCCAAAACGGAAAAATTTTCAAGGGGGTTCGATAAAAAAATAACAGATTTTGAAAATAATGTATACTTATAACAAAAACTGGTGATTATTTTTAATCTGTTTTATTAAAATTGAACACATAAAACTTTTTATAAATACATATATAAATAATATAATTAAAAATATGTTATAAAATTATGTACTCTCAGATGATATGATACGTTTTTCATTTATTTTTTATGCTGAAAAATTTTTAGGAATATTAAACATAATTTTTACAAACTTTTTGTTGACAATATTCAAAAAAAATTGTATAATATATTAGACAGTGAGTTTTATTGCTGTTTTGATATTACAGATTTTTTCAGCTATGGAGAATTGAATATGATTAAAGGATACGAAATTGAAAGAAAATTCCTTGTCCGTATGCCCGATACCGCCGTACTTGACGTTAAAAGAAAACTGAATATTATTCAGACTTATCTCGTCAACGGCGAAAACAACGCTCAGAGACGTGTAAGGCAAATATCGGAAAACGGAAAAGTCCGCTACATCTACACGGAAAAACTTTTTATAACAGCAGTCACACGCAAGGAAATGGAATACGAAATTGACGAGCCGGAATATAACCGCCTTATCGCTCAGGCACGTGAAGACTATTCGCCGATAAATAAGACAAGATACTGTTTTGATTATGCCAGTCAGCTTTTTGAGCTTGATGTTTATCCGTTTTCGGACAGTCTCGCCGTCATGGAGCTTGAACTTGATTCGGAAGAACAGGAGATTATATTTCCAGATAATATTGAAGTGATAGCAGAAATTACCGGAAATCCGGACTATTCAAATGCTTCGCTTGCAACAGCCGGAGCATTTCCGGAGCAGAAATAAATTCATGATTATGAATTATTAATTAAAATGCAGGGGGCTTTTTATGGCAGAAAAAATTATTGATATTGAAAGTCAAGAACAGCTTTCGGAACTTTTCGGACAGCTTGACGGAAATATAAGCCGTATTCAGAAAGAATACAATGTCAGCATAGTCAGCCGTGACGGTTCTTTGAAGATAATAGGCGACGAAAAGAATATATCCGGTGCGGAAAAGGCAGTGAGAATTTTAATGAAGATGTCCGGCAGAGGACAGGCTCTCAGTGAGCAGACAGTACGCTATGTAACTTCAATGGTGACGGACGGCGTTTCAGAACAGCTTGAAGAACTAAAGGGAGACGGCATATGTCTCACGTCTTCCGGAAAAATTCTCAGAGCAAGAACAGTAGGGCAGAAACGCTATGTTGATATGATAAAGGACAATACTATTGTTCTCGGCATAGGTCCGGCAGGCACAGGAAAAACCTATCTTGCCGTCGCTATGGCTGTAAAGGCATTCCGTGAGCATAAGGTCAGAAAGATAATACTGACACGTCCGGCGGTTGAGGCTGGCGAAAAACTGGGCTTTCTGCCAGGAGATATGCAGGACAAGGTAGACCCCTACCTCAGACCGCTCTATGACGCACTCTTTGATATGTTCGGTGCGGAGAGTTTCGCACGGTATATGGAAAAAGGTATCATTGAAGTAGCACCTCTTGCCTATATGCGTGGACGTACTCTTGATGAGGCGTTTATAATTCTTGACGAGGCTCAGAATACAACTTCCGAACAGATAAAGATGTTTCTGACACGTCTGGGAAATGAAAGCCGTATGGTGATTACCGGTGATATTACTCAGATAGATTTGCCGGACGTTAAAAAATCCGGTCTTGTCGAAGCGGTTAAGGTTCTTCAGGGTATAGACGACATAGCAATTCACAGATTTACTGAAAAAGACGTGGTACGTCATAAGCTTGTACAGGATATTATTAAGGCGTACGAAAAGTACAGCGAAGGGAGAATGAGAAATCATGGCTAAATTAAAGGTTTATGTAAAGAATAATCAGACAGAGGTGAAAGTTCCGGTAGGTATCAGACTTCTTATAAGAAGATGTTGTCAGGCGGTGCTTGCTACTGAAAAGTTCGGCAGAGATGCAGAAGTCAGCGTTTCTTTTGTAAGCAATGAGGAAATCAGAAATCTTAACAAGATATACAGAAATAAGGACAGCGTTACAGACGTGCTTTCTTTCCCTCTCACAAGCGAGGACGGCACTGTTGAACTCAATCCGGAAACAAATGCCGTACAGCTCGGCGATGTGGTTATTTCACTCGAAACTGCCGTAAAACAGGCTCAGAATTACGGTCACTCACTGGAGCGTGAAGTGGGATTCTTAACCGTTCATTCCATGCTCCACCTGCTCGGCTACGACCACGAAACAAGTCAGCTCGACCAGAGAATTATGCGTGAAAAAGAAGAATCCGTCCTTGAAAAACTTGGTATTTCCAGAGACGCTACCTTTGTAGTGCAGGAGGATAACGACTGATGTCAAGAACTGCTTTTGTAACTATTGCCGGAAGAACAAATGCCGGAAAATCTTCACTTTTAAATGCCATTGTCGGCGAAAAAATAGCTTCTGTCAGCAGTAAGCCTCAGACTACACGCACACGCATTACCGGAATAAGAAATATTGATGATGTACAGCTTGTCTTTTTCGATACTCCCGGACTGCACAAGCCTGTCAACAAACTAAGCGAACATATGCTTAATACCGTAAAGGAATCCGTCAGTGATATAGATGCGGTTGTTTTCGTTATGGACTGCACGAAAAAAATAAATGAGCAGGAGATTAATCTTCTCAAATCTATGAATAAGTCCAAAATGCCGGTTATACTTGTTCTTAATAAGATTGATTTGTTAAAGAGCATGGACGAACTCGCTCCCGTAATCGCCGGACTTACAGCAGAGATAGATTTTCATGCAGTTATTCCGGTTAGCGTTACTCAAGGCAACGGCGTGGATATAGTCATTGACGAAATAATAAATCTCTCCGAAGAATCAGTGCATTTTTTTCCGGACGATATGATTACAGACCAACCGGAAAAGGTTCTTGCTGGCGAGATGATACGTGAAAAACTCCTTATTCTCCTTAAAGACGAAGTACCGCACGGAATAGCTGTCGGCGTGGAGCAGATGACAGAGCGTGACGACAAGGATATACTTGATATTTCGGCGGTTATCTACTGTGAGAGAGAATCCCACAAGGGAATTATTATCGGCAAGGGCGGTGCTATGCTCAAAAAAGCCTCCACTATGGCACGCCTTGAACTTGAAGACTTTTTCCAGATAAAAGTAAACCTCAAATGCTGGGTTAAAGTTAAAGAAGACTGGCGTAACCGTGAGGGACTTATAAGAAGTTTCGGACTTTCTAAAACATGACAACGGTCAAGGGCATTGTCCTCAGAGAAAAGGCAGTAGGCGAAAACGGCAAGTTTATTGATATTCTTACGGCTGAAAACGGCGTTATTGAGCTTACTGTCAAGGGGGCAAGAAAAATAAACAGCAGTCTGCTGAGTTCTACACAGCTTTTCGCCTACTCTGATTTCTGCTACAGTGAGAGCGGAAAATACCGTTTCCTTAACAGTGCAGAACCTATACGTATTTTTTACAATCTCCGGAACTCTCTTTCAAAGGTCTCGCTTGCCTGTTATTTTGCCGACGTTCTGCGGTTCTGTGCAGAGCCACAGCCGGACAATGATATACTCCGGCTTTTTCTTAATACTCTCCATTTCCTTGAAAAAGACCTGCGTGACGAAAAAATGCTGAAGGCAGTATTTGAGTTTCGTCTTATGGCAGAAATAGGCTTTATGCCGGATATTACAATATGTCGTGGGTGCGGTGCTTTTGAGCCACAGGAGCTTTTTTTCAGTATCAGTGAAAGCTGTTTTTGCTGTAAGGACTGTTTCAGAGGAAATCCGGACGACTGGCACATGATTAATATTTCCGTGCTTAGTGCCATGAGACATATACTCCTTACGGATTTCGACAGGCTTTTCAATTTCAGAACCTCTGAAAATACTATGAATATGCTGTCACACCTTTCAGAAAAATACCTTACGGCAAAGCTCGAAAGGAATTTCCGGACTCTTGATTTCTATAAGTCAGTTAAATAATTTACAGATATATAAAAGGTAAAATTTATGAATAAATATCTCAAAACACTTGAACTTGATAAAATACTTGATATGTTGGCGGAACTCACCTCAAATGACGAGACAAGACGTATGGCAATGGCTGTGCGTCCGGATAACGATTTGGAGCGTGTACGGTATGAGTGCCTTAAAACCTCACAGGCTTTTAGTTTGTCGGTGCAGTTCGGCACTCCGCCTTTCAGCAGTTTCAAGGATATTACCGCAACCGCACGCCGTGCAAAGTCCGGAGCGATTATATCCCTGCGTGACCTGCTCGACATTGCCGTTATGTTACGCCAGATAAAAAGCCTTTATGACTGGTACGGTCACTGCGAAAACGTCGAGACCGAATTAAGCTATTTGTTTTCAAGGCTCGCCCCTAATGACTGGTTGCTTGAAAAACTTGAACGCTCCATTATCTCTGAAAATGAAATTTCAGACGGTGCAAGTGCGGAACTTTCTGCTATCCGCCGTAAAATAAACCGTGCCGAAATGCAGTTGCGTGAAACTCTCGACAAGATGATAAAGAACAAGACTACACAGCAGTATTTACAGGAAAATACCGTTACTATCCGAGACGGTCGCTTTGTACTGCCCGTAAAGTCCGAACATCGTGGACAGGTCAGCGGACTTATTCATGATACGTCGGCTACAGGTCAGACTATCTTCATTGAACCTATGGCAATAGTTGAGGCTAACAATGACATACGCATTCTTGAGGGCAAGGAACAGGAAGAAATAGAACGTATTATACGTGAGCTGTGCCGTGAGTGCGGTGAATATGCAGACGTTCTCTGTGAAAACTACAGAATCTGCACTGAGCTTAACCTTTACTTTGCAAAGTCACGCCTTGCCGAAAAACTTAACTGCTCGCTTCCGGAAATAACCGACGACGGAAAAATAAATCTCAAAAAGGCATGCCACCCTCTTATTGACAGAAAAAAAGCCGTCCCTGTGAATATCACTCTCGGCGACGAATACGGTACTCTTATAATAACAGGTCCTAATACCGGCGGTAAAACAGTTGCACTGAAAACTGCCGGACTTCTCAGTGCCATGACTATGTGCGGTCTGCTTATACCTGTTGCCGAAGGTAGCAGTATATCGGTTTTTCAGCATATTCTTGCCGATATAGGAGACAGCCAGAGCATAGAGCAGAATCTCTCTACTTTCTCGGCACATACCAACAAGGTTATTGAAATTATTCAGACAGCCGACGAAAATTCACTTGTACTTCTTGATGAACTCGGTTCGGGTACAGACCCCGTTGAAGGCTCTGCACTGGCGGTTGCAGTGATAAAGAGGCTTATGTCTTCCGGTGCTAAGACTATGGTTACCACTCACTATCAGGAACTTAAACTTTTTGCTATAAATAGTCCAGACGTTGAAAATGCCTCATGTGAATTTGACATTGAAACTCTCCGTCCGACATACCGCATTATAGTAGGCTCTGCCGGAAAGTCAAATGCCTTTGCTATTTCTGAAAGTCTCGGTATGCCGTCTGATATTATCGCCGACGCTAAGGCACAGGTCAGTGAGGCAGACAGCCGTCTGGAAGATGTAATAGGCAAGCTTGAAGCGTCACGCATTGAACTGGAAAGGCAGAAAGAGGATATTATACGTCTGCGTAATGAAATAGCTGAACACGAAAAGGCTCTCCGTGAAGAACGTGAGGAACTCGAAAAACAAAAGGCTGAAGAACTCGAAAAAGCACGTCTGCGTGCCATGACCATTATTGAACAGACTAAGGCTGAATCAAACGAACTTATTACCGAACTCGAACAGCTTAAAAAGGAAAAGGACAGAAAAGATTTCGGCGAGAGTGTTTCCGGTGCAAAGTCACGCTCTAAGCAGAGTTTCAACAAGATGTACGATACGGCTAATCCTGTTGACATACATGACCCGAATGCTGATTACGTCCTCCCACGTAAACTGAAACGTGGCGATAATGTATATGTCGTTGACCTGCAAAGAAAAGGAGTTGTTTCCGGCGACCCCGACGGCTCGGACTCTGTTTTTGTTCAGATGGGCGTTATGAAGACTAAAATAAAGATTTCACGCTTACGCCTTGAAGAACCTCAGAAAGTCACATATAAAAACAAACCAACAAGACGTACCGGAAAAGTCGGCGTAAAGGCTGAAAGACGTGGCTCTATGGAGCTTGATATTCGTGGCTGTGCCTGTGATGACGGAACATATCAGCTTGACGCATTCATTGACAGGGCTGTGATGTCTAATATCTCAACTGTTACTGTCATTCACGGAAAGGGTACTGGACTTTTAAGAAAAGCTGTCCATGCAAGGCTTAAATCCCACCCGTCTGTGAAAAATTTCCGTCTAGGAGTTTTCGGAGAGGGCGAGGACGGCGTGACTATAGTTGAGCTGAAATAATTAAGAATTTATAATGCATAATTAATCACTATCAATAAGTTTATATTATAACAGTTTACAAGTATATATTTCAAAAGGAATTGACAGAAGAAAAGCCCACAAAGCTTGTGGAGTAATTCATAATTATGCATTCTTAATTATGAATTGTAAAAGGAGGATATTATGCAGAAAATGATTATAGTCAGCGGTGACTACACAATGTGGGACTGCGGAGATGATTTTTACGGTCTGGACGAACTCAATGCTCATCTTGCTGACGGCTGGAAAGTCGTGAATATGCAGGTGGCAAGCTCCACTGTCCCCAAAGACAATCAGATTACCAATTTTGCAAACTCTTTTAACGTCTGCTATGTAGTGATTGAAAAGGAATGATATTATGAGAGTAAGCAAATCACTTTCCGGAGCAGTAAGGCAGTTCAGCTATTGGGTGGCACACGGCACTGTAGGTTATCCGTTGCTTGAAGGCTTGGACTATATTTCAGCTATGCAGGAAGAAAGCAGTTTTATGGAGCAGGCTTATGCGGTTTTCATGAATAACCTTGAACTCGACGAAAACGGAAACGTCCTCAATTATAAGCACGCCGAAAAAAGAGCCTCACAGTATATACGTTCATATTTTGATGAGGAATATATAGTCAGTCCGCCTTTTGAGGAATGGGAGTGTGAACTTTATCCAGTCAGTGATGAGAGTTATACTGGTTACAGCAGAGGGTGAATTATGGAAATAATAACCTATTGGGAAAAATACAGACAGCAAATTATTGATTTGATTCTGCATATTCAGAACGACGAGACTAAAATCTCACTCACGCTTGACGAACAGCCCGACCTTATGGATATTGATTTATACTACCGTAAGTCCGGCGGTGAGTTCTGGGTTGCCGTTGAGGACGGTTCAGTGGTAGGGACGGTCGCACTCATGTGCAAAGGTTCGGGAAATGGCATACTGAAAAAGTTTTTTGTCCGCAAAGACTACAGAGGGCAGAAAGTCGGCTATGCTTTATACTGCCGGCTTATTGAGTTTGCACGGAAGAATAATATACACACTATTATTCTTGATACGCCGTCAGTTGCACATGATAGTCATCGTTTCTATGAACGTGCAGGATTTATGAGAATAAGCCGTGATGAGTTGCCTTTTGAATACGACTACCCCGATAGAAATTCTTATCTTTATATGCTGAATTTATGTGATACAGAAATGAATTTAGAAACTCTGTGCAAATCATATGACCTTCACGATTCTGTCGTTGAGGAATTTTCTTATTTTTTTGAAAAAAGATGTGCTGTTTTGGCGTTAAGTCTCGGTGACTGGCAGAATAAAAAAAACTGCATTATAAAGTTTAACGATATTACATTCTTTAAATTTGAATCTGATAATGTGGATTTTGCTGAAAATGAATTGATTGACATTAAGGTGTCCGGCGGTGAAGATGAATATTTTAAGGCGTTTTTCAGCGAGGGTTTTATGAAAGCCGGAAAAACTGTTGAAATTAAGTGTGATTATATTGAAATCAAAATTTCATAATGGCAGTAAAAATAAGGGTTGTTTCAGCAAGGGCTTGACGGCAGAACAGATTGCAAAACTTGCTGAATCTGCACGTACTGAACGACAGCAGTTACTACAATATTAAGCCGTATTTTAGAGACGGCACTTGCAGATAATGAGATTATAAAGCAATATTTATAAATATATAGGATAAAAATATATTTCTGAAAAATTTCTGATTAACTCTTGACAAATCTGTTATAATGTGATAAAATAATACAAATTGCAGAAGAAGCTTCGGTTTCATATGCCGTCATATTCTGGCGGTAAGGCAAGATTTTTTAACCGGCAATGTTGAATTGCCTTATTGATTCGGCTCTGTGCCAATAAATTTTTATAAGTTTTCATCAGCTTGTGAAAGGTCAATAAGAGTAGTAAAAGGTAATCTTTGCTTATATAGACTCTGAAACCAATATGAAGTTATAATGCATAGTATATGTATTTTCATGCACGTACCGGTTGATGAAACCTGTATGTGCTTTTTTTATCAAGAATGCATGATTATGAATTATAAATTATGAGGTGACTTATGGAAAACAAGTTAAAGCTTTACGGATTCAATAATCTTACGAAATCGCTAAGTTTCAATATATACGATGTCTGCTATGCTAAGACCCCAAAGGCTCAACTTGACTATATAGCATATATCGACAAGGCGTATAACTCTGAACGTATAACCGAAATAATGACTACCCTTACTTCAATGATTGGTGCTAAGGTACTGAGCATATCACGGCAGGACTATGACCCACAAGGTGCGTCGGCTACTTTTCTTATCGCTGATGATACAATGATTCCGGCTGGCAGTGAGACTATCGCACATCTTGACAAAAGTCATGTTACAGTGCATACTTATCCGGAATATCACCCCGATACAAATATTGCTACTTTTCGTGTGGATATAGACGTTGCCACGTGCGGAAAAATAACCCCTCTCACAGCCCTTGACTATCTGATAAACAGCTTTGATTCTGATATAATCACTATGGATTACAGAGTAAGAGGATTTACACGCAATGTCTCCGGACAGAAGCTTTTCATTGACCACAATATTACTTCAATACAGGATTATATCAATGACGAAATACTGGAGCGTTACGACGCTGTGGATATAAATGTATATCAGGCAAATATCTTTCACACCAAAATGCTTATAAAGGAAATCGAGTTGCAGAATTATCTCTTTAATACAGATGTTCGTGAACTCTCTCCCCGAAATAGACTTGAAATAACAAACAGTCTCCGGAAAGAGATGATAGAAATTTTCAGCGGAAGGAATGTTTTTGGAAATGGGACTTTCACAGATTAATGCACCTATTTATGAGGCACTTAGAAGATTCAGACGTATGCGTGTAGTGCCTTTTGATGTACCCGGTCATAAGCGTGGTCGTGGCAATATGGAACTTACTGAATTTTTAGGCGAGGACTGCATGAGCGTTGACGTAAACTCAATGAAACCTCTCGACAATCTCTGTCACCCTGTTTCAGTGATAAAAGACGCTGAAATGCTGGCTTCACAGGCATTCGGGGCAAAAAACGCTTTTTTTATGGTGGGCGGTACTACCTCAGCGGTGCAGAGCATGATAATGTATGCGTGCAAAAGCGGTGATAAAATAATCATGCCCCGAAACGTCCACAGGAGTGCCATAAACGCCCTTATTCTGTGCGACGCTGTGCCAGTATACGTGAATCCGGACGTTAACAGGCAACTCGGAATAGCTCTCGGAATGTCAGTAGCACAGGTGGAAAAGGCTATTGAGGAAAACCCCGACGCTAAGGCTATTCTGGTAAATAATCCGACATATTACGGAATATGTTCAGACTTGAAAAAAATCACTGAAATAGCACACGCACATGGTATGCTTGTACTCGTTGATGAGGCTCACGGAACGCATTTCTATTTCGGCGAAAATTTCCCGATAACAGCCATGCAGGCAGGTGCGGATATAGCTTCAGTGAGTATGCATAAGTCCGGCGGAAGTTTAACACAGAGTTCTTTTCTGCTTATGGGTGAAAGAATAAATGCCGACTATATGCGACAGGTTATAAACCTCACACAAACAACAAGTGCTTCATATCTGCTTCTGTCAAGCCTTGACATATCAAGAAAAAGACTCGCACTCAGCGGACGTGAGATTTTTTCAGAGACAGTAGAAATGGCAGAGTATGCACGTTCTGAAATAAACTCGATAGGCGGTTATTATGCCTACTCCAAAGAACTCATAAACGGCGACAGCATATATGACTTTGATGTATCTAAACTGTCTGTGTATACTCTGCCGGTGGGACTTGCCGGAATTGAAGTCTATGACCTGCTCCGTGATGAGTACGATATACAGATAGAATTTGGAGATATAGGCAATATTTTAGCGTACATTTCAGTGGGAGACAGAAAACGTGACATAGAGCGTTTAATCAGTGCAATGTCGGAGATAAAGAGACGTTTTGGAAAATCCGGTGCTGGTATGCTCACACAGGAATATATAACCCCGATAGTTGCAGAAACTCCCCGAAAGGCTTTCTATGCGGATAAAATGTCACTACCGCTTGAAAAATCTGCCGGACGTGTATGCACGGAGTTTGTTATGTGCTATCCTCCCGGAATACCGATACTTGCTCCCGGTGAACTCATAACCGACGAAATAATAGAGTATATAAAATATGCTAAAGATAAAGGCTGTTCCATGACAGGCACTGAGGACATCAACATTGAACACCTCAACGTGATAATATAATAATTACAAGGGAGATTTTATGAAAATACTTAGAATTATCTCATATATCTATGTGATACTTTTTCCTAACTTATTATTAAAAACTTTCGATATGCTTACAGGCTTGAAAATCATGTCATTTATAATAGCACTTCTGACAATGATTATACTGGGAATTTTTTCCGGAATAGTCATAAATGTTTCCGCTGTCAATTCAGACGGCAGTAAGAGCTTTTCGGTCATGAATCTTATTGTAAAGCTATTGTATTTGTCGCATCATGTTATTCTGCTTTTTCTTTCGCTCGGAATGCTTGTAACGGTGGTTTTTGTACTCGGTAGCGGTATACCGTTTGTTTTCAGCGGACTGTGCAATATCGGCAACTGCATAAGCCTTTACAGAAAAAAACAGTGCAGTGCTGTTAAAGCAGTGGTTTTAGGCGTAATGGGCTTTGTGTACGTGCTGGACGTTATCGGTGCAGTTGATATGTTCTGTAAAAAAGAAAGGTGATTAAGTCATGGTTGTTACGAAAAGGGGCGGTAATCCGAAAATAATCGGAATAGTGTTTGTGTTATTTTCGGTGATTACTATTTTTATGGGAGTGAAGACTGGTTATGATTCCAGACAGCTTGAAAAGAAATGTACTGAATCGGTAACGGCGGAAGTCGTTGAAAATATAGCCGTCAAGTCAAGAACCAAAACAAAGCACGGTCACAAAAATGTAACAACGTATAAACCTGTCTTTTATTTTGATTATAACGGTCAGAATTACAGGATAGCAAGCAATATTTCAAGCAGTCCGGCACGTTTTGATGTCGGCGAAAAGACAGAAGTAAAAATCAATCCGGCAGACCCCGAAGAAATTTTTGTACCTGCTGACAAGTCCGCAAACATTGCAACTATAATATGTATTGCAGTGGGAGTGATTTTTCTAATAGTCGGATTACTTCTTCTTATTAAATTATAAACGGAGCTTTGATATGCGTAAACAGGTTGGGGAACTTTTAAAAATGGGTAAAATCCCCTCAGACAATGAAATGTCCGATGAACTATTCAATAAATATGACGAACTCATTCAAGGTTTGTTTGATGATGACGGCGAACCTCTTGACCGTGAAGAAATCGAAAAATTAATGAAATTGTTTTCAGATGACTATTCCGATTTGAATATGGGGTTAGTCCATTTGCTTGAAAATAACCAGTGCAGTACTGACGAGTTTGTAGATATTATTCTGACCTGTGAAAACGAAGAATACAGGAAAACAATGCTTTACAGGCAAAAAACTACATGAAATCTATACCGGAGGCTCTCAATGAATGAAAAAATAATTTCCGTGAAAACTGAAAAATTCGGCGGTCTTGACGGTCGTGACTGTATATACATTGATACGGTAACTCAAGACGATATGGACAATCTAATCTTTAAGGGCGAAATAAACGGCTGGCTTGCCGAAAAAATAAAGTCTGACGGTTTTATACCATATCAGCTTACTTTTCACAGAGTGATAGCGTACTTTGTCTGTGAGCTTGACACCTATGAAAATATAGATAATTCAGCACATCTTGACTACAGCAGTTTCAATGTTGTTGAGGGGAGCAGGTGGCTTGAAAGTCTTCCGATACGGCAGGATTTTGATAAGTCAGTTTATAAGCACTATCAAGTTTTTACATATGACTTTGTTTACAATATTATTGCAGTTGATTTTGATTTTCAGTAATATAAATTATGACGCTTATGACGGATAATACACTTTTTTATAACTCCTTAATAAAAGAATATATAATATATATATAATATTATAAATAAGAAAAGGTTTTATAAAATGGTGCATAAGTGTCATATACGTCATAGAATAAAAAATACAGGAGGGATTTTTTTATGGAACTTTGGTTTACGGAGAAACACACTCCGGACGTTGAATTTTCGATAAAGGTTGACAGACAGCTTTACAGTGGTAAAAGCGAGTTTCAGAGGATTGATATTTTCGATTCAAAGGAGTTTGGGCGTTTCCTCACGCTTGACGGCTACATGATGCTTACCGAAAAGGACGAGTTTATTTATCACGAGATGATTACTCACGTACCTATGGCGGTACACCCTAATCCGAAAAATATTCTCGTAATCGGAGCAGGTGACGGCGGTGTAATCCGTGAGCTTACACGCTACGAACGTGTCGAGAATATAGACCTTGTTGAGATTGACGAGTTGGTTGTTGAGGTGAGCAGAAAGTATCTTCCCACTACTGCGTGCCGTTTTGACGACAGGAGGGTGCATATTTTCTATGAGGACGGAGTTAAATTTATCCGTCGCTGTGAAAATGCGTACGACGTTATAATAGTTGATTCAACAGACCCTTTCGGAGTAGGCGAGGGACTTTTTACCAAAGAATTTTACGGCAGTTGTTTCAAGGCTCTGCACGACGACGGTATAATGGTTAATCAGCATGAAAGCCCTTTCTATGATGAGGATGCTGTAGCTATGCAGAGGTCGCACAAGCGTATAACCGGAAGTTTCCCGATAAGCAAGGTTTATCAAGCACATATACCCACGTATCCGTCGGGACACTGGCTTTTTGGTTTTGCTTCAAAGAAGTACCACCCCGTCCACGATTTGAACCAGTCGGCATGGAACTTGCTCGGCTTGAAAACAAGATACTACAATACAAGACTTCATGCGGGAGCTTTTGCACTGCCGAATTATGTAGAGGAGTTGTTAAGAGATGTTGAATAAGAATATACAGACTTTTATTGCCTGTGACTGCGAGTACGAAAACGCACAGATTGTACTTTTCGGAGCAGGTTATGACGGCACAACAAGTTTCCGTGCCGGTACACGATTTGCACCGTCAGCAATAAGAAACGAGAGTTTCGGAATAGAAACATACAGTCCGTATCAGAATAAGGACATGACAGACTATTTTTATTTTGACAGCGGAGACTTAGAACTGCCTTTCGGAAATCCGGAGCAGGTTCTTGACGACATAAATGAGCGTTCCGGCATTATACTCGCTGACGGAAAAATGCCTTTCATGATTGGCGGTGAACACCTTGTCACACTCGGACAGGTAAGGGCTGTTGCGGAAAAATATGATGATTTGCATATAGTACACTTTGACGCACACGCCGACCTAAGAGACGATTATTTAGGTCAGAAACTCTCTCATGCGTGCGTGCTGAGAAGATGTCACGAGATTGTCGGGGACGGTCATATTTTCCAGTTCGGTATAAGAAGCGGTGACAGGGAGGAGTTTAAGTTTGCGGAAAACCACACCGAAATGCACAAGTTTACGCTTGACGGACTTTCTGAAACTGTCGAAAAACTCAAAGGCAAAAACGTTTATCTTACTGTAGATTTGGACGTGCTTGACCCATCGGTTTTCTGTGGTACTGGCACTCCCGAAGCTGAGGGCGTTACTTTCGGCGAACTAAGAAAGGCATTAACTCTTGTATGCAGTGAACTGAACATAGTAGGCTGTGACGTAAATGAACTAAGTCCGCCGTATGACCAGTCCGGAGTATCTACCGCTGTGGCGTGTAAGATTATAAGGGAAATGCTTTTAGCCTTGTCGTAAATAAGAAAGAGAATAATTATGCAACACGATATAAATTTAAACATTCATTATTCTGTCCCCGATGAATTGTGGGAGAAGATATACAATACATTCAGAAATATGCCGTACTGGAATGAAAATGAAAACTGCTGGACTGGCGATGATATAGATTTATGGTACTCTGTTGAGCCAAGCGGAATACAGATAGCCGGTACAATGCCGGAAAATATCTGGAATAAATGGTACAGTAATCTTAAAAAAGAACTAACAAAAGCACTCGGTTATGAAATCGGAGAGCCGGAGGAATGCTTTAAATTTAAGTACTGGAAACCTTTTGAAAAAAAGTATTCGGATATTAAAAGCATTGATGATGAGCTTGTTATGTTTAATGATTATTCAATGTTTGACTGGGAAGACTTTGACACCATAAAACGCAACATTTCGGCTATACCGCCTTGTTTTATATTCGGGTCTGAATATATAGAACTTCGCATATATTTTGACGGTTCTTCAAAGAGAATCAACAAACAGGATTTTAATGATTTCGACGAAAAAATCAAGTCTCTTTGCCTAAAACACTGGGTTTACCGTGAAAAGTGAGGAAGAATTACATGAAATGGAAATCAGGTATCACTATTTTCACTTTATAATTTTTGCGGTAGGTGCTTTTAAAGGCTTATCGCTGAACTATAAAGAAAAACACTGCACTCAGACCGTAAGGGCAGAGATTGTCCGTGTCGAAACTCACAGAAAAACAGAGGGCAAAACAACCCGAACCGTATACACGCCTTACTTTACTTACAGTGTTGACGGCAGGGTTTTCAGCGGTCATGCGAAATATACTACATCATACAGCAAATACAAAACCGGCAACATTATAAAAATAAGAATAAACCCCGACAATCCGAAAAAATACCTTGTTGAGAATGATATTCTTGATTATCAGTCTTCATATGAGGTCGGAATGGGTTTTGGTCTGCTGGCACTGATTCTTACGGCGTGTGCAGTAATAAAAAAATTTATATAAAGGAGGTTTTATGAAGCAGAAAAAGTTGATATGGCGATTCTTGCTTCGGTAATTCTTTTGATTATAAGTTTGTTTTCGTTATTTATAGAGTACCGCATGGAAAACGTCTGCACGGATTTGGCTGTAGCTGAAGTTGTGCGGATTGAAAGGAAATCTTCACGGACTAATACAAAATACAGATTTATTGTTAGATATATTTACAATTACAAGGAGTACCGCAAAACAGGAAATTATATCAGTTCAAAACCTTATTTCAAATCAAATGATATAGTTCCTATAAAGGTTAATCCGAAAAATCCGTCTGAATATTATCTTTCCTATGAATCCAGATACACTGAAAATATGATATTATTCAGCGTGGGGATTTTAGGACTTATAATAGCACTTATTGATAAGCATATTATCAAAAAGAAAAACGATAATTATTAAAAAGGAGTTTTAAAAATGAAAAAATGTATGATTATAGGTTGCGGAGGAGTTGCCTCTGTAGCGATTCACAAGTGCTGTCAGAACAGCGAGGTATTCGAGGGCATAATGATTGCGAGCCGTACAAAGTCCAAGTGCGACGCTCTCAAGGAAAAGTTACAGCCGACCACAAAAACAGTCATTGAAACTGCACAGGTAAACGCCGATAACGTTGACGAACTTATAACCCTCATCAACGCATACAAGCCGAACGTTGTGCTTAACCTTGCACTGCCGTATCAGGATTTGACTATCATGGACGCTTGCCTTGCCACCAAGACACATTACGTCGATACAGCTAACTATGAACCTCTCGATACTGCAAAGTTTGAGTACAAATGGCAGTGGGCATACCGTGAGAAGTTTGAGCAGGCAGGCATTACGGCACTTCTCGGAAGCGGTTTTGACCCCGGAGTAACAGGGGTATTTTCTGCATATGCTATGAAACACGAGTTTGACGAAATAAACTATATCGACATTCTCGACTGCAACGGCGGTGACCACGGTTATCCTTTT
This sequence comes from Ruminococcus flavefaciens, assembly GCA_023667045.1. Lineage (GTDB taxonomy): Bacteria > Bacillota > Clostridia > Oscillospirales > Ruminococcaceae > Ruminococcus > Ruminococcus flavefaciens_AC. The sequence continues at coordinate 381,924 of JAMPAU010000001.1, read as the reverse complement.
GCAACAAACTTCAATCCCGAAATAAATATACGTGAAGTCTCCGCAAAGGGCAGTTATATCGAGAACGGCGAGTGGGTTGAGACCGAACCTATGGAGATAAAGCGTGTTTACAATTTCAAGGGCGTGGGCGAAAAGGATATGTATTTACTGCACCATGAAGAACTTGAATCTCTCGCACTCAACATAAAAGGCATTAAAAGAATACGTTTCTTTATGACTTTCGGACAGAGCTATTTAACGCACCTCAAATGCCTTGAAAACGTCGGCATGACATCTATTGAGCCGATTATGTATGAGGGCAAGGAGATTGTGCCTTTGCAGTTCCTCAAAGCTGTACTGCCCGACCCCGCCTCACTTGGTTCGAGAACCGTCGGAAAAACAAATATCGGCTGTATCTTCCGTGGAAAGAAAGACGGCAAGGACAAGACTTATTACCTCTACAATATATGCGACCATCAAGAGTGCTATAAGGAAGTAGGCTCACAGGCTATATCCTATACTACAGGCGTACCGGCAATGATTGGTGCTATGATGATTATGACTGGACAGTGGAACAAAGCCGGAGTTTACAATATAGAGGAGTTTGACCCCGACCCGTTCATGCAGGCACTTAATAAATGGGGTCTGCCTTGGGAAGAAGATTTCAATCCGACACTTGTTGACTGATGATTATAGGGAATCCATATTGTTTTGCAGTAATTGTTGACATGGTAGAGTGCTGGAATGCCGACCGGAGTTTTTAGAACGGAATACTATTTCTTGCGGTTAACGGTGAGATTTTCCCGAAAGAAATCCAGTCGGCGACGCTCTCCTATGAGTTTTGGGACTTAATAAAATCTTTGAAAAATATTCCGGTCAATGAAGAAATATTCAGTATGCCGACACAAAAGGCTTACACTGAACTATATAATTTAGTTTATCCGGAAGACTGGGATATTGACCAAGACTATCGTTATATGATTTCAACTCCGTCACTGTACGATAACGGCTATCTGGTTTTTGCGGTAAGCAACGGCGAAAAAATCCGTATACTTTCCGCAAAGCCGGACTACTGCAAAGAAGAATCCATATTAATTTTTGAGGGTGCGGAAGTTACTGAAGCTTTCGTTGATATATCAGAAATGAACGACATAATAAATAAACTGTCCGGCATTGACATAAGGAGTGACTTATAATGCTTTTTGTACAGCATATTTCATTGACTTATTGCAAAAATGTCCGATATGCAGATTACGCAAACGCAAGAAATGCTATAAAGTTTGCACCGGTAAAAATTGAAAAAGTTCCGGACTGTGAAGTGCTTTTCAACCAGATAATGCTTTTTCAGAATACGGACGAACTTCATAAATATAGCAATACAACCCGAAAGTGCAATAGCGATGACCCAAGTTTATATAATCCACAATGTTATAATTTTTTGCCGTTCGACAACAGAATATCAATAAAAAAATCCGACAGAAATTATGAAATAATATACAGGGACGGAAAATCAAAAGGTTATTTTAAAAGTCCGTTCACTCTAAAAAACAACGAGTACGGCAGAATAATCTATAATAACAGATACGTCTCATCTGATACTGGAAAATGGTATTATGAACTGCATACATTGAATTTCATTAACTGCGACAAGTCAAAGTACAGGAAAAAGATGTTTTTCCGGAAAGTCCCCGACTATGAATACAAGAATATGCAGTATCTCAGATATTGTTAAGGAGATGTTTTTAATGCTCTTTGTACAGGAAGTTGATATATGGTACAGAAAAAACGTCCGTTATCCTAAATATGCCAATATCCGCAATGCTTTAAAATTCATTCCGGTAAAGACAGAAAATATAAATCCCGACTGTGAAGTATTCTATCAGCGTTCTATGTTCAGACAGTCGCCGGACGGTATTCAGTTATGGAATGAGGATTACAGAAAATTCAACGGCGGGATTTTCACATCAGGAAGTCGTGACCGCATGGAAAATCTCAGAAATCTTATACGTAATATACGAATATTTCAAGAGGACGGAAACTATAAAATAATGTTCTGTGATGATTATTTTCATGAACGTTGTAATATATCTAAACGTCGTGGAAGTAATGAGGGCTACTGGGACAATAACTCGCCGTTCAGCTATACTGACGTTGTAAATCAGACAGCTTTTATCCTCAAGCCCGACGAGTACGGCAGAATCATGTACAATGACAGAACAGTCATGCACCACACTGAAATATGGTACTACTGCATTCATACGGTTAATTTCGTGAACTGCGATAAATCAAAATTCAGAGAAAAGATGTTTTTCAAGAAAGTCCTCGACTATGAATACAAGAATATGCAGTATCTTAAATATTGCTGAAAGGACGTGCTTTAATGCTTTTTATACAGCATATTTCCTTGACTTATTATAAAAACGTCCGTTATGCCAACTACGCCAACGCAAGAAATGCTATAAAGTTTGCACCGATAAAGATTGAAAAAGTTCCGGACTGTGAAGTGCTTTATCAAGGAGTAGGAATGTTTCAGAATACCGACGGAATAAAAAAATATAATCCGGTTTTTGAAGAGTACGGAGAGGAAATATTTAACGCTGATAAATTAGACCCCGTTTATAATTATATAAAACTTCTCCAAAATAACCGTATAATCAAGGTCGGCGATACTTATAAAATAAGATTCTGTGATGACAGATATTTTACAAGATATAACGCTTTCAAACGCTATGGTCATAATGAGGACTTTTTGAATGATAATTCGCCGTTCTGCTACAACGACATCATAAACGAAACGGCTTTTAATCTTAAACCGGACGAGTACGGCAGAATCATTTACAATGAACGGCACATCACACTTGACGAGGAGTGGTATTATGTGATGTATGTTGTGAATTTCATTAACTGTGATAAGTCAAAGTACAGAGAAAAGATGTTTTTTAGGAAAGTCCCAGACTATGAATACAAGAATATGCAGTATCTCCGATACTGTTAAGGGAGGTTTTGAATGAAATTTGAAGATACATTACGGAGCAGTTTTGTTGGAGGCAATCCATGCGAAATAAAGCTTATAACGGGAAAACTTTATACTGGAAAAATTCTTGAAGTAAAAAACGGATTTGTCCATATCAGCGACGGACATTCCGAAAATATTATAAATACGGCGTATATACTGGAGGTAATCACAGCCTTGAAAATGGGTATGCCTTCTTTGTTGGATAAGCCGAAATACAAGGTATATCTTAAAAACAAGAAAACTTTTACCTCTGAAATTTCCGAAATTGGCGACGGTTTCATATGGTTTTATTCTGGTACTCCGTTTGTTGTAAATTCCGCTTACATAGTGCGTATGCACATTGTTGACAAGAATAAACAGGAAATTCTTGAAGAGGAAAGCATATTTGAAATCATTCGTGATTATTTTTTCAGATAAATAAAGAGGTATTTTTTATGAAGATTGAGGACGCATTACAGCGTTTTGTTGATAATAAGGAAAAGTGTGAAATACACCTTATAACAAAGGAGACGTTTGTTGCGAGAATTACAGAAATCGGCGACGGCTTTATACGCACTGACTATTTTGACAGTATTGTAAACACTGCTTATATAGTGAGTGTACGTCCGGTTGAAAGAAAATCCGGTAAAAATGAAGTAAAGGAAATTTCTGAAAAAAAAGGCATATTCGGAGCTATCCATGACTTTTTCTTTACGGAATAAGGAGGTATTTTTATGAAAATTGAAAACGCATTGCAGAAATTTCTTGACAGCAAGGAAGAATGCACTTTTACACTAAGAAAAGGCGAGGACATTGACGGCAGAATAACTGAAATCGGTGACGGTTTTGTATGTGTTGAAGAAGACGGCGGACTTGTTGAGAGAATCATAAACACTGAATATATCGTCAGCGTTTATGTTTATCATGAGCAGGAAAAAAAGCTGAAAGTCAAAAAGAAGTCCATATTTTAAGGAGGAGTTTTAATGAAAATTGAGGAAGCATTACAGCGTTTTGTTGATGACAAGGAAGAGTGCGTTATCTATCTGGACAACGAACAAATGGTTATTGCACGGGTGCTTGAAATCGGCGACGGCTTTATACGCATTGACGAAAAGGACAGCGAAAGCATTGTAAATATAGAATATATTGTCCGTGTGCGTACTTACCCGAAAAACGACAAAGGCAAGAAAAAATCAATATTCTGAGGTGAAAAATGTTCGATAAAGTAAAGACTCCCTGTTATGTAATAGACGAGGGAAAACTAATACATAATCTTGAAATACTCAAAGGTGTACAGGAACGCACAGGCTGTAAAATTCTGCTTGCACAGAAAGCCTTTTCGTGCTATCATCTTTATTCGCTGATAGGCGAGTACCTCTCCGGTACAGCTTGCAGTGGACTTTATGAAGCACGGTTAGGTTTTGAGGAAATGGGCAAGGAAAACCATGTCTTTTGTGCAGGCTACCGTGAAAGTGAAATCGACGAGATAATTTCATACAGCGACGATATTATATTTAATTCTTTCAGTCAGCTTGAAAAGTACCGTGAAAAAGTACTGGGAGCAGGCAAGAAAATAGGTCTCCGAATAAATCCGGAATGCTCCACACAAGAGGGTCACGAGATTTACGATCCATGTTCACCAAAGTCACGTCTCGGCATTACACGTCAGAATTTTGACGTTAATAATCTGTACGGCGTGTCCGGACTGCATTTTCATACGCTGTGCGAACAGAACTCGGACGACCTCGAAAAAACTCTTGACGCTGTGGAAGAAAAGTTCGGTGACGTACTCCAAAAAATGCAGTGGGTGAATTTCGGGGGCGGACATCATATTACACGTCCGGACTATGATATACCACGCCTTGAAAGATGTATAAAACGTATGCAGAAAAGATATAACCTTGATGTATATTTAGAACCGGGTGAGGCAGTGGCACTCAATGCCGGTTATCTTGTCACGGAAGTCCTTGACATCATTCACAATGATATGCCGATAGCTATTCTTGACTGCTCGGCTTCATGTCATATGCCGGACGTACTGGAAATGCCCTACCGTCCGCCCCTCAGAGATTCTGGACTTTCCGGTGAAAAAGAATATACATACCGTCTCGGCTCACAGACGTGTCTCGCTGGTGACGTGATAGGGGAGTACTCTTTTGACAGCCCCCTTGAAATCGGCGACAGGCTTGTTTTTGAGGATATGGCTATATATTCTATGGTTAAAAATAATACTTTCAACGGCATGGCACTGCCGTCAATACTTCTTCTGAAAACAGACGGCACATTTGAAACTCTCCGTGACTTCGGCTATGAGGATTTCAGAGAACGTCTGTGATATATTGACAAATATTAAAAAAAGGGTTATAATAACTCTTAGGAGGCTTAAAAACTATGGATTCAGAAATTTACAGCAAATACGAAATAATTGACGCTCATGCACATATTTTTCCAGAAAAAATAGCCGAAAACGCTACCGTCAATATCGGAGCATTCTATGATTTGCATATGGAAAGCTGTGGCATGAGTAAAAAGCTTATCGAGAGCGGTGAAAAGATAGGCGTATCAAAATATCTTGTCTGCTCGACCGCCACAACTCCACATCAGATAAGTTCTATAAATGAATTTATCGCACGTGAGTGTGTGAAAAATCCCTGCTTTGTCGGTCTGGGAACTACTCACCCCGATTCAGCAGACATAGAGGGAGACATAAATCAGATTAAAAAACTTGGTCTGCACGGCGTTAAGCTACACCCCGACTTTCAGAAGTTTGACGCTGATTCTCCAGAGGCTTTTAAAATTTACGAGATGATAGAGGACGTAATGCCTTTGCTTATTCACTGCGGAGACAGGCGTTACGAGTATTCAGCACCAAAGAAAATAGCTAATATACATAAGAATTTCCCGAAACTTAAAATTCAAGCTGCACATCTCGGCGGTTATGAGAGGTGGTTGGAGGCTGAGGAATGTCTCGCCGGTTTGGAGAATGTAACCTTTGATATAAGCAGTTCAATGGCATTTCTTCGTCCGGAGTATGTCCGCTGTCTGATAGAAAAGTACGGCGTTGAAAACTGTTTCTTCGGGTCTGACTTCCCCATGTGGAGCCATGAGGAAGAACTTGAAAGATTTTTAAGCTATGGATTCACAGAGCAGGAAAACAGAATGATTCTGTCTGAAAATTTCAGAAGATTTTACGGAATATAAAAAAATAACGGACTTTATGCAAGTCCGTTTTTTTTATCGTTCAAAAGGTTTGTTAAAAGAACCTATTTCAATTAAATTTCCCTCTGGGTCTGCAATATAGCAAGTTCTTTGTCCCCAAGGTTCTGTTGTAGGCTCTAAGATTGATACTGCACCTTTGGCAATAACTTCTCTGTACTTTTCATCAACCTCATCAAATTTATCAACGTATAGAGCAATCTCATGATGACCATTGAAACCTTTTATATATTCATACTTTCTTCCGGTCATCTTCTCAAAATTTTTTCTGCCATAAAGCATAAATAGAGTTCCGTCCTTTACCAGCATGACATTCACAGCGTCTTCATTTTCTTTTATCTCAAAGCCTAAAACATCTCTGTAAAAGCGAATCATTTTTGGCATATCATTTACAAATAACCCTATACCGTCAAGTTTCATTGATTTTTCTCCCATAAGTTAAGGAGTTGTATAGGAGATGTTATTTTCACTGAGGGCAGATATAAGGCTGTCCATAGTGTCGGCAACTGCATTGTCGTCTGTGATTCTTACAACGATATTGTCGCCGGTAGCTGTTTCTATGAGGTTATCAAGAGTAGTTTCACTGCCGTCCATAAGGTAGGTATCGCCCGAAACAGTCACCTGTATGTATATTATGCTTTCCGGCGATATTTCTGTTGTTTCAGTTTCGGAGTTTCCGCTGTCTGTTTCGTCTGTACTTTCTGAGACAGAATCAGAATTTTCATTTTCTGATACAGAGTTTCCGGAAGTGCCATTGCCGTTGCCGAAACCGAATCCTCCGCCACCGCCGAAACCAAGACTTCCTATAATCATCAGCAATGCAATAATCAGCAGAAGCACAATAAGCACTGCCGGAACTTTGCTTTTTTTCTTTTCCTCTTTTTCGTTGTTTTTTTTGCTCATTAGTAATCACCTTTCCTTTGTGTTGATGTAAGTGCAGTACAGATTAGGGTAAAGTTCTTTCACGTCGTTTACAGCTGTGCGGACTGCCTTTACGTCCTTATATAGAGCCGTACTGCCGTTGTAGGTCATAGCACAGAGAATAACATCATTCTGTCCGAGACTTAACTTTTCAAATGAAGACATTAAGCACTGAGAGATATTTTCCTGTTCAATGTCGGAGTATGCGAGAGTTTCACTGCTGTCCGATATAAGTATTTCGCCGGATTCGCTGTAGCACAGATTTATTGTTATAAGCATACCATGCTCATACCTGTCAAGTGCAAGCTGATTAGCGGTGGCGTTATCGTTAATGCTTGCCGCCTCTTTCCACGATTCAGCAATTTCCTTTTCGGCTTGTTCACGGACGTTTTCAAGTTCAGCCTGTAGTTTTTCCATTTCAGCGACGGCATCTTCAGCGAGTTTTTCAGCCTGTGAGACTTTTTCCTCAGCGGTCTGTACCTGCTGTTCTGCCTGTGAAATCCTGCTGTCAGCGTCGGCACGTATGCTGTCGTTGTTGTCCTGTAGATTCATCATCAGCCAGAACATCATTATAAGAATAACGTCCAGCAGTGCGGTAAGCTCAATAACTATGCCTTTGTTTTTCATATAAGTACCTTTTCTTTTTCAGCGACTGTCCTTGAGTTGCGTTCAAGGTACAGGGCAACGCTTTTTTCGTTGTCCTCAATACGTGCGGAAATAATGCCGTCAAGGAATTTGAATATTATAGCGAAAATAAGCCCCCAGAAAGTAGAGGTCAACGCACCATAGAAGTTTCCGGTAATATTGGAAGTATCGGCAACAAGATTAAGCAGGGAAGTGACTGTGCCGAGAATGCCAAGCAGTGGAAATATTCCGGTAAGATTGACGAAAACTGAATAGAGACTGCCAGTATGGTTACGCATATTTACAACGTCTGTCTCACGCAGTTCAGATATATCGGAAACTGCCTCTTGCTGTGAAATATCGCTGTCCGGCACAAAAACAGTAAGGTGCATTTTTTTGTAGAGCCTGTCCGCTGATTTTTTCAGAAAATAATATATAATTCCGGTAAAAACGGCAACTATGAAGATAATCATATCATAGCCCCATATATTCATAAAAATAACTGAAAAGATATTTTGCATTCCAGAAAACCTCCTTGTATTCCATGATAACATATTTCCGGACAGATTGCAAGAGATTTCACCAAAAAAACACATTGTCTGCATTCAGATATAAAAAAATCGGGTACGTGATATACCCGAATAAAGATATTTTTCCGGACCGGACGTATATTTGTGCATATACTGCCCTGTATATATTTATTTCCGGAAATATTACATAAATAAAATATACAAAAAAAGCTTCTTTCATAGAAGCTGATAATCCAATGCTGACCGGAAATATTTCTGTAGCCGTTTGTCCACCGCTGTACTGAAAAGACCGGTTAATATTCGATTTTTACTGATAAACTGTATTCGTTGGTGAAACTGTCTTTATCTGTAATCTCAGCTTGTCTGTAACGAGTGCGATAAATTCTGAATTGGTTGGTCTGCCGTGATAGCAAGTTATTGAGTAGCCGAAGAAAGAGCTTAGTGTTTCGGTACTGCCTCTTTCCCATGCTATTTCTATTGCATGGCGTATAGCACGTTCTACTCTTGATGAGGTTGTGCCATACTGCCGTGCGACTGAGGGGTAAAGCTGTTTGGTAACGCAGTTCATTAGGGAAATATCGTTTACTGCATTGAGAATCGCTGTTCTTAGGTACTGATAGCCCTTTACATGAGCAGGTACGCCGAGTTTGCGGATTATATCCGTTACGATTATTTCCATGTCGGCACAGTCGGGCGATACTGTTTTTCTTGAAACGGACTTGATTATAGAGCAGAGAGTTTCAGCCTCAAAGGGCTTTGCTATGTAATAGGACGCACCGTTTTCTATAACCTGTCGTTCTATAAAGCTGTTTTTTACGTCCGACGTGATTATAAAAGCCGGTGGCTGTGTGAGGACGTTTCCGGACTGTTTCATGATGCTGATTATATCAAGCTCAGGAACAGAAAGACTTATAACGGCAACGTCTGGGTTGTCCTTTACAATTGAGCTGAAAATCGCTCTGCCGTCGTTTTTGCGTGTGTAGGCGTATAAGCCCATTGCACTGAGTTTTGAGGCGAGTTTTATACCGTTTTCGGCTGTATTGTCGCCAATCAGTACTTTGATTTTATCATTTTCCATTTTTATAATACTCCTTTTCTGTAAATCCCTACAATTATATTTTATATCTGTCGGGAAATAATTTCAATGCAGAGTGCAGGGTTATTGTGTCGAATCCATCAGCACACGGCATTATAACAGACGTTTTTTTGTGAATGTGTGCAATTTTTTGTCGGTAAATGCATTAATATTTATCAGATATGATGAAAATAAAAAAATATCTCTCAAAACTATTGACATTTTGAAATTTGCAGTGTATAATATAAAAGTACTTTGCGAGTGTGCTGGAATAGGCAGACAGGCACGTTTGAGGGGCGTGTGTCGAAGGACGTATGGGTTCAAGTCCCATTACTCGCACCAAAGCGGTTTTACCGCACAATATTATAAGGTGGACAGGTGGCTGAGCTGGTCTAAGGCGCACGACTGGAACTCGTGTATACGTTA
>JAMPAU010000001.1:349049-372058 GCA_023667045.1 Ruminococcus flavefaciens | reverse complement strand
CCAGAAACATTTTCGTTTATTCCGCTCTCGTCCGACAGCTTTATTATTATAGCACTGTTTTGTGTTTTTGTCAATACGATTTTAAGTATAATTATTTCAAGAAATCAATCAAAATTATGTATAAATTAACCAAAAATTTATGAAAAGTCCAAAGTTACGCAATATTCTTCTTCTGTTTCACGCAGAGTGACAGCAATCTGTCCATCGCTGATGTAACCGCATTCAAGTATCACATCAAACATTTTCTGATTTTCAATGTACTCGTTCTTGAAATCCGCATATGCCTTACTATCGGCGAATTTCAGTTCAATTACACGTTTTCCGGAAGTTACTTCACGCCTAATAATTGTGTCTGCCTCGTCGTTGCTGACGGCAAAAAGACCGTTTCTGACATAATAATTATTTTTGTCGGAGGTGCATTCAAAAGGACTAAAATAGTTATTTTCAGCGATATGAGTTTTGCCGAAGGTCTTGTCATCACAAAGGAAATACGCTCTCCTCGTACTGCCGGAAATGTCCATATCGTCCCATGTCACATCAAGGTTATACCAGTCGCCGTCAATTTCAATCTGATTCCACGCATGATTTTCACCCTTGTCAGTTTTTCCGGTAATGAGTATACATTTCATGTCCAAACGTCTGGCGAGGTAACAGAAAGCCTTTGCATAACCCTCACAGTTAGCCTGCCCCTCTGCAAGACAGCCGTAAGCCGTTGAGCTGTATTCATAGTCATCGCCTGTATTGTAATGACAGATTTCTGCGATATAGTCATGAATATAAAGAGCCTTTTCATAGTCTCCGTCGGGAGCATTAGCCAAGACTTTATCTACAGAACTTTCAAAATCGGTCATTTTCTGCTCTATCGTATCGGGACTTTCACGTAAGATAATCTGAGCATTACGGATTTTTTCAGCGGTATAGTAAGTAGAATCAATATAGAAAAAACCGCCCTCCTGCTTTTCAAATATACAATAAACTTTAGAATACACATCTCCGGACACTTCACACGGCAGAGGAATTTCAGTCTTTTTTTCAGATATGCCGTTGTATAGTGCAGAATATACAGCCTTTTCAGTCTCGTCAAGCTGTTCATAGACAGGTCTTGTGACAGAATCAGCGACCGAAAGCAGTTCTGTTTCCGGATATGGTGCAAAAACGCCGGATTTCTTGATAAAATTTCCGCCGTATACTATACATATGATACTTATTATAACCATTAAAATAGCTAAGAATTTTTTCGCCAAAACCTCTCCTCCGACACTCAACCGCATAATCATGTATTTTCTTAATATATAAAAAGATTATAGATATCGTTTAGTGTAATGCCTGTACAGGCTATCCACAGCAACGCACAGACCGCAAAACATAAAATATTTTTGATAATAGTGAACATTCCTAAGTTTGTGGCATGATTCATACTGTAAACGTCAACCGCAAACGGATATTTAAATCTAATTATCGGCACGTCAAACCGACCGTGAAGTTTCCTGCTGCCGTCATTCCAGTACACATCATAACCGCAGTTCCAGCGTTCAAATTTATAACCTGTACAAGTTCCGGAAAACTTTTCGCCTTTTCGGAATATCATAATATTCTGATACAGAAGTCGTCCGGAAAAAAACGCCGGAATGCCCATTACTCCGCAACCAAACAGTATAAATACCGCCGACAATATAATTTTATTCATAATTACTTCACACCCTTAATCTTTTCTTCATGTAAAGCGTAATTATTTTCACATAAATCAATAAATTCATTGCTTTGCCGACAACATCTCAACAGACGATTTTGTTACTTTAGATAAATATTCTTTACTTGACGGCATTTCAGTCCTCCAACCGCAAAAATCCAAATATAGAAAAAAATCCCGAAACCACTGCTTCGGGATTGTCTGAATACCAAGGTTATTACCCCAGTACTATGGAGCGGATTACGAGGCTCGAACTCGCTACCTCCACCTTGGCAAGGTGGCGCTCTACCAGATGAGCTAAATCCGCATTATGGTGCTTCCGGTCGGAATCGAACCAACGACACGAGGATTTTCAGTCCTCTGCTCTACCGACTGAGCTACAGAAGCTTTTTAGGAAAGCGACCTGGAAGAGACTCGAACTCTCGACCTCTGCCGTGACAGGGCAGCGTTCTAACCAACTGAACTACCAGGCCATATGTGGTGGGGACTACAGGGCTCGAACCTGTGACCCTCTGCTTGTAAGGCAGATGCTCTCCCAGCTGAGCTAAACCCCCACACTATGCTTTCGTTTTTCGTCTTGTCCTTGACGACGTATATTATTATAGCACAGCTTTTTCAATTTGTCAACCCCTTTTTTGAAAAAAATTTCAGATTTTTTTCAAAAAATTTTCAAAAGGCTGTATTTCGCCAAAAAATCAAATAAAAATTTTCATTTAACTAATAATATCCTTATCAAAAAGCCTTATAACCTCCATTTTCAGTGCTGAATTGTACGGCTCTGAAAGTTCAGGGTCTCCGGCGAGGATTTCAGAGGCACATTGTTTAGCGGAGTTCATGAGTGCCATGTCGCATGATATGTCAGCTACTTTCAAAGTTGGAAGACCGTGCTGTGCATTTCCGAAGAAGTCACCCGGTCCACGCATTTTCAAATCTTCTTCAGATATTTCAAAACCGTTAGTAGTCGAGGACATTATCTTCATACGGCGTATACATTCGTCGGAAGTATTATCAGTAATAAGAATACAGAAACTCTCATATTGTCCACGCCCCACACGTCCTCTCAGCTGATGAATCTGCGACAGTCCGAAACGTTCAGCGTTTTCAATAACCATGACTACAGCATTCGGCACGTCCACGCCTACCTCTACCACTGTAGTACATATAAGCACGTCTGTCTGACCGTCACGGAATCTCTGCATGACGTTTTCTTTTTCCTGTGCGGACATCTTGCCGTGCAGAAGTTCCACGCTGTACCCTATGAGGTCGCTCTTAACGGCATTGTCCGCATACGACTTTACGGCGAAAAGTTCGCTCTCGCTGTCCTCAATCATCGGACACACCACATACGCCTGTCTGCCCTCTCTGAGACGGTCACGCACAAAATTAAACGCCCTTTTACGCATTTTTCCGGTGACAGCATAGGTAGTAACAGGTTTTCTGCCTTTTGGCAACTGTGCAATTACGGATATATCCAAATCCCCATAAATCATCAGTGCAAGGGTTCGGGGTATCGGAGTAGCGGACATTACGAGCTTATGAGGAGTACCGCCCTTTTCGGCAAGTGCAGACCTCTGTGCCACGCCAAAGCGGTGCTGTTCGTCGGTAATGACAAGTCCGAGCGACTTGTATTCAACGTCTTTCTGAATGATTGCATGAGTACCCACAATAACGTCATAACCACCGTCGGCTATTTCCTTTCTTAATTCGGACTTCTTTTTGGGAGTGAGCGAACCGGTCAGCAGACACACTCTTATGCCGAAAGGCTCAAGGAATCCGCACAGGGTTTTATAGTGCTGTGAAGCGAGTATTTCAGTGGGTGCCATAAGTGCCGACTGTATGCCGTTTTTAGCAGAAAAACAACAGGCTATAGATGCAACAGCGGTCTTGCCACTGCCAACATCGCCCTGTAAAAGTCTGTTCATTGGTGTATCACTGCATAAATCGTCTATGATTTCAAAAGAGGCTTTTTTCTGGTCGTCTGTGAGTTCAAAGGGCAGACTGCTTATAAAGCCGTCAATATCAACCGACCTGTCCATTTTAAAGGCTGTGTGGCTTTTAGTTCGGTTACGCATAAGCGACATACCAAGCTGTAATCGGAGAAGTTCATCAAACGCAAGTCGTCTGCGTGCCTGCTCCTCTGAAACTCTGCTGTCCGGAAAATGCACATTTTCGAGAGACCACATAAGAGGTCTGAGGTTATATTTTTTCTGTATCTCGCCGGACAAAGTTTCAAAGGGTTCGCACCTCATTACCGAAAGAGCCTTTTTTACGTCTGCCCTCACCACATTAACGGTAAGCCCCTGAGTTAGCCTGTACATAGGCTGTATGAAGTTCTTTTCACTGGCGTGTATATATACTGGTGAACTAATATCTCTGCCGAAAAGATTTTCAGTCACCTTGCCGTACATATAATACTCATATCCTGTTTTTAAATAATTAAAAGACGCAACGTTATTGTACATGACTATAGTTATATCGTCTGTGCCGTCTGTAGCTACTGCTTTGCAGACAACCAGATTGTTTCTTACCGCCTGTGGTTTGGACTTGCTTTTTATTTTCAGCTTGATACAGTTATGTTCATTTACAACAGCATTACGCACAGGCACACAGCAATGAAAGTCAAGATAGTTTTTTGGAAAATGACATATCAGTTCATAGACAGACGTTATACCGAGTTTCTGATATTTTTCAGCCTTTGCCGAGCCAATGCCCTTTAGATTTTCTATTCCGCCGAATAATACTGAAGACATAAATTCACCTCATATAAAATCAGGGACGAACACTGTCCGTCCCATGAAATCAGAATTAAATTACAGCTTATCGCTTTTCACAGATGAGCTTGATAGCGGTTCTTTCCTCGCCGTCAATCTGGATATTAGCGAAAGCCGGAATACAAACGAGGTCAATACCGATAGGTGCGAGATAGCCTCTGGCGATTGCGATGGCTTTGATTGATTGATTAGCAGCACCTGCACCCACTGCCTGAACCTCAACAGCTTTCTGCTCTCTGATAACTCCGGCAATAGCTCCGGCGACAGAATTTGGTGATGAATGTGATGAAACTTTTAAAACTTCCATGATAATGACCCTCCTGCAATTAAGATATAATGCAATTTTAATCACGGATTATAGAAATAATACCGATTGGATATATTCTATCATAAAAAAAAGCATTTGTCAATAGGAATTGAAAATAATAATATACGAAGAAAAAATTTGTGAATTATCTGATAATCACACGCTGAATTTTGTGCGATTTGCCGGATTTTTCATCAAATGAAACCACCACTCCGCACAGGAAACACTTCCCCTCAGCCTCTCTGAAACGCACAGGCATACGGAATCTGAGACGGTCAACAGCCGGCTTTATATCAACGCCGAGACACGACCTTTCAACGCCTGTCATGCCTGTATCTGTTATATAAGCCGTGTGAGAATCAATAATAGTTTCGTCTGCTGTCTGCACGTGGGTGTGAGTACCGAAAACTCCTGTTACCTTTCCGGCAAGATGATAACCCATAGCTTTTTTTTCAGAAGTAGCCTCTGCATGAAAGTCCACAAAAATATTTTTAGTGTTTATTTCGGGCAGTATCTCGTCTATTTTAGTAAATGGATTGTCAAGTGGGTCGAGGTATACCGTACCCATAAGATTTACCACAGCAACGGAATAAGCACCCATATCAAGAACACATACGCCTTTACCGACACAAGCACCCTCCGGATAGTTAGCCGGACGGATAATATAATCTCTCTCATATATGCCAAGCTCATCTCTGTGCCGGAAAGCATGATTTCCGGTGGTTATAATGTCCGCACCTGCTTTTATAATACTATCTGCCGAACTGTGCGTAACACCGTTGCCCTGTGCGGAGTTTTCGGCATTCACAACGGTTATGTCTATTTTATAGTCACGTTTCATCTGCGGGAGTTTTTCCGCTAAAAAATCACAGCCGGACTTTCCGACCACATCGCCTATAAAAAGTAAGTTCTTCAAAGTATATTCTCCTGTTCATTATAATGTAATTATGCTTTTTATTATAAGCATATTATAACTGATTGTCAAGAAAAAGCAGATTAAAATTTACAATACTCTTGTAAACAGACCGGATATGTGTTATAATCTTTAATAATACTCATTGTAAAAACAGAAAGGGGAATTTCTTTATGATAAATATTGAAAATCATATAGGCAGGATTTCGGTTTCAGAAAACTACATCACAGAAATAGTACGCCATGCAGTATGTGACTGTTTCGGCGTTGCGGACGTATGCAGTACAAATACTTTTAGGTCGGCTGTGTCTTCAATCACGAGGGGCAGGCTCTTTAAAAGACGTGGTGTTGTAATCCACACTGAAGACGGCGGAATAGCAATAGACCTGCATATAAAAGTTTCATACGGCACTAACATAAACTCTGCCGTAAACAGCATAATACACAGAGTAAGCTTTACGGTTGAGGAGACCGCCGGAATACACGTCAACAGCGTTAATGTTTTCGTTGACGATATGAAAGAATGATACATGGGGGATTAAAATGATAAACGGTGCATTATTCAGAGACGCTGTAATATCAGCAGGAATTACTATTGAAAACAGAAAAAAAGAAGTTGACGAACTTAATGTATATCCAGTGCCGGACGGCGACACAGGCACTAATATGTCAATGACCATAGGAAACGCACTCGGCGAACTTCAGAGACTTGACGACAGCGTTTCAGTCTCCGAAACTGCCTCAGTAACCGCATCGGCTTTTCTGAGAGGTGCAAGGGGCAACTCCGGAGTTATACTGTCGCTTATTTTCAGAGGAATTGCAAAGGGTCTTTCCGGCTGTAATGAGGCTAACTGTGCGGATTTCGCCGATGCCCTCGACATAGGTGTAAAAATGGCATACAAAGCCGTAATGAAACCAGTAGAGGGTACTATTCTAACGGTGGCAAGAGTGTGTGCCGAAAAGGCAAGGGAGATTTCGCTTTCCACAAACGAGGACGTTATCTTCTGGACTGAGATATGTTCAGAAGCTGAAAAAATCCTTGCACAGACCACAGATATGTTACCGCAACTCAAAAAAGCTGGAGTTGTTGACGCTGGCGGAAAAGGTCTTGTTATTATATTAACTGCAATGAGGGATATTTTCGCCGGAGGAAAAATAGCCGAACCTGTCGCAAGTCAGCAGGAAAATAATGACAGTTTCCGCACCGCCGTAAGCAAATACGACGACGAAATAAATTATACCTACTGTACAGAGTTCATGATTGAAAAGAAAGATGACTGTCCCGACCCTTTTATGCTGAGGGCATATCTTGAAACTATCGGCGACTGTGTAGTAGTAGTTGATGACGAAAAAATAATAAAAGTCCACGTCCACACAGACAATCCCGGAAACGCTATTCAGAAAGGTCTTGAATTTGGTTACTTTACCAACAACCCCAAGCCTAAAATAGAAAATATGCGTATTCAGCACGAAAACAAGGTAAAAGAAATACAGACCGCTGAAAAGGAAGGTTTTACTCCAGCTGAACCCGAAAAGCAGTTCGGATTTGTGGCTGTGGCAGCAGGACACGGCATAGAAGCAATGTTTAAAGACTTAGGCGTGGACGTTGTTGTGCGTGGCGGTCAGACCATGAACCCCTCTACAGATGATATTCTGCGTGCTATCCTTGCCACTCCGGCAGAAGTTATTTTTGTACTGCCCAACAACAAAAATATAATCATGTCGGCGGAGCAGGCTGTCAAACTCACCGACAGGAAAGTTTGCGTACTCCAAACAAGAACAATACCACAGGGTATCTCTGCAATGCTGGCTTTTGACGAATCAGAGGGTCTTGCCGAAAACCGCCTTAACATGACTAAGGCTTTTGAGAGAGTATCTACCGGACTTGTTACTTTCGCCGTAAGGGATTCAGAGTTTGAGGGGCATTCCATTAAAGAGGGCGAAATACTCGCACTTGACAACGGAAAACTTGCGTTTACAGAAAAGGACGTTAACAAGGCTGTGCTGAAACTCTGCAAAAAGCTTGCCAAAGGCGACATAAGCTATATCACGCTTATCTATGGTGCGGACGTTACAGAGGAAAACGCTGAACAAACCAAAAACCTTATACAGTCCAAAATCAGCGACAAGATAGAGGTCATGCTCGTGGACGGCGGACAGCCTGTATATTATTATATTATTTCCGCCGAATGAGGTAATATATGAAAAAATTTTATCTTCTTTATCACGCCTATGATTTTGCGGACGGAAAAGAAATAAAACATCTTGGTTTATATTCGTCACGAGAGAACGCCGAAAAAGCCATAGAGCGTTATTTCATGCTTGACGGATTTTCAAAATACCCCGAAAACTGCTTTTATATCAGCGAGTTCACGCCCGATACAGACAGTGAATGGACGGACGGTTTTGTAAATTCGGACAGCACAGCCGGAGATTTCAGAAAACTGACAGTCATACTGAACGACACGGCAGGAATTAACGACACTCCGGAAAACTCATGGAAAGACGATAATTATTATTACGTCCTGTGCGAAATAAATAATCTGCGTTGCCGGACGGACGATATTTCAGAACTTTCTGGATATATACGTAAAATGTTCGCTGTATATATGGACATTGAAATAAATCCAGACATATGTACAAGGACGGCTGAAAAACTTATGGAGATATAAAAATGGACAATAAAGAAACGTTCACGCCCGACGAACAGAAATCTATAGATAAATATTCATTGCTTTGTGCCTTATTCAATCTTGTAAGCGGAATAATAATATTCTATGTAAACAACGTAAAAATAAAAACAGGGATATATCATCTGTATCTTGTCACGCTGTTGCTTGTTGTATCAACAGTCATGATAATATATATGACAGTTATATATTTCCGCAAACTGAAAAAAATAGAAAAATACCGTAAAAGATACTTTATTTTAAATACTATATGCGTTCTTCTTTTTGCACTTCATTGTATAACCTGCATAAGCTATACAGCGGATATATTTTCCGGTGAAAAAACTATAGTTACCAGTGAGTACAGCACATTGTGGGACTACTTCTATACTGAAATAGACGGCGAGGAAATACATCTTGATATGCCGGATGAAACTTTAAATATTCTCCGTGACAACGATTACATAGACGGCGAGGAAATATTTGACTTTAACACCAGCACTTACCGTTACAAGAAAAAAGCCCATGTGATATACTATCCGCATAGCAAGGTACTGAAAGAAGTGTTTGTAGAGGAGTAGTATAAAAAGACCTTTTGTGTAAATACTATCACAAAAGGAGATGATTAAAACTATGATTGAACAGGATACTATAAAACTGCTCCGTGAGTGCGACGCCGGCGTAAAAATGGGTGTTTCGGCGATTGACGATGTAATGCAATACGTCCATGACGAAAACCTTAAAAATACGCTCCTGTACAGCAAGGGCGAAAACGAAAGACTTAAAACCGACCTACAGATAGCACTTGCCGACTATCACGACGACGGTAAAGAACCAAGTGTTATGGCTAAAAGTATGTCATGGGTAAAGACTAACATGAAACTCAAAATGGACGAATCCGACAGCAACATTGCAGAGCTTATTTCCGACGGCTGTCATATGGGTATAAAGTCCCTCAGCCGTTACCTTAATCAGTATCAAGCAGCAGACGAACGCTCAAAAAGCATTGCCGGTCGTCTTATTGGTACAGAAGAAAAACTATCACTTGACATGAGACAGTTTCTGTAAAAAAACAAAAAGTCATAGTATTATTAATACTATGGCTTTTTTATTTCTTGATTATATAAGTAAAAGACTTATCAAAATCAACGCAAATCCCACCGCAAATGAAATAATAGATACCCAGTGTCCGAGATACTGTTTTATTATGATTGCGACAAAATTAAATAATCCTATACCAAAAATAAATCCGCCGACCCACCCGAGCAGAATCCAACCGCTTTCACTGCCGACTATTAAAGTAGCATAAATATTATACAGAACACATGGCATTAATAATGCTGTAATTCCAAGTATCACAAGGAAAAAATATCCTACAGGGTGTTTTGCCTTGAAATCGTCGTCTGACGAGGGTGAAAAATATGAAACAGCGTCTTCCGGCGGTAACCACTTATTGTTTTTTCTTTTTTTCCTGCTCATGACAATGATTTATAAAAGGAGTAGTCCACTGCACCGGATATATTTTCCAATGCACCTTTTTTGAGTTCCTTAACCATGAGACAGTCGGGGTGCGGAATGTGCATATTTTCCCCTGCAACTATTCCATGATTACAGCTTGTCACAAAACCACATAGATTATAATTTTTCGGGTCGCCCTCGACGAGTACGGCAGAAAATCCCATTTCCGTTGCTTTTTTTAAACCGTATTCAATAAGCTCCTTTGAAATATGCTGTCTCTGAAACTCCGTCTTTACTGCAACTGGACTAAGCAAAAGCATTTCATTTTCATATTTTCCTTGAATATGAAATCTTGAAAACATGGCATAACCTATTATATTGTCGTTTTCGTCGGTCATGATGAGTTCTAATTCCGGAAGATAATATTTTTTGGAACGTATCTCCTCAGTGAGACGACGGACAAGTTTTCCCTCATTTGCGTTGTCGTGTTCTGTGAAGACTTTTTCAATCAAATCAAGCGACGGTGCAAGGTATTTGTCTTCCATGCTTTTAATAATTCTTTTCATTTGTTTCCTCCGTTTCTGGATTGCGTATAATAAGGTTCAGTGCGTTTTTTTCAGTTCGTCTTCATAGAGTGAGCTTATATGTTTCATGACGAAATCACGGTTAGAAATATCTTCAATGTCGCTTGCCTTAAACTCTGGATTCATGATGGCTACTCTGAAAGCGTATTTAAAATAAATACCATTTTCTGTATCGAGTTTAAAAGCTATTGTCTCGTAACATTCCGGAATAAAAATCTGTTTTATAGCACTGAACATATCCGGACAGTCTATAGCAATGAGTATGAAAAAAATAACTTTTTTATTTTCAAGAATTGTTTCATGTGAAAAAATATCATAAATATCATTCATGAGTTTTTCCGGTTATCTCCTGTCAAAATCTAATCTGCTATGTCCTGAAAGTGTCACATCAAGGAGCAGGTTATACCATTCTTTAAAGCCGTGTACTCTTTTCGGTTCATAGTAGGCTAATCCCTCATCATTGTCAGATATTTCGCCGTAATGTTCGCCCTTTAGGAAAATCCCATATGAACCGGTACAGCCCGTACTTGATATATTAAGTGAGAATTTTTCTTCACCATAATGGTCTTCCCATTTATCAGCTTCAATATATTCACTTGAAAACTCTGTACTTTCAAGCGGATAGAATCCACAACTCAATTCGTAGTTATAACCACCACTACTTTCTGTACAGCCGTTAGCGACATTGGTTATAAACCATACATAATCGTCAGGGAGTTTTATATTATTTTCTTCTTCAAACTTCCTTACTTCCTCAATGCTTATTACATCAAATATTTTAATTTTATTATATTTTTTCAGCCTTTCCATTTTTTCACGCATTGCGACGGCTTCGGGGTCATTGGTGTTGTAATTCATTGTTTCCTCCTTAAAACAAAAGCGGACATATTTCAGTCCGCTTTTTATGTGATTAATAGTTTTCGCTTCTTACTTCAAAGTAGCTTTGCGGGTGTGCGCATACCGGACAGACCTTAGGTGCGGAAGTACCCACAACAATGTGACCGCAATTTCTGCACTCCCATACAGTTACACCGCTCTTTTCAAAGACTTCTTGATTGTTGACGTTTTCAAGGAGCTTGCGGTAACGTTCTTCGTGCTGTTTTTCGATAGCACCAACCATACGGAACTTGTTAGCGAGAGCCTTGAAACCTTCTTCCTCAGCTTCTTGAGCCATTCTCTCATACATATCAGTCCATTCATGATTCTCGCCCTCTGTGGCAGCCTGAAGATTTTCAGCAGTGTCGCCTATTCCGCCGAGTTCCTTGAACCACATTTTAGCGTGTTCTTTTTCGTTGTCGGCAGTGTGGAGGAAGATTTCTGCTATCTGTTCATAACCTGCTTTTTTAGCAACAGATGCAAAGTATGTGTACTTGTTTCTTGCCTGTGATTCGCCTGCAAAAGCGTCTTTTAAATTCTGCTCGGTTTTAGTACCAGCGTATTTGTTTTCAGCCATGATAAAAACTCCTTTTTAAAAATTTTTTAAATTAATTATGCTTTCCAGAGACCGTGAAGATTGCAGTAAGCATATACAGCCTCGATTTTTTCGCCGTCTGCTGTAAAACAAGCCTCCGGTTTTTCGTCCAATGAAAATCTCTTTGCATAAAAGCCCTTGTCTGTCTGAACTGCTACCCACTCAATGTAGTGATTTTCAGCCATAGGGTGTTCAGCAGAACCGACTTTCACACAGATTTTTCCGTCGTTCACTTCATACACCGGCACGTGCTTTTCATCAGCACCACAACTATTTTTAGGAAACACTTCCAAAATTTCTCTGAAAAGTTCAAGAATAGATTTTCCGTCTTTATAGAAATCCATTAAAAAAACCTCCTTAAATAAATCTGCAATATATTTTATCACAAATAAAGAACATTGTCAAGGAAATTTTTGTGAATTTTTCTAACTTTTCAGTAAAATAAATAACGATTATCTGTTTAAAATTATTGAGAGATAGCGACCGTCGAATTTATCCCCGAATCCGTGATTTTGACGGAACTCAGAAAAAGAAACTTTTTCAACATCGGGTACGGGAATATTATTTTTCGTCAGATAACTCAAAACTTCCTCTATGACTTCCGGAAACATACTTTCAGTGTAATGACTGACACATGTATAAAGGTATATTTCCATAAATTCTGTCAGCAAAACTAATAGTTCATTTATATCAATTCCAGTATCTTCATAAAGGTTCACGAAAGTATCATAGCTGTATTTTCCGTTATATTCTTCAAAGTTATTGTATTCGTCAATATATTCCGGCAACAAGTCAGTGAAAGAATAAAGCCATTCGTCCCAGTAAGAATCATTAAAACGCCACATTTCCTCAGCAATAGGCGACCAGTCTTTTTCCGGATATTTTACAACAAGATATTTTTCAATGCACATTATAATAAATGCAATTCTTCCGGCTACCGATATACTTCTTAATTTTTCCATAAGTTTTTTCATTTTATCACCTTTATAAAAGAGGTATTGAATTATGTTTTTCGTCGTAAAAAACTATATTGTCAATATAAAGATTGGACTGGTTTTCACTGCCCCACCGCATAATCAAGAAATTAGCGTCTTTCATTTTTTCGTCCCAGCAGTAACCGGTATCAGCAAGCAGGAATTTAAACTTTCCGTGTACTGCTCCAGACATGGACAGATTATATTCACCGCCCTGTGTTTCGGCGAAATCGTACCATTTACCATAACCGTCTTTATCTTTAATACTTATAACCGAACCTCCACCGATACAGATAGTTCCGGCAACTGCCATATTAACGCCGTCTTGATTTATATAGTTGTCTGAAACAGCGTCCGCATACACATCAAACTCTATGCTCCGTACTTCCGGAAGTTTTTCCGTGCCGAGAAGTTTAGCAGAATTTATGCATATCTTCTGTACTTTGCGGTCGAGCGGTACTGTCATATCGTCGGTAAATTTAAGCATATTGTTGCCGAGAACATTAACTACAGAAAGTTCTCCGCAAGCTGAATCATTGTCATCATTTATCACAGAGGCAAAAGAAAAATCGCCGTTGTCAAAGGTAACTGCATTTGGGTCGTCTGCCTGCTCCGGAATATTTATTGAAAGCTGTCCGACTTCCGAAGTGCATGACACGGCAAATAAAAAAACAGATAAAAATAATTTTTTGTAACTCAATGTTGTATCTCCATTTTGTAAAAAAAGCCCCCTGAAATACACAGAGGGCATTATTTAACACATATCTGAGGAAATCCGCTCAGAAGATTTTAGTTATTTTTCTTTTTTGATACAACCACAGCCACGCCAGCGAGTGCCATTACAGAAACTGCCACACCCATGCCGGTATCTCCAGTAGGAGCGGGAGCGTTTGCGATAGGTGCTGATGTTGTTGTTGCAGAGGTAGTAGCGGCAGCAGTAGTTGTAGTAGATTCAGTGGTAGTAGTTGTTGTTTCTTCCTCGTCGCCGACTGTTGAAATATAATTTATAGTAAGAGTTATACCGCTGTCTTCGAGGGTTGTTTCAGCGTCGATTCTTATATTTGACTGAAGAATAAGACTGTCAATAGATTCTGAATCTTCGTCAAGAGTCCATGTAACAGTGTAATCGCCGTCGCCATTGATAGCCACAGTTTCATTGCCGTCTTCTTCGGCATTCCAAGCACTGTTAGAGCCTATGCTTCCGATAAGATAAGCACAGAGGTCTTCGGTTGTGCCGTCTTCGTTAGTTCTTGTGGAATCAGAGCCGATACCGTCAACTGTAAAGTTAACGACAATTTTTTCACTTACAGGCGTATCGCTTTTGATGTCCTCAATGCTGTTTCCGCTCCATGTATTGCAGATGTTAAGCCTTACCTCGTTAGTATCATCGCTTGTGGTGAGGGCGTTGTCAGACTGTGTATACTGAATATTAATGTCTGCACCATATGCTGTAAACGCCATAGTAGCCACTGACAATACGGAAAATGCTGTAACAGCCATAGCTGTAATAAACTTTTTAATTTTCATAAAGATAACTCCTTTATTTTCATTTACGGAAAAATAAATTTTTCCTATGATTATTTTGTACTTACACTGAAATTCAGTATATCATGATTTTTGAAATTTGTCAAGCAGATTGGATTTAAATTATCGTTGAAGACGGGAGGTTGATATATTCTTGACGAATAAAACCATATTTTCTGTATTGTCGGTCAGCATTATGCACAAAATATACATATCCGATATAAAATTACATTTCTGTATGCAGTTGAAATTATCAGAAAAAAATGTTATAATTCATATACAGAATTTTTACAGGAGGAAATATCAATGAGTATTTTTGATGTGTTTGATAAAATTTCACAGAGTTCCCCGACAGCTACAGGAAAACCCGAATATATAATAGCAGGTCTGGGAAATATCGGTATGCAGTACGACAATACACGACACAATGCGGGTTTCAGTGTTGTTGATATGCTTGCACAGCAGTACGGCACTGAAATAAACCGTCTGCGTTTCAAGGGAAAAACCGCCGAAATCACCATAGAGGGTATAAAATGTCTGCTCCTCAAACCCTCAACCTACATGAACAACAGCGGTGAATCCATAGTACAGGCTCTTGAATTTTACAAGCTTGATGTTGATAATTTAATCGTGGTATGCGACGATATTTCACTTGACTGCGGTAAAATCCGTATCAGAAGAAAAGGCAGTCACGGCGGTCACAACGGTCTCAGAAGCATTATCGACCTCACAGGCAGAGACGACTTCCAGAGAATAAAAGTCGGAGTAGGCAAAAAACCACACCCCGATTACGACCTTGCAAAATGGGTGCTTGGAAAGTTCCGCCCCAATGACGCTGAAAAAATGAAACTCTCGGCAGAAAATGCCTGTGAAAGTATAAAGCTTATGGTTCAGGGAAAAACAGACGAGGCTATGAATAAATATAATTAAGAACAAAAAAATCCCGATTGGAGACATGACATGAAACTTTTCAGAAACCTTTTCCGTGAGCTTTCGGGGTACAGAAGTATCCGTGAAGCCATAGACAAAAAAATAACGCCTGTTTCTGTAACAGGTCTTTCACACATACACAGAGCTAACCTCATACACGCACTTACGGAAGACAAAATAAACATAGTAATAACAGGCTCTGAGGCTGAGGCTCGCAAAATATGCGACGATATAAATATGATGTCCGGCTCTGAAACTGCTGTGCTTTTTCCGTCAAAGGAACTTGTTTTCACTCCGGTAGATACAGCAAACCATGAATACGAACATATGAGAATATCTGCACTTTCAAAAGTCATGAAAAGGCATTCCGGCGTGATATGTGCAAGCATAGAATCCGTCATGCAACCGACTATTCCGGCAGACTGTCTTGTTTCTTCCGCAATAGAAATAACCACAGGTCAAGAAATAAACATTGCAGACTTTACAAAAAAACTTACCGCCAACGGTTATCATCGCTGTGAAAAAGTAGAGGGTGCGTCACAGTTTTCGGTGAGAGGTTCTATTATAGATGTTTTTCCGGTACAGTCTGAAAAACCCGTCCGTATAGAACTATGGGGCGACGAAATCGACACTGTATCATATTTCGAGACCGACACCCAGCGACGTACTGAAAGTCTTGAAAGCGTTGAAATACCTACAGCCACAGAAATACTTTATGACAATGACGAACTGGCAGACCGCATTGAAAACCTTATAAAGAAAGTTCGTGGCAAGCGTGCCGAGTTAGTCCGTGAAAACTTAGGTGCGGACGTTCACAGGCTGAGAGCCGGAGAAGTACTCGCACACGGACAGAAATATTATCCGCTTGTCTATGATACTCCGGCTACTGTTTTCGACTATGTGGACGGTCTGGTATTTTTCAGTGACTACTCCGCAGTAATGGATTCGGCTTCCGGTATAACGTTACGCCACAATGAAGACGTTAAAATTCTGATAGAAGACGGACAGTTATGCAAAGGTCTTGACGGTCACGTGCTTGAACTTCCGCAGATACATGAACTTGCCGAAAAATATGTTTGTCTTTATATGAGCAGTTTCATGCAGGGCGGTGAACGCATAGACTTCCGCCGGCTTGTCGGATTCGAGGCAATGCAGACGGCTGTCTGGAGCGGTGAAATGAAACAGCTTACTGAAGACCTACAGGACTTTATAAAGCGTAAGTACAGGATTATTCTTTGTGCAGGAAGTGAAAAAACTCTCCCTATTATCCGTGAGGATTTACAGAGCAATAATATTCCGTGCGATATATGCCATGACAATACTGTACCGGAAACAAGCAGGGTATATCTCATGTCGGGAAGTTTCAGCAGTGGCTTTGACTATCCCGAAAACAAAACCGTCCTTATAACACAGGGGCGGTCAATGGAGTCAAGGCACAGAAAACGTCCCAAGAAAAACAAGGCTGAGGAAATAAGAAGTCTCGCCGACATTGCAGAGGGCGATTTGGTGGTACATTCCGGACACGGCATAGGTCGCTTTATCGGCATACGCAAGCTTGAATTTGACGACGTGACTAAAGATTACATCACTATTCAGTACGCAGGTACAGACAAACTGTACATTCCAGTAACACAGCTTGACATGGTATCAAAGTACATTTCGCCGAGAGACAATACCGGAGTGAAACTGAACAAACTTTCGTCAAACGAATGGCAGAAAACAAGAAACAACGTCCGCCGTGCCGTAAAGGATATGGCTCACGAACTTACAGAACTCTATGCAAAACGTGAACACAGCAAGGGCTTTGCATTCTATCCGGACGACGAAATACAGCACGACTTTGAAGAACGTTTCCCATATATCGAAACAGACGACCAGTTGCAAGCAATATCTGAAATAAAATCCGACATGGAAAGCTCTAAGCCTATGGAAAGACTTCTGTGCGGTGATGTGGGTTTCGGCAAGACGGAAGTCGCATTGCGTGCCTCTATGAAGTGCGTGCTTGCCGGAAAACAATGTGCTATACTTGCCCCCACTACAGTATTAGCTTATCAGCACTATCAGACGGCTTTAAGGCGTTTTGAACAGTTTCCGGTAAATATCGAACTTCTTTCACGCTACCGCACTCAGAAACAACAGACCGAAATTCTCAAAAAACTTAAACAGGGAAGAATCGACATTCTGATAGGCACTCACAAGATAATACAGAAAAGCGTTGTTTTCAAGGACTTAGGACTTGCAATAATTGACGAAGAACAGCGTTTCGGGGTAGCACATAAGGAAAAGTTCAAAGAAGCATTCAACGGCGTTGACATACTCATGCTGTCGGCTACTCCTATACCACGTACGCTCAATATGGCTATGTCCGGAATACGTGATATGTCGGTACTCGAAGAACCTCCGCAGGACAGACAGCCGGTACAGACCTATGTTGTAGAATACAATACAAGCATGATTATTCAGGCTATAACCCGTGAGCTGAGACGTGGCGGTCAAGTGTATTATATCCACAACAGAATCGAAACTATCCAGTCACGCACGGCACAGCTACAGGAATACTTTCCGGAAGCACGCATAGCCTATGCACACGGTCAGATGAACGAGGAAACAATGTCTGACATATGGGAAAAACTCGTTGAGCATGAGATAGATATTCTTGTATGCACCACTATAATTGAAACAGGCGTTGACGTTCCTAATGTTAATACCCTTATTATAGACGACGCTGACCGTTTCGGACTGTCACAGCTTTATCAGCTAAGAGGACGTGTAGGACGTTCAAGCCGTCGTGGATATGCATATTTCACTTATCAGCGTGACAAGGTTTTAACGGAAATCGCCGGAAAACGTCTCAATGCAATGAAAGAGTTTACACAGTTCGGAAGTGGTTTCCGCATTGCACTCCGTGACCTCGAAATAAGAGGAGCAGGCAGTATTCTCGGCGGTAAACAGCATGGTCACATGGAGGCTGTCGGCTATGATATGTACCTAAAACTTCTTTCTGAGGCAGTGGCGGAAGAACGTGGCGAAAAACCCGAAAAAATACCGGAGTGTCTCATAGACGTACAGATTAATGCACATATTCCGGAAGAATATATTTCAAGCCTTAATCAGCGTATTGACATATACAGAAAGATAATGACAGTAAACACCTCTGAAGACAAAACCGACCTCATTGACGAACTCATAGACCGTTACGGAGACCCGCCCGAATCTGTCATAGGACTTATTGAAGTCTCCCTGCTCAGAAACAAAGCCGGACATCTCGGCATTACTGAAATCTCTCAGAAAAACAGTTCGATGTATTTCTACACTGAATACCTTTCAGCAGAACAGATAACGGCACTCTCACTGAACTATAAGGGCAAAATAACTTTCAATGGTTCGGGCAAATCTTATGTTTCAGTTAAAATATCTCCTAAAACAAAGCCTTTTGACATGATGAGGGAAGTTGTTGACATAATCGGAAATCCATGAATTTCAGCAATAAAAAATAAAAGGCTGAAAACCTCACTGTTTTAAAATATCTCTTGACAAAACCCTATCCGAATAGTATAATATAACTAATAAATTAACGAAAGGAACGGTAATCTCTTATGACCTTACTAAAAAAAACTATGGCAGGAATTTTAATCTCATGCATGACGGTTTCTGCTATTCCGTATTCAAACAGCTACATCTCAAATGATGTCTCTGCTGTATCAGAAAGCATAGCCGATACTATGAAATGGGATACGCTCAGAATCGGAGGCGGAGGATTTGTTGCAGGTATCGTTACCGGACAGAAAGAAATGTATCTCCGTACAGACGTTGGCGGTGCTTACAAATGGGACTATGACCAAAACAGATGGGTTCAGCTTTTCGATTTCCTCAACGACGCTGAAAGAGGCTTCCTCAGCGTAAAGGGCATGGCTATTGACCCGACTGATGACAACACTGTTTACTTCCTCTGTGGCTGTGCTTACTTCTCCGACGCAAGAACTATTATCTACAAAACTACTGACGGCGGTGAGACTTTCACAGGAGTTGACGTTACTGAACATATTCAGATACACGGAAACGGCGACGGTCGTGAATGTATCGAGCCTATTGCTATCGACCCCGACAACCCCGATACTATCTATGCAGGCGGTGACGTTACTGCCGGTAAGTCCGCACTTATCAAGTCAACTGACGGCGGTAAAACATGGAATCCAGTAATGGGCTATGATGATTTAGGTTTATTCTCCGGCACCCTTAAATACCCTATGTGGACTGAAAACATGGTAAGAGGTACTGAACCCTCAAAACAGTACAATGAACAGAACGGTATAGGCTGTATTTTCATTGAAGACGGCAAGGTTTATGTCGGTACTTCCGTAACAGGTCAGCCAAATATCCACGTTGCTGACGTGAAAGAAGATAAATTTGAAGTTCTTTCTGAAGACCTCCCCGACGCTAACTATCCCTGCTCAATAACAAATGACGGTCAGGGAAATCTTTTCTTTACGTATATTGCCGGTCTTGCATTCTCCGGAAGTTCCGGCGGTGCTTACAAGTACAACATCAAGAGCGGTGAAGTTAAAAAACTTTCCATTACAGATAGTGCTGTAGGAATGATTGACGTTGACAAGAATGACCCCAACAAAATGGTTGCACGTACCTGCGGTGTATGGTCTGACCAGTGGTTTGAAGAAGAATGGACTGACGGCTCTATTGCATGGGGCGACTATTTCTATCGCTCAACTGACGGCGGTGAAACATGGCAGAATATAACACCCGGACAAGGTGAAACTATCTATGATGAAAACGGCTCGCACAAGGAATTTGTTTCTCTCCCTATGGACACCAACGGCTATGACTGGATTTACGGCAAGGCTTGCCACTGGGGTTCGGGTATTCTCATTGACCCACGCAACTCCGATAGAATCCTCATGACTTCCGGTAACGGCGTTTATGCCTGTGACAACGTATGGGACGAAACAGGTGTACAGTTCTATTTCCAGCCGGACGGCGTTGAAGAAGTAGTCGCTCTTGACTTCACAAGCGTGCCGGGCGGTGAAAATTATTCCGCTATCGGCGACTACGACGGTTATATACATTATGAACATGACGTTATCGGCGAACAGTACAAGCCTAATATGGGTTCGACAAGTGCAATAGCTTACTGTCCGCAAAATCCCGATATTATGGTACGTTTTTCTGAACATGAAGGCGGTGGATATTACAGCAAGGACGGCGGTAAAACATGGACTAAAATGGCAAATCCGGGCGGAGCAGGCGGTAAAGCCGCTATCACTCAGCTTGATAAGAACACCTATAGGGTATTCCACTGCTCCGGCGAAAGCGGTGGCGTACAGTATTCCGACGATTTCGGCGATACATGGAATGACTGTACAGGCATTCCGTCACAGTACGGCTCTAAACCTACTTTCTTACTCGTTGAACCCGAAAACCCTGAAATCGTATATGCATATGCAACATATTACAACTCATCATGGGGCTACTCAAAGCCTGAACCAACCGCCGAAGACGCACAGTATAAACTCTGTGTAAGCACGGACGGCGGTAAAACTTTCACTTCAACAGACGTTTGTATGTACGACCAGTGCGACAGTGCCGGACGTATCGCTTATCTCGGCGAGGGTGAACTCATTCTCGGTGGCGGATATTACGGTATGTATCACGCTACAGTCAAGGACGGCAAAGCTACTATTGAAAAACTTAATGTAAGCTACTGCAAAACTGTTGGTTACGGTGCACCCGAAAAAGAGGGCGGAGTTAATACTTTATTCATGTACGGCAGACCGGACGAAGACGACGTTGAAGGAATCTATCGCTCCACTGACGGCGGTAAAACATGGGTATGCATAAATACTGACCACCTCTATGGCGGTACTGGTAACGGTAACTTCCTTGTCGGCGATATGAACGAATTTGGCACTGTCTATATGTCAACTGTCGGCTGTGGTATCGTTTATGGTGAAGTTTCCGACGGCTCTGACCCTAAACCTACTACTAAGCCTACCACAAAACCCACTGGAACAGGCTCTGATGATATATTATGGGGTGACGCAAATGAAGACGGCAAAGTAAGCCTCGCTGACGCTGTACTTATAATGCAGGCTCTCTCAAACCCGAATCAATACAAACTCACTAAACAAGGCGAAAAGAATGCCGACGTTGTAGAAAACGGCAACGGCATAACTCCTAAGGACGCTCTCGCTATCCAGATGGTTGATTTACAGATATATGACCAGTCTGACCTCCCTCTTGACAACATAGAACTCTGAAATAATAATCTTCACAAAGGAACGTAATATTATGGGAAAAATAAAAATGAGCGGTAACGCTACTATGGAATTTGAACCAGATTATTACGAATTTTATATTGAAGTATCAGTAATAAGTGGCACTTCCGGAAATGCTGTCGCAAAAGGTCGCAAACGCACGGAAGAAATTCTTTGTCAGTTACGTGATAAACTTGGAATTGATATTAAAAATGTAATCCTAAAAGACGAAAAAACAAAGTCTTTATACAACCGAAAAGACGGATACGAATTTGAAAAATCATTTTATTTCCGTTACAAACCAAGCAACCGCATGACTGAAAATATAGTATCGCTTCTTGAAAATATGTCTGATGTTGAATATGATATAAAGTTCGGACTGGATAATGAATCCGAAAAAGAACAGCTTGTCCTTTCCGCCGCCATAAATGACGCTAAGGAAAAAGCCGAAAAAATTGCATCTTCACTGGGCAGTCATATAAACGGATTCAAGGAAATTGCATATGAATTTAATGACAGCTACTATGGAGCTGACATGGACTTTATGTGTTGTTATAAAGAAGAAGAAAGCACTCCCGAAACTCTCGCTGCTGACCTGAAAAATCCTAAAATAGAAATATCAAAATCTGTCGAAGTTATCTGGCTGACTGACTGATTTACAAACAAAAAAATCCCTCTGTTTATTAATGAAACAGGGGGATTATTTTTATTTTTTGAAATAAAGAAAATATATACTGTCGTCTTTTTCAAACTCCCATTCTTCTTCAATATGTCTTTCCGAAAGAAACACATGACTGATATTCATTCCAATCATTTCAATAATATCTTGGCATAAGTCGTCATTGAATGCTTCCATGAACTTTTCCCAGTTGCAATCTTTTTCAAGGAAACCGCTCCATACTGATTCTGTCGGTTCGGAATAACCCATTTGTTCGTTTTCTTCCCTGTCCCAGTACGGCTCACCAACTAAAATGGATTCAATCTTTTTACCGCCTAAATACACATCAAACGTCACAAAGTCGCTGTCTACTTCTTCAACACGTATGCAGTCCATATTCAGACTTTTTGCGAAATCCGGACAGTCCGAAACCAGTGTAATCCACTTATCAGTAAAGGCAACCGCACGGAAAATTTCAGAATTTTCCTTTTCAGTTGTAATGTAACCCTTTTCCTGCATTTTACTACAGAACAATTCTGTAAATTCTTCCCTGCTGAGATTATCACGGTTACGTAAAACGGTCGTTACACTAAAACAGCCCATAAAATTATCACTCCTTAAAAAATATAAAACAAAGCCGTTATCCGCACATATACAGATAACGGCTTTTTAGTTATGTGATTAAATATTCACTGATTGTTTGGAATTACTTCTGGTCAGCAATAGCAGCCTGTACCGCTTTCCGCTATCGCAGGAGTAAAATCCTCAAAATCCGCACTGCCTTTTCTGCC
>JAMPAU010000001.1:343234-348949 GCA_023667045.1 Ruminococcus flavefaciens | reverse complement strand
CGCTACGCTGAATAACAGGAAGATTGCTCAGTTTTATAGCCATACCCTCAAAAAAGCCAGCTTTACCGTCAGCATTGGCAATGTCAGGAACTGATATTACAATTTCTCTGTGGAACTGTTCAGGAGTAATTATTCTGTCAACTCTTTTACAACAACCTACACCTATTTGTCCTGCAATTATCGGGAAAATTTTACTTCTGTCCCTCGAAACAGAATAAGAGTGGTCATCAACTTTATATACACGGCGAGAACCGTCAAGAAAGTATGTTAAATATTGTTCACTACATTCAGTCATATTCTTTTCAAGGGATATGTATTTCGGAAGATTATGTGAAGTTTCAGCCATTTTTTCCCACACTACAGCATCTTCACTGTAATCAATAACAGGTCGTTCAGCGTGGTCAAGTCCGTATTTATGTGCCTTGTAACTTCTTCCGCCTGTTTCCTCTGCCAACATTTGCATAACTTTATCAGCCAATGTTACACCTCCTTATTATTTTGAACTTTAAAATTTTACACAATACATCACAATATATTATATCATAAAAATTTCTAAAAATCAACAGTAAACGGGCAAAAAACTTAATAAATGACAAAACCCCCACAGCCTTGTGAGCCGTGAGGGTTTGTTTTTTATTCAGATATACACATTAACGATAATATTACGCCAATAGAGTACTCTTCTTTTTGTTGTTTGAGCATATAAATAGCGTTTTGCATCATTGATACTCAGTGCAAATTCGCCAATTTTGAAGTAATTATGAATTACTTGTTTTCGCTGATAGCAGCCTGAGCAGCAGCAAGTCTTGCAATCGGCACACGGAAAGGTGAGCAAGAAACATAGTCAAGACCAATCTTGTGGCAGAACTCAACAGATGTCGGGTCACCGCCGTGTTCACCGCAGATACCGCACTGGAGATTTTCGTTTGCACCTCTGCCGAGCTTAACAGCAGTCTTCATGAGTGAACCAACGCCTACCTGGTCAAGTTTAGCGAACGGGTCGTTCTCGAAAATCTTCTTGTCATAGTAAGCATCGAGGAACTTACCAGCGTCATCACGTGAGAAGCCGTAAGTCATCTGAGTAAGGTCGTTAGTACCGAAGCAGAAGAAGTCAGCGTTTGCACCGATTTCGTCAGCTGTAAGAGCAGCACGAGGAATTTCAATCATAGTACCAACTTCATATTCAAGCTCAACGCCAGCTTCAGCGATTACAGCGTCAGCAGCAGCAACAACAACCTTCTTTACGAAGTTGTATTCCTTGATGTCGCCAACGAGCGGAATCATGATTTCCGGCTTTACATTCCAGTCGGGGTGATTCTTCTTAACGTTGATAGCAGCCTTGATTACAGCGTTTGTCTGCATTTTAGCGATTTCAGGGTATGTTACAGCAAGACGGCAACCTCTGTGACCCATCATTGGGTTGAATTCGTGGAGACCTGCGATAATGTTCTTGATAGTCTCAACGGACTTGCCCTGTGCGTCAGCGAGAGCCTTGATGTCTTCTTCTTCTGTAGGAACAAATTCATGAAGCGGCGGGTCAAGGAATCTGATAACAACCGGATTACCCTCAAGAGCCTCATAGAGAGCCTCGAAGTCAGACTGCTGCATAGGTTCAATCTTAGCAAGAGCAACTTCTCTTTCTTCAACTGTATCAGAGCAAATCATCTCACGGAATGCAGCAATTCTCTCCGGGTCAAAGAACATATGCTCTGTACGGCAGAGACCGATACCTTCTGCACCGAGTTCACGAGCCTTCTTAGCGTCAGCAGGTGTATCAGCGTTAGTTCTAACCTTAAGAACTCTGTACTTGTCAGCCCACTGCATGATTCTGTCAAATTCGCCGGCGATTGTAGCATCAACAGTCGGGATTACGCCCTCATAGATGTTACCTGTTGTACCGTCGATAGAGATGTAGTCGCCCTCAACGAAAGTCTTTCCGCCGAGTTCAAACTTCTTGTTAGCTTCGTCCATCTTGATGTCGCCACAACCAGATACACAGCATTCGCCCATACCACGAGCAACAACAGCAGCGTGTGATGTCATACCGCCACGAACTGTGAGGATACCCTGAGCAGCCTTCATACCTGTAATGTCTTCAGGAGATGTTTCAAGACGAACCAATACAACCTTTTCACCTTTTTCAGCCCATACTACAGCGTCGTCAGCTGTGAATACAACCTTACCGCAAGCAGCACCAGGTGAAGCACCAAGTCCCTTGCCGATAGGAGTAGCAGCCTTAAGAGCAGCAGTATCGAACTGCGGGTGGAGAAGTGTGTCGAGGTTTCTTGGGTCAATCATTGCAACAGCTTCCTGCTCTGTCTTCATACCTTCGTCAACGAGGTCGCAAGCAATTTTAAGAGCAGCCTGAGCAGTTCTCTTACCGTTTCTTGTCTGTAGCATATAGAGTTTCTTGTTTTCAACAGTAAATTCCATATCCTGCATATCGTGGTAGTGATTTTCGAGAGTCTGACAAACTTCAACGAACTGAGCATAAGCCTCAGGGAAAGTTTCAGCCATCTGAGCGATAGGCATAGGAGTTCTTACACCAGCAACAACGTCTTCGCCCTGTGCGTTTGTAAGGAATTCACCCATGAGCTTCTTTTCGCCTGTAGCAGGGTCACGTGTGAATGCAACACCAGTACCGCAATCGTCGCCCATGTTACCGAATGCCATTGACTGAACGTTAACAGCAGTACCCCATGAGAAAGGAATATCGTTGTCACGTCTGTAAACGTTAGCTCTCGGGTTATCCCATGAACGGAATACAGCCTTGATAGCACCCATAAGCTGTTCCTTTGGGTCGTCCGGGAAGTCTGCACCAATCTTGTTCTTGTATTCAGCCTTGAACTGTGCAGCGAGTTCCTTGAGGTCGTCAGCGTCAAGCTCTACGTCCTGAGTAACGCCCTTCTTTTCCTTCATTTCGTCGATAAGTTCTTCAAAGTACTTCTTACCAACTTCCATAACAACGTCAGAATACATCTGGATAAATCTTCTGTAGCAGTCCCAAGCCCATCTTGCGTTGCCGGACTTTTCAGCGATTGTGTTAACAACAGTTTCGTTGAGACCGAGATTAAGGATAGTATCCATCATGCCGGGCATTGAAGCTCTTGCACCAGAACGAACAGAAACGAGAAGCGGATTTTCCTTGTCGCCAAACTTCTTGCCTGTGATTTCTTCCATTTTTACGATATATTCGTTGATTTCAGCCATAATCTCATCAGAGATACCGCCGTCCTCATAATACTGAGTACAAGCCTCTGTTGTGATTGTGAAGCCCTGCGGAACAGGGAGACCGATGTTAGTCATCTCAGCGAGGTTAGCACCCTTACCGCCGAGAAGTTCTCTCATGTTGGCATTACCTTCTGAGAAAAGGTAACAATACTTGTTTGCCATTGGTATATACCTCCGTTTTTTAACATTACCGGAAGCGGTAAAATAAATACCCCTCCGACTTATATTTATTATAACACATTTCAGAAAAAATTACCATATATACATTAGTAAAAATTCTATTGTTATTTTGTAGCATAATACACAAAAATTCTTAAAAAAAAACAAATCTGCAAAAAAACTCTTGCATTTATTGTTAATGTTTGTAATAATATAAGGTAGGTGTAAAAAATTCCGGAAATAATCATGAAGATAATTAATAACAAACTGTAAAGAGATTAAATAATATGTCCAAAGCAATATCCACCTTTCAGAACAGATGACAGTACTTTTACATATTTTTTTATTTTAATTAAGAAAATCAAAGACTTTTCTATATTTTTATGTTATAATATATGTATGTTATTTTAACGGGAGGATTTTCTACGGTGACAGAATACTATATAATTGAAAATAAATTAACAAACTATAAAGGCAATGAAGAAAATGTCATAATACCGGAGGGTGTTACAGGCATATCTTTCAAGGCATTTCAGCATAAACAACTCATAAGTGTAACTATTCCTGATAGTGTTACAAGTATAGACGAAATAGCATTCTATTGGTGCAATAGTTTACAAAATGTAATTATAGGCAACGGCATTAAAAGTATAAGCAATAAGGCATTTTATCACTGTGAAAATCTCACCGATATGAAAGTAAAGGGTAATAAAATACATAACTCTAAAGGAATAATCAAACAAACTGATAATCGTTTAAGAATAGATGTCATAAGAAAACTAAATAATTTAGGTATACAAATTATATACTAATCAAGGGGGAATAAACATGAATAAAGCAGTAATTCTTGCGGGCGGACAAGGCAAGCGTATGAAAGCCGATATGCCTAAACCGCTTTTTAAGGTTCTTGGTGAGCCTATGCTTGAATGGGTAATATCAGCCTGTGAAAAAGCTGACATAAACGATATATGCGTTGTAAAAGGTTTTAGGGGCGAAATGATTGACGAATACATTAAAGACCGCTGTAAAACCGTTCTTCAGGCTGAACGTCTCGGCACTGGTCACGCCGTAATGCAGGCTGTGCCTTTTCTGAAAGGCGACACTACAGGAAATACCCTCATACTGAACGGCGACGCTCCTTTTAT
Organism: Ruminococcus flavefaciens; assembly: GCA_023667045.1. Classification (GTDB taxonomy): domain Bacteria; phylum Bacillota; class Clostridia; order Oscillospirales; family Ruminococcaceae; genus Ruminococcus; species Ruminococcus flavefaciens_AC. The sequence continues at coordinate 344,414 of JAMPAU010000001.1, read as the reverse complement.
AGATGAGGAAACTATTAAAAAGTCCCTCGCCTACCACTGCGAAAACAACAACTCCGTAACCGTAATAACCGCCGAACTCGATAACCCTTACGGCTATGGTCGCATTATCCGCACGGAAAAAGGCATAAGCGGTATCGTCGAGCAGAAAGACGCAACCGACGAACAGCGTAAAATAAATGAAGTAAATTCCGGTGCATACTGGTTCAAGACGGCTGACCTGATAACCTTACTTGACAAGATAACTAATAACAATGTCCAAAACGAATACTATCTTACGGACACTATTTCCATAGCGATTTCCGAAGGCAAGAATGCCGGAGCTTATAAGTCAGAAAATCCCGACATAATAAAAGGTGCTAACGACCGTAAAGACCTCCTCAACCTCAATACATACGCAAGAATGACAGTCATTGAAAAACACCTTGTCAATGGCGTTGAGTTTACCTGCACAGACGGCGTTATAATTGAAAGAGGCGTTGAAATAGGCGTGGGCAGTGAGATACTCCCGAATACTATAATACGTGGCAATACAAAAATCGGCAAAAACTGCAAAATCGGTGCAGGTTCAGTCATTAAAAACTGCACAGTCGGCGACAACGTAATAATAGATTCCTCACAGGTATATGATTCTGTAGTTGAAGATAATGTCACCATAGAACACTACGTCCACGTCAGACCGGACAGCCACATTAAAAAAGGTGCATATGTCAGCGACTTTGTGGAGATAAAAAATTCAGTGATAGGCGAAAATACAGCAGTCTCACACCTCGTCTACATAGGCGACAGCGACGTGGGTCGCAAAGTAAACATAGGTGCAGGTACTGTTACCGTAAATTACGACGGCATAGCAAAAAGCCGTTGCACTATAGGCGACAAGTGCTTTATAGGCTGTAATACTAACCTCATTGCTCCGGTAAAGCTCGGAAAAGCAGTCTATACTGCCGCCGGAACTACTGTAACCAAAGACATTCCAGACTATGCACTTGCTATAGACAGGGGCATAATGAAAGTCAAAGAGGGTTATACGGTAAGAAAATTAAAGCAGAAAATATAACGCTTGACAAATATTATAGACTGTTATATAATATATGTGACGTAAAAAGTCGGTGTTGCCCATAAGCATTTGGGGATACTCAGTGTTGAAGTATGTGTGAGGTCAGAATTGTGCATACGGAGCTGC
>JAMPAU010000001.1:260313-343134 GCA_023667045.1 Ruminococcus flavefaciens | reverse complement strand
CGCTGAAAGAAAATTATACAGAATGGCGGTTCTTGCATGAGAGCCGTTATTTTTTCTTGACAAATATTCCAGAATGCTATATAATATATGTGACCTAAAAAGTCGGTGTTGCCTCGTAAGTTGGTCGGGGGATACTCAGTGTTGAAGTATGTGTGAGGTCAGAATTGTGCATACGGAGCTGCATATGGTTTGTATAAAATCCAAGTCTGACTTAGGCGGTTACGCTGAAAGAAAATTATACAGAATGGCGGTTCTTGCATGAGAGCCGTTATTTTTTTAGAAAATTTAAGACTATTTTAATAATATTATACTATAATGTATTTTTATAAATCAAAGGAGGAATTTTATATGAAACTACTCGTAGTAGAAGACGAAATGCAGTTGGCAGATGCTCTCACGGAAATCCTAAAAAGAAATATGTACACTGTTGATACTGTCTATGACGGAATCGACGGTCTTGACAACGCCCTCACCGGAATCTATGACGGCATTATTCTTGACATCATGCTACCACGCATGAACGGTATCGAGATACTCCGCAATATCCGCAGGGAAAAAATTCAGACTCCGGTGTTGCTCCTCACAGCAAGAAGCGAAGTAGAGGACAAAATAAACGGTCTTGACTGTGGTGCAGACGACTATCTAACCAAGCCCTTTGTTACAGGCGAACTCCTCGCCCGTGTGCGCGCCATGACAAGACGTAAGGGCGAAATAATCGACGACAACAAGCTTGAATACAACGGTCTCGAACTCAATAAAAACTCATGTGCCATAATATACGGCGGAAACGATGTAAAGCTAAGTCTCAAAGAATATCATATCATGGAAATGCTTATTTCAAACCCACGACAGATACTCCCGAAAGAACGCATTATAGAAAAAATATGGGGGTATGAAAGCGATATTGAATATAACAACATAGAGGTATATATTTCTTTCCTCAGAAAAAAGATAGCTGTCATCTCCGCCCCTGTGCAGATTAAGACGGCTCGTGGAATAGGCTACTCACTGGAATAGGAGGGGCTTTATGTTCAGAAAAGCACAGTTAAAGCTTTTTAGTACAATAACAAGTATACTGATTGCTATTTTTATAATAGTACTCGTTTCAATAAATATAGTGACAAGAAATTTCATGCAGAGACAGTCAGAAGAAGTCCTGCAAACAATAGCCTCCGGCATAGAATACGACGAAAAAACAGATACATTCAGCTTTACACCGCCGGAAAATTATGACAGAAAACATAATCAGAATCCGCCTTTTGTAAAAACTAAACCGCCGGCAACTACCGCCACTACAACAGAAATCCCTGCTGAATCGGAAACTACAACAGAAGAAACTACTGCTACTGAAGAAATTCCGGAAGAAACTACAGCCATTATTGAAGAAATAATCCCCGACCCGCCCGATACAGAAGATGAATTATCTGATGAACCCGATTCGGAAATACAAGAAGAAGACCAGCCCGATACTCAGCCGGAAGAAATTTCTTCTGATACTCCGGAAAATACTGAACCCCCTCAAACTGAAAACCCTCCCCCTCCGGAAGACTGGAATGAAAACGAACAAATGCCGGATTTTCCACATGAAGATGAACGCCGTCCGGAAGATTTTCTGCATGACGACAATCACGGAAATCCTGAACGCTGGTGGCATTCTGACGGCTGGAAATTCTATAATCCGGAAGAAGACAATATCTTTCAGCAGTCTTTCACTGAAAATAACAATATAACTTTACAGCTTGAAAATACCGCTGAAAACCCTCCGGAAAAAAAACGCATTGACGATATACCCGACGATATGAAAACCGAGCCTGTACCTAAAAGTTTCGGGTCTATAGATTTTTTCGTCATAATGGCTGACAATAAGGGAAATTATCTCGCCTGCATGAACAACGACGACCTCACAGACGAAAATGCACAGGCATATATTACAGAAATCCTAAGCCATAAAGAAAATACCGGCATGATGGATTCTTACCAGTTCTACAATATAGAAAAAAATAATGGCACTCTTATTGCCCTTACTGACAAAAGCGAAGAATCCAAAGTAATGAAACAGTTTATCCGGACTACTATTATAATAGGTGCTTTAACTCTTATAGTGCTTTCCTTTGCCGGATATTTTCTCAGCAAGAAAAGCATTGAACCTATAAAAACAGCCTTTGAAAAACAAAAACAGTTTATTTCCGACGCAAGCCACGAACTGAAAACTCCGCTTACTGTAATATCCGCCAACGCTGATGTACTTTCTGGCGAAATAGGCGAAAACAAATGGCTGAACTATATAAAGTCCCAGACCGACAGAATGAATCTTCTTGTAAATGATTTGCTTAATCTCACTCGTCTTGAAAACAATACTTCAAACTTTATATGCACGGATTTCAATTTAAGTCAAGCGGTAATAAATACTGCATTGCCTTTTGAATGCAGGGCTTTTGAGACTAACAAGAAATTCATAGTAGACGTTGAAGAAGGTCTGACAGTAAACGGCAGTGAACAGCACATTAAGCAGATGACGGCTATCTTCATTGACAACGCTCTGAAATACTCCAATGATAACGGTATGGTTCGTGTAAGTCTCAAAAAACAGGGCGACAAAAAAGTACTGTCTGTCTACAATACCGGACAGGGTGTGAAAGACGACGAAAAAGAAAAAATATTTGAAAGATTCTACCGCACAGATGATTCACGCACAAGGCTTGCGACAGGCGGTTACGGTCTCGGACTTGCAATAGCAAAATCTATAATTGACAAGCATAAGTTTAAAATAACCGTTGACAATACTGAGGGCAAAAGTATATGTTTTATAATAACAATGTAGAATAAAAGATAATATTCCGCACATAATACCCGAAAAGGAGGCGGAATATTATATGAACATAACCCCACAGATGTACAGCGAAATGACCGAAAAAGCATCGCCGAAATCAAACGCCAAAGTAAATGTAAGTATAGCGTTTGCAGTCGGGGGCGGAATATGTGTTATCGGACAGATATTATTACAGATTTTTGAAACGGCAGGTCTTGATAGGACTTCCGCAAGTGCATGGACTTCTATAATACTTGTCACCGCAAGTGCAGTGTGTACCGGATTCGGCTGGTATGAAAAACTCGCAAAGCACGCCGGAGCAGGTACTCTTGTGCCAATCACTGGCTTTTCAAATGCTATAAGCTCTTCGGCTATCGAGGCAAAATCAGAGGGTTTTATACTCGGAGTGGGTACTAAGATATTCACGATAGCAGGACCTGTCATACTATACGGACTTGCCACAGCCGTACTGTACGGAATAGTATATTATATCTTCTGAAAGAAATATCCCCTGTCTTTTCCGGCAGGGGATAAAAAAATAGACAGGGCATACAATACCCTGTCTCACACAAATAAATACAAAATAAATATGTGTAGAACAAAAGAAAGGAGACAACAAAACGAGTGCAAATAACAAAATATTATTTAACACTATGATTATTATATCTCATTTCGGCGTTTCAGTCAAGCAAAATCAGAAAAAAATTGTTCTTTTACCTCAATTTCTGTCATTTTAAACAATATTCTGACAGCCAGCACAGCGATTTCAACAAAGTTACCCCGAATATTATCAACTATTTTTTATTAAAAGGTTGACAATGTGTTTAATGATAAAATTATATATGATATAAGAAAATAATTTCTTTTAAATATTAGCGTCAGTTCTGACTATATATTGAAATCATTCCGGTTATATGCTATAATCATGCTATATCAATCTGCAAGGGACGTGTTTTTTATGCACACATGTTCTAAAATAAGACACAAACTCGAAAATGAATATCTCGCCGAATCTCTAAAGGGGCATATACGATACTTTGCGACAAGCTACAGCAAGTGTCCCGACCACGAGGGGCGTGCTTCAATCCTGCTTGACGGCAAACAGATAATTGAGGGAAGTTATTATGGACGTTGGAATAAATATCCCCTGCTCCCTAAGGACGAAAACTATAATCTCAGAATATCATATGAGTTTCCCATTATGGACGACGTGGCTTTACAGTTCGGACAGTTTGACCAGAGGTGTTTTCACAGGGCTTTTGATGAATTTGATAACCAGTCCATAGAAAAAAGCCTATCCAGTGAAAACGCTATCGTGAGGGTGTTCGCACTCCTTGACCGCCGGACTGGTAAAAGGCGTTTGCGTTCCATTCAAGAAAATATACATAATGAGGGTGAAGTTTTCAGGACGTTCTTTAATATACGTGCCACTGCGGAGGGTATTATATAAAAAAACTTTCACTTAGAACAATTGGATAAATGCTCGGTTGTGTTCCAACGGTAGAATAGAAATAATTTTTTTTACAGAAATCTATTGACTTTACCGATATACTGCACTATTATGCTTGACGATGCCAAAACAGGAAAAATCAACCTCATAATATGCAAGGATTTGAGCCGTTTCGGACGTAACTACATTCAGGTAGGTCAATACGTAGATTACATTTTTCCGATGTTATGGAATTAATTTAAGGACTTATTCAGCAGGTTATGAAATGAAAGGATGTTCAATATGGATAGTGATATAAAATTAGGATGGTTTTATCTTATAATGGGTTTGATATTTCTCTTTATATTAATATATTTTCAGATTCGGGATATAATACGTGGAGTCAAATCAGTTAATGGAATAGTGATTGGTGAAAATCCAAATACTAATGATATTCATATAAGATATAAAATAAAGGCTAATACTTATCATGAAGTGTCTTGTCCAAGATACAGTCATTATTTTACACTCGGTCCACCTAATGTTGATTTAAAAATTGTTCTGAAAGTAAGAAAAGATAATCCTTATAAAGTAGTATCAATATATACTACACTTCAAACAAAACTGACTTCATTTTCAAAGGATGGTATTTATTCTAACAACTACGTATGGAAAGCACCATTAATTTTATTGTCATTAAGTACATTTTTTATTGCAACTGGTGCTTGCTTTATCTGAAAGGTCTTGAAATGATATGAAAAAACTTTTACTTATATTTATGTCGGTAATAATGTTGTGTTCGTGCAACGGAAAACTCACAAGCATGACCAAAACCGACAACGGCGAATATACTTCTATCATGTGGGAAGACAGAAAATATATACCTTTCTGTGTGGTCTCGAAAAGCGACTGCGGTAAAAAAATAGGTTGCATTGACGGCGACAAGGACGATATTGTGAGAGTATTCGCACTCCTTGACCGCCGGACTGGCAAAAGGCGTTTGCGTTCCATTTAGGAAAATATACATAATGAGGGGGAAGTTTTCCGGACGTTCTTCAATATACGTGCCACTGCGGAGGGTATTATATGAAAATATTAAAAGATACTTTCATCATAGACCGTTGGTTTTACAGCAAGCCCAACCTCACACCCGACAAAAACGGAAATATAGTCTTGATAAAAAAAGTTTCGTTTGGTCCGCTAGAGTGCTGGGAATGGGGCATTGATTCTGACGGTATGCCGTATGAGACTTATAAATGGTCAGAGAATGATTTATATGAAGACGATAATTACACAAAACATATAGAAATTCCGGAACTAAAACAAAAACTTGAATATATGATACAGTCAGTAAGCGGTACGGAACTTGAAAACTGGTGCGTACTCTACCGGAAAGGTCTTGAAATGATATGAAAAAACTTTTACTTATATTTATGTCGGTAATAATGTTGTGTTCGTGCAACGGAAAACTCACAAGCATGACTAAAACCGACAACGGCGAATATACTTCTATCGTGTGGGACGACAGAAAATATATACCTTTCTGTGTGGTCTCAAAAAGCGACTGCGGTAAAAAAATAGGTTGCATTGACGGCAACAAAGATGAAATCGTAAGTCTTTACAAGGATTTGCCACAGGAAGAATGGTTAGCAAACTATCTCACTATGGACGGCGGTGCTATGCTTTACAAGGAAGTAAGCGTTACCGATATTCCGGACGGTCTGCATGATGAATATAATTTCACTGAATAACTACAGAATACTTTCATAGTCTTCATCGTCTGTATGACTTTCCTTGTATTCCCGGACTTCTTTATATGTGTTGATATAATTTATAATACCTGCCGTCTGCAAAAACATCACAATAAGTGCAATAAATAAACTGCCTGCCGGATTGCACCGAAATTCAAAAAAACATAGAATAATAGACCGTTTACATCTCTGTAAATTACAGCAATTATCATCAAAAACGCCAAACACTACCGCCGGAATCAGTGCAAGAACAAACAATATACTTGTATGCAACGGTATTTTTTTATAAAATCACCCCTTGTCTTTATTGTTTTCCTTGCGTTCATTAATTTCTTTGCGTGCGTCAATATAGCCGACAATTCCGGCTGTCTGCAAAAACAAAACAACAGGTGCTGAAATTATCAGATACAAAAGAGGTATTCCATAGCACAGTAAAATAACAAAGCCTATAACTAAAATCAATGTCATTGCGATTGAAAAGTGAAAAAATTTAACCGTCAATAACGGGATTTTATTCTCATTATACCTTTGATAACTCCAACTGTTGACTTGTCTGTAAGCGTCAACATAATTGACAATCGCCGACACCTGAAATCATACTACAACAGGTAGCAACACCCAACCGCCGTCCGCTATTACCCATATTAAAGCTCCGAAAATTTCATAAATATCTCCGTACAATATACACAAAAGCAGAAAAATCACCGCCAGTGCAAGCGAAAGATAAAAAAATATAATCGTATGCAACGGTATTTTTTTTATAAAATCACTCCTTGTTTGTATTATTTTCATTGTATTCACGCACTTTTTTACGAACATGAATAAAATTTACAACCGCCACTATCTGAAAAACCAATACCCCTAATGCAAGTACAACCAAAACACCAACAGAAATCTCCAGTCTAAAACATAAAACAAAAAGAATTAACCAAATAACTTCCTTTATGTCGCCATAAATTATACCTATTATCAGCAAAAATGCAAACACTACCGCCGGTACAAGCGAAAGATAAAAAAATATAATCGTATGCAACGGTATTTTTTTTATAAAATCACTCCTTGTTTGTATTATTTTCATTGTATTCACGCACTTTTTTACGAATAAAATTTACAACCGCCATTATCTGAAATACCACCACTAAAAATGCAACTATATAAAGAATATTCAGATTTATTCCATGTATAAAACAGATAATAACCGGAACAAGAATAAAACATGAGCCTATAACTTCTTCTATGTCGCCATAAATTACAGCAATTATCATCAAAAACCCAAACACTACCGCCGGAATCAGTGCAAGAACAAACAATATACTTGTATGCAATGGTATTTTTTTCATATTGTCATCTCCTTATCCATTCGATTGTTGACCAATCTTTTATGTAGTCTCCTGAAACTACATTAAGTACTACTATTGCAAGTACTCCGACACCTATAATTATTGCCGAAAAAATCCACCATTTTGAAATGTCAACTTTTCTGTACCATATCTTATATAAAAGAAAGTTAAGTCCGTACAGCAGAAAAACCGCCGTTTCGAGGAGTGCGAAACCTGTGCAGAAATCAGACATATAAATTGTGTCGGATTTATAAAGAAATCCATAAGGCGATATTAAAAACAGTCCAAAAACAATTGCCCAGAATACCCCATAACAAAGTACAAGGTTAAGTATAACCGAAAAGACCTTTGCAACAATACTCCATGCAGACTTTTTCCCGTTGAATTTATCAATCCAGAAAAATCTTTTTATTATAAAAAGTAATACAGTTATATTAGCAATAACCACAAAAAAGAAACTGATTTCTGTCCTAAACATATAAACACCCCATATCAAAAATTTAAATAAACTCTGATGTTGCTATCCATTCTGCTTGTGACCAGTCATTTATAAATCCTCTTGTAATGACAGAAAATACAGTTATTATAAAAGCTAATACTCCTATTATCAAAGACGGAAAAATCCACCATTTAGGGAGATTATTTTTTCTGTACCACATATTATATAAAGCAAAGTTAAGTCCATATGGCAGGAAAAAGGCAGTTTCAAGCAATATCAAACCCATTTTAAAATTATATGTAAAAATAAACTTACAATCAGAAACATTCATTGCAGAAATAAAACGTATACCTAAAACAACCGCCCCAAATACGCCAACAAAAAATGCAAGGTTAAGCACTACCGAAAAGACCTTTGCAACAATACTACATGCAGACTTTTTCCCGTTGAATTTATCAATCCGGAAAAAGTTTTTTGTTATAAAAAACAATGCAGTTATATTAGCAATAACCACCAAAAAGAAAATAATTTCTGTCCTAAACATATAAACACCTCATATCAATTTATAGTAACATAAAAAATTAAATAAATTCTGATGTTGCCCTATATTCAACTGCCAAACCATTTTTTTATATAACCGAAAAGATTTTTCCCGTTGAAACTATCAATCCAGAAAAATCTTTTTGTTATAAAAAACAATGCGGTTAAATTAAGTATAACGACACCCCAAAATATCAATACGACTTTTAACATTTATATTTCCTCCTGCAAATTAAAAACTATAATTGTAATATCCTAAACCGTGCCAGTATATCAAAAAAATTCCCATGCTTACCAGTACCGCCGGAAACGTCCACCACTTTGAAAGACCGTTTTTATTATATAAACGCCTGTCTAATAAAAGATTCATTCCGCACGGCATAAATACTGAAACTTCGCTTATTATCATGCCTGTTATGCACTTCCATAAGCTGAAATTTTCCTTATAACGCAGGAAATCCTCAGCCGAAACAAGAGACAGTCCCTGTTTAACACCTAAAAATGCAGTTATTCCGAAAATAATATTTAAAATGACTGAAAGAAATTTCAAGATAAAACCGTAATAATTTCCGCATGGTGTTTTTTTCCGGAAGAAACTTCTCACAATCAGAACGAACATTACTATATGTACCATAAGAATCGCCGTAAACATTATGCCTATACTCTGAATAAAATAATGAATTATTATTCCGGAATATAATACCGCCGTCATGATACTGATTATTTTTGATGGTATAAACCATTTTTCCGAAATATTTCTATATAAATGTCTGCTTATTATGTACGGCAGAAACGCCAGTAAAAAAAACATCGGCACTAACACAAGCAAAGCAATAAAATGACTAAATTCATAAAAAAACTCTATTGACTCCATGCCTGATGCATCTTCAAATATGCCGTATACAGTGCGTGGAAAAGAAATAAATAACCAAACGAAAAATATGAGATATTCATATAAAACCTAAATAATATCTCCCACTATAATTAAAATCTTAGTAAAAATATTGTGTTTCATAAAAAAGCCCTCCGGATTTTTCAGACAAATGCACTTATTCCGACAAATATATACAATACAACTGTTATAATGCTGATTACAAATGACGGTTTAATCCAGCGTTCTGAGACGTTTTTTCCCTCATAGTACCACCAATACAGACATTTAGTCAGTCCGTATGGCAAAAACACAAGCACTGCAAATATAAGTGTCGTTACCGCAATGTTACGTATATCATTAATTTCTATTCTGACAGGAATTTCTGAACCGTCCGGCATTGGTTCATATGCCAGCCACTTTCTGAAAGCCAATGTACTGAATATTGCCAACATGAAATACTCTCACAAAAAGCCCTCCGTATTTTTCAGACAAATGCACTTATTCCGACAAATATATACAATACAACTGTTACAATGCTGATTACAAATGACGGTTTAATCCAGCGTTCTGAGACGTTTTTTCCCTCATAGTACCACCAATACAGACATTTAGTCAGTCCGTATGGCAAAAACACAAGCACTGCAAATATAAGTGTCGTTACCGCAATATTACGTATATCATTAATTTCTATTCTGACAGGAATTTCTGAACCGTCGTTTAACAGCCACTTTCTGAAAGCCAACGTACCGGATATTGCCAACATGAAATACTCCCACAAAATCTGGACAATATCCCCCACTATAATTAAAATCTCAGTTAAAGTATTTTTTCCTGAAGTTTTCATAAAAAATCTTAACACTCCCAAAATCACAAAGTATTCCAAAAAACAATTGAATCAATCAAATCAATAGCATAATTAAAGCCTATCATATATTCAGATAGTCAATATTAATCCAATTATATATATTAATATTGTTATAGTGCTTATTATTTTTGATGGTATAATCCAGTATTCCGATACTTTTCTTTTCTTATAATACCGCTTATATAAACACTTGCTCAGTCCGTATGGCAAAAACACTAACACAAAAAACATCAGTGTTACTATAGCACTAATTCCTATTTCATAAGCAAACTTTATTGCTCTGAATATGTCGGGTACGCCAATCAACAAAGACAGAAGATATAGAATAAGCATAAAAAGCTCCCAGAAAATTTGCAGAATATCCCCTATTACAATAAAAATCTTAGTAATTATAGTATTTTCTGATATTATCATATGAGAGCCTAACAATATTTCCACCACAAGAAATACCAGTGCCATAAGCCAAAATATACCTGATTCAAGAATTATAAACATAAAGTCCTACTACTCTACCGGAATATATCCGGATTTTTCTACTATTTTCTGTCCGTCCTCAGAGAGAATCCATTCAAGCATTAAGTCAACATTCGGGTTGGTGTTGTCTTTTCTGTAGACCGCATAAAAGTCAACGGTTATCGGGTATTTTCCGGACGATATATTTTCCTTGTCGGGATATACGCCGTTCACGGAAATCATCTTCACACCGCCGTTTTCGACAATTCCGGACACATAATACCTGAATGAAAAACCTATAGCACGTCCCATAAACCCGAAAGGATTTTTTTTCATGGGTGTGCCGTCCATGAAAGACACCATAACAGATTGACTTCCGCTACCCTCAATTCTCTGTACTGGGTCTATTATGGTACTGTCACCGCCGACCTGCGACCAGTTTGTATACTTTCCGGAGTAAATACCCCTTATTTCCTCGACTGTCAAATCTTCAACCGGATTATCGTTGTTCACAATGAAAACAAAAGCCTCACGACCTACCGGCAAAAACTCTAGTTCCACGCCCTGCTCCCGTGCATAGTCAAGCTGTTGCTGAGAGGGTTCGGCACAGAAAATAATATCCGCACCGCCGTCAACAACCGATTCATAGGCTTTTAAAGTATTCGTGTACTGCAAGGCACTTTCCGGAGTGAAGTTTTCGCCGTCAAAGGAAACACTGTCTTCCGGATAAACTGCCCCCACAAATCCCGAAAACACCGGATATAATGCCGCCGCACCGTCTATAACCGGAAGATTTTCTGTCAATTTGAAGTCCGTATCAATTTTAACGACTTCTGAATCTTCCGCAAACGGTAAATATCTGTCAAGTTCTATTGACTTAGCCTGCATTTGTTCGCTTGTGTTGTTTATGTAGCGTTTTGTGAAAAGATTATACACAGAAAAGTCAAATCCTGCAAAGACAAGTACTATCAGCAACAACGCCGTAATCTGCCGGAAAAGTTTCATATGTTCAGCCTCCGTTTGCTATGTAGGAAATTATAGAGCAGTGTTCGTGCAGGTGGAATGTATACGCCACAAGTACCGCTGTACTTACCGCACCTAAAATCATAACCGTTACCAATATCTTGCGAAAAAGTTTATCATTCATTCTGTACGCTCCTTTACATATACGTAAGTGAAATTGAAATCATTATAAACAACGCTACAACAGCCGTAAAAAGTATTCCGGCAAGCACCGCCGACACTATATAAGTAGTTTTTCTTTTTTTATAGTTTTCGCTGTCTTTGGAGGTTCTTTTGAACCGAATCAGCGACACTATAAAAAATATCATTATTCCGACCGGTATTCCAACAAATAAAACGCACGGTATAATAGTTCCAAAAATAATCTCCATAAAAAAAACTCTCCTTTATATTTATTTTAAAATCCGAATCCCAGCAAAAAATCACGGAATCCTCCCAATATTGAATCAGTAAAAATACCGAAAATTACATCTACTACAGTAATAAGTATATATATTGATAAAAGTATTTTTAAAATCCATGCCAGTATCTTAAAAAAAATTTTTAATCCGGAATAAATTTTATTGTCTTCTGATTTTATTTCAATCAGAATCTGTGACACGACAAATAATATAATTATAAATAATATCAAAAAAATCCACATTCAAATCCCTCTTTATTATAGCATATAAAAATCCATCAAGTGATTACGCCCGAATTACAAAGCAGACACATTTCATATACAAATTATAACATACTGAAATTTATCAAAACAAGTGACAAATGTCACTTTTTTCTTGCATTTCTGTCATTAATGTGATATAATATCCGTAAAAGATTTTTTTATATAAGGTGGTTGAAATTATGTTGCTTATATCGCTTAAAGAAGTCCCGAAAAAAGAACAGCGTACTCATGCACATAACCTGCTCCGTGAGTGTCTCCGGACACGTAAAATAGAGTATATCACGGACGAAACGCCTATAGTCCGCAACAAACACGGCAAGCCCTCACTTGCAGAATATCCGAAAATAAAATATAACCTCTCCCATGCTGACGGCATAGCAGTGTGTCTTTTATCTGACAGGGAGTGCGGTGTGGACTGCGAGGGTGTACGCCCATACCGTCCGAATGTGGTAAAGCGTTCATTTTCTGAAAACGAAAAACTCATGATTGAAAACACCGGAGAAACTGAACGTGATTTATTATTTTTCCGTCTGTGGACTTTAAAAGAGGCTTATGTAAAAGCTATTGGTATAGGTATTTCCTACCCTATGAATACCGTTGAATTTTCATTCGACGGCAGTAAAATAACGTCTTCCGTCAAGGATTACAGATTCAAGCAGTATATACTCAAAGACGGAAAGTTTATCGTATCAGTATGTGAAAAAATCTGACAAGCATTAAATAATTATGCCTTTCACGGCAGAAAAGGAGAATAAAAACTATGCAGTACGGACACTTCGACCTTGCTAACAAGGAGTACGTCATCACTAATCCCGCAACCCCAGCCCCTTGGGCTAACTATCTCGGCGACCCAGAATACGGTGCTATGATTTCAAACAACGCCGCCGGTTACAGCTTTGTGAAATCCGGTGCAAACGGCAGAATAACACGTTTCCGTTTCAATTCCGAAATGGCACTGCCCGGACGTTATATTTATATCCGTGACAATGAATCAAATGATTACTGGTCAGCTTCATGGCAACCGGTCGGCAAGCCCCTTGACAAATACAAGTCAGAATGCCGTCACGGTACAGCCTATACGATTATTTCTGCTGAATACGCTGAAATAAAGTCTGAGGTGACATATTACGTACCGTACGGCAAAACCTATGAGGTATGGCGTGCAAAAATCACAAACAACAGCGACAAGGACAGAAATCTTTCAGCTTTTGGATTTGTTGAGTTCACCAACGAAGACAACTATGAACAAGACCAGGTAAATTTACAGTACTCGCTTTTCATCTCACAGACAGAGTTTAAAGGAAACAAGATTCTCCAGACTATAAGCGGAAACAGCGAAAAAGACCGCAGAAACAGATTTTTCGGTATGGTCGGTGCTGATATTTCGGCTTCATGCGGTAATCTGTCGGAATTTATCGGCAGCTACAGAACTTACTCAAATCCTATAGCCGTTGAGACAGGCAAGTGCAACAACGTTATGAACTACAACTCAAATTCATGCGGTGCATTGCAGTCTGATATTACTCTGAAGTCCGGCGAAACTATCGAGATGATTTATATTCTCGGTCAGCGTGACAACGAACAGGCTGACGAAATCCTCAACGAATACAAACAGTCCGGCAAGGTTGACAGCGAAATAAAGCAGTTGAAAGACTACTGGCACGGTCAGCTTTCTAATTTTAAGGTTGAAACACCCTCCGCTGAATTTAACAACATGATTAACGTCTGGAACGCCTACCAGTGTTTCATAACATTCATATGGTCACGTGCAGCGTCGTTCATTTACTGCGGACTCCGCAACGGCTACGGCTACCGTGATACTGTACAGGACATTCAGGGCATTATTCACCTTAATCCCGAAATGGCTTGCGACAAGATACGTTTCATGCTGTCCGCACAGGTGGATAACGGCGGTGGACTTCCGCTTGTAAAGTTCACGCACAATGCAGGTCACGAAAATACCCCCGACGACCCCGAATATGTCAAAGAAACAGGTCACCCCTCATACCGTGCAGATGACGCACTGTGGCTTTTCCCGACTATAGTTAAATATTTAGGCGAATCCGGTAATGAAAACTTCCTTGACGAAGTAATAGTTTATGCCAACGGCGGTGAAGATACAGTCTATAATCATCTCAAAAAGGCTATAGACTTCTCAATGAATCATCTTGGCATTCACGATATGCCGGCAGGTCTGCACGCCGACTGGAATGACTGTCTCCGTCTTGGTGCAAAGGGCGAATCTACTTTTGTGGCATTCCAGTTATATTACGCTATGAGCGTCATAAAGGACATGGCACAGTCCAAAAACGACACAGACTATATCGCATATATTGATGGCGTTCAGGCAAAACTTGCTTCCGCACTCGAAAAATGCTGGGACAATGACAGATTCATTCGTGGCATACGTGAGGACGGCACTATAGTTGGTGCTAAAAAAGACCCTGAAGCTAATATGTGGCTTAACCCTCAGTCGTGGAGCGTTATTTCAAAGTTCGCCAGTGCTGAACAGTCCGAAAAGGCTATGAACAGCGTACACGAAATACTCAATACTCCTTATGGTGCAAAACTCCTTGACCCGCCGTACAAGAAACACTATTTTGATGGCGCTTTAATGCATATCTTCAACGACGATACCAAAGAAAACGGCGGTATATTCTCACAGTCGCAAGGTTGGCTTATTCTCGCTGAATCACTTCTGGGTCACGGAAACAGAGCCTTTGAATACTTTATGGAGAGTTCGCCTGCTTCCATGAACGACAAGGCTGAAATACGTGTAATGGAGCCTTATGTTCACGGACAGTTTACAGAATCAAGAGCATCAAAATATGAGGGACGTTCACACGTACACTGGCTTACCGGTACGGCTTCAACGGTAATGGTAGGCTGTGTAGAGGGCATATGCGGTATGAGACCGGATATGAAAGGTCTTGAAATATCGCCGTCTGTGCCGGCTGAGTGGGACGGATTCAAGATTGAAAAGAATTTCAGAGGAAAGAAACTCAACATTACAGTTGACAACTCCGCACACGTTGAAAGCGGTGTAAAGGAAATTATCCTTAACGGAAAAAAGCTCGATAAAAACTATATTCTTGCTGATTCTCTCAATGAAAACAACGATATAACCGTTATACTCGGCTGATAACAATTCATAATTAATAATGCATAATTAAGAATTATGAATCCAGACAACGTTATTGTAGTTAAAAGCAAAAAATTTGCGGTGCGTATAGTCAGACTTTATCAATATATGTGCAGTGAGAAAAAAGAATATGTTTTATCAAAACAACTTCTTAGGAGCGGAACAAGCATAGGTGCTAACGTAAAATCAGAATACTGGCTTGAACTTCTGACAAGTATTGTAAAATCAGCTAAAAACAATTTATAATTAAAAATGCATAATTAAGAATTAAAAATAATTATGCATTCAGCATTATGAATTATAAATTATATTTGTCACACGCAAAATACAAAAAAATCCCGAAACCATATGGTTTCGGGATTAATTTTATTTTTTCAGAGCTTTTTCAAGCCATACCCGTGCAGTGTCGAGAGCCTCATAAAGCCCCTCGCACTCCATGTTTCTTACACAGGCTTTCAGAGGGTCAAGAGTAGGGTCGGTTGACATCTGAATAACCTTTATTTTTCCGGCAACCTCAGTGTCGCCTATTTTCTGTGTGGAAAGTATATTCATCATTATTACATATTCGTCGGACATATAGCCATAGTAAATAGTATTCCGGCATCTCACAAGCGGATAGCCTTTATAGGTGTAAAATTTTTCGTTCATTGAATATCCTCCTTTTATGATATTATTATTTCCAGGTCGTGATATAATCCTCCCCTGTTCCAATTCTTTTGATATTTTCAATAAGAGTATCTACATATGATTTTGAACATATATACTTGCTCTTTCCGTCAACTGCAATAAGCATTGTGAGGGCTGTATTTTCGTAAAACTCTATCTTGATAGTCTTCTTCATATATGAATCAGTATATTCGACGGTTACAGCAGGGGCGGTATCTGGAATTTCAGCGTCAAGTGCAAATTCTTCTGCTGAAGCATTAATAAGAAATCCATAGAACTGCCTGTATCGTTCACTGTCAAAAACCTCTCCGTTTCTTGTAACGCTGAAATCTTCCGCCTTTGTGTTGTCGGCGTTCTTGTCTTTCGGCTCGATAACAAATTCTTCTGACATATCGGCAGTCTTAACGCTCATGTCTGTGATGTTCCATACATAAGAACCTATCATTATTCTTGATGTTATATCAATAGGCATTACAGTACTCCACTTTGCATTTTCAGTATCGACAGTATAAATAATATTGCCGTCCTCAAACATTGCGTAACAGCATTTTTTATTGTTGTCGTCGGTGAAAGGTTCGCTCATGAGAAGTACATAACTGTTGCCGTCGTCGCAGTCCATAGTAACACGGCAGAAAGGTTCTTTAAGACCAGCCTCTGCTATGTCGGATTCTTTGCAGTGAATGGAATATATCCCCTCTGCCTGCAAACCGAACATTCCGTTTGTAACATCTTCAGAACGCTCAACGGTAAGGTAAGCGTCGGTAGGCTCAACCATTACCATAGTAGCAGAAGTACCGCCGGAATATTTGCCGTCGTCACTGCTTTTGTCGTATTCAAGCATAATATCATAGTCAATATCCTCACGTTCTATTCTGAGACTGTTTATTTTCGGATAACTTTCTTCCGGAGGTTCTTCCAGTATCACCATATCAACAAAGTCGTCAAGGGTTTTGCTGTAGTTGGCAAGATATGAGGTTGCAACCGTATAGACAGTATTTTCGCCGTCAAGCATTACATAAGTTTCGGATTTTGTAGGGGTTTCGTCACCTATTGAAAATTTCTTTACTGTTCCTGTCTGAAATTTAACCTCAACTTCTGCCTGAGGGCTGTCAAGACCAAACTTTGAAAGATTTTCACAGTTTTCGTCCACTATCGAACCTGTAACCATATTTCTTGCGTTATTGGCAAGAGTACCGACAAGTGCGGTATTAAGCGGAATATCTTCATAACCGTCAAGGGTATATGTTGCCGATGATTCTTCCGTTGTCGGAGATTTCATTACAACATGAAGATTGTCAGTGCTGTTTTTGATGGTTACTTCTTTTATGTCGGATTCTTCATTTTTTTCGTCCTGTATCAGCACTATCCCCTCTCCGTAAACTTCAGAGGATTCTTCAGATGTGGAAACAGAACTTTCTTCGTTGTTTTCCTTGTCTTTTGGTTCTGTAAGCATAAGTCCAGCGAGACCTCCGCCGAGAACGACAACAGCTACACTTAGTCCGATAATGCTTTTAGTAGTTTTGTTCATCGGTTCTTTCTCCTTACGAATACAACTATTCCGATAACGGCAACAAGAACAGGTATAGCGTATATAACAAATATCTTTATGCCGTTCATTTCACTGGCGGTAGGTGTTATAAGTGCCTGCTGTAGTGCTTTTTCCGGAATAACAGCAGTAGCTTCCTTGCCTGTCATAGTGTTTAGCATTCCCATAATTACATTAGCATTATTGAAAGCATTGGTTTGTGTGAGAAGTGAACTGTTTATCATAAACGAACTGCCCAGTACAAGCAGATTACTTGTATAGCGGTCAAGACCGGAACTTGTTTCTTTTTTGGATATAATAGCTACGTCCCTTGCACCCTTTTCAGTGTTATCCTGGTCGTATGAATCAGCCATTGACTTAAGAACAGAAACAGCCACGCTGTCATTGTTCTTTGAGAGTATGGAAAGTTTTCTGGTTGCCGGTGCAACAATGGGGAGAGTTTCATTTGGAAGACTTCCCACAGAATCAGTATCGCTTATTTCGAGCTTGATATTTACATTCTGATTGAATCCCATGTAAGTTTCAATCCAGTTTGTATCGTCAAGTATAGCACTTTCATCTACCTGAATACTCCAGTCTGCAAGAAATTCTGAAATATTCGGCAAGTCTGCTACATAGAGGTTAGGAATATAGAGCATATTACGCTCATAATTTCCGCCGTTGTAGAGGAAATCACCAAGCTTTTCAATAATATCAGCACTGAAATCCACAGACGGCATAGGAACTACTATCATGTCATAGTCTTCTGGACTTATTTCATCTGTAGCAATGTCAATTTCCGTACAGTCGTAACCGTTCTTTCCTAAGAACGACATAAACTCAGCGGTCATTGATTCATAGCCCTGTCCGGTTATAGAAACGCCGTTCATCATAGATGCAAAAGCAGTTTTTATGGGGTTAGCGTCTGTAACATTGAGAACAGCAGAAGTTATAGTACTTTCGCCGACGAAATTCATAGTAACCGCTGTATTTGTGCTTGTATTTGCAGGCTGAATCATGCTGACGATTTCTTCCTGACTGATAACCTTTACTCTGCCGTTTTCGTCATTTCCGGAGAATACTACTATACTGCCCTCCGGAATATCGTTATTGTAGAATTTTCTGTATTTTGAGATAATATCGGGGTCTTTGTTCATGTCAACATAC
Source organism: Ruminococcus flavefaciens (assembly GCA_023667045.1). GTDB lineage: Bacteria > Bacillota > Clostridia > Oscillospirales > Ruminococcaceae > Ruminococcus > Ruminococcus flavefaciens_AC. Next base: position 324,447 of record JAMPAU010000001.1, on the reverse strand, counting down.
TGTACTGTTATACTGCCGTCGCCCTGTTTTGCGTACATCTCATACTTTTCAAGGACAGACGGTATCATGTCATAAGGAGTTTCAACATTTACTCCGTAATAGTAAGCATACATCTGCTGATAGTAGCTTCCCATTGATGTGAAATCACTCTTAGGGAAAGTTACTGTAATTTCAACATCGCCTTTCAGATTTTTCAGAGCGTCAATTGACTCCTCGCTGATTTCGTATCTGTTGTCTGCCGTGAGGTCTATTTTCATCGGTGAACGCTTTGCAAGCATACTGCATATGAGGTTTAAAATAACCACCAGCACAATAACAAGAGCTATCACCACCGCCGACATTGAGCCGTATTTGAATTTCTTTAAATTCTTTTTTGGTTTTGATGTATTTGAAGTTTCTTTTTTACTCATCTGAAAATACCTTCCTTTCCGTGAATTAACCCCAGCGTCTCTTGTCGAGAACCCTTACAGTGAAGAAATTGAAAAGAAATGCAACACTGAGGAAAAATACAACGCTCGGAAGACTGAAAATGCCTTGTGTGAACTCAATATATCTTGAATAGAATGAAAGCGAAATAATAGCCTTGCTTATATACTCGTTGGAGATATTGGCAGCGAATGAATCAAAAAGATAAAGCACAAACAATGCAAGCATACTGGCAACAGCCGACGCCATCTGGTTTTCAGTAAGCGACGATATGAAAAGTCCTACTGCTATAAATGCCGAACCTAAAAACAGCATGGCGAAATAGTTTCCGAAAAGTGTAGTCCATACAACGTCGCCGAGATATGCAAGTATTCCGGCATAGATAAATACAACACTTTCAGCTATTATAAAAAGTGTAAGTGCGGCGAAATACTTTCCTAAAACTATATCCCACAGACCTACCGGAGCAGTCAGCAGACCCTGGTCGGTCTTGTTTTTCTTTTCCTCACTGAGAAGTCTCATGGTAAGAATAGGTATCAGAAAAAGTATTATTATAAACATACTGCTGAACATCGGTGAAGTGTCCGTCCTGCCCGAACCTATTACGCCGGCATAGAAGAAATATCCCGAAAGCAGATAGAATACAGAAAGAAATACGTAGGCTACTCCCGATGTGAAAAAAGCACCTACTTCACGCCTGTAAATTGCACCCATTATTCATTACCTCCGTTTTCCTGTTCGTCGTCATCATCTTCTGCTGAACTTTCTTCAAACTGTATATTAATGCGTGGTCTTTCGTTTGGTTCAAGTTTTATGTCGTTTTCGCCCATAGTGATTTTAAGGAATATATCTTCAAGAGTAAGGTCAGATAACTGCAACATAAGTATATTCCAGCCTTTCTTACGGCAGAGGTCATTAAGAGAACGGCGTATATCGGTTGATTCGTCTGCCTCAACGTCGTAATCATAGATTCCTCTTTCACGCTCCATATCGGCACGGACGTATTTTATGCCCTTAAGCGACTTGATAGCCTGTACTATTTCGTCCTTGTCGGCGACTGTTTTTGTAGTGCCTTCAATGCGGAGCGTCATTTTGTGTTCATTGGTAAGCTGTTTAGCGATTTCGTCGGCTGTACCGTCAGCGGCTACCTCGCCCTTGTTGATAATGATTATCCTGTCGCATACAGCTTGAATTTCCGGAAGTATATGAGAAGAAAGTATGACTGTATGTTTCTTGCCGAGTTTTTTGATAAGAGTTCTGATTTCTATAATCTGGTTGGGGTCAAGACCAACCGTTGGCTCGTCCAGAATAAGCACCGGAGGATTATTTATAAGAGCCTGTGCGAGACCTACTCTCTGTCGGTAGCCCTTTGAGAGATTCTTTATTATACGGTTTTTAACGTCTGTAATCTTACACAGGTCACAGACATCTTTAAGATGTGCCTTACGTGGAAGTTTGCATTTTTTCAAATCATAGACGAAATTAAGATACGCCTCAATAGTCATATCAATGTAAAGAGGCGGAATTTCCGGCAGATAGCCTATAAACGACTTTGCTTTCTTCGGGTCTTCAAAGATGTCAACGCCGTTTACAAGTATCTGTCCGGAAGTAGACGAAATATAGCCGGTGAGCATATTCATAGTAGTTGACTTTCCTGCACCGTTAGGACCTAAAAAGCCCAGTATCTCGCCCTGCTCCACTTTGAAGCTTATGTTTTTCACGGCTTGTTTGTCGCCGTATTTCTTGCTGAGATTTTTAACCTCAATCATTAAGTTCCCTCCCTGAAACAGTTATTGTTATTTTCATACATTACAATAATAATATTTTTTTGTGATAGTGCCGTGAAAGTACTGCGAATATTAAATTAATCTTTCCGGCATATCAGATAAGGGAACGCACTTCGGCTATATCCCTTGAAATCTGTTCTCTGAGTTCGTCAACGGACGAGAATTTCATTTCGGGACGGATAAATTTATAGAACTCTACTTCAACATATCTGCCGTAAATATCGCCCGAAAAGTCAAGTACATGAGTTTCAGCAAGGGGTGTACGTTTTCCGGCAATAGTAGGCTTTACTCCTATATTTGTTATAGACTTATATTTTATATCGTCTATATATGTTTCTGTAAAATATACGCCGTGTTTAAGTATAAGCTGTCCTTCGGAATAATTCTGGTTTATTGTCGGAAAGTTTATCGTCCTGCCAATTTCGTTTCCGTGAACAACACAACCGTACATTCTGTAAGGTTTACCTAAAAGAGTATTTGCCTTTTCGATTTCGCCGTTTACAAGGCAACGACGGATTTCACCGGAAGATACGATAGTATCATTGATTTTTACCGGCTCGGCTATTTGTACCGAAAAGCCATAAATCTCTCCGAACTTTCTTAACTCCTCAACTCCGCATGACGCATTTTTCCCGAATCTGAAATCATTTCCACAGCAGACCGTTTCCGCATTCATTTTTTTCACAAGAATATTTTCCGCAAACTCTTTGCCGGAAAGTCCACAGACATCTTCAAAGTCCACTAAATGAATATCATCGCCCGAAAAACCGAGTTTTTCAAGAATATCATATTTATTCTTACAGTCGTATATATAGCCGTCCTTACCGCTTGATTTATGGAGTACCGCCGACGGACTGAACGTAAATACAGCTGGTTGCAGACCGTTTGCTTTTTGTGCAAGTGCAAGGTCAAGCACGGCACGGTGTCCGAGATGTACGCCGTCAAAAAGTCCCAGTGCTACAGCACATTTTTTACTTTCCATTGTATCACCTCACACAAGATTCTTTCCGACACGGAGTATGCCGTTATCAAAGTCAGCAACCGCCGTACCGATAAAAGCCCCGTCAAATCCATAGACAGAATATAAATCGCAGTTGTTTTTGATATTGTGGATTCTTGACAGGTCAAGCTTTACGCCGTTTCTGTACATTCTCGTCTGGTGTTCGTTAAGGCGGAGTTTCGGGAGCGATTCAAAAACTCTTTCAACCGGAAGTATCAGACTTTCAAGATTATTTTCGTCACGTGCCTGCTGTACCTGCTCAAAAGTGTAACAGTCGTCAAGAGTAAAACCGCTTGCGGACGTTCTGACAAGAGAAGTCATAATACCTCCGCAACCCAGTTTTTCGCCTATATCGTTTATTATTGTGCGTATATATGTTCCCTTACCGCACGCTATAGAAATATTTCCCTCATGGGTTTCCTTATCATAGCCGACAAGGTTAATACTTTCCACCTCTATTTCACGTGGCTGACGTTCTACTTCTATGCCCTGCCGTGCGAGGTCGTAAAGACGCTTGCCGTTAACCTGCACAGCGGAGTACATAGGCGGTAACTGCATGATTTTTCCCATGAAATCCGGCAGTACAGCACATATATCATCATAGCTTACGGACTTGCCGGAAGTAGTCAGAATTTTTCCGGTTATGTCCTGTGTATCTGTGGTTTGTCCGAGACGGAATCCGGCGAGATAGCTTTTTGAGTTGTCGGGCATGATGTCGCAAGCCTTTGTGGCAGTTCCGACAAATACCGGAAGCACTCCGGTAGCCATAGGGTCGAGAGTTCCGGCATGACCTAAACGTCTCATGCCGAGAATACCTCTCAGTTTTGCCACAACATCAAATGATGTGAAATCCTGTGGTTTGTTTATGCATAGTATACCGTTCATGACAGTGCCTTTTCTACAGCCTCAATAAGCTGTTTCTTTATATCGTCAAGGTCTCCATAGAGATTACAGCCGGCAGCCTTAGCATGACCGCCGCCGCCGAGAGTTTCGCATATTTCAAAAACATTCACCTTGTCTGCTGAACGGAATGAACATTTATAGTCGTCCATACGCTGACGTATAAAAATACCCACTTCAGCGGATTCATACTGGATTGTAAGAGGTGCAAAACCCTCCAGTTCCTCATCTTTCAAGCCGAGTTCAGACATCATTTCCCTTGTTACCGCAATGATAAATAATTTTCCGTCAAGGTAGGTTTCAACTATTTCGTTCAGCTTGCTTTCAAGCTTTACACGTCCCACAGACTTGACATCAAACATATAGCGGTTTATCCTTGCAAAGTCAATACTGCTGTATTCACGCATGATTTCACCGGCGACTTCATGGGTATGCGGATTTGTACAGGCAAACTTGAAACAGCCCGAATCCGTCGAAATTCCTGTATAAAGGCATTTAGCACAGTGTTCAGTTATCTTAAGACCCATAAATTTTGCGAGGTCATATATAACTTCACAGGCGGCGGCAGCCTCTGCCCTTAAAAGAGTTTTTTCGGCATAGTTTTTATTTGAAACATGGTGGTCTATACATAACTGTACCTTATCGCCGTAAATCTCCTGATACTTACCCATGAGCTTAGGGTCTGCAATATCAACAGCGATTACCGTCTGCGGTTCAAAGTCCTCACCTGCTCCGGATTCCGTAAGAAAATCATATCTTTTCGGGAAAACGTCATGGCAAACCACACGGCTACGAATGCCGAGCTGTGCGAGAATTTCTTTCATTGCAAAGCCAGCACCCACACAGTCGCCGTCGGGATTGCGGTGAGTGATTATAACAGCGTCTTTGCAGTTGCGGAGGAAAGTTTCCGCCTCACTGAAACCTATATACATAAAAATACACCTCTTGTCTTTATTTTTTTATCAACTGAGTAAATCGTTTAATTTTTTGCTTATCTCCGCACTTCTTTCAATGGAATTATCAGCTATGAAAGTAAGTTCCGGCGATTTACGCATTTTCAGACGGTGAAAAAGTTCACGTCTTATAAATCCACAGGCACTTGTAAGCCCCTTTACTGATTCCTTTGTTCTTTCTATTCCCTCAAAACTCGATACATATATCTTGCATACAGACATATCGCCCGAAAGGTCAGCCCTTACGATAGTAAGCATCTTGTCTATGCGCGGGTCTTTGAGTTCCCTAAGAATAGCTGTCATTTCTCTTTTTATATCTTCTGCCATACGGCTGTTTTTAAAATTTGCCATTGTAATCCTTTCTGTAAATCAGATTTTAACTGTAAAGCTTGTATTATCTTTATTATTTCCGGACTTTTCAGACGGTTCTGAAGTTCTGTACTTTTTACCCTCCGGAGATATAATAAAAAATCCCTCATTGAATATGCTGTCACTGAAAGCGTCTTCTTCCGAAATTTCACTTTTTTCATGCTGACTGACTTCTTCTTTACCATTATAGTATACATCAGGAAAGTCCTTATATTCGGGTTCAAGTTCTGCCGAAGTAACAGGGCGTTTTATATCTGTAAATCCGGTATTTTCTTCTTCCGGTTCTTCACTGGCACTGCATTCGCCGAGCAGGATTTTTTTGACGGACTCAAAGAAATATCTGTCAACAAAACCGAAATCTTCCCATGCGAGAGCTTCATCACAGTATTGAATCATATCCGCATTGCTCATTCTGGCACTGTCCATAAATCCGCCGTCCTTTCAAGGATTATTCAGAGCATACCCACCGTATAAGGCGGACACGCTCTGAAACAAATCTATATATCAGTCCTCACGGTATTCCTCAACCATATATGCCTCGAATATATCGCCCTCTTTAACGTCGCTGAACTTGTCAAGGCTTATACCGCACTCGTATCCGTCGGCAACTTCCTTAGCGTCGTCCTTGAAACGTTTAAGACCTGCTATTTTATCGTCGGCAATAATAATACCATCACGCACAATACGTATCTGACATCCTCTTACAATCTTGCCGTTGAGGACATAGCTTCCGGCAACCATTCCGACATTAGAAATCTTATACACCTGTCTTACTTCTGCACGTCCCAGCTCTACCTCACGGAACTTAGGAGCAAGCATACCCTTCATAGCAGTGGTGATTTCCTCGATAGCGTCATAGATGATTCTGTACAGACGTATGTCTACACCGTCACGGACAGCGTTTTCAGCGGCTACAGGGTCGGGTCTTACATTGAATCCTACAATGATAGCGTTTGAGGCGTTGGCAAGCATAACGTCGCTTTCCTTTACAGCACCTACAGCACCGTGAATAACACGTACTCTTACCTCGTTGTTTGAGAGTTTTTCAAGCGACTGTTTAACCGCCTCAACAGAACCCTGTACATCTGCCTTTACGATAATCGGAAGTTCCTTGATTTCGCCCTCTGCAATCTGACTGAAAAGGTTATCAAGCGTGACTTTTCTGTATGCGTTAAACTGTTCCTGTTTAGCCTCATGTTTTCTTTTCTCAACGAGTTCACGGGCGAGTCTCTCGTCCTCTACCGCATTGAATGTATCGCCTGCACTTGGCACTTCTGCAAGACCTGTGATTTCAACAGGCACAGACGGTCCGGCAGACTTTACAGTACGTCCCTTGTGGTTTGTCATAACTCTTACACGTCCCACAGCAGTACCGGCTATGAGTACGTCGCCCTGTTTTAACGTACCGTTCTGTACAAGAAGTGTAGCTATAGGACCTCTGCCCTTATCAAGACGTGCCTCAATAACAGTACCCTTTGCTAATCTGTCCGGATTTGCTTTAAGTTCCTTTACTTCGGCAACAAGCAGAACGTTTTCGAGAAGTTCGTCAATGCCCTCTCCGGTCTTTGCAGAAACAGGCACACAGATAACGTCACCGCCCCATTCCTCGCATACGATGTCATACTTTGTGAGTTCTTCCTTGATTCTGTCGGGATTAGCACCCTCTTTGTCCATTTTGTTTATAGCAACTATCAGTGATACGCCTGCGGCTTTTGCATGGTTGATAGATTCTACAGTCTGTGGCATGATACCGTCATCGGCAGCTACAACGAGAATGGCAATATCAGTGATATTAGCACCTCTTGCACGCATAGAAGTGAAAGCCTCATGTCCGGGAGTATCAAGGAATGTGATGTCCTGACCGTTTACTTTAACCTGATATGCACCGATATGCTGTGTGATACCGCCAGCTTCACCGTCAGCAACGTGAGCGTTTCTGATTCTGTCAAGAATAGAGGTCTTGCCGTGGTCAACGTGTCCCATTACCACTACAACCGGACAGCGTTCTTCAAGGTTTGTGTCATCGTCGTCGCTATCGTCTATAAGACGTTCTTCAATGGTAACGATTACTTCCTTTTCTACCTTTGCACCGAGTTCATCTGCAACAAGTGAGGCTGTATCAAAATCAATCTCCTGATTTATTGTAGCCATGATGCCAAGACCCATAAGCTTTTTGATAACCTCAGTAGCGGTTACTTTAAGACGTATGGCAAGTTCGCTGACTGTTATGTTATCCGGAATGAGTACCTTTAACTGCTGTTTTCTTGCTCTTTCAAGTTCAAGTCTCTTGAGCTTTTCTGTTTCAGTTTCCTTTTTGGAATACTGCTGTCTTGCACGCTGTGCAGACTTCTGGTTTATCTTCTGTTTCTTTGATGAGTAGTTGTCATTCTTGTGCTTGTTTGTGGGAGCTATCTGTTCGTAACGCTCATTGTACTTATCGAGGTCAACATAGCTTCCTCTTGTATCTACAGTTCTGCGTTGTGTAGAAGTCTGTGCTGTCTCGGAACTGAATGAGGCATTGAACTTAGAACGCTCTCCTCTATCCTGAGCCTTAGCCTGAGTTTTCTGCTTGTCATTTTTTCTGCTTGTTTTAGGCTTAGGCTGTTCGGCTGTTTTAGCGACTTCAACAGGTTTTGTTTCTGTAACAACTTCCTGTTTCTTTTCCTCCTGCTTTTTAGGAGCAGGAGTTTCCTTTTTAGGAGATTCAGCTTTCTTTTCGTTTTTCTTAGGCGTTGCAGACTGCTTTGATGTCTTGTCATTTTTTCTGCCGGAATTTTTCTTTTCCTGCCTTGAATCGTCTCTTTTAGCTGGCTTTTCGTCATTCTTAGACTGGTAGTACTCGTTGAAGTTTTTTACTTCATGCTTTTTGGTATAGTGTTCAAGTAAAAGGTTCATTTCAGCCTCATTGAGACTGCTTGACGCATTTCTTTTCTTGTTGTCCTTAGTTGCGAAGAAATCAACAATTTCCTGTACGGAAACGTTAAAATCCTTTGAAGCGTCGCTGATTTTTATTTTTTTCGTCATAGGCTCAGATACCTCCATTTAATTGTGCCGTACCGCAAAAAAGAATACGGCTTTTGTTTGTATATCGGTGAATATGATGTAAATTTAGGCATTAATTTTAATAAAGCCGTCCGCAAATCCCTTGTCGCATACTGCTATTACCGCCGTGACTTTTCCGCACAGTCTGCCCATATCTTCCTTTGAAAGTTCCGTTTTTATAAGTTTGACGGAATACTTCCTGCATATGAAATCCATTTCCTTGACGGTTTTTTCAGAAGCGTCAGAGGCAGTGAGAATACAGTACGCCGTGCCGTTCTTTACAGTATCACAGGCACTGTCAAAACCTTTAACGGTCTTCCCTGCCTTGATACATATGGTAAGAAGATTAGCTGTTTTTTTCGAGTTCATCAGCCATCACCCCGTAAATACTTTCGTCTATCCTGCATGAGAAAGCCTTTTCAAAACGCCGTGCCTTTCTTGCCTTTCCGAAACACTCGGTATTACGGCATATATATGCACCACGACCGGATTTTTTACCGGTAAAGTCAAGGCTTATTTCGCCCTCCGGAGACTTTACGACACGGATAAGCTCCTTTTTGGGCTTCATCTCGTTACAGCCGAGACACATTCTCATTGGAATTTTTTTTTGTTTCATAGCTTATTCCTCTGCCGGATCGTTATTTTCTGGCTCTGCTTTTTCTGTGTTTTCAGTTTCTTCACTTGCTGACGGCTTGGCAACAACAAAATCCGGACTTAGTTCGGGGGCTTCCTTGTTTGTTTCAGTATCAAACTGCGGTTTGATGTCGATTTTATATCCTGTCAGCTTGGCGGCGAGCTTGGCATTCTGACCCTTGTTACCGATAGCAAGGGAAAGCTGATTATTTGGTACTATTACAGTACAGGTCTTTTCTTCCTCAGATGTAATAATTGTCTTCAGAACCTCAGCCGGTGCAAGTGCCTTTGATATGAACTGCTCCGGCACTTCGCTCCAGAGAATAATATCAATCTTTTCCTTGTTGAGTTCGCTGACAACCGCATTTATTCTTGAACGCTGTGTACCGATACAAGCACCCACTGCGTCAACGTTCTTGTCTGTTGAACATACAGCTATCTTTGTTCTTGAACCTGCCTCACGTGAGATTCCTTTTACTTCAACAGTTCCGTCATATATTTCCGGCACTTCCTGCTCAAAAAGTCTCTTTACCAAATCTTTATGTGTACGTGAGATTTTAACGATAGGCTTTTTTGTTTTTCCTACAATACTGGTGACATATACCTTTATCATTTTGCCTTCTTCCAGTACTTCTCCGGGTATCTGTTCATTCTTGAAAAGATAAAGCTCTGTACCCTCGTAATCAACTGTAACAGTGCCTCTGCCGGCATCAATCTGTGAGATTTTCGCAGTAATGCATTCATGCTCCTTTGATTCAAAACGGTTGAGCATCTGCTCACGGTTTATTTCCCTAAGGTCGCCCTTTATGGACTGTTTAGCGGAGAGTGCAGCCATTCTGCCGAGTTTTGAAATATCAATCTCTTTCAGAATCTTACCGCCGATATATGCGTTAGGGTCGATAGTTCTTGCAACGTCAATGTTGATTTCGTTTTCGTCGATAGGGTAATCATCAATGATTTCCTGCTCTATATACATTGCAAATTTCTTTGTGAGGGGGTCAATATCAACCTTAATGCGTTCTTCGCTGTGGGGATAAGCCTTTCTGGCAGCCTTAAGCATAGCCGATTTTACTTTTTCGATAAGAAGCTCTGTTTCAACGCTGTTTTCCTCGCCGAGAGATTCAAGAGCGTCAAAAAAGCCGTTATTAATTCTCATGTCTGTATATTCCTCCAGTATATAAAATTTCTGATAATTTTTCAGATGTGAACTACCCATTATCTAAAGACAATGGACTTCCTTTAATCCGTCCAACCTAAAAAGGATTGCATTTTACAGACATCAGTTTTCAAGGCTATGGGTTTTTTATGAGGCAAACCCTTTCCATAGTTCATACGGTACTGCTGTTTTACGGACAGCTTTTGAAAACCCTTTTTGATTATATCGTAAATATTTTTACTTTAGTCAGCCTTAACTCACTTTCTGAAGTCAGTGGGATTGCGGTTGACTAAATTTCAAAATACAGCTTGACAAATGCAATATCCGCAAGCGGTATTTTCTTTTCGTTTCCGTCTTCCATAATAACAGAAACGCCGTCCTTGTCCGCACCCGAAAGCACAGCGACAATTTCCTTTTCGCCGTCGATGTTTCTTATAAAGCGTATTCTGACCGTATCGCCCTCGCACACTTCAAAATGTTCTTCCTTGACGAGTTCTCTTTCAAGACCAGCCGAACCAACTTCAAGCATATAGCTCTGTGCTATGGGGTCTTTTTCGTCCATGATGTCATTTATGGGAGCAGTAGCTCTTTCACAGTCGTCAATGGTAATACCCTCATCGCTGTCAATGAATATGCAGAGATGCCAGACTGCACCTTCTTTTTCGTAACAAACGTCCCAGAGGTAGTAGCCGAGTTCGTCGGTTATCGGTTTTACAAGGTCGTAAACTTTCTGCTCAGTAGCACCAAATTTTTTGAACTTCATTAAATATCATCTCCTTTCATAAGATTAAAAGCACTGCCATGTTTGTGCAATTTTTACAAATTTTGCCGGAATTTTATGTCGCATTCAACGAAAATAATTTTTGAGGTGAGAGAAAATCCCGTTATGACAGTCAAATAAATAAACGAAAGACCGGATATATCCGGTCTTTAGGTTAGCTATTACCATATTCTATTATATCACGACTTTCTGTAAAAATCAAGTCTTTTCAGAAAATTTCTTTTCAGAATCTTATATTTTACAAAATACTTGACACATATGCAAAATATAATGTATAATTAAATCAGTTTCACAGAAAAATAAAGGAGCTTCTGAAAATGAATAATCCAAAGAAAATGCTTGCGGAAATTATCGCCGTAATATCGGCGGTGACCTCAGCAGTTTCATGCAGTGCAGACAAAAGCCACAAAACCGGAAGTCTTTCAATCCTTGAGACAACTTCCGTACAGATAACAGAACCAACAACGACAATACCGGAAACTACAGAAACTACTACTTCTCCCCCCGAACCTGTGCCTCTTGAAGACCCTGTTGATATAAGCGGAACAGAAATAGTGTGGCTCTCTGATTACGACCTTAACCCGACGGAAAATGCCAACCGCTCTGTAGCACTTTCGCTCTTTGAAGACGTTTATGGCGGAAAAATAAAATATGTATCTACTTCTGCAAGAAATAAATTCACTACTCTCTCGTCAATGCTTCTTGCCGGAGAAGAAGTTGATATGTTTGAGTATGAGCCGAGCGATTTTCCAAAGGGAGTACTAAGCAAACAGTATCAGCCCCTTGACCCTTACTTTCGGTCTATGGGATTCAACTACGGCATATGGGAAGATATGGAAGATGTTATTGATTCCCTCGAATACAACGGCAAACACTATGTTATTCCATACTCGCTGTCAAACCCTACCGTTATGACATACAGCCGTAAGATAATAAAGGACAACAAGCTCGACGACCCTTACGAACTTTACAAGAAAGGCAAGTGGGACTGGGATTCCTTTATTGAACTCTCTGAAAAGTACAGGAAAAAAACCGGAAATCATGCTGTAAGAGGTGATTTAGGAAACGCTCTTATACACTCGACAGGAAGCAGGGTTATTGATTATAAAAACGGAAAACTTGTCAATAATATCAATAACGCAAAGATTCGTACAGCGGAGCTTTTTATGCAGGATATAAATGAAAAGTCTCTGTATTCTTCATACTGGAATGAATATTACACCTCTGATACGCTTTTTTTCGTATATGACAGCTGGACACTCGGTACTTCAAATGTAAAAAATCCGGATATGGATTTGATGGTTGTTCCTGTGCCTAAGTCTCCCGATACTGACGGAAATTACATTATGTGCGACTTCAACGCTAAAATGCTTGTCAGAAATTCCAGAAAAGGCGACGCAGTAGCCACATACATACAGTGCGAAAGAATAGCCTCCACTCAGGAGGAATACAAACAGGGTGCTAAGGAATACGCTCTTATTCCGGAAACTTCTTCAAACGGTACTGTGAAAAGCTACATAACAGAAGAACAGTATGACGCTTTACAGGAATTTATTGACCTCGAAAAAGTAACTCCGGTTTATGACTACATATCCGGTATGGGAGACAGGCTTTCCGGCTCTGGCGGTGTAATGGAAAGTATCTCAAATACATTCCTTATAAACGGAGGTTCTGAAACTGACTGGAAAAATCTGCGTAACTCATGTTCTGATATAATCAAGGAAGTGCTTCAGGAATACTGGTGATATACAGCCGTAATGGGACAGCATAAAAAAGTTGTCCCATATATTATGCACAACAGGAAAGGAAAAATTATGATGATTAAATTACTTTTTTTTGCAGAAATTATAATAATGATTGTCGTATCGTCAATGCTTACGAAAACAACAGTTTCAGAAAAAATTTCCGGCGAAAATATTTCTGCCGGAAAAATAATTCTGAAAAAACTCAACTCGTCAAAAACTGATATTTTCGTGAATATATGCACTGTATTTGCATTGCTTATAGGAATAGCAGATATAACGGGTCTGCTGAAAACCGGAATACTTCACGGCGGATTTGTCGTAATCGGTGCTGTACTTCTGATTGAAAGAATATGCAGTATCATAAGAACAATAATTCCGTCGGGAACTATAAAGTTTTTCGGGAAAATGCTTGCGATAACCGCTCTGATTGAGCTTATTGTATTTCAGATGCCGTCATACAGAATTTTTTTCGGCGACTATAAACACTCACTTCTTACCACATCACAGGGTACAGTGACAAGCGAAAATACTGAAATTGAAGCCGAAACAGGAAATCTCACAGTCTCCGGCACGGCAGATTCTGCTATAGAGTTTCTTGATATAGGCAAAAAAGTAGGTACTGTGCGTGTAAACGTTGCGTCTTCAAGCGTAAGTCCGCACAGACTTAAAGTAAACGTCGATATAGCAGACGATACTTCTTCTGTTTACCGAAACGGCATAGTCACTGCTGAAATAGTTCCGGAAAATGAAAGTACTTCATATATAACGTTTCTGCTTTCCGGAGATGTGGAAAAGCTACAGTTTCATTTCAGCGGAGAAGAAAACAGCGACTTTTTCACTATCGCCTCAATAGAACTAAACGCCCCTGTGCCTTTTGAAATATCTGTTCTCAGAATGCTTATTATATTAATTGTCTCAACACTTGCATATGCAATAATATTCTCGGCATTCCTCAACAAAGAGTACAGAAAAAACAAGACTTTCTGCAACCTTACATCATATATCATCACTGTAACGGCAGTGCTTATTGCAGTAGGTATGACTATTGCAAGGATTCCGGCAGACTCTGAAGACTATTTCAAGCAGAAATCCGGCAATCAGATTTCAGAGGAGCTTGTTCTTGCATTTGAGAATAAACAGGTCTCACTCCTGCAAGAGCCGTCAGAAAGACTTCTCGAAATGGAAGACCCATATGATTCCAACTTGCGAAGTGCTGAAAATGTATACACAGCATGGGACCATGTATTCTACAACGGAAAATATTACTCATATTACGGAATAGCACCTGTTATACTGCTTTTCCTGCCGTATCATATGATTACTGAATACTTTTTCCCTACAGATATAGCGGTAATGATTTTTGCAGTAATAGGTATTATATTCCTTGTTCTGACATACAATGCCATAATAAAACGCTGGTTCAGAAACATACCATCAGGCTGTTATATTGCCGGACTGATTATGATTATGACAGTATGCGGTATATGGTTCAGTGTAGGACGACCTCTTTTCTATGAAATATCCATTTCTTCCGGCTTTGCATTTGTCACGCTCGGAGCATACTTCCTTATATCATCAAATGTCATAAGCAAAGGAAAAACTTCACTGCCTAAGGTAACTCTTGCATCGCTTTTCCTTGCCACAGCGGTACTGTGCCGTCCTACCCTTGCGGTATATTCAATATGTGCGTGCGTATACTATGCGATAGGATTCAGCAAGTCTGCCGAAGTAAAGGACGAAGAAGGCATTGTGCAGATAAAGAAAAAACGCCGTATAGCATATCTTGTATGTGCATTGATACCGTTTGTGGTTTTAGGCTTGGTGCAGATGATTTACAACTATGTAAGATTCGGTTCTCCGCTTGATTTCGGTATACAGTATTCACTTACAATCAACGACTTTGTTGACGCTGAATATCATACTCTCTTTATGCTTATTGGACTTTTTGGTTATCTTTTCCAGTTCCCGACAATAAAAGCCGACTATCCGTATGTTGAAACATGGTTCACATACTTCCGTGCAAACGGCTACTACTTTAAGGATTCCGGACAGACTTCCGGTATAGTATGGCTTGCACTGCCCGTATTTGCTTATCTGCTCACCGGAAAGGCTCTGAAAAGACTTCCCGACAGAAAATCAAGGCTCTGGTCAATTGCAGTTATAGGACTTCCATGTGTGATAATGCCTGTTGTAATAATCTGTTCAATATGGGAAAGCGGTTATGCTGTACGCTATGTAGCGGACTTCTCATGGCAGATATTAATGGGGGCTTTAGCAGTTCTGTTTTTCCTGTATCAGACTTCAAAGAATACAACCCTTAAAAAATTATTCAAGTATTTCATGGCATTTTCATTAGTCGCCTCGCTTATTGTAAATATTCCACAGATATTTACTTTCGCATTTGCAGAATATGACTATCCGATAATCACAAGCAAATTCCATGAGCTTATTGAATTTTGGAGATAAAATAATTAACAGGTAAAGTAATAATATTATAATTAATATACTGTTAATGATTAAAAACGTTAAATTCCTTTTAAAAGAAATTATGATAAAGAATGTATGTTCGTTTTTATTGGCAAAAAATGACAAAAATTATGTTGAATATATGGCAATGTGCGGAATTTTTTCAAAAGTACGTGACATTTCTTCCACACTGTGCTATAATGTATTCAAGGTACTTTTCCATGTACAGAACGTTCGGGATTTTCCCAAGAAAAACTATTTATCATACGGCTTATGTCCGTCAAGTATCACAATTCAAAGAAAGGGATTCTAAAAATGGATAATAATAATTCCGGAAAACCACGTAAAAAGGTTACAAAAAAAGTTTTAAGACAAAGACAGCTAACCGCACTCGCAGTCATTGCATTAATTGTACTTATATTTATTATTCTTATTGCAAATGCCTGCACCGACAAATCAACAAAGCCTGATAACGAAAAAACTACTTCTTCTACTACCACCACTACTACTACCGAAACTGAACCGCCTACAGAACCACCTACAGAACCGCCTACCACTACTATACCAGTTCCGACTATCAACCAAGAACTTTCCGCTCAGGTACAGCTTTCAACACGTGAAATAAACCTCGCAGTCGGCGAAAGCGATATGCCATATATATACGGCTATCCAGAAGGCTGTGCTGAGGAAAATGAAATCTGGGAAAGCACTGATACTAATATCGCTACAGTTGACAGTATGGGAAACATTACAGCTATGAATGCCGGCGAATGCTATGTTCTTCTTAAATTTGACAACAACCCAGATATTGAAGTACAGATTAAAGTAACCGTTGCAGGTGCTGAAACTCCGGCAGTACCGGAAACACCAGTTGAAAATCAGCAGGATATGAATATTCCCGATGAACAGGGAAATCAAGACGGTCAGAACTATCAAGACCCACAGGAAAATCAAGGCGGTCAAAGCTATCAGGATACACAGGGCTATCAAGATACCCAGAATTATCAAGAGAATCAGAATCAGCAGGACGACCAGTCACAGCAGATTAATCCGGACAACAACGGCTATGAAGACGGTATACAAACTTAAAATAAATGCTCTCAATCTTTTTTCGGATTGGGAGCATTTTTTATATTGACAAATGAACTATAATGTTGTATAATATATATTGTAATTAAAATAATAAGGAGAGTTTAATGTGAAAAAATCAGTTTATAGAAAGTTGTCATGTTTTATAGCAATACTTTCAATCATGACTATGGCTGTTTCAACAGGTTGTGGAGATAATTCTACAGACCAATCGTCTTCCGAAACTTCAGTCTCAACAGTAGAAGACAACAACACTGAAACTTCACCAACTGAATCATCTGTTGCAGACATTCCAACTGAAACAACATCAGAGGAAATCCCGTCTGAAGAATCTGAAACACCTACCAAAGAAAGTAATATCTCAATCGTCTCTCACTCCATAAGCAAAGACTATGAGGGAAAAGACATACTGATAATAGAATATGCATGGACTAATACAGATGACGATGCTACTTCATTCTCTTTTGCTGTTCAGGATAAAGTTTATCAGAACGGTATAGAATGCAGTTCAATGGTTATCGGATGTGACGAAATTGATTCCCAACAACAAATGAATGATGTTCAGTCAGGTACTACATATAATCTTAAAGTAGGATATATTTTACAAGATATGACAAATGCAAACGTTGTGGTAACAGATACATGGGGATACAATAAACTTCTTGATGAAATAATTGAACTCGGTGGCGGTGAGGGTACAGTAATTTCTGTTGATGAATCACTCGAAACTTCTCTCAAAATCACTAACCACTACTTAACAAAAGACTACGAAGACAAAGACGTTCTTATAATAGAGTATGAATTCTACAACGGTGAAGACGATGCAGAAGCCTTTATTTATCTGTTTGATGATACAGTTTTCCAAAACGGCATTGAGTGCGATTCGAACGTTTTTGGCTGTGACGATATAACAAGTGAAGATATTATGAATAAAATACAACCTGGTGTTACTATTACTATACGTGAAGGATACCATATATCTGATATGTCTGATGTTTCAGTAGAAGTTACCGGATTATTTGGAAATACAGAATACTTATCCGAAACACTTACATTATCATAAAAACATAAAAAACCAAAAAGGACAGTTCTTTTACAAACTGTCCTTTTTTTATTAAAGAGCGTCGCCACGTTCCGACGAAATTTCATAACCTATGCCCTCTATACGTCTTTGCAGACAAATCCTACACTCTGCCGACTCCTCGCCGATACAGATTTTGTTGTCGTAAAGGTCGTATTTTTTTCTTACATTTATCGGCGAAAGATTAGGCATAATAACATTACAGCCTGTCTTAATGCCGAGTTCACGACCGTCCAGCGAAATAGTACCAAGAGCAGTTGTAGCCGGAAGAAGAACTTTCGGAAACATAAGCCGGAGTATGCCGAGAAGTCTGAGAGTAAGTCCGAGAGTACCGCCCTTTCTGTCCGCAAAAGGCGTATCGTGGTGAGGTACAAAAGGTCCTATTCCAATCATATGGGGCTTTAAATCCTGTAGAAAACGCAAGTCTTCAATGAGGTTTTCAGTGGTCTGAAAAGGCACTCCCACCATAAAACCTGCTCCCACCTGATAGCCGAGTGAACGGAGATTATATAAGCATTCAATGCGATTTTTCAAACTCATCTCCGGAGGGTGCAGTCTGCTGTACAGTTCCGGCGATGCTGTCTCGTGCCGTAATAAATAACGGTCTGCACCGGATTCTTTCATTCGCCTGTAACTCTCGTAAGAGCGTTCACCGAGAGAGAGAGTTACCGCACAGTCGGGATATTTCTGCTTTATCTCGTAAATCAATGAACACATAAAGTCGTCTGTAAAATACGAATCCTCACCGCCCTGCATAACGAAAGTCCGGAAACCAAGACTATAGCCGTTTTCACAGCAAGATAATATTTCCTCACGGCTCAGTCGGTAACGGTCGGCATTGGCGTTGCTCCGGCGTATTCCGCAGTAGAGACAATCATTTTTGCAGTAGCTTGAAATCTCAATCAGTCCACGCAGAAATACTTTTTTGCCGTAATGCTCACGGCGTACCTTGTCGGCATAATCCGCAAGAAGTCCGGAATCTTCATTGCTTTCAATGAGGGTTTTAAGTTCGCTGTCTGAAAGATTTTTTTCGTGATAGAGTTTTTCTATTAATCCGGTCATATCAACCGCCAAGTCTTATCATTTCGTCAATGCACTTTCCGGCTTTTGTAATAAGTTCGTCGTCCATGAGAATCTCGAAAGCCTCGCCGTTGTTCATGCCCTTTAATGTGGCGTAAACGTCCGGCAGAGTTGTCAGCTTCATGTTATGACATACTATGTCTTTAGTTATCGGATAGAATTTCTTGTCCGGACAGTCATATTGCAGATGTTCAGCAATTGAAGTTTCCGTGCCTATTATAAACTCCTTAGCATCAGACTTTTTAGCATAGTCCATAATGCCGGAAGTAGAACCAACATAGTCGGCAAGCTCAACTACTTTCGGGGTACATTCGGGGTGTACCAGAAATAATGCGTTAGGGTGTTCTTCCTTTGCCCTTTTCACTTCGCTGACAGTAACTCTCGCATGAGTAGGACAACCGCCGTTGAGTAACTTTATATCCTTTTCCGGAATCTGTCTTTTCACGTAATCGCCTAAATTGCAGTCCGGAATAAACAGTATCTTGTCATTGTCAATAGACCTTACGATTTTCAAGGCACTTGATGATGTAACGCACACATCACAGACAGTTTTCAGCGAGGCGGTTGTATTGATATACGCAACAACAGTGCGGTCGGGTTCTTTGTCTTTCAGCATGGAAATCATTTCAGCGTCCATCTGTTCAGCCATAGGACAGCCGGCGTTTTTGTTTGCCAGAAAGACACGTTTCTGAGGTGCAAGGATTTTAGCAGTTTCAGCCATAAAATGCACTCCGCAAAAGATGATATTTTCAGCATTGGTATTCTTTGCGTCAACGCTAAGTTTGTAGCTGTCTCCGGTAAAATCGGCTATCTCGACAATTTCCCTTGCCTGATAGCAGTGTGCGAGTATAACAGTATTGGTTTCTTTTTTTAATCTCAGGATTTCTTCCTGTAAATCGCTTACTTTCATAATAAACTCCTTTATTCAGAAACGGGCGGTCATGCTTTCAACCGCCCTGTTACTCTTAATTATACCTCTGCGATTACCTCAACCTCAACAAGAACGTTTTTCGGCAGTGTCTTTACTGCAACGCAACTTCTTGCCGGAAGTGATGTAAAGTACTTTCCATATATGCCGTTGAATGCACCGAAATCATTCATATCAGCAAGGAAACAGGTTGTCTTTACAGCCTTGTCGAAAGATGAGCCTGCTTCTTCTAAAACAGCCTTGAGATTCTGCATAACCTGCTCTGTCTGCTCCTCGATTGTGACAGCCTCGATAGAATCTGTAGCCGGATTGATTGCAATCTGTCCGGAAGTGTAAACCATTCCGCCGGAAACTACAGCCTGTGAGTAAGGACCTACAGCCTTAGGGGCTTTGTCTGTGTGGATTTTCTTCATTTTAAATTCCTCCTGTTTATTCATTGACGATTTTAAAACCGTTGCTTTTGATTGCATTTTTAATTTCGTCAATATGATTATAATTGCGTGTTTCAAGGACTATACGCAGATAACAGCCATTTACTGCTGAACCCTCGTTAGCACGCTCATGATGAATAGAAATAACGTTACCGCCAGCCTCAGCGATAATTCTTGAAACGTCCATAAGCTGACCGGGCTTATCAATGAGTTCGATATTCATTGAGCAGGTGCGACCTGTCATGAGAAGTCCACGCTTGATAACCCTTGAAAGTATCGTAACGTCTATGTTTCCGCCGGAAAGCAGGCAAACAACTTTCTTATTCTTTACCGGAACTTTATTGAACATTGCAGCCGCAACAGATACAGCACCAGCACCCTCTGTGACAAGTTTCTGCTTTTCCATGAGTGCAAGTATAGCCGCTGAAATTTCGTCGTCGGTAACTGTAACAATATCGTCCACATAGTCGGAAACATACCTGAATGTATTTTCGCCGGGTTCTTTAACTGCTATACCGTCGGCAATCGTTGAAACGCTGTCAAGGCATTCTATTTTGTGGTCGTGTATTGAATTGAACATACTCGGAGCTCCGGCAGCCTGTACACCATAAACCTTTATATTCGGGTTAAGGCTCTTTATGGCAAAGGCAACACCAGAAATAAGTCCTCCTCCACCTACTGGGACTATTACAGCGTCCATTTCCGGTAACTGTTCAATGAGTTCGAGACCGATAGTACCCTGTCCGGCTATAACGTTTTCGTCGTCAAAAGGGTGAACGAATGTATAGCCCATTTCGTCACGCTGACGGAGTGCCTCTGCATATGCGTCATCATAAACACCTTTAACAAGACAAACCTCTGCCCCGTAACTCTTTGTAGCCTCAACCTTTGAAATAGGTGCGCCGTCCGGAAGACAGATTATTGCCGGAATGCCGTTTTTCTGTGCGGAAAGTGCTACGCCCTGTGCATGATTTCCGGCAGAGCAGGCTATAACTCCACGTGCCTTTTCTTCGTCGGAAAGCTGTGACATCTTATAGTAAGCACCACGAACCTTGAAAGAGCCTGTTATCTGAAGATTTTCAGTTTTCAAGTAGATGTCGGATTCCGGATTTATATTTGGTGCATGGATTACATCTGTTTCACGGATAACCTGTTTTAATACATATCTTGCATGATAGATTTTGTCAAGAGTAAGCATTTATTTTACCTCCTGTTTCTGCTCGTTTATAAGCTGATTGACAAACTGCTTGGCTGTTCGTGGTGAGCGACCGTTGCCGGAAGTCATAACAAAGCGTTCAGCCTTTAACTCAAATTCCTTTTCGTCCAGTGAAAGACCTTTCTGTTTAGCGAGTTCACCGGCTATGCGTACAAACTCTTTCTTGTCGGGTCTGCTGAAATTAACTCTCAGTCCGAAACGTGCCGAAAGTGAAATAAGTTCCTGCATAGTGTCGTTGCGGTGAACGTCGTCGCCGTCACGTTCCGAGAAAGTTTCTTTTACAAGATGTCGTCTGTTGCTTGTGGCATAGATAGCGATATTGTCAGAACGTGCCGAAGCTGAACCCTCCAGCATAGCCTTTAAAGCCCCGAAACAGTCCTCGCCGGAAGTGAAAGTCAAATCATCTATGAAGATTATGAATTTAAGCGGATTATGACTTATATCGTCGATAATCTGCGGAATATCTCTCAGCTGTTCCTTAGTGACTTCAATAAGTCGCAAACCCCTGTCTGCATATTCGTTTACAATCGCCTTTACAGAGGAAGATTTTCCCGTGCCTGCGTCGCCGTATAAAAGAACGTTCTGGGCTGGCTTGCCGTCAAGGAGTGCAAGGGTATTGTCAATAACTGCCTGTCTCTCTCTCTGATAGCCGTAAAGGTGGTCAAGTTGCTGTGTATCGGGGTACTTTACCGGAACTGTCTTGCCGTCACGGAGTATAAACATTCTATTCTGTGCATATTTTCCGTAACCGTAACGCCCGATATTTTCAAGGCGTTTTTTGTACTCTGAAACAAAATCAATTTCTGACGTTCTCCATTTTGGCAGAAAACCGTCATAGTCAATATCGGCGGTTATGTCTTCCGGAGTGAGCCGTGAAAGTTCCTGTAATACTTTCAGCTCGTTTTCAACAGTTTCAACAATGAGACTGTCGAAAACTTTTCCCTGTGCCATTCCGGCAATATAGAAGTTTTCGTCCTCTAAAACCTTTTTAAGAATGTACTCGCTGAGATTTATGTTTTCCCTGTAAAGAGAATCAACAAAAGCCGAATAATCCCCGATAAATTCAGTGATTGGTTTTTCTGTACGGTCGTCAAGGAGTTTCCACAAATGGTTTATAGTATTGTCTTGTGTAACCTCCCAAAAAACAGCAATAGAATATATTTTACAGTCAAGTGCTTTTAAGTCCATTATTATAACGCCTCTAATACCTTTTCAGTCATTTCAGTGCAAGTCAGTGGTGTACCCTCTGCACCGCCCATGAGGTCTGCTGTGCGGTAGCCGGAATTAAGAACACTATCAACGGCTTTTTCTATGCAGTCTGCTTCTTCAGAAAGTCCGAAAGAATAACGCAACATCATTGCACCCGAAAGTATTGTAGCTATCGGATTAGCCTTGTTCTGTCCTGCAATGTCCGGTGCAGAGCCGTGAATAGGCTCATACATACCCCTTGTACCTGCACCGAGTGACGCAGACGCAAGCATACCGATTGAACCGGTTATCTGTGAAGCTTCGTCGGAAAGAATGTCGCCGAACATATTTGATGTCACGATAACGTCAAACTGCTGTGGATTTCTTACCAACTGCATAGCGGCGTTGTCAACAAACATATCGCTGTATTCAACTTCCGGATACTGTTCAGCAAGTTCGTGCATTGTCTTTCTCCAGAGACGTGAACTTTCAAGAACGTTAGCTTTATCAATACTGCAAAGTTTCTTGTTGCGTTTCATTGCAGTTTCAAATGCAACACGTCCGATACGCTCGATTTCTGTAACGCTGTAAGCCTCTGTGTCATAAGCTTCCTCGCCGTACTTGCCTTGCCTGTAACCTCTGTCACCAAAGTAAATACCGCCTGTGAGTTCACGGACTATCATGAGGTCGAAGCCGTCGCCGACAATTTCCTCTTTGAGAGGTGAAGCAGAACGCAGTGCCGGATAGAGTTTAGCAGGACGTAAATTAGTGAAAAGTCCGAGTGCAGAACGTATTCCGAGTAAAGCCTTTTCGGGTCTCTTGTCGCCGGAAAGATTGTCCCACTTGTAACCGCCTACTGCTCCGAGAAGTACGCTGTCGCTTGCAAGACAGCCGTCAACAGTTTCCTTCGGGAGCGGTTCGCCTGTAGCGTCGTATGCACAACCGCCTATTAAGTACGGTGTGAAATTGAACTTGTGACCGAATTTTTCAGCCACCTTTTCCAGTACTGCAACGGTGCTGTCCACTATTTCAGGACCTATTCCGTCACCTTTAAGAAGTGCTATATTAAATTCCATTTCTATGATTCTCCTTTATTTTCAGCCGGACAGAACGTCAGGCATTTTTTTATATACAATTTCTGTAGTGGTCGTCATTTTCATATGGCGGTTGTTCAAAGTGAGGACCGACATATGAAACATTGCCATTTTTTATGACAAACCCGACAACCTCGCCCCAGTCGCCCTCACCCTCAACCGTGTAGGATATACCGTCATTTTTCGGTGTATCAACAATCATTGTAGTAAACCAGCAGTAATCTAAAATATCCCTTACGTTTTCAAGTTCCGGAAGTTCAAAGTCCTCATAATCGGATAAATGACAGCTTTCAATAAGCCAGTGACATATTTCATCAATCATATCATCAGTCATTGAGTTGAAGTGTTCGATACACCTTTCAGCATAGTTCTGAATAGTTTCATCTTCGAGATATATAAGAAGTCTGTCATCTCTGTAGTCCTTGAAAATACGGCTTGTGAAACTTCCCTCCATTATTTTTTCGTCTGGAGCAAAATAGTCAAGATTTTCAATCATTATAAATAATCCTCATAGTCAAATCCGACATATGAAACATTGCCATTTTTTATAACAAACCCGACAGCCTCGCCCCAGTCGCCCTCACCCTCAACCGTGTAGGATATACCGTCATTTTTCGATGTATCAACAACCATTGTAGTAAAACAGCAGTAATTTAAAATATCCCTTACGTTTTCAAACTCTGCAAGGTCAAAATCTGCACCGTTGAATTGTAAGTTTTTTAGGATTCTCAAGCATATTTCGTCAACCATATCATCGGGCATTGAATTGAAATGTGTGATACAGTCTTCTGCATAGTCAAGAGAACTAAGGTAAATCAGCATTTCAGCAGAATTTTCATTTCTGAAAATTCTGCTTGTAAAAGTGCCTTCTAAAATACTGCCGTCGGGAAGATTTGCAGAAAGATTTCTGACTAACTCTCTTTTCACTTGATAATGCCCTCAGCGATAGAATTAATTAAACCGCCGTTTTCAATGATTTTCTGAACGAACTCCGGAAAAGGTGCTGTCTTGTATTCCTTGCCTGTAGTGAGGTTGCGGATAACGCCGTTGTCAAGGTCAGCTTCTACCTTGTCACCCTCGCTGATACCGTCAACAGCCTCCGGACACTCAACGATAGCAAGTCCGATATTGATAGAGTTTCTGTAGAAGATTCTTGCAAAGCTCTTTGCAATAACAAGTGATATACCGCTTGCCTTGATAGCGATAGGTGCGTGTTCTCTCGACGAACCACAGCCAAAATTGAATCCTGCCGTGATGATGTCGCCCTGCTGTACACGTGTAACAAAAGTCTTGTCAAGGTCTTCCATGCAGTGAGAAGCGAGTTCTGCATGGTCGCTTGTGTTAAGATAACGTGCCGGAATGATTACGTCCGTATCAACGTTATCGCCGTATTTAATAACTTTACCCTCATACTTCATAGTTCATAACCTCCCAAGGACTTGAAATTTTTCCTGTGATAGCACTTGCTGCTGCTACTGCCGGACTTGCAAGATAAACTTCCGACTCAACGTGTCCCATACGTCCGACAAAGTTTCTGTTTGTAGTCGCAACCGCACGCTCGCCCTTTGTAAGAATACCCATATGTCCGCCCAGACATGGACCGCAAGTTGGGGTGGAAACTACCGCACCACTTTCAATGAATATCTTCAGAAGTCCCTGCTCCATAGCGTCAAGATAAATCTGCTGTGTTGCCGGAATTACTATTACACGTACACCGTCGGCACATTTTTTGCCTTTCATGATTTCGGCGGACTCCTGTAAGTCTTCAAGTCTGCCGTTTGTACATGAACCGATTACAACCTGGTCTATCTTTATGTCGCCGAACTGGTCAAAAGTCTTAGCGTTTTCCGGCAGGTGCGGGAAAGATACAGTAGGTTCGATTTCAGAAAGGTTAATATCTATAACTTCGTCGTAAACTGCGTCCTCGTCAGCCTTATAAACAGTCGGTTCTTTAGCACCGTGAGACTTGACGTATTCAAGTGTGATGTCGTCAACTTCAAAGATACCGTTCTTTGCACCTGCTTCAATAGCCATGTTTGCGATACAGAGACGGTCAGCCATAGAGAGTGAAGAAAGTCCCTCGCCTGTGAATTCCATTGAACGATATAAAGCACCGTCAACGCCTATTTTTCCGATAATGTGAAGTATAACGTCCTTGCCGGATACATACTTTCTGAGTTTGCCTGTGAGATTAAACTTGATAGCAGACGGAACTTTAAACCATGCCTTGCCGATAGCCATTCCGCAAGCCATATCAGTAGAGCCTACACCGGTTGAGAACGCACCTAAAGCACCGTAAGTACACGTATGAGAATCAGCACCAATTACGACGTTGCCGGAAGTAACAAGTCCCTGCTCCGGCAAAAGTGCGTGTTCTATGCCCATTTTTCCGACATCATAGAAGTGTGTAACCTCTTTTTCACCACAGAAATCACGGCACATTTTGCACTGTTCAGCGGCTTTGATGTCCTTGTTAGGTGCGAAATGGTCCATAACCATTGTTACTTTTTCCTTGTCAAAAACTCCCTCTTTGTTGAGCTTTGCAAATTCCTTGATAGCTACAGGCGACGTAATGTCATTTCCGAGAACCAAGTCCAGATTAGCAAGAATTAACTGTCCTGCCTGAACTGTTTCCAGTCCTGCGTGAGATGCAAGGATTTTTTGTGTCATTGTCATACCCATTATTATTCATTCCTTTCAGATTTTTTTATAATAAACTTCTTTATGAAGTTATTTTCTTATTTGTTTTATGTGTGTTTCTGTAAACAAGTACAGAAATCATACTGTCTAATGCTCCGGCATTATAATACTTCGTTTAAAGTGAAATAAATTTCACATTACTATTTCATATTTAAAATACTTTTCTTGAAAATTAATCTGTTTCATTATTTCTTCTCTGCTTAAAGTAAGGTTTTCCGGACAGACTACAAGTTTTTCTTCAATGTCGTCATACCTGTGAACAATTGCAATTATTCTGCCTGTAAATTTTTCAACAGCTTTGTCAACGCCTAATATATAAGCGTCCAGTTCTTCGCCGTCCGGTGTGGTAGTCCCCTCAATATAGCCATAATTGACCGGATAATACATATCCTTGTATTCAAGGTGAAAACTTCCCAACGGTCTGTCAACGGTTACTGTTACAGTTTTTCCAATCATTTTTCTATGCCGGAAATTTCAGAAAGTATCTTCCCCGTGTAGTAATAAAGACTGTAGAATAAATCTTCCGGAAAAAGACCAGATATAAATTCGTCAACATCAATATAGTCATCATCGTCGTCGTCATCTTCATCATATTCGGGGTCAAGGTCAAAACCCTCCGGTAACAGATACTTGTCGTCCAGAATATCAGACATATTTTCCAGTGGGTCGGCGTGTTCAGACTTTTCGGCTTCACTGCATATTTCTAAATAATATGAAAATTCTTCAGTCAGTTTTTCCGCAAGCCATACAGCAACCGGATTTTCCGGAGTATTAAGGGCTTTTTCTCTTATTCTTGCAAGAAACACTACTGCAAACGGTGCAGGCGTATAAAAAGTAGACTGGTGTTCAAAAGCAGAAATATCATTCCATGCCTTTTTTACTTCGTCAAGGTCTTTCATTTCGTTAAGAATACTGAGACATTCCGGATAATTTTCAGCCTTGTCATAAGCAGTAATCATTCTGTCCCAAGGAATATCTTTTATTTCAAGATTGTCAATATATTCTTTTATACTATCCATGATTAAAAATCCTCATTTATTATTTTTTTAGTATAGTAAACTACACTGTGTTCATAGTCAAGAGGGTCAATTGTCCCTGCCGATTCCAAGTAGTAATAGTTTGGTGGAAAGTACTTATCGTCAAGCAGTTCTGAAATTTCAAGAAACGGCAAACCGTGCGGAAATTCATAAGCATTATAATCACATATTTCAGAAATCTGCCGTAATTGACTTTGTATTTCTGCTGTAAGCCATTCAGATTCTGGAGTGTGTATATTTTCGGCTTTTTTCAGAAGTCTTTTAAAGAAAATCATCACAAACGGCAACGGCTGGAAAAGCGTTTCTTGATGCTCGACTTCCTGCATAATATTATAAAACGCTTCATGCATACTGTCAATACTCTGCATTTTTTCAAGAACACTGAAATATTCGGGAAACTTTTCCGCCGTGCCGTAAGCTGTAGCCATTCTGTGCCATTGAATATCATCAAATTTAAGATTTTTTATAAATTCTTTTGTAGATTCTTTCATAAAAATCACCTCTTGATATACATTACTTCCTGTACTTCTTTTCCGCCTATTATATTTTCCATGTATTCTCCGCTGAAAATAAATCCGTTCTTTTCGTAAAATCTTCTTGCCTTGAAATTTTCTTCCAGTACCCACAATATTATGGACTTATAACCCATTTTTTCAAGCTCTTCAACCGCTCTGTCAAGCAGACATTTTCCCAAACCTTTTCCCGTATACTCCGGCAGAAAATATACAGATACTATTTCACCATAATCAGAATACTTTTCCCACCTCGAACGACAAAAACCACAAGTTCCTATTATATGACCGTTTTCTATCGCAACAAGATTGTGCATACCGTTTCTATTAACGCTTTCCGCCCACCGACCAACCGGAATACTTTCAAGATAATCCTGTGGTAATATTCCCTTATATCCGGATTTCCAGCTTTTTTTCATAAACACTGCTTACTTCATATAAATCGTCATTTGGCAATAAATATCTGATTTCCATAACTGCTCTCCTGTTTATATAGTAAGCTCAATGCGGTTGCCCTCAGAATCAGCTATACAACTTTTATAATAGCTGTCAGATTTTAATTTTTCCGTCAGAACGTCAACATTTTCAGCACTTCCCAAACTAAAAGCTATATGCGTATAACCTTTTGTCTCGGTATTTTTCATGCTGTCCGGAATGTTTGGTCTGTGCATTATTTCAAGCCTTGCACCGTCGTCAACATACATAGCAACGTGTCAAATTTTCATTATATTTTCCTTAAAGTCCAGTAATCTTTGTAAGCGTATCTGTCATGTGTGCCGACCATGAAATATTCCGACTTGCAAAAGCCTAATTTCCGGAATGCATTCATTCTCTCAACCGCATATACAGGGACTTTTGTTATTATTTCGTCAACGCTGAACATCTCAAAAGCTGGCGGAACTATAACCGACAAAATATCAGAAAGAATATTTTCCTTTTCATAGTCGCTTTTAACGTCAAGACGCAATACACCGTCGCCATCGAATTTATCATTTGAATCACGTCGGAAAATCTCAACCGTACCGACTGCTTTATTTACAGACTTGTCTATTATAGCAAATCTAACAAAATACCTTTCACGGTACGAAAACAGCCAGAATCTAACCGCCTCATGCATTTTTTCTGCTGTGGGATAATAGAAATTATCACCGTTGCAGTTGTCGCTGTTGAAAAATGGAAGTGCATTTTTGTCGCTGTATACTTCAAGCAGGTCTAAAACGTCCGTTTCCTCAACAAATCTTAAAATATATTTTTCGTTTTCTAATATGGGACATTTTTCATATATATCTGTCATAAAATATACCTCGCATTTATTTATAAAATCCGTTTTCAAGGCGGTATTTCATCATTCTGACAGTCTCATTATAGAGGTACTCGCAAAAATCTTTAGCCTAAAAATCCATAGCTTTTTCAATATCCTGTGCTGTGACTGTTTTAGGTTTAAAAGCAAATAATTCTTCATGGTCAATCCAGTATATACCGCAGTCCTGATTATTTTCATCAACTTTCATGCAGAAAAGGCAACCATATTGATTATCCCAGATGAACGGCAGATAACCAAAATGTATCATTAAAGTATTGTAAGCCTCATAAATTCCGTTCATTTTTGCTTTTGGTGAGTTTCCGGAGAGATTTATCTGCCAATCCCACAGATGATAGTATGATGTATAATAGGCTTTAAGCGGATTAGGAAGACGGATTCCTGTTTCTTTTTCGAGTTCTGAAATATCCTCCTCCGTAACGTCCGACGGTATCATTTTCCATGTTTTTAATTTAAGGTTATATTCAGTATCAATTTCAACTTCTCCGGTGAACATTCCCTCCGGAATTTCAACATAATCCAAAACCTGTATTTGAAATTTATCATAAATTCTGAGAAGTTCATAGTATTCCTCAAGAATTTTTTTAATTTCGGTGCGGTATTCTTCAATGGATTTATTCATGTTTTTTCCTTTCACAATGCACAACTATCAATGCTGTCATAAACAAAATGAACGTCCAAGCCTAAATAATCGTCCGTAATTCCTAAATAATCAGCGGTAAAAGCCGTTTGGACAGAAAGCCATTCCATATCCTCCAAATCTTCAAAACAGATTTCACTTATATACCACTCGCCAGTTAGGAAACTTTTTCGTGGAAACATATCTTCATCATCATTGCATAAATCCTCACAGTTTATATATTCTGTTATTGCGTTTTCAACTGTAAGCATTATATAATCATAATTTTCATAAAAAAGATTTTTCAGTCCGGTACTGCTGAAAATACATCTTGTTTTAAGGTGATTTTCATATGTCACATAGTCGTTGTTTTTGTTGGGAGTATCAAAAATCAACTTCTTTAAATTCATTTCCATAATATTATCTCTTTTTCGGGAAAAACGGTATACAGCGGTTTACATTTTTGCAGTAGTCGAGGTATTCCTGACCGTAAAGGTCTGTGAGCCATTTTTCTTCTGTATGTTTCAGAAGCACACTCATATAAATCCAGCATATCACCGGTATGACAAACAAAAACACGTTGCCGGCAATGAAAACCGCTCCAGTACATATCAGCAGAAAAGCACTGTAAAGAGGATTCCGGACTACCGAATATATCCCCGACGTAATAAGTCTGTTTTCTACTATTCCGTCAAAAACCTTTGCTTTATAGTTAGCACTGTACCACATATAAGCACCGTAAACTATAAGAATTATCCCGATTATCAGAAAAGGTATTTTCAAGATATTTATTTTTCCGGATTCAAAAAGTCCGTACACTGACATGATAATTCCGACCGTCGTAAATAATATCTGCGGAATTACTATAAGAGGTCCTACACCATATACCGGCAAATGTTCTTTGTTTTTCATGTAATTACTTCCTGTTGATTATAGCACCCTTGTCTGCTGACGATACCATAGACGCATAGCGTTTAAGATAACCTGTGATATTTTCCTTTTTCTTGATAGGCATTGTCTTTTTACGTTCTTCAAGTTCCTCGTCGGAAACTTCAAGATTAATACTGTAGTTAGGAATATCAATAGAAATCATATCGCCGTTTTTTACATATGCGATAGTACCGCCGTTTACAGCCTCAGGTGAAACGTGTCCGATAGCAGCACCACGAGTAGCACCGCTGAAACGTCCGTCTGTGATGAGTGCAACTGTAGAGCCGAGACCTGCTCCCTGTATTGCAGATGTAGGCGAGAGCATTTCACGCATACCAGGACCACCTGCTGGTCCTTCATAGCGGATAACCACAACGTCACCGGCTTTTATACCGCCCTCATAGATTACCTTGATAGCTTCTTCTTCGCTGTCAAATACACGTGCTGGTCCTCTGTGGACGAGCATTTCCGGAGCAACTGCACTTCTCTTTACAACACATCTGTCGGGTGCAAGGTTGCCACGGAGTACGGCAATACCGCCTGTTTCGCTGTACGGATTTTCAACAGGACGGATTGTTTCGGGGTCTTTATTGATACAGCCCAAAATATTCTCGCCGACTGTCTTTCCAGTAACTGTCATACAGTCAAGATTGATTAAATTCTTCTTTGAAAGTTCGTTCAGTACAGCGTAAACACCACCGGCTTCATTGAGGTCTTCCATGTATGTGTGACCTGCCGGAGCAAGATGACAGAGGTTAGGAGTTTTTGCACTGATTTCATTTGCAATGTCAAGATTGATGTCTATTCCGCATTCATTGGCGATTGCCGGAAGGTGCAACATACTATTTGTTGAACAGCCTAAAGCCATATCAGCAGTAAGGGCATTCATGAAAGCCTTTTCCGTCATGATGTCAAGCGGACGGATATTATTTCTGTAGAGTTCCATAACCTGCATACCTGCCATTTTGGCGAGTTTTATTCTCTCGGAATATACAGCCGGAATAGTTCCGTTGCCCTTAAGTCCCATGCCGAGTACTTCAGTTAAGCAGTTCATGGAGTTTGCTGTGTACATTCCCGAACACGAGCCACAGGTCGGACAGGCATGTGCTTCATAGTCTTCAACGTCTTCAAGGGTCATTTTTCCGGCAGTGTAAGCACCTACAGCCTCAAACATACTTGAAAGACTTGTCTTTTTGCCCTTTACGTGTCCGGCAAGCATAGGTCCACCGCTGACAAATATTGTCGGAACGTTTATACGTGCGGCAGCCATGAGCAGACCCGGTACGTTTTTGTCACAGTTAGGAATCATGACAAGTGCGTCAAAATGATGTGCAAGTGCCATGCATTCGGTTGAATCGGCGATAAGGTCACGTGTAACAAGAGAGTATTTCATGCCTGTATGTCCCATAGCTATGCCGTCACATACTGCTATTGCAGGGAAAACTACAGGTGTACCGCCGTTCATTGCTACACCTAACTTTACAGCCTCAACGATTTTGTCAATGTTCATGTGTCCAGGTACTATCTCGTTGTATGAAGATACAATACCAACAAGCGGACGTTTCATTTCCTCTTTAGTGTGTCCGAGAGCGTTGAAAAGTGAACGCTGTGACGCTTTTTCAACTCCAGAACAGAAAAAATTTTCACTCATAATTTTTTACCTCACTTTAATAAATTTAAAATAATTATTCTTCCTCATCTTCGCAAATTTCCAGATATTCGGACAAAAGCGGAGACTGCGGATTAAGCCGTAAAGCCCTCTGACGTTCTTTACAGTCCGGCGGTGCGACTTCAACATTTATTATTATGTTCTTACGGTTTTCACCAATGCCGAAAAATCCAGCTTTGTCAAGTCTTTTCAGAACTTCTTCCATAGAGTCAACTCTTGTGTCCCATTCAACGCCGTAAAGTTCATCATCTGACAAATCCTTTTCCCTTTCAAGAAACATACTATCCACTTCACTGAAAAACTCATCATATCCGTAAGCACAGTACGGAAAATCAAAAGTACACCATTTCCAACCGTCTTTATCATCGCTTACGTCATTTTCAATCAGTAACTTTTCATATGCCTCATAGGACAGTGCCGAAATATACGGTCTTAGACCCTCATCAAAGATAAAAGCATAATAATAAAAATTTTCATTGTGCTTATTCCGTAAATCAGATACTGCATTCTGAAAAGCTGAATGCAAAACCGTTACCATTTTTTCATCATACATATTTTTTTATCTTCTTGTTTTTCTTTGTATATAATTTTATAATCCTCTCCGAGTTCCTGACATAATCTTTTATAGCCCTCTTTAGCCTTGATATAAAAGTTTTTTTCTTCTTCCTCAGTCCATAAAATAGGATTAGGCGGATACTCCCAGTCAAGAGCGTTGTCGTGTTCAATGCCCAGTTTACATAAAAACTCAATCAAATCTTCTGAAATAGGCAGTTTATAAAGGTCTACGGAATAATCATACTTATTTCTTGTTATATCGTCAGCAGACCACAAACACGGGCAGAAATCTTCACTGCAACCCCACTCAAACCAGTATTTAAAAGTGTATCTCGCCATAATATTCCTCCGGATTAATTATAAAAACAGGTGACAGAACTTTTATTAGCCTTTTTTATTAAATTCAGACATTTCAGATACACAGTAAACAGCAACAAAGTGTTTTTTATTGAGAATCATCATACATGAATGTTGTCTCTTGATTCACGACAAAAAGTAATCATCATTTTCAGACTGTCAACAGGTTCAGGTGAAACATATACAACTTCCCAACCATCTTGTGCCATTTCATTCATTAACTTTTCGGCTTTTTCATAATTGACGTCGAAAGCTACTTTAACTATCTTATATTGTTTTATAAATGCCTCCAGATTATATATTATAAAAACAGGTGACGGCACTTTTTTATGAACCGTCACCCTAATAAAGCCCGATTCACAGCCGAAAATTTCCGGATTGCAAATCAGCAATCAGCAATGCTAATTGCCAATTGTCAGTTATTGATGAACTTGTCTTCTTCGTTGTTCCAGCTATAGAGCTTTCTGATTTCTTCGCCTACCTTTTCGGAGGGGTGTTCAGCAGCAAGCTTTCTCATAGCACGGAAGTGTGCCTGACCACCGGCAGCAGACATATCAAGGAGGAACTCCTTAGCGAATGAACCGTCCTGAATGTTCTTCAGAATCTGCTTCATAGTCTTCTTAGTCTCGTCTGTGATGAGCTTAGGACCTGTGATATAGTCACCGTATTCAGCAGTATTGGAGATAGAATATCTCATACCTGCAAAACCGCTCTGATAGATAAGGTCAACTATAAGCTTCATTTCGTGGATACACTCAAAGTAAGCGTTTCTTGGGTCGTAACCTGCTTCAACGAGAGTTTCAAAGCCTGCCTGCATTAATGCACAAACACCACCGCAGAGTACAGCCTGTTCGCCAAAGAGGTCAGTTTCTGTTTCTGTTCTGAAAGTTGTTTCAAGAACGCCAGCTCTTGCACCACCGATAGCAAGACCGTAAGCAAGTGCCATTTCCTGTGCCTTGCCAGTAGCGTCCTGATGTACGGCAACGAGACAAGGAACACCCTTACCTGCCTGATATTCTGAACGTACAGTATGTCCCGGTCCTTTGGGGGCAATCATTGTAACGTCAACGTCAGCCGGAGGTACAATCTGTCCGAAGTGGATAGCAAAGCCGTGAGCGAACATAAGCATATTGCCAGCCTCAAGGTTAGGAGCGATGTCCTTCTTGTACATATCAGCCTGCTTTTCGTCGTTGATGAGAATCATGATGATGTCAGCCTGTTTAGCAGCCTCAGCAGCAGTGAAAACCTCAAAACCCTGTGCTACAGCCTTGTCCCATGACTTAGAACCCTCGTAAAGACCGATGATTACTCTGCCGTTTTCGCCGAGTGATTCCTTAGCGTTGAGTGCGTGTGCGTGACCCTGTGAACCATAACCGATTACAGCAATTGTCTTGCCGTAAAGAAGTGAGAGGTCGCAGTCCTGTTCATAAAAAACCTTTGCAGTATTTTCCATTTCTGGTTACTCCTTTGTAAAAAATATTTATATTATACTGCCTTAGCAGTTATAATCATTTTTCAGTTGCCCATTGAGTTAAGACAGCGTTCACCACGCTCAACGGCAACTATTCCGGTACGGCACATTTCCATAATGCCGTAAGGCTTTACAAGCTCTATGAAAGCGTCAATCTTGGTTGTTTCGCCTGTAAGCTCTATTGTAAGGGAAGCCGGTGAATAGTCCACAATCTTTGAGCGGAAAATCTCAACCGCTGTCATAATGTCCTGTCTGATTTCGGGATTATTGCGGACTTTTATAAGAAGAAGTTCACGGATAACTGTTTCATGTTTGTCAAGAACTTCAACAGCCTTTACATCATGGATTTTGTCAAGCTGTCTGATAATTCTGTCCTTAACCTCAGCGTCGCCGTGAAAAGCAATAGTAATACGTGAAAACTCGCTTGATTCTGTCTCGCCTACTGTGAGACTGTCAATATTGAATCCACGTCTTGTGAACATTCCGGAAACTCTTGAAAGAACTCCGGCAATATTTGATACGATTACGCCGATTATATACTGTTTAGCCATTGAAATCACCTCACTTTATTTCTGTAATAATATCGTCAATCGAACCACCAGGGGGGAGCATAGGCAGTACAAACTCATCGCAGTCAACGGCACAGTCTATAACGAAAGTTCCGTTATATGCAAAGGATTCCTGAACAGCCTGACGGAGTTCGTCCTTTGTGAAAACCCTTGCACCCTTTGCACCGAATGCCTCAGCAAGCTTTACGAAATCTGTTTTTCTTTCGTCAAGTGTGGTGTTTGAATAGTGCTTGTCGAAGAAAAGTGTCTGCCACTGGCGAACCATGCCGAGTACACCGTTATTCATGATAACAACCGTGAGGGGAGTTCCCTGTGTGACAGAGGTTGCAAGCTCATTGAGGTTCATTCCGAAACTGCCGTCGCCGGTAAAGAGAATGCTTCTTCTGCCTGTAGCCTCAGCCGCACCGATAGCTGCACCCATACCGAATCCCATAGTACCAAGACCACCGCTTGTGAGGAAAGTTCTCGGCTTTTTGAGTGGGTATCTCTGAGCCGTCCACATCTGGTGCTGTCCAACGTCAGTAACGATATTGGCATTTTCTTCATACTCGCTTACAATGTCAACGATAGCAAACGGGTCAAGCTCTCTGCCGGACTTTGCACTTTCAACACGGCGTGCCTCGTCCTCACGGAGTTCCTTAATGCGTGCCGACCATGTATCATGCTTCTTTTCCTCAACCATAGCTGTAAGACGTGCTACAGCGTCCTTTATATCGCCCTGTACGGCAAGGTTAGCCGGAATATTCTTGTCGAGTTCGGCGTTGTCGATGTCGATATGGATTATGCGGAAATTCTTAGCAAAACGCTTTTTGTCGCCTGTTGCTCTGTCCGAGAATCTCGCACCGAGTGCAATAACAAGGTCTGCCTCGTCCTCAGCGACAGATGAAGCATAGTGTCCGTGCATACCCTGCATACCAAGGAAGTGCGGATTATCTGCCGGAACTGCTGAAAGTCCCATAAGAGAACAGCCCATAGGTGCGTCAATTTTGTCGGCGAGTGCAATAATCTCATCAGATGCCTTGCCGGAAATAACACCGCCTCCGAAATATATGTAAGGTCTTTCACTTGCATTGATAATTTCAGACGCTTTTTTCAGTTCGTCTTCCTTTGCAAAATTCAGCGGATAAGGTATAACAGGCTGTTTTTCCGGTGTAAACTCACAGAGTGATGTCTGTACGTCCTTAGGAATATCAACAAGTACAGGTCCGGGTCTGCCGGACTTTGCAATCTTGAAAGCCATGCGGATAGTATCGGCAAGCTCTGTAACGTCCTTTACAATGAAGTTGTGCTTTGTTACAGGCATTGTAACGCCTACAATGTCAACTTCCTGAAAGCTGTCACGTCCGATAAGACTGCACGGAACATTTCCAGTAATGGCAACCATAGGTACAGAATCGAGATAAGCGGTAGCGATTCCGGTAACAAGGTTTGTAGCACCAGGTCCGGAAGTTGCAATTACAACGCCTACTTTTCCGGTGGCTCTTGCATAGCCGTCGGCAGCATGGGAAGCTCCCTGCTCGTGTGCTGTAAGAACGTGCTTTATGCGGTCACGGCAGAGATAGAGTTCATCAAAAAGATTGATAACCTGTCCGCCCGGATAGCCGAAAACAGTGTTACAGCCCTGTTCAATTAAGGTTTCAACAACAATTTTTGCTCCTGATATTTTCATGAAAAAAATTCCTTTCGATAAATTTTTCTAACAGATATACAACAAGCCCCCGACATTCTGCCGGAGGCTCATAAACCAAGCGTTATGAACTGAATAGAAATTCAGTCAAGAAAGAACTCAGTTTTGACGGGCAGAATGAAACTGACACGAGCCACTAAGGACTGTGCCGTCAATAATGACTATGCCCACAAGAACAAATCCTATTTTCATTCTGCTCACCTCGCTTGAAATTCTTTAACTTGTATTATATCACTTTATATTCATAAAATCAATAAGTACATGAATTTTTGTAAAAACTCCATAATTTTTTTTTTAATATCATGCCCGAATTATACATTTTTCAGATAAAAATAATAAAAAAAGGCTTTACGGTGGTTAACTCAATGAAAAACGGTATTAATTATTGACATATCCGGTCAAATGATATATAATATAAGTTAATATTCAGAAAATCTGTAAGAAAGGAAAAAAGATTATGTTTTGCAGTTCATGCGGAAAAAAAATTGACGACGACGCTGTTTTCTGTTCGGAATGCGGTACAAAAGTAAAACCCATGCCGGAAATTAACGCCTCTCCGCCTGTAAATAAAATATCACTCGAAAAACCGCCTGTCTCTGACGTACCAGAACTGGAAAAGCCATATACTCCAGAAAATAACTCACAGCCGGAGTTTGCACCGGAAAATCAACAGGAAACTACCCCCGAAATTCCGGAAAATGACAAGTCATTCTTCGGCAGTACTGAACCAATCAGTCACATAAATCCCGAACCCGCTCCGGAAATCAAAGAAGAACTTCACGAAAAACACACCCGTGAACCTCTACCGGAGCTTGTCCTCAGAAAAAAAGCTGAAACACCTAAAGAAGAATTTCCGGAAGAAAACTATCAGCTGGAAGACTACACAGAAAATAATAATTCATACAATGACAACTCGGAAACACAGTATATTCCGTATGAGGAAATTAATAACTACAGAAATAATTATAATCCTCCGCCGGAATATGAAAACAATCCACCGTATAATCCCCCACCGCCGTACGATGAATATGACGGACAACAACCTTATCCTGCTCCGCCACCTCCTCCACCGCCTGTACAGGAATACAGACCTGTAAAAGTCGGAGCTTTTCGGCTTTTCTGTGCCGGATTTATAACGTTAATCACGATAATATTTCTTGTCGTTCTCAGTATGCTTTTCTGTGTGAAACTCGGCTTTTCGGGGACTGTTCTTGAAAAGGGCATAAAAAATCTCAACGCTGAAAAAATTCTTGAATCAGAATACGACGGCACACATGACGTAAATGAATTTCTGTATGAAAAAACAGGCTTTTATAATATTTCAAATCATACCGCCAACGAAAACGATTTCAGAAACTTTATACTGAATCTTGATATGATGGATTTCATAGGCGAAAACGTTTCCGTATATGCTGACTATCTCCTTAACAGCGGTAAAAAACCGTCCCTTACAAGCGAGTACATAGCTGAATATATGTTCAATAAATCCGGCTACAACAATCTGAACAGAAATGACTTCTCAACAATGATGTACAATCTTGGCGACGGTCAGACAGATGAGTTTCTTTCCGTTGACGCATGGAGAAGCCACACCGGATTTGATTTCAGACTTACAAGCTATATATTCTCATTCATAACTTTAGGGGTTCTGCTTGCTGTTGTTCTTATACTTATGATACTTATTGACCTCATTGTAGACAGGCGTGGACGGCATTTCACTGGATTCTATAAAAATATCTTCATGATAAGCGGAATTGTTCTTCTGATAATCGGCTCTGTCTGTGTTATAGTACCGCCGATAGTTTACAGCCAGACAAGCCACGTACTTTTCTATTTAGGCTCGAAACTCCTCAAAGACTTCAATTTATTCATACTTGCAACAGGTGCTTTTGAATTAATCGTCGGTATCATATTCGGACTTATAAAAAAACTC
Organism: Ruminococcus flavefaciens; assembly: GCA_023667045.1. Classification (GTDB taxonomy): domain Bacteria; phylum Bacillota; class Clostridia; order Oscillospirales; family Ruminococcaceae; genus Ruminococcus; species Ruminococcus flavefaciens_AC. The sequence continues at coordinate 285,722 of JAMPAU010000001.1, read as the reverse complement.
ATAATCAGACATGAAAGAAAAAACAGGGACGGCTGATACCGTCCCTTTTGGTTTATTCAGTTTTGTCATTTTCAGAAAATTCACTTAATACCTTTTTTTCCAAATCACGTGACTGCTCATCATCAAAAAAACCGTTTCTTTTCATAAAACTATAATAACTCATAAAGTTTTTTACAAGTTTTCTGTCAAGTTCTTTCAGTTCCTCACGTTCTTCCGTTTTCATGGTAAGCTCTTTTGTCAGTTTATGGCGATAAGATATATACAGGTTAAAACCGGAAAACATACGCATTAAATTACGCCTGCCAGCGTCAAGATAGCGACGATTTCTGAAATTATTTTCGTCGTCTGAAAAATGCATAATACAACCTCCTTTTTATGAATGTGCCGAAAATATATCTGCAACTTCTGTAAGGGTTATGTATGCCAGAGGGTCTGACTTCCGGACAATATCCCTTACTTTCATTACCTGAAATCTGTTGACTACAAAGTAGAGTACTTTTCTGTCAGCACCCGAAAAACCACCCTTAGCGTCAATGAGGGTTATTCCGCAACCAAATTCTTCCATAAGCTCCTGACATATTTTGTCGGGTTCAGAAGTAACTATCATTGCAGCCTTAGAACGCTGTAAGCCGTCAACGATATAATCAACTGTCTTCATTGATGCCATATATGTAACAATAGAATACAATGGCAGTATCCAGCTTTCTATTACAAATCCGCACACGATATACAACACGACGTTATAAAACATTACAAAGCTTCCGACGGACAAGCCCATTTTCTTTGAAAAGATAACCGCCATTACTTCAATGCCGTCCATAGCACCACCAAAACGTATAGCAAGACCACTGCCCATGCCGGAAATCACTCCGCCGAACAATGCACACAGCAATAAGTCCGTACCCGCAAGAGGAGAGGCTATACTTACGTCAACCGGCAGTACGTCCGTTATCAGCCACGACGTAACCGAATATATCGCAACCGTATATATCGCATAGAATGTAAACCCTGCTCCCTGTTTTTTCAGTCCGTACAGAAAAAGCGGAACGTTCAGAACAACAAGAAATATAGACAGCGACAGCCATTCCGGTGTTAATTGTGACAAAAGCATTGACGTGCCGGAAATTCCGCTGTCGTAAAGCTTTACCGGCATAAGAAAAACAGTTATACCGAATGCGTTTATTATTCCGGCAACAGTAAGCATAACCATATTGAATGGCTTTAGTTTTTCGATAACTGACAGAAACTTTTTCATAGTTCTCTCCCTTTCGTATAATATCTGTATTTTAAATACTATAAGTATTATAGCATATTCCATGAATAAAATCAAGTTATTTACAGGAAAATAAAAACAGTTCCGCATACAAATCATGATTGACAGGCGTTAATATGCCATGATATAATATATATAATTAAATTCTCAAAGGAGAATAATATGAAAACACTTAAAGAAATTTACGATTACAGACATATGATTTTCAGCCTTGTCCGAAAAGATTTGCGTGGACGATACAAGGGTTCAGTACTGGGTTTTCTGTGGACTTTTATAAATCCTCTGCTACAGCTTGTTGTATATACGGTTGTCTTTCAGATGATTCTTAAAACAAATATTGAACGCTATTACTTATATCTTTTCATTGCACTGATTGCCTGGATATTCTTTTCTGCCTCGCTTACCGGAGGGTCTGCCTCTATAGTAGCACAGAAAGACCTCGTAAAAAAGATATACTTTCCACGGCAGGTAATACCTATTTCCTATGTGACAAGCTGTTTTGTCAATATGCTTTTAAGTTTCATAGTGGTATTTATTGTGATTATATTTTCCGGCACAGGATTCAATCCGGTTGCACTGCTTTATCTGCCCGTGATAATGATTGTAGAATATATATTAGCTTTAGGCGTTTCGCTGATAGTATCGGCGGTGACTGTTTACTTCCGTGACTTAGAACACATTCTCGGTATAGTAACAATGGCTCTCATGTACATGACCCCCATTATGTACGACAAGTCAATAGTGCCGGAGAGACTTCTGCCCATATTCAACCTCAATCCCATGACGCACATAATCGAATGCTACAGGGACGTGCTGTACTATAAAACCATTCCGGAGCTGTCAAGTCTTCTGTCGTCGCTTATTCTCGGAACAGCATTTCTTGTTGCCGGACACTTCATTTTCCTTAAACTACAGCGACACTTTGCGGAGGAACTATAATGGATAACAATATTGTCATTGATGTCAGAAACATAACAAAAAAATTCAAGATATACTATGATAAAGGTTCACAGCTAAAGGAAAGGCTTCTTTTTTGGAAACGAAACAGATTTGAAGAACGTGAAGTATTAAAGGGTATAAGCTTTCAGGTACGCAAGGGCGAAGCGGTCGGACTTATCGGGCATAACGGTTGCGGAAAGAGTACCACTCTGAAACTCCTCACCAAAATAATGTACGCCGACAGCGGTGAAATAGTAATGAAAGGCAGAGTTTCAAGCCTTATCGAACTCGGAGCAGGTTTTCACCCTGATATGTCCGGACGGGAAAATATCTACACAAACGCCTCTATATTCGGTCTCACCAAAAAGGAAACGGACGCACGCTTTAAAGATATAGTGGAGTTCTCTGAACTGGCTGAATTTATCGACAATCCGGTAAGAACCTATTCTTCCGGTATGTATATGAGACTTGCATTCTCTGTGGCAATAAACGTTGATGCGGATATTCTTCTTATTGACGAAATATTAGCGGTCGGCGATACAAACTTTCAGACAAAATGTTTCAACCGTCTGCGTGAACTGAAAGCAGGCGGTATGACTATTATTATAGTCACTCACGATTTATCTACTATTGAAAAATTCTGCGATAAGGCTATATGGCTGAATGACGGTCTCATAGTCCGTGAGGGGCGTTCGGACGAGGTGGTAGACGCTTATTTCAGTTTCATGAATAACAAGAAAATAGAAACGGAAAACCAAACTACAGCGGTACAGGAGAACAAAATACCACAGTCGGAAAAACAGGAATCTAAAGAAAGTTCCGGCGAGATAGACTATTCCGCTAATCGTTTCGGTCTGAGATATGCCGAAATAAAAAAATCCCATATGTTTAATCATGAAAACAAGGATACAAGAATTTTCCGGACAGGTGAAAAGCTCACAATCGAAATAAACTATCACATAAATAAAACTGACAGTTATGTCTTCGGATTCGGTTTTTACACTCTTGACGGAAAATGTCTCTACGGCAACAACACCCAGCTTGACCGCATTGAAATAAATCCGACGGAAAAGGACGGCACAGTTTCAGTTGAAATAGAAAATCTTCCTCTGCTTGCCGGAAAATATATTCTCAATGTCGCAATAGTAGATACGGACGGCACACCTATGGATTTTTACCGGAATTACTGTGAATTTGAAGTAGTCTCAGACGACAGAAGCACAGGTTATTTCAGTATCAAACACAATTGGAGGTTATAATTTTGAGTATAGAATATGACAGCGTTGAAACGGAAATCATCATGAAAAAACTTTCCGGAATTACTGACAATTTACCAGCCGTTGATTTTTCCGGAGACGGCATAAATATAAAAATGCTTGATTCACTAGACAGAATGAACAAGACTTCTGTAAACCGTTCATACCGTCCTATACAGTCAGACGGTCTGAAAGGCAAAATATCATGTGCATTCAAAAGGCTTATCCGTAGACTTACTTTCTGGTTTGTAGAGCCGTGCATGATTCAGCAGACAGAATACAACTCGGCTAATAATGTATTTTCGGCAGAGGTAAACAGCGAATTAAATACAATGCGTTCACGGCTTGAAAACATGGAAAAACTTGAAAAGCAGATAATCGAAATAAACGGACAGCTTGCGGAAATGAAAAACGTTATTTCAGATATAAATTTATCTTTTTCACAGTCCGGAGAAGACAGCATTATAAAATATATTTTCAGCACTCTCCGCAGAGATATTAAAGACTGCACATATCTTGACTTGGGTGCAAACCACGCCGTACACCTCAGCAATACTTATGCATTCTATTCACAGGGGGCAAGGGGCGTACTGCTGGAGGCAAACCCCGAACTTGCACAGGAACTCACTGAAAAACGTCCGGAAGATATTGTCATAAACAAGTGCCTTGCAGAAAAATCCGGCGAAAGTCTTGACTTTTACATCATGAACGGCGACGGTCTTTCCACAACTGATTATCAGTCCGCACAGAATTTCATAAAGGAAAATCCTGCTCTTGAAATCACAAAAAAAATAACTGTTGATTCGGTAACAATAAATGAAATCATTGATGAATATTTTCCGGAAAAAGCTCCCGACATAATGAATATCGACATTGAGGGAATGGAACTCGCCGTACTGAAAATGACAGACTTTGAAAAGTTCCGACCGCTTGTAATAATATGCGAGATGATAGAATATAAAAACGGTCTTACAGTAGGTCAGAAAAATAATGAGATTCTTGAATTTATGAAAAAAAATGATTATGTGGAATTTGCATTTACTGGAATAAATTCAATTTTCATTGACAAAAGACAGGGGGAAATCACAGAATGAATATAGCTTTTGACGCTGTAGCAATACTGGGTTATATGAGCCGTAACAGAGGTATCGGCAACTATGCACTGAATCAGTTCACCGGAATGGTTAATCAAGACAAGGAAAACAGATATTTTTTTCTGAATCTCATTGACAGGGATTTTAAACTTTCGCCGATGATAACAAACGATAATTTCACAGAAGACTTCATAGATACCGGCAGAAAAAATGTCCTGCTCCGCAATGAGACATACAGCGACGTGATAGGCGGTATAATAAAGCGTTATATCCGCGAAAACCATATAGACATATTCTATATAACCTCACCTTTTGAATCGGGATTCACTATGTACAAAAAAGAATGGTTTGAGGGTGTGCGTGTTATTTCGACGGTTTACGACATAATACCGTATGTCATGAAAGAAAAGTATCTCGCTGATAAAAACACTTACAACTGGTACATGAAATGCATTGAGAATCTCTGGTGGTCTGACGAACTTTTTGTTATCTCTGAAAGTGTAAAAACTGACCTCGTAAAATATCTTAATTTCAGTCCCGACAACATAAAAACAATATGGGGCGGTGTAGACGGAAGATACAGAATAATTGATATTTCAGACAGCGAAAAATCTCTGTTAATGGACAAGTTCGGTATAACAAGACCTTTCATTATGTGTACCGGCGGTGAAGACGGTCGCAAAAATCTTGACGGTCTTATACGTGCATATTCTCTTATGCCGGAAAATATAAAAAACTCATATCAGCTTGTGGTGGTGTGCAAACTTTCAGAAAACGGCATGAAAAAACTCAAGGACATTGCAAGGTCGCATAATGTCGAAAAAGATGTTATATTTACTAATTTTGTTTCAGATGAGGAACTGCTTAAATTTTACAACCTCGCCACGCTTATGGCTTTTCCGTCTAAGTATGAGGGTTTTGGACTGCCTATAGTTGAGGCGTGGGCTTGCGGTACTCCGGTACTCACGGCGGATAATTCAAGCCTGAAAGAAATAGCCGGAGACTCCGCTGTACTCGTAAATGCCGACATTGACCAGTCAATAGCCGACGGTATGACAAAAATGCTCAACAGTAAAGAAATATTGTCGGAATATGCCGAAAAAGGTAAAAAACGTGTGGATCTTTTTAACTGGAAACTAATAAACGACCATATAATATATCTGATAAATGATATGCCATCGAAAAAAACAAGTCTCTCCAAACCGGAAAGACTTAAAATAGCATTCTTTACGCCGTTACCGCCCCTTGAATCCGGCATAGCCGACTACAGCGAGGACATTATAAACGAACTCTGCAAATATTGTGATATTGATGTTTTTGTCGAAGAAACATATAATGCTAAGTCTGTATTTCCTGCCAATGTTTCAATGTACAGTCACCGCTCATATCCTGCAAGACAAGAAAAATATGCAGATACAATTTTTCAAATCGGCAACTCAGAATATCATCTGTATATGTACCAGTATATCAGAAAATATCATGGTACTGTAGTACTTCATGACTATAACCTGCATGGTGCTTTCTATCACTATGCAATAACCCTTCGCAAAGGCAATTACGAATTATACAAAACTTTCATTGATACAGACCGCTCCGACGCTGACAGCTACATTCAGGCACTACAAAACGGCTCTGCAAATCCAGACCTTTACGGCACTGAACTCAACAGCTATATTACTGATTCAGCAGACAGAATTATAGTTCACAGTCAGTACGCAAGAAAAAAACTGCTTGAAAAAAATATAGCATGCAATGTTACAGTTATTCCGCTGTACGCCGAAATCCTGCCCGTTGCCGAAAACCGTACAGTAAAACAAAAAAATAATTTTTCTGACAGCACGACAATTATTTCAGCTCTCGGAGGAATACACCGCACTAAACGCATTATTCCTATACTGAAAGCCTTTTCACGTCTCAGCAAGGAAAATTCAAACGTACACCTCATGCTTGTCGGTAAACCTTCCGACGATATAAAACAGGAACTTGAACAGGTGATAGTTTCCGAAAACCTAAAAGAAAAAGTTACAATAACAGGCTACACGGATATTGAAAAATTCAAGGAATATATAGATATGTCGGATATATGCTTGAATCTCCGTTATCCATACAATGGCGAAACAAGCGGTAGTCTCATGCGTATTCTTGCAAAGAAAAGATGTGTGATTGTAAACGATATAGGAAGTTTTTCAGAAATACCGGACAACGCCTGTGTGAAGATTCCGTCTGTGGAAAATATGGGCGAAACACGTGAACCGGAAGAAATATATAAAGTTCTGAAAAGACTGTGCGATAATTCGAATGAGCGTTCTCAGACAGCAGAATATGCACGTGAATATGCCGAAAATGTACTTGATATAAAACTCGTCGCAAAAAAATATTATAACGTAATAAGTGCAGAAAAAAACAAACCGATTGTTACGGAAAATATTATACAGTCTCTGAAAAGCGATATTAATATTACTGCCGGAGATATTAAAGGTCTTGCACAGACACTTTCCTATGCAAAAAACACTTGATTATATTTTTACTGAATTAAAATTCATGCACTCGGCAAGGAGCAAATCAGAAAAATTTTCCCTTTCAAAGTCAACAGCTTTTACTGAAAGTCCCTGCAAAGTTCTGTTATATTTTTCTTTCGGAATAACCTTGAATCTTTCGGGAGTTTTCATATAAAGCAGAAGAAAATCATTCTTTTCGGGGTTATTATTCATAGAGCTTGCAAATTTGCTTCTCAGATAGATAAAGTTTTTTGCCTCGTCGCTGTTTTCGCCTATTTCAGAATAATACAGCTTTTCCCTGTCGGTAAGAGGCAGAGACAAAGCTGTTTCTTTTTGTCTTTTTTCAACCTCCAAGCGTTGCTGTTCAATTTTTTCAATTCTCTTACGACGTATTTCAGAAAGCTTTTCATTTTGTGAAAAGTCCTCTGTATAGACAGCCTTGTATATCACGTAAAGAGCAAATGCGTCGTTGAGAGCATTATGAAAAGTACCCGAAGACGGTATATAATCAAATGCTGAAGCAAGTTCTTTTATGTTGACGGGTTCGGGGAGACCGAGTTTTTCAGTAAGACTTTCCTGTATATCATAAATCCTTTTTTTTGTCCTCTGAATATTGAAACATTCCTTTCCGAATCTCTGGTGCTGTTTCGCATCAGAATCAAGACCGGTCCTGTCAAAATTCCCCCATACATAGACATCATTTATATTATATTTTCTGAGTAAATTCAAAACAATCCCCATAACGTCATTGCTGTCCGGAGAGTTATTTATTTCTTCCTGAGTAAGCTTGGTTAATTTTCTGCACTGCTTTGTAAGTTTCGGAAAATGATTAGGTTTTGACGTACAGTAAAATTTTTCCTTTATGTCATAACTTTCGTCGCATATCACAACCCCTGCCGAAAGTATTTCACTGTCCATTTTATTTATAAAATATCCGCAGGTAAATTCAAAATCCGCAAAGCATAAATACTGTTTTTCATTATTCTCCAAAATTTTTTCCCCCTTATATCACGCTGTTTTTTCAAACATCAAAACCGGATAACCCTCATAATACGGCTTTACGATTTCGGGGTGAATATCTGCATAGCTGAAAATTTTATCTGCAAGACCGTTTTTCAGAAAATCAACAAGCTGTGAAAGAGGTCTGTTATATAATTCATCGCATATAGAGGCAATAGTTATGGCTCTGCGACCGGAGATATTCATAATTCTGTATGGCCATATACGGCAGTCAAAGGGTTTTTCGTCGCCGAGCATACAGCCTTTTTCGGTGAGTGCGGGACATGAAAAAAGACCCTCGTCTGAAAATTCTTTTACTCTGAATATGTAGCCATTGTCTTTGGTGATAAATTCCGTTTCCGGTTTTGATTCAAGTATTCTGTCACGTATTTCCGGCGTAAATACGGGAGTTTCCCATATATCATACCTGTCAAATATACAGCACAGTCTGCATTCTGCACATGAACTTCCTTTCAGAATTTTTTTAAGCATAATATTTTTTCCTTTCCAATAATACCTTTAAACAAAAATGACTGCCATAGCAGTCCCTTAAAGTCAGTGAATGTTTTTTATGGCATTTTTAGCTTTAGTCACGATAGTCCTGTCATTTTCATATGAGAGTATATTTCCGGCATACGAAATATCCACCCAGCGTATTTCGGCTATTTCGTCCTCCTGCGGTACAAAATGAACATTTTTGGCTTTGGCAAGAAAATATACAACCACTTTCAGAGTATCTTTTTTAGGCGAATAAGTGACAGTTTCACGGAATGTAGGGTCAATGATTACATCTATAGAAGTTTCTTCCATTATTTCACGCTTTGCTGTTTCAATTTCTGTTTCGCCGTTTTCAACATGACCTTTCGGAAATGACCAGTGACCGCTGTTTATATGCTTTATAAGGAGTATTTCCGTATTGCCGTGAAATTTGCGGTAAACAATAGCTCCGCATGATTTTTCGTGAAGCATACAATAAATCCTTTCCTGCCATACGGCATTATATATGTACTTTCAGTAATATTATACCATGTTTTGTGAAATTTGTCCATACCTAAGATTAAAAAAATATGTTATTTTTTGTATTTTAATACAATAAAAAATATTAACTTATAGAAGAAACATTACAAATTATTTGGCATTTTACGACAAAAAATAACATAAATATTCTATAATTAATGTATTGACATTTTCTTGAAAATGTGATATTATAATATATAGAAATTAAATTCTTTCACGAATTCTTTAGAGAATTGTATATTATTTGTCTTTTTCAGATATTTGCACATTCCTTTCTGACATTTTCAGATACTTGCATGTTTGCTTCTGACTTCTTAAAAGACTTTTGTTTCATATTATAGTAAAGGAATGATTTACATGAAGACAAAAAAAATTCTATCAGCACTTACAGCTGTTTCACTCATTGCCGGTGCAGTGCCTGTAATGAATGCCTCAGCCGTAAACAACGAGCCACGAGTATATGTTGATATAACATATGACGAAAACGACAACCCTATGGCAAACATAATGTTTGAAAATACGTATGATGTAGCATCTGGCGGATTTCACCTTGATTTAGGTGACGGCTGGAAAGCAAAACTGGACGAATACGGAGATGTTGACATTAAAGGAACTCGAATTTCCCAAAAATTCAGCCCAATGGTAAAGACAGATACAGGCAATGACCTTTTTGTCGCATTCAGTGCTAATAACAATTATACTTTCAACGGGCTTTTCTTCTCAATTTACCTTGAAAAAACTGAAAACTTCAATGAAGATAATGCAGAAATAAATGTTGTTTTCAAGTCCTCTAAAAATGTTTATGACTATATAGCAAACAGAACAAACTCTAAGAAGTTAATTACAGCAGAAACAGACAATGCACCTACTATGATTAAGGCATACGAGTATTTAGTAGGAGACGTAAACAATGACGGTTACGTAGACGCTATAGACAGTACTATGATACTTTGTGCATTAGAAGACAACAACAGAACAGAATTTAGTGTTGATGAAATAAAACATTCATATAAATCATATTTCCCTGAGGCTGTATGCCCCGCTTCTCCCGACGCAAGCCAAGACAATACAATTTCTGAGCTTGATTCTGACCTTATAATGCAGTATTATATGGATATGTCTACAAGCGGTGTGAACAATTCAAGAGTAGGAAAGATTGATTTCTACGAACTCTTTGAAGATTAATAAGGAGGTAAGCTTATGAAAACTAAAAAATTAACTGCTCTCTTAGCAAGTGCTATACTCGCTGTATGTGCTGTACCTGCCAATGCATTTGCCGAACCAATGCGTATCCTCGAAGACGGCACGGTTGAATATACTCTCGTAGACGGTACTGTTATTCATAGCGGTGAAGAATGTACAGCATATCTTGAAGCTTACATTAACAGCGATTCTGATTTAGGCGATGTGAACCACGACGGAGTTATAACTTCTGACGACGCTAAAATGATTCTGGAATATTCCGTTACCTGTCGTGCTGACCACTATGATTACTACACAGAAGAAGAACATGAAAACTTTAAAAAGTATGGTGATGTTTTCAATGACGGCATTATAAACTCTACTGATGCAGCGTATGTTTTAAGCAAAGCTGAAGGCAAAGAAGTTATTATGGGCGACATGAATCAAGACGGTGTTATTGACGCTACTGATTCCGGCATACTTTGGGATATTTCTGCTAGATTTGAAAGTTTATCAGAAGAAGAACAACAGTATTACGTGACTTATGGAGACTTTAACGGCAACAACAGGATTGATGTAAGAGATATTGTTCTTCTCGGCGAAATCAACAAAGATACTACAGATGATATACAGCTTGGCGACGTAAACCACGACGGATTTGTTGATTGTGTTGATGCAAGTTTGGTTCTGGTGTATTATGCAGACCTCTCTACAGACGGATATGACAATTACACAGCAGAAGAACACGAAAACTTCCAAAAATATGGAAATATGGTTGACGATGAAGACCATAAGGGTTTTGTTGATGCTGCTGATGCGTGCATAATTTTATGTATATACGCTGAAAACTCAACTCTCCCTGTATTTCAGGAAGACTAATATAAATCAAAAGGACGGATATTATCCGTCCTTTTTTTATTATTTAAGCATATTGTTTACTGCACTCGTAAGTGCCTTTACAGACGACATTATAATATCGTTATCAAGACCAGTACCCCAGTAGCTCTTGCCGTTCTTATCCACTATTTCAACATACGAAACAGCCTTTGAGGCAGAGCCTACTTCGAGAGCGTGTTCAGTGTAAGTGCTTATTGTGTACTCAGCACCAATATATGAGCGTATCGCATTGCTTACAGCGTCAAGGCGACCGTTTCCAGTATCTACAGATGTAACCTTTCTGCCGTTGTACTCAAAGGTCACAGTAGCCTCAATGCCGTTCTGCTGAACATAGTGAGCCTCAATAACATTGACCGGAGCAGTTATATCAACATAGTTCTGCTTGAATATGGAATAAACCTCATCGGGCATAAGTTCTTTGTGCTGGTGGTCTGAAACGCCCTTTACAAGATAACCAACGTTCTCACGCATTTTTTTAGGCAGATTATAGCCGAATCTTGTTTCAAGGATATAGCCTATACCGCCCTTTCCAGACTGGCTGTTGATTCTGATAACGTCCGCTGAATATTCACGTCCAACGTCTGAGGGGTCTATAGGAAGATACGGTACTGTCCAGTGTTCAGTGTTCTTTTCCTCACGCCACTTCATGCCCTTAGCTATAGCGTCCTGATGTGAACCGCTGAACGCCGCAAAAACCAAAGCTCCGCTATATGGCTGACGTTCATTTACGGTCATTCTTGTAACACGTGTGTAGAGTTCGGTTATTTTCGGAATATCACTGAAATCAAGCTGTGGGTCTACACCCTGTGAGTACATATTCATAGCAAGAGTTATGATGTCAACGTTGCCTGTTCTCTCACCGTTTCCAAAAAGAGTACCTTCTACACGGTCTGCACCTGCCAAAAGTCCCATTTCAGTATCAGCGATAGCACAACCTCTGTCGTTGTGGGGGTGGAGCGAAATAATGACGTTTTCACGGTTATTTATGTTTTCGCATATATACTCAACCTGATTAGCGTAAACGTGTGGCATAGAAAGCTGTACTGTTACCGGAAGATTTATAATAACCTTGTCGTTTTCTGTCGGTTGCCAAACGTCGATAACGGCGTTGCAGACCTCAAGGGCGTATTCCGGTTCTGTACCTGTAAAGCTCTCCGGCGAATACTCAAATCTGAAATTGCCCTCATACTTTTCACGGAACTCCTTACAGAGTTTAGCACCAGTAACGGCGATTTCCTTGATTTCTTCCTTGCTCTTGCGGAAAACCTGTTCACGCTGTGCAAGTGAAGTTGAGTTATAGAGGTGAACTATAGCATTTTTACAGCCTTTCAGAGCCTCGAAAGTCTTTTCTATGATGTGTTCTCTTGACTGTGTGAGTACCTGTATTGTAACGTCATCGGGGATTAAATTTTCCTCAATGAGAGTACGGCATAACTCGTACTCTGTTTCAGAGGCTGCCGGAAAACCTATCTCAATTTCCTTAAAGCCTATTCTTACGAGTTCCTTGAAAAATTCAAGTTTTTCTTCAAGGTTCATAGGGGTGATGAGTGCCTGATTGCCGTCTCTGAGGTCGACACTGCACCATGCCGGTGCTTTTTCGATATAGGACTTCTGAGTCCATTTCATTGCGGTCTTAGGTGCTTCAAAAAACTGCCTTGTGTACTTCTGGTAATTGTTCATAAAAAAACCTCCTTAAAAATAAAAATCTCCCCTATGGACTTAACCACAGGAGAGACGAAAAAATTTCCGTGTTACCACTCTCATTGACGTTATAAAACGCCCACTCATCTGCATCATGAAATGCATATCTCTTTAACGTGAGAAATCCGGTCAAGCCTAATCGCCGTAAACTTTCAGCCGACTGCTCAGGGAGGAGTTATAACCTGAAAAATTTTACTGTTTCGCACCACACAACAGCTCTCTGTGAAAATTACAGCAGGTCTTTTTTCCCGTCAAAGCATTTAATAGTATATGTTAATATTATATAACGTTTTTTCAGATTTGTCAAGAGAATTTTAAAATATTTTTTGCATAATTCTTGTTGACAATAATTTACATATATGATATAATGTGATAAATTGTTATTTTAAAAAGGAGTTTTTTTATGAAAAACAACAAAATAGTTGTCGGAGTTATGGCAGTAATGCTTGTTATTGGAGTTGGTACAGTATCTGTAAATAAATTTAATTTTACAGATTCTGTCATTGCAAGCACCGCCCAACAATACGGCTCACTTAAGTATGATGTAAACAGTAATGGTACACTTAAAATTACTGATTTTGATGAATCTGTAACAGATGTTGAAATACCGTCCGAAATAAATGGAAAAGCAGTAACTACTATTGAAAATTATGCCTTTAACAACTGTAAAAGTTTAAAATCGGTTACTATTCCTGAAAGTATTATTAGTATCGGCTATCAATCTTTTGCAGGCTGTAGTGCAATAACTTCAATAACAATACCTAATAGTGTGACAAGTATTGGCGGAGGTATTTTCTATGGTTGCACAGGATTACAGTCTGTAACACTTTCAAATAATATTTCTGACATTAGCAATAGTGCTTTTTATAATTGTACGGGTCTTAAGTCTATAACAATCCCTAACATTGTAACAACTATAGGAAGTTCTGCTTTTTCAGATTGCAGTGGTTTAAAATCAATAACAATTCCAGATAATGTTACAACTATAAAATCCAATGCATTTTCAAGCTGTAGTGCCTTAACCTCAATAACTGTCCCAGAAAATGTAACATCTATAGAAAGCCAAGCATTTTCCTACTGCACACAGCTTTCAGAAATAACAATATTGAATCCTAATTGTAATATCAATAATTCATCATATACAATCAGCAATGACAATGGCAGTTATACAGGTATTATATATGGATATGAAAATTCCACAACACAGACATATGCTGATAAATATAACAGAAATTTTCAAACAATTGGTTCAAGCAGTAATAATAATTCCAGTGAAGGTGATGTAAACCACGATGGTTTAATTGATGCTGTGGACGCATCAGTAATATTAAGTTATTACGCATATCTTTCTACTATACCCGAAAATGAACCTGTCATGTCAATTTTTGAATTTCAGAATTTAAACTGAAAAATTGCAATATGCAAAAAAACTGCACCCCCGAAAGAGTGCAGTTTTGATTTTTGTAAGTAATAAAATTACTTGATTTCGATTGTAGCGCCAGCTTCTTCAAACTTAGCCTTGATTTCGTTAGCTTCTGCCTCTAAAACGCCTTCCTTGATAGCCTTAGGAGCAGACTCAACAACAGCCTTAGCCTCTTTAAGACCGAGACCGAGAACGTCCTTAGCAACCTTGATAACAGCCATCTTAGCATCGCCGAATGATGTGAGAACAACATCAAATTCAGTCTTAGCAGCAGCAGCGTTGTCAGCAGCAGCAGCAGGAGCAGCAGCAACCATAGCAGTTACGCCGAATTCCTCCTGAATAGCGTCAACGAGTTCTTTAAGTTCAAGAACAGAAAGTGTCTTTACTTCTTCAACAATATTTGTAATTTTTTCTGAAGCCATGATAATAATCTCCTTTATAATAATTTTAATTGCCGTTTATACGGCGTAAACAGTCCGAAAAGAAAAGCGATTAAGCAGCTTCTTCTTCTGACTTCTTTTCTGCAACAGCGTCGATAACTGCTGCAAACTTCTGCATAGGACCCTGAAGTGAGCCAACGAGCTGTGCAAGGAGTACTTCCTTTGAAGGAACTTTTGAAAGTGCTGTAACTCCTGCCTGGTCGTAAACTTCGCCCTCAACGTAACCAGCTTTAAGGTTAAACTTTTCGTCGCCAGCCTTTTCAGCGAATTTACCTAAAATTCTTGCCGGAGCGGTCTGGTCGTCATTTGAGAGAGCGATAGCGGTTGTGCCGTTAAGAGCCTCCTCAAAACCTTCGATACCGCAGTTTTTGAAAGCACGGAGAAGAAGTGTATTCTTTTCAACGAAATAGTTTACGTTAGCCTCACGGAGTTCCTTTCTGAGCTTGGTATCTTCTTCAACAGTGATACCCTTGTAATCAACGAGAACGCCCGAAACAGAGTTCTTGATAAGTTCTGTAAGCTGTTCAACCTTAGCTTTTTTAGCTTCGAGTACAGAAATGCTTGGCATTGTGTATTCACCTCCGAATAAAATATAATCGTATTCAGCGGATAAAAAACGTCCCTGACCGACAGCGGACAAGGACATTGATAAATCTTTTATAGATATAACAATTCCTCGGCGGGACTTATGGCATATGCCTGCCTGCTGTCTTAAGAATACGATACTGTATAAATCACAGCTTGTATATTATATCATACTTTTTCTGATTTGTCAAGGGGTTCTGACAAATTTTTTTAATTCTGTGTACTCATAAACTCATCAATATCCATTACAGGATTATCTTCTGTAGTGGAGAGATAAGCATAATAACTCAATATTGCTGAGGCATCTACAGCGTCAACAAGACCGTCGCCGTTCATGTCGCCTTTTTTGACATCAGTTACTGGTGTAGTGGTGGTAGTTGTTGTGGTGGTATCTGAGGTGGTAGTTGTGGCAGTTGTAGTAGCAGATGTATCAATTAATGAAAATTTACAGCCATAGCGTTTAGCATGCGCCTGTGCGGTAGAATTTTCATAGCCATATATTGTGCCATGAAAATAACATCCATTATTACCATACCAGTTGTTAATAGTGTCCAATGAATCATAAATTCTACAATTAGGATTCAAAATAGTAACTGATGTAAGATTACTGCAATTATTGAAAGTAAAACCTCCTATACTCGTCACGCTGTCAGGAATTGTAATTGATGTAAGACTACTACAAAACCCAAAAGTACCGCCAACTATGCTTACAACGCTGTCGGGTATTGTAACTGATATAAGGTTACTGCAATGACTAAAAGAATCATGTCCTATACTTGTTACGCCGTTTGGTATTATAACTGATGTAAGATTATTGCAACAAGAAAAAGCATAATCGCCTATATTCGTAACAGGCAGACCATCTATCTCGGACGGAATAATAACTTCTGTTGCAGAAGCATCACAGTCTGTTATAGTGACTTCATCATCTTCTATTTTGTATGTTAAATCTCCATATTTATTAGAAGTTTCAATCGGTGCAGTGGTTGTAGTTGTAGTTGTAGTAGTTGTTGTTGCAGTAGTGGTAGTTGTCGTTGTGGTAAATGTAGTAGTTGTGTTAAATGCACCAAGTGAGTGAAATTTATAGCCATATTTTTCAGCGTATTCCTGTGCGGTGGAGTTTTCATAACCAGATACGGTAATATACAATGTGCCATTGATTACTACATTACCTTTATAAGTAATATCACCATTAATTTCACAATTTGGATTTTTAAACCTAATATATTCAAGGTTACTGCAATACAAAAAAGCACCATAGCCTATACTTGTTACACTTTCGGGGATATAAACATCTTTAATATTATGGCAACCATAAAAAGCATACCAATCTATACTTGTTACACTGTTTGGAATTTTAAGAGACGTAAGAGCCTTACACTCATAAAAAGCATGGCTTCCTATACTTGTAACGCCGTTTGGGATTGTAACAGATGTAAGATTCCAACAATCATAAAAAGCATGGCTTCCTATACTCATAACGCTGTCAGGAATTGTAACTGATGTAAGACCACTACAACCATTGAAAGTAAATTCGCCTATACTTGTAACAGGTAGCCCCTCTATCTCGGACGGAATAATAACGTCTTTGACACTATTATCAAAACCTGTTATGATAGCTTCGCCGTTTTTTATATTATATTCAAATGCCCCATATGTGCCGGCACTTGCTGTAATAGGTGCAGTAATGGAAAAATTTTCCCTTTCTGCAATCACTCCGCCGGAAAATGCAAGAGCAAGAGCAAGCACCCCTGCAACTGTTTTTATGTGTTTTTTCATTGAAAAACCTCCTAAAATTATAATGTGAGTATTTTATCAAAAAAAAAGCTGTGTGAAAGAATGATGAAAATTGTGTGAAAATTATTCCGACTGCTGTATTTTGTCGTTCTGCTTATGGCGTTCAATAATCATGCGTATGGTATCATAGAGGTGGGGTTTTAGTTCGTCAAGGGTACATGGTTCGCTGTACAGTATAGCGGAGTAGCACGTTGAGGAAACAAGCTCTATAATCATAAAAAGCATTATTTCGGGGTCAGTAAATTCATACGGTGCATCGTCAAGCATGGAGTAGTATATTTCTGAAAAATTTATGTCATCGTCGTTAGCCGGAGAAGTGAGTGCATTTTTAAAGACCCCCCAGCTCAGATTCTTTGAAATGAAAGTCAAAAGAGACTGGTTTTCATTAAGCTGATTAACTATATTATCGACTATCTTTATAATTCTGTCCTCAAAGTCAAGGTTCTGCATATTTTCCTCAAGTTCAGCTACGGCGTTTCTGAAAAGCTGGCTCGACTTATGCGAGACAAGACGGTTGCGTATGTCATACTTGTCCTTGAAATAGAGATAGAAAGTACCTTTTGCCACACCTGCCTTGTTGGCTATATCTGAAATTGAAGTCTTGCTGAAACCCTTTGTTGTGAAAAACTCAAAGGCTGTTTTAAGCAGTGAGTTTTCTTTCTGTTCTTTGTTTTTGTCTATCTTGCCCATATAAACCCTCCGTTTATAAATTATTTCCGGATATGCTACTTATAGTATAAACCATAAAGCAACTGCTGTCAAGTTTGCAGAATGACCATTAGTCATAATTTTTCAACGCATAAATTGTGCAGTCCTACAAAATTATGACTAAAGGTCATTTTTATTTTCTAAAAAGGTTGACTAACGGTCATTTTTGTAATATACTATGTAATATCAAAAAGCAAAACGAAAGGGTTGATGATATGGAAAAATTAGGAGAATGGATTGTAAAGCACAAGGTACTGATTTTATTATTCGGTATACTGCTTATGATACCGTCGGCGATAGGCTACTTCAATACATGTGTCAATTATGATATTCTTTCCTACCTGCCGGAAGATATAAGCACCATGAAAGGTCAGGAAATATTAATTGACGAGTTCGGACAGGGCGGTTTTTCGTTTGTACTGCTTGACGGCATGAATGAAAAAGACATTGCTGAAACTGCTGAAAAAATTGAAAACATCGAACACGTTTCAAGCGTTGTCTGCTATGAATCAATGACAGATTTGAAAGTGCCTAAAGAAGTACTTCCGGACAATATATACGATTTCTTCAACAAAGGTGACACCACCATGATGGCTGTATTCTTTGACGGCTCAACGTCAGCAGACACTACACTTTCAGCTATAGAAGAAATGCGTGATATAACGTCTGAACAGTGCTTTATAAGCGGTATGTCCGCAATCACTGAAGATATGAAAAAACTTTCCGACAGCGAGACTATTATTTATGCTATTATTGCGGTAATCCTCACAAGCCTTGTACTTATACTTACAATGGATTCTCTGCTTATTCCGGTATTCTTCATGTGCAGTATCGGAATTGCTATCGTCTGGAACTTAGGCACTAATATTTTTCTCGGCGAAATATCTTTCATTACTCAGGCACTGGCACTTGTATTGCAGTTGGGCGTGACTATGGACTATTCAATTTTTTTATGGCACAGCTACAAGGAACAACAGGAGATTTTCCCCGAAGACAAAAACACCGCTATGGCACACGCTATAGGCGTAACAGTTTCGTCAGTGGTGAGCAGTTCATTCACTACAGTAGCTGGATTCCTTGCAATGTGCTTTATGAGTTTCACGCTCGGACTTGATTTAGGTATAGTCATGGCAAAGGGTGTTATATGCGGAGTTATCGCCTGTGTAACAGTACTTCCGGCTATGATACTTATTTTTGATAAGGCTATCGAAAAGACTTCCCACAAGGAGTTAATGCCGTCATTCAGCAGAATATCGGACTTTATCGTAAAGCATACCGGAGTTTTCATAACTGTCGCTGTGGTGCTTTTAGTTCCGGCTTTTCACGGATATAATAATTACGGCGTTTACTATAAACTCGACAGCACTCTGCCGAAAGACCTTGAAAGCGTTGTGGCAAACACAAAACTTGCTGAAGAATACAACATGAACAGTACTCATATTTTACTGGTTGATTCAAAGATGTCCGCAAAGACCGCCAACAAGATGTTATCCGAAATGAAAGAAGTTGACGGCGTACAGTTTACTCTTGGATTCAATTCACTGGTGGGTACAGCTATACCGGAAGAAGTCATTCCGTATTCAGTAAAGAGCATACTAAAAAGCGACGAATGGCAGTTAATGCTGGTAGGTTCAGAATATGAAGTAGCATCTGACGCTGTAAACAGTCAAGTCGAAAAGCTAAATAATATAGTTTCGCAGTATGACAGCAAAGGCATGATTATAGGCGAAGCTCCGGCGACAAAAGACCTCATTGAAATTACTGACAAGGATTTCAAGGTTGTCAGCATACTTTCAATAATGGCGATATTCGTGATTATCGCACTTACTTTCAGGTCGGTGACACTGCCTGTTATACTGGTTGCTGTAATCGAACTTGCTATTATGATTAATCTCGGAATAGCATATTTCACAAACACAGAACTGCCTTTTATCGCCTCTGTGGTAATCGGTACTATTCAGCTTGGTGCAACCGTTGACTATGCGATTTTAATGACAACACGCTACCGCACTGAAAGAAGTTCCGGCAAGTCCAAACAGGAGGCAGTAGGAATTTCGCTTGCAACTTCAATAAAGTCCGTTATAACGTCTGCACTTGGTTTCTTCTCCGCAACCGTCGGGGTAGCACTTTATTCAGAGATAGGCATGATTTCGTCTCTTTGTATGTTGCTTGCAAGAGGAGCGTTGATTTCAATGGTCGTTGTAGTAACCGTTCTGCCGTCAATGTTCATGCTGTGCGACAAGATAATCTGCAAAACAAGTGCAGGTTTTACACCAAAGGATAACAACAGTTCACACAGCAATGATGATGTACAGATGAGTATAGCTTAATAAGAAAGGGAGTATTTTATATGAATAAATTTTCAAAGATAGTTGCCGGAGTTACAGCAGTGACAGTTTCAGCAGGTGCAACCGCCTCAATAGCACACGCAAAAAACAACAAGCCGGAAGAATTTCCGGTTACTGAGATACAGAAAAAACCGCCTGTTTCCTCTGCACCGAGAGTTTCAGCAGACGGAGAGGTTTTCAAGGACGAGACGGTTTATGTATTATGCAACAGTGATTCTTCTGTAAAAAACGTTATAGTGAGTGACTGGCTGAAAAACACTCTGGCACTCAGTTCGGTTGAAGATATATCAGACCTTAAGGATATTGTAAATGTCAAGGGCGATGAGGCTTTTATGCAGTCCGGCAGTGAACTCAACTGGAGTGCTGACGGAAATGACATCTACTATAAAGGCACTTCCGATAAAGATTTACCGGTTGATGTCAATATTACCTGTTTTCTTGACGGCGAGGAAATTTCCCTTGAAAGTCTCACCGGAAAAAGCGGTCATGTAACTATCCGCTGGGATTACGTCAACAATCAGAAAGTTACAAGAAAGATAAACGGAAAAACCAAAGAAATGTATGTACCTTTCATGACAGCAAGTGCAGTGGTGCTTGATAGCGGAAAATTCCTCAATGTCGAGACTACTAACGGCAAGGTTATTTCTGACGGCGAAAAAATTATAGCAGTTGGTCTTGCCTTTCCGGCACTGAATGAAAGTCTCGGACTTGACAAAATCGACGGCATGGAAGTTAATTTACCAGAAAGCTTTGAAATCTCAGCAGACGTTACTGACTTTCAGATGAATACTTCCGTAACTGTCGTTTCAAATGAGATTTTTTCCAAACTCGATATTGAAGATACTGATTCACTCAGCGACCTCAAAGACAAAATTCAGGAACTCAGTGACGGTGCTGAAAAACTCTGCGACGGTACGGCTGAACTCTATGATGGCGTATGCAGACTTTCTGACGGTACAGGAAGTCTTACAGACGGTATCGACAAACTTCTTGACGGTTCACTGTCTCTTAAAAACGGTGCTTCAGAACTGAATGACGGTTCACAGGCACTGGCTGACGGTGCAAAGACTCTTTCCGATTCTACAGGTACTCTTTCGGCAGGCGTACAGAGTGCTAAAGACGGTTCGGCACAGATACTTGACGGTGTAAACAAGGTAAACACAGGTGCGGACAGTCTCACAGGCGGTATTTCACAGGTTAATGACGGTGCGTCTACACTCAGCGACGGCATAAACTCAGCTAAAGCAGGTTCTGAAGAACTCGTGGCAGGATTCGCACAGGTAACTGACGGTTCAGCAGAACTTTCAGCCGGAGCAGTGGAACTTTCCGGCGGTGTTGACAGCCTTAAAAACGGCAGTTCACAGGTAAAGGACGGTTCTTTGCAGGTGTCGGCAGGAACAGAAGCCCTCAGCAACGGTGCAAAGGTACTCAGCGATTCGGCATTACAGCTTTCCGGCGGTATATCCTCTGCTAAAGACAGTGCAGATATACTTTCAGCCGGAATAACTTCCGCAAAGTCCGGCATAGACAGCATAGCCGACGGTGCAGAAAAACTTTCAGAGGGTATCGCTACAGCCGGAAACTCTCTCGATGCTACTATTTCCGCAAATGAACAGGCTTTATCGGCTCTTACGGCATTGTATCAGCAGTCACCCTCTGAGGAACTCGCCGTAGCAATAGGTACTTTACAGCAGACAATTGAGGCACAGAAACAGATTTCCGGTACTATGTCAGACGGCGGACAGCTTGCCACAGGTGCAGAAAATCTATATGCAGGTTCACAACAGCTTGCTGGAGGTCTTGCTGAGGCTGAAAACGGTGCAGTCTCGCTTGCACAGGGACTTGAAACCCTCGACAACGGCGGTATGGCTCTTGCACAGGGAGCAGGCGAATTAGCTGATTCTTCCGTTGCTCTTTCACAGGGTGCAAAGAATCTTTCTGACGGTGCAACCTCTCTTGACGGCGGTATTGAAACTCTCGCAGACGGCAGTAGCGGACTTATCGGCGGTCTTGATTCTCTTGTAAAGGGTATTGAAAAGCTCTCTGGCGGTGCTTACGCTCTTGACAGCGGTCTCGGACAGCTTGCCACAGGTGCGGACAGTCTTAAAAACGGTACTGTTCAGGTATATGAGGGTTCATTTGTACTGAAAGACGGTCTGCAACAGCTCTCCGACGGTGCTGAAACTCTCGACAGCGGACTTGGACAGTTACTTTCCGGAAGCAGTCAGCTATCGGGCGGTGCGAATACTCTTTATCAGTCGGTACTTAAATTAAAAGACGGTACTGGTGCATTGCTGTCCGGTGCGGACGAACTCTGGAAAGGTGTTGGCACTCTCAAAACAGGCAGTAAAGACCTTACCGACGGCATAGGCATTCTCAAAGACGGTGCAAAGGAACTCAACGACGGTATGATAAAATTCAATGATGAGGGAATTTCACAAATAGCGTCCGTTGTAAATGAAGACCTGCCGGAAATTATTGACAATTTCAAGGCTCTCCGTGACGTATCAAGAGAATACAATACCTATTCGGGAATATCTGATGATATGGACGGAAGCGTTAAATTTATATATATGTTTGACGGAACACAACAATAATAACATTTTTTTTCATACTATACTCCTATATAAGAAAAGCAGTCGCATAATAAACTATGTGACTGCTTTTTGTTTTATTGTATCTGTGATGAGGTTGTAGTTTCGGTTGTTTCAGTAGTTTCTTCTCCGGAAATGTCTGTTGTTGCGGACGTTGTCGGCTGTACTGAATCTTCATTTTTATATACGGTAACTATAAAGCCGTTTACGTTAGTGCCGGAAACTTCAAATTTTTTTCCGGTGGGTACTGGTATTGTGGTTACGTCTGAGGCATCGTCTGACAGCACGAAATATATTTCATATTCGTTGCCATTGTCGTCCGTAAACTCAAGGTGTTCATCTGCCTGATAGTAATATTGAGTTATTACCATATTGATGTATTCTTCAAGGCAGAGGTTATTTTTCGTCATATAATAGGCATGAGGAATGCCTACATACCGGAAGTGCCAAGGCTCATACTGAATTTTTGTAATCTGTTCCTTGTCTTCCGGATACCTTACTACAAGACCGTATTTATAGCAGTTTTCTGTAAACCATGAATATTCGCCCTCGCCCTGATAATCGTAATCGGGGAATGTCGTTAAATCAAATGCAAGTCCGGATTCATGCTCACTGTGACCGGCTTTTGCAACACGTGTTGATTCTTCCGCACCCGTTTCAAGCAGGTCTGCATCATAGAGCGACTGCTGAAACTCCGTTGAACGATAAGCACCATATATAAGTATATTTGAGATTTCAGTAGCGTCATAGAAATCAAAAATCATGCTTGCCATAGGCTCGTATACCTTGTCAACAATCAGCATTTTGTCTGTTTCGCTAGGGTCAACGGCACGGAAAAGAGTTCTGCCTTCTTCTTCATTTCTTTCATTTATGCTTACAAGTTTTTCGTCACCGCTGTAATAATGGTAGTGTTCATTTACAAGAATAAGGTCGCCGTGAAACTTGTCTGTAGTGGGTACAGAGTAGGTCTCATAAATAACTTTATCAGGGTCTATTTCGGGTTCTTCCGGCATTTCCGGCTCTGGCTGTGCATAATACTGAGAATATCCTACAGTCTGTGAACGCTCGGCAATACCCTTGACAATATATCCGCCCGCACCTATTATGGAAATAGTAAGAAATATTTCAAATAAAGTTTTAGTCCGGCGTATGCTTTTTTCTCTGCTCATCTGACTTGGTTTAGACATATCAAACTCCAATCTGCCACATATCAACTGGTGGCTGTTTCCGGAAAAATCCGGCGAATATTTTTCTTTTGTTCTGAAATATTTTTATTATATTATAGCACATTTATCCGGAAAAAAATAGACTTTATAACATATATTTGTAAAAATGACAGTTTTTTGAATACAAACCAGTTGCAATTTGTAGAAAAGTACAACAATAATAAATATGTTATCATATTCTGTTGAATCATTTGTATATAATATAGTAAAAAAACTGTGCATACTACCCAAAAAACAATTAACCTTATTGTAGCTGACGGCAATATTTCACAATAAAAAGAGAGTGTTTCGTGTAGGATTGCACAATCTTGGAAAAAGCCCTTGAAATAAGTTTGTTATAATGCTATAATAAAAAATGAAATTTGTGAAGGAGGGATTTTTATGGATTGTCCTGTTTGCAGAATAAGTAATGCTTCCGGAATAAAATACTGCATAAAATGTGGCAGGAATCTTGAAAATCCTGAGGAAGTAAATTACGGACAGTTTGACAGCGGAATATATCACACGGAAGAAGAATATCTGTCGGAAAATAAAGGTTTTGAAATATCAGACGGTACTTTTACCATAAACACCCGACCGTCGCCGTATATGTCGCAAAATTTATTCACGTCAGACGAACTAAATAATATGGAAGAATATGACTTCGGCGGTCGCAACAATAATACTCCGGTCAGGGAATATGACTTCGGCGGTCGCAACGATAATAACACTCCGGTTGAGGAATATGACTTCGGCGGTCGCAACGATAATAACACTCCGGTCGGGGAATATGACTTCGGCGGTCGCAACGATAATAACACTCCGGTTGAGGAATTTAACTTCGGCGGTCGCAACGAAAATAACACTCCGGTTGAGGAATTTGACTTCAGCGGTCGCAACGACAATAATACTCCGGTTGAGGAATTTGACTTCGGCGGTCGCAACGACAATAATACTCCGGTTGAGGAATTTGACTTCGGCGGTCGCAACGACAATAATACTCCGGTTGGGGAATATGACTTTGGCGGTCGCAACGATAATAACACTCCGGTTGGGAAATATGACTTCGGCGGTCGCAACGAAAATAACACTCCGGTTGAGGAATTTGACTTTGGCGGTCGCAACGATAATAACACTCCGGTTGGGAAATATGACTTCGGCGGTCGCAACGATAATAACACTCCGGTTGAGGAATTTGACTTTGGCGGTCGCAACGATAATAATACTCCGGTTGAGGAATTTGACTTTGGCGGTCGCAACGACAATAATACTCCAGTTGGGGAATATGACTTTGGCGGTCGCAACGAAAATAACACTCCGGTTGAGGAATATGACTTCGGCGGTCGCAACGACAATAATACTCCAGTTGGGGAATATGACTTTGGCGGTCGCAACGATAATAACACTCCGGTTGAGGAATTTGACTTCGGCGGTCGCAACGATAATAACACTC
>JAMPAU010000001.1:253118-260213 GCA_023667045.1 Ruminococcus flavefaciens | reverse complement strand
CGGACGTTGTGCCTAAAGAAAAGCTGTCATATATTATGGGAAATCCGCCATTTGTAGGATTTACATTTATGACAGCAGAGCAAAAGAATGATATGCAAATACTGTTTCCTAAAGTAAAAAATCTTGATTTAGTATGTGGTTGGTATAAAAAAACATCTGATTTAATTCAAAATACTAAAATTGAATGTGGATTTGTTTCAACTAATTCAATTACTGAGGGAGAAACAGTTTCAACTTTATGGAAGTTTATTAACATACATATTAACTACGCCTATACCACATTCGTTTGGAATAGTGAAACTAAATTAAAAGCTAATGTTCATTGCGTAATTATTGGATTTGCTGCTTTTGAACGTAATACTAAAATACTATATCAAGACGGATTTAACAAACAAGTGAAAAATATTAATGCTTATCTTTGTGATTCCCCAAATATTTTAGTGACAAGCAGAAATAAGCCTCTATGTAAAGTTTCACCAATGGTATATGGAAATAAACCCGCAGATGGTGGTAATTTAATTATTGAAGATGATGATTATGCTGAGTTTATCACTAAAGAACCACAAGCAGAAAAGTTTATTAAGCCATTGCTAGGAGCATCGGAATATTTGCACAATAAAAAGCGTTGGTGCTTATGGCTTGACGGTGTTTCACCAACAGAATTAAAAAAATGTCCTATGGTATATGAAAGAATAGCACGCTGTAAAGAATCAAGAGAAAAAAGTGTTGCTACAGCCATAAGAAAGTTTGCAGAAACTCCAACTTTATTTGCACAGCGTACTCAGCCGGTGGGAAAACCGTTTATTATTATTCCACGAGTTTCATCACAACGCCGTAAATATATACCAATGGGATTTATGGACGGTAATACAATTGTAACAGACCTTGTTCAAATTGTACCTGAGGCAAGTATGTATGAATTTGGCATTTTAACCTCCAATATTCATATGGCTTGGATGAGAGCCGTTTGTAGTAGAATGAAAAGCGATTACAGATATTCAAAGGATATTGTTTATAATAATTTTCCGTGGTGCAACCCCACGCCCGAACAGAAAAAGAAAATAGAATCAACTGCACAGGCTATACTCAACGCACGTGCCAAATATCCCGACTGCTCTCTTGCCGATTTATATGATGAATTGACTATGCCCCCTGAATTAAGAAAAGCACATCAGGCAAATGACTTTGCTGTTATGTCGGCGTATGGTTTTGATAAAAAAATCACTGAATCGGAATGCGTGGCGGAGCTGATGAAGATGTATCAGAAACTCACATAAAAAGGAGATAATAATGGCAAATAGGATAATTAAATGGATTGCATTTTCAATTGGCTTAACTATTCTTCCAATTATATTATCACTTATATTTCATTTAACTTTTAATATAGAAATCCAGTTTAGTGATTATACAAGTGAGTTTTTGTTTATGGCTGTTACTTTAGCTGCTACATCAATAGGAGATGTTTTTGAACTGATTCATAAAGGAATAAATGGCATACATATTACAGTAATATTTGTATCACTAATATTCATTTCGCTTGTATGTATATCAATCTATGAAATGCAAAACATTGGCAGTGCTTTGGAAATATCAATTAATCCTACAATGATAAATATTCTCACTGTTATAGGTTGTATATCAAGTCTTGGTATTGGTATAGCCTGTCAGGTTTTTTTAGAAAGAATTGAGGGTAGTAGTCCATGAATACAGCAATAATAATCTTAATTGTAATTACATTGGTTTTCACTATCTCTATAATATCATTTATTGTTTATTCAATTAAATCTAAAGCATATTTATCTTATAGACAGAAACTGATAGCATTTGAAGAAAAAAAGAAAAGGATAGAGGAAGAACTTGAAAAAGATAGAAAGAGGTTTAAATATGGCTCTTAGAGATTTTATTTATATAGATAAAAACAGGATGTATTCACTTTACTCACAGCTTTTTGAAGGAGTAGTAGAATCATTAGTAAAATCGGTTTCATATTCAAGCGAAGAACAAAAAAGTGAAAAAAGATTGGAGGAAACTATTATAGATGCTTCAGTTAAAGTTCAGAATGTAGTTCTCTTTGATCATATATACAATACATTAGAGGAAAAAATGATGCCTAATATATTAGTTGTGGATAATAATACAACTAAAAGTGATATTATACCTACTTCAATTTTAAAGATATCTGGATATGTTACTATTGAAGATTATGAACATCTTTCTTATCTCATGGATAATTTTAATGAAATAGGATTGGCTTTAGCAAATATGCAACTGCAGAGTAAAAATCAAACTGGTAAACAATCAAATAATTCAGTGGAAAAATATGCTAAAGAAAACGGCTTAACTCTTGATAGAAAATTTACGTCCAGCATAGTTAAAATTATAGAGAATCTACATGGTAATTCAATGGAGATTTTTATTGAAACAGATAATGAGTCACTTGATTTAGGCTTTAAAGCGTTTCTTGATCATGAGTTTCTTAGATTGTCACCAAATACTTTAAGAAGTCTTTATGGATATAAACCATGTATGAAATGGACTATGGTTGGAGAAGTTACAGATATTTCATATATTTCTGAAAGACATCAAGGGAAAACGAAAAGTATATTCTCAAAGATGTTTAAACAGTTAAACGATGTAGATCACTCATTTTCAAAGTCAACAGAAGATTCATGCGATACTGTTAGAATTGCTCCTATTGCTGTATATATTGAGCATGAAAGCGTAACGACTGTATCCGAAGATACTGCTGTCCAAAACTCCAATACAAATCATACGCTCAAAAATTGATTCTCTTGCTCATATATGTATATGATATTTGCATCCAATATGCAGTATGATGAAGTTCCTAAAGACTCTCAGCATAGTTATCAAATTAGATTACAGAGTTATGCAAGGTGTTGGTCAACTGTCTGGTCAACTTTTGGACAACTAAGTTACAATAAGTTATGAAAAACTACATAAAAATATTGAAGTAGTGTCTTTGTAAATTCTGATTTTTATGCGTTATACCGTGCTTTTTCGTGAATTGCTGTCAGAAAATAAAAAGTTAGCAGAATTGCAAGGTAAAACTCAAAGAGATAAGAAATCATCTCAGAATTGTCTGTTTTACGGTATTTTTCGAGACTGTTTCACAAAGTTATTCAACTGAAAAAGATAATAATAAACCTCTTTGGCGTGGAAACGTCAGAGAGGTTTTTTAATAAAAACCTCTGTAATGCCGAGCAGAACAGAGGTCTTTTTTGTTATTTATTTGTTGTTATTCGCTTGCGTACCAGTTGCCGTCTTCTCCGAGTACATATATTTCACCGGAAGAAATAACATAGGCGATACTGCTCTGCATGAGTTCGAGACCGTTGAGGGCTTTAGGTTCAGGGAGTTCGCTTGCATTGTCGATATATATTTCAGCGACGACAAGGCTTCTATTATCTTCTGAGAATGCCGTGAAAGTTTTTCTTCTTATATTAATCATTGCTTTTTCTCCTTGTTTTTTATTTGTTCAAGAACATTTAAAAGTTTTTCCGGAACAGGCAGACCGATTTTTCCGGAGTTTTCAAGAATCGAGATTCCCTCGTTTGCGAGATAAAAACCGATTACAGCAGAACGGCATACAGTTCCATCGCCTATAATCTTTGAATCAAGAACGTGTCCTACAGCGACGAGTACCATTATAAATACTTTTTTGGCTATGCCTCTGAAACCGGTTGAAGACGATATTTCTTTACGTATATATGCCGATATAAGACCTGTGATATAGTCAAGAATCATAAAGGCTATGAGTGCATAGAGCAGACCATCGGGAGTTCCCCACAGAAAACCGCATACGGCACATATTACGGCGGAAATTGTCTGTAAAATCTTATCCGTTTCAAATCACTCCTTTTTACGAGTATATCCGCATAATAAATATAAAAAAAGATGTTTTTCAATTTGGTTCCATTGAATAATCCATAATATTAATACTTTATTTACAAACAGCCCACATAGTATGGTTTGGCGGTTATGTGGTGGTAGTATAGTTTGCGGTCATGCGGTGATAGTATGGTTTGGCGGTTATACGGAGATAGTATAGTTGACGGTTATGTGGTGGTAGTATGGTTTGACGGTTATGCGGTGGTAGTATGGTTTGACGGTTATGCGGTGGTAGTATAGTTGACGGTTATGTGGTGGTAGTATGGTTGGCGGTCATGTGGTGGTAGTATAGTTTGGCGGTCATTCAGTGATATTCTACTTCTTCTTTTATATCTTTAGTTATATTATTCTCTATGGGACAAGTATTAAGATGTCTGAAATTTACTGGTTTTTGTCTGGAAATTCGGGTCGGAAAATTATTAATGTCGTGCTATAATAATATCAGTCAAGGGGATAAAGAAAAAACACAAAAAAACATTTCCTTGAAAAAAGAATGACTGATTTTTACAGGATTTTAGCTTGAAATTAATGATTACAAAAAATAAAATCCATGATATAATAAAGTCAGTCAAGGGGATAAGGAAAAACAAAAAGAAACTTCCCTTATGAAAAAAAGAATGTCTGAAATTTACCGGATTTTGACTGGAAATTCATGATTACAAAAAATAAGATTCATGATATAATAAATTCAGACAGACAGGAAAAGAAAAAAAGAGTACACAAGATAATTCTGAAAGGAGCTTATAATTATGACAGACGAAAAAAGAACAGAAAACAATCAGCAACCGAACGAGAATGAAAGAAAAAAGCTTACGGCTTCAAAGTGGTTCAAACCGCTGGCGGTATCTGTTCCGGTTCTTATAGCTGGCATAATTATAAGTAGTCCTTTCATTAAGGATTATAAAGAGCCGTCACCTACCGATATAAGCATAAGCGAAGAAGACGGCGGAGAGGGTTTGCAGAAAGACCCCAATGCAGGAGAATATGTCGAGCCTGTAAAGCAGGAAACTGAAAACAGTGGCGTGTCTGTTCCCGGTTGGAGTTCACTTAATATCCCGGCGGAAACATCTGAAGTAACAACTGTCGATTTCTTTAATCCGGAAGAAAACGCTGAGAAATATAGCCTCACGTTTGAGCTGAGAATTCCGGAAGAAGACGGAGAGGGTTATGAAGTACTATATACTTCCGGACTTGTTGACCCGGGTCTGCATATCCAAAAAATCAATCTTTCCAGAGGACTTGAAGCAGGGGTCTATGACGCAATCATTCATGTTCAGCCCTACCGCATGGACGAGAACAATACTGCTACAAATAATGCGGACTTACAAACAAAGCTTATAGTCTCATAAGCGAAAAAAATTATATTTATATTTCAGGAGGAAATTATTATGAAAAAAATGGTATCTTTTATCTCAGCTCTCGCAATGTGTGCAGTTATGGCAGCTCCTATGGCTTCTTTCGCAGATGAAGTTGATGACCCCAACGCAGGTGTTGGCACATCTCAGGGTGGACAGACAGACCCCACTGACCCACCCAAAGAGGACGACCCCGAAGAAGACGGCGATGACATAATTACCGGAACGGAAAAAACCTATTCTGAAAATGAAGAAGGAGATATTACACATACATCTTATGCAACACTTAAAGTTGCATGCCCCTCTGTTTATACAGTTATCATTCCGGACGGCGAGATTGATATTACAGCTAAAAAGCAGGCTAATCTTAAGGTTTCTGCTGATAAGGTTTTGATAGGCGAAGGCGAAACTCTCAAGGTTTCTGTATCAAGTAACGACTGGAAACTTCATGACATAAAGCCCAACAGTAAGGCAACTATTGAATATAAACTTACCAAAGGCGAGACAGAAGTTAAAAATTTGACTGGTGGTACAGTTCTTGAAGTAGAAGCTGGTACGGCTTCCGGTGAAGCAACTATGATAGCAAAAGTTGATGAGAGTACTATTGTAAAGTCTGGTACATACAAAGATACGCTGACATTTACAGTAGGTGTATACGACAGTGAGGATGCTGTTGTTAAAAAATATAAGGCAGTAGTAGATGACGAAGACGGCGGAGATAACGGCGCAGATACAGGCAACCAAACCGTTTAATAATACTTCCGGCTCATAATAAATACATACACCGTACAGCAATGTGCGGTGTGTTTTTTTGTCTTGACATCAGAGAGATATTCATGTATAATATATATAATTATTTTAGTTGCGAGGTGTCACGGTGAATAAAGTATGGAAAATATTTGTAATATTCGGGACATTGCTTCTGCTTTCTGCTGCTGCTCTGTGCGTGTATAATTTCCGTGAGAGTAATAAGGCTTTTGAAAAGTCTCAGACGGCACTCTCCGGACTGAAAGACCTTATACCAGATATTCCCGAAAAACCGGAAGAAACTTACACTGAATATCTCAAAGAGATTGAAGAAAATGCCAAGAGGGATATTTTCGCTGAATATGACGAAGAACACAGCACAGAATCCGGCAATGCGTCTGAATCAGATACTGTCCCCGAAATGCCCTCAGTACAGCTTGACGGTCGGTATTATTGCGGTTATCTTACTCTTGATACGCTTGGTCTTGAACTGCCGGTACTCAATAACTGGAGCTATCCTAATCTCAATATATCGCCTTGTCGCTATGAGGGTACTCCTCAGACAAAGGATTTTATTATTGCCGCACATAACTATAACAGTCATTTCGGTCAGATAAAGTATCTCAATGAGGGCGACAGCATTACATTCACAGACTGCAACGGCGAAAAGTACCATTATACTGTCTTGTATACAGAATACATAGACGGCTACAGCGTAGAGCAGATGTCCGAAAATATTAACTCCTCATGGGATATGACGCTTTTTACCTGTACGCTTAACGGTCAGAGCCGTGTCACAGTGCGTGCAAGGCTTACCGAGTAATATTAACAAAAGGCGTGTTCTTGCTTTATGGAATACGCTTTTTGTTTTGTCAATGTAAAGTAATTCCGGAAAATAAATTTTTTCATGGAACTGTTTTTTATTGAGTTTTTTATTCCGGTATGGTATCATATATTACAGTGAGGGGGGAGGAAATAATAAAATTAGTCATAACGACTGCCTTTCTGAAAAGCAGACCTATATGTACATATGGGTCTGTTTTTTTGTCCGTTTAGATTTTAGTGTGTCAATATAAAATAATTC
>JAMPAU010000001.1:0-253018 GCA_023667045.1 Ruminococcus flavefaciens | reverse complement strand
TGCATTCCAAATTCTTTTCATGTGTGGTATGATAATATCATCAAAGGAGGTGGAAAAAATGGGATTTCTTGACGCTTTAAAATCAACAGGTGAGTACATAAATGCAAAACTGCCGGAAAAATATGAGTCGATTTTTAGGTCGGCTACTGATACTCAACTTTTGGAATGGTGGGCAGTGAATGAGGACAACCCAGATATTGACCCGAGACAAAAGGAAATGGCTGAAAAGGAAATGAGAAGACGAGGATTTAATTATTAATCTCTCTTAATTACAGCATAGAGAGTAAATAATAAAATTAGTCATAACGACTGCCTTTCTGAAAAGCAGACCTGTATGTACGTATGGGTCTGTTTTTTTGTCCGTTTAGATTTTAGTGTGTCAATATAAAATAATTCCGTAAAATAAAATTTTTTCCAGAACTGTTTTGCATTCCAAATTCTTTTCATGTGTGGTATGATAATATCATCAAAGGAGGTGGAATAAATGGGATTTTTTGAAAAAGCTATGAATGCAAGGGACGCTTTCTTTTCAAGCAATATGGGTCATGAAACATTCAGGAAGCTGTTTCAGAATGGTTCTGACGAACAGCTTATAGAATGGTGGAATAATCGTTATAACTATGATAATATTGATGACGAGATTATCGAAATGGCAGAGCGTGAACTGAGAAGACGAGGATTATATTATTAATCTCTCTGAATAAAAAACAAAGGAGGAAAGAAATATGTTGGTAACAGTACAGTGTCCTTACTGCAATACATTTATGCAGTTGCCGTGCAATTCCTACAGTACGTGCCGTAACAGCAACTGCCGTGCCAAGATTATGCCCGACAAGGACGGAAACATAAAGCAGACCTAGCCACCCAAAAAGTAATATTTTATCATAAGCCTGTATTTTATTTATGCAGGCTTTTTTTTATGTTTGACATATTATAAAAAAAGTGCTATAATGTTGTATAAAATATCAGAAAAGAGGTTTTTTATATGGCAAAGGATAAAAAATTAGTCACCGAAATCACCTCAATGGACGAGGATTTCGCTCAGTGGTATACCGACATATGCAAAAAGGCTGAACTTGTCGAGTATACAAGTGTTAAAGGCTGTATGGTTATACGTCCTTACGGCTATGCTATATGGGAAAATATCCAGAAGATTCTTGACGGAATGTTTAAGGCTACAGGACATGAAAATGTTTGTATGCCGATGTTTATTCCGGAAAGTCTCTTGCAGAAAGAAAAAGACCACGTTGAAGGCTTTGCTCCCGAAGTGGCATGGGTTACTCATGGAGGCAGTGAAAAGCTTGAGGACAGGCTCTGTGTACGTCCTACCTCTGAAACGCTTTTCTGTGAGCATTACGCCAATATAATCCATTCATACCGTGACCTGCCGAAACTTTACAACCAATGGGTAAGCGTTGTACGTTGGGAAAAAACTACACGTCCGTTTCTGCGTTCAAGGGAATTTCTCTGGCAGGAGGGTCACACTATCCATGCAACCGCCGACGAGGCTATAGAAGAAACTGAACGTATGCTTAATGTCTATGCACAGTTCTGTGAAGAATCACTGGCTATGCCTGTTGTAAAGGGCAAGAAGACTGAGAGTGATAAGTTCGCCGGTGCTGTCTCAACGTATGCCATTGAAGCCCTCATGCACGACGGCAAGGCTTTACAGGCAGGTACTTCACATTATTTCGGCGACGGTTTCGCTAAGGCATTCGGCATTGAATACACAGATAAGTCCAACAAGAGAGTAAATCCTCATCAGACAAGCTGGGGTGTAACTACACGTCTTATCGGTGCTGTAATTATGACACACGGCGACAATAACGGTCTTGTGCTTCCTCCGGCAGTAGCTCCCGTGCAGGCTGTTATTATCCCGATTGCACAGCACAAGGACGGCGTTCTTGATAAGGCAAACGAACTTAAAAAACGCCTTGCTGAATGCGGTCTCCGTGTAAAGCTCGACGACAGTGAAAACTCTCCGGGCTGGAAGTTTGCAGAGTACGAAATGAAAGGCGTGCCTGTGCGTGTAGAGATAGGACCAAAGGACATAGAAAACGGTCAGTGTGTTATTGCTTCACGCTGGAACGGCGAAAAGGTTACAGTATCTCTTGACGAACTCGAAACAGCCGTACAGCAGAAACTCAGAGAGGCTTACGACGGAATGTATAACAAGGCTCTCGAAAATCAGAAAAACAGGACTTACGCCTGCACTAACCTTGACGAAATCACAAAGGCTCTCGAAAACGGCGACGGCTTTATAAAGGCTATGTGGTGCGGTGAAGAATCATGCGAAGACGAGGTAAAGGAAAAGACCGGAGTAGGTTCAAGATGTATTCCCTTTGAACAGGAAAAGCTTTCTGACGTGTGCGTATGTTGCGGAAAACCTGCCAAGCATATGGTTTACTGGGGCAAGGCTTATTAATCCGTAAAAAATATAATACTTCATAAATAAAAGCGTACTGATATTATATCAGTACGCCTTTGTTTTAGTTTTTATAAGTCAATATCATCAACAGGCAGGTCTTCAGCTTTGAGTATTTCTAAGTCTACCATTTGGATAGCCAGAGCGTCCTTAGGAGTTACGCCGTCGCCGTTTCCTACAACGTCGGCATTCTTTTCGCCTGTTTCAGTGAGTTTATATTTATTCGGGTTTGAGAGACACTGCATGATTAATACAGCGTCAGCAAGGGTTACTTTGCCGTCTTCATTAGCGTCGCCATAAAGAACATCGCCGGACGGTTCAGCAGTGGTGGTATTTGTTGAAGAAGTTTCGCCGGTTTCTGTAGTGGTTGTGGTAGTAGTAGTTTCAGAAGGCTTTGTGGTGGTAGTAGTAGTTCCGATTGGTTCAATGCCATCAATGATAGAATAGTATGATTCTTTAGCTGTGTAGTCTTCATTGAAAAGAAGCGGATATTTAGAGGCACGCCAGCTCATATCGTCGGTAGTACCCCAGAATGTAACGCTTGATACGTTGTCTTTCTGTGCAACGATAGTGTCCATTATGTCGCTGTAATACTGAGCCTGTTTCTTGAAATCTTCTTCGCTGTTACCGCTTACAGTAACATCAAGTTCTGTTACCTGTACGTCAAGACCTGTTTCACAGAATTTATCGAGAGCCTTTTTGTAAACGCTTACAGACGGGAAAGAAACGTCAAGGTGAGACTGTAAGCCGATACCGTCGATATAGTGACCGTCAGAGTTTATTTCCTCAACCATTTTGATGATAGCGTCTGTCTTCTGAGGCATATATTCATTGAAGTCATTGTAGTAGAGCTTAGTTCCCTCTGGAGCGTACTTCTTAGCGAACTCAAAAGCGGGTTTTATGAATGACATATTATCGCCGAAAACCTGTACCCATGGGGATTTTGCAGAGCCTTCTTCCTGTGAACCCGGCTGACGTGCTGAACCGTCATCAAGCCAGCATTCATTTACAACGTCGTATGCATAGAAATCAACTTCCGGATATTCCTTTTCGAGTGTCTCAAAAACGTTCTTTATATAGTTTTCAAGACGGATAAGCATTTTTTCCTTTGAAACCCATTCGCCGTTAGCGTCATAGTTTTCCTTGAAGAACCATGTAGGAGTCTGCTGATGCCATACAAGGACGTGTCCACGCATGGAGAGATTATTTTCCTTTGCAAATTCAAGGAGAGAGCGTGCCTGGTCGAGAGTAACCTGTGGGTTAGTATCGTCGCCAGCCTCAGCCATAGCAAGACAAGCGTTCTGGTCGAGGAGAGCGTCGGGTTTCATTTCGTTGCCGGCAGTAAAGCTGTTGCAGTGTTTTAAAATAAGGTCTTTAGTGGACTGTGGTGCGAGTTCCTTAACAGTAGCCACACCGCCTATTTTGAAGTAACCGCTGTAAACGTCTTTAAGTGAGGCTATATCTTCTTGAATGGTATATTTCGGAGCTTCCTTGAGTACAAAGTCATCAATATAGATATTGCCTGTATCTCCGCCCTCAAAGTAAACCATTACATTGCTTACATCGTCGGAAAAGCTTATCTTTATGTTGTTTACTTCCTGCCAGCCGTTGCCGTTGAAGTTTGCGAGGTTTTCATAGTGTTCTGTACCGGAAGAGTCAGTATACTGTAAGCTCATGGTATTGCTTGTGTAGTACTGACCTTTTACCTTGGCACTTACAAGATATGCTGTACCCGGTTCGCATATATCATCAAGCAGGAGTGCAGGACCGTTCCAGCTTTTAGTTCTTCCGCTGCCGCAGAGTGATGTAGTACCGCTTACGGCATCTTCTGTGCTTGCAGAAATTACAGTGGTGTCATTGCCGTTTCTGTTTCTGAATGCTGAAACGTCGCCGTCCTCGAAGTCAGATGAGTAGATAATTTTTCCCTCTGGAGCTGTAGCCGTTGAGTCTTCTGCATATACGGCAGAAGCAGTAGAACACATCATTACAGCACTGATAGTGCCGGCGATGAGGTTCTTGAAATATTTGTTTTTCATTTTATAACCCTCCGTAGTAAGATAGCTTTTTGTAGCTTGTAATGCTATTTTAACATATTGTATTAATATTGTCAATAATAACTGCTACATATTCACGTATTTTTTGGTCATGTGCCTATTTGTAATCATACTGTAATTGAAGTTTTTGATAAATTCTGATATAATAGTTTTATACTACCGCAAAAGAGGTGTTTTCTGAGGTGAAAAGGACTTTGTTTTCTTTGATGACGGCGACGGCTCTGTTGTCTGCACTTGTATCATGTGGTATGAATAAAGGCGGTGATGTGCGTATTGCGGATATGTCAGAGAAGAAATCCGGACATGAAAAGAATAATTCATATGA
The DNA here is from genome assembly GCA_023667045.1 of Ruminococcus flavefaciens. Lineage (GTDB taxonomy): Bacteria > Bacillota > Clostridia > Oscillospirales > Ruminococcaceae > Ruminococcus > Ruminococcus flavefaciens_AC. The sequence goes on along the minus strand of JAMPAU010000001.1, from coordinate 248,214 downwards.
AATATGCGACAGCTATGAAGAAGGCATTGAAAGGCTTTTTGAGAATATCAATAATGACAATATAGCAGATATTATAAGTCTTTCGTATACTGACGAATATTATAATATAATCAGAAATATAGCTGAAAGTAATAATATATCCCTTGAAAAGATGTTCAGAGAGACATATATTCCTGAAATGAAGAATATTAGCCTTAATGAAATAATTTCTGTAGAACCGCTTGAATCAGAAGATATTGAGCTGATGAGTGAATCTTACAGTGATTTCCGGTCTCTCGGCGTTTATACTGCCGGTTACAAGAAAATTCAAAATATATCATATTATGCAGAAGACAAATACAGCTTTGAGCCAGAAGAATGCGTTTCAGTAAACTGTAATATAACGTATACAGATGATTATAATATCGAAAGAAATGACACTGCTGAAATATGGCTTTACCTTACCGACGGCGAGGGCTGGAAAACAGATGTCTCATATATGGGCTATATAAAAAACTCCATGAGGAAAAACATAGAATCTGATATGATGAATCTTTATACGGCAACGTGCAGTATACTGAATAATCTTAACTCAAATAATTATTCTGTACCGCTTGATAATCTGATTATATCATCAGATGACAGCATGAATTTCAACGTCAGCAATGCTTTTGCAGAAAGATTAAAAAAAGAGCTTGATGAAGTGATGAATGAATATTTTCCAGAAAGTGCAGATACAGAGTATTTTATTGTTATGCAAGAGGGAAAGTGCATATATACAGCAGGATATGACAAGGAAAATCCCGATTATATCGGAACTTGCCCGTCAAATAAAGTTGTAACTCCATATGATTTAAAAACTGCAAAGGAAGATTATACTTATGATTACCTTTATAAAGGTACTCTTAATGCTATTGATTAATACAAAAAAATGAAAAGAGGTACTACTATGAAAAAATTTATCTTTATGCTTACCGCTTTTATGTGCGTATGTACTTCATGCGGAGATAAAAGCAACAACTCCGGAGATGACAGCGAATCAAAAGAGCCGGCTACTTTTGTTACCGAGCAGATTACACAAGTGCCGGAAGTAATCTCTGAAAAGGAAAAAGGCTACAGCGAGATTATCAGCCGTTACAAAGAATGCATGGAAAACAATAATGTCGGAAATATGATGCAGCTTTCATATCCGGACAAGTACTTTGAAATATTCAGTTTTATGGCTGAACTGAGCGGAATGACTGTCGGTGAGATTATGGGTACTATGCAGACCTATGCCGAAAATACTATCCGCATAAAAGAAATTATCTCTGATGAGCCTTTAGAAGATACAGAGGAGCTTTTAAATGAACTTGTCGAGATTTACGGAGATTATCAGATAATCAGCGATTACATTGACGAACAGGGCGGTATGGATAAAGTCGATTCTGAAAAATTCAATGAATTTCTTGACAGTGCTGAATATGACAGCGAGAATATTTCACTCTACTTTGAACCCGAAGACACTCATATTCTTAAATGCAGTATGGAATCTTCTGTGAAATCGGCAGAAGACGGCACGGAAACTGTTATTGATACCTATGAGCAGGATTTTATCGTGTACTATATTGACGGCGAAGGCTGGAAAATGGATACTTACTTGACCGAAGAAGAATAATTACTTTATTGTAAATATTTGTAATATGTATGTAATTGCATTATCGTATATTTACTGATATAATATGTACATACTTAAATGAAAGAAGGATTATTTTTATGAAAAAATTTATGGCAGTGCTTGTGATGACTGCAATGTTATGCTCTTTTGCTTCCTGCGGTGAAAGTGAAGAATCGAGCAAGGCAGTGGAAAAATCTTCTGTTTCTGAGGTTGAAACAACAGTAGCTGAAGAATCTGAAGAAGAAACAACTGCTGAAACAACAGTAGCCGAAGAACCCGAAGAAGAAACAACTGCTGAAACAACAATGGCTGAAGAATCCGAAGAAGATACAACAGCCGAAGCTGAAAGCAATGAAGAATCTGAAGAAGATACAGTATCAGATACAGACAGCAGTGATGAAGAATCCGGAGAAGATGTAATATCCGATACAGAAAACATCGAAGAATCCGAAATCACAGCTAATACCCTTTTCATGTCTGCAATGACCGCTCTGCTTGACGTTGATTTTGATGACATAGCTATACCGGAATCATGCATTATATCAAATGACAGCAGTAAGAATTTCAATGCAGATGACGAGTTTCTGACTGCATTTGAAAAGTACATCAAGGATTATCTTCCGGAGTACAGCACTTTTGACTGCTTTATATTGATTGAAAATCATGACTGTGCTTACGTCGCAATGGATAACGGCGGTACTGTCCTTGATTCTCCGGCAGGCACTTACAGCGGTTCTTATGAAGAAATCTATCAGAGCGTTTTAAGTCAGATTGATACAGGAAACAGCGAAGAATAATATTTACACAAAGAACAGGTATCCATATGCCTGTTCTTTTTTATATGTTCTGCATAATCTCCGGAAGATGTGAATATAATTATTAAAAAACCGGAGGTAATCTTATGCAGGACAAGAATATAAAACAAAATCAGAATCTTATTCTTGAAAACCGTAAAAATCTCAGCATTTCGGGGATAACTGACGTTGACAGCTTTGATGAAAAAGCCATATGTCTTTACACACAGCTCGGCGAACTCACAATACAGGGCAGAGAGTTACATATTGATTCAATGAGCGTTGAAACAGGCGATATGACTATCACCGGCGATATATGGTCGATTATATACGGAGACAAGGAAAGAAAGTCGCCTGTCTCACTACTGGGGAGACTTTTCAGATGATTGTCCCCGAAACATTTTTTTCTGTAAGCGAGGAGATTTTTCTTTTCGGTCTTTCATGTATATTCGGCATAATAATAGGAGTGTGCTATGATGTATTCCGGACAGCGAGAATACTTTTTCCGCATAATACTGTACTTGTCGTAATTGAGGACGTTGTATTCATGGCAGGGTATGCGGTTTTTTTGTCGGCTTTTGCCTCAGTATGTGCAAGGGGAGAAATGAGATTTTATTATGTTGCCGGAAATGCTCTCGGCTTTGTATTCTATTTCTTTACTCTCGGGAGCGTTGTTATCGGCACAATGAAGAAAATATATTTTGCTGTCAGCAAAGTACTTGGATTTCTTTTCCGCCCTCTGCGGTCGGTTTATGTAAATTTACAGGAAAAAACAGATAATTTTGTGGGAAATTCCAAAAATTCAGTTAAAAGAAATAAAAAATATTCTTTCCTATTGCTAAATGCCCCTCATTTGTTGTATAATAAAAAGAAGAATAAAAAAAGAAAGAACGTGAATAGCTTTGCCGAAAAAGATAAAACAAAAGCCAAAGAAAAAAAGCCTTTTTAATCGTGGACTGGTAAAGCTTGCTGCTGCCTCAGTCATTATCGGTTGTGGTCTGCTTATCGTGACAACTGAAAAGGACTGTGCTGAAAAAGAGCGTGAGCTTTCTTCAATTCAGTCTGAGATAGATTTCTATGAGGCTGAAAATACAGAGATTCAGCGTGTTCTGGAAAGTGATGATATTTCAGAATATATGGAAAAAGTCGCCGTCGAGGAGCGTGGCTATGCCTACCCCGATGAGAGAAGATTCTATGATAAATCAAGGGACTAATATTAAAGGAGTTATATATATTTATGCAGTTGGAAATTGGAAAAATCTACACCGGCAAGGTCAAGGGAATTACCCAGTATGGTGCTTTTGTCGATATTGACGGCGGAGGTACTGGCATGGTACATATTTCTGAAATCGCCAACACTTTCGTTAACAACATCAGCGACCATCTTTCTGAAAATCAGGAAGTAAAAGTCAAGGTTATCGGTATCAATGAGGCAGGCAAGGTAAGCCTTTCAATCAAGAAAGCTGTCGATAACCCCGCACCTCAGCAGAAGCCGAGAAGGCAGAATGACAACCGCAGGGGCAGACCTAATATCTATGAGCCGAAAAAGTCTATCCCTCAGTCTGAAATGACTTTTGAAGATATGATGTCGCATTTCAAGCAGAGCAGTGAAGAACGTATCTGCGATATTAAAAGAAATACTGACAGAAAAAACAAGACAAGAAGAAAGTAAAGTATCAGCCGTTCCTTTTTTTCGGGGACGGCTTTTTGTTGTACGGCTGATTTTTGAACGAAAAATATGTGAAATACATTGCATTATTATCTTTCCTGTGATATAATGTACGAGGTAAATTTTTTTGAAAGGGAAAAAATATGTTTGAATATAAAAGAATAATGGCATTGCTTACTGCTGTTTTAATATGCAGTCCGGCAGTTTTTCCGGCAGTCAATGCATTTGCGGAAAACGACTCTGAAATAATATCTGAAGAAGTTACTGAAAACGAAAGTACAGAAACTGACGAAATTGAAAGTACTCCCGAAGAAGCAGTATCGGAAGACAGTGGATATATTACTTCCGGAAACTTTACGTACTCCGTCATTGAAGACAACAGTATATGTATTGCGGACTGTACAAGCACGGAAACAGACCTTGTTATTCCCGATACTATTGACGGAATGACAGTCACAGAACTGAGCGGAACGGCTTTCGGCAATACTCCCGACCGACCTTATGAAACTATAAGCATTCCGGCGACTGTCACATACATATCTGTGGATAATCCTTTTATGTACTGCCTGTCACTAAGAGAAATAACAGTCAGTCCGGAAAATGAAAACTATACAGCAGAAGACGGTATACTCTATACAAGCGACAAGACGCTTTTAGTCTGCTATCCTCCGCTTAAAGAGGGTAAAAGCTTTGATATTCCGGAGGGTGTCGTTGAAATAGGCATTGCCGGAATATCTACAACAGAACTTGAAAAAATAACATTTCCGTCAACTCTTGAAAGTATAAGCAATTTCGGCATTGACGAAAATGTAAATTTAAAGTCTGCTGATTTGAGCGGAACACAATTACAGTACATAGGTATAGCAGGTTTTGGCGACTGCTCTGCACTGAGTGAAGTTATTTTCCCCGATACGCTTATTGAAATTGACGTGGGTGCATTTTTAGACTGTTCCTCACTTGCCGAAGTAACTCTGCCTGATTCGCTGGTATATGTCGGACAGTATTCATTTACCGGCACTGCTCTTACTAAAATAACCGTTCCAGATTCTGTTACCGAAATAGGCTATGGTGCTTTTGGTTATGCCGATGAAGAGACTCCTGTTGACAACTTTCTTATTATAGGCTCTTATAATTCAGCGGCTCATACATATTCTACTGACGCAGACGAAGAATACGGCTACCAAAATGACTTTTCATTTACTACTCCGGAGGCTTATGCCGAACAGGCTGAATATAACGCTTTCGATAAAGATATGTACGGCGACTTTGAATATACTGCCATAAACGGAGAGGCGGTTATCACTGGCTGTGATTCTATTATGCCAACAATAGAAGTACCCTCTGAAATAAACGGCATGACCGTAACAAGAATATACACAAGTGCCTTTGAAAATTCAATGGCAGAAGAAATAATTATTCCCGAAAGCGTAAAAACTATTGACAAGCTTGTATTCTATAACTGTGCAAGCCTTAGAAATCTTACTATAAATGGTGCAGAAACTATAGGCGAAAGTGCTTTTGTTATGTGCAGTTCTCTTGAAAATATTACGATTTCCGGAAACTGCACGGCAATTGAGGGTGATGAGCCTTTTATGTCATGCACAATGCTTAAATCAATAACTGTTACCGACGGCGACGGCTCTTATTCCTCAGAAAACGGCGTTTTATACAATAAAGACAAGTCCGCTCTTTTGGCATATCCGGCATCAAGGGAAGACAAGGAATTTAAAGTACCGGACACAGTTAAGGAAATAAGCGTTTCTGCATTCTGTAATAATAATTATCTTGAAACAGCAGACCTCTCAGGCGTTGAAAGAATAGGTGCATATGCATTTGAGGGTAGCAAAAGCCTTAAAAAAGCTATACTTTCAGATAGTCTTAAAGCTGTTGAAATATATGCCTTTGCGGACTGTCCTTCAATGAAAAGCATAAGAGTTTATAAAAGCACAGACGAGATAAGTGACTATGCTTTTGGATATTGTTTTGACGAATCCGGAAACAGTTCCGAAACCGACAATATGATGACTGTTGACGGTTTTAAGATATATGCCGATGAAGGTACGACGGCTTATAATTATGCCAAAGCCTGTAATATTGAGGTAGTAAGCGGTACAGTTGAGATTTTCGGAAAGAATGTTGTAAAGGGCTTTATCTGGGCAACAGGCGGTATTGTGGCTGTGCTTATTGCAGGATTATCCGGATTTGCAGTATTCAGAAAGATAAAGAAGAAGAAAGGAAAATAATATGAACCTTAAAAAATTTTTTGTAACGGCTGTTACGGCTGTGATGTCGTTTTCCTGTATGTCGGCTTTAGGCGTTTCGGCGGAAGAAGCACGCTATAATGTAGAGGATAGTCTTACAGACGGTACATTTACCTATGAACTTGTAAACGGTTCATATACAATAGTATCATGTGAATCAACTGCAATAGTAAATAGTATTCCCTCTATCCGAAACGGCTACACTATTACAGCAATAGGCGACGGGGCTTTTATAGGCTGTTCCGGAATATCCGAGCTTGAAATACCTAATACAGTTCGTTCTATTGGCATGAATGCATTTGCAGGGTGTACCTCTCTGAAGAAGATAAACATTCCCGATACAGTGAAAGAAATTTCATCGTGTGCTTTTATGAGATGTACTGCACTCAGTGAGATTGAACTGCCCGACACTCTGACGACTATCGGAAACTATGCTTTTGCACAGTGTACAAGCCTTGAAAGCCTTAAACTTCCGCAGTCGCTCACTTCAATAAATGCAGAGGCTTTTACTGACTGCTGGTCGCTGAAAGAATTTGATGTATCTGAATGTCCGTCATTTGTCTTTGAAGACGGAATACTTATGAATGATTCAAAGTCAGAAATTTACAGAGGTTCTGTGGAACTGTCCGGCGATTTATATATTGACAATAATATTGCCGTGATAAAACCAGGTGCTTTTTCGGGCTGTACAGCTATTGAAAGTCTTTTTGTGCCGTCGTCAGTTTCAACTATCGGTGCAGACGCTTTTTCAAACTGTTCTTCTCTTAAAAAAGTTGACCTTGAACAAGGTCTCAGTATACTTGAAGCAGGAGCTTTTATGTACTGCACATCACTTGAAACAATTTCCATACCGCTTACCGTTACCGAGATAGGCGAGGAGGCTTTCGCATACTGTACAAATCTTTCTAAGGCTATAATTCCGGACGGCGTTTCCGGAATAGGTGCAAGGGCGTTTTTTTACTGCGACAGTCTTTCAAAAGTCAGCGTGCCGAAAAGCGTTGAAACGGTCGGCGAGAATGCTTTCGGCTATACGACAGACGGACAGGAAATTACAAAGTCAGAAGATTTTAATATGAGCGTGTACTCCGGTTCTGGAGCATTGAAGTATGCAAAGGAAAACGGCATAGACCATACTGTTATAGACAGAAATATAAAGCAGATAGCCTTTATTATTATAGCGGTAGGAGTTATTATTGCGGTTGTAGTATTTGCAGTGGTGCTTATGGCAAGAAACAAAAAAGGTGCTTCAGCAAGTGTCAAAAAGGCTAAAAAGATTGAAGAACAGCAGGAGATTGAAGACAGCTATGAAAAAATTGTCGGCGATGACAAGGAATAATTATCAGTATAAAATATGAACTTGATACAAACCTTGACAGCGACAAAATTAATATACTGAAAGATTACGGTCTTTACAGATATAATGATGTAGAAATATTATTGTCTTTTGGAAATAAATGCTTTATTCTGCCTGTAAGACCGTTGAAGTAATAAAAGGTTTTTCAGTATTATTTGTGCCGTCCTAAACATATAATAAAGTTTTTTCATTATTTTCTTGTTGAATGCTTTGACTCTTTACCGGAGGCTCTCGGCAGTACCTAACAGATAAAAGAACGGATTATTATATGTCCGTTCTTTTTATTTAATGTCGCATGATATTAATAATTCTTATTATAAGCATTATTACTGAAAGTATTTTTTTAGCAAAAAATTTTCACTTTGCCGTTTTCGCCAAAAGAGACAGCTTTTATACAAAAAAGTTCTATATCTGTCTTTTAGCAAAGGTCTTGACATTCCGGACGAAAAAGAGTATCATTAAAGATAATAATTTTATAAGGAGGAAATTTTTATGCTGACTGACATGAACAGTAAATTTCAGAAAGAGGGGCTGACCTTTGATGATGTACTTCTCATTCCGGCAAAATCAGATGTTACCCCTAACATGATTAAGCTTGGTACTAATCTTACAAAAACTATCCGTCTTAATACCCCTGTCATGACTGCCGCTATGGATACAGTTACTGATTCCCGTATGGCTATTGCTATTGCCCGTGAGGGAGGTATCGGTATTATCCACAAAAATATGACTATCGAACAGCAGGCAGAGGAAGTGGACAAGGTAAAACGCTCCGAAAACGGTGTTATCGTTGACCCCTTTTCACTCACTGAAGACCACATCGTTGCTGACGCTGACGAACTTATGGGCAAATACAGGATTTCGGGCGTTCCGATTGTTGACGCAAATAAAAAGCTCGTCGGAATTATTACCAACAGGGATATGCGTTTTCTGAATGATTTCAGTGCAAAAATTTCCGAAGTGATGACTAAGGAAAATTTAATTACTGCTCCTGTAGGCACAACTCTTGAACAGGCTCAGGAAATTCTCCGCTCACATAAAATAGAAAAGCTCCCCATTGTTGACGAAGACGGTATACTCAAAGGTCTTATCACTATCAAGGATATTGAAAAGTCTGTACAGTACCCTAATTCTGCACGTGACAGCCGTGGAAGACTTCTCTGTGGTGCTGCTATCGGCGTAACTGCTAACGTTCTCGAAAGAACTAAGGCACTTGTTGACGCACAGGTTGATGTACTTGTACTTGATTCAGCACATGGTCACAGTGCAAATATTCTCAAGTGTCTTAAAATGGTCAAAGAAGCTTATCCGGATATACCTGTTATTGCCGGAAATATCGCTACTGCCGCCGCCGCTGAAGACCTCATCAAAGCAGGTGCAGACTGTGTTAAAGTCGGCATAGGACCGGGTTCTATCTGTACAACAAGAGTTGTTGCAGGTATCGGCGTACCGCAGATTACAGCTATCTATGACGTTGCTTGTGTTGCACAGAAATACGGCATACCAGTTATTGCAGACGGCGGTATAAAGTACTCCGGAGATATTGTAAAGGCTCTGGCTGCCGGTGCTAACGTTGTAATGCTCGGCTCACTGCTTGCAGGCTGTTCAGAAGCTCCCGGCGAGACAGAAATATATCAGGGCAGACAGTTCAAGGTTTATCGTGGTATGGGAAGTCTCGGTGCTATGGCTAACGGCTCTACTGACAGATATTTCCAGGAGGGTGCTAAGAAACTCGTTCCTGAGGGTGTAGAGGGTCGTGTGCCTTTCAAAGGTGCAGTAGCTGATACTATTTTCCAGCTTGTCGGCGGTATACGTTCCGGCATGGGTTACTGTGGCTGTGAAACTATTCCGGAACTCCACGAAAAAGCACAGTTTATAAAGATTACCGGAGCAGGTCTCAAGGAAAGCCACCCGCATGATATTTATATCACAAAGGAAGCTCCTAACTATTCTACACAGATATAATATAAAATATATAAAAGCCGGACACTATGTCCGGCTCTTTGTAACGGAGATTAATATGAAAGAAGATAAAAAAGAGTTATTGTCTGCTGTTGCAGAACTCGCCAAAGAATCTGTTATACTTTTATTTCATACAGCAGAACTTGCATTAATGATTTATGGATTAGTTATATTTATAAAGTCATCATTCAAATAGAAAACCGGACATAGTGTCCGGTTTTTTTATAAAATATAAATCTGTCCGTCAATTGTGTAGATGTAAAGAATCATATCCGAGCCTGTACGGTTTGTAAGTGAATAACTTCCACCCTCGCTCTCCAGTGTGAAGAGTACATCTATGCCGACCATTTTTCTGTCTGTTATTTCAGCGTCCGGTGATTTTGCGTGTATTTTTGCATCAAGCTGTGAAAATCCTGTATCTGAATCGTCATCTTCTTCGTCCATGAGGGAATTTATCAGAATATAATCGAACTCAAAAGCACCGTTTGTGTAAGTATTTTCTATAGTTCTGTGCCTTGTATCAAGATAATCTTGAATGTCTGTATTTTCGTACTGCTCCACGAGATATTCAAGATACGAAGGATAACAGGTCTTCTGCATGAGTTCTGTATCACATAAATTTATTGCGGAAATATAATCTGATATTTTTCTTGCCTCTTCTTCAGTCATAAAGCGGTTTTCATAGGAAATAGATATAGGCACATCGTCGTTGTCGGCATATAAGTCTGTCATGGTAGCACCAAAAGGCATATCCTCAGCGGCAACGTTAACGCCTTCTCCCATATTGTCGCTGACAAGCATATTTCCGCTTTCTCCGGAACTTTCCGAACTTTCTTCACTGCACGATACGCAGGCAAGCATTAATGCACAAGCAAGAATTATAATTTTTTTCATATTAATCTCCTTATCCGAAAGTATAATAAATGCCGTCTTTTTCAGCAAAGACAATTTCATATTCGCTTAAAAGCAGAATCTCTTCATTTTCAGAGTTTTCAGCCATAACATAGAAAGTCATATGATAGAAGTTATCAATATTTTCTTTTATTTCTGCATAAAAATCCTTTTCAAAGGTTTCATCTAAATATGTGAAAAAATCCTTTATAGTTTCCTCACTGTTTTCGGCGGTTTTTTCAGCACGGAGACGGGTTATTTTAAAGTCACCGCCTGTTTTTTCGGCGAGACCTGCACGCTGATTCTCAAAGGATTTATCAAGACCGTATGAATAGTTCTTTTCAAGAAAATCTGTCATATCGTCGACGTAAGCCGGATAAAGACACGACTGGAATTTTTCAAAGTCGTTTTCCTCAAAGGCTTTGAAGTATTTTTCAAGAGTAAGAATTAGTTCTTTCGGGTATTCATCTTCATTGAAATAAAGCTTAGTGCCGTCATGACTGTATCTGTATTCGCCTAAATCATAGTCCTTGTCGTTTTCGTCGGGAGTTATTATTTCGCCTAATTCGCCGTCTGCAACGGAGGGGATTTCAGTGGTACTTTCTGAAACTGAATTTTTTTTGTTGTCACCGCAAGCCGTCAGCATACAGCAACATAATATCAATGATAAAAATTTTTTCATATTTAAACCTCTTGTTACATGATATTCAATAATAACTCTCCGACCTGTAAAATATATGTGTATCGTGTGTGGATTTCCGGAAAATTATTTAGCTCTCTGTTTAGCTCTCTGAGTGTTGCTGAGTATTCTCTTTCTTATTCTGAGAGATTCGGGAGTAACTTCAAGGAGTTCGTCATCTGCAAGGAACTCAAGGCAGTCCTCAAGGCTGAGTATTCTGTGGGGTACAAGTCTGAGAGCGTCGTCACTACCGCTTGCACGGGTATTTGTGAGGTGTTTTTTCTTACATACGTTAACAACAAGGTCGTCTGTTTTCGGGGAAGCACCAACAATCATTCCCTCATATACCGGAGTGCCTGCCGGAATGAAAAGCTGTCCACGCTCCTGAGCATTGTAGAGACCGTAAGTTACAGCCTCGCCGGTCTCGAAAGATACAAGAGAGCCTGTTTTTCTGCGTTCTATATCGCCCTTGTAAGCCTCATAGCCCTCAAATACATGGCTCATAATGCCCTCGCCCTTTGTATCGGTGAGGAACTCGCTCTTATAGCCGAAAAGTCCACGAGCCGGAATAAGAAACTCTATTCTTGTACGGTTGCCCTGTGGGTGCATATTGGTCATTTCGCCCTTACGGCTACAAACCTTTTCCATTACAGAGCCTACACAGTCGTCCGGAACGTCAATAACAAGTCTTTCAATAGGTTCAAGCTTGCGACCGTCTTCGCCCTCTTTGTAGAGTACACGGGGAGTAGATACGGCGAGTTCATAGCCCTCACGTCTCATATTTTCAATGAGGATTGAAAGGTGCATTTCGCCACGTCCGGCAACACGGAATGAATCTGTTGTATCTGTTTCGGAAACACGCAGTGAAACGTCTTTTAAAAGTTCACGGAAAAGCCTTTCACGGAGCTGACGAGATGTGACAAATTTTCCCTCACGTCCTGCAAAGGGGCTGTCGTTTACGGAGAATGTCATTTCAACAGTTGGCTCGCTTATCTTAACAAAAGGCAATGGCTCGGGGGTATCAGTAGCACAGATAGTATCGCCGATAGTGATATTTTCGATACCGGAAATCCAAACTATATCGCCTACAGTAGCTTCCTGAACAGGTACACGGTTAAGTCCCTGTATCTGTAAGAGAGATACTATTTTTGAGTTGTAGTTTTTCTTTGAACCTGTATAGTCGCATACTGTGACCTGCTGGTTAACCTTTATACTGCCACGCACGATACGACCAATACCGATTCTTCCGACATAATCATTGTAGTCGATTGAGGAAATAAGCATCTGTAAAGGTTCATTTTCTTCGCCCTTAGGAGCTTCAATGTAGTTGATGATAGTATCAAAAAGGGGTTTAAGGTCTGTGCCTGTCTCATACTGACTGAGCGAGGCTGTACCGCTACGTCCGGAGCAGAAAAGTATAGGACTTTCAAGCTGTTCATCGTTAGCGTCGAGGTCGAGGAGGAGTTCGAGGACTTCATCTCCGATTTCGTCAAGACGTGCGTCGGGACGGTCAATTTTATTTACTACCACGATAATCTTATGACCCATTTCAAGAGCCTTTGAGAGTACAAAACGTGTCTGAGGCATAGGACCTTCAGCAGCGTCAACGAGAAGAAGAACACCGTCTACCATTTCGAGTACACGCTCAACCTCACCGCCGAAATCAGCGTGTCCGGGAGTATCTATAATATTTATCTTGATGTCATTGTACATTACGGAAGTATTTTTTGCAAGTATTGTGATACCTCTTTCACGCTCGATGTCGTTTGAGTCCATAACTCTTTCGGCAACGTTCTGGTTTTCACGGAATACACCGCCCTGTTTCAGCATTTCGTCAACGAGAGTTGTTTTGCCGTGGTCAACGTGGGCGATAATGGCAATGTTTCTTAAATCATTTCTAATCATTTTCAATTCCTCCGAATGATAAATTATTTATGTAAACGGCTGTTGTAAGCCGATTTTTATTTTTGCAGGAGTTCCTCAAAGTCACAGGCACATATTGCCTTGTTTTGTTTTTTAAGGAAGTAAATAAGATTTTTTATATTGTTGATATATGTATTTTCGGAAATATTTTCAACCGGTTCAATATCAATAATGAATTTCCAGTACAGGAAGTCACTGCTTGCCGGAATATATTCCTTGTTTCTGCTGATACTCAGACTGCACCAGTCATTGATTATAAAAGATACCGCCTGTTTATGACCGTCAAGAAAATTTCTGACTTTTTCAAAAAAATCATTATATTCTGAAACCGTATCAACGAATATTTTGCAGTAAAGATTTTCAATCATTGGTACACCTCATGAATATTCAATATTTTTTATGGCTGTAAAGCTAATAGTATTCAACAAGACTTGTCCAGCCTGTTTCAGTGGGATTGTTTCCGGCACAGAGACAGAAAGTGTATTCCGGTTCACCCTCAAAGCCGTAATAATATCTGTAATTTTCGGTCATGATGTAACCTCACAGCAGAATAAATATATTTATGCACAATATAGTATATTTTCCGTGCAAAACATCTTTTTTTCCGGACATAAAAAAGCCCTTGCAATGTGCAAGGTTTGAAATAAAATAACCCCGAAAAGTTCGGGGCTACTTGGTGGGAGAGGATGGATTCGGACCATCGAAGCTGAAAAGCAACAGATTTACAGTCTGCCCCCTTTGGCCACTCGGGAACTCTCCCACTATTATTTTTTATTTACCGGAAATTTCGGTAAAATGGAGCTGGTGGACGGACTCGAACCCCCGACCTGCTGATTACAAATCAGCTGCTCTACCAACTGAGCTACACCAGCTTGAATGTTTGTTTATACTTGTCTCACTCGACTTATTTATTATATCACATAATTTTCGATTTGTCAAGTACTTTTTTAAAATTTTCTGAAAAAATTTTTTTATGTGGTCGAGGCGACAGGACTCGAACCTGCGGCATCTTGGTCCCAAACCAAGCACTCTACCAAACTGAGCTACGCCTCGGACAAATTATTTTTCAGTTTGTCCTTGCCGGACAGCTTTTATATTATAGCAGTAAAAATGACATTTGTCAATAGCTTTTTTCACAAATCGTGATTGTGTACAAAAATATAAATTTAATTTGTATATAATTATCAAAAATAAACTGCTACATCATCTGTAGCAGTTTATTATAATTATTCTTCTTCAGTTTCTTCTTTTTCTGCTTCTTCAGCAGTTTCTTCAGGAACTTCTTCCTCAGCAGTTTCAGCTTCTTCTTCAGCGACTTCTTCTGTTGCGTCCTCAGTAATCTCAAAGTCTATATCGTCGTCGTCATAGAAATCGTCATCATCGAAATCATCGTAGTCGCTTTCAGAGTTGTCCTTAAGGAGATGCTTTACAACTGTGCCTACAGCTGCAACTGCACCGACAACAAGCATACCAGTTAAAAACTTATTCATTATAATTCCTCTTTTCTCCGCAAGATTTTTACTTTATCGTACCGCTTGCGAACGGTCTGCGATAAACTGTATATTATTATAACATACTTTTCTGTAAATTTCAATACTTTACATATTATTTGTTAAAAACATCAAAATTGACATAGCAGTTATTGGTGCAGTTTCACAACGGAGTATTCTTTTTCCGAGCCAGACACGCACAGCACCTGCTTTCACAGCGTCTTCTGCCTCGTCCGAATCAAAACCGCCCTCACTTCCGACAACAAGACCTATTGTCTTTGCACCGTCAAAATCCACCTCACTGAACCTACAGCCACCCTTTTCCTCATAAAGAATAACAGTGCGGTCGAGTTCGCTCATCATTTCGAGGGCTTTTCTGTAGCTGACTATAGGTGTAATTTCCGGAATGATTCCACGCCCCGACTGTTTTGAGGCTTGTTCGGCTATTTTTTGCAGACGTGGAAGTTTTTTAGCAAAGTCCTTTTCGTCCGGACGTGATACGCACCGTCTTGTCAGCACGGGGACAATCCTTGAAACGCCTAATTCAACGCTTTTCTGTATAATATATTCCAGCTTGTCCGATTTCGGCACTGCCTGAAAAAGTGTAACACTGACATCTGGCTCGGCGGAGCATGGATTTTTTGAAATCAAATCAAGGTATATAGTGTCCGGCGTAATGCTGTTTATAACACAGTTGTAGTCAGTGCCTTCACAGCAGACAGTTATTTTCTCGCCTTTTTTCATACGCAGAGACCGACCTATGTGATTAGCATCACTGCCGGAAAGTGTTATGTTGTTTTCGTTTATTTCGTCTGTAAAAAATCTTGGCATATGTTTCACCGCCGTCATAAAAAGTATTATTGTAATTATATCATATATGCTTATGATTTGCAAGTGAAATTTCAATGAAAATTTATTTTCCTAAAGGATATACTCGTTATATTATACAATACGATATGTACTTTTTTGATGTTTATGACAAAAAAATGCGTTGTTTCATATTTGTACATAATCTGTTAACAAATTATCCGAAATCTGTGATATAATTAAAGTAGTTTTTTATGGCTTGTTCCGGAATTTTTTACACGGAAAATCTTTTAACTTTGAGAGGAGAAATTTTTATGTCGAAAGGAAAATTTAAGAAGAAGATAATGGCTTTTGGAGCTTCAGCCGTTATGGCAGTAACTTCACTTGCCGGTGCTGTGGCAATGCCAGCTGTAGCCGTTGACGAATCTGCATTAGGTCTTGACAACTATGCTAAACTTCTTCAGTATTCGCTTTACTTCTATGACGCTAACTACTGTGGTGTGGGTGCAGGTGAAAAGTCTCATTTTTCATGGCGTGACGATTGCCATACAGACGGTACAGCTAATGGCGGTTTCCATGATGCCGGCGACGGTATTATATGCGGTCTTACAGAGGGCTTTACAGCCTCAACTCTCGGCTGGCTCTACTACGAATACAAGGACGAATTTCAGAAAACCGGAACTTATGCACATTTCAAGGATATAAGCACTGAATTTGCAGAATTTTTCAAGAAATGCGTAACTCTTGATTCCAACGGTAATGTTACCAAGTTCATTTACGAAATCGGCGACGACGGTGCAGACCACGGCAAATGGCGTGCGCCTGAGCTTATGTCAAGAAACAGCAGTGAGTACTACTCCACTACCGACGGTGCAAGCAATACCGCCGCTCAGTATGCCGCCGCACTCGCACAGCAGTATATAAACTTCGGCGATGAGGAGTCACTTACATACGCTAAGGCACTCTATGACTTCGCTGCTAAAAACCGCAAAATGACTTACGAACAGCAGACATATTCCGATAAGAGCGTTGAAGATGATATAGCATGGGCTGCCGGCTGGCTTTACATTGCAACAGGTGAACAGCCTTACCTTGACGCAAACAGCAAGGACACAAGCACTACTAACGACTGGGTAAACGATTACTACTATGGCGGTGTATGGCTTGGTGCGGCTCTCCTCAATGCCGAAATAACAGGCTCTGGTTGGGATAAGCCTGTTAACTATATCAAAAATATCGTAAATCAGAATCAGAATAAATTCTATGTCATGAACTCATGGGGCAGTGCAAGACACAACACTCTCATGCAGACCTGTGCTTTAATTGCTACAAAACACAAGGAGCAGTCCGGTGCTGATTTTGCTGAATGGTGCAAGGGTCAGACAGATATGATACTCGGCAAGAATAATGCTAATGTTTGCCTTGTTGTAGGCTATAATGACGTTTCTGCTACATCACCTCATCACCGTGCCGCTTCGGGACTTTATGTCGGCGACGGTTGGGAAGAATGGAACAGCTGGAACGGCGACTATGCAAGTGTTCCGACAAGCCACACTCTTTACGGTGCATTATGCGGTGGTCCGACAAGCGAGGATTTCAGCACATTCAGAAAACTCGACGCTAAGGACGCAACTTCAAACGAGGTAGCACTTGACTATCAGGTGGGACTTGTTGGTGCTGCTGTAGGTCTTTACCATGAGTACGGCACAGGACAGGTCGTTGATACTATCGGCGACGAGGTGACAGTATATCCTGAAGAAATAGCCGTCGCAAAGGGCGAAACTCCAGTTGAAAGCTCAACTACCACTACCGAAACTACTACCACTGAAACAACAACTACTACAACAGAAACTACTACTACCGAAACAACCACAGAAACTACTACTTCTACACAGACTGAAACTCAGACAGAAACAGATGTTACTGAAACAACAACTACAACAGTTGTCAGCGGTAATGAAGATGTAAAATTAGGCGACTCCAATGAAGATGGCAAGGTAACTCTTGCTGACGCTGTATTAATCATGCAGTGCCTTTCAAATCCGAACAACTATAAACTCACTGAACAGGGTGAAAAGAATGCCGATTGCGTTGATATTGGCAATGGCGTAACAGCTAAAGACGCTTTGGCTATTCAGTTAGTTGATTTACAGTTAACGGACGCTTCTGAATTTCCTATTACTTCTGAAAAACTTGATTCATTATTAAGCTAATATAAAAAAAGGCGCACTTCGGTGTGCCTTTTTCAGTCTACGAATACTTTATATTTCAAATTAATACACTCCGTGTCTTTTTTTAATTAAATATTAAGAAAATGTTAAATTTTAACCATATTGTAATTATTTAGCAATAGTTTCGTAACCAATTTATCCGTAAAAAAGTGTATAATTAATTCAGCATATTACAGGCAAATTTTAAGGAAAGAGGTTACAAAAATATGCACAAAAATAAAATGAAAAAAATCAAGTCGGCAGTAATCAGCAGTGTAATGGCTGTTTCTGCTATGGTTGCACCGTTTTCAACAGCTGTTATGAACGTTTCGGCTGCTGATGACAACTATGCTAAGCTCCTTCAGTACTCGCTTTATTTCTATGATGCGAATATGTGCGGTAAGCAGGTAGGTGAGACTTCCGCTCTTTCATGGCGTGATGACTGCCACACTTCCGACGCTGTAGACGGCGGTTTCCATGATGCAGGTGACCATGCTAAATTCGGTCTTCCGGCAGGTTATTCAGCTTCAACTCTCGGCTGGGGTTACTATGAATTTAAAGACGCTTATGACGCAACAGGTCAAGGAAATCACCTCAAGACTGTTACAGACTACTTTGCTACATACTTCAAAAACAGCACAACTCTTAGCGGTGATACTGTAACAAATTTCGTTTATCAGATTGGCGACGGCGATGCAGACCATGCAGAATGGTGTGCTCCTGAAGTACAAGATTCTTCAAGCAGAAAGACTTTCAGCACAACTTCCGGTGCAAGTGATATTGCCGCATCTTATGCAGCCGCACTTGCTGTAAACTATGTAAACTTCGGCAATACTGAAGACCTTAAATACGCTAAGGCTTTGTTTGAGTTCTCAACAAAGTACAATCAGAAAGCAACTGACGGACCAAACGGTTTCTATCCTTCATGGGATTACTATGATGACCAGGCATGGGCTGCCGGTTGGCTTTACAGAGCTACTAATGACAACAAGTACAAGGAGTTCCTTAATACCTACATGAATTCAAGTAATCAAGGTTCTTCCGGTATGGACGGCTGTCAGTGGGGTATCTACTCAACTATGAGCTGGAATAACGTTTCAATGGGTGCGGGTATCTTACAGGCTGAAATCACAGGTGATTCGGCGGACTGGAAAAAAGTAACCGATTACCTCAATGGTCATGGTGCAAATTCCAGTGATTATTACTTCCAGGAACAGTGGGGAAGTGCAAGATATAATACATCTCAGCAAATGGCAGCTCTCGTTGCTACAAAGTACGGTGCAGCAAGCTACAATGACTGGGCTAAAGGTCAGATGGACTACATCATGGGTAATAAGGGCGTAGGCAGTGCCTCACCTACTTGCTTTGTAGTAGGATTTGCAAGTAACTCTGCAAAGAATCCACATCACAGAGCAGCGTCGGGTTACTCAAGTTTTGATGAAATGGGCGATAATACACAGTCAAGTCCAAACGGTCATACACTTGTAGGTGCATTGGTAGGCGGTCCTACAGACGCTAACGGCTCATACAATGACTCCGTAAGCGATTACACAGCTAACGAGGTTACACTTGACTACAACGCTACTCTCGTAGGTGCGGCTGCCGGTCTCTATTCTGTATATAAGACAGGTTCTGTTGATTCTTCAATTGAGGGTGTAGGCAATGTATCTTCCGGCAATCCTAATGTTACATCACCAGTACAGACTACCGCAACAACTACAACTCAGCCGATTGTTACCACAACAACTATCACACAGGGCGGTAATACTTCATCTTCTTCTGGTCATTATTCAATCAGCCCCAAGAAATCAGTAAATTATGACCAGAATGCAGATGACAAAATGGTAGGTTTTGAGTGGTCACAGTTTAATATTCCGTCAAATGAAAAGGTAACAAAGGTAGAAGTTAAAATCTCCTCAAAGAATGGCGGAAATATTGGTAAATGGCAGGGTGCATTCGGTACTTCAACAAGCGTTGCTCCGGATTACTGGGCTCAAGGTGAAGACATGGAGCAGACTATCTCTGGAAACTCCGGCACTATCACATGGACTGTACCTTCAAATATCGCTGATATTGCACAGTTCCAGTACGGCGGTGAAGTTAAGTTCGGTACATGGTGGGTTGACTGTCAGGACTTTGTAATTGATGAAATCAATGTTTACACAAACGCTTATACAGGTTCTTCAAATAATACAACAACTACTTCAAATCAAGGCAGTAACAACACTACAACTACTACCACAAAACCAGTAACATCATCTGGCTCTTATGAAATAAAGCCCAACAAGCAGGTTGTTTATGATAAGAATGCAGATGACAAAATGGTAGGCTTTGAATGGTCACAGTTTAATATTCCATCAAATGAAAAGGTAAAGAAAGTAGAAATTACTATTTCTTCAAATAGCGGAAATATCGGTAAATGGCAGGGTGCATTCGGTACTTCAACAAGCGTTGCTCCGGATTACTGGATTCAAGGTGATGACATGGAACAGACTATATCCGGCAACAGAGGTACTATAACATGGAATGTACCGTCAAACATCGCTGATATTGCACAGTTCCAGTATGGCGGTGAAGTAAAGTTCGGCACATGGTGGGTTGACTGCGGTAATTTTACTATTGAGTCAGTAAAGGTCTACACAGACGGTACTTCTCAGACAACAACAACTACTACAAAACCCTCACAGAGCAGTAACATTAGATACGGCGACGTAAATGAAGACGGCAAAGTAGCTCTCTCTGACGCTGTACTGATAATGCAGGCACTCTCCAATCCTAATAAGTATAAGCTCTCCGCACAGGGTAAACTTAATGCTGACGTTGTAGGAAACGGCGACGGCGTAACTCCAAAGGACGCACTCGCTATTCAGATGGTTGACCTTCAGATAATTTCTGAGAGCCAGTTCCCTGTCAGCGATATATAATTAAAAAACAAAAGGACGTACTCTGCTACGTCCTTTTTGGTCTTTATATATAAAAATATAATAATAATTTCTACAATGTAGTATATTGACAAATTACACAAATTATGGTATACTAAAAATAGCATAAGGAATATAATATTTATATCCCTGTGTAATATTGAATAAATGGAGGCGTTTGCTATGAAAGTAGGCAAAAATTTATTCTTGCTGGAATAATGGCGGTTATGTCATGTTGTTCACTCACATCTTCCGCAACATATAAGATAGAAGATAGCGGTGACGTTAACGGTGACGGTAAAGTTACCCTTGCAGATGCTGTATGTATAATGCAGTATCTCTGCGGTCATCATGAACCCACTGACCTAAATAAGTATGATGTTGACCAAAATGGCGTTATCAGCCCTATGGACGCATACATTGTACAGGTTTATACTTTGAACTGACAGGGGGGTGGGAGTATGAATAAAATAATGATTGCTGATGTTAAAAAGATTACGGCGGTATTCATTGCTATGATTATTGCTGTTCTTTCACTCTCATATACTGGTAACAGGGCAGAGGCATTAAATACCTCAAGAAAGTATTATGTATATGATGCTGAGACCGGCAATAGAAAGAGCGAGTATACTTTAAATCCTGTATCATCTATTAATAATTCACGTTCTGTTATTGGCGAAGATGAGAGAGTTATAGACTGGACTAAATCAGGTGTAGTTAAATTAATGTCTCCTACTTATTATCTTGGAAGTGGTTTTGTAGTAAGCGACCATGTAATTGCCACAGCTGCACATTGTGTGTATAATAAAGAAATAGAGGAGATATTATTATTTGATAATAATGGAAATGTCACATTAAACGCTACACCAGTAGAGTATCATGTCCCATATTCATATGTAAATAATAATAGTTATATTTATGATTATGCTCTTATTACTGTAAAAGAAGATTTAAGTAGTTATGCTTGTTTTGATTTAGGAGTGCCACTGGATTCTTTTGCAAATGGAAAATCTGTTGTAAGTGTAAGTGGTTTTCCGCAAGACATTGGAAAAACTGGTGAAACAGTAGTAGTTAATACTAAAACAGAACATATGAAGTATACAGGAAATGGTATTGTTTCAGATAAAAATGATTCTATACTGTTTTATAAAGCAGATACATGTGGTGGAAACAGTGGCGGACCGGTTTATATAACTGAGTCAGATAATGGTAAAACCTATTACACAGTAGTTGCTGTTCACACAAACGGTGGATATGATGAAAATAGTGGAATACGTATCACAACTGATTTGATACATTTTTATACCAGTAATAATACAAATATTAATTGGTAAGGCGGTGATTTTATGAATAAAAAATTTAAGAAGATGTTAGCTGTTATATCAGCTGGAGTTATATGTTCATTAAGTACAGTTACCTGCAATGTATTTGCAGTAAAGTTACCTACTCATGTCACTGATTGCAATGAGACTGATACTCCTATGTATCGCATAATAGAATCGTACGGTGAGCCTTATGTCATGCACTATGACAAAGATGTTGGAAATGTTGTAGTAACAGAAAATCAAGAACATTCTATGGCACAGCATTCAACCATATATATAAACATGAAACAAGGTAGGACTTTACCTCGCCTTGAACTTGAAAACGCTAATACTTATATTTGTGAAGTAGACTATCAGTATATGAGATATAACCTTGTTGCTGAAGATGAAGAAGCAGAAAGAAAAGCTGTAGAAGCTATCTCTGAATGCGATGGAGTTTTATCTGTTGAGAAAGTATATACCGTTTACGGTGACCACGCAGTTTTTCACGTTGGAGGTGCATGGGTAAAAGTTAACGATGAAAATAAAGATATACTTTCAGAATATGAGTTTTCTGATGATAAAAGTTATGTTTTAGGCTGGTGGAAAGACGGCACGCCTATTTATTCAGATGAACATAAATTCATGGGCTTTGATTCTACTTCCGATGCTTATAATTTTATGAAAAAAATGCAGGATAACAATATAGAATATGAATTGAGTCTCTTTTGTACTGAAGATGCACCAGGTATAATTGCAGAGGAAACTATAACACTTTATAAGTGTGCTGACTATGATTTATATTTCAATGATAATATTGATATAAATTCTCCAGAGCCTACTCTTGTCGGCGACGCAAACGAAGACGGCAAGGTAAGCCTCGCAGATGCCGTACTGATAATGCAGGCACTCTCCAATCCAAACGACTATAAACTCACACCGCAGGGTATGGCTAACGCTGACATGGACGGCGACGGCGTAACTCCTAAAGACGCTCTCACAATACAGGAAATGTCATTAGCTGAATAAAAAAATCAAGGACG
Organism: Ruminococcus flavefaciens; assembly: GCA_023667045.1. Taxonomy (GTDB): domain Bacteria; phylum Bacillota; class Clostridia; order Oscillospirales; family Ruminococcaceae; genus Ruminococcus; species Ruminococcus flavefaciens_AC. The sequence goes on along the minus strand of JAMPAU010000001.1, from coordinate 225,270 downwards.
TATGAAAATACGTCCTTTTATATTTGATTATCCGGAAGTGTCTGTAGCCGTGCATACTCAATGAGTATCAATGTAGCGTCAACAGCGTCAATAAGACCGTCCCTGTTGTAATCGCCTACATACTGCTGATATGTGTCAAACGAACTTTCAGAGCCTGTTGAAAGATTAGAGTATTCGATGAGTACGGCGGAAGAATCAACCGCATCAATAAAACCGTCGTCATTTACGTCGCCTAATTTGCAGTAAAGTTCAATTCCGGTATTTATGGCGTATGTTTCGGCAGAGGTTGCCGGAAATCCTTTTATCCGGAAGTTATTTATTTTTTCAATGCCGTTGTTTCTTATATCATAGTGCATTCCGAATGCATTTTCACCGATTATTTCAACGGTAGGCGGTATAAATATACCCGATATATCAGAACAGCCGAAAAAAGCGTCCATGCCTATAAATACGACTGATTCCGGAATATTTATGCTGTTCAGAGAAGTACACGCATTGAAACAGTTATCCGGCACAGATGAAAGTGAATCGTTTAATAGTACGTTTTCAAGGGCGGTACAGCTTGTGAAACAGCCGTTTCCGAGATATGTGAGAGTTTCGGGGAGCTTTATGCTTTCAAGTGAAAGACAGCCGGAAAATGCATTTTCACCGATGTATGTTATTCCCTCCGGAATATCTATTGAAGTGAGCATTATTTTTCCGAAAAAAGCCTTGTCGCCTATTGACTTTACCATATATCCCCCCAGTGATGAGGGGATTTTTATTTCTTCCTCGCATGAAGAACAGTCTGTTATTACGGCGTTCATGCTTGAATCTACTGTATAATAGAACGTACTGCCGTTGATTGTTTCGCTGAATATCTGTTCATTTTCAGCGTATGATGAAAAAGGCTGTGAAACAAGCATAACGGCAGTAATCAAAGGAATTATTTTTTTCATGATATTTCCTCACTGCGTACTGTTTTACCGTCTATCATCACGAAAAAGGGTTCTGACAAGAGGTCAAGGGGATTTTCGCCTTTTCTGTAAATCTGCAAATCAGCGTCCATGCCTTCAGCTATAGAGCCTACACGGTCGCTTATTCCGAGAATCTCAGCAGGGTTTACAGTAAGGTTTTTGATAGCCTCATCAAAGGTCAGACCGCCTTTTATTGTTGCCTGAGCCGACAGCGGTAAATACTGTATTGGTATAACGGTATGGTCTGTGCATATTGCGGTCTTAACGCCGTTTTTATTTAACTCGGAAGTGTTTTTCAAATCAAGACCACGCATTTCGGGTTTACAGCGGTCGCATATCACAGGACCACAGATGACAGGTACTTCTTCCTCTGCGAGTATGTCCGCAATCTTATAGCCCTCTGTGCCGTGTATGATTACCATATCAAGCGAAAACTCTTTAGCTATTCTCATGGCAGTGCATATATCGTCAGCACGGTGGCAGTGGAAAAACGCTTTTTGTTTGCGGTCGAGCAGGGGCATAAGAGCTTCGCATTTGATGTCATATTCCGGAGGGTCGTAATTATCGCTGTCGGAGTAATAGCTGTCCATGTCGTGCGTATAACGGCGTGACTTATAAAGCCCCTCACGGATTATAGACGTAATAGCCATACGGGTTACTGGCGTTTCTGAACGGTCGTTATAGACGTTTTTAGGGTTTTCGCCGAGTGCAAACTTTATTCCGACATTTTTTATCAGCATATCGTCAATACGTCTGCCTGCGGTTTTTATGGCACATATTTCACCACCGCAAGCATTGGCACTGCCGGGACTTGATGCGACTGTTGTAATACCTCTCATGCGTGCTTCTTCAAAGCAACGGTCAAAAGGGTTTATGCCGTCTATAGCTCTCATCTGAGGGGTGAAAGGGTCTGTGGACTCGTTGCAGTCGTCGCCCTCAAAGTCTATGCCGTCTTCAATTATGCCTAAATGCGTGTGTGCGTCTATGAATCCGGCGTAAACCGTACCGCCGTGAGCATTCACAGAATCTTCCGGAATTTCTTCCGGCGTACCTGTTCCTACAGCGGATATTTTTTTATCTTTAACTTCAATCCAGCCCAGCGGAATAACTTCTCTGCCGGTGTAAATTTCAGCATTATAAATTAACATATTATCTCCGTTCTATCTGAGAATGTCAATAATAGTTTCGGCTATTTCAGCAGGACTGCCGACAGCCTCGACCATTACTGTGGAATTTTTTATATATATTTCACGGCGTGCGTTGTAGATTTGTTCAAGCTGTTCCTTTGTGTTGTTCATGACGATAGGACGGTTTGTATCGCCCTTTATTCTGTTATAGCACTCCTCAAAAGTCACATTGAGGTAAACGATTGTACCGCCGTTTTCGCTTACAGCTTTTGCAGTATCGGAGTTCTGCATAGCACCTCCGCCACAGGCAACAACTGTATTTTTTCCGCAAAGTGACTTTACAGTTTCAGCCTCAACCGTTCGGAAATACGGTTCACCTTTCTGTGAGAATATTTCCGGAATTGTCATTCCCTGATTTTTAACAACAAGTTCATCGGTATCACAGAATCCGCAACCGAGTTTCTTTGCGAGAATCTGTCCTATAGTGGACTTTCCGCAACCCATGAACCCACATAAAAATATAGTCATTTTTTAAAACCTCCTCTTTATATTCGTTAAGCATATCGAAAACTGGATAATGTTCATTTTTGTCAGCGTACTTAATGTATGTGTTTATATTGCGTTTGGTTATAAGTTTTCCCTCGTCAAGAATTTTCCGGACTGTTTCTGTCTCGTCCCTGTCTATAATGCCTTTAAATACAGCACTGAAATTATTTATCTCATGAAAATCCGACCAGTAACTGAAATACATCTGCATCATTATTGAAGTCTTTACGGCACGGCTTATATGTATAGAAGTATCAAGATTATGAATCAACTGATTGATATTATACATAAAGTCTATTGAACCGTATTCGCCATTTCTGTCAAGCTCATTGCGTTTTAGGACTATTCTGTCTCCGGACTGACTATAAATAGTAACAACTGAAAATCTGGCATATTTTGAAAAAGCAGATGTCCACTAGCTTGTGTCGGGGAGTTCTATATATTCCATACCCTCTGGTACTTTGACAAGACTTCCGGAATTATTCGGTAATCTCTCATAAAGACAGCCGTTGACAGTATAGAATTTTGCATTGTCCTTGTCCACAGAAAATGACATGAGGTTAGGACAGTTCAGAAATGCAGAACAGTAAATCAAGCGGACACTTTTCGGAATATGAACCGATTCAATATTATTACAGCCGGCAAAAGAGTATTTTTTAATTACCTCTATGCCGTCCGGAATTACGACTTTCCGTACTTCCGGTTCACTGACGTATCTTATAAGTTTGTTGTTTTCTACTTCAAAAGCCATAATTAAAAATTATTTTCCTCCTTGTAATCAATAAGCATATCGAAAATTTCATGACATTCTTTTTCGTCAGCGATTTTAATATATGTATTTATGTTGCGTTTTGATATGAACTTTCCGGATTTTATAAGTTTTTCCAGTATATTATAATCTTGTTTTTTAGTTAGGAATATAAAGAACTTCTTGAAATTCTTTTTTACATATGCTGTTGTAACGTCATCGCCGTCATTGAAATAAATCTGTAGAATAACGGGATATTTCAGATTATTTTCAAAAATGTACGAATAATTTTTATTTGCTATCATGTCGATTATGTCACGGGTATAGTAATTAATATAATTGCTTTCTGCTGTTCCAAATGTCACGCCATGATAACTTATATATGAAGTTGCAGAAGTATAACGTGCTTTTCCACGAAATGCAGAACGTGCTATACTTTTTACGCTGTTAGGAAGTATAACATGATTTATATTATACTCTTTGAAAACATACGGATATATAAACTTAACACCGTCCGGAACAACAATCTCATTTATTTTTTTATCGTCATTGTAATAACCGACAAGATTTTTGTGATTGTCTGTTTCAAATTTTTCCATTATCTAAAACCGTTTCCTTATATTCAATAAGCATATCAAAGACCGAGTAACATTCTTTTTCGTCAGCAATTTTAATGTAAGTTTCAATATTGCGTTTTGATATGAACTTTCCGGATTTTATAAGTTTTTCCAGTGTATTATAATCTTCTTTTTCAGACAGAAATATGAAAAACTTCTTGAAATTTTTTTTGATGTATGCTGTTGTAATGTCATCGCTGTCATTGAAATAAATCTGTAGAATAATGGGATATTTCAGTTTATGTGACAATACATAAGAATAATCTTTTTTATATATCATATCAATAACATTTTCCATATGAAAACTATCAATTGCGGGATTAAAAATCACACCTCGATATTTCATAAAATGTACAGATGTACCTTGTGGTGAACTACTATTCCAAAAAGTATTATGTTCTATATATTTAAGGCTGTCCGGAAGCGTAACTGAATGAATATTTCTGTATTTCTTAAAAACAGCAAACGATATATGTTTCACACCGTTAGGGACTGTTATTTCAGTAATGTCCTTGTTGTCGTTGTGATATGCTGTAAGACTGCCGTGTTCGTTTATTTCAAACTTTTCCATAATTCGCCACCTTGTATTCGTTAAGCATATCGAGAACTTCATTACATTCATTTTCTTGAGCAATTTTAATGTAAGTTTTGATATTTCTTTTTGAGATAAATTTACCGAATTTTATCAATTTTTCCGCAATATTTAGGGTATTTTCAAGTGAAATATATTTGTAATATGATTCCTCCTGATAAATGACAGCGTGTACAAGAAATGTGAAAAACCGCCGGAAATTCTTTTTTATATACGCCGTTGTTATATCGTCGCCGTCATTGAAATATATCTGAAAAATAGCGATATATTTCATACGGCTTGACATAATGTGCGAATAATTTTTATTTGCTATCATGTCAATCATTTCAGGAATTTTTAAAGAATCAGCGTTCGGATTAAAAGTAATTCCAAGATATTCCATTAAATCAGGGTGTGTGCTGAAATCATTCCAAAAAGCCCACCTGTCAATATTTTCAAGAGAATCCGGAAACTTAACATATTTAAGGCTTGTATATTTTCTGAAAACATAACGTTCAATGAATTTCACGCCGTCAGGCACAATAACTTCTGTTATGTCTTTGTTGTCGTTGTGGTATGCTGTGAGACTACCGTGTTCATTTATTTCAAACTTTTCCATAATTCGCCACCTTGTATTCGTTAAGCATATCGAGAACTTCATTACATTTATTTTCATGGGCAATTTTAATGTAAGTTTCGATATTTCTTTTTGAGATAAAATTATCAATAAGGATTTTCATGTAGTCATACGGATTTTCCAAATTTGAATGATAAAATAAGTAATTAAATTCACCCACAAGCCATATAAAGATTTTTTTGAAGTTTTTCTTGATATAAGCGGTACTTTCGGGGGCTTTTTCGTTCATGAAAAACTGCAAAACAATAGGGTATTTAAGTTCATGATATAATGCTATTGAGTAATCCCTGTCTGCTATAAAGTCAATAACTTTATCCATATAGTGATGCGAAAAAGTATTTAAATAAAATGTCACGCCATGAAAATATATGGATTTTATGGTATCTGCACGGGGAATATCATGATAATAACGTGGCTTTACCCAAAAAGCCGATTTGTGTATAGATTTGAGACTGTCCGGAAGTATCAGACGGCGTATTTCATAATGTTCATCACGTCTTTCAGCAAATGCGTATTCGTCGATATGTTCAACGCCGTCGGGTACTGTTACTTCCTTTAATATTTTTTCACTGTTATAATAACCATAAAGAATATTGTCTCTTTTCCTAAAACTTTCCATTATTTATTCATTTCGTTTACAGAATCCTCAACGGCTTTTATAATTCCGTCAATATCTTCTGTATTGAACTTTCCGCCGTACCATATTTCATGAGCCTTTACAGCTTGATATACAAGCATGGAAGCACCGCCTATAGCAGTTTTGCCCTGTTCTCTGAATTTCTTCATAATGAGAGTTTCAGTAGGATTATAGATAACATCAAATAAGCTACCGCCCTTTTCTATGAGACTGTCAGAAATAGCACAGTTATCAACTTTCGGGTACATACCTACCGGAGTAGCATTTATAATCAAGTCGAAATTTTCGTCAAGGGTTGCAATGTCGGCAATTCTGACAGAAGCGTCACTGCACTTTGAGAGGATTTCAGCCATGAGAATCTGTGCGTTTTTAATATCCTGTGGAATAACGGCAAGTGTGAGTTTACCGCCGTGTAAAGCCGTTTCAATGGCTATCATGCGACCTACTCCGCCACAGCCTAAGACTGCCACGTTCTCGCCGATAGGGAGTTTTTCAGCAGACATAAGAAAACCGTCGCAGTCGGTATTATAACCGGTAAGTATACCGTCCTTGTTGTCTATGCAGTTTACTGAGTTATAGCGTTCAGCACTTTCGCCGAGTTTGTTCATGAAAGGTATAACGTTCTGTTTGTGTGGGATTGTAACATTAAGTCCGGCGAAACTTTTTATAAGCTCCACGCTTGACGAAAGATTTTCCGGTGCAATGTCAACGAGTTCATAGGAGTAGTCAGTTATTCCGCTGAGTGCGAAAAGTTTTTCATGAATGAGCGGTGACATGGAATGTCCGAGAGGGTGACCGATTAAAGCGTATTTCTTCATTTTTAAAAATCTCCTTTTTATTATAAGTTTGCGAGACCTTCAATATTCTCGATATTGAAAGCTGTAACGTCTTTGAGAGTTTTCTTTACAAGACCTGTTAAAGTCTTGCCTGCTCCGAACTCAACAAATTTGTCAGCACCGTCATTCTGCATAGCCGTAAGTTCAGAAGTAAATCTGACAGGTGATACTATATGCTTTGCGAGAAGTGACGGCATATCAGAAAAGTCTGTGAGTTCTCCGCCTGTAACGTTTGAATAATATTTAACCTGCGGTGCTTTGAAAGTGATAGTCTTTGCTGTCTCATAGAACTTATCGGCAGCGGACTGCATTAATTTTGAATGGAACGCTCCAGCAACACTGAGCGGTACAACTCTTGCTTTCATTTCCTTGAATATTTCAGAGACTTCTGCTACACCCTTAGGAGTTCCGGCGATAACTGTCTGTACTGGTGAATTGTAGTTTACAGCGGAAACATAGTTTTCTGCCTTTTCGCATACCTCTGCGACGGTCTCCGGTGCAATTTTCATAATGGCACACATAGTGCCTTTGTTGGTGCGTGAAGCCTCGTCCATAGCCTCAGAACGTGCCTTTATGAGACGGAAAACGTCTTCAAGGCTTACCATGCCGGAAGCATACATACCTGCATACTCTCCTAATGAATGACCTGCCACGCCGTCGAAAGTAAAGCCTTTCTGTTGAGCAGAACAGAGAGCCATAATTGATACTGTCATGATAGCCGGCTGTGCGTTTATTGTAAAGTTAAGCTCCTCCTGTGGAATTTCTGTCAGTATTGTCATAAGGTCACGACCGAGTATTTCAGAGCCTGTCTCAATAATATTTCTGCATTCGGGCAGTTCAGCGAAATCCTTTCCCATGCCGACTGTCTGCGAACCCTGTCCGGAAAAAAGTGAAATTGTCATAATAAATAAACTTCCTTTCTATGTTATATATACATTTATTGGTGAAAATGTCCGGTTTTAACCATGATTATTTGTAATAAATGACGATATTTTATTCAGTCGTTGCTAAAGTAGAAAAATATCGTTGCAAAAAAACCGGAAATGATTTACAATATATATTGTATACTTTCAACCTGTGTACAATATTACTATAACATAATTTTCAGTATTTTACAACTGTTATTTATAATTTATTTTTTGAGAGGAAGTTTCAACTCATGGGTATTAATATTGTTGGTATGGGCAGTTATGTGCCGGACCAGACATTGACTAATGAAGACTTTACACGTTTTGTTGACACAAATGACGAGTGGATTCGCACAAGAACTGGTATAACTGAACGCCGTATGGCTGGCTGGGAGCCTACCTGGTATATGGGATTACAGGCAAGCTTAAAAGCCATTGAAAATGCCGGAATATCTCCGGAAGATGTAGGACTGGTAATTGCAACTACTGTAACTTCTGATTTTCTTACGCCAAGCATGGCAAGCGTTATACAGGACAAAATAGGTGCAGCTAATGCCGCTGCCTTTGACCTTAATGCAGCGTGTACAGGTTTTATTTATGCACTTGATACCGCAAGGCGTTTTCTTGCTACAGACGATGACCTGAAATACGTCCTTGTTGTTGCTACAGAGGCACTTTCAAGATTTATAGATTTTGAAGACAGAGGGTCTTGTATACTTTTCGGGGACGGTGCTGCTGCTGCTGTTGTGGAAAAAAGCGATAAGCTTTATTCATCTTATCTTGCCTCAGACGGAAGCGGTGCAAGCTACCTCTGTGCAAGGGCTTTAAATGTTGCTCCGGAAGTAAAGATTGAAAAGGACTTCGACGATGGATTCACGACAAATCCGCTCCACAAGCTATATCAGAACGGAAAGGAAGTATATAAGTTTGCTACCAGCGTACTCCCGAAATCGTTTGAGATTATTTCAGAAAAAACCGGCATAACCAAAGAGGAAATTGACTGGTTTATACCACATCAGGCAAATTTAAGAATTATTGAAACCGCCTCCAAAAAACTTGGCGTTTCAATGGATAAGTTTATTGTAACTCTTGACCATTATGGAAATACTTCAAGTGCCTCAATACCGCTTGCACTTTGTGAATCAATAGAAAAAGGCGTAATAAAGCGTGGACAGAAACTTGCCATGATAGGATTCGGGGCAGGTCTCACATACGGCGGAATAGTACTTGAATATTAATCAAGAAACAAAAATTTGAAAAGGAGAAAACAAAATCATGAAAACAAGAATAACTGAACTTTTAGGCTGTGAATACCCGATTATTCAAGGCGGTATGGCATGGATTGCAGAACATAAACTCGCCTCTGCCGTTTCCAATGCCGGTGGCGTTGGACTTATTGCCGGCGGAAACGCTCCCATTGATTACCTCCGTGAGCAGATTCATCTCTGCAAGGAAAAGACTGATAAGCCTTTCGGCGTTAACATCATGCTCATGAGCGAAAATGCTGATGACCTCGCACAGCTTGTTATTGACGAGGGCGTGAAAGTCGTTACTACTGGTGCGGGCAATCCCGGAAAATATATCTCTGCATGGAAAGAGGCAGGAGTAAAGGTTATTCCGGTTGTAGCCTCAGTGGCACTTGCAAAGAGAATGGAAAGAGCCGGAGTGGACGCTGTAGTTGCAGAGGGTACAGAATCCGGCGGTCATATCGGCGAGAATACAACAATGTGTCTTGTACCTCAGGTTGTGGACACTGTTTCTATTCCGGTAATCGCTGCCGGAGGTATTGCTGACGGTCGTGGTATGGCTGCATCTTTCATGCTTGGTGCTGAGGGTGTACAGATTGGTACACGTTTCCTTGCTTCTGAGGAGTGCCAGATTCACCAGACTTTCAAGGACCTCGTTATAAAGGCTAAGGACACTGACAATGTAGTTACCGGACGTTATACCGGACACCCATGCAGAAACATCAAGACAAAGTTTGCTAAACAGCTTGCTAACGGCGAAAAAGACGGCTCACTTACCCCCGACGAATTTGAAAAGCTTACTGTAGGTGCTTTAAGACGTGCGGTTGTTGACGGCGACCTTGAGAGCGGTTCTTTCCTCTGCGGAGCTATTGCAGGTATGGTCAACGAAATAAAGCCTTGCGACGCTATCGTAAAAGAAATAATGGAGCAGGCTGAAAAACTCCTTAACAGATGAGCAGTATTGTTTTTAGGTACTGTCCGCTGTGCAGTCGCCGACTTGAAAGAGGAAAGCTCATTCTGCCACATGGAAACTCGGTTACAGGCTATGTATGGTGGTATTCAGAAGAAAAGGTCATTGTTAGGTCACTGGACGACTGTGTAGGGCTTTTTCAGACAATGCACGGCGGTCGTGACGGAAAGACTTTCAGCAAGTCCGATATTCCGGCAGGATTCTGTGAAAAGTGCGATAGGATTTTTGCAGAATTTGAAGTCGTAAACTGGGAAAAGTCACACTGGAGAAAATAAGAATATTAGTAATCTTAATTTCAGATACTGTCCGGTATGCAATAGACCCCTGTTAAAAAGTTTTTAAGAATAAGATGTGACAATTGTTTAACTCAGTAGGGGACAATCCTTAGGTTACTGCCCGAAATGTGCTGAAATTTAAAGTCAGGGGAGAATATGGTCTGATTGATGACTATATGGATTATTATAACGAATCCGCTGATAATCTATATGAAATATTATCACAGACAAAGGGGAAAAATTATGAATGGATTAAGTTTCAGATATTGTCCCGTATGCAGTAGTGAACTCAAAGCCGGCAAAATAACACTTCCTTTGGGACGTACATTAAGTTCAGTGGACTATGTAAATTGGTATTCAGATGAAAATGCTGAATACCACAAAAGAACCGCCATCAATAAAATCGGTGCTAATGTTCCGGCTGGCTACTGCGAAAAATGCGACAGTATTTTTGCGGAATTTGACATAAGGGAAAAAATTAATCCAATCGGCGAAGAAAAGCTCCTAACGTATGATATGGATTATTATGAAGAATCCGCCGACAGTCTCTATGATGACAAAATTGTTTCCTATGATGACAACATCAATGAAAAATACAACACTATTGACGGATATAATATTATCACAGGCAAAGAGGAACAATTATGAATGGATTAAGTTTCAGATACTGTCCGGTATGTGCCAGTGAACTTGATACAGGCAAAGCAAAATTCCCTGCTCCATATAGTATATTGGATTTGATTGAATCTACAGGTAAATATTATTCTGAAAAAATTACAGAAGAACTTGACAAACACCCCTTTAAAAGTCTTCTGAGGACGTGCGACAAGGAATTTATTGTAAAGGCATTAGACAAAAAAATTCCGGCTGGTTACTGCAAAGAATGCAACAAAATCTTTGCCGAATTTGAAATTATGGAATAAAAAACAGGAGGATAAAAAATATGGCTACAGCAATTATTACAGGTGCATCACAGGGTATAGGTGCGTGCATAGCAAAGAGACTTGCAAAGGACGGCTTTGATGTCGTTATAAATCACTATCCGAGCGACAGCGACAAGGAAAAGGCTATAGCAGTTGCAGAGGAGTGCAGAAGTTATGGTGTAAAGGCTGAGTGCTATGCCGCTGACGTTTCAAAGTATGCTGACTGTGAAAGCATGGTTAAGCAGGTAAAGGCTGATTTCGGCACTATCGACGCTCTCATTAACAATGCCGGAATCACTAAGGACAGTCTCCTTGCAAGAATGAATGAAGACGCTTATGACGCTGTTATTGCGGTAAACCAGAAAAGCGTTTACAACATGATGAAGAATGTCTGTGCAGTAATGATGAAACAGAAACACGGCAGTATTGTAAACGTATCATCTGTTGCAGGTCTTTACGGAAACGCCGGACAGGTTAACTATTCCGCTTCAAAGGCTGCTATTATCGGCATGACAAAGACAGTCGCTAAGGAATACGGCAGAAAGAATATCACTTGCAATGCCGTTGCTCCCGGACTTATACGCACACCTATGACAGACGTTCTTTCAGACGAATTAAAGGCTAAAATGCTTGAAGCCGTTGCCCTCAGAAGATACGGCGAACCCGAAGAAATCGCCTCTGTTGTTTCATTCCTTGTTTCCGAAAATGCTTCTTACATTACCGGACAGGTTATTGAAATTTCCGGCGGTCTTTCAATGTGATTATATCTAAAATACTTTACGAAAGGATTATTGTATGAGTAAAAGAGTTGTTATTACCGGAATGGGTGCGGTCACCCCGCTTGGAACTGGCGTTGAAAAGTTCTGGACAGGCATTAAGGAAAATAAGATAGGTTTTTCCTATATTGATATGTTTGATACAGCGAATACCGGCGTTAAGATTGCCGGCATTGTGCGTGACTTTGATGAGTCTGCATATTACGACGTAAAGGGCTGTTTTGACAAAAAAGAGGCAAAGCGTATGGACAGATTCACAAAGTATGCTGTTATCGCTGCACATGAGGCTCTCGAAGACGCTGGCACGGACTTCTCGGATATTGACCCATACAGAGCAGGTGTTATTGTCGGTTCAGGTATAGGCGGTGTAGACCTTACTCTCAACGAACACAACAAGTATCTCACTAAGGGCGTAAACAGAGTTTCAGTTTTTTACGTTCCTATGATGATAAGCAATATGGCAGCCGGAACTATCTCCATGAAGACAGGTTTCAGAGGTGCTAATTTCGATGTTACAACTGCCTGTGCTTCCGGTACTCACTCAATCGGCGAGGCTTTCCGCAAAATCAAGGACGGCTACCTTGATGTATGTCTTGCCGGAGGTACTGAAAGTACTCACGAAGAATTTACTTTCGGCGGTTTTGCAAATATGAAGGCTCTTACAAAGTCCGACGATTTAGAGCGTGCTTCTGTTCCTTTTGACAAGGAAAGAAACGGCTTTGTACTCGGCGAGGGAAGTGCCGTACTCGTTCTTGAAGAATACGAACACGCAAAGGCAAGAGGTGCTAAAATATACGCTGAGGTTGCCGGATACGGTGCTACCTGTGACGGCTACCACATGACTTCTCCTATGCCTACCGGTGAGGCTGCCGGAATGGGTATGTCGCTTGCTATGCAGGAAGCAGGAGTTAAGCCCTCTGACGTTGACTATATTAACGCTCATGGTACTTCTACAGGTCTTAACGACAAGTATGAAACTGCCGCTATAAAGCTGGCATTCGGAGACGAGGCTTACAATGTCAAGATTAATTCCACAAAGTCCATGATAGGACATCTTCTTGGTGCGGCAGGTGCTGTTGAAGCTGTTGTCGTTGCAAAGTCCATTCAGGAGGGCTTTATACACAAGACTGTCGGCTATAAAGTTCCCGACGAGGAGTGCGACCTCAATTACTGCACAGAGGGAAATATTGAGCAGGAAGTAAAATATGCACTTTCAAACTCTCTTGGTTTCGGCGGACACAATGCTACTCTCTGTTTCAAAAAAGTAGAGGTGTAATCTATGAGTGAAATTTACGGAATAGATATTGAAACTATAGAAAAGATTGCTGACATAGTAAGCAGTCGTGAACTCTCTGAGATTACAATTCAGGACGGCGAAAAGTCGGTTACTGTAAAAGGCAAGAAATGCCCACCGCCACCGGCTGTCATGCCTGTTGGTATGTCTGCACCTGCTCCGGCTGTACAGGCGGTTACAGCAGAAAACAAAACAGAAACAGTCAGCGGTAATGTGGTAAAGTCTCCCATTGTGGGAACTTTCTACGCTGCACCGTCACCCGACAAGCCGGCATTTGTAAGGGTCGGCGACAAGGTGAAAAAAGGCGACGTTATAATGATTATCGAATCTATGAAACTCATGAATGAAATTCAGTCGGAATTTGACGGCGTTGTTGAAAAGATTCTTGTCTCAGACGGACAGGCTGTGGAATACGACCAGCCAATCATGATTATAAAATAATACTATGAGGATTTTATCATCTCTGAAAAACTTTATGGCTGACTGCTCCGAAAAAACGGAGTTGTCACCGTGAGTATAGTCGGTTCGGACGGCGGTAGGCTTTTTGAAATTCTGCACTGCTGTGAACCTGTAAAAATAAAAGGTTTTGAAAATCCGCTTTATATCGGTATGGAATATCCAACTGGATTTATTGCGGATTCTGTTTCCACAGGCGAAAGAATTGTACTCTTTGACAGTGTGGTTCACGGCTATGACGCTATGTTCTGCAATGCCCGAAAATGTGCGGAGATTTCAGACCGTCCGCTGAAAAAGGCTGTTTTTTCGCCATGTGAAATCCGTATGCAACTCTATTACGGCATTGACTATGAATCCGAAAAGGATTACTATAATTTTGACGAAAACGGAAACTGCATTCTTGCGGACGGCAGAGCTGTTGCGTGGGAGCAGGTAATGAATGACGGTATTGACGCAGTAGCCTTATATTACAGGAATGCCGGCGGAAAATGGATTGAGTTTGCAGAAGAAGAACTGGCGTGACTTGATAAAATCAGAACGGAGGACAATAAAATGTCAGATATACTTATGAACAAAGAGCAGATTATGGAAATAATCCCTCACCGTGACCCTTTTCTTTTAATCGACGAAATCGTTGAAATGGAAGTGGGCGTTAAGGTAAAGGCAAGAAAATACATAAAGGAAGATGATTTCTGGTTTAAGGGACATTTTCCGGACTACCCCGTAACTCCCGGTGTGCTTATGATTGAAATGCTCGCACAGGCTGGTGCTGTGTGTATGCTTTCAAAGCCAGAGTTTAAAGGCAAGATAGGACTTTTCGGCGGTATCGACAAGGCTAAATTCAGAAGACAGGTTGTACCCGGCGACGTGCTTGACCTTGAAGTTGAAGTTATAAAGCAGAGGGGTGTTGTCGCAACTTGTAAGGGTCTTGCTTCTGTCGGCGGTGAAAGGGCTGTTTCATGCGAGATAACTTGCGTTGTGGCTGACGGAGACAAATAATGAATAAAATGTTTAAGAAAATTCTTATAGCCAACAGAGGTGAAATAGCTGTCCGGATAATTAGGGCTTGCCGTGAACTCGGTATACGCTGTGTTGCCGTCTACTCAACAGCCGACAAAAATTCCCTCCATGCACAGATTGCCGACGAGGCTGTATGCATAGGTCCGCCCGCAACCAAAGACAGCTACCTCAATATGAACGCTATTATACAGTCCGCTATTAACTGCGGTGCTGAAGCTATTCACCCAGGCTTTGGCTTTTTATCAGAGAATGCCGAATTTGCACGTCTCTGTGAAAAAAACGGAATAGTTTTCATAGGACCTTCATATAAGTCAATAGAAATGCTCGGCAACAAGGCAGCAGCTAAGGAAACTATGAAAAACGCCGGAGTGCCTGTTATTCCGGGTTCAGAGGGTGCTGTGTCTTCTGTTGAGGAGGCAAGGGAAATAGCTGAAAAAGCCGGCTATCCGGTACTTGTAAAGGCATCGGCAGGCGGTGGCGGTCGTGGTATAAGGCGTGTTGATAAACCGGAAGACCTTGAATCGCAAATGGAATCCGCACAGCGTGAGGCAATGAATTATTTCGGCGACGACGCTGTATATATCGAAAAGTTTCTTATCAATCCGCACCACGTTGAAATACAGATACTCGCCGACCAGCAGGGAAATGTTGTTTATCTTGGCGAGCGTGACTGCTCCATGCAGAGACGTAATCAGAAAGTACTTGAAGAATGCCCCAGTCCGATAGTTAGTCCGGAACTTAGAAAGAAAATGGGTCAGGCTGCCGTGACCGCCGCAAAGCAGTGCGGTTACTATAATGCCGGTACTATTGAGTTTCTTGTGGACGAAAACAGAGACTTTTACTTCATGGAAATGAATACACGTATTCAGGTTGAACACCCGATTACAGAAGAAGTCACAGGCATAGACCTTGTAAAAGCACAGATTGAAATTGCTTCCGGAATGCCGCTGAAAATAACTCAGGACGATATAAAGCTAAACGGTCATGCTATTGAATGCCGTATAAATGCTGAAAATCCTGAACTTGACTTCCGTCCCTCTCCGGGAACTATCACGGCTCTTTATATGCCGGGCGGTCCGGGAATAAGAATAGACGGTGCTGTTTATCAAGGATATACTATTACGCCGTATTACGATTCAATGATTAGTAAACTTATCGCTCATGGTTCGGACAGAGACGACGCTATAAGAAAAATGAAATGGGCTTTAGCTGAGTTTATTGTTGAGGGTGTTGACACAAATATAGATTTTCAGCTCGAAATAATTAAGCACTCTGATTTCAGAAACGGCAATTATGACATCGGTTTCCTTAACAGGTACATGGAAAAACATAAAAAGAAATAACGGGGGTGTCTGAAAATGTTTGAAGATTTTTTTAACGTTGTAAAAAAACGTTTCAATGGCGACGGCGATGAAGAAGAAAAAGCGTCTTTTAAGTGTCCGAGATGTCAGACAAATATTCTTCTGGAGAGATATGAAGAACTCCACAGAGTATGCCCCAACTGCAACTATCACGGCAGACTTTCAGCTAA
The DNA here is from genome assembly GCA_023667045.1 of Ruminococcus flavefaciens. Taxonomy (GTDB): domain Bacteria; phylum Bacillota; class Clostridia; order Oscillospirales; family Ruminococcaceae; genus Ruminococcus; species Ruminococcus flavefaciens_AC. Next base: position 209,195 of record JAMPAU010000001.1, on the reverse strand, counting down.
GGAAAGAATAGCCATTACCGTTGACAAGGAAAGTTTCAAGGAACTTGATGCGGATATGATTAGCGGAAACCCTATTGATTTTCCTAACTATGCCGAAAAACAGGCTGAACTCCGTGAAAAGACCGGTCTGAAAGATTCTGTAGTTACCGGAACAGCTACAATAAAAGGCTCTCCGGCTGTTATAGGCGTAATGGATTCTCGCTATATGATGGGTTCTATGGGAAGTGTTGCCGGTGAAAAAATCGCTCGTGCCTTTGAGTACGCCACAGAAAACAATCTGCCCGTTATAATGTTTACTGCTTCCGGCGGTGCGAGAATGCAGGAGGGTATTGTATCGCTTATGCAAATGGCTAAGACTTCCGGTGCTGTAAAGCTACACAGCGACAACGGCGGTCTGTACATAACCGTTATGACCGACCCCACCACAGGCGGAGTAACGGCAAGCTTTGCCTCTCTCGGCGATATTATTATTGCTGAACCTAAAGTCTTAATCGGATTCGCTGGACGGCGTGTTATTGAGGGTACTATAAAGCAGAAACTGCCGGACGACTTTCAGCTTGCGGAATTTCAGCATGAAAAAGGCTTTGTTGATATGATTGTTGAAAGAAAAAAAATGCGTAGCACTCTCTCGCACCTGCTGAAACTACACGGCTATTATCCGCCAGAAAAGGAGGTCTGAAATTATGGAAAACAAGAAATCTGCATGGGAACGCATTCAGCTTGTTCACACTAAGGGCAGACCCACTATAAATGATTATCTGCCGTTGATATTCACGGATTTCTATGAAATGCACGGCGACAGGCTTTTCGGCGACGACAAGGCTATTCTCGGCGGTATAGCAAGGCTAAACAATATCCCTGTTACAATTATCGCACAGGTAAAGGGTCGTGACATAAACGAAAATAAAGCCTGCAACTTTGCCATGCCCCATCCCGAAGGCTACAGAAAGGCTCTCCGGCTTGCAAGACAGGCTGAAAAATTCCACAGACCTATTATATGCTTTATTGATACTCCGGGAGCAGCTCCGGGTGTGCCAGACGAGGAAAGAGGTCAGGGCGAGGCTATAGCTAAAAATATCGCTGAGTTCATGACTATCCGCACGCCGATAATCTCTATAGTTCTCGGCGAGGCTGGCAGTGGCGGTGCTTTGGCACTGGGTGTATGCGACGAGTTAGCTATGCTCGAAAACGCTCAGTACTCGGTTTTGTCACCACGTGGCTTTGCAAGCATTCTCTGGAAAGACGCATCACGTGAGCAGGAAGCAAGCGAAGTTATGATGATTACAGCCGAAGATATGGTGCGTTTAGGTGTTGCTGAAACTATCATAGAAGAACCTCTCGGAGGCGCACATAACGATTTAGACAAAATTTCAGAAAATATCAAGGAATATTTGTCACTCAAAATTCCGGAAAAATGTAAAAAAGATATTGACGTTTTGCTAAAAGAACGTTATACTAAATTTAGAAAAATCGGTGAGTTCACAGAATGACCCGTTTTTCAGTTCCGGCTTACATACCGGACATAAAATCTTATAGGAGGAAATGAACATGATTTTTGACAAACTCAAGGATATTATTGTGGAACAGCTCGGCGTTGAAGCTGAAGAAGTTACACTTACAGCTAATATTCAGGACGACCTCGGTGCAGATTCTCTCGATGTTGTTGACCTTATCACAACTATCGAAGACGAATTTGAAGTTTCAATCCCTGATGAAGCTGTTGAAGAAATCAAGACTGTCGGCGATATTGCAACATATATTGAAAAAAATTCCGACGCTGAATAATTTTAATTATTCTTTTTAAAAAGAAATCCTCCGGCTTGCTGTCGGGGGATTCTTTTTGTTAGTTTATGCAAATTAACTAAAAAATTAAAATTTTCTTGCATTTGTCCGGATAATATGATATAATATTAAATACAGACTTTTTCTTTGCCGGATATTTTAAACGGCGGAAAGGACATAAATGAAGAAAATAACTATTATTACCGGTCATTACGGTAGCGGTAAAACTAATCTCGCCGTAAACCTTGCTGTGCAGGCAAGCCGTGAGGGCAAATCTGTTGCGGTGGTTGATTTGGATATTGTCAACCCTTATTTCCGCACAGCAGATTTTAAAAATCTCTTTGATGAAAACAACATAAAGCTGATTGCCCCCGATTTCGCAAACAGCAACCTTGATATTCCGTCAATACAGTTTGACCTTGAACAGATTGCCAGAAGCGAGGATTGTCTTATCATTGACGTGGGCGGTGACGATGCCGGAGCGGTTGCACTTGGTCGGTATGCTGAGGCTCTTTCGGCTTACGGCAGTAACGTTGATATGTTCTATGTGATAAATCAACGCCGTTACCTTACCGCCACACCCGACGAGGCTATCAAGCTCATGTACGAAATCGAAAACGCCTCACGAATGAAACACACTGCCATTGTAAACAACACAAATCTAGGCAATGAAACAACCCTTGAAATAGTAGAGAGTTCGGAAGAGTTTGCTTCTGAAATATCTGTGCGGACAGGTCTTCCGGTTGTGTTCACGACGTTTCCGGAAGAGTGTGCTGAACTTACTGACAATCCGGAAGCTTATCCGGTTAAAATCTATGTAAAGCCTTTATGGGAAATATGACTACATCAGAAAGGAGTTGATTTAATGGCTAAAATGACTGTTGTTACTGAACGCTGTAAGGGCTGTGGACTTTGTGTCACTGCCTGTCCTAAGAAGATAGTATCACTTCAGAAAGAAAAACGCAACAAAAAGGGATATTTCTATGCTGTCTGTACAGATGAAAGTGCTTGTATAGGCTGTGCAATGTGCGGAATTATGTGTCCGGACTGTGCAATCATTGTTGAAAAATAATCGAAAGGAGCTTTTTTGCTTTGGAAAGAAATTTAATGAAAGGTAATGAGGCACTTGCTGAAGCCGCTATCCGTGCAGGCTGTAAATGTTTTTTCGGCTACCCCATTACTCCGCAGACTGAACTCGCTGCCTATATGGCTAAACGTATGCACAAGGCAGGAGGAGTTTTTTTACAGGCTGAATCAGAAATCGCCGCTATAAATATGGTACTCGGTGCTGCCTCAACCGGCGTGCGTGCTATGACTTCATCATCTTCTCCGGGAGTATCACTCAAAAGCGAAGGTATCTCATACCTTGCCGGTTCAGACCTTCCGGCAGTAATTATAAACGTTCAGCGTGGCGGTCCGGGACTGGGCGGTATTCAGCCCTCACAGGCAGACTACTGGCAGGCTACTAAGGCACTCGGTCACGGAGACTTCCACCTGCTCGTGTATGCTCCGGCATCTGTTCAGGAGATGGTGGACATGGTTGTTACAGCATTCGACCGTGCCGACAAGTACAGAATGCCAGCCATGATTCTTGCCGACGGTCTTTTAGGTCAGATGATGGAGCCTGTTTCGTTCCCAGAAATAACAGTAAATGACTATGACAAGTCTTCATGGGCTGCAAACGGTCACGGCAACAAGAGAGAACATCATATTATTAACTCCCTCTACCTCAAACCCGACGAGTTGCAGACTTCTGTATATGACAGATTCGAGAGATACGAAAAAGTAAAGGCTGAGGAAACTGACGCTGAACTCTATCTCACTGAAGACTGTGATATACTTCTCTGTGCTTACGGTGCTACAGCACGTGTTGTAAAGTCTGCTGTAAACTCCGCACGTGAGATAGGCATAAAGGCTGGTATGTTCAGACCTAAGACATTATGGCCTTTCCCTGTGAAAGAAATCAACGAGGCTTGCAAGTCCGCCAAGTGTATGCTTGACGTTGAAATGTCAATGGGTCAGATGATTGACGACGTAAAGCTTGCTATAAACTGCTCAAAGCCTGTTCACTTCTTCGGACGTACAGGCGGTGTTATTCCTACTCCGGCAGAAATTCTGGAGGAAATCAAAAAAGTCGGAGGTGCTGAATAATGGCTGTTGTATTTGAAAGACCTAAGTCACTTATAGATGTATCAACACATTACTGTCCGGGCTGTACACACGGTATAGTCCACAGACTTGTTTGTGAGGTAATCGACGAAATGGGCATTGAGGGCGATACAATTGGTATATGTCCGGTTGGCTGTTCGGTAATGGCTTACGATTACTTTAACTGTGATATGATTGAAGCACCGCATGGACGAGCTCCGGCGGTTGCTACAGGCGTAAAGAGAACTAACCCCAATAAGTTTGTATTTACATATCAGGGCGACGGCGACCTTGCCGCTATCGGTACTGCTGAAACTGTACACGTTGCTACACGTGGCGAAAATATCGTTATAATCTTTATCAACAATACTATCTACGGCATGACAGGCGGTCAAATGGCACCTACTACCATTCCCGGACAGGTTACACAGACTACTCCGTACGGTCGTGACCCCGAACTCGCCGGTTATCCCGTAAGAGTATGTGAAATGCTCTCTACGCTTACTGGTACGGCTCTTGCACAGCGTGTGGCAGTAGATACAGTACCACATATCCGTGAGACAAAAAAGGCTATCAGAAAGGCTTTTGAGAACCAGAAAGAAAAAAGAGGTCTGTCTATCGTTGAGGTACTTTCTACTTGTCCTACTAACTGGGGAATGTCTCCTGTTGAGGCTATAAAGAGACTTCAGGACGAAATGATACCTTATTATCCTCTCGGAGTTTACAAGGACGTTACAGCGGAAGGAGGAAACAAATAATGACTACTGAAATTCTTCTTGCCGGATTCGGCGGACAGGGTGTACTCTTTGCCGGAAAAATCCTCGCTTACTGTGGTCTTATGGACAACAAGGAACTTTCATGGTTGCCCTCTTATGGACCGGAAATGCGTGGCGGTACTGCTAACTGCTCCGTCTGTATTTCCGACCAGCCGATAGGTTCACCGCTTGTACTTGCTCCGGACATTCTCATTGCTATGAATCAGCCGTCTTTTGATAAGTTTGTAAACGACGTAAAGCCAAACGGTAAAATCTTCATAGACAGCACGCTCATTGACTCAAAGTGTGAAAGAGACGACGTTGAATGTTATTATATACCGTCATCACAGCTTGCTGAGGACAATAATTTAAAAGGCGGTTCAAATATAATCCTGCTCGGAAAACTCATAAAGGAAACTAACCTTTTTACACTCGATACAATGAAAAAGGCTATTGAAAAGGTTGTCCCGCCCTCAAAGGCACACCTCATTGAAAATAATTTCAAGGCTATTGCACTCGGTATGGACAACTGATTTCTAACATAACAAAAAACTGCACTGTATAATATACGGTGCAGTTTTATTTTTATCTATAAAATGTCGGATTGTCTGTGCGTTCAAGAAGATAGTCTATTGAAACTTGAAAATAATCAGACAACGCTATAAGAGTTTGATAATCGGCTTCACGCTCTCCGCTCTCATAACGGCTTATTGAATTCTGATTAAGATTCAACTCTATTGCAAGTCTCTGCTGAGTAATTCTTTTTGATTTTCTTAATTCCTTTAACTTCATAAAAATCAACCTTTTTATACCAAATCGGGATAAAATTATCATACCATAATGATATAATAAAATTATCCCAATTTGGTATAAATGGGAAATAAATATAGGAGGTAAATTATGAAAACAACAAAATTAGTTCTGGGAATACTTACAATAATTATATCGTGTTTTGTATTATTTCAGTCTTGTGCGGCAGGTGCTGCAAACGCTCTGTCAGACAACGGCGAATCAAGCGGTACAGCAGGAGCTTTAGTGTCATTGCTTATGCTTTCCGGAGGAATTACAATGATAGCAAGCCGTAAGAATACCACTAAAGGCGGTTCGGTTGCCGGAGTAATAATTTTCGGACTTTCTGCTTTAATCGGTTTCACGTCTGCCGGTTCGTTGTTCAAGGATTTGCTGGTATGGGCTGTATGGTGCTTGATTCTTGCGGTTATAAACTTAATTGCAGTTATACGGTTCAAGAAAAACAGCGACGATACAGAAAAAAATGAATAAAAATAAAAGAGGCTTCATATGAAGTCTCTTTTTATTTATATTATCTGTAGTGACTGCCACCGCCGTTTTTGCGTTTTGTGTGTGACATTATGCTGTGTAAATATCACAGAACATAAAGTTTGATGCATCAATATAGCAACTCCAACCTGTTTCAATCCGGTCAAGTATCAATTCAAATCTTTCATCATCATAAGAGAAGTCGCCGTCATTCAGAAAAGCAGACTCATCAATAACACGTCTTCTGTAAACGTATTTACGCAGTATATCTTCTTTACAACGCATAGGTTCTTCAAATTCCGTGAAAAGTATGTTGTTTTCGGAAAGTACGGATTTTATTACATCGGGACAGTTTTCTTTAATCAGTGCTACCGGATAGTCAACCGACAGATAGCCGTATGTATCTATCATCTTATTATCTGCCGTTTTCCTGCACAAATCATACCAGCAATAAGTACACCATTCGCTGTCCGTTCCGCAGTAATTGTCGCCGATTGCATTTATTATATCACATATTTTTTCAATATTATATCCTGACGATAATTCTATTGCCTTTGAGAATATTTCAGTATAGTCTTTCATTATTACCGCCTTTTATTATCTGTGGTGACTGCCACCGCCATGACCTCCGCTGTGACTGTGACCGCCATCGCCTCCGCCACTGCGACTTTCACCGCCACCGTTGGAACTCGTTTCAATCTTGTGTTTGGTGGTGTACGTTCTTATAAATTCATCAGTTCTTCTATGAAAAACTGTATTTTCGTTCTTGACGTATATGACGGGGGTCTGACTTTTCTTGAATTTATATCTGCTTCTTGTCACATAGTATACCACAACCGCAACTATCAGTCCAACAATAAGGCATATACCTAAAAGAAATATATTATATATCATAGGCTTGTGCTTTGATACGACAAATTCGCCGTTTCTCATAAACATATACTTTCCAGAAGATTCGTCGTAATAATAGGACATTGAAGACGGTTTTGAAGTGCTGTAGTCTTTTAAAGCGGTCAGAAATTCTTTCACAGTGTTTTCAATGTGTTCAGCCTTTACGGGTTCTTTGGAATTTGGAAGGTAATTATCAAGACGATAGAAAATATTGTCGATATTTTTCTGATACAGCAGTACAGCCTTACCGCTTGTTGAGATACGGTCGCAAGCCGGAGACCGTCCGGAAACGTCCATATAATAGAATATGCCGTCTGTGTCCTCGCCGTAAATCTCGTCATAGTAGTCGTCAGCGAAACACTCTATCTCATAGTCACTGCGGTAATAGTCGTTTGTTCCAGCAACGTATACGAATATGTTCATGTCAAGGTCTTTTGCCGTCTGCTGAACAAGTCCGGTGAAGTCGTCGGGATTTTCAACAAGTCCTGTGTTGTCAAGAAAACTGCTGTTTATGTAGTTTCCGTCAAAACCCTTTGCAATGTCGGTTTTTGCTGAAGACTGAACAACAAGCAATACTGCAATCAATGCAACAAGCACAATGTTTATTATAATAAGTACGGATTTTTTCATTACAGCAATGCACCTCCTAACAGAAATCCCACAACAGCTACTGCCAGACCTATCGCCGTGCTGAAAAGTTTCAGCTTGCCTTTATCGAGTGGAGGAGTGCCGGCGAGTTTTCCGGTCTGACCATTAAGTGCAAACTCATACATTTTATCGTCATACTTATACGTCATAAACCACACAGGAAGCATGATATACTGCCATTTTGTATTCATGATATTGTAGTTTTCACTGCTTATCGCAAATGACGAATAGCCTGTTATGCTGTCGTGCAGAAGTTTCTTTCCTGCCTGTGAGGCTCTTTCACGTATACGTGGGAAGACTTCCGGCTTGTCAACGTCAAACTTGTCGGCAAAGAATCCGCTGAAATATGACATTGAAAAGTCCTTTAAATCATTATAGTCATACGGTTCGATTGATTCCATGAGAACGTCTTCAATCTTGCTTGCACCGTCAGCCGGAATGCCCTCTGCGGATATATCAGCCTGACGGACTACGCTAAATTCTTTTGTTTCTGTATATCTGTAATCGCCGGAAGTCCATGAGCGTGTCTTTTTGCCGACGGCACAGAGGTCTGCTTTCATGTTGCAGTCTGCAACCCAGAAAGGTACGTAAAGACCTGTCATTTTTTCTATCTGCTCCTGTGACTTGAAATCTTCCGGTACAAACCACTTGCCTTTCACCCAATCTTTAAAACAGTTCACGGCATTTTCACGTGTATATTTAAATCCTATAACCTTATCGGGCTTGTATTTGCCTGTGAGCTTACCGGCAAGTATTATAGGGTTGTGGCAGTAATAGCAGAAAAGAGCCGTCTGTTCGTCGTCTGCCATTATGTCTGCACCACAGCTTGCACAGTGGTATAGGTTTGTGTGTTCTTCAAAGTCCTGTTGTTCGTGTATCTGTGATTCGGTAGGTGGGACTTCGGGGTTTTCAGCGTTTATCTGTTGCATTTCCTCAAGTGTAAATTCACTTCCGCAGTATTCACAGCCGAATTTCTGAGTATCCGGCATGAAAGTAAGTCCGGCGTTGCAGTTAGGACATTTGTATTCAGTTGATTCCAAATAAATCACTCCTTATAATTTACTGTATTAAATATATCATATTGCAGAAATATTTTCAATAGCAATCTGTAAATATATTCTGATTTTCTGAAAAAAATAACCAGACAAGCCGAAAATATTGACAATAAATACATATTATGATATTATAAACATAGAGCATACTGCTCGCCGTCTGAAAGGTGCGGGAACACCATGACAGACACTACAACAGAAGTTACCAACATAACTTTGCAATAGCTTGCAAGCAATACGCCCTATGACTGTATTATTATAGCATAACGGGTCTATTTTGTCAAGAGTTTTTCACTGTCGGTAGCTTTTGTTGCCGGCATTTTTTGTAATTTAATCTAAAAATTCCATACTTGTAAAATCTGTTACCGCACGTAAAGAAAAAATTTTATAAAAGGAGTAAAAAATATGTACGAACTTATCAACAATGTACCCTTAAAAGTCAAGGAGTACAAAGGACAGAATGTATTAACGTTCAAGGACATTGACATGGTACACGGCAGACCTGAAGGCACAGCAAGAAAACGTTTCAATGACAACAGAGAGCATTTCATTGAGGGAGAAGACTTTTTCTTCGTAAAATCGGCAGATATTCAAAAGTCCGAATTTCGGACTTTTGGATTTGAAGTTCCAAACAGAGGCATTATTCTTATCACAGAGAATGGTTACCTTATGCTTGTTAAGTCCTTTACAGACGAACTCTCATGGAGCGTACAGCGTCAGCTTGTAAAAGTATATTTCAGAGCAAGGGAAATGAGTAACTCATATACTGAGGTTATTGAAATGTACAATACTATTAATACCAATATTGAAAGTATCAATAAAAGGTTAGATACACTAGAATGTAAAATTGATACACTGGAACAGAAAATAGATACACTGGAATATAAAACTGATACATTAGAATGCAAAGTGGATATACTAGAGTACAAAATATATACTCTTGAAAAGAACTCCAGTGTCAGAACAAATACTATCATAGAAAATATTGAGAAATCAATAATTGATACTTCATATGAGACTATACAGGGCTTAACCCCTTGTTTAAGGCATTTCCATGACATAATTAAAAAAGTCTGCAACACCCCGAAAAATAAAAAGCGAAACTTAAAATGAATAATATCATAGGTTAAATATTATATAAAAATTTAGCGGTCATTTTCAATTATAATTACAGGTCATTCCAAATATTCACAAAAGCTTGACAAGTTTGGTGAAATATATTATAATTATTATATTATTTATAAAAAAATTTTGTAAAAAAGAAAGGGATGACGATATTATGAAATATAAATTCTCATCGGTTACTCCGGAAATCAAAAAACTTGCCGACAAATCACTGGACGGCTACAAAATAAATCCGGAACTCTATATGCAGTATGATGTAAAGCGTGGTCTGCGTGACCTCGACGGAAACGGTGTTGTTGCCGGACTTACAAATATCAGCACTATAAAGGTTCTCAATACAGGTGAGGGTATGCACAATCATGGCGACGGAAAACTATACTACAGAGGTATCGACGTTGAAGATATCGTCTCCGGTTTTATCAAGGAAAAGCGTTTCGGATTTGAGGAAACTATTTACCTGCTCCTTTTCGGCAGTATGCCGTCTGAACACGAACTTACGGAATTTAAACAGATTCTTGCAGACTTCCGTGAACTGCCGACGACTTTCACAAGGGACGTTATCATGAAAGCCCCCAGCGACAACATGATGAACACTCTCGCCAAGAGTGTGCTTGCTCTTTACTCATATGACGACGACGCTAATAATATAGCTGTTCCTAATGTAATGAGACAGTGCATTGAACTGATTACTCTTTTCCCTGTACTTGCAGTTTATGGTTACAATGCATACAAATATTACAACAGCGGTGGAAGTCTTTTCTTCCATGACCCAGACCCTAATCTTTCCATTGCAGAAAATCTCCTTTATATGCTCCGTCCCGACAAAAAATATACGGAGCTTGAGGCACGTATTCTTGACCTTGCACTTGTTCTCCATGCTGAACACGGAGGCGGTAATAACTCTACATTTACAGTACACGTTGTTTCTTCTTCCGGCACTGATACATATTCCGCAATCGCTGCGGCACTTGGTTCTCTGAAAGGACCAAAACATGGCGGTGCTAATATAAAGGTTGCTATGATGTTTGATGATATGAAAAAGAACATCAGCGACTGGACTGACGAGGACGAAGTAAAAGCCTATCTGAAAAAACTTCTGCACAAAGAGGCTTTCGACCATGCAGGGCTTATTTATGGTATGGGACACGCTGTATACTCACAGTCAGACCCACGTGCTAAAGTTTTCAAGGGATTTGTTGAAAAACTCTCAGCCGAAAAGGGAAAACATGATGAGTTCGCACTGTATTCCCTCGTTGAAAAACTCGCTCCGGACGTTATCGCAAGTGAGAGACGTATGTTCAAGGGTGTATGTGCAAATGTAGATTTCTACAGCGGTTTTGTTTACAGGATGTTAGGCATTCCGGACGAACTCTTTACGCCTATTTTTGCAGTATCAAGGATTGCAGGCTGGTCGGCACATCGTATTGAGGAACTTATCAACTCAAATAAAATTATCCGTCCGGCTTATAAGGCTATATCTCCCATGCACGAATACACAGACATGGAAAACCGCATGGACTGATTAAATAATTAAAACAGAAAGGAAATGTTTATCATGAATAATTCAACACAGCTTTTTAACTTCAACGGTCTTACCTGTGTGAGACTACAGGCAGGCGGTTATGAAGCTCTTATCGCTTATGAGGTAGGCTCTAATGTTATCCGTCTCCGCAACAACAAGGAAAATATGGAGTTTTTCCGTTTCAATCCAAACAATACAGCAGACGATATAAAACAGTCCGCTGAAGTATGGGGACTTCCTACTCTCTATCTCCCTAACCGTTTTGCTGACGGCGTTTTAAAGACTTCTGACGCTGTATATCATCTTCCGGTAAACGAAAAAGCTCCCTACAACAACCACATTCACGGCTTCCTGCACAAGAGAGAACACGAGGTCATTGAACACAATGCAGACGCTAACTGTGCATGGCTTAAAACACGTTACGTTTACGACGAAAGAGACGAGTTTTTCCAGTATCTTCCGGTAAAGTTCACTGCTGAATATACTTTCACGCTCTCTGAACACGGTCTCGAACAGAATATTAAGTTTACAAATAATTCGGACGTTGTGCTTCCTATGTCGCTTGCATCACATACCACTATCAATGCACCATTCGTTGACGGTGCAAAAGAGGGCGACATACGTCTTACTGTACCGGTTGGCAAGAAGTGCGAACTTAATGACCGCTGTCTGCCTACTGAGGTACTCCGTTCGCCTGAGGCATATGACCTTGAATACAAAAACGGTACTAAGTGTCCTGTTTTGCAGGTGGTTGACAATGATATGTATTTCGGCGAATGCACAAGTCTTGACGGTCAGCAGTTTCACGGCGTAATCGCTGAAGATACTGCAAGCGGTAAGAAACTCTGCTATGAAGTATCTGACGAATATAAGTTCTGGATTATCTGGAACGACAGGGGATTCAATCATTATTTCTGTCCAGAACCTATGACAGCCATGATTGATGCACCTAATCTTACACTCCCTGCCGATATGACGGGTTATGTCGAAATAAAGCCGAATAACACCTTTAAAACTCACCAGAGATTTTTCAGCCGTTAAATCATAATCAAATAATTTTATTATCGGTTATGTTTTTTTGTCATAATGCACAAAAAAATGCTGAAAAATAATACACAGGAATTTTTCGCTAATCTATTGTAATAAAATGAAAAGTATGATATAATGTTAGAAAATGCGGTAGACTATCGCTTTTTCAGGAACTGAAATATCGTTCACAATGAAATAAAAAGGAGTAAAATTATGCAGAAGTTCGGATTTTTTGATGACGCAAACAAGGAATATGTCATCAATACCCCCAAAACACCTTATCCATGGATTAACTATCTCGGTACTCAGGATTTCTTTTCACTGATTTCCAACACAGCCGGCGGTTATTCTTTCTACAAAGACGCACGTCTCAGAAGAATAACACGTTACCGCTACAACAACGTGCCTATCGATATGGGCGGACGTTATTTCTATATCAATGAAAACGGCACAATATGGAATCCCGGTTGGTCACCTGTAAAGACAGAGCTTGATTCTTATGAATGCCGTCACGGTATGGGCTATACAATTATCACAGGTAAGAAAAACAACCTCAAAGCTGAAGTTACTTTCTTTGTTCCGCAGAACTATGCCGGAGAAGTTCAGCAGGTTGTACTTACAAACGAAGGCGACACAGAAAAGACTTTCTCTTTCTTCTCATTCGCTGAGTGGTGTCTGTGGGACGCTCAGGACGACTGCACAAACTTCCAGAGAAACTTCTCTACAGGTCGTGTTGAGGTTGTAGGCTCTACTATCTACCACAAGACAGAATACAGAGACAGACGTGACCATTTCGCATTCTACACAGTAAATGACGAAATAGACGGTTACGATACTGACAGAGATTCATTTATCGGTCTCTACAATGGTTTCAACAATCCGCAGGCTGTTGAGGCAGGAGTTGCTAATAACTCTTTCGCTGACGGCTGGTCACCTGTTGCATCACACTACAAGAAGATTACTCTTGCTCCCGGCGAATCAAAGACACTTATTTTCGTACTCGGTTATGTTGAAATGCCTGTTGACAAGAAGTTTGAGGCAGACGGCGTGACAATCAACAAGGAAAAAGCCCTTGCTATGATTGAACAGTACAACACACCTGAAAAGGTTGCTGACGGTCTCGCTGAACTTAAGGCTACATGGGATAAGCTCCTTGGCATTATCAACGTAAATACACCGAATGACAAGGTTGACAGAATGGTTAACATCTGGAATCAGTATCAGTGTATGGTTACTTTCAACCTTTCACGTTCTGCTTCTTACTTTGAAAGCGGTATCGGTCGTGGCATGGGCTTCCGTGACTCAAATCAGGATATTCTCGGCTTTGTACATCAGATTCCCGACAGAGCAAGACAGCGTATTATTGATATTGCTTCCACTCAGCTTGAAGACGGCGGTTGCTATCACCAGTATCAGCCACTTACAAAGAAAGGCAACTCCGACATCGGCGGTGACTTCTCTGATGACCCGCTCTGGATGATTCTTTCTGTTTCCGCTTACATCAAGGAAACTGGCGACTGGTCAATCCTTGACGAGTTAGTACCTTACGACAACGACGAGTCAAAGGCTAAACCAATGCTCGACCACCTCAAAGTTTCTTTCTATAAGATTATAAATAATCTTGGTCCTCACAACCTCCCACTTGCTATGCGTGCTGACTGGAATGACTGTATCAACCTTTCATGCTACTCAGATACTCCCGGTGAGAGCTTCCAGACATACACAAACCCGAAGTTTGCAGAAGAAGGCGGTTACTCAAAGGTTGCTGAGTCTGTAATGGTTGCTACACTCTTTACATATGCCGGTCCTAACTATGTTGCTATTCTTAAGCATCTCGGCAAGGACGATGAGGCTGAGGCTGCTCAGGCTGAAATCGACAAGATGAAAAAGAGCGTTATGGAATCTGCTTTTGACGGCGACTGGTTTATCCGTGCTTACGATTCAGAGGGCAACAAGATGGGTTCAAAGGAATGCGAAGAAGGTAAAATCTTCATCGAACCACAGGGCTTTGCTGTTATGTCCGAAATCGGCAAGGAAGAGGGCGCTGACATCAAGACACTTGATTCTATTGACAAGTACCTCAATACAAAGTACGGTCTTGTACTCAATAACCCTGCTTTCACAAAGTACTATATCCAGTACGGTGAAATCTCCACATATCCCGGCGGTTACAAGGAAAATGCAGGTATCTTTACACACAACAACGCTTGGATTATCTGTGCTGAGGCTTATGCTGGTCGTGGCGATAAGGCATTTGAATACTACTCAAAGATTGCTCCCGCTTTCAATGAGGACATCTCCGACCTCCACAAGACTGAGCCGTATGTATACGGTCAGATGATTGCCGGTAAGGACGCAAGCAGATTCGGTGAGGGTAAAAACTCATGGCTCACAGGTACTGCCGCTTGGAACATGGTTGCTATTTCACAGTATATTCTCGGTCTTGCTGCTGACTGGAACGGTCTTAAGGTTGACCCGTCCATTCCGCACGAGTGGGACGGCTTCACAGCTACAAGAAAGTTCCGTGGTGCTACTTACAATATCACTGTCAAGAATCCCGACCACGTATGCAAGGGCGTTAAGGCTATGACTGTTGACGGCAATGCAGTAGAGGGAAATGTTATCCCGGCTTGTGCTGACGGCGTTCACGAAGTTGAAGTTATTATGGGTTAATTCCATAGCATAAATATAAAAGACTGTTCTTTAAAGAGCAGTCTTTTTTTTGTAAAAAAATAACAGGCAAAATCCAAAAACTTTGCCTGTTATGTAATTATAAGCCTGAAAGCTGTTTTTTCTTTGTGTCAAAATATTTTTGGTTTATTTTTTTTGTTGATTATTTTGTCAATTTCCAAAGCTATCTCACAAAGATTGCGGACTGCACTAATTCGATGTTCGATTTGATTTTCTTTCATATATATTTCAATATCATCAAGAATTTTTTTGTCTCTTTCGTTGTCAGTATCAAATGTTACTGGTCTTTTTGCCATATTTTTCACCTCCATTGATAATTTATTGTTTAACAAATGTTAATATTATTGAATGACCTGAACGATAATCAGTTGCTGAACGAATGGTTACAACAACTTCATTATTTTTGACCATACATTGTGCATTAACATAATTATTATCAAATATATTTTGAATTTCTGGTATAGAAATTTTCTCTGATAAACTGTCTTCATATGGATTTAATTCAATGGGAAATTCGTAATCAATAAGTTGTATACAATCTTCTGTAACTGTAAGTGTAGCATTTTTAAATTTCTTTTCAAGTGCTTTTATAGTATCCTCAGAATAATAACTATCCTCGTCTACCATGTCTTTATATTTGTATTCTCCCATTTTTTCTTCCAAGCATTTTTGTTCTTCTTCTTTTCGCTTTTGTTCTGCTTCTTCCTCTTTCCGTTTTTGTTCTGCTTCTTTCCGTTTTTGTTCTGCTTCTTCCTCTCTCCGTTTTTTCTCTTCTGCTTCTCTGTTTGCGTAATATTCAGGAGATATGAAATCTACTTCCGCAAAGCAATATGTATCTCCGCTATATTCTGCATATATCTCATACTCCATAAAATCCTCTTCGAGAGATACATCAACATAAGTCTCCGCAGTGTGACCGTTAACCTCAAATATGCTGTCAAGTTCTTCCGCACGCACGTTCTCGGCAAAATAATAATCACCGTCCTTTTCAAGCGTAATCTCCTCTTTCAGAAGTCCTTTTACACTTTCCTCGTTAACTTTGGGCTTAACGTCCTCATACTTATCTTTGAGTTTTTCTCTTATGTTTTCTTTCGCTTTATCCGAAACTATGTCGCTACAGTTTGAGTTGCTTACGGAAACGCCTTCGTCCTCGGCATATTCCCACTTTTCACCGCCACAGCCCGTAAGACCGCATACCGTTGTGAGCATACACACACTCATTAAAATACTTGCTAATTTTTTCATATAAATATCTCTTTTGAATGATTTAAATTTTATTTAGAGCCATGCCATACACCATACCATGCGTCCGTACCGCCCTCAAACTTGAAATACACTTCCACTTTGTCATCATAGTAAGTGATATGCGAAGGACCTTCATAGTTTTTATCAACATCATAGTCCTGAGCAAGACGAGCTTTTTTGTCACGTCCCGCATCTTCCGCTTCCTGAATATATATGGTTGTAAAATCGGACTTTTTGTCACAGGAAGAAACCGTAAACTTTTTATTTTTTGCAAGACCTTTGCAAGTTACTTTTCCGTCGTCTGTGATTTCGACCGACCTGCACACCGATAAATCGGATTCGGTTATTCCAAGACTTTTTCCGTTGCTTGTTATGGTTACATCGTCAAGGGAATATGTACCTACAGCCTCATCCGGCACATCTTTAGAAGTACAGCCTGTAAAACTGCATACCGTTGTGAGCATACACACGCTCATTAAAATACTTGTTAATTTTTTCATATAAATGCCCTCCTGTTAATTAATACTGAGAGTCCCAGTATTCATTGAGTATCCTGTCGTGAAAGTCGCAGAACTCTCCAGTTACATTGGTAGCTCTTTTTTCACAGCCATCAAACTGACAGATACGGCTTCCACTGCTGCTTTTTTCACTGCCACCGCCACAGCCCGTAAGACCGCACACCGCTGTGAGCATACATACGCTCATTAAAATACTTGTTAATTTTTTCATAATAAATACCTCCTAATATTTTAATCGGCAAATCTCATCATTACTGAAACGCCGTTATGTGCTTTGACAAGCATTAATTCTGTATTGCCTGTTGAATCTTTCCATTTATTTTTTGTCGGTGAACCTAACTTCTTCTCATATTCATTATATATTGCTTCATAAAGTTCATCGAGTTCATTCTGATTTGTGGGTACGTAATTCATAATATAACCATTGATTATATTAAAATCATCTGTTCCTGTATAACTGATTGAAATATCCCAGCCTAAATTTTCACATGATTCGATACGTTTATTATCGGGTATACTGAAATAAGCGTCAAATCCTGTATCAGTCGGGTCAGTTGATGAAAGTGTAAATTCAGACGGAACTTCCGAAAGACCAACACAGGCAGTAAAATCTTTAAATTCAGGTATAAACGCTTCGTCAAGAATATATTCCCCGCATGATGTACATTTACCTCTATGAGTGGAATGGTCTGTTATTTCTTCTGTTGTAACCTGTTCGGTTGATGATTCACTTTCAGTTTCTTTGATTTCTTCTGATTCTCCGCTTGTTTTAGAACACTCTAAAATTCCATACCATGCGTCTGTACCACAGTTGAATTTAATGTATACATGCATTTCACCTTTATTAAAAAATCTATTGTTGTTATTGTATATATAGGCTATCTCTGTAGGACCTTCATAGTCTTTGTCAACATTGTAATCTTGAGATTTATTGTCTTCTTTATATACAAAACCTGCATCTGCCGATTCATCTGTATTTAATGTATATATGTAATCTTCGCTTTTATTGAAAGAAATGCCAAATTCCGTATCATCGAAAAGACCTTTGCAGATAATTTTTCCGTCGTCTGTAATTTCAACGGTTTTACATACGGACAGGTCAGACTTTTTTATTCCTAAGTCCTTGCCACGATTTGTTACGCTTACGTCTTCAACGGAATATGTTCCTACCATTTCGGCTATCTGTGAGGGGAGTTCCACTTTAATTTCCGATACCTGTGAAGAACTGTCAGAAGTTTCTGATTTTTCTCCGCCACAGCCTGTAAAACTGCATACCGCTGTGAGCATACACACGCTCATTAAAATGCTTGTTAATTTTTTCATATAAATACCTCTTGAATATTTTATTATAGGGCGGACTAAGAAATCTGCCTGTTTGATTATTCTGTTTCGCTATTTATGAAATACTACTTACGCTATCAAGTAATCCCTCATCATAAAGGTGCTGGATATTATCTATACTGTCTTGACTGAGTTCTAAATTATAATTAACTTCAATTTCTAAAATACGTTTAACATTCGAGTCAAGAATATTATTAGGAGAAGGAGATTCAGATTCACAAATAAATCTGCCGTTTTTATAATATTTGTAATGTTTTTTTGTTGTATCATAATAACGCATACCAACCTCACCGTTTACCCATACGAGAACTTCTCCTGTACTACAATCACACCAAGCTCTGCTTAAAGAAAGAGCATTTTTATATGCTGATGATTTTATAACATCTTTTATAACACAAGCTACCATATTTTCGGCAAGAACCTTATCTTTTTCGTCACCTTCTGCTTGAATTTGAGCTTGCTTATAATCTCCGTTTTTAAGAAGTTCATCGACAGTTTTTTCATAAACTGGTTCTCCGCATGAGCAAAATCCCACGCACATAACAACTGATATGAGAAATGCAATAATTTTTTTCATATAAATACCTCTTGATATTTTATTATAGGGCGGACTAAAAAATCCGTCCGTTTTTATTACTCTGCTGTTGTTGTTTCTGTGATTTCTTCGGTGTCGTCTGTATCAGTTTCAGAAGCCTTTTCTGCTATTGAATCAAAGTCTTTTTTAATAGTGTCCAATGATTCATATATATTATCCATATCAATGTTGACATAGCCTTCAAAATAGCTCTGATTATCGGTCATAAGGTCTACGATTGCGTTATATATATCCATCCATGAGAAATATGTATTCAGTTTATCAGAAGAAGCGGCACTAAATAAATCATCTACTGCTGATATTGCCTGTGATGTATATGTTTTTGAGGGGCAGTCATTAATAAATTCTTTCAAATTTATACAATACTGCATTACATAATATGGCTCTTCTTTTGTTATATCAGTAACAGCCAATGCATAAGATGTAAGATTTTTACTTGTTTCAGTGTAATCTACTATTTCTTTGTTTATATCGCTTATAGTGTTTTTTAATCTGTTGATTTTTCCTGAGATTCCATTAAAGTCCAAGTCTGCAAGATACATTTTAGGCATTGCTTGTGATATGGTTAAAAGTTCATTTAAACTGTCATATACCTTTTTAATCGAATCTGCATCTTCTTTTGAAGAATCTATTGAACTTAAAAGACTGTTTATTTTTTCGGTTCTCTGAGAATTAAAATTATCAAGCTTTTCCATATTCAACGATTCTTTGAGAGAATCGTCAAGGTCATTCAGAACAGAAATAATTTCTTTGCAGGTTTCCTCTGAATCTATACTGTAATCGTCCGGCAGAGTGTCAACAATATTCTGTATTTTGGAAATTTCAAGATTGTCAATACGGCTTTTGTCTACAGCTTCCTTATCTTCATCGTTAAGAGCCTCATAGGAACTGCGTGCGTTGTTTAAAGCTTCTTCTATATCTTCGGAATAGTTTTCGGGCAGTGAATCAATTTTAGCCTGAACTTCTTTAACTTCCTTTGATTCTTTTGATTCTCCGCATGAAGAAAATCCCACGCACATAGTAATCGCAACGATAAATGCAATAATTTTTTTCATGTAAATACCTCCTAAATATTTTATAACAGGTTGAATCTTTTAAAAATCCAACCTGCTTTTTTGTTATAAGCCTAAAAGTTGTTTTTTCTTTGCGTCAAATTCTTCCTGTGTGAGTACTCCTGCATCAAGAAGCTGTTTCAGCTTTAAGATTTCGTCTGCTGATGAAACTTGATTGACTATTGTCATATTTCCTGAAGATTTTGCTTTCTTTTTGTTTTCAAGAATTTTGTCATAAAGCATTCTTGCTTTTGGTTCTATACTCTTTTCATTGATTAAGAAAGAGTATTCATCAGTGGAGGGGTCTTTGGATTGTTTGTGTCCTGGCACATTGAACTGAATATATCCGGAAGACAAGAATTTAATGGACTTAAATTCCACAGATGTGAAATCATCATAAAAAAGAGTTTTTTCTCCTTTTGGGATTCCAAGAACAATAGAGGCATAATTGCCTTTATGTTGAAGTTTTACGCAGTCGTCCAGTACGGTAAGTGTACTGCCTACATTGTTTGTTAATGAATTTTCTGACATTTTAATTTTTCCTTTCAGTTATTTATTTAAGTTATAAGCCTAAAAGCTGTTTTTTCTTTGTGTCAAATTCTTCCTGTGTGAGTGCTCCTGCATCAAGAAGCTGTTTCAGCTTTAAGATTTCGTCTGCTGATGAAACAATCTCTTTAGCTGTATTTTGTGGTATTTTTGGTTCAGTTTTGGATTGAATAGGCATTTTTGTGAGTATAACATTTGGTTTTGAAGTTCCGCACTGACAGGTAGTCATAAAATGTTGATTTACACGGTTACAGTTATTACATTTCCAGCCACCGTCTGCAAGGATTTTTTTGTCTTCTTCTTCCTGTGCATATATGATTTCGTCTGATTCTTTATAAGCCTTTATTGCATTCAGAGTTTCGTCAATGAATAAAGAGGCATTCTGTACACATATAAAGCGTATAAAGCCTGATGAAGAACGGATATAGACGGTTTCTCCGCCAAAAATTTTATCAATAAATCTATTTTCCTTTGAAATACTGTATATTTTTTCAATAGAAATATAAAGTGAGTTATTTTTAAAAAATTTTGTTCTGTTTCCGGTAATTCCGTTTTTATCAAGCTGAAGTAAACAGCGTTTGACATCATATTTTATCACTGCCATAATAATCAGCCAGATAATCAAAAGCCATGTTACTAAAGCCAATGACCATGAATAAAAACCAAAAATCACATCAAAAAATTCACTGAAATAATTACTTCTATAAGTACCATCTTTGCGAAAGCCTATTAAATCTCCGACTACATTATAGCAAGCATAAGAACCAGTTGGAAATCGGCGTTCTTCAACAGGAATAGAGAATCCAATTAACATTATAATAAATGCAACAGGTAATAATTTGAATATTTTTGAAAATTCAGTTTCTATTCTTGCTCTGCAAATTGTATCTTCCATATTTTTGTACCTCCTTTCATGATTTATTTTTTTATTTACGGATTCAGATGTTATTCATATATCCAGTCACCTGTAGCCTTCCATTTTTCAGGCAGACTATAATTAAGGTCATTCTTTAATCCCTTGTGTTCTGAACATCTGTCACCGTTCTTTTTGACTTCTCTCGTACAGCCACCATAACTACAGTAGTGTATACCGCAACCTGAGAAAAGACTTAAAGCAATTAATGTCGCAACAATAAATATTTTTTTAATTTCATAAATTCACCTCTCTGTAAATACATTATATCACATTAGATATTCACAATTTTTATAACTAATAAATTTTTTATATATTTTGGCGAATATTTTTAGTACTAATAAGTACTAATGCGTTTATTATACCATATGAATGTGCTAAAGTCAATGTATCTGTTGGTTTTTTTTCAAAAATCTACATATTATACAAATACAGGAGATGAATTTTATGTACTTTCAAAGGCTTAGGGATTTGCGTGAGGATAAGGATATGAACCAGACTCAAATTGCAGAAATCCTAAACACAAAGCAGACTGTTTATTCACGGTATGAGCGTGGTTTTCAGACAATTCCTGTCGAGCATCTCATGACATTGGCAGACTTTTACGGTGTTTCAACTGATTATATTCTTGGCAGAACTAATGTAAAAGAAGTAGTAAAACAAAGCAAAGACGGAAGATTTATATATAAATCTTTTTTAAAATAATTTCTTTTCCGTGAACTGCGTATACTATCCCATTATATATTATATCAGTTCAGATGTTCAGATTATGTATAACTGGAAAAAATTTCTGATTGCTTGACGTTGTATTCTGATTATGTTATAATTTTCCTATATTTTATTTGAAAGGAACGTTTTTTACTTGAAATCAGATTTTTTTCGTGGTATGTCGCATGGCATACCGATTGCACTCGGCTACCTGTCGGTTTCATTCGGATTCGGCATAAAGGCAGTCGGGGCAGGACTTTCAGTGCTTGCGTCATCGCTTATATCTGCAACAAACCTTACTTCTGCCGGACAAACTGCCGGAGTTGACATAATAGCCTTAGGCGGTACTCTTATTGAGATGATACTTGTACAGCTTACAATCAATATAAGATACTCGCTTATGGCTTTGTCGCTCTCGCAAAAACTCGACAGGAAATTCACACTTCCGCACAGACTTATAGCCTCATACGGCATAACGGACGAGATTTTCGCTGTGTGTTCCGCACAGAAACAAAAACTCACTCCGGCGTATATGTACGGATTGATTTTAATATCTGCTGTCGGGTGGGTCGCCGGAACAGCTCTCGGTGCTACGGCAGGTCAGCTTCTGCCGGAAAGCATTTCAAACGCTCTGGGAATAGTCCTGTATGGAATGTTCATGGCTATTATAGTTCCGCCTTCACGAAAACAGCACAGCGTACTTGCAGTAGTAATTATTTCGGCAATTGTGAGTATGCTTTTTCGCTATACACTGACGGCGGTCACTTCGGGCTTTGCGGTAATAATAAGTGCGGTTGTAGCGTCGGTTATAGGGGCGGTGCTTTTTCCCATAAAGGACGAGGAGGCGGACGAATGACTGTAGCTTTATACATAACTGTAATGGCGGTTGTCACGTATCTGATAAGAATGATACCTTTTACTTTTTTTCGGAAAAAAATAAAGTCACGTTTTTTTAGAAGTTTTTTATATTACATACCGTATGCAGTTCTGAGTGCTATGACGATTCCGGCTATATTCTACAGTACCGGAAATATCATCACTGCTATAGCCGGAACGGTAACGGCTTTTGTACTGTCGTATTTCAATTTACCGCTTATTGTGGTGGCACTTTCCGCAACCGCTGTGGCTTTTATTGCCGGATTATTTTAATCTGAAAAATTTAGGGAAATTTATATTACATACTGTATGCGGTTCTCAGTGCTATGACAGTTCCGGCTATATTCTACAGTACCGGAAATATCATCACTGCTATAGCCGGAACGGTAACGGCTTTTGTGCTTTCGTATTTAAATTTACCGCTTATTGTGGTGGCACTTTCCACAACCGCTGTGGCTTTTATTGCCGGATTATTTTAATCTGAAAGGATGTTTTTTATGACAAGAGCAGAGTTTTTAGAAAAAGCTGTGCAGAAATATAAAGTCATTGATTATACAGATAATTTTAATGTACATAATTTTCTTTTAAAAAATATGAATAAAGACTGTGTTGTTGAAGATATTACTAAAATAGAAAAATTTTTAAGTGAATTTTCACGATTTGGTTTGTATGAAAAAACTAAGGATAAATATGACAAGGTATATAAGTTTATAGGAATTTTTGGGAACTCTAAAGGTGAATATCTGGAAGATTTCAAAACATGGGGCATAAAAGTTGCGTATATGATGAATACTTCAAATAAAGAAATAAAATTTTTTATGTCAGAAACAGGTGAGGTTTATACTGAAAATCATGAAAAAATATCTGATAATACAAATGATTTTTTAGAATATTTCTTAAACGTGCCATGCAATTATCATGAGCCTCCTTCTGAACATACATATCAGATGCTTAGGGAAGCAGGCTGGTATGAGGGAAGGCATATAGATATCAGTCAACTTATTACAGATTGCGAAAAAGACGGTGTATTTCTGACGAATAAGCAGAAAGAGTTTATATCAGAATTTGGAAATATTAATGTTGGAGAAGTATCTATAGAAGTTGAGAAAGATAATGGTTGTTATGAACCACACCATTTTTATGGAGATTTTCCTGCTGATACAGTAAGCGTTGGTTATTATAAAACTATATTAAGAATATATCTTTCAAGTGATGGAAGATTATTTCATTTTATGGGTAAGCCGTACGGTCTTGACGCTATGGAGGCTTTTCACATTATGCTTAACGAACAATAATTTAAATAAAATATGAAAGGAGTTTTTTTATGACAAAAGAAGAATTTGAAAAGTTTAAGGAAATTCATAATATTAAAAAATATGAATGCGATTTGGAAAAGTTTTTAAAAGAGGCTGAAGAGTGGTCAGTCAGAAACAAGTGTAGCGAACAGTTTAAAAAGGCTGAAATGAATAACATTATTGATTTCCTCAGAGAGTACGGTAGATTTTATTTTAAACGTACTGAAAAAAATTCCGGTGATGTTATAGAGTTTAAATGTAGTATTTCTGCATATTGTGATTACTGGAAAGACTTTAAGCAGATTGCTTTTCGTATCGGATTTTTTGAAAATGCAAACGGAGTTATTGAACATTTCTATATTCTTGAAAACGGTTCTTTTTATAGTAGAGACGGTGCTTTCCTCAACGAAGAACACAAAAAAATCGCTGACAATACGGCGGATTTTCTTGACTACATAACTACCGTCGAATATGACTATCACGCACCCATTTCAGAAAGAACTTATTACTGGTTAAAAAAAGCCGGCTGGTATGAGGGAAGAAAAATTGATATTTCCGGACTTGTAAAAGAATGCGAAAAAGACGGCGTTTTTCTTACTGAGCCACAAAAGCGTTTTATTGAGGAGTTTGGCGGGTTGTATGTGCCAAAAGAAGAAGATAGCAATTACTGGCTTTTTATAAGCGATAAGGTGGGGAAATATAATTGTTTTATTAATATTTTTCGTGCTGAACTCAGAATGTTATACGACGAAGAAATTATTGCAATTGCAGAAAAATACGGTAAAAATACTGTCTGTATCGGAGAATACGGGCATTTTGTCGATGAAATTCTGCTTACTGAAAAAGGCTTGATGTTAATTAATTTTGAAGGAGATATTGTGGAGTACGGGCGTACCGCTATGGAGGGCTTTAATAAAATGTTCGAATAAATATAATTTATATCTCCGGAAATCTGTTGATATTTAACAGTTTTCCGGAGCTTTTTTGTGCATTCCTACAAATTTAAAAATTATTTTTTCAATATTCAACGGTTTTTCATTTAAAAATATCTCTTTTCTGCCCCATTATGAACGGTGATTCTCGTTCACATACTGAAAGGAGGTTTTTTATTTTTGCCTGTACGTAATTCTAAATTATTCACTTTCTGCTGTTACTACGTAATGCTCGGTGACATTGCTGAATCAGCAGTAAGGGCAGGTTTCAGCAGGGAAACGGCTCTCACAGAGGGAATAAGGCTTCTTGAATCCGAAAACTGCCGGAAAATCATTTCACGTCTTAAAAGCACGCTGTCCGACTATGGAAACGTTTCAGCAGGTCTTAAACGTCTTGCTTTCGGAAACTGTACCGATGCGGTATATCTTGTGTTTGCGGACGAACTCCCACCGCCGAATGTTATTGAAAGGCTCGACCTTTTCAACGTTTCGGAAATAAAACGTGTAAAGGGTGGTGGCGTTGAGGTGAAACTTTTCGACAGGCTGAAAGCTCTCGAAAAACTCTTTGAACTCGAAAATTCTTTCTCTGACAGAAACAAGGCTGACGATTTAATCAAGGCTCTTTCTGAATCTGCTGAGGACGGTGACGTTATTGACAATTAACAAACTGTCCCGAAAGCAAAAGCTGACTATGAACTGGTGGAAAAATCCTAAATATGCCGACTATGACGCTGTTATATGCGACGGTGCTGTGAGAAGCGGTAAAACCCTTTCCATGTCACTGGGATTCGTTTTCTGGGCATCTGCAACGTTTGACGGAAGTGCCTTTGCCGTATGCGGTAAAACTGTTACTTCTATCCGCAGAAACGTTATAACTCCGCTTATTCCGGTTTTAAGGGATTATGGATTTACCTGCATAGAAAAAATCAGCAGAAACTACATTGACATCACTTTTTTAGGAAAAACAAACCGCTTTTATCTTTTCGGCGGTAAAGACGAGGGTTCAGCTTCTCTTATTCAGGGTATGACCCTTTCCGGCGTTTTCCTTGACGAAGTAGCTCTTATGCCCCGCTCTTTCGTTGAGCAGGCTCTTGCGAGATGTTCAGTGAATAACTCTAAAATGTGGTTTAACTGCAACCCCGACAATCCGAGCCACTGGTTCTACAATGAATGGATTAAAAAAGCCAAAGAAAAAAACGCCCTCTACATTCACTTCACTATGGACGACAACCCGTCACTTTCACAGAAGCTTAAAAACCGTTACAAACGCCTTTACTCCGGTACATTCTATGAACGTTTCGTACTCGGAAAATGGACAGCTTCAGAGGGCGTTGTATATCCGATGTTCAGTCAGAAGAATCATGTTTACAGCGGTGACGTACAGTGCGAACGTTACGTTATATCATGCGATTACGGCACGGTTAATCCGTCGTCTTTCGGTCTGTGGGGACTATGTGATAACATCTGGTACAGAGTAGGGGAGTATTATTATTCCTCACGAAAAACAGGCGTTTCCCGAACAGACGAAGAACATTATACCGCTCTTGAAAAACTTGCCGGAAATTATAATATCAGCAGGGTTATCGTTGACCCGTCTGCTGCAAGTTTTATCGAGTGTATCCGCAGACACGGTAAATTCAGAGTGGTAAAAGCCAACAACGATGTAATCACTGGTATTCGTCATGTGAGTACTGCACTGAAACAAAATAAACTGAAATTCAATGAAAATTGTAAGGATATTATAAGAGAGTTTTCGCTTTACTGCTGGAACGAAAAATTAGGGAATGACGCTCCGGTAAAAGAAAATGACCACGCTATGGACGATATGCGTTATTTTGTTATGGACACTCTTGTGCCGGATAATAACAATGAATTTTTCGCCGTATCGGTAGCAAGATAAAAGAACATTATCACCGTTCAAATATCTTTAAAGGAGGAAAAATGAAACTCTTTAAAAAGAAAACCAAATCACGCACTTCGCCGGAACTTTTCACATCTCAGCGTAATTCGTCGCTTGAAATGCACCTGCCGGAAGTGATAGAACCGCTTGAAAAGGAACTTTATGACCGATTAAGAAATGCAGTTCCTATTATTGATTCGGCTCTCATGAAAATAATACGTCTTACCGGAGGATTCAAGGTTATATGCTCGGACGAAAGACTACAGCCGGAACTTGATTTCTTTTTGGCAAATGTTCCTGTCGGTCTTACCGGAAAATCAATAAATACTTTTGCCGATAATTTTCTTGACAGTATTCTTACTTATGGCAGTGCGGTTGCTGAAATAGTTCCAAATTCTTCGGGCAGATTTATAGAGGGTCTATGGAATGGCGACGTTTCAAAAATCCGTATTTCTTCCGGTGAAAATCCGTTTTGCAGAAAGTATTCTATAAAGGACGGCAACGGCAATGAAAAAGCCGTACCTCACCCCGAAAGGATTCTGTATTCTTCACTTGTCGGCGGAAGACCTCTCCTGCGTGGCGTACCTGCTCTGTCAAGCATTCTCATGCGTATATATGAATGTATAGGACAGAATTTCGACCGTGCCGGAAATGTCCGTTATGCCGTAACTTACAAACCCACTTCCGAGACGGACTATACTTACTCACGTGAACGTGCCGTACAGATTGCAAGGGAATGGTCTGAAGCGATGAAATCTTCTTCATGCGGACAGGTCAAGGACTTTGTGGCGGTAGGCGATGTTGATATTAAGGTTATCGGTGCGGAGAATCAGCTTTTTGATACAAATATTCCGGTACGTCAGTTACTGGAGCAGATTATTTCAAAGCTCTCGATACCGCCTTTTCTGCTTGGTCTTAGCTGGAGTACAACGGAAAGAATGTCATCACAACAGGCGGATATTCTTACTTCTGAACTGGAATATTACCGCCGTCTGCTTACACCTGTAATATGCGAAATCGCTGAAGCTTTTATATATTCTGTCGGCGGTAAGGCAGTATGCAGTGTGGAATGGGAAAACATCAATTTACAGGACGAGTCTGCACTTGCTGAGGCACGCCTTAAAAATGCTCAGGCAAGGGAAATTGAAATGCGTCTGGAAAATCTCAACTAATATTTATTATGGAGGTATATTTTTATGTACAATGATATTAAACTCGAAAAAGGTCTTTACAATCTCAGTGAAAAGTCTTTCACTTCTGCCCTTGAGGAACTCGACCCGTCTTCCGCTTACTGTGGTACTCCTATGGAAAAGCTTGACGCTTTTGAAAGACAGTTAAAGCGTTTTAATATAAGAATCGCCGGACAGGGCTGTGACCGTGTGGAAAAGTTCTTCACTTCAACTGAAACTGCTGTACTCTTTCCGGAGTTCGTCACACGCTGTATAAGAAAGGGCTTTGATGAAACTATTCTTTCTTCCGTATGTGCTGCACAGACAGTAAGCGGAAGTTCTCAGTATCTCGGCTGTGTACTCGACGATACGGCAGAATACAGCACTTCTGCACAGGCTACTGCTCTCCCGACAACTACAGTAAAGGAAAGTTCAACTGCTATTACCCTTTCAAAGTACGGCAGACTTATCAATGCGTCATACGAAGCTATCAGACAGCAGAGACTTGACGTTTTCGGCGTAATGCTTAGAAGTATTGGCGTAAAGCTTGCTGTTTCCGTTGTGAAGAATGCCGTGTCGGTTCTTGAAACAGGTGCTGAAACTATCAATGTATCTTCACTTACTTATGATTCTCTCGCCAAACTTTACGGAAGTTTTGACTGCTTTAATATGACTACTGTGCTTGCTTCTCCTAAGGCAGCCTCAAAAATTGTGGCTATGGAACAGCTTTCAGACACATCAGCAGATGCAGACGGAAAAATGGTTCTGCCTTTTGGTTCTGAACTCGTAAAGACCTCTGCCGTTTCCGGCAATACTGTTATCGGTCTTGACCGCAACTTTGCACTTGAATTTATCACAAGTTCAAATCTCGTGATGGAAACTGACAAGCTCATTGACAGACAGCTTGACCAGATTACAGTATCTATCACCTGTGGTTTCAGAAAAATCACCCCCGACGCTGTAAAGGTTCTTAAAATTACCGCTTAAAATTCTTACAAGGGAACGTATTCTTATGCGTTCCCTTAAACTTAATGAAAGGACGATTTTTTTATGAATAATGAAATCCTCGATAAAATAAACAGGTTCACACGCCGGACTTTTACGGAAGACGAGATATACACCTTTTCCGTCATTCTCTGCGACAACGATATAGACCGTGACTATGAACGTTTTTCAGACAAGGCTCTCGAAAAACTCTCGGAGCTGTTTGTAGGTAAAACAGGAATATTCGACCACAATCCCACAACCGCTAACCAGAGTGCAAGAATATTTGATACCGAAATCGTAACCGACAGCACCCGCAGTACCAAAACCGGCGAGCCTTACAAATACCTTAAAGCAAGTGCCTACATGATACGCACCGCCGACAATGAAACGCTTATCTCTGAAATAGACGGCGGTATTAAAAAGGAAGTTAGTATTTCGTGCAGTGCAAACAGCCGTAGGTGTTCTGTGTGTGGCTGTGAAAAGTCAGCAGGGGGTTGTACTCATGTAAAGGGCAGAATGTACAATAACAGAATGTGCTATACTGTCCTTGACGATATAACGGACGCTTATGAATGGAGTTTTGTAGCTGTGCCTGCTCAGATAAACGCCGGAGTTACAAAACGCTCTGTAAATACAGGAAATGTTTCAACATATTCCGACATTGATATTAAAAATGCCGACGACGAATTACGCCGTGATATACGCCGACTTGCTTTTTTTGCCGGCGGTAAAAATGCTGTAAAAAACGCTATGATTTCGGCTGAATGCATGAATACCAGTCAGCTTATAGAAATGAAAAAATCATATGAAAGGCGTTTTTCTTCAGACGGAATAGAAATACAGCTTATGTCAGAAAAAGAAGATGATTTTTCCGCTGAACAGTTTTCAATGAAATAAGAGGTGCTGAATATGAATATTGAATCCGTAAAGACACTTTTTACGCTTTTTTCCGGAGAGGACGTTACTGAAAAATACCTCCCTCTTATAACGCTTTCCGTTTCAGAGGTTGAAAAAATGCTGATACCCGATGCAGACCCCTCAGATGTAAGACTTGACTTTCTTTGTGCATCTATGGCAAACCACCGTCTACAGCAGATTAATTCCGCAAGAGAACGTGCAGAGTTTACGGTTGCCGGAAAAATGCTGAATACTTCAAAGAATACGTCGCTTGCATATTCTGAAAAACTTCTGCGTGACTACATGAATCTCTGTGCAGACCTCATAAGACAGAAAACTTTTGTCTTCATGAGTTTTGCAGACGTTGCGGAGGAATAATTTATGATTAATTCCATTATAAATGAAGTCGCTGAAAAACTTTCACAGAAAGGCGTAAAACAGGTTTACAGTGCTTTTGACGCTGTTTCAGTTGAGAAGAAAAGCAGAGACTTTTTCACAGTAATCGGTCTTGATACTTTTGAACTGCAAACTCCTATATATTCAGAGTTTACTGTTTTTGTGCCGTACAAGGCAGTAATAGACATAAACGTTACCGCACCCGAAAGATATTCCATGCAGAAACTATACGGTTATTTTCTGGACGTTATAAAACCGGCATTGACAGAAATTTCCGGAATTAACTGTCTTGTAAGAAAAATTACCATGAAACACGATTCAAATATAAACCGCCTTTTGCTTACTGCCAAGCTCTCCATAAGCGGTATTGACAGGGTTGAAAGGGGCGGAGAATGAGTATTATAAATACATACGAATCTGTTCCGGTAAAGATAGGAGACTTTACACTTTACTGTGAAAAATGCAAGGTCTCCGGAACTAAAAATTTTTCCGAACAGAATACAGTTTTAGGCGAGGAAGTAATTACAAATTACGGAAAAAAAGCAGTCCGTATTGTATTAAGCGGTCGCATATGCGGTGACGATTCTCTGGGATTTATCGCAACTGCAAACAGCATGATGTACAGTACGGAAGATTTCAGCGTTGAGTACAGAAATATTATTTTCAAAAAGTGCCATATTCAGTCCTTTATTGCGGACGACCAGAACAATGATTTTATTTCGGCAACTGTTACCGTTATAGCACTTGAAGTAAGCACGAAAAGCGAGGAATCAGCATGAATGTAAGCATTGTTTTCAAGAATACAGACGGCTCGGAAATATCTTTCAGCAGGATTCTTTCATTTACTTTCCGGAAAGACGTTTATCAGCCCTATACGCTGTTGGGGGTAAAGATTTATGGAAGCATTTCTGAGCCGGAAAATATTTCGGAAGTAATGCTGTATACAGACGGAAAAATTATACATCATGGACTTGCAGATAATATTTCCGTCACAATGTCCGGAGGCGGTTCAGTTATTTCAGTTTCGTCAAGAAGTTTCACGTCTCTGCTCATGCAGAATCAGATAGAAACAGGTCTTAAAACAAATATTTCTATTAATTCCCTTATGGACAGTTTCTATACACTTCCGTATGTCACTCATCAGAATAGTTCTGAAACAAGCTACATCTATGTGAAAAGCAATTCAAATATGTGGGACGGTATCGTGAATCTTTCATATAAGATTTACGGGACTTATCCGTATATCAGAGGAACTAACTGCATAATGGTTGCACCTGCTGAAAATCCGTCTGTGTTTGAGTATTCCGACAGTATTCTTATTTCAAAGGGAATTGCTACCGCCGAAAAAAAGCTTATGAGCCACTTTCATATGTCAGATTTAAGCGGAGATTTCGGGGAGTTTGAGCTAGCAGACGATGGTGCTGTTTCACACAATATTGTAAGGCATCGTTTCTTTGAACTCGACAGGCAGTTTCTTTATGAACCTCAACAGGCACTTGAATACCGTTTAAAATATTCTTCACGTGGCAGAAAGAAAATTTTCTGTACATACAGCGGTTACAGCGGTGAAGACTTATCTGATACTGTCTCTTTCGGCACAGTGCAGAACGGTCGCATAGGGTCGGTCGATATAACCGGAAACAGTTCCGGAATTATTACCGAAATAGGAGTTTACAGGGACAAGTTTCTTATATGATATTCCTAACATATAATAATATAAGGCATATGCCTTTTAAAATGTTAATCAGGAGAATTATATGAAGAACCTTACCGGAATGAACACTCTCGGAGAGTGCGAAAAAGGACAGGTTGAAAGAGTATCTCTCAGCGGAAAAATGCGTAGCCGTCTCAGCGACTTGGGACTTATTGAGGGTACGTGCGTGGAATGTCTCCATAAAAACAGCAGTCTTTCGGCGTATCTGATAAGAGGGGCTGTTATTGCTCTGAGGGCTGAAGATACATCGCTTATAAAAATAATACCCATAAATAAAGAATCCGGTACATGAGGGTGTACCGGATTTTTTGGTATTGTTTTTATTGAGCCTGTATTTCGTCAAGGCATGACTGGTATATGTCATCAAGCGTGCAGTCTGAATCTTTGTAGATGTATTCGTCGTCTGCTGAGTAAAGCCTTTCAGCCGGATATGTACCGATATATTGTGGGTTGTTAGGGTCTGCACAGGCAGTATAGGCACCATAGCCGTTATTAATGACTATGATATAATCAAATTTACTGTAGTCTGTGAAGAAATCGCCCATTATTTCTTCAAACTGACTTACAAAGTCGTCGGTTACATTGTAGTTTTTGCTTTTGTCCGAACAGATAATACATTTTTCGGGAATCTCAACGTCCATTTCGTCAAGTTCTGTAATGGCAGTATTTGCGGCTTTCATGATTGTTGAGGAGTTTGTATTTATACCTGCCTGTTTAGATTTCTTTACATAGCTCATCATAGAGAGGTCATTTTTCCAGCCCTCGCCGTCAATGTAATACATAAGAAATTCCTGTTCATATGTTTCTTTTTCGCCGTTTTCGTCCTCAACTTCAATTTCACATATAACTGTCCTTACAGCAGTTACATTGAAATACGGCTTTATATCTGAAGTATCGTCATAATCCATCAAAAGTTCATCAAGTGATTCATAGTCGATATTGTCCGTGCCGTTCTGGTCGATGTAGTCGCTTATTACTTGAAAACCTCCATACATTTCGTCAAACATTTCCATGTATTCATCGTCTGCGGGTTCGTCGGAAACAATCCTGACAAGACGTACTGTTTCCTGTGTTTCTCCGGTATATTCGCCTGTCAGACTATCAAGTGAAACACCCTCAATTTCTGCTATAAGTTTGAGTACATCACAGTATTTATCGGGAAATGTCAGTTTCATCATTCCCTCTGAATCCTTGTTGTTTATGCATTCCAAAAGCATTTCTATTGCTTCTTCACATGAAACGTCTCCGGACATTTCTTCAGACGTTTCAGCGTTGTCTTCCTCTGAAGTTTCTTCTTCGGCGACTTCCTCCGTAACTTCCTCTGTGGTCGTTTCGGATTCTGTAATTTCTTCTGTTGTTTCTTCCTCTGATATTTCAGAAACGGAGGTTACAGAGGATTCTTCTGAAACCTCGTCAGCAGTATCCTGTCCGCACGATACACACGAACACAGCACAGCCGTAAAAGCAAGCATTGCAATAATTTTTTTCATAATAATACACTCCTTTGTATTTTTTTATATTTTAACATATTAGCAGTACTTTGTCAACGATTTTTATTGACGTTTTAATATGCATATGATATAATGAAATTAAAATATCTGAAAGGAAAAAACGGAATGATACTTTGTATTGTTACAGCTCCATGCAGGGAATGACGGACTTCATGGAGCAATAAAAAACCGTCATGCCTTGCATTCTGAATATTATTAATAATTTCAAGGAGCAGGGTATTATGAAAAATATTTTTTATGATTTAAAATCATTTATTGTGCTGTGGCTTACACAGTCTTTTTCAGCACTCGGCAGTGCAATGACTAATTTTGCACTTGTGATATGGCTTTATCAAAAAAGCGGTTCTGCACTTGCTACGGCTATGCTTGCGGTATGTTCATATGCACCGTATGTACTGCTGAGTATTTTTGCCGGAACTTTAAGCGACAAATGGAACAAAAAAATTATTATGCTTGTCTGTGACAGTTTTTCAGCAGTGTGTACGGTAGCTGTTATGATACTTCTGAAAAACGACTGCCTTGATGTGTGGCATCTTTATCTGATAAACGCCCTTAACAGTCTTATGAATACATTTCAGCAACCAGCGTCAGACGTTTCACTTACACTTCTTGTACCGGAAAAATACTATCAGAAAACAAGCGGAATGCGTTCACTTTCAAATTCATTGACAACTATTTTAACTCCGGCTTTTGCCTCTGCACTTATGGCTTTTGGGGGAATAGGTTCAGTGATTGCTTTTGACCTGATAACATTTGCATTGGCTTTTATAATACTGCTTGTTTTTATTAAAATTCCTGACGTAAAAAAAGAAAACGAAAAAACGGAAAGTTTCATGCGGTCTGTAAAAACAGGAATTGATTATCTCAAAGAAAATAAAGGTATACTATATCTGATATATTTTCTTTCAGCAATAAATTTTATTTCATCTGTCTATGAGGCGGTACTTCCAGCAATGGTTCTGTCCAGAGCAGATGAAAAAGCACTGGGTGCTGTAAATACCTGTGTCGGAGTGGCTACCCTTATAGGAAGCATTATTACTGCATTTATTCCGGAAACGAAAAACAGAGTAAAAGTAATATGCGGTTGTCTGTTTTTTTCCATGAGTACGGAAAATTTTATGCTTGCGTTCGGAAAAAGTCCGGCTGTATGGTGTGCAGGAGCTTTGTTAGGGTGGATATTTATTCCGCTTATGAATGCAAATATGGACGTTGTTTTCAGAACGAATATTCCGGCAGAGATACAGGGCAGAGTTTATTCTGTAAGAAACACACTTCAGTTTTTCACTATACCTGTAGGTTATTTTGCGGGCGGTTTTCTGCTTGATAATGTTTTTGAACCCTTTGCATTAAGCAATCCGGAAAACTTTTTTATCAGAACTTTTTTCAGTATGGAAAAAGGCAGAGGTGCTTCACTGCTTTTCTTTATTGCAGGAGTTGCAGGTGTATTGGTATGTCTTTTTTTCAGCCGTAATAAATACATAAGAAAAATGAAATAAAACGCCAGAAGAACCGGATAATACCGGTTCTTTTTTATTTCGGCTGTTGTAATGTCTGCTTGACAATTCCGGCTGTATAGTATATAATATACTAAATCAGTTTTTCCGGAGGTGAAAGACAAAATGGACAATGCCCAAGACGGCAGTATTCCCAATAATTATGACATACGCTCCGTTACAGAAAAACTGGAGTAAATTTTTTTATACTCTGATTTTTTTCTGAAAAATTTTTTTATTACGGAGGTTTTTATTATGTCATGGCAGATAATTCTGCAAATCTTATTTATTATTATATGTGCGGTTCTTACAACTGCCGAATCTGCACTGATTTCAATTAATGATTCACGCCTTGAAAAGCTCGTCGAAACCGGCGGTAAAAAAGCACGCCGTCTTAAAAAACTTGCCGACAAGCCTAATAACTTTCTTACGTCCTCACAGACTGCCGTAAAACTCTTTGAGTTTATTTCTTCCGGACTTTCTGTACTTGCATTTTCCGGAAAACTTGCCGGAGTATTTAAAGAAAGTATGCCGGAAAACATAGCAGGAATAATTTCGGCAGTAATTATACTTCTGATAATGACTTTTTTAATGATGACTTTCGGGGAGTTTATACCCAAACGTCTTTCAGCTAAAAATCCCGAAAAGCTTGCCCTGAGGTTTTCGTGGGTGCTTGCGGTTGTGTCGGCTTTGTTTACGCCGTTTGTGATGCTTATGAATGCCGTTTCGTGCGGTATACTGAAAGTTGTCGGAATAAATCCGCAGAGTGCCGAAGAAACGGTTACAGAGGAAGAAATTCTGATGATGTCGGATGCTGGTGCGGAAACAGGTGCTATCGACGAAGACGAAAACCGCATTATAAAAAATGTCTTTGCATTCGACGATATGACAGCAGGTCAGATATGTACTCACCGCACGGAAGTCTTTGTGCTGTGGGCAGATGACGATATTTCTGTATGGGAGGAAATTATTCACCGTACAAGACATTCTGTTTTTCCGGTATGCGATAAAAATATTGATGATGTTATAGGTGTTCTTGACGCTAAGGACTATTTCCGCATTGATAAAAAATCACGTGAAAACATCATGAAAAACGCCGTCCGTGAACCGTATTTCGTGCATGAAAATATGAAAGCCGACAGACTTTTTGCACACATGAAAAAAAATACTGACGACCATTTCGCTGTGGTAGTTGACGAATACGGCGGTATGAGCGGTATTATAACGGTTACAGACCTCGTTGAAAAGCTCGTGGGAGAGTTCGCTGACGACGATGAGGAACTTTTTGAAAAAGTTATGAAAACAGGCATTTGTACATGGACGGTACAAGGCATGGCAACGGTCGGGGAAGTATGCGATATTCTTGAAATAGATTTGCCTTCTGACAGAAACGAGACTTTCGGCGGTTATGTTATTGCCGAACTCGGCGACATTCCAAAAAACAGTGAGAAGATTTCCATTGATTCGGACGGTCTTCATATTGAGATTCTCAGAATAAAACACCACCGTGTAGAGCTTTGCAGAGTGACAAAATCCGAAACAAAAGAAAATAATAAAGGAGATTTGAAAGAATGAAAAAAATATGTGCTGTGTTGTCTGCTGTCATGCTTGCAACTGCTGTATCGTGCAGTGAAGTGAGTACGGTTTCACAGATGAGTGAGAGTATGCAACAGGAAATTTCTGAAAATACCACTGAAAAACGTGAAGATGTTACGATAACTATGGCAGTACTGGACGATGTCAGAGACCCATATCTGAAAGAAGCTGTAAATAATTTCAATGAGGCGGACAACGGATATAAGATAGTTTTCAAGAACTATATGGATTATTACGACAAAAGCTATGAAACGGAAAACGGTACTACTCCGGAAGCGTTCGCAAGGATAGATACACAGCTTAGTCTTGACATAATGGAAAGCGGAATTGTTGACATTGTGCCGAGCAGTGTTTTTTGCGATTCCGGAAAATACGACTCCCTTATGAAACAGGGGGCTTTTGCAGACCTTTATGAATTTATGCAGGCTGAAAATTATGACGACAGCGTTTTATATAAGCATATACTTGAACTTTACGAAACAGACAGTAAACTCTGCTGTATGCCGTTGGCTTTCAAGATAGATACAGTCGCCGGATATACACGTTATGTCGGCGACAAGGAAAACTGGACTATCGAGGAAATGATTGAACACTGGCAAGCCATGCCGGAGGGGTCTACATTCAACGGTCACACCACAAAGGACTATGTATATATGACGATTCTGCGTAATAATATAAGTTCTTTCGTGGACTTTGAAAACCATACCACAAATTATGATTCTCCGGAGTTTATAAAGATACTTGAATTTATAAATTCTTTTGACCCTCCGGAAAGTTACAAGCAGGAAATGAACTGGAATACTCCGCATTTTATCATGAATTTTCAGATATACGACTTTGAGGGTTTTCATGGTTCTTTGTGGAATGAGCAGGGCGAACCCGTAACAGTAGTAGGTTATCCGTCGCCGGACGAGAGCGGTATTCTGATTGATACATACGGATATAAATATTCAGTATGTGAATACTCGTCTCCGGAAGTAAAGCAGGGTGCGTGGGAGTTTATCAAGACTTTGGTTGACTATGATATTCAGTATGACATGATAAAGGGACATTTTCCGGTAAATTATGAGGTTTTCAAGAAAAAAGGCGAGGAAGAATATTCAAAGTACGGACAGCCCGATATGATAATTATTCAGGGTACGGAACACGACATAGGTTATTTAAGTCCGGAAGAATACAACTATCTCGTGTCGCTGATAGACAGTGCAAAAAAAGCCAATGTGAGCATAGAAGAAGACATCACGAAAATAATTGAAGAAGAACTGTATTCAATGTTTGCCGGCGAAAAAACACCCGAAGAAACGGCACAAATCATAGACAACAGGGCAGGCATACTTATAAGCGAAAGATATTGAAAAGAGGTTTATTATGAAAAAATTTACAGCGATAATTGTTATGACGGCTATGTTATGTTCGTTTACGGCTTGCGGAAACGATGTAGCAGATGAAATTACAGAAGAATCTTCTGTTTCGTCCGTTGCGGAAGTATCGGAAGAAGAAACAACAACAGAAGAAATCACTGAATCTGAAACTACAGAAGAAGTTGACGATAACGAGGAAGAAGAAATTTCTGAAACAGAAACAGAATACGAAAATGAACAGTCCGGAAACGCACAGGACTATAAAGAGGCTCTGGAAACATTCCTTGAATGCATTAACAGTCATGATATTGACGGAATGATGAAACTTTCATATCCGGATAAATACATTGATGTTATAAGATTCATGGGGGAAGATTCCGGTTATTCAATCGAAGAAGTCATGAACTATGAAGATGACGGCGAAGAAACTGTAAGGCTTGCTGAGATTATTTCTGAGGAATCCGCAAGCGATTATGACATTGAAGTATTCCATGAATATTACGGAGAGTTTCAGCTAATCAGAAATTATTTAGATGAAACCGGTACAGATAACTTTGATTATGATGCGTGGTGGGAATGGGTAGATACTATCAATATTGAAGATGTTCCCGAACCGTATTTTTATACAGATGATATACGTTTAGTCAATTGTCTGCTTGAATATACGGATTCTGACGGTGACACCTACACAGAAGCACAGGATTTTATTATGTACTATATTGACGGCGAGGGCTGGAAAATTGATATGTCAATGTTTGGATATACTAAAAAATCCAAGAAACAGTCAATACTTTCAACAGCAGACACTATAAAAAAATCCTCAAATTCCGCACTGTCTGAACTTGACGAGATAGATGTTCAGCCACCCGAAAAATGTATAATCTGTTCTGATAGCAGTAAAAACTACAATGTAACTGATGATTTTGTAAGTCAGTTTGAAGAAGCACTGGGACTTTTTTTCAATATTTACGATGAATATGATTATATCATAGTGCTTAATGAGGATAATTGCGTTTATGTGGCGTGCAAAGACCCTGAATTTCCTAAATATATTGGTACGTATCCGGCTGAAAGTATATATTCGGCAGAAAACGGTGTTTCAGATATGGACAGGGAATACACATTTGACGAGATATATAATTTATGTCTCGAAGAAATTCAGAAATAATAAAATGAAAGAGGTAAAGAATTATGAAAGTTAAATTTCATCTTCCCGACTTTTCGGGACATTTTATGTTTAATCTTATTTTTGTAGAAATGCTGAAACACTGTCCGGAATATTTCCGTGACGGTGTGGAAATAGCCTCCGTATACGGAGTTTTTCAGCCGTCTTTATGGAACGGAGGCAGAATGCAGGAGGGAAACTGCGACAAAAAATACATAAAAGCTGTACTGAATGCCTTCAACGAGAGAGGCATTCCGCTGAGGTTTACGTTTACCAACCCCATGCTTGAAAAGAAACATCTCAGTGACGATTTCTGCAATATGGTTATGAACCTTGCTAATAACGGTCTCAATGAGGCTATTGTTATGTCGCCTATTTTAGAAGACTACATAAGAAAAAACTACCCGAAATACAAGCTGACAAGCTCGACTTGCAAGAGGATTACAGACCCCGACGCACTTTACAGCGAAGTAAACAAGGATTATCATATTGTGGTTATCGACTATGATTTTAATAACAGATTTGATATTCTTGAAAAAATTCCCGATAAGGAAAAATGCGAGATTCTCGTAAATGCCTGTTGTGAACCGGCTTGTAAAAGACGTTCCGCACACTATCAGTCTATAGGTTTACAGCAGATAGCGTACGCTAACCATATGAGAAAATATCCAAATGTGCCGTTTAATTCTGAAAAATTTGTCCATGAACACCCCGAAATGAAACAGACAATATCATGCCAGTGCATGAAAAGGACTATCTTTGATATAAAAAATTTGAGTACGCATATAACTCCGGATGATATATGGGAAAAATACGTTCCTATGGGATTCAGTCAGTTCAAGATTGAGGGACGTACTCTTGATATATTTAATCTCATGGAACATTATTTATATTACATGATAAAACCCGAATACAAGGAACAGGCACGGTTGACATTCCTCAGACAGTTAGATGCTAATGGAGTTATTGCAGTAAATGAATAATTATATAATCCGTCCGATAAGAAAAGACGAATATAAAATACTTGATGATTTTCTTTATGAAGCTATTTTTATTCCAGAAGGCATGAAAAAACCGGCGTTTTCAATTATTGAAAAGCCGGAGTTGCAGGTATATGTTGAAAATTTCGGCAAAAGGGACGATTACTGTCTTTTTGCCGAAACTGACAATAAAATAATAGGTGCTGTGTGGGTGCGTATCATGGACGATTACGGACATATTGATGATAATATTCCGTCGCTTGCAATATCTCTGTACAAGGAATTTCGTGGAATGGGAATCGGTACAGCTTTACTTGAAAGTATGCTGTCACTGCTGAAATCAGAGGGATACGAAAAAGTTTCGCTTTCCGTGCAGAAAGAAAACTATGCCTACAGAATGTACATCAAATCAGGCTTTGAAGTCGTCGGCGAAAATGACGAGGAATATATTATGGTTTGTGATTTACAGAATTAATTTTCCTCAAACATTTTTTTGTAGTTCAGCCCCCATAATTCAAGGGAATCAAGAATGGGTTTCATTGACAAGCCAAGCTCTGTGAGGGAATACTCAACTCTCGGAGGTACTTCTGCAAAGACGGTGCGGTTAATAATGCCGTCGGCTTCCATAGCACGCAGATTATCGGTTAAGACTTTCTGTGATATGCCTGTTAAAGACCGCTGTAATTCGTTGAATCTCCATGCACGCATGAGTAAATTTCTTATAATTAATATTTTCCATTTACTTCCGATAAGCGAAAGGGTTATTTCCACCGGACAGTCCGGCAGTTCTTTAGTTTTAGTCATAATTACCTCCATTTGTAGTTGCCGTATTCATATTGCAGGTATTTTAAGGCGATTTCTTTTATTTTTTCATAGTAATTGCTTGTATTTTCAAGGCTGTCTTTTAATGCCTTATATTCTTGAATTGCGGGTGCAAGGTCTGTTAATTCAAGGAGTTCACCGTCAATGAAATATAATTCATAAGCCCTGTCAAAAAACAGAAATGAATCAAACCAGTCAGACATAACATATTTACTGCTGTCATTGATTGCAATAATGGCACTTCCCGTGTAATTGGTTTTGATTTTCGGAGATGTTTTAAAATTAATTGTTATTCTTGAATCTGTCTTTTCCGTATAGTCTTCAACTGTTTTCTGTCCGTATAAAAAATTATCCTCAATGAAGTATTCAGCGGTATATCCTCTATAACAGCAAGTCATAGCGGAAAAACTTTTCAGTCCGAAATCTGCTGAACTGATAATATCCTTTTCTTTTTCGCAGTCAATGAGTACGAATTTTTCATTTTTGTACCATATGTAGTCACAGCTTTGCATTGTCACTTTAGAATACCTCCTTATACATTAAAATATGATGTTACATAAAATTATAATGTATTATCCATAAAATGTCAATATTTTTTGCGTTCATAATTTTTTTACAATTATGTTTGTTTCGAAAATACGCAATAGTCACCACA
Source organism: Ruminococcus flavefaciens (assembly GCA_023667045.1). Taxonomy (GTDB): domain Bacteria; phylum Bacillota; class Clostridia; order Oscillospirales; family Ruminococcaceae; genus Ruminococcus; species Ruminococcus flavefaciens_AC. Next base: position 167,607 of record JAMPAU010000001.1, on the reverse strand, counting down.
AAGTAACTATGTTACTTCAAAGTGCGTACTTGTGAAATTTCAAAATCCGTGATATTATAAAATTACAGAAACGGAAACAATCACATGAAAATTTATGGAGGTATCTATTATGACAAATTACACAAAAATAAGCGTTGCAGACAACGCAAGAACAGAACTTCATGAGGTACTCGGTCTTACAGGTGCAGAAATAAGCATAAACGAACTTCCGGCAGGTACTGGTGTGCCGTTTGTTCATTCCCACAAGCAGAACGAGGAAATCTATGCTGTTATTGAGGGCAAAGGAAAAGCAGTTATTGACGGCGAGGAAATTGCACTTACAGCAGGTGACTGGTTAAGGGTTGCACCGTCCGCAAAGAGACAGTTTTCTGCCTCTGCCGACAGCGGTATAAAATATATCTGCATTCAGGTCAAGGAAAACTCTCTTGAAAGCTACACAGCCGACGATGCAGTTATATACTGAAAAACTTAAAATAAAGCGTCCGTTATATGCGGACGTTTTTTTGACTTTATAACGCTTTTATGTTATAATAAAATAAAATTTTTTTAAAGGCGGGCTTTTATGTGGAACTGGTATAAATTTGAAACGGACGGACAAAAAATTATTAAAATTGAATTACGCTGTTCTTTTAGTCCGGATATGCATTTTGTAGTATGTGAAGATGATAATAAATATACGGCTTACTGGCGGACGGAACTTTCAAACGCTGAATATTTTGATAAATTTCTTGCTGAATTACATAACAAAATAAACCATTTCATGCCGTTGGAAGAACTTTCCGAAACAACAGAATACAAAGAAATATTGAATAAATACAGTCCGGTATATTCCGCTGTACTTAATGAAAGTCAGAAAAATACAATTGATAAGTTTCTGAAAAACGGTATAGACGAAAACGTCCATGAACCACACGGACGTGACGGACACAGTTATTTTATTGAGGTTTACAGTCCGGAATTTAAAAAGTATCATTGCTGGTGCATTCTGCCGGAAGAATGGAGTATTTTAGCGGACGTGTTAAATATGCTTGCAATCGACATTGCCGGTCTTGACTGCCAAAGGTACGGTTGCAGAACAGGAGGCAAACTATGAGCTGGTCGCTTGACTTAATCAGAACCAAAACAAACACAGAACCTTACCACGAAGAAAAAGACGAAGATATTATACCGTTCACAAAGGACGAAATAATTAAAACTCTGTCTGAAATATCCGGAATAATAGATATTCTTATTGAAGAATCAGAAATAATCAGTGTTGAAGATGATGAAATTGATATGGATTCATTTTTTATTGTCCACGTTTCCGGAAAAAACTGGAGTATTGAATTTCATTTCTGTAACTGGTGTGAGTATTCGGAAAAAGATATGAAATATGATACTATAGAATTACAGGTGCGTGGCAATACCGAGCCGAAAGAATTTCTGTCACTTCTTACAGGAAAACTCAATGCAAGGCTTTTTGATATGTCAGCCGGTAAATTCTGGACTGGTGACAACTTAGGATTTTCGGACTGGAAAAACCTTTGTGACAGAATACATAATAATTTTTCAGGAGGAAAACTATGAGCTGGTCGCTTTACTTAATCAGAACCAGAACAAGCACAGAACCTTACGGCAAAGAAAAATACGAAGATATTATACCTTTCACAAAGGACGAAATAATTAAAACTCTTTCTGAAATATCCGGACTAATAGATGTCCGCATTGAAAATATTGAAAGCAAGTTTGTTAATGTATGGGGTGAAAACTGGAGAATTGAAATATGTTTCTGGGAACAGCTTCTTTTTTCTGAAAAAGATATGACATACTGTACCATAGAGTTGGAAGTACGAGGAATCACTGAACCTAAAGAATTTCTGTCACTTCTTACAGGAAAACTCAATGCAAGGTTATTTGATATGTCATCCGGTAAATTCTGGATTTGTGACGGTTCGGGTTTTGCGGACTGGAAAAAACTATGCGACAGAATAGCAAGTGAATTATCAAATGAAAACATACATATTAGGAGAAAATTATGAACACAATTGAAGCAATAAACAAAAGGCACAGTTATCGTGGAAAGTACAAACAGATTAATATTCCGAGAAAAGACCTTATAACTATTATGGAATGTGGGCTGAATGCTCCGTCCGGCTGTAACAAGCAGACCACAAGCCTTATAGCAGTTGATGACCGTGAAATCCTTGACAGGCTTTTCAGCGTTATAGACCCACCAGTTGCCGAAACTGCTCCGGCGGTAATATGCGTCCTCACTCAGAGGATAAATGCCTACAGAAACAAGTGCTTTGCTGTACAGGACTATTCCGCCGTTATCGAAAATATGCTTATTGCCATAACTGAACTTGGCTATAGCAGTTGCTGGTATGAGGGGCATATTACTGACGACGACAGAATATGTGACAAAATGGCTCGGATTTTAAACGTTCCGGACAATTATGAACTGGTCTGTTTTCTGCCCGTAGGTATAGCCGAAGAAAAAACGGTTGCTCCAAAAAAGAAACCGTTTGACGAAAGAGTGTGGTTTAATTCTTTTCCGTCTGAATAATTTATATGGAAAAATTTTATTTTACGTCACTGAAAGATAAGTTTTTCAATATGGATATTTTTCTGTAGTGTATTTGTAGTCTTTGCCGAAATATTTATTGCTCAATGATTTGCGGTGAGACAATATACCGCTGAGACTGTTATCCAGTAAATCATAACCGAAATCTATACTATATTTTCCGTTTTCCTCAACAACAAATGTCATAGTTTTCCATATATTTTCGCTGTATTCTTTTTTGTACTCTGCATATAACGTAAAAAGCAAGTCAGCCAATTTATTCCATACTTTTTTTTCAGTATGGACGTAATCCTTGTATCTGTCATAAAAAAACTCACTGGTAACAACTAACTCTGTAATTTTTTCCTGAAAACAACCCCAGTAACTATTATGCCCGTCCTCACATTCGGCGTAAAGACATATTCTTGTCCATTCAACAGGAATTATTTCCATAAGAAACAACCCTATTTCATTCTGTATTTTTTCAATTTCTTTGTTCATGGCAATACTCCTTGTTTTTTTATAAGTCTAACATATTGCTGTCTGTCTGTCAATAAATACAACATAAAAAATATCTGAAAAAATTTCGTTTTACCTCTTGACAAATCAGAATTAATGTAGTATAATGTGTAAAGTGATTTTGGATTACACAAGAACAGGAGTTTTAGTTTATGGCTAAGGAACTTAAATTCGTGATGTTGCTTGACTGCTACGGCGATTTACTCACGGAAAATCAGAGAAACATAATGGAACTCTATTACTGTGAGGACTTGTCACTTTCAGAAATAAGTAATCCACGTGGAATCACACGTCAGGCAGTCCGTGACATTATAAAGCGTACTGAAAGTATTTTGCTTAACTATGAAGAAAAACTTGGTTTTGTGGAACGTCTCGGAAAAATGCGTGAATGTTTCGGGAAAATCCTTGAAACTGCCCGACAGATTGATGACGAAAATATCAGAAATACTATTACTGACGAAATAAACAAAGGTCTTGATTTATTGTAAAATGGAGGAAATCGCATGGCATTTGAAGGTCTTTCCGAAAAACTGAATAACGTCTTTAAAAAGCTGAAGTCAAGAGGAAAGCTTACCGAGAGCGATGTAAAGGAGGCTATGCGTGAAGTCCGTCTTGCACTCCTTGAGGCTGACGTAAGCTATAAGGTTGTTAAGGACTTTGTAAAGGGTGTAACCGAGCGTGCAATAGGTGAGGACGTTTTAGCAAGTCTTACTCCGGCACAGCAGGTTATCAAAATCGTAAACGAGGAACTCTGCTCTCTTATGGGCAACAGCAACGCCCGTATAAATTTTGCCTCTAAACCGCCTACGGTTATCATGATGTGCGGTTTGCAGGGTTCTGGTAAAACAACACATTCCGCCAAGCTGGCAAAGCTCCTCAAAAAAGAGGGACACAGACCACTGCTTGCGGCGTGTGATATATACCGTCCGGCTGCTATAAATCAGTTGCAGGTTGTCGGAAAAAAAGCCGATGTTAAGGTTTTCGAGATGGGACAGATTGACCCTGTTATTATCGCTAAACAGGCTCTTGCCTATGCTAAAGACTATGGTCATGACGTTCTTATTATTGATACCGCCGGAAGACTTCATATTGATGAAACTCTCATGCAGGAGCTTGTCAACATAAAGGAAGTCACTCAGCCCGACGAAATTATGCTTGTTGTTGATGCTATGACCGGTCAGGACGCTGTAAACGTCGCTAAATCTTTCGACGATTCTGTAGGCATTACGAGCGTTCTTATGTCAAAGCTTGATTCGGACACACGTGGCGGTGCTGCACTCTCTGTACTTGCTGTAACAGGTAAGCCGATTAAGTTTGTGGGTATGGGCGAAAAGCTTGACGACTTCGAGCAGTTCCACCCCGAAAGAATGGCATCACGTATACTCGGCATGGGAGACGTTCTCACGCTTATTGAAAAGGCTGAAAACGTTATGTCTCAGAAAGAAGCTGAAAGACTTACAAAGAAATTCAAGGAAAATACTTTCGATATGGACGACCTGCTTGACCAGATGAAACAAATCAAACGTTTAGGTTCAATGAAGTCAATACTCGGAATGCTCCCTGGTCTTAACGGCAAAATAAATGAAGACGATATAGACGAAAAGCAGTTTGACAGGATAGAGGCTATCATCTACTCCATGACTAAGGCTGAACGTGCCAAGCCGTCAATAATCAATCCGTCACGTAAAAAACGTATTGCTGCCGGTTCGGGTACAAAGGTTGAGGAAGTCAACAGACTGCTGAAACAGTTTGACCAAATGCAGTCCATGATGAAAAAGCTCACAGGTAGCAATAACAAAATGGCTCTCAAAAAGGCAAGAAAAAGACTTGCTGGTATGAACTTTGATAAGTTCACAGGCAAGGGCGGTGGAAATTTACCGCCGATAGCTTGATAAAAAATTAGCTTTCTTGCGGATATTTCCGCTTGATATAAACAAAAATTTACGGAGGTGAATATAAAATGGCAGTTAAAATAAGACTCAGAAGAATGGGTGCTAAGAAAGCTCCTTTTTACCGTATCGTTGTAGCTGATTCAAGATACCCCAGAGACGGCAGATTCGTTGAGGAAATCGGTTACTATGACCCCACTAAGAATCCGTCTGTTGTTAAGGTTGACGCTGACAAGGCTAAGGACTGGATAAAGAAAGGTGCACAGCCTACTGATACAGTAAAGGTTATCCTCAAAAACGAGGGTGTACTCTGATTAAAGACTTTTTGCGGAGGAGGGCGGACTTTTATGTCTTTTCCCTCTGTTCCGAAAGTCTGTGGAGGTATTTATGAAAGATTTACTCTATGCAATATCGGCAGGACTTGTTGAGGATAAATCTGCTATAAAGATTACTGAAGACGAACCCGATGCAGAAGGCGTTATTGTTTTTCATCTTACAGTAGCTCCGGACGATATGGGTCGTGTAATCGGCAAGCAGGGCAGAATCGCTAAGGCACTCCGCACTATTATGCGTGCAGGTGCTGCAAAGAGAGATCTCAAGGTTTCTGTTACTATTGAATAATAAAAAAACCGCCGGAATAACGGCGATGCCCATAAAAGTTTCAGCCCCGATACAATATAATGTATCGGGGCTTGCTGTTTCTATATTATAATAACTACAGAAGATTTATCTCTTGATATTTTTCCAAATACACAAATGTTAATTCACAAGATACTGATTCTTCTTTAAATATTTTATATCCCAGTCTTTCATATAATCTTATATTGCTGATACTTTTTGTGCTGGTAAACAGTTCATATCTTTGATTCGGATATTTATTTTCTATTTCTAATATAAGTTTTGTTCCTATTCCTTTCTTTTGCATTTTAGGGTGTACAATCAATTTACCGATATAAGCAGTTCCGTTTTTCTGATATGCTCTGACAGAACCTATAATAGTTCCTTTTTTATCCACTGATTGTTAAAATAATTCCTTTCTGAAATTCATCATATACTTCTTCTATCGTTTGCTTTAAAGGTGGAATATCCATATTGCCAAATATTGCAATTCAAGTATTTTTTCTAAATCTTCTTTCTGTGCTTTTTTATCAACATCACATTTCACCCTAACACAAAATCATATTTGTTTTTTATACGGCTGAACGTTGCAGGAAGTTTTTAAGCTGTTCAATTGGAATAGGCTTTGAATACTTATATCCCTGTAAATATTTAGCGTTCATGTTTACGCAGTGAGTTTCGTCGTAGTCGTTTTCAACGCCCTCAAAGAGAACGGCGTAATTGAGTTCATTGAACATACTCGCAAACGTACTCACCATGAATTTTGACGAGTCGTTTTTTACGGACTCTATCAGCATTGAACGGTCAAACTTTATGATATTGAAAGGTATTTCCATGATACGCTCAAAGTTTGAGTAACCTGTTCCGAAGTCGTCGAGATAGAACTTTATGCCGAGCTGTTGTAGCTGAGTTACTTTCTGCCTCATTACGTTGAAATCTGCTTCACAACGGCTTTCAGTAATTTCAACGGCTATCTTGTCATAAGGTATTTCATTCTGTTCAATGATGTCCTGAACTTCCTGACAGAACGTATCATACTTTATATCGAGAGCCGAAAAGTTTACAGATATGCGGTTTATTTCATAGTTTTCGCATATTATGTCATGTATGGCACGGCAGGTTTTATTCAGAATAATCATACTTAACGTATGTATCATGTTGTACTGTTCGGCAAGCGGAATAAACTGGTCGGGAAATACAAGACCTGTTTCGTTGAGTTTAAGTCTCATAAGAGCCTCTGCCGTATCGTATGAGTTGGTGAGGAGATTAAAAACAGGCTGACAGTATACAAGTATTCTTTCGTCGTTGAGGTCTTTTTTAAGAACTATATCTTCAAGCTGACTGAGAATATAGTTACTGCTGTAATAGTTTTTTATGTCGTTCTGATTTACCGTGTGCAGTTCATTCATTGACATTTTCTGCTCAACATGGTCAATAATTTTTATGTAGTCGTCTGCGTCGCCTACTTCCTCGCAAGTTTCCATTATTACAATTTTGTAGTCAATATTGAACTTGCTGTATATATTTCTCCGGAAACTATTTACTATATTGTCAATAAGTTTCTGACAGTCATTGTCCGATTTTTTCGGCATAGTAAGAACTATACGCTCATCTGGAAAATGATAGAGAATACCCTTTTTTATATTTCTACGGCAGAATCCGTAAAACTCGCTTTTGAATTTTCCATACTGATTGACAGCCTTTGAAAAGTCTTTCATTGTTATGGAAAGCATAATAGTATGGGTTTTCTTTTCAACCGATTCGCTGAGTTCGTTTATTAGGAAACACCCTGCCACAGCACCTGTCTTTATGTCATACGGATTTGAGTGAAACATAAAGATAATAGCGATTACAGGGAAGAAATAGGATATACAGGTATATGATGTCTGATTGCATATTCCCTGAATGATTACCATAAGTGCTGAGACAATATTTACACCTAAAAGTCCGTAAAAAATCTGCCTTATTACCCTTGTCCTGTATTTTATAATCATGTAGAATATTGACGACATTAAAAGCACGTACAGAATCATGTACGGATTAAAATGATGGTGTATTACATTATTTTCATCAATATAGAAATTGTAATGAAAAACTGTTCCCATAATATCAAATATTGCAACAATAGAAATTGCTACTCCGAACATAAGCCCATATTGCCGTCGTGTATCATTTGGAATCCATAGCGGATTACGGAGATATTGTATATACATACACGGAATAAATGTAAGCGTCAGATGATGTATAGTCCGTAGTGTATATATGATAAATGGCTGTATATGTTCGGAGTATATCATCATTTCATATATGACATTTGTTACGGACGATACCCATGTTGTCATAACAATAAGCATGATTGCACGGAATTTTGTATTTTTATTTATGTGAGTCTGCCAAAGCAGAACAGCCATTATCATGCAAAGGGCTATTACAATAATGTCTCCGACAGGCGTATAACCTTTAATGTTAATCTTAGTAGATTCGTACATATAATCACCTCTTTGTTTGTCAGGCGTTTTTTTTATTTAACTGCATTTTTATTCATTATACATATTATATCATTTTTTATTCATAAAGTCAACAAAAATATGCAGTTTTGCACATAAAAAGATTATAAACATTTTTCAGCATTTTAACCAATATAATGTTTTAATATTTTACTTTTTATTATGTAAATATAAAACATTTGTTTCTTTCGCCGATGCTGTTTTTTTGGTGTATACGCCGAAAAATATTTCATATTTATTACAGTATGGATAATATTTGAATAATCCCTTGAAAAAGGCTTTATTCTGTGATATAATATACTCATGCCAACGGTGTGAATATGAAAAAGGAGATTTTATAATTATGAAAAAATTACTTGCAATTTTAGCAGTATGCACAATGATGACAAGTGCTTTTGCATCATGCGGTGATGATGATGCAAGCGAAAGCTCCGCAGAAAAGAGCGTTTCTGAGACAGAGGCAGAAACTTCTGAAACTACTACCGAAGAAGAAACTACTGAAGAAACTACAGAACCCGAAACAGAAGAAGAAACTACTGAATCATCTTCAGCAGAAGACGTAAATGAAGATTTGCTTGGTATGTGGTACATGGAAGACGACGAGTTAGTTATGGGATTCAATGTTATTGACAGTAAAAATATCGGTCTGTGGATGGATATTACAGAGGTAGTACACTTCACAGCAGATGACGAATTTGTTCTTAGTGGTGAAGTGTTGCCCAATGAGCTTATCTCATATGACGGTGAAACATTCTCTATAACTGCCGACACTGGTGAGGATTTATGGACAATGACAAAGGAATCCGGCAGTGCTGACAGCTATGACGGCGAGTACAAGCTGGTAAGCGGTATGATGTATGATGCTGTTCAGATTTATGATGACAGCGATGTTTACGTAATAGTAAGCGGTGAAAATATGTATGCCGATTACAGAAATATGCTCACATATGTTATTGACCCTATTGATGACAGCATATTTATATCTGGTCTTGACAAACTGGACGACAGCATGGATAAGAATGTGGAAACAACCTATGAGGTAAAGGGCGATGTACTCACTCTTAAGGGATTGGACGACAATGACGAGGATTTGATACTGAAACGCTTTGACCTGTCTAATCCTGTGAAGATTTCCTCTCAGAATACTGATACAAACACATCTTCTGATATTTCTGACAGCGACAGAACAACAGAGGGCAGTGTAGTAGGTGCATGGTTCTCGGCAGAAGACACTTACGGCTTTAGATTTGAAGAAGACGGCACAGGCGGTGTTTTCACTGACGCTACCGAAGTACTTCACTTTACTTCTGACGGTAAATTATTCTTTTCTTCCATGACACTTGAACCGGAGACTATACAGTATGACGGCACAACCCTTTCAGTAAACATGGAAGGTACTGATATTCTTACAATGACAAGAAACGACGGAAGTAATCCCGACAGCTTTGACGGCGAATACACATTCAAGAGCGGTGCTTTCTATGAAGGCATGGTTTCTTCACTGGGCGAAAGTTTCGGTATATCTCAGGAAGACGCTGTTGTATATGCTGTTGTTAATGGTGAAGAAATGTTCGTTGAGTTTGCAGGACTTTTCACTTATTCTGCTGATAACGGCAGTCTTGCCTTTGAGGGTCTTGAGGGTCTCGGAATTCCGGACGGTACAGAAATAACATATGAATTTTCCGGAAACAACCTCATTATCACAAGCGACGGCGAAGATATGATTCTTGAAAATATTGATTTATAATACAGAAAAAAGGACGGTTTATAAGCCGTCCTTTTTTTATTTTCAGAGGTCTAATTTCTTTTTGAGCTTATCAAAGAAACTCTGACGTTTTGCATAGTTCTTGTCAGATAAAGATGCCTCAAATTCTCTGAGCAGGTCTTTTTGTTTTTTGGTGAGGTTTTTCGGCACTTCCACATAGATAGTAACATACTGGTTGCCACGTTCATTGCGGTGTAGTTTCTTAACGCCCTTGCCTTTCAGGCGGAATACAGTACCAGTCTGAGTACCCTCGCTTATAGTGTACTTAACGTCTCCGTCAATGGTCGGTACGGTTATTTCAGCACCTAAAACAGCCTCCATATATGTTACAGGAATATCACAGTGAATATCAAATCCGTCACGCTTGAAAATGGCGTGAGACTTTACAGAAACGTTTATAAGCAGGTCACCGTTAGGACCGCCGTTAACACCGCAGTCGCCTTGACCGCTTAGGCGTATTGTCTGTCTGTCGTCAATTCCGGCTGGAATATCAACGGAAACTGTTTTCTGTACTCTCAGTCTGCCTTGACCACGACATTTCTGACATGGATTCTTGATGATTTTTCCTTTGCCGGAGCAGTGCGGACAGGTTTTAGTTGAAGCTATAGCACCAAATACTGTATTTTGAGTAACCTTTACAGTGCCACGTCCCTGACAGTCCGGACATACTTCTGAGCTTGACGAACCGTCTGCCCCTGTGCCTTTGCAAGCGTCGCAGGTACTCATGCGGTTAAGTTTGATTTCCTTTTTAACTCCGTTGCAGGCTTCCATAAAGTTTATAAGTACAGATTCCTGAATATCAGAGCCACGTCTGGGGGCGTTTGCATTGGAGCGTGAACTTCCTCCGCCGAATCCGAAATTTCCGAAGATATTTTCAAAAATATCTCCCATATCTCCGAAACCGCCCATTCCACCGCTGAAACCGCCAGCACCACCACCATAGCTTGGGTCAACGCCGGCGTGTCCGAACTGGTCATAGCGTGATTTTTTGTCAGCATCTGAAAGAACCTCGTAAGCCTCATTTACTTCCTGCATTTTTTCAACGTATGCGTCCGGATTATCGGGGTGCATATCGGGGTGATATTCTCTTGCTTTTTTGCGGTAAGCCTTTTTTATTTCGGCATCGGTAGCACCTTTCTGCAAACCGAGTACTTCATAATAATCTCTTTTTTCAGCCATAATACTTCTCCGTTCTGAATAATAATTCCATATAAACACCACAAGGGCGAAAGAAAATTCCGCCCCGTGATATGATATTTATTTTTTAAATCAGACCTCAGTGAAGTCAGCGTCTACAACGCCGTCATCATCTGAAGAATCGTTCTGCTCGCCCTTTGCAAACTGTGACGGGTCAATTCCCTCAGCACCGCTGGGGTTAGCCTGCTGATATACCTTAGCCGAGAGGTCATAGAAAGCCTTCTGAAGTTCTTCCTTAAGTGACTTGATTTCGCTGAAATTATTGGCAGATATTGCAGATTTCAAAGCGGAACACTTGCCCTCAATGTTTTCTTTTTCGTCAGCGGAAACCTTATCACCGAAATCAGCGAGAGCCTTTTCACACTGGAATACAAGGTTCTCAGCCTCGTTCTTTGTGTCTACTTCTTCACGGCGTTTCTTGTCTTCTTCTGCATACTGTTCAGCCTCTTGAACAGCCTTGTTTATATCGTCCTTAGACATATTAGCAGAAGCTGTGATAGAGATATTCTGCTCTTTGCCTGTGCCTAAATCCTTAGCAGAAACGTGTACAATGCCGTTCTGGTCAATATCAAAAGTAACTTCAATCTGTGGGATTCCTCTTGGAGCAGGTGCGATACCGTCAAGGCGGAAAGTACCGAGCTGTTTGTTATCCTTAGCAAATTCACGCTCACCCTGAAGTACATTGATGTCAACAGCGGGCTGATTGTCGGAATAAGTCGAGAATACCTGTGACTTCTTTGTAGGGATAGTAGTATTTCTTTCAATCATTTTTGTGCATACACCGCCGGCAGTTTCGATACCGAGTGAAAGAGGTGTAACGTCGAGGAGGAGAAGACCGCCGTCAACATCACCGCCTATCATGCCTCCCTGATAACCAGCACCGAGTGCTACACATTCGTCAGGGTTGATTCCCTTGAATGGCTCTTTACCGAGAACCTTCTTTACAGCTTCCTGTACAGCTGGTATTCTTGAAGAACCGCCGACCATGAGAACCTTGCTGATTTCAGAAATGCTGAGACCGCTGTCTTTGAGTGCCTGTCTTACAGGACCCATTGTAGCTTCAACGAGGTCTGCTGTGAGTTCATTGAATTTAGCCTGTGTTAGAGTAAGGTCGAGGTGCTTAGGTGTTCCTGTAGCATCTACTGTAATGAACGGTATATTTATATTTGAAGTTGTAGTTGAAGAAAGTTCAATCTTAGATTTTTCAGCAGCGTCTTTAAGTCTCTGTGCTGCCATTTTGTCAGATGAGAGGTCAACGCCCTCAGCCTTTTTAAATTCGTCAATAATCCAGTCAATAATTCTCTGGTCGAAGTCGTCACCACCGAGACGGTTGTTACCTGCTGTAGCAAGTACCTGCTGAACGTCTGCACCCATTTCAATAACAGAAACGTCGAAAGTACCACCGCCGAGGTCGTAAACCATAACATTCTGTTCTTCTTCCTTGTCTATACCATAGGAGAGAGCAGCGGCAGTAGGTTCATTGATAATACGTCTTACATTAAGACCAGCAATCTGTCCGGCATCTTTTGTAGCCTGTCTCTGTGCGTCTGTGAAGTATGCAGGAACTGTAATAACAGCCTCTGTTACCTTTTCGCCGAGATAAGCCTCAGCGTCAGCCTTGAGTTTCTGGAGAATCATAGCAGAGATTTCTTGCGGAGTATATTTCTTGTCGTCTATTGCAACCTTGTAATCAGAACCCATATGTCTCTTGATAGAAGAAACTGTTCTGTCGTGGTTAGTGATTGCCTGTCTCTTTGCAACCTGACCTACAAGTCTTTCACCGCTGTTTGTAAAAGCAACAACAGACGGAGTAGTTCTTGCACCCTCGCTGTTAGGGATAACTACAGCGTTACCACCCTCCATAACAGCTACACAGGAGTTTGTTGTGCCTAAGTCAATACCTATAATTTTTCCCATAATAAATCTTCCTTTCATATTTCAAGCATAAAGCTTAAATGGTTTAGATGAATAATTTTATAAAATATTTTATATTATGCAGATTATTTTCAGACAGCTACAGCCACCATAGCGGGTCTTATGAGCTTGTCGCCGATTTTATAGCCTTTCTGGAATACAGCACACACATGATTGCTTGCATAGTCTGTGCCGTCCTGCTGACTGATAGCGTTATGAATATTCGGGTCAAACTCAGCACCGAGAGCCTCTATAGCGGTAACGTTCATTTTTTCGAGGAAGTTTTTAAGCTGTCCGAAAATCATAGCCATACCGTTTTTGAAGTTTTCGTCTGCACATTCAACCTCTAAAGAGCGTTCAAAGCTGTCAATAACGGGTAGTAAATCCTCAATGCATTTAGCGGTAGCATTGCTGTAGGTTTCTGTTTTTTCCTTTGCCGTACGCTTGCGGTAGTTGTCATACTCAGCAAAGAGCCTTACATATTTGTTGTTTGCCTCGTTGAGAGCGTCCTCAAGAGAAGCTACTTCCGTTGCCGTATCATTGTATTCAGAAACAGCGTCTTCCTCATCTGTAGTTTCGGGAATATTTTCCTCTTTTACGTCCTCAATTTTTTCTTCTGTATTTTTGTTGTCCATCTCATGCTCCTTTCTAAGACTTCGGATTAATTTCTTCAGTCGTATCTGTTATAATAATGTCATCATCTTCGCCGGACATCAGACAGGAAATCTGCTGTGTCAGGTATTCGATGTAGGGAATAATCTTTTTGTAGTTCACTCTCATAGGACCTATAATTCCAAGAGAGCCGGCTTCCTTGTTACCTCTGCGGTACTTTGAAACAATTAGGCTTGAATTTCCGATAGCGAAATTATTTTCAGAGCCGAATTTAACTTGAATACCGCTGAAGGTTTCGTCAAGCAAATCTGAAAGACCGTTTTTATGTTCGATAAATTTAACGACTTCCATTTTGTCAAGCTCGTCACAGGAAAGCAGTTTTTCACTTCCGCTTACTGTCAGTTCCTGTTGCCGTAAGTCTTCCGACAGTTCGCAAAGACCTCTTACGAGGGGCGAAAGCGATACCATGTAGGCACTTACTGCCGATACCATTTTGTCAAACATTTCCTCTGAAAGTTCCTCAACTGAAACACCGCTGAGGTTTTCTTCTATATAATGAGTAAAAAATTCAAGCTGTTCATGGTCAAGGTCAAACTCTAGACGGCAAGCCTTGTTTTTAATGCTTCCGTTTGAGGTTATCAGCAGTATCACATAAAGGCGTTTTCCTGTGGGAATAACTTCAACCTTTGATATTACCGAAAATCTCGGAGCAGAGTTTGCAACAACTACTGCACACTGTGTAAGCTCTGCAAGGGCTGTGGTAGCATTCTGTATAAGAAGTTCTTCCGGCGTATCCTTGTCGCCGAGCATACTGTCAAGACGTTGTTTTTCCTCATCAGAGAGTGCGGAGGGGTTCATCAGTTCGTCTATATATAACCTGTAACCTGCGAAAGTAGGTATTCTTCCGGCAGAGGTGTGAGGCTGTTCAAGATAGCCGAGCTGTTCAAGCACTGCCATATCATTTCGGATAGTAGCTGAGGAAACGTTGATATTTTCAAGCTTAGAGATTGCTTTTGAGCCGACTGGTTCGCCGGTTCTTATATACTCATCAACCACAGCAGTGAGTATTTTCATCTTTCTGCTGTTCACGATTAACACAACCTTTCGCTTATTTAGCACTCTGTATCATCGAGTGCTAAATATAATTTAACACTATTATGTCACTTTGTCAAGTGTTTTATGCATTTTTGTCTGAATTACTAAAATTTTGAATTTAAAAATGAAATGTTAAGCTATTTTTACCATAAAAGAAACAGCTCTCCCAATGAACAAAGAGAGAGCCGTTTCAAAAAAAAGGAGGTTAATATATTAAAAAGTAGATAGCATAAAATTAGGATTTTTCACTGAGGAGAAGTGAAACACGGTTCTGTATCATGTCAATAGTCTGCTGTGAATTAGTCTCGCCCTTGAAATACTTTGTTACTTCATCAACAATTATTTCACGTATATCGTCTGAAAAAGATTCGCTCATCTTGCTGGCATTCTTTATATATTCAACAATTAAATCCTTTTCTTCCTTAGTAAGCGGTTCTATGGTAATTTCCTTGTTGTTTACCCAGTAAGTCATGTCATATTCAACTTTTTCGCCGTTTTCATCAAGATAGTAGGGTTTTTCCATAGCTTCCTCTGCCTTTTTGTCAAATGCCGACACAAGCGACGGGAGAGAATAGGTATAACGGCTGTCTATCTGATAATCTTCTGTGAAAAATTCCTTTATAAATTCCCAGCAAGCGTCTTTTGAGGGCGAACTTTCAAGAATAGCAAATGAATTTCCCATTGAAAGCAACGCACCCTGTCCGTTGCTTGAAGGCATTCCGACAAGAGTTATATCTTCATTGAATTTAGTTGTTTTTACTGTATTATACTCTGAAAGCTGATAGAAACTTATATCGCTGAGGAGAGCTTTGTCTTCGAGACACATAGTTTCCTGTTCATTCCAGTAGGCTTCCATTTCGTCCTGTGTAGCAGTTTCCCAGTTTATTTCGTCTTCCTCATCTGGAAATTCATTGCAAAATTCGAGTATCTTTTTAAATTCGTCCGAATCGAAATGGCATTCAGCTTTTTCATAGTCAATCAGTTCATCACAGCAGTTGATAAGGATTTCAAAGACATATTCCTTTGAGTTTGCATAATCTGAAAAACGCATATCGGGATTTTCGTGAATGGTATCAATCAAGTCATCAAGAGTCCAGTTTTCCTTGTCACAGAATTTAGTCTTGCAAGCCAGAGAAGTTACATTGAAATTAGGTGAAAGGGAGTAGAGTTTACCGTCTATTTCGCTTGCCTTGATGAGATTTGGCATGATGTCGTCTTTTGAAAGTTTATCGTCATTTTCGAGATATGAGTATAGGTCTGTATAAATGCCCTGCGGAGCGAGTTCAGAGATGAGGGAGAAGTCATATGTTACAATCATGTCGGGGGCATTTCCAGAAGAAATATCCATTTTAAGCTGTTTCTGAGCGGTATTTGTAGCTTTTTGTGTTTGGTCGTCGTATTCATTGTACTTGCTGTAGTCGGATATTTTTATTCTGTAGTCACTGTGAGACTTATTAAACTCAGTAACCATTGAGGTGATTGCCGTATCGCTGTAAAGCATACCTACAGTGATAACCTGCTGGTTAGCGAGTTCTTCGGGGTCACGTTTTGTTAGGCGTGAAAAGCCAAATGTATTAGTGTCATAGTCTTGCTGATAAACTATAAAGTCGCCGTCGTCAAGACCTATCACAAACTGTACTGTATCGCTTTTTATATCGGAGTCAATCCAGTTTATTACTTCAACGGGTTTTTTGTCCGCACCTACTCCGTACAGACCTTTTTGGGTACTCATAAATAAAGTATATTCGCCTGCACCCATATTAATGTTATTTATGTTAGAGAGGTCTTCTGAGTCTTTGACATTTATTCCGCTGTCTGTAAACTTCTTTCCGTCGGGGTCAACTAACTGTATTTCCTGACCGTCTGCCCCATAACCTGTGCAGATTATATTTCCGTCTGAATCCGTGCCGAAACTGTTAATCCAGTGTGTGTTATTGTCCTTGTCGATTTCACCGGTAATTTCGCCGTTTTCGTTCATTATTAAGTAACGGTCTTCATTGCCGTAAGCCATTGCGATAATGTTTCCTTTTGCGTCGGCTACTATGTTCTGTATATGAATAGAACCGTCCGGCGAATCGCTTTCGCTGTATTCATCGAGATTTGTGACATCATTTTCAGCCAGTATCTGACCGTCCGAGCCGAGTTTGTAAAATTTGTATGAATACTGGCGGGCTTCATTCATAGCCTCGTAATCGAAAGTGTCGGGGTCAAAATCGGGGGCATCATAGTCGGGAAGCTGGAAATCGCCGTAATCCATAATAGTGAGGAATGCGTATATATAGCCGTCCGGCGACACGGTAGCCCTAAGATAGTACTGTGAGTTTTCTGGCTTGTCAAAATCAAGCTTTATTTCGTTGAAACCGCTGAAATCCATGTCAGTGAGGTACAGGCTGTAAGATTCGTCACTGTTGCCGAGAATCATGACCTGTGATGTTTCCTTGATAAAGAAAACGCCTTCGATATAGTCAGCAGGTATTTCAAGGTCAATGTCTATTGAGCTGTACGAATTTTTTATTACTTCGTTAGCTTTCTGAGCGGTTTGTGTTGTTTTTTCCTTTTTGGAGCTTCCGTCTTTCTTTTCACCACAGGAGTATGCAGAAAATACCATTGCAACTGCCATAACTCCTGTTACTGAACGTCTGATAAGATGATTTTTCATAGTGATGTTAACCTTTCTTTTTAATTATTTTTTTATTTAGACTTTCTTTTGTTTGTTCTTTAATGTTTCTTTTATATCTCTACGCCGTCTGTCTATGAAGATTGATATTGCTCTTAGGACGACGGATTTCTTTTTCTTTGCGAACTTTACAGCAAGAACAGCAAGCCATATCAGTGTAAGCACAGGCACAGCAAATGCTACACGCCGGAAAAAATATATAAATGTAAGTTTAAATTCCACAAGGCGTGAGGCATTTTCCCAGTAAGGATAGTTTATGCTGTTTTTTATCACAGCATAGTCTGCTATTTTCTTAAAAGCCTTTGCCCTCACTGACGGACTGAAACGTGTACTGTTTTTTACTATCGCATATTTGTCTTTGTAGCTTTCGGAAAACTGTTTTTTTATGGCATTGTATGCGAAATTCTCAACCGGATTCGGAAGAACTGTCTCATAGCAGGTTATTTTTCTGAAATCCGACGAAACTGTCTGGGGAATTTCAGCAGAAAGACTTCCGGAAGATTCGCCGTTGCCGGACAGATTTGAAATACTCACTGCACCGTCGTATGATATGTATATTCTCGGAAGTTTTCCTATGCATTCTTGTTCCGGTTCAGTTTCGGGATTTTCGATAACTCCCGATATATAGAACTTAACGCCGTTTATGTACAGGCTCATTCCGGCTACATTATATGAACCGTACAGCGACCATGCAAGGCTTCTGTCAATAACAGCACCGTCCTGCATTAAATCATCTTCACTGAAGAATGAACCGTTAATCAGCTTGAAATTTCTGAACATGAAGAAATCACCGCCGACCGCCGTTAGTACAGCGTCAGTACGTCCGGTAAGGTCGCCCCTTATTGTGAAAGTACCCATCTGTGAACTGTATGCATCTGCAAAGGGAAGACTTCCGTCTTCTGTCTTTATAGACGAGTTATTGAGTTCTTTTATAAGTTCCGCACGTACTGAGTTAAGCGAATCAGTTGTAAAGCCGGAATCTTCTGAAAGAAATGTGCTTACCTGTGCGAAACTTTCCTTACTGTTGTTTTTCCAGATTTCAGCAGTTGAATTGTATTTCTGTGATACTGCCATTGAATGCCCGACAGCAGTAAGTATACAGATTATCATAACGGCAACTGCATTGAGGATTATAATAACTATGTGTTTTATTCTGGATTTCACTGACAACACCGCCTTAGTTGTCTTTCATGCGTACTTGGTCTTTCGGCTGAACCGGCTTGCTTGCAGTTGTGATGATATAGTTTCCGGCATTTAATGACCCCTGCACTGCACTGGAAATTTCATCTGAGGCAAGCACTTCAACGTCAACTCTTTCAGCAAAGTATCTGTTTCCGAGAGGTGAGCTTTTTGAGTTTACAACAAGCACGAATGACCCCTGACTGTCTTTATATACTGCACTTTTCGGTACGATAATATCATAGTTTCCGCTTCCGCACGGTATTGACAAGTCAAGCATAGAACCGCTATTTACATCGCCTGTCACTGAAAAAGTCAGTATTCTGTTTTTAGAGCCTGCCTTTGTGTCGTTCTTTATATCTGTAAGAACTGCTGTAATATCGCCGTTCCAGTTGTTGACTACTTCTGCCTCAACGCCCTTTTTGATTTTTTTTGCTTTTTCAGCGTCAACGCTTAATTCAACCGTGTAGCCTTCGTCCGCAATGTCAATTACCGCAAGAGGCATATCGGGGATAGTTTCTTCTCCTACCTTTACATTTATAGAACTTACTATACCGTTGTATTTGGATTTTATTTCTGTAACGGAATTTTCTTCTTTGAGCTTTGCAATTTTCTTTTTCATGTTGTCAACTTCTTTTTTCTTTGCTTCTATTTCAAGAAGATTTGTCTTGTTCTGTAAATCGTTCTGGCTTTTTGACTTGTTGAGTTCAGCGATGAGGGTCTCAAGAGTATTCTGTTTTATTCTTATATCTTCGTCATAATCTTCAATAGTCATTGTAGCACCAACGCCCTGTGATGATTCGTAATTGGTAATCTGTCCGTTGAGGTAATCAATGTCATTTTCTATGCTGTAGAGCTGATTCATGAGGTCATTTCTGATATTGTTTTTTTCGTTGTTGTAGTCGCTGAGAGCTTGGTCACGGATTATTTCCTTATTATCTGCATCAGCTTTAAGTGATTCAATGTCATATGATGAGTTATCCGGCTGAGTGATTTCTTCTTCTGTTGTTTCTTGAATCAAGTCTGTATCTGTATTGGTAGTATTTTCGGTAACTGGTTCTGTAGGAGTTTCAACAGGATTTCCGGTGAGCATTTTTGTATACAGAGAATAAGCCGTGTTATAGTCATTTTCAGCGGTTACATAAGCGTCATACAGGAAAATAAGATTTCCTGTATATTCCACTGCGGCGGACGAGTAGTCATTTGAGTCTATGGCTATTATAGTTGACTGTAATTTTTCGAGGATTTTTGTTTTGCGAGTGAGTTCATTTCTGTTGCTGTTGTAGTCATAGAGTGCCTGCTGAACAGAATCAGAATTTGCAATAGCGTTGTTGCGTTTAGCAATAGCAGCGTCGAGGTCGTCACGGGCGTTGCTGATAGCTTGGTTTTCGGCTGTATAGTCTTCCGGAACGCCCAGCAGAGCTTTCTGGTATTCAAGTTCAAGTGCAATAAGCGAATCCTCAGCTGTTTCGAGTTCTTTACTTTCTTCAGTGCCTATTATAAAGAGAACATCATCTTTTTTTACTTCCTGACCTGTTTTAATCATGATAGTGTCGATTACCTTGTTTCCGTCAATCTTCACATCATATGACTGGTTTGATTCAACAAGACCGCTGCCACGTATACGCTCGGTAAGTTTTCCGGAAGTAGCACTTTCTGTGGTGATTTCTGCAAGAGATTTATTCATTATTGTGTTTGAGCAGAATGTCAGTATAAGCATAATTATAAGAAAAACAATAAGAACGGTTTTTATTATCTCTCTTTTCCGGTTGGGAGTGTAGCCCCCTGCATTTTTTTCGTTCATAAGAAAATCTCCTTTTATATTTAACCTTTTATTCCTCCGGCGGTAATGCCTTCAACAAGGTAATCCTCGCCGTAAAGGAACATAAGCACAGTCGGTATCATGTAAACAGTTCCCACTGCAAAAGCAAGCCCTATGTCTCCGGTATTTATCTGTGAAAGAAATACTGAAAGCGGGTGCAGTGCGGAAACTGCGTCGGGGTCTGTTATAAGAATAAGTGGCTGTTCTACCATATTCCAGTAATCTATGAAAACAAGCATACCTATTGATACTAACGCACTCTTGCACATAGGAAGATATATCTGTGTCATAATCTGCCATTCGTTAGCACCGTCAAGCTTTGCCGCCTCAACATACGATATTGGAATACGTCTCATTACCTTAGTAAGCAGAAAAACACTGAACGGCGAGAATATTCCGGGAAGTATTATAGCCCACCTTGTGTCAAGCAGATTGAAGTATTTTGATACAAGATAATTCGGTACAAGCGTAACCTGATACGGCATAAGCATGAGAATTATGTACACAAAGAATATAAGATTTTTTACTTTGTTGTTGTAGCGTGAAAAGCCGTATGAGGTTATCACCGCAACCGCAAGCTGAAATAATGTAATCGGCACTGTAAGTATAATGCTGTTCCAGAACTTGAAAAGATATTCGGGATTCTTGAAAAGCACGTCCTTGTACTGTGAGAGTGTTGTCTTGTCCGGAATAAATTTCAGCGTTACATCTTCAGAGATGAATACTTTTTTGTCGCCGGTCATGTTGCCGAGCATTGCACCATAGTTGGCGGATATTTCATTTGCTGTCATGAAAGAGTTAGCAATGGTAAGAAATGTAGGCATTATGAAAAGCAGAGCGGACAGACCTAAGAAAAAAGCTATTACTATATTGAAAATACGTTTTCTTTTTTTGGCAGTCATCAGTTTTCCACGTCCTTTCCGAAAAAGTGTTCAGAGATGAGCAGGACGGCTATTACCACAATCATTACAAGCGAGAAAAGCACAGCGGCAGTAGAAAGTTTCTGATAGTTAAGGTCTTCAAATGTATTATTCATGAAATTCTGTAACATATACAGCTTGCTGAAAGGATAGTTTCCGATAAGCAGATAGACTTCACGGAAAATCTTGAAAGAACTTATCAGCGAAAGAATAAGTACGAAAAGAATAGTAGGGGAAAGATATCTGAGCTTTATGTGAAAGAACTGATAAGCCTTGCTTGCTCCTTCCAGTTCGGCTACTTCGAGTATATCTTTAGGAATGCCTCCGATAGCCGACATGAACAGAATCATATTGTAGCCTACATTCTTCCACAGAAACATCAATATGATTACAAGCATTCCGTATGAGGATTTCAGCCAGTCAACAGGAGTACCGCCGAATTTTTCTATTATTTGGTTCACTGTGCCATGATTGTGGAAAAGAACCTGCCATACAAGCACGACTGAAGCAGTAGGAACCATGAGCGGACTTAAAAAGAATGTCCGGAATATACTTTTTCCAGGTATATTCTTTTCCATTAGTACGGCAAGCCACAATGGAATAATTACCGCAAGAGGTACGGCAATAACGGAAAAAAACGCTGTATTCTTTGATGCTGTCCGGAATGCGTTATTTTGTAGCAGTGCCTTGTAGTTGTCAAGCTGTACAAATTCCTTTGCTGACGTGTTGTTTATCAGCGAATAGTAAACTACTATTCCAAACGGTATCAGAAAGAATATAAGCACTCCTATGAGACTTGGTGCAATACATACATTGCTGAAAATTTTTTCACCTCGTCTTCCGCACTGGTTTTTTGAACGTTTTTTCATATTTTTATCACAACCTTTTTCAAGAATATATACTGCCCCTGTTATATAACGTTTTTACAACGCCGTAAGTGACAGCAGATTAAGATATTTTTTTCTTTTTACAATTTCCCCGACCTCCTAAATTAGTGCTTTCATATATAAGTGATTTTTAAAGACGAAAAAGACGAAGCAAAAATATATTTTTTTCTTTTTACTAAATCATGCTGTACATTCCTTTAATACTTTCTTTTTTTGTCGTATTTAAAGGACATAAAATACAGGAAAAATATATATTTTTTTATTTTTACTTAATACGTATCATATTATAATTATTATAGCACGTATTTCTTTATAATTAAAGTGGAAAAATCTTATTAATTTCTTAATGATTATATTCTATTATTTTTTTGTGACGTTTAAATGACTTTAATATTACAAAAATGTTACATTTGATTACAGCTATAAATAAGTACAGAAAAAAATATTTTCCGACATTTTTCGATATTTATAGTATATATCATGTAAAAATAAATGTCAATAGTCTGTTTAAAATAAAATTAAATGCCTATATACTTTAATTAAAAGGAGGATTTGCATATGGGCAGAATATCTATCGAAACAGGCAGACGTATAAGGAATTACCGCATTAATCAGCATATGAGCCAGGAGGCACTCGCAGAAAAATGCGGTCTTCACCCTACCTACATCGGACAGATTGAAAGAGGCGAAAAAAACGCAACTATCGAAAGCATAGAAAAAATCGCCGGCGGACTTTCCATATCACTAAGCAGGCTTTTTGAAAATATCGGCTCTGAGAACGACGGCGAAAATATTCCCCTTGAAGCATACAGGATTCTACAGGAATGCTCTGAAAACGACCAAAAAAAGCTGATTCAGATATTGCAGTTGTCTGCTGATTTGCTTGGATAGTATATTATTAATAATATTTTGTTTGAAATTGATTGTGAAATTGTGCATATAGACGTTTTTTTATTTTGCTATTGACTTTTTCTGCATTATGTGATATAATTTCTTTTGTTGAAACACCAGTGCGGGTGTAGTTCAATGGTAGAATTCCAGCCTTCCAAGCTGGTTACGTGGGTTCGATTCCCATCACCCGCTCCATTTTTATGCGCCTTTAACTCAGCTGGATAGAGTAACTGCCTTCTAAGCAGTAAGCCGCTGGTTCGAATCCAGCAAGGCGCGCCATTTATATTTATGGTGGGTGTAGCTTAGCTGGTTAAAGCGTCGGATTGTGGTCCCGAAGACCGTGGGTTCGAATCCCATCTCCCACCCTTATAAAAAATATTCTCCTTGATGTAATAGTCGAGGAGATTTTTTATTGTGTCAATAAAATTTCAAGAGAAAACATAAAAACAAAAGCTTTCGGCAAAGAAAGCTTCTATTTAATTAGTTTAACCTAAATATTTTCTTTTAATCTGTGAAACATAAGATTGCGAAATTCCCATTTCCTGAGCAACCTGTGCCTGAGTTTTTCCCATTTTTAGCCTTCTGATAACTTCTGCTTCAAAAGCTTCTTGATTCTCAGAGTTTCTTGTTGGCATAACAGACATAGTGTAGTCTTTGCCAAAACCTTCTTGGATATCAACTTTAATAGTTGAATTAGGAGTACGTGCTTGAATTGTTGTGTGTCCATTTTGAATGCTTACTTTAGCATTCGGAATAGACTGTAACTCCCCCAAAGTCAAGTCACGCCAATTTTTCTTTTCTGGTAAATTATTCTCATAAGGAACAATTTCCTCAAAATCTTCATACATAGAAATATCCTCCTTAATATTTTCTTTTAATCTGTGAAACATAAGATTGCGAAATTCCCATTTCCCAACCAACCTGTGCCTGAGTTTTTCCCATTTTTAGCCTTCTGATAACTTCTGCTTCAAAAGCTTCTTGATTCTCAGAGTTTCTTGTTGGCATAACAGACATAGTGTAGTCTTTGCCAAAACCTTCTTGGATATCAACTTTAATAGTTGAATTAGGAGTACGTGCTTGAATTGTTGTGTGTCCATTTTGAATGCTTACTTTAGCATTCGGAATAGACTGTAACTCCCCCAAAGTCAAGTCACGCCAATTTTTCTTTTCTGGTAAATTATTCTCATAAGGAACAATTTCCTCAAAATCTTCATACATAGAAATATCCTCCTTTTTACAATACTAGTATTACCACAAATATTAATGTTAATACTAGTATTATATATAAAATTTTCAGAAATGTCAATTGGTGAATACAACAAAAAACATTAATATAAATGATATATTTTTGTCAATAATCAACAATTTGGGCGTTGGTTAGAATAACGAATTTTTATGAAACCGAAATTGACCAATGAATAGAAATTTTTAGGTACTATGGCAAGCCAAAAAGTCAGAAACAGATTGAAAAATTACTGAAAAAACGCATTTTGACAGTACTCTGTCAATAAAAAGCTTGAAAATCCTGTAAGACTGTGCTATAATAAATTCAAATCAAGTCAAAAAGAATTGAACCTCTAAAACAGGGAATATTTTTATTGAGTAGATTTATATTAAAAAAGGAGTTAAAAAGCTTATGAAAAATACTGTTGCTACAATGCTGAAGCAGAAGCAATCCGGCGAAAAAATAACGATGCTTACCGCTTACGACTACACAACAGCACGCATTATGGACGAATGCGGAGTTAATTCTATTCTTGTCGGCGATTCTCTCGGCATGACTATGCTCGGCTATGAGACTACACTTCCGGTTACTATGGAAGACATGATACACCACACAAAAGCCGTCACCCGTGGTGCAAAGAATGCCTTTGTTGTTGCTGATATGCCTTTCATGTCGTATCAGACAAGCGTATATGACGCTGTTGTAAATGCCGGTCGTCTCATCAAGGAGGGCGGTGCTTCTGCCGTAAAGCTTGAGGGCGGTGCGGAAGTCTGCGAACAGATAAAGGCTATTGTTGATTCTTCTATACCTGTTGTTGCTCATCTCGGACTTACTCCACAGTCGGTTAACGCTTTCGGCGGTTTCAAGGTGCAGGGAAAGACTTTTGACAGAGCAAGGCAGATTGTTGAAGACGCTATGAAGATTCAGGAGGCTGGAGCTTGTGCGGTTGTTCTGGAGTGCGTACCGGCTAAACTTGCTGAAATAATAACTGAAAAACTTTCCATTGCCACTATCGGCATAGGTGCAGGAAACGGCTGTGACGGTCAGGTGCTTGTATATCAGGATATGCTCGGACTTACAACAGGTCATACGCCTAAGTTCGCTAAGGTCTTTGCTGATGCAGGCGAGATTTTCAGAAAAGGCTTTACAGCTTATATAGAAGAAACTAAAAACGGTGATTTTCCGGCTAAGGAACACACCTTCACTATAGATGACGAAATTATAGCAAAGCTCAAGGAGGAATTATAATGAAAGTCGTAAAGACTATTGCAGAAGTACGTGAACAGGTAAAGCAGTGGCGTGCAGAGGGACTTACAGTCGGTTTTGTAGCTACTATGGGTTATCTGCATGAGGGTCACGCAAGTCTTATAGATTCGTCATGCAGGGACAACGACCGCACTGTTGTTTCGGTCTTTGTAAACCCCATGCAGTTTTCGCCTAATGAGGACTTAGCAAGCTATCCACGTGACCTCGAACACGACAAGGCTTTAGCTGAAGCTCATGGCTGTGATATGATTTTCAATCCCGAACCCGAAGAAATGTATCATGAAAACTTCTCGTCTTTCGTGGACATGACCGTTCTTACAGAAGAACTATGCGGAATAAGCCGTCCTATTCATTTCAGGGGAGTATGCACGGTTGTAAACAAGCTCTTTAATATTGTTAAACCGGACAGGGCATATTTCGGCAAGAAAGACGCACAGCAACTGGCAGTTATACGCCACATGGTTGACGATTTGAATATGGACATAGAGATAATAGGCTGTCCTATCATAAGGGAAAATGACGGTCTCGCCAAGAGTTCAAGAAACACGTACCTAAGCGAAGAAGAAAGACAATCGGCTTTAGTTCTGTCACGTTCTCTTGAAAAGGGCAAGGAGATTATAAAGTCCGGCGTTACCGACTGCGGAAAGATTATTGAAGAAATAAAGTCCGTTATAGACAGCGAACCTCTCGCAAGAATCGACTATGTAAAGATAGTTGACGCTGAAACCATTCAGCAGATTGAAAAACTTGACAGACCTGCTCTCTGTGCTATGGCGGTTTATATCGGAAAAACAAGGCTTATTGATAACTTTTTTACAGAGGATATATAAATGAAGATTTCAGTATTGAAAAGTAAAATCCACCGTGCTGTGATTACACAGGCGGAACTTGATTACATCGGCAGTATCACCATTGATGAGGATTTAATGGATTCTGCCGGACTTTATGAATATGAACACGTACACATTGTCAACGTCAACAGCGGTAGCCGTATTGAGACTTACGTTATAGCCGGAGAGCGTGGCAGTGGCGTTATCTGCCTTAACGGTGCGGCTGCACGTAGCGGTCAGCGTGGCGACCATATTATAATAATGTCCTATGCGGATATGTCGCCGGAAGAACTGAAAGAAAATCCGCCGAAAGTCGTATTTGTGGACGATAACAATAAAGTAATCCGCACTGCACGCTATGAAAAGCACGGCAGACTTGAAGACCTCAAATAATAATATTCTCTCCGGAATGAAAAAAGTCCGGAGAGTTTATTTTTTATCTGCATTATTGACACAGTACCGCCAAGATGTTATAATTATAGTGTAATTTAAAACAAAAGGAGTTTGTTAAGATGAGTAATAATACAAACAGCTATGAAAGCCCTTTCTGCACCCGCTATGCAAGCGAAGAAATGCAGTATATCTTTTCCGCAGACAAGAAGTTTACTACATGGCGTAAACTCTGGGTTGCTCTTGCAAGGGCAGAAATGAAACTGGGTCTTCCTGTTACACCGGAGCAGGTTAAACAGCTTGAAGAACACATCACAGACATCGACTACAACATGGCAAACGAACGTGAAAAGATATGCCGTCATGACGTTATGTCACACGTTTACACATACGGCAAGGCTTGCCCCGAAGCTATGCCTATTATACATCTTGGTGCTACTTCATGCTATGTCGGCGACAACACAGACGTTATTATTATGCGTGACGCTTTGCAGGTAGTAAAGCGTAAACTCATAAACGTTATGAACAACCTTGCAAAGTTCGCAAACGAATATAAGGATATGCCTTGTCTTGCGTATACTCACTTACAGCCGGCACAGCTTACTACAGTCGGCAAGCGTGCTACACTCTGGCTGAATGAGTTGCTCATGGACTTTGAAGACCTTGAATACAGAATATCTTCTCTTAAACTTCTCGGCTCTAAGGGTACTACAGGCACACAGGCATCTTTCATGGAACTCTTTGAGGGCAATACCGACAAAATAAAAAACCTTGAAAAGATGATTGCCAATGAAATGGGATTTGATTCAGTTGTTCCCGTTTCCGGACAGACCTATTCAAGAAAAATGGACTCTCAGGTACTTGCCGTACTCAGCGGTATTGCACAGTCATGCAGTAAGTTCTCAAACGATATGCGTATTTTGCAGAGTTTCAAGGAAATGGAAGAACCCCGTGAAAAGAAACAGATTGGCTCATCTGCTATGGCTTACAAGCGTAACCCCATGCGTTGTGAGAGAATAACATCACTTGCAAGGTATGTCATGATTGACAGTTTAAATCCGGCATTCACAGCAGGCACACAGTGGTTTGAAAGAACTCTCGACGATTCTGCAAACAAGAGAATATCCGTTGCTGAGGCATTCCTTGGTGTTGACGCTATCCTCAATATCATGATGAACGTAACAGACGGTCTTGTAGTTTATCCGGAGATTATACGCCGTCGTGTAATGGCTGAACTTCCTTTCATGGCAAGCGAAAACATCATGATGGACGCTGTAAAGAAAGGCGGTAACCGTCAGGAACTCCACGACAGAATCATGGATTATTCAATGATTGCCGGCGAGCAGGTTAAGGTTTACGGCAAGGACAATAACCTCTGTGAGCTTATTCTTGCAGACCCGCTCTTTATGGTTACTAAGGAAGAACTAGACGCAGTTCTTAAACCGGAAAGCTACACCGGAAGAAGTTCACAGCAGGTTGAGGAGTTCCTCAGCGACTTTATCAATCCTATTCTTGAGGCAAATAAAGACGTTCTCGGCGAAAACTTTGAAATGAAAAACTGAATAAAATAATAATAAAACCCTCCATTTTTTCGGGTGGAGGGTTGAATTATATTTTTAATTTAAGGAATAGTGATTAATAAAATGGAAATAAAATTTGCATTTGGTGATAATAATTCTTTTGATTTTGAAAGAAAAAGTTTCATAAGGGCGAGAGAACGAAAAGAATGTAATTTAAGAGATTATTTTTCTAATGAACCTAATGATATTGGTACTTACGGAGAAAAATTAACAATTTTTGAACTAGAATTTTTAAAATACAAAGGATATGGCGGAAATATTATCTCAAATATTTACATTCCGAATATGGACGGGACGACTTCTGAAATTGATGTTTTATTTATCACAAAAAAAGGTATTTTTGTTATAGAAAGTAAAAATTATTCCGGCTGGATTTTTGGCAGCCAGAATGACAAATACTGGACAGTATGCAATTATAGTGAAAAATGGAAATTATACAATCCTGTTTTGCAGAATAAGGGACATATTAACACTATTCATCAGCATTTAAGGGGTGTACCTTGCTTTTCGCTGATAGCTTTTTCTGAACGCTGTGAACTTAAAAAGATAAATGTAAGTCCAGATGTGTATGTATTTAACCGTGATGAAATGTTTTTCATAATATCGGATATTTTCAAGAAATTTCCTAATGTTATCGACGAAAAACAGATTGAATATATAACTGAATATCTTGGACAATTCTGCAATGCAGACAAAAATATAAAGAAATCCCATATAAAAGATGTAAGAAAATATAATGAGGAAAAATAATATGAAAATATTTTTTACAGCAGATACGCACTTCGGAGACGGCAATATAATAAGATACGAAAATCGTCCCTTTTTAAATACTGAGGAAATGGACAGTACTATTATACAAAACTGGAATGATACTGTTTCAGAAGATGATAAAGTTTTTCTGACAGGTGATTTTTCTTCATATGGATTTGAAAAGTCCCGTGAAATATGTAAAAGTCTCAATGGTGAAAAATTTCTTGTCATGGGAAATCATGATACAGAAAATGAGCAGTATTATTATGAGTGCGGATTTTCGGGAGTAAGACGTTATCCGATAATATATGAAAATTTCTAGATTATCTCCCATGAACCTCTCTATATAAACAGAAATATGCCGTATGCTAATATTTTCGGACACGTTCATGCAAATCCGCTGTATAAAGACGTTTCTGAACAGAGTTTCTGTGTGAGCATGGAGAGGACGGCTTACAGACCTGTGGAATTTACAGATATAAAAAGGCAGATAAATGAAATAATACTTAAATAAAATAATACTAAATCATAAGGAGTGGTAATATGTACGGCAGAATAATTGCTTTAGTCGGAACTGCTTTAGTAGGTACGGGAGTGGCAGTCGGCAAGAAAATAAGCAAAAGCATAAAAGACAAAAACAACTATGACGAAAAAGGTTACAATCAGAACAGCTGTGACATAAACGGTTATGACAAAAATCATTATCAGCAGGAACTTTCAGAAATTAAATTGCTTTTTTCTGATGCTTACAATTATATGCAGAACAGAGATTTTTATATGTCTCTGAAATGCATAAGAGAATGTACGAAAAAAAGCATGGTATGTATATTGTGTCATTGGAAGAAAGGCAGTCATGCTGAAAAAATTAATTCTAATACTCTCGAATGTAATATAGGTCTCTGTGAGGGTATATTTACAGATGACTTTACAAGAAAACTATATGAAGTAAAAAGATACTGCGGTAATAGTGCAGTGGACCAGTTCAGAGATATACAGAATAATCAGTTATACTTCTGCTATAAGACCCTCGAAGAACTTATAGGCAGTATAGAAATGTTCTGCAATTAAGACCGACAAAATATGAAAGTACTGAATATTCACGGATACAAGGGCTGTGCGGAAAACTTCGCCTGTATAGCTTTAAAAAGTCTTGGTCATGAGGTAATCTCTCCTTATATTGACTATGATGTAAAAAATATTTCTTGAAAGAAATCCCGATTATATAGCAGGGACGAGTTTAGGCGGTTTTGATAAATCCATGCCTATGTCCTTTTATAACGCTAACGGAATTTGACAACAAAAAATACCTTAAAATTTATATGGAACTTTTTAAAAAGATTTCATGTGATTTCCGTCATGTTGCCGTGATTATCGGCGGTAAGGACGAAGTTATAAATTATCATAGTTTCACACAGAGTTTAATAAAAAACTGTTATGTTGTTCCGGATGGCAGACACTCCGATGCAACGCTTAATTTAGATTACTGGTTAAAGAGGTTGATAAAATGAAAAAAGAATATTTAGAGGCAGGAAAAATTGTAAACACTCACGGCATAAAAGGCGAGGTCAAGATAATGCCCTATACGGATTATCCGGAGCTTTTATGCGATTTTGAAAGGCTTTTCCTTGACAGAAAGGAAATCTTCATAGAACGCTCAAGGGTTGCTAAGAATATGGTGATAGCAAAGTTTGAGGGAGTGGACACTCCGGAGCAGGCAGAAAAGCTCCGCAACAAGATTCTGTATATGCACCGTGATGACCTTGAACTCGACGACGACACATATTTTATTCAGGACTTAATAGGCATTGAGGTAAAGGACGCTGACACGGATTTTGTCTATGGAAAAATTACCGACGTTATGCAGAATGGTGCTAACGACGTTTACGTGATAAAAGGCAATGGCAGAGAGTATCTTGTTCCTGCTATCGCTGACGTGGTTGTTTCCACAGATATAGACGGCAACTCAATGACTATAAGGGCTTTGGAAGGACTTTTTGACTAAAGGAGGTTTTTATTTATGAATGATAATGAAAAAATTGAAAATCTTGAAAAAGAAATACAGTCTTTGAAAGGAATTATTGAAATTCTTGCAAAAGATGCTAAATTTTCGCCGGTAAAAGCTGTAAGTACTCCAGAAAGACCTCCGATAGAAGTTTTTGAAGAAGAATCTTTCGGAGAGCCGGAAGAAATTATTGATATTTTTCCGACAGAGTATGCTGAGGAAGACTTTGATATAGAAGACGGTTTGTTACACGAATATCTTGGTGACAGTAAAGAGGTTACTATACCTTATGGTGTTACAAAAATCGGAAATGGTGCTTTTAGGAACAACAAAAAAATTCAGAAAGTGAATTTTTCTGATACTGTTATGGAAATCGGCACACAAGCATTTGCAGGGTGTGATAACCTCGTTAAAATCAATCTGCCTTATAATTTAAAAACAATCGGCACAGAAGCATTTGCAAAATGTGCTAATCTCGTTACGGTTAATATTTCCGGAAATGATGTCATAATAGGCTCAAAAGCATTTTCAGAGTGCAGAAGTCTCGAAAAAATAGATATTGAAAATGTCAAAGAAATATGTAGCTATGCATTTCTTTATTGTACTTCTCTTAAAAGATTAAGATTTACTGAAAATACTGAAAAAATAGGCAGTTTTGCATTTAATGGCTGTTCAAACTTGAAAATTTCAGTTCCTGAAACTTGTAAGTACTATTCATTTGCTTTTAATGGCTGTAAAAACGTTGTAGTACGAGAGGTGATAAAGTGAGAATAGAAATAGCTACATTATTTCCGGAAATGTGCGAGGCAGTGCTTGGCGAAAGCATTGTAGGACGTGCAAGGAGAGCCGGAAAAATAACCGTCAACTGCCGTCAGATACGTGAGTACACACAGGACAAGCACCGCCGTGTCGATGATACCCCATACGGAGGAGGCATGGGCATGGTCATGCAGTGCGAACCCATTTATAACTGCTACAAAGCCGTCTGTAACGAAACCGGCACAAAACCGCATACAATATATATGTCGCCTAAAGGAAAGGTCTTCACACAGCAGAGGGCGGTTGAACTTTCTAAAATGGACAATATCCTTATAATATGCGGACATTATGAGGGTGTAGACCAGCGTATTATTGACAGGATAGTGGACGAGGAAATCTCCATAGGAGACTATGTTCTCACAGGCGGAGAGATTCCGGCTATGGCTGTTGTTGACGCTGTGGCAAGAATGTGTGACGGCGTACTTTCTGATTCGGTATGTTTTCAAGACGAGAGTATATATAGCGGTCTGCTTGAATACCCTCAATATACACGTCCGGAAGTATGGGAGGGCGAGAGCGTACCGGCGGTGCTTCTTTCCGGTCACCACAAGAATATAGAAAAATGGAGACTGGAAAAAAGTATTGAGATTACTGCCGAACGCCGTCCGGATTTGTTGGAAGATTATAATAAATCTAAACAATAAGTATAGTATTTTGAAAAATTTCCGTTTAGAAATATTTCACATAATAAGATGTTGAAAGTTGTAGGAGTTTAACAATTTATGTTAAATCTTTTTGTGGTGATTATCAACAACCAAATCGAAAAAATAACTCTCACATTTAAACTAAATGTAGAAATTCATGAAAAGTGGGCGTTTAAAGAAAAAAATACGTTGACTATGCGGAATTTTAAATGTATAATTAATATCAGCAATTGAAATATATTTGCGAATGGTACTCGGTCTTAGCGAGTACAATATAGAGAATAGGAGAGTTGTATATGTTTGTCAGAGAAGTAATGGTTAAGAATCAGGTCGGACTTCACGCAAGACCGGCTACTTTCTTCATTCAGAAGGCTAACGAATTTAAGTCTTCAATCTGGATTGAGAAGGAAGAACGCAGAGTCAATGCAAAGAGCCTGCTCGGTATCCTCTCACTCGGCATTGTAGGCGGTACTAATGTAAAGGTTATCGCTGACGGTGCAGACGAAAGAGCTGCTGTTGATGCTCTTATCGACCTTGTTGACAGCGGTTTCAGCGAAGAAAACAGATAATTTACCCTATGTTTTTGGGCGTTACTGATGTAACGCCCGCTTTTGTTTTATTCTGAAAAAAATCAGCCTTTAAGGTACTCAGCCATATTTTCCGCAAAGATAGCATATCCTTTAGTGGGGTCTGATACGAAGACGTGCGTTACTGCACCTATAATCTTTCCGTCCTGTATAACCGGACTTCCGCTCATGCCCTGTACTATTCCGCCTGTACTTTCAAGTAAATCCTTATCAGTTATGCGGATAATCATATTTTTGGTGCTTTCCGTGCTGTTGTAGTCTATCTTTTCAATTTCAATGCTGTATTTTTTTGGTATGTCGCCGGAAACAGTTGTTAATATTTCTGCTTTTCCTGTTTTCACGTCCTGCCGGTAACCCATTTTGTATTCCTGTGTATTTTCGCACATAGCCTTTACTGCCTGCTCAGTAAGAAGTCCGTATACTCCGCAAGAGTTGTTTTTATTGAGTATACCGAAACTTCCGCCGTACATAAACTGTCCGTGCAGTTCTCCGGCAATGCCCTTTGAACCTTTTTTTACATCTGTGATTTCTACCGGCACGGCTTCACCGCTGTAAATGGGTACAAGTTCGCCTGTATCTGAATCGCAGACAGGGTGACCAAGACCGGCAAACTCTCCGGTAGTCTTATTGAAGAAAGTCATAGTACCGATACCGGCTATGCTGTCACGTACCCACATACCGCCACGCCAACTTCCAGAAGATACAGAGTATTCGGGTTTTAGGAATACCGGAAAGTCTTTACCGTTACGGCTTATAACTATTTTAATTTTTTTGCCGTTGCTGTTGTTGATAATTTCCTGTATTTCGTCATTAGAGGTTATGTTTTTTCCGTCAGCAGATTTAATAATGTCGCCGACCTGTATTCCTGCATTTTCAGCCGGACAGGTTATTTCGCCGTTTTCCGTTTCCACTTCTCCGAGTTCAGTGACCATTACTCCGTCCATGAGAAGTTTTATTCCAAACGGATTACCGCCAACCATAAGAGTAGGTGCTTCTGCCTCGTGTACTTCAATATTCTTTACCGGAATAGCTCCGAAAAGTGTAAGAGTAGCCTGAGAAGTACCGCCGGAGTTTCCGGAAACCGCCACCGTATCTTCCGAATTGCTAAAACAGTAAATTTCCGGATATTGTGCTATTCTTATTTCACTGCCGGATTCCATTATAAGCGATGACGGCAGATGTGCCGAATAATACTCTGCTGTGCCGAATAATCCGACCATTGCAACAGATAATAAAACTGCAGTGCCTTTAATGATTTTTCTTTTTATTTGCATTCTGTAAATCCTTTCTTTTTATTCTCTGAAAACTGAGAACGTATTTATTATATGTCGGGTATACGGTTTTATAAATGAGAATTAACCGCATATTTTACTTATTATTCCTTTTAAAATACAAGGAGATTTCCGAAAATGACAGAAAAATCAAAGAAGTATATTATATTTTTTATTAAAATTTTTCTTATTTTGTCTACTGTTGCGTTTCCTTTTCTGACAGTGATAATGACAGGAGCAGGACTGGTTTATAATCATATAAGTTATGGCAGAAAAATAATGTATACCGGAATTTTTTTTATTTTGTCCGGAGTGCTTATGGCAGCCGGAAGTATACTAAATATGTTCAGTAAGAAAGTACTTAATATAGTTTCAGCGGTGCTGTGGTGTGCTGGATTTATTCTTTGTATGATTATGCTTTACCGTATTTGTCTTCATGCGGACTATAACGGCTGGAGCAGAAATCTTCAACCTGTGAGCAGTATGTACAAATCAAGGATAATGCCGGTTGCTGTGCCTTTTGTGCTTGATATGACATTATCCGTCATTCAGTACCGGAAAAAATAGCCCTGCACATATATTATAACCATAAAAGGACGGGAAAACCGTCCTTTTTTGCGAATTAAAAAATTTTTTTATTTTATCACACGGCAAAGGTTAGCCTCTCCGGAACTAAGATGGCGTATATTGCCGTCGGGTAGCTTGATAATGAGGTTTGCGTTTTCGTCGATACCCTCTGCAAAGGCTATAACCGTACTGCCGTTTACATTGGCGGTTATGGTGTTTCCAGTGAGAATCTCTCTGTTGCGGTATTCTCTTATATAATTGCGTGTGCCGATTTCAGAAAGATACTTTTCAAGGCTATTGAGTACTTCTGCACAGAGACGGTTACGGTTTATTTTAAGTCCTGTTTCGTCTTCTATTGAGGTTGCCGATACTCTCAGTTCTCTGCTGAAACTCCCCTCAGCACTGCGGACGTTTATGCCTATTCCTATTACTGCATAGTCAAGGGATTTCATTTCCATGCCCAAAGACGCTTCCGTAAGTATACCGCATATTTTTCTGCCGTTCATGTACAGGTCGTTGACCCATTTTATTTTTACATCATAACTGCAAAGTTTTTCTATAGCCTCAGCGGTTGCACAGGCTGTTGCGGAGGTTATCAGCGAGGCGGTTTGTATATCAAAATCCGGACGTATTATCACGCTCATATAGAGACCTTTTCCCTTAGGTGAAACAAAAGTCCTGCCGAGCCTGCCCTTGCCGGAGTTCTGAGTATCGGCTATTACTACAGTACCATGAGGCATTCCGGAAACAGCCATTTCTTTGGCAGAGGTATTTGTTGATTCAGTTTCATCATATATTATAATATTTTTTCCAAAACTTTCTGTTTTCAGAGAAGCTTGTATCAGTTTTTCAGAAAGGCGGTTGTTTTCGGCAGAAAGTCGGTAGCCTTTTGAGGTTACCGCCTCTATCGAGTAGCCCTCAGTTTCGAGGGATTTAACGGCTTTCCATACGGCATTACGGCTTACTCCGAGTTTTTCGGCAAGCATAGCCCCCGAAATGTATTCGCCGTCCGACCCTGCCAGTGTTTCGAGAAGTGTTTCTTTAACGTTCATGTAAAAGATTTCTCCTTATTTTCTTTTATTATTTCTCCGAAGAATTTTATATATTTTTCGGTGACTGTATCACGGCTGAAATTTTTCTTGACATATTCCGAACCGTTTACGCCCATTTTATCAGCGATTTCATTGTTTTCGAGAATAAAGTCAGTACAGGCTTCAAATTCCGGATAGTTTCCGAAATACAGACCGCCGTCAGACTGCGAAACAAAATTGCGTGTAACGTCGCATTTTTCATGCACGAGTACTGGACGACTGCACAGCCAGCTTTCCATAATAACCAGTGAAAAGCTCTCGTTTACAGACGGCTGACATAAAAACTCACAGGCACTCATAGCATTATACTTATCCTGCTGTGAAACATATCCCAAATCAATGATATTGTTAACTCTGACGGTCTTTCCTCCGCCGGTCATGACAAGCCTTAGGTTGCTTTTTTTCCGTCTTATATATTCGCCGTAATATCTGATAAGCGTATCAATATTTTTTCCGCTGTCTTTTCTGCCGGAATACAGTATAAAAGGTTCATGGATATTATATTTTATGCGGAAGTCTTCCGGATTTCCCGAAATATCCGTATCCATTCCGATACCTGCCGTAAGGGTTCTGACATTTTTTAGGTTATATATATTTTCAGCAAAGATTTTTTCCGGTTCAGAGTTGAAAATCATTCCGGCGGTTTTCGGGAAAAGCCTTTTGAAGTGTTCCATATGTGCATATGGTTCATTGTGCAGACAGGGAATGAGTACTGATTTTTCCGGAAAGAGTTTCATGCCCCAGTACGTTGTACCGAACATATACGGAATAAATACAAACAATGAATAATTATCGGAGTTTTCAAGCATATAGCGGTAAAGACTGTTGCTGTTAATCATTTCACGCAGGAAAACTTTTTCTTCGTCGTAAGTTATATGAATGTTATTCATCAGTTTGAAATTGATTTCGTCGAATGCAGAAGTATCACGCTTGCGGATTTTGAAACGCCTCACTGGAATGTTGTTTCTGCTGAAATATACACCCTCTTTGTAGTGATTTCTGTTCCAGTCAGAATGAAACTCTCCGGCACACGTTGTGAGGATTTCGACAGGAAAGTTTTTTTTGTGCAGGTCGGCGGTAAGGTCACGGAGCATATTTTCAGCACCGCCGGAAATATCATCGCTGTACCATGGAATAATAAAGCCTGTTTTTTTCATGTTATTCACCATTTATAAAGCCTGTCAGTATTTTTTTAAAGAGACGGCTTGTTTTCTTGTAAGAGAAGTCAGAAAGTCTTTTCTGCTGATTTTTTATTATATTCTGCCGGAAAATATCATCATTGATTATGCGGTTTACTGTCTCAACAGCGTGGGCAGGGTCACTGTCCGGCAGAAGTACACCGCTACCGCCGAGAGTTTCCGGCACTGCTCCGGCATTCAGTGCAACTACAGGAACATTAAAGAACATCGCTTCCGCAAGCGGTACACAGAAACCCTCGTGTCTGCTCATGCACAGGAAAATATCAGCCACACGGTAATATGCCAGTATCTCGCTGAAAGTCACATGACCGGTAAATATGACATCATTCAGCTTTAGGATTTTCACATAGTTTTTCAGACGTTCATAATAGTTTTCCATGCCGTTCCATGAACCGACAAGAATAAGTCTTGATTTCGGATTTATTTTTTTGTAGTAATAGAATGTCTTGATAATATCCTCTTGTTTTTTGTTAGGGGCGATTCTTCCGACGAATATAATATTAGTCCAGCCGTCATTGTATTTTTTAGTAATGTACTGGTCGTAAGGTTTTCTGTAATCCTTGAAAGGTATCAGCACTGGTCTGACTTCAATTGGACAGTGATAGTCATATTTTATAAGCTGTGATTTATTATACTCTGAATCGGCAAGGCAGTAATTAAAAGTTTTGTTCAGATATTCAAGACCACGATAGCCGTAGCTTGTCAGTGAAAACATCTCACGGCTGTACGGACGGAAAAATTCCGGAGGAGTTATATTGTGGTAAATCATCATTTTACGGCAGGAGAGCCTTTGCAGTGAAAAATTCAAGTCTGTGCCTGTTGACATATGATATATAAGAATATCTTCTGCCGAGATTTCATTAAGTTCACGGATATTTTTTACAGGGAGATTTTTTCCGGCT
Organism: Ruminococcus flavefaciens; assembly: GCA_023667045.1. Taxonomy (GTDB): domain Bacteria; phylum Bacillota; class Clostridia; order Oscillospirales; family Ruminococcaceae; genus Ruminococcus; species Ruminococcus flavefaciens_AC. The sequence goes on along the minus strand of JAMPAU010000001.1, from coordinate 129,450 downwards.
GTTTCAGCACAGACAGTGGTCTGAAGTCCCATTGACCTTATAACCCTGTTGAGTGCGAGAGCGTCGTTGCTTACTGCATCGCCGTATGATACAGTGGGCAAAAGCTGTATTACTTTCATATCATTCACCATAGAGGTCTTTTATAAGACGGCGGTTTTCTTCTTCGAGCTTTTCGATTCGTTCAATAAGTTTTTTCTGAGTATTACGCATGGAAGTGATAGCTGTTTCGGTTGCCGAGTTAAAGTCGTTCTGTTCGTCAATAACCGGCTCTGTATAGAATTTTATTATTTTACGGACAGTTTTTTTCAGAAATACTTTCAGAGGTTTTCCGGCAAGCTGTCTGTATGAATGCACATATGAACATGAACGCATTTCATTTATTGCGTCGTCGGGGTTTTCCGGAACTTCCGAGCCGATATTTTTTCTGTACGGTACATCTTCAAAGTCCGGAATATTTTTTTCTTTTATTTCAAGCCTTATGCGAGACATTATCTTTTCAGTATTTATAGAGTTGTCCATAATCCTGTCCTCTCCTAAAAAATCTAGTTTGTCCTATTATAACATAATTGACATAATGTGTCAAGATTAACACGCACAGGCATATTTCATGCAATATAAATTATATTTATAGCCTTGACAAAATCCGTCATTCTGGTATATAATATATAAAGTAATATTTTCTTAAAGGCGTAGCAGTCAGAGTAGCTTTTATTAAAGGTTTTTCAGAGAGTGCCGGTGCGGTGTGACGGCATATACCATAAAAGTGAAGTGCGTCTGTCAGCTCTGCGGAGGAAATCAAGTATTCCGTGGCGTAAAACCTTCGTTACAGGTCAATGAGTTATAAATCGGAGTGGAACAGCGTTTACATACGCCTCCGGAGTGCGTTATTTTTGTGTACGTCTCCGGAGGCTGAATTTTTTCAAAAGGAGGAAAAAGCTTGTTTAAATATATAAAGAGAGATATTCGGCTTATAAGAGAGCGTGACCCTGCTGTACACAGTACTCTTGAAATACTGCTGACTTATCCCAGTCTTGTGGCAGTAAGAAATTACCGTATTGCACACTGGTTCTATAAAAGAAAGATGTTTACGGTTGCAAGAATGATTTCGCAGAATACACGCAGAAAAACCGGAATAGAAATTCACCCCGGTGCAGAAATAGGAAAAGGGCTTTTCATAGACCACGGCATGGGCGTGGTTATCGGTGAGACCGCTGTCATCGGTGACAACTGTCTTTTGTATCAGGGGGTAACTCTCGGCGGTACAGGAAAAGACAAAGGCAAACGTCACCCCACTCTCGGACATAATGTACTTGTCGGAGCAGGTGCAAAGGTGCTTGGTCCTTTCAAGGTAGGCAACAATGTTAAAATCGCAGCAAATGCCGTTGTGCTGAATGAAATCCCTGACAACTGCACAGCCGTTGGTGTTCCGGCAAGGATAGTAAGAAGAAACGGCAGAAAGATATGTCCGGACGTTTGCAGTGAAATAGACCAGATACACATTCCCGACCCTGTTTCACAGGAACTTTGCCGTCTGAATACGGAAATTGAAAAACTTAAAGAGGAAATTTCCGGTATCAGAAAATAAATAATTATATTATGCCGGTATTCACTGTAATGCCGGCAGTGAAAAAATAATTTTGTGTGAACAAAAATAAAAAGGAGTTTTTGATAATATGTCTGTATTTTTTAATTTCGGGTTTGAATACATACGTTTTCGGGAAAGACAGATAGAAAGTATCGTCAACTATATGCAGTATGACTTGAAAATGGACAAAGACGATATTTCAGTACCACCGGAAAGAATGACAATTAGCTACGGAGTGGCTGACAGGACAAGAAGAATCCGTGCTTCTATCCTTGAATGGAGCAGTTTTCACAGCGGTAGCTTTTTCGATGAGACCAACGAATATAATGACATAGAAATAATTATATCCGTTGACAGCAATTTCTTTACCGCAAGAGGCGTGAAAAGCTGTATTACCGGTACTATATCGGAGATAGAGTTTCCGCACAGTTATCCGGACGACAGATACTCATGGGACTGGTATGAACAGCTCGCTTATCAGGCAGGGTGTCTTCTGACCGACGAAAAACGTCTTGCTGAGTTTATCGCTCAGGAAACGGAAAAAGACAATAACTTCAATCTCTACAAAATTGAAAAAGAAACTTTGGCAAAATATCAGAATCTATAAATTTTTTTAAAGGAGCATAATTTACTATGCAGTTATACAATTCACTTTCACATAAAAAAGAGGAATTTATTCCACACGAGACAGGCAAGGCAAGTATCTATACTTGCGGACCTACTGTTTATCACTATGCACATATCGGAAATCTCCGCACATATATCATGGAAGATGTTCTTGAAAAGTATCTCCGTTTCACTGGTCTTGACGTTAAGCGTGTCATGAATATCACAGACGTTGGACATCTCACAAGCGACGGCGACACCGGAGACGACAAAATGCTTAAAGGTGCTAAACGTGAACACAAGACGGTCATGGAGATAGCACAGTTCTATACGGACGCTTTTTTCAGCGACTGCAAAAAACTTAACATAAAAACCCCCGATGTTGTAGTGCCGGCAACCTCATATATAGACGAGTTTATACGTGTTATTGAATCGCTCATGGAAAAAGGATATGCTTACGAGGCAGGCGGAAATATTTACTTTGATACTTCAAAGATTGACAAGTACTATGTCTTCAATGACTTCAAAGAGGAAGATTTAGCTGTAGGTGTCCGTGAGGGCGTTGAGGAAGACTCAAACAAACGCAACAAGGCGGACTTTGTACTGTGGTTCACTAAGTCTAAATTTGACTCGCAGGAGCTTAAATGGGATAGTCCTTGGGGTGTAGGCTATCCGGGCTGGCATATTGAATGCTCGTGCATAAGCATGAAAAATCTCGGCGAATACCTTGATATTCACTGTGGCGGTATAGACAATGCATTTCCGCACCACACCAACGAAATCGCACAGAGCGAGGCTTATTTAGGTCATGAATGGTGCAACTATTGGTTTCATGTTCACCACCTCAACACCAACAGCGGTAAGATGAGCAAGTCTAAAGGCGAATTTCTTACAGTGTCGCTTTTAGAGGAAAAGGGCTACAATCCGGTTGTGTACCGTTATTTCTGCCTGCTGTCTCATTACAGAAAGTCGCTTGTTTTTGACTGGGACAATTTAAACAATGCCGTTGTTTCTTACAATAAGCTTGTTGAAAAAATCGCTCCGCTTACTGCCGACAACTCCGGAGATATTGACATGGCAGAATATGACCGTCTTATGAAAGTCTTTACTGACGCACTCGACAACGATTTAAACACTTCACTTGCGGTTACAGCAGTTTATGACGTTCTGAAATCAAACGCAAACGCTGTCACAAAACTTGCACTTATTAAGGAGTTCGATAAGGTTTTAGGTTTTGACCTCATTGAAAACGCTGTAAAGTTCGCTGACAGTGAAAAGGAAGAAATTCCGGCAGAAGTAATGGCTCTTGTTGAGGAAAGAAAAAACGCACGCAAGGAAAAGAACTTTGCACTTGCCGACGAAATCAGAAATAAAATCACGGCACTCGGCTATGAAGTCCGTGAAACAAGACAGGGTGTTGAAATCAGAAAAATATGAATCTCAGAAAAGCAGAACAGAAAGATATTGATATTGTTACTGAAATGTACAGAGGTGTAATAGGGATTAACTGTTCACTCTGGACAGAAGATTACCCCACACGTGAAAATGCCGTGCAGGATTTCAGAAACGGAAATCTGTATATATTCGAGAGTAATAATGAAATAATAGGTGCGTGTTCTGTTGAAACAGACAGCGTTTTTAAAAATAATGACTTCTGGAAAATAAATGACGGCACACAGTGCGAAATTGCAAGAATAGTTATTGCACCTAAATATCAAGGAAACGGCTATGCAAAAATAATGCTGGAAAAACTTATTGAAACGCTTTTTGAAAAAGGCTGTAATTCTGTGCATTTATTTGTAGCAAAAAGTAATATTCCGGCTCTGGAGACATATAAAAATCTGAAATTTAATTTTTTAGGACAGTGCAGTATGTTTGGGCATGAATATTTAGCTATGGGGTACATCGCCGACAGAAAAGAGGTTTGAAATGGCAAGATTTTATCCGCTTTTCAGTTCAAGCAAGGGCAACGCTCATTTTATAGGAACTGAAAAAGCCGGAATCCTTATAGACTGCGGAGTGAGTTTTAAAAGACTTTCCTCCGCACTCGAAACAAACAGAATACCGCTTACAGCAGTACAGGCGGTCTTTATAACCCACGAACACAGCGACCATGTTTCCGGTCTTAAAGTGCTCACACAGAAAACAGGTATTCCGGTTTACAGCACAAAGAAAACTCTCCGGAAACTATGCGACGACGGAAAAATTTCGCCGAAATCTCCGGTTATTGAAATGAAAAAAAATATAGCCTGTGCCGATATGGAAGTAAGTGCCTTTGGAATATCGCATGACGCTGTAGAGCCGTGCGGTTATAAAATACATACCTATGATGACAAATACTGTGCCGTATGTACTGATACCGGCTGTATAACTCCCGAAACAGATGAAGCACTTAAAGGCTGTAAAATGGTTCTTATAGAGTCGAATTATGACGAGATGATGTTACGGCAGGGGAATTATCCCTTGTATCTTAAAAAGCGTATATTGTCTGAAACAGGTCATCTTTCCAATGACGACTGTGCGGTACAGGTCGGAAAGCTTATTCAGAACGGCACTACTCATGTAGTTTTAGGTCATATCAGTCAGGAAAATAACAAACCGTCGGTCGCATTCGGTACAGCAAGAAAGTTTCTTGACGAAAGATATGTATTTAATAAAGATTACCTTATGGGCGTGGCACGTGTCGAGACTAACGGAGGGGCGGTTATTTTCTGATGACAGTGAATTTAATAGTTATAGGAAAACTCAAAGAGGAGTATCTCCGCAGTGCCTGTGCAGAATATATCAAGAGACTTTCACGTTACTGCACATTTGAACTTCATGAACTCGACGAGTGCAGACTTAGTGATAACCCGTCAGCAAAGGAAATAGAAACGGCATTGCAGAAAGAGGCTGTCCAGATAAAGAAGTACGCAAAAGGTATGATAATACCTATGTGCATTGAGGGGAAACAGCTTACAAGTGTTAAGTTTTCGGAAAAAATATCGTCCGCCGGCGTGAACGGTTTTAGTACGGTCACTTTCATAATCGGAAGTTCTTTCGGACTTGCTCCGGAAATAAAGTCAATGGGTAACTTTAAACTCTCCATGTCGGAGATGACTTTTCCGCACCAGTTAGCAAGAGTTATGCTCCTTGAACAGATTTACAGGGCTTTTCAGATTGCAGAGGGCGGAAAGTATCACAAGTAGGTGATAGTATGGCAGTGGATTTAGTGAGGTTTGACGGCGACTGGAAAGACGAAAACAGTCAGATAGTTTATAGCTGTCCGGTAGCGTCTGAAAAATATTTCAGAAGTGTATGGGAAAAAGGCATTGCTGAAACAGGACTGAAACTTTTCAAAGACTGGGGAAGTTTCACGCCGAATCAGACAAATGAAGTAATCGCCGAACTGAATAAATTAATGGAATGGAGCAACAAAAATAATCACTGTAAAATGCGTATGCAGATTGAGGAATTGATTCAAGTCATTATGGAAGAATCCCTGAAAAGCAACGAACCGTTTTATATTTTTTAGGAAGTACAGGTGACATATGGCAATGGAAATGCATAGATACAGCGGAGATAAAGATGATGAAAACAGCAGTTTGACTTTCATGCATTCTGTAGCCAATCAGAAATTTTATGACAGAGTATGGAAAAAAGCCATTGTTGAAACGGGCGTAAATTTAGTAAGGGACTGGGGTGTTTTCACTCCTCAGCAGATAGATGATGTACTTGAAGAACTACATACATTAATTAACTGGTGTGAGCAGAATTTAAAAGGAGAAGACTATATCTATATGAAATACAAACTGGAAGTACTTCCGGAAGAATCCCCGAAAAGCAACGAACCGTTTTATATTTTTTAGAGGTGTATAATGGGTGTTTACATTAAGGTGAAAAAAGAATCCGAGACAGATTCATATGTCATATATAATTAGTGAATAAGTAAAATACTTGAGAGGAGGCACAAATGAGTGAAGAATATTACAGGGCTGAAATATCCGCTCTGAATAACGAAATATACAGGCTTAACAGGCAGATTGAGGAGGAAAGGAAAAACAGACTTCCAGACAAGCTGAATCCTTTTGATAACCCGACAGAATATCCAGAATTTAGCGGTGACTACTCCGACATAATGCCGGAACTCGACGCTCCCGAATGCACGATTCCCCTTGAACCCGAACTTACTGAACGCCGTAAAATAAAGCGTTTCTATTCAATAGGCGGTTGGGCTTTGCTCGGACAGTTTTTTATAAGCAACGTTCTTGCACTGCTTGCTTCATATATAATAAAAACGGTTATATCGTCACGGAATGCCGGCGTTGATACAAGTACAATATCAGATTATATGAACAGCTCGTCGATATTTGCTGGAATAAATATGCTTGCATTTGTCATTGCAAATATCGGGTTTGCATTCATGGGACTTTCAATGGCGAGAATCCCGAAAAGTCTGTTGATACGTACACGTGATTTCAGTGCCGGAAAGGCTTTTCAGTATTGTCTCACAGCTTTTTTTCTGTGGACAGTATCGCTCTTTGTATCGTCCGGAATAAATGATATGTTTGAACATTACGGTTATACAACCAATGTCATGAGTACGGACGGAATGGCAGTGACAGGCACGGGATTTGCAGTGATGACGGTATATACGTGTGTTGTTGCACCGCTCACTGAGGAGATTTTTTTCAGAGGAATGTTGCTTAGAGTATTTTCACGCACAAACCAGAGATTTGCGGTTTTTGCGACGGCTTTCTTTTTCGGACTTTCACACCATAATATACCACAGTTTGTGCTTGCTTTTCTGCTTGGTACATTCCTTGCACACATCACGCTTAAACACAATTCTGTGATTCCGGCGGTTATTGTACACGTCTTTATAAATACCATGTCTACGGCTATATCGTATATTGCAGAAAACGCCGGATTTATATTTACATCAGTGCTTATACTTGTCATGGCGGTTATGGGATTCTTTCTTTTGTGTCTTTTCCGTGAAAAAAACAGAATACCCTCTACAACTCCGGCACAGGTAAAGCGTGGATTTTGTGTGGCAAAAAGTTCAGTGATGTTTGTTATTGCCACTGTTGTACAGATTATATATACACTTTTGCTTATATTTATGTAGCGTAAAGGCGGTCGGATTTTCTGACCGCCGTATTTTTTCAGTCCGATTTGTGATATATTATTGGTCTGAGCTGTATTCCTTTCAGTCCGGCAGAAACTGCTTCCGGCAACATGGAAAACTCCGCAACCAGTGAGGCAGGTTTTTTGGTGCAGTCGTCCTGTAGCATGGGGACGAAATAATAATTTTTCCGATTAAATAACTCTCCTATATTTTTAGCCGACCCCAAGAGAGAATCATTAGAGGCTATCGCAAGGACTACAGGTTTACCGCTCCTAAGGTGCGACTTTACAGCCATTGTAACCGCCGTATCGGTTATGCTGTTAGCGAGTTTAGAGGCGGTATTTGATGTACACGGTGCAACCACCATAATGTCTGTCATGTTTTTCGGACCTATAGGTTCAGCACCGGATATTGTGGTTATAACGTCCTTTCCGGCTATTTCAGCAAGTTTTTTTATATTTTCGTCTGCTGTCCCGAAACGTGTTGATATTCCGGAAGCATTTTCAGACATTACAGGAATGATTTCAGCACCCATATTTCTGAGTATTTCCGCCTGCTCAAAGCATTTCCCGAATGTGCAGAAAGAGCCGGTCATGGCAAATCCTATTTTAAGACCGCTGAATGTTTTGCTCATTTATAAAAACCCCTTTCGTCAATAATTCCGGCGACCGTTTCGGCTATGAACTCTCCCGATGTGACAGGTGCGGTTTTACCGGGAATACCCAACGCCCAGACTACTTTTTTGCCGAGAACAGTTGCAGACTTGAAATCTATTCCTCCCGGTTTTGAGGCAAGGTCAATGAAAAGCGTGTCGTCGCCGAACTTTTCAAGCAGTTCATTATTGAAAATCATTTCCGGCACTGTATTGAAAACAAGTGCATAGTCTGTATTCATTTTGTCGGTACAGACTGACTTTATGCCTAAAATACGTGCTTTAGCTGTACCTCTTGCATTGCGTACAGATGCGGTAACGTCTGCACCGAAACCCTTTAATATTTCGGCAAGGGCTGTGCCTATGCGACCAAGCCCTACAATCAGCACTTTGAGTCCGTTAAGAGTAACCGGCAGTTCGCTGAGGGCGATTTCAACAGCACCCTCTGCTGTCGGCACAGCGTTTTTAAGACTGAGGTCTTCACGCTCCATATAGTCAATTATTTCAAGACCGTCAAAAGCCACTGAAAGTCTGCCGTCGTATTTTCCGACGAATACAATGCCGTCCGGTTTAAGCAAACGGCGTATTTCTTCGGGATTTATCTTTTCACTGCTGCAAGGTGCAGTAATCATAGCGTTTTCGTCAAGGGGCGGAACAGGCAGTACCGCAAAATCATAAAAGCCGTCAGTATCTGTCACGGCTTTTTTTAGGTTCATTTTTTCCGGTATTGCTTCAGCGGAAAAGCCCATTACATAAGTATCATATATCGCTGAAAGTTTTCCGGCACAGTATACCTGACGCATATCACCGCCGGCTACAAGTATTCTGATTTTGTCTTTCATATTAATCTCCATTCTGCCATAATGATACGGCTTTAAGAAAAAATCTTCTGCTGTATTATATGAATTTCATGCAGAATGGTGTGCATAAAAAAAGAGCGTGTCCGCTCATTAAGTGAACACGCTCAGAGGTATTTATAGCCGGTTTTTTCTTTCCAGTCGTCGCCTATATGGGTTTTGCAGGTTTTTTCAAGCCATTGTACTTTCATATAAAGCTGTCCGACACGCATAGACAAATCGGCGTTTTCAGTAGAAAGACGTGAAATATTATCAAGCAAATCATTTTTCCACTTGTTTATTTCATCTGCCGTAAGAGATGAATGTTCTGCGATAATATCATCTGCTGATTTGCCTTTAATCATTTCAATGGCGATTTTATCCTTGAAATTCCTTGTATATTCAGTGTCGTCAGATTTAGGCGGAGACGGCTTTTTTTCGGGTTCAGAGGGTTTTTCCTTTGGTTTTAGACTGTTCAGAACCATATATACAATAGCAAACATCAATATCCATATAACAAAGTCACCCATAGGAAATAACCTCCTTTATTATTATTTTGCGAGAGTACCGTGTGAAAGCGATTTCAGATATGCATTTATAAAGCCGTCAATATCGCCGTCCATAACAGCCTGAATATTACCGTTTTCAAAGCCGGTGCGGTGGTCTTTGGCGAGAGTATAGGGCATGAATACATATGAGCGTATCTGTGAACCCCATGCTATTTCACGCTGTACGCCCTTGATGTCCTCGATTTTTTCAAGGTGTTCACGTTCCTTTATCTCAACGAGTTTTGAGCGGAGCATTTTCATGGCATAGTCTTTGTTTTGATACTGGCTACGCTGTGTCTGACATGATACGACAATACCAGTAGGCTTATGGATAAGACGTACAGCGGAACTTGTCTTATTTACTTTCTGACCGCCCGCACCGCTTGAACGGTAAACTTCCATTTCTATGTCTTCGGGTCTGATGTCAACTTCTATTGAATCATCGATTTCCGGCATAACTTCGAGTGCGGCGAAAGAGGTATGTCTTCTGCCGGAAGCGTCAAAGGGCGATATGCGGACAAGTCTGTGTACGCCGGATTCGGATTTCATGTAGCCGTAAGCGTTGTCACCCTCAATGAGTATGGAAGCGGACTTCATGCCAGCATCGTCGCCGTCAAGGTAATCCATAAGAGTTACTTTATAGTTATGACGTTCTGCCCAGTGATTGTACATTCTGTAGAGCATTTCAGCCCAGTCTTGAGCCTCTGTACCGCCTGCTCCGGCATGGAATGTAAGAATAGCGTTTGAGTTGTCGTATTCTCCGGTAAGGAGAGTAGAGAGTTTTTCTTCTTCGAGTTTACGCTTAAAAGTTTCAGAATCAGTCTTTATTTCGTCAACCGAGCTGTCGTCTTCTTCTTCAATGGAAAGCTCTATGAGGGTAATTAAGTCTTCGAGACTGTCATTGAGCTTGTTGTATTTTTCGATTTTTCTTTCAAGGGACTTTGTTTCACGGAGTACTTTCTGTGAGTTTTCGAGGTCGTCCCAGAAACCGTCCTTAGCAGTTTCCTCATTGAGTTCTGCAATGCGTTCTTTAGCTTTCTGAATATTGAGAACATCAGCGAGTTCGGTCATTTCCTTTCTGTAGTTGGTCATTTCAACTCTTAAATCGTCAAGTATAATCATAAAAATTATATCCTTTCTTCTTTATTATTTTCCGTAAATGCGTGATGCCACATCAACGGTCTGTTTAGCGTCTTTAGCATAGAAGTCAGCGTGAATTTGTTCTGCATACGAAGCAGTGAGGACAGCACCGCCTACTACCGTTTTGCATTCGGGGTACTGGGCATTCAAAAGCCGTATAGTTTCTTCCATAGCACCTAAAGTGGTAGTCATGAGTGCGGAAAGTCCCACAAGCTTTACCTGATGTTTTATAGCCGTATCAACTATAAGCTGTGGGTCAACGTCCTTGCCTAAGTCTATAACATCAAATCCATAGCTGTCAAGCAGAACCTTTACTATATTCTTGCCTATGTCGTGTATATCTCCCTTTACGGTGGCAAGAACTACTTTTCCCTTTGAAACACTTCCGGCGTTATTGAGTGAGAGTTTTTCCTTTATCACTTCAAAGCAAGCCTGTGCCGCTCCTGCCGTAAGTATCAACTGAGGAAGAAAAATTTTTCCCTTTTCAAACTTTTCGCCTGCTGAATCGAGTGCCGGAATCAGATAGCCGTTTATAAGTTCCATAGGGTCGGTAGTGTCCATGAGTTCACGGACAGCCTTTAAAGCGTCGTTTTTAAGACCGTTTTCGACAGCATATACCAAATCCGGAGAGCCTTTTTCTGCACTTGCCGGAGCGGACGGAGCAGGGGCGTTATTGGCGTAAACGCTTATAAATTCAGCGGAATTGCGGTCTATTCCGGCAAGCAGTCTGTAAGCACGTACAGCACCGGTTATTGAATCAATATTGGGGTTGATAATCGGCAAATCCAGACCGCTGTGCAGTGCCATAGTCAAGAATGTACGTGTGATGAGTTCTCTGTTAGGCAGACCGAATGAAATATTTGATACGCCTAATACTGTCCTTAGTCCTAACTCATTTTTTACACGATTAAGGGCATTGAGGGTTTCCATTACGCCGTCCTGTTCAGCGGAGGCGGTAAGCGTGAGACAGTCAATAAAAACGTCCTCTTTAGGTATGCCGTAACTTTCAGCACGTCGGAGGATTTTTTCAGCTATTGCAAAACGTCCCTCAGCGGTTTTGGGTATACCGCCCTTGTCGAGAGTAAGCCCTACAACAGACGCACCGTATTTTTTTACAAGCGGAAGAATACTGTCAAGTGATTCGTCCTCGCCGTTTACAGAGTTTACAATGGGTTTGCCGTTGTAGATACGCAGACCGGCTTCAAGTACTGCCGGAATGGTAGAATCAAGCTGTAAAGGCGTGTCGCATATGCCTTGAATAGCCTTTACTGCTGTAATCATCATTTCTTTTTCGTCGATGTCCGGAAGTCCCACGTTTACATCAAGTATTTCCGCACCTGCATGAATCTGCTCCACAGCCTGACCTAAAATATAGTCAATGTCGTGATTTATGAGTGCTTCCTTGAAACGTTTTTTACCGGTAGGGTTAATGCGTTCGCCGATAATGCGGGGCTGGTTTATTGTAACGCAGTTCACGGCAGAACACGCCAGACTTACACGCTTTATAGATCTTTTTATATTTTCGGCATTTTCAAGCTTTTCAATCATCTGTCGGATATGTTCCGGAGTAGTTCCGCAACAGCCCCCGAATATCTTAACGCCTGCTCCGGCAAGTTTCATAGCACTTTCGGCGAACTCCTCCGGATTTACGTTAAACATATTTGTTACAGGGTCGGGAAGTCCGGCGTTTGGCTTTGCAATAACCGGCAGTGAAGTAAGCGAACATATTTTATCAAGCACCGGAAAAAGTTCTTCCGGACCGAGAGAGCAGTTTACACCGATAGCGTCAGCACCAAGACCCTCTAATACTGCTACCATGCATTCCGGCGATACTCCGGTAAATGTACGCATATTCTCCTCAAATGTCATTGTCACAAGCACAGGCTTGTCGGAGTTTTCTTTTACAGCAAGCAGTGCGGATTTTACTTCATATAAGTCCGTCATTGTTTCTATAACTATAACGTCTGCCTCACTTCCGGCAAGGACAATTTCCTTGTATACGTCATATGCTTCCTCGAATGTGAGTGTGCCGGAGGGTTCAAGCATCTGTCCGAGCGAACCCATATCGAGTGCAACGAGAGACTTTCCGGCAACTGCTTTTTTAGCGTTGGATATTCCTGCTTTTATAACTTCCTCGACACTGTAGCCGGAGTTTTCGAGCTTGAAACGATTAGCACCGAATGTATTGGCATAGACAATATCAGCACCGGCTTCCGCATACATACTGTGAATTTTCATGATAGCTTCGGGGTTTGTGATATTGAGAAGTTCGGGGACGTGTTCTGTCTGTATGCCGTGTGCCTGTAACATAGTTCCCATACCACCGTCAAGAAACACGAATTTCTTTTCAAGCAGGGAACTCAGTTTATGGGACATAATATATCACTCCTTTTATCCGTTTATGATTTTACTCGTTTCTGAACGTTCCGAGACAGCGGAAGTATTCCATATTTTCGGAAAGGTCGTTCATTAATGCCCTTACTGCTGGGTCGGTAAGTTTTCCGCTGAAATCAAGATAAAACATCACATCAAAACTTCCATCACGTACCGGACGGTTTTCTATTCTGATGAGATTCATGCCGTTTACGTAGAATTTTGTAAGCAGACGGTATAAACTTCCCTCTGTATGCGGAATCTGTATCATGACGGAAATCGTGTCAGCTTCCGGCGACACCTGTAAATCACGTGCGATACACACAAACTGAGTTCTGTTTACGGAACAGTCGGCGATATTTTCGGCGAGAATCTCAAGTCCGAGACGTTCAGCACAGTCAGCGGAGCATATTGAGGCTATTTTTTCGTCGCTGTTGCTTACCATTTCAGCGGAAGTCGCCGTATTGCTGTATGGAGAAGTTGCAAGATTATTTTCTGTAAGGAATGCACTGCACTGTGCAAGTGCCTGTGGGTGAGAATATACGCATTCTATATCTTTTATTGCAGTGCCTTTCTTTGCGACAAGACAATGACTTATTTCAACACATACTTGTTTTGCAATATATACGCTGTACTTTGCCATAAGGTCGTATGCACTGTCAATCATTCCGGCGGTTGAGTTTTTGAGCGGTATAACACCGTAGTCTATTTCGCCGGACTGCACTGCTCTGAAAACGTCTTCAAAAGAATTATAGAAGACTGGTTTTTTATCCCCGAAAATCATTCGTGAGGCAGTTTCGGAGTTTGCACCGGAAGTACCCTGACAGCCTATTTTTTCAGCCTTTTCAAAGTCTGGCACGCTGAAATTGTATTCATGATTGGCTGAGAGGAGTTTTCTGTTTTGCAATAGTTTGCTTATGTCCATTATTGTAGTGAAAAGTGCCGCCGTGCCGTTTTCGAGAGATGTGTCATTGGTAAGGCTTTTTATTCTGTCAATAACCTGTTTTTCACGTCCTCCCTGAAAAACAGGCATATTGTTTTGTTTTTTATAGTCGGCAACACCCTTGCACAGTTCCATACGTTTCATGAAAAGCGAGAGTATTTCCTTGTCTGTAATGTCAATTTCGTTGCGAAGTTCCTGTAAGTCCATATTTTTTACCTCCGGAAAATTTAACTGATAGCATAACATACATTATATCAGATTTTTTTGTAAAAATCAATAAAAAAGATATAAATATATTGCAAACAGCCGTTTCAGTGTGGTATAATAGTAGGGTGTATAATAAGTATACGTTATTATACGGACATTTTCAACAGAACAGGTAAAATAATGTGGAAAAAATAAGAATACTGGGAATAGACCCCGGATATGCTATAGTGGGTTTTGGAATACTTGATTATGACGGAATAAATTTCAGTCCGGTAGAATACGGTGCTGTTACTACAGAGGCAGGAACTATATTTACAGAACGCCTTAGGGCAATAAGCGAGGATATAGAATATATATTTGATAAATTCAAGCCCGACTGCATGGCGGTTGAAAAGCTTTATTTTACTACCAATCAGAAAACTGCTATAGACGTTGCACAGGCAAGGGGCGTGACGATTCTTTCCGCCGCAAAAAGATTTATTCCGGTTGCCGAATATACGCCTTTGCAGGTCAAGATGTCGGTGACAGGATACGGAAAAGCCGAAAAACGTCAGATGATGGAAATGACACGCAGTCTGCTGGGACTTGCACGCATTCCAAAACCCGACGATGCCGCCGACGCTTTGGCAGTTGCAATATGTCACGGTCATACAGTGCGGTGGAGATAATTTAATATAAAAAGGAAGATTTTTTTATGATATACAGTCTGAGAGGAAAACTCACAGTAAAGGATATGAATTTTGTTGTTGTGGAATGTGCCGGAGTAGGCTATGGGTGCAGAACTTCCTACAATACCGTTTCACAGCTCGGCAAGGTCGGCGACGAGGTAACGCTTTACACGCATATGAGCGTAAGAGATGATAATATTGAACTTTTCGGATTTGCGACAAGTCAGGAGCTTAATTGTTTCCAGCTTTTAATATCTGTTTCCGGTGTGGGAGGAAAGGCAGGCATAGCTATACTTTCTGATATTACACCCGAAAATTTCGCTTTTCTTGTTGCCTCCGGAGACAGCAAGGCTTTTACACGTACTAAGGGCATAGGTGCTAAGACTGCACAGCGTATAGTACTTGAACTTAAAGATAAAATATCTTCAGAATCATTTACGGCACAAAATATTTCTGCCAGTGTCAATACCACCGATATTTCGTCTTCTGCCGTTTCTGAGGCTATGGAAGCTCTCATGGTGCTTGGTTATTCTCAGGGAGAGATTGCCCCTCTGCTCCGCAAATGTGATTCTTCGCTCAGTACACAGGAACTTATAAGGGAAGTACTCAGACTTATTGCGTCGGGAAATATTTGATACAGAAAGGAAGATTTTTTATATGAATCTTGACGAACTGCTCAGAGAAGCCATTACAGATTCTTCAAAGCGGTCATTGTTTTTGCAGACCCTCATAAAAAGCAATGTATATGTAATCTGCAAAAATCCTGTAACTGAAAGTTCCGACGGAATAAGGCTTGAACTGATTACTATTCAGAATCCTAAAAAAGAAATGTTTATACCTTTTTTTACAAGCAAACGCTTATTACAACAGTTTGCAAAGCGGTATGTCGAGTACTACAAAATAAACTGTCTCAGACTTTTTGACCTTATACAGACTGTTTCGGCGGTTCTTAATCCAAATTCATACGGCAAGGAATTTTCTTCGGACGAAATAAAAAGCATTCTCATGATTGCACGAAAATTCAATATAAAGGCTATTTCATACAATGAAGAAGAAACGTTTTCATACCGTCCACCAAAACATGACGTTACTCATCTTACACGTGCTTCTTCAAAGTTCCTTGCAAAACAGCCGAATGTTGACAGGGCTTTTATTGTGGAAATGATACAGGGCTGTGAAAAACCTCAGATTCTCATAGTTCTTGATATGATTGGAAATACCAGAAAGCTTTTTGTACCTCTCTCAAAGTATCTTTCAAGGATTGTCAAATCAAATGAACAGCTCTGCTTTATCAGCTATGAGCAGGATATGGGAAAAAAAGCCTCTGCTGTCACAGAACCTTTCTACATACGCAAAAAACGCTATTTTGAAAAATAAAACGGAGGTGCTGAATTGATACAGACAGATGATATGGAATTTGCTCCCAGAGTGATTTCACCGGAAAATACTACAGAAGACAATGACATAGAAATAACTCTCAGACCGCAGACTCTCCATGAATATATAGGTCAAGACAAAGTAAAGGAAAATCTTGCTATTTATATAAAAGCCGCTAAGTTGCGTGGCGAACCGCTTGACCATGTTTTGTTATATGGTCCTCCCGGACTGGGCAAGACTACACTCTCGGCTATAATCGCCCATGAACTCGGCGTTAATTTGCGTGTTACTACTGGTCCGGCAATCGAAAAACCGGGGGATTTGGTTTCACTGCTTACGAGCCTTTCCGACAATGATGTGCTTTTCATTGATGAGATACACCGCCTTTCAAGAGCAGTCGAGGAAATTTTATATCCGGCACTTGAAGACAGAGTTATTGACATAATCATAGGCAAAGGACCGTCGGCACGTTCTATACGCATGGATTTGAAACCTTTCACGCTTATCGGTGCTACTACTCGTGCCGGACAGCTTTCTGCCCCTTTGCGTGACAGATTCGGAGTAATACAGCGTCTTGAACTCTATTCAAAGGAACAGCTTACAGATATAGTACGCCGTAGTGCCATGATACTGGGTATTCCGTGTACGGCAGACGGTGCGGGGGAAGTCGCCGGCAGGGCAAGGGGTACGCCACGTATAGCCAACAGACTTCTGAAACGTGTGCGTGACTTTGCTGACGTTATGGGCGACGGCGAGATAAATCAGCAGATAGCCTCGATGGCACTGACCCGTCTTGAAATTGACGAATTAGGTCTTGACAGTCTCGACAGGCGTATGCTTGAAATGATTATAAAAGGCTACGGCGGTGGTCCTGTAGGTCTTGAAACTCTCGCTTCTGCAATCGGTGAGGAAGCCGTTACTATTGAGGACGTTTGCGAGCCGTTTCTTATGCAGTTGGGATTTCTTGGACGTACTCCACGTGGTCGCTGTGCCACTAAGCTTGCCTATGAACATCTTGGCTTTAAATCTCAGGACGATGACGGACAGCTTACTTTATGATTAGTGAAAATAACTACAGACATAATATTCAGATATATGACAAATTACAGTACGGCAGAATGATTAACGGACAGGCAGTTGATTATGTTTCAGAAATGCGTTATGGTTTATGCCGTATGAGTTTCAACGGCTGTGAGGTAATAGCGGTTCACAATGCACTTGTTTATCTAAAAAAGACAGTTCCGATGTATGAAGTATCACACTATATGGAAAGTTTCAGAATGCTTGCCGGAATTTTCGGGTGCAATCCTTTTAAAATCGGAAAGGCACTGGAATATTTCGGGATAAAGTGCATAAGTGACAGAACTATTTTAAATCCGGAAGTCTTCATCATGTCATTCTGGACAGGAAAATGCTTTTTTTCTTCAATACACACTGTTTTCTGTGTCCGTACGAAAAAAGGCATAACGGTTTATAACAGATATAACAACTGTCCTTATGCGAGGATATACCGGAATATTTCTGAAATTGCCATACCGGAAAAAATCATAGCCGTGTACACTATCAGAGGAGTATAATTAATGGAAAATTTTTACGGCGAATATATTACTGTTGAATGCTCCGACCACGAGCTTGCGGAAAAGACGGGCATGACTGTTGCAGGTGTTCTTTCGCCGAAAAACAGAAAGAATCCGCTTGTTGCTGTCGGATATGACGGCGGAATATCTGCCGGAAGTATTTATGATTCAGTATGTCGTGGAGTATGTTCTGCCGGCGTGATAGCAGAAAAACTCGGTGTATTATCGCCTCCTGCCGTTTCATGCCTTACGGATATTCATGACGCTGATTCTGGTATAATGATTACTTCGTCAGAAGACGGCATATACTGCGGAATACGCATTTATTCTGGAGGGGGCTATAAACTCGCTCACGAAATATACGAGGAAATAAAAAGAATCATCTTTAAAGCTCCGGAAGAACTCGAAAAGCGTATCAGAATAAAAAAAGGCGGTGCTATCATATGTGAAAACGCCTTTGATGAATATATTGACTTTATAAAAAAATCAGCCGGACAGGATTTTTCCAGAATGAAAATTGCCGTCAGATGTTCCGGCGGAAAATACAATGACATTGCCGTTAAACTTTTCGGTCAGCTTGGCACAGAAGTATACGTTATGCCGGAAAACAATATGCATTTTGTTCCGGAAAATAACTGCAAATGCGGTTTTATTTTTGATAACGACGGCGAAAGCTGTACGGCGGTTGACGAAAACGGCACAGTAATTGAAAATGACAGGCTTGTTTCAGTCTTTGCCGGATTTTTCAAAAAAAATAATCTGCTTAAAGATAATGCTTTTGTTGTGACATATGGCACAAGTTACGGCTTTATGAAATTTGCAGAGGAAAACGGCATTAAGGCAGTTACGGCAGGTTTTGACGAAAAAAGTGTTTCTGCACGTATGCTTGAAGACGGCTACAGCATAGGTGCAGACAAAAGCGGAAGAATTATCTTCAGTGAAGAAATACCAGCCGGAGACGGTTTTTTTACGGCGGTAAAGCTTTTGTCAGTAATGAAGAAGACAGGACTTCCGCTCAGTGTGCTTGCAGATATGAAACACTATCCGCAGATGTCGCTTGATGTGGATATTCCTCAGCGTTTCCGTGAAATATGGAAAAACGACTGTGTTATAACCGAACACATAGCACGCTATATACATCTGCTCGGAAATCGTGGCAGACTTTTTGTACATGAAAATCCATTCAAGCCGTCTATAAATATTACGGCGGAGGGTATGGATTTTGTTGATATAAATGACGCTGTAAACAGCATTGCAGAAAAAATAAGGGAAAGAATATCAGAAAGGAGTCTGAACTTTGAGAACAGCACAAAACTGGACAGACTATAAAATAATTGACACGTCGGATGGCGAAAAACTTGAAACATGGGGTAATATAAGCCTTGTACGCCCCGACCCTCAGATAATATGGAAAACCGATAAGAAAAGCCCCCTCTGGAATACAGCGGACGGTCATTATCACCGTTCATCTTCTGGAGGTGGTAAATGGATTTTCAGAAAGACAATTCCGGAAGTATGGAATATTGAATATAAAAATCTTAAATTTAATATAAAACCTACAGGTTTCAAGCACACCGGACTTTTTCCGGAGCAGGCTGTAAACTGGGATTTCATGTCAGATAAAATAAAAAATGCCGGACGTGAAATCAGCGTGCTTAATCTTTTTGCCTATACAGGCGGAGCTACTCTTGCCTGTGCAGACGCAGGAGCTTCCGTGTGCCATGTTGACGCATCAAAAGGCATGGTGCAGTGGGCAAGGGAAAACGCCGGAGTGTCGGGGCTTTCTGACAAACCGATACGCTGGATAGTTGACGACTGTGAAAAATTCATAGCACGTGAGATAAGGCGTGGCAGACGTTACGACGCTATTATAATGGACCCCCCAAGCTATGGCAGAGGACCTTCCGGCGAAATATGGAAACTCGAAAACTCAATATATAATCTTGTACAGCTCTGTGCGGGGGTTCTTTCGGACAATCCTCTTTTCTTCCTGCTCAACAGCTATACCACAGGTCTTTCGCCGTCAGTAATGGGCTATATTCTCGGTACTGTCCTTACTGAAAAATTCGGCGGTAGTGTTTCATTTGACGAAATCGGACTGCCTGTACAGTCAACCGGAATGACACTGCCATGCGGTTCAACGGCTATATGGCAGAGATAATTTTATGTCTGATATTATAAAAAGCCTTGTTGGTAATTTCGTTGAAATATATAACACGCAGGAAAGATTTTTAGGCGGTGGGATTGTTCTTGCTACCGATGATAACTGGATAAAAATGCGTTGTGAGGCTAACAACGGCGAATCAGTAATAAGGATTGTAAAGATTGACGTAATAGGTCGTATATCGTGCTGTGATGATAAATATTAAGAAAATATTATTTATAGTTATTGCAGGGATTTCACTTGTCGGCTGTTCCTATACAAAAAAAGACAATGTAGCCTTGCCTTATTCGGACGGAATAAAACTCACACTTGATGATGTGGTAAATCTTTCTGAAAAGGGCAGTAATCTGAAATGGTCTGATTTTGACGGGTACTCATACTATGAGACAGGTTGCGGACTGTACATACGTGTTTATGAGATAAATGAAAAGTTTTCAATGTGTATCGGCGGAGCAGGCACTTATAACGACGGTCTGGTGGCTGGTTACTTTCATCTTGAATCAGACAGCGGAAACTTTACCGATATACGCAACGGCAACATAAAAGATTTTATAGCAGAAAACTCCTGATATTTTGAGAGGGTACAAATGGAAAATATTATTGAAATAAGAAATCTGCACTTCCGCTATGAACAGGACGGCGGAAATAATTCTGAAGAAGTACTGAAAGGCATAGACCTTGATATAAAAAAAGGCGAGTTTGTAGCGGTACTGGGACATAATGGTTCGGGAAAATCAACGCTTGCCAAACACCTCAATGCCATACTCGTGGCTGACGAAGGAAAGGTTATCGTTGACGGTATAGACGCTTCCGACGAATCACGTCTTTTTGAACTCCGTCAGTGTGCCGGAATGGTCTTTCAGAATCCCGATAATCAGATTGTTTCGTCAGTAGTAGAGGAAGACGTAGCCTTTGCACTGGAAAATTTAGGCGTTCCCTATGAGGAAATGCGTAAGCGTGTTGACGACGCACTAAAAGCCGTGAATATGTATGAATACAGACTGCACTCTCCTGCACAGCTTTCCGGCGGTCAGAAACAACGTATTGCTATAGCCGGAATTATTGCCATGAGACCGAAATGCATAATCCTTGACGAACCAACCGCCATGCTTGACCCACAGGGTCGTAAGGAAGTACTTTCAGCCGTCCGGAAAATGAACCGTGAATACGGCATAACGATAGTACTGATAACTCACTACATGGACGAGGCTTCACAGTGCGACCGTGTGGTTGTAATGGACAATGGCAGAATTATTATGGATAACGTACCCGAAAAAGTCTTTTCACAGGTGGAAACGCTGAGGAAAATAGGTCTTGACGTTCCGCAGGTGACGGAGCTTGCATGGAGACTGAAAAAGTCCGGTCTTGACATACCGCCGGAAATAATATCAGAAAAAGAATGCGTGAATGCATTGTTGAAATTATTAAATTAAAGGAGGATTTACTTATGAAAGTAAACAAGATTATTGCAGGTATCATGGCAGTGTGCGTTATGGGTTTCAGTGTGCCGTATGTCAGTGGGTTTATGGATAAATCAATAACAGCGAGTGCAGAGGATATATATGAACTGCTTACATATAACAATTATGGAGATTATATTGAAATTGTAAGATGTGATGATTCTGCAACGGAAGTTATCATTCCGTCTGATATAGAGGGCGTGCCGGTAACAAACATAAAATTTAATGCATTCTGTAACTGTTCTTATTTAGAATCAGTAGTGATTCCGGACAGTGTTAAAGTTATCGGGGAACGTGCATTTTTTGGTTGTACAAGTTTAACCTCAATAGAAATTCCAGACAGTGTGACAAGCATTGAATATGGTGCATTTTATAACTGTACCAGCTTAGTGTCAATAAAAATTCCGGATAGCTTGACGGATTTCGGCGGACAGGTATTTCATGATACGCTATGGCTTGAAGAAAAAAGAAATGAGAATCCGCTTGTTATTGTAAACGGTATTCTGATTGACGGTGCAACCTGTACAGGTGATGTAGCCATTTCTGATAGTGTAATAAGCATTGGTAATGACGCATTCCGTGATTGTTCCGGTTTAACATCGGCAGTTATTCCAAATAGTGTAACAAGTATCGGATATAATGCATTCTGGGGTTGTCAAAGTCTGACATCAATAGTTATTCCGGATAGCTTAATAAGTATCGGAGACAGTGCATTTGGTTATTCTGGCTTAACATCAATAAGACTTCCCGACAGCGTGAATACTATCGGGGTAAATGCTTTTTATAACTGTACTGATTTAAAGTCAGTAGAGATTTCTGATAGCTTGAGCGTTATAGACGAAAAAACATTCTTTAATTGTTCTGCTTTGAAATCAGTGGAAATTCCGGAAAATGTAAAAAGCATA
This sequence comes from Ruminococcus flavefaciens, assembly GCA_023667045.1. Lineage (GTDB taxonomy): Bacteria > Bacillota > Clostridia > Oscillospirales > Ruminococcaceae > Ruminococcus > Ruminococcus flavefaciens_AC. The sequence goes on along the minus strand of JAMPAU010000001.1, from coordinate 107,299 downwards.
AAATATAATGCATTTTGTAATTGTTCAGATTTAACTGAAATGATAATTTTAAATCCTCAATGTAATATTGATTACTATAATTCGACAATTTCAAACGGCTATGATTCCAGTTATTATTTTAACGGTACTATTTATAGTGGCGAGGGTTCTGCCGTACAGGCTTATGCCGAAAAATACGGTTATAACTTTGAAACGCTTGATAAAGTACCCGAAAAAGAAATATCATTAGGTGACATAAACGACGACGGCTTTGTAAATGCAGTAGACGCTACAATGGCACTTATTGAGTATGCTGAACTTTCAACAGATAATCCGTCAACTCTTACTGAAAATCAGAAAAAATCAGCCGATGTTAATGGTGACGGTGAAGTAAATGCCGTTGACGCTACAATAATTTCACAGTATTATGCATACGTTTCCACAGACGGAACAGACCCGATAGAAAAATTTATACAGTCGCTTGACGTGTAAAAAAGGAGAGATAAAGATTTGGCAGTCCTTAAAACAGAGGATTTAACATACGTATACAGTCAAGGTACGCCATTTGAGAAGACCGCTGTAGACCACGTTAATCTTGAAATAGAGGAGGGAGAAATGGTCGGCGTAATGGGGCATACCGGTTCAGGAAAGTCCACGCTTATACAGCATTTCAATGGTCTTTTAAAAGCCACTTCCGGAAAAGTATATCTTGACGGCAAAGACATATGGGAAGACAAAAACAAAATCCGTGATGTGCGTTTTCAGGTGGGACTTGTTTTTCAGTACCCCGAATATCAGATTTTTGAGGAAACTGCATACAAGGATATTGCTTTCGGCTGTAAGAATATGGGACTTGACGAGGCTGAAATAAAACGCCGTGTCATTGAGACCGCACATGATTTAGGACTTCCGGAAGAACTTCTGGAGAGGTCGCCCTTTGAACTTTCCGGCGGTCAGAAAAGACGTGTTGCCATTGCCGGAGTTATGGCTATGAATCCCCGTGTACTCATTCTTGATGAGCCGGCTGCCGGACTTGACCCTGCCGGTCGTGACAGGATTTTTGAATGCATAAAGGCTTATCACAGAAAAACTAAAAATACAATACTTATAGTTTCTCACAGCATGGAAGATATAGCCTCATTTGCCGACAGGATTCTTGTTATGAATAAATCAAGGATATTCTGTTTTGACGAGACGGAAAAGGTCTTTTCACGTGCGGAGGAGATTGCAGAAATCGGTCTTGACGTACCGCAGATAACTAAAGTCTTTATTGAACTGAAAAAGCGTGGCATTGACTTTGGCAGGGAAGTATATACAGTTGAGCGTGCGGAGGAGCTTATTTTAAATTATCTGAAAGAAAGGCAGGGCGGTTGATTTTGCTGAAAGATATTACAATAGGGCAGTTTTTTCCGGCGGACAGTGTTATTCACCGGCTTGACCCCCGTTTCAAGATAGTCATGACCCTAATTTTTATCATCATGATTTTTACCGGAGATTCTTTTGTGTGCCTTGCAGTCGGAGCAGTGTATACGGTTATAGCTGTATTACTTTCAAAGATAAAGCTGAAAATGTTTGCAAAAAGTATAAAACCGCTTATGCCCTTTCTGCTGATAACGGCGTTGCTTAATATACTTTTTGTTCACAGCGGAACGGTTTACTTTAACTGGAAATTTCTGAAAATAACTTCTGACGGAATCAATGTAAGTGTTGTCATGATGATAAGGATAATCCTGCTCATAGCCGGAAGTTCTCTGCTGACATACACAACGTCGCCCATTACTCTGACCGACGCTGTGGAAAGACTGCTGTCACCGCTTAAAAGGTTTAAGTTTCCGGTACACGAGCTTGCCATGATGATGTCAATAGCACTTAGGTTTATTCCTACTCTGATTGAGGAAACTGACAAGCTCATTTCCGCACAGAAAGCAAGAGGTGCGGAAATTGACACAGGCAGTTTTATGAACAGAGCCAAAAATATGGTATCAATACTTATACCGCTGTTTGTGTCGGCGTTTCGCAGGGCAGACGAACTCGCCACAGCTATGGAATGCCGTTGTTACTGTGGCGGAGAGGGGCGTACAAGACTGAGACAGCTTAAATCTGCTCCGAGAGACTATATAGCACTTGCAGTCACTTTGTTTTTTCTAGCGTGCGTGATTGCAGTAAATATAATTATTTGAGGAATAAAAGCAAATGAAAGATAACAGAGAGATTACAAAAAGCAACGGTTTTGTGAAAATACTGACCGGAATTAAAAACAACAGATTCTTAAGATTCATTTATGACAAGGGAATATTATGTTTCCTGATTTCATTTATAGTGCCAGCAGGAATAATGCTTTATGCGTTTGCACAAAGTAGCATACATCCTTTCGGAGACAGGCAGATGCTTGTTGTGGACTTATGGCATCAGTATTATCCGTTTTTCCGTGTGGTAAGGGAAAAGCTCATGAACGGCGGTTCTTTTCTTTACTCGTGGCAGAACGGAATGGGAACTAACTTTCTTTCCTTAATATCGTATTATTCGGCGAGTCCGCTGAACTGGCTCTCAGTGTTCTTTGACGGCGAACACGTAAGGGACGCACTCACATATATACTTATTGCAAAGATAGGTTTCAGCGGAGCATTTTGTAGTTGTTTTTTGCGGTATACCTACAGACAGAAAAACTTTTCAGTGTGTATGTTCTCAACAATGTTCGCACTGTGCAGTTACGTGCTTGGCTATTACTGGAATGTAATGTGGTTTGATACGATAGCATTGTTTCCGCTTGTCATGACCGGAGTTGTGGCGATATGCCGTGAACGCAAATGGAAACTCTTTACTGTATCGCTTGCCCTGTCGCTTGTGTCGAGCTATTATATAGGATATTTTACTTGTATATTCTGTATATTTATGTTTGCAGCCGCCGGAATTATCGAACCTAAAGGTATCAAGGACTTTTTTGTAAAGCTTGGAATAATGATTCGTTCTTCTGTACTGGGAATAGCCCTCTCGGCTTTTATGACACTGCCGGCGTATTTCGGACTTAAACTCACTTACAGTGCAGAAAATACTTTCCCGAAAGATACTACTTTCTATGAAAAATGGACAGATATTTTAAAGAATCTGCTTTCTTTCAGCAAACCCGTAAAGGTTGAGGGACTGCCTAATTTTGCGTGCGGAATGCTTGCTGTGTTTTTGTTTGGAGTGTTTGTGCTTTCTAATGGTATAAAAATACGTGAAAAAATATCGTCTCTTGTCATGCTTGCCGTAATAGTCGTAAGCTGTAACATGAACAAGCTTAACTATATATGGCACGGATTTCACTTCACTAATCAGATACCATATAGATTTGCATTTATATTCAGCTTTGTGCTTGTCGTATCGGCATTCAGAGCGTATGACGTTATGATGAAAAAGGGCATAACTGCATATCAGTTTATTCTCACGCTCATAGCACCAGCGGTTGTGTTTTATTTGCATTACCGTGCAGAACCGAAAGATTTTCCGTTAAGCAAAACAAATATGACAGTACTGACTATAGCAGTTGCCGTAACTATAGCTATTGTGATATTGTCGTCTGTATTAAAGAACATAAAGTATAGTATTGTCTTTGTGCCGATACTTTTGGCAGTGTGGGGCGTATTCTTCATGTTTCTTACAGATTCGGACAAGACTATTAAATTTGAGGATTTCTTTAATTCTGTCAGAATAAAGCCTGTAATAATGTCGCTTGTAGTTGTGGTTGCATTTTTCATAATATTTGCACTGATAAAGACCCTAAATATAAAAAATCAAGTTTTAAGAAACTCTTTGGTGGGTGTAACAGTTTCATGCGTAATGGGCTTTGAGCTTGTCGCAAATGCCGTAATAGGTGTACAGACTGTTGACACATCAAGCTATACATCATATCCGGACAGAAATGAACAGGTACAGACACTGCTTTCAAATGCCCGTGAAAATGACAGTGACCTTTTTTACAGGACAGAAATGACAGGTACGTATACTTTGAATGATAGTTCGCTTTATGGATATTATGGAGTTTCACAGTTTTCATCTTCCGCTAACGTTTCAGTCACTAGACTTATGAGGCGTTTAGGACTTTATGCCTCTGAAGCCGGAAACAGATACTATTACAGAACTTCTACTCCAGTAGTCAATTCGCTTTTGGGAATAAAGTATATTATTTCCAAAGGAAAACCTATGAAAAGCGAAGAAATGTCCCTTGAAATGCAGAAAATAGAAGACAGCGTTTACCTGTACAAAAATAATTATCCGCTGTCGCTCGGATTCATGATGAATGATGATATTCTTGAACTCGAAGACAAAAACGCTGTTAATCCGTTTGAGTATCAGAATAATGTCATGAAACTTGCTACAGGCAGTGAAAACCCATGTTTTACGGCACAGCCTGTTGCATTGGTTGACTATAAGAATATGACAGTAACAAAAAACGGTTACGGAAAATATTCCTTTACAAAGGACAATAAAAACCTTTCGGCAAGTACAGTGTATAGCTTTGACGGCGTTGAAGACGGCTACCTGTACGGCTATGCAAATAACGGCGGTTGTGATAAGCTTTCAGTAAAGTGTGACGGAAATATTATCGAAAGCGAAGTATCAGTTGAAGATTACCCGATAGTGTTTCCTATGGGCAACGCTCAGGCAGGAAGCACGACAGACGTTGAAATTTTTGCAAAAAGCGATAAAGATTCTGGAAGTTACAATCTTATGATTTATGCACTTAAAAAATCAGCCTTTGAAGAAGCATACAATAAACTGGCAGACGAACAGCTTAATATAACCTCTTTCAGCGACACAGAAATAACTGGAGACATAGACGTTATCAATGACGGAATACTTTTTCTTTCCATACCCTATGAAAAAGGCTGGTCAGTCTATGTGGACGGCGTAAAAACCGAAACAACAAAGGTACTTCACTCAATGCTCGGTGCGGAAGTCTCAGCCGGACATCATACTATAATTCTTAAATATATGCCGGAGGGTCTCGTGACAGGCGTTGCAGTATCGGGTACGGCTTTGGTATTATGCGGAGTTATTGCGTTCCTTGATGTGAAACGCCGTAAAAGAAAAAAGGAAGATTCAGTTGAGAAAGAAAATGAAATTATGGAAGAAGTGCCGGAGACTGCCATAGAAGAAGAAACAGAAGATTCCGGACAGGAGGTTGAAAATGCGAAATCTCAAAGTGATGACAGCTTACAGGGGGACTAATTATCATGGTTTTCAGATACAGAGCAACGCCCTTACGGTACAGGAAGTGCTTGAAAAAAACGTTTCAAAGGTACTTAATGAAAAAGTATCAATAACAGGCTGTTCCCGTACAGATACCGGAGTACACGCTAACCAGTTCTGCTTTAACGTCCGCACGGAAAGTAAAATCAGTACGCTTGGATTTGTGCGTGGCGTAAACGGTCATCTGCCGGACGATATATCTATTCTTTCATGCGAAGAAGTACAGCCGGACTTTCATGCAAGGTTTGACTGTGTAGGAAAAGAATACGTCTACAAGATACATTGCAGTGAATCCAAAAATCCATTTGCATCTGATTTGATGTTTCATTATCGGCGGAAACTTGATATTGACGCTGTAAAAAAAGCCGGAAGTTACTTTGTAGGTACTCATGACTTTGCTTCTTTCTGTGCGGACTGTACAAATGTTTCAACAACTGTGCGTACTATTTATTCGCTTGACATGGAAAATTATGGTGATACGGTGATAATACTTGTAAAAGGCAACGGTTTTCTGTATAATATGATTAGGATTATTGTCGGCACTTTGCTTGATGTGAGCGAGAAAAGAATTTCCGCTGATGATATTCCGGAAATAATTTCTGCAAAAAACCGTCTCAGAGCAGGCAGAACAGCAATGGCACATGGTCTTTATCTTAACAGGGTTTTTTACAGCGAAAAAGATTTATTTATGTGAGAACAGAAGAATTTTACGGCAGGGAGTGATACGGAGTGTCGCTTTATGATAAAGATGACATAGTTGAAGTAAAAAAACGTCAGCAGAGAAAGAAAAAGATTGCGAAATTCCTTGTATTCGTGCTTGTTGCAGGCATAGCCGGTGGACTTTACTTTACAAGGGAAACATGGCTCAGTAAAATGCGTGGAATAGGCAGGCAGTATAATACTATAATAAATTCCGGTACGCTTGCGGAGGGAAATTTCCCTATTGAAGTAACCGGAGAATACAGCTATCAGTTAAAGCAAACTCAGGACAAGCTGATATTACTTAGCGATGTACATATTTTTTTCTATAATACAGACGGTACGTTAATGAGAAAGCGTCAGCACGCATATACTAATGCAGTGCTTCGGGCTGATAACGGCAGGGCTTTGATTTATGAAAACGGCGGTGACGATTTCTGCATTGAAAATGAAGAAGGTATTATATACAAGAATAAATTCAAGAATAATATAAGGTTTGCAAGGATAAGTCCGGAGGGCTATTCGGCGGTCGTCACATCGTCGGATAATTACGAATGCGAGATATTTGTATATGACAAAAAGGGTAATACAATCTATGAGCGTAAGTGTATGGAGTATGTAAGCGACATAAGCTTTACCAACCAAAGCAGTGGCTGTGTGATAAGCTTTCTGAAAGCCGAAAACGGTTCTCTTGTAACGTCCGTCCAGCAGGTAATCTTTACTGAAAGTGCTGAAAGGTGGACTTCTCCCGGTCTTAATACCGCCGGACTTGATGTTTTCGGCTATGACAGCGGTGCATTTGTTCTTGGTTTTGACGCTTGTGGCTATATAAACGAAAACGGTCAGATAAGTTCATACTACCGCTATGACGGAGAACTGAAAGGCGGTGCAAGTATAAACGGTAAATCTGCCGTTATCATAAACAACGATGACAGACGTAAATATATTATGGTACTTTTTAACGGAAATTCTGCCGAGCCTCTTATAATTGACCTCGGACAAAAGGCTGTTGATGTGGAAGTATATGACGGTCTCGCCTATGTCATGTGCAAGGAAGAAATCCGTGCATATGATTTCAGCGGTGAGATTCGTTCAAAAGCCTCAGTAGCCGATTCATATTCCGGATTCGTAAGAAGCAGTGAGTATGTTTTTCTGAAAGGCTATAATAAGATTGACAGAATTGACTATGAGAGCTGATATTTTTTTAAGAAAGGGGGAAAGTACGTCGGTTGAATAACTGTACGTGCATATTGAATGGGAACACAATTTGGTTGGTTTTATGATGTGATAGCCGTTGCCGTTTTGCTGGTATGCCTGTATCTTTTCGGAAAAAAGGGTATATTTAGGTCAGTGGTTGCGATTATCGGCTGTATAGTGGGTATTGTCATTGCAGTGCCTGTAAGTCAGGCTGTTTCAGAAAGTGTTTACAAGACGGCAGTGCGTGACAGCAATATCAAAAAAACAGAGAAGTCGCTTATTGACATTGAAATATCCTCATATCTGGGAGATTCGCTTGAAAACATGGAGTACGGAGTGTTTGTCAAAAGGGATAAGATTGAAAATATTCTGGACTCTGAAAAAGACCTTGATGAACAGCTTTATAACTATCTCAACAGCATAAACGGCAAGGTTGTTGATAAGGAGGAGTTCTTTTATGAAAATCTCAATAAAGCATATGCGGAAGTAATGAAACAGCTTATTTCCAGTGATTTCAGCAAGTATGCCGTTGAGACAGCCGCACAGAAAATAACAGACGGCAAGGCGGATTTCGGAAATCTGCTCAAAATGATAAAAACCGGAGAGCAACGCAGAGAAGTAGCCGAAATTATAGCAGATGATTATATCGCAGAGGCTTATATGGATATTATCAGACTGCTTGTATGCGTTATACTTTTTGCCGTTATATTTATCATAGGTCTTATGACATCAAAGTCACTGTCCGGAAGTCAGCGTGAAGTCAACGAAAGTACGGGGTCGCACGTTGCCGGAGGTATATGCGGACTTTTTATCGGCGTGGCAGTTGTATTTATAGTAGCTGTTGCGGTTCGTCTTTATGTGGTCATGGGAAGCAACGAAATGTTATTTTTTAACAACGATGCTATTGACAAAACTTACATTTTCAAGTATGCTTATGATATTGCTTGTAAAATGTAAGATATATTACAGTTTTTCCGCAGGAATATTTTACGGAAATAAAGAAAAAATAATAACAGGGGGAAATGCCTGATGATGATGTGCAGTAAATGTAAGAAAAGACCAGCGGTTGTATTTATTACTTCCATGCAGGGAAATGAAAAGAAAAACGAGGGACTTTGTCTTTCGTGTGCAAGAGAGCAGAAAATTCCGCAGGTGTCGGAGTACATGGACAAACTTGGTATAACAAACGAGGAGATTGACCAGCTTTCAGACCAGATGATGAGTATGCTTGACGGCGACAGCTTTGAGATGGGCGGTTCGGGTCTTATGCCCGATTTCATTTCAAATATGTTCGGATTTAACGGATTAGATAAAAATGATTCATTTTCTGAACTTATAGAGCCTAAAAGTCAGAGCGACGGCAAGCCGGAAAAAGAAAAGCGTGGTCTTTTCGGAAACAGCAAGCGTGAAAAGAAACAAAAAGAGCTTAAATTTCTTGGAAGCTACTGTACCAATCTTTCAAAGAAAGCTGAAAACGGCGAACTTGATAATATTATAGGTCGTGACAAGGAAATTGCACGTGTAATACAGATACTTTCAAGGCGTACTAAAAATAACCCGTGTCTTATCGGTGAGCCGGGTGTGGGAAAAACCGCCATTGCTGAGGGTATCGCACAACATATAAATGAGGGAAATGTACCCTTTAACCTTGCCGACAAGAAAGTTTATCTGCTTGACCTTACCGCACTTGTTGCCGGTACACAGTTCAGAGGACAGTTTGAAAGCCGTGTGAAAGGTCTTGTTGACGAAGTAAAGCGTGAGGGAAATATTATTCTCTTTATTGATGAGGTTCATAACCTTGTTGGTGCAGGCGATTCAGAGGGTTCAATGAATGCCGCAAATATTCTCAAACCGGCACTTTCAAGGGGCGAAATACAGGTTATCGGTGCTACTACTTTCAGCGAGTACAGAAAGTACATTGAAAAGGATTCGGCACTTGAAAGACGTTTCCAGCCTGTAACCGTTGCAGAGCCTACCATTGAAGAAACTGTTGACGTACTTCTTGGAATCAAGAAATATTACGAAAACTATCACAGAGTGCATATTTCGGACTATCTTGTAAGAGTATGTGCTGTTCTCTCAGAAAGATATATAACAGACCGTTTCCTGCCCGACAAGGCTATAGACCTGCTTGATGAAGGCTGTGCAAGGGCTTGTATACGTTCACCCGAAATTGCTGAATATGACAAGCTGAAAAAGGAAATATCTGTACTTGAGGGCATGGAAAAGAATATTTCAGAACAGACTGAACCGGACTATCAGGCACTCGCTGAAGTAAAGGGAAAACTTATCCATGCACATGAAGCTGAAAAGTCTCTGAAAGAAAAGGCTGAAAACGTTCAGGTTATGGAAGAAGATATTACAAAGGTCGTTGAGCTGTGGACTGGTATTCCGGCAAGCAAGATTGCTGAGACGGAATTTCTTAAAATAGCACGTCTTGAGGGTGCTTTAAAAAAGCGTGTTCTCGGACAGGACGAGGCTGTTGAAACTCTCTCAAAGGCTATAAAGCGTACAAGAGTACATCTCAATAAACGTCGCAGACCTGCTTCATTTATTTTTGTAGGACCTACCGGTGTGGGAAAAACTGAACTTGTAAAGGCTCTGGCAGAAGAAATGTTTGACTCCACAGAACCGCTTATACGTCTTGATATGACTGAATATATGGAAAAGCACTCTGTTGCAAGAATGATAGGCTCTCCTCCCGGATACGTCGGATATGACGAGGCTGGACAGCTTACTGAAAAAGTACGCCGTCGTCCGTATTCAGTAATACTTTTTGACGAGATAGAAAAGGCTCACCCCGACGTTATGAATATTCTTATGCAGATTCTTGACGAAGGAAAGGTTGACGACGCTCACGGCAGAACTATAAACTTTGAAAATACTATAATCTGCATGACTTCCAATGCCGGCTCTACTGATAAGTCTCTTGGCGTGGGATTCAACAGGACTGAAAATGAAATCTCTCGTGACAAGGCTATGAAAGGTCTCCGTGAGTTCCTCAGACCCGAATTTATCAGCCGTATAGATGAGGTTGTTGTATTCAGACAGCTTGACAAGAAAGATTTTGCAAGCATTGCTTCTCTTATGCTTGACGAAATGATAGAACCTCTTTCAGAAAAGAATCTCAGCATAAGCTACGACAGCAAGGCACTTTCACTTATTGCTGAAAAATCTTACGGCAAGCCCTATGGTGCAAGAGATATAAGGCGTGTTATACGTCAGGAAATTGAAGACAGAATCGCAGAGATAATAATTGAAAACGTTTCCGGAATAAGCGGTATCGACGTTTCAGCAGACGGTGAAAATATTACTGTAACCGCAAGAGAAAAAAAGGAGCAGTAAGAAATGAAGTGCAGATTAATCGCTCTTGCTGTCATATTGTGCATGAGTGCTGTTTCATGTAGCAGTAAAGAGGGCAACTCTTATTCAAGTCCGGAAACTTCAAAGGAAAGTATCTCTGTAAATATTGAAGATTCTCAGGACGAGGTAATGGCAATTCAAGACAGTAAAGAGGCTTTTAAGGAAAAATATAAAGATGTTGAATCTGCTGAAAAAGGTCCTCTGATAAGCGTTGGAAACTCAAAAGCTAAAGCCGGAGAAATAGCTGAAGTGACTGTTTCAGTGAAAGGTGCAGAACGCAACTGGAATATGTGTGGTATACATCTGACTTATCCGGAAGAACTGGAATGCGTTTATCAAATCGACGATGACAGAAACCTTGAATATGAAAAGGGTAAAGCCGCTGAAAAGAGTACCGGCATTGTGGCTATGGAGTGGAAAAAGGAAAATCTACCACCTAAAGAACTCACAGACCAGCATCTTGGTTCAATGTTTTTTACTGTTATGTTTAACGGAAATGATGGTTTTGACGGTGATATTATCACGCTGTACCTTAAAATTCCGGAGGACGCTGAATCGGGTACAGTATATCCTGTAGGTTTCTATTTCAAAGATACAGATATGTTCAGAAATACAGCAAAAGACCTTTCTTTAGAAAAATATGCCTTTGAAAATATGCAGGCTGGTTCAATAACAGTTGAATGATATAAAAACAACAGGGGAACAATATTGTTCCCCTTTTTACTGCATATTCTGCAACGCCACATCAATGGCGTTTTTGTCAAAGCCCACCACAGTAGCCGAGCCGATTACGGTAACAGGCAGTGAAGACTGTCCGGTAAGTGCCATAACCCGACGTGAATTGAAAGGCTCACAGGCGTTTATTGTACGAAAAGAAACGCCTTTTTCGTCAAGATAGCATTTCATACGTCTGCACCATATGCATTTTTCAGAAAAATATACTTCAATCATTTTTATACTCCTTTCACTTTGAAATCCAGTTGTCTGTAATAATATTATTATCTCTGAAACTCTCGATTATTCAAGGATTATTTATTTTTCTATTTTGCAGTTAGGGTAGTAGTGTTCAAGGATTTCACGCCATGTTTTTCCCTCAGAAGCCATAGAGTTTGCACCGTACTGGCTCATACCCACGCCATGCCCGAAACCTTTTGTTGTGATAATCAGCGTTTCACCGTCGTATGCAATATCAAAGCACGCCGAACGCAGTCCGAGAGACTCACGAATGTCATTTCCGCTTACTTTGAAGTCTCCGACCATTGCAGACAGCACAGTGCCGGAATCGGATATGGAATTTACTGAAATCCACGTTGTAAAGTCTTCGCCGAGAGTTATTCCGGAAAATTTTTCACAGAGTATCTGCCGTAACTGTTCTTTTTCATAGCGGACTTCATCAAGGTATTTCGGAGCAGAAGTATCATAACTGCTGTCAACTGGCACAAGATAGTCAACGGCTGTACCCCATGCATTTTCAGCACTTTCGGTTTTTCCGGAAGACATTGAATGAAAAGCTGAAATAATCGGCTCGTCCTCATACGTTATTATGTACGGCAGTACTTCGTCCACTATGTTATCTATTTTATCGTAATATACATCAAAGTTTTCGCCATAGTACTGCATGGCTTGATTTTTAGTGAAATACCCTTGATACTTTGAAGTATCATTTGAAAAATCCGCTCCGCATAGTTCTGGGGTAGGGTCTGAACGCTCCTTTATACGCTGACGTTCAGCATATGTATGTGCCGTGACCGCCTGAGCCTTTAAAGCCTCTGCCCCGAAAGTTGCCGGCATTTCAGCACAGACCGCCCCGACTACATAAGTTTTTTCATCTACTTCAATAACTTCTCCGGTTGAAACGTCCAGCACCTTATACGGTTCTCCGATATATGACGGAGCGGTTTTTTCTTCTGAAACTTCCGCACGGTCATTTTTTTCCGTAACTGCATCGGCGTTTCTGGAAAAGAAAACAGGCACTGCCGGAAGTACTGTTATTGAAACTGCAATAAGAATAAGGGCTGAAAAATATCTTTTCATTTTCACTGTTACCTCACACTAAAGTATTTGACATAATGGCGGATTTGGTGTATAATTAATTATAATTATATTTAAGGAGTGTTGTTAATATGCCATCTTTGATTTCAGGTTCTAATATTAAAAACTTATGCAGTGAGCTTGCTGAAAATACCAGTATTGATTCTTCGCTGTACGATAAATACCACGTAAAGAGAGGTCTGCGAAACAGCGACGGTACTGGTGTTGTTGCCGGAATAACAAATATCTGTAACGTTCACGGCTATGTGCTTAACGAGGGCGAGGTTGAGGCTATTCCCGGACAGCTTATTTACAGGGGATATAACATAAACGACCTTGTTTCAAATGTTGAGACTGAAAACCGTTTCGGCTATGAAGAAACTGTTTTTCTTCTGCTTTTCGGACATCTTCCGACTGAAAAGGAACTTTCACATTTTACTTCATATATTTCATTAAAGCGTGACCTGCCCAGCGGATTTGTTGAGGATATGATTCTTAAAGCACCGTCTAAGAATATCATGAATAAGCTCTCACGTTCTGTGCTTGCTCTGTATTCGTATGACGACGAATGCGAAAACAAGGGTCTTGAAAATGAAATGCGTACAGCAATAAGCCTTATCGCAAAACTTCCGGTTATCATGGCATCTGCATATCAGGTGAAAAGACGTGTCTTTGATAACCAGAGCATGATTATGCACCCTATCAACTATGAGGAAAATACCGCCCAGTGTATACTTTCACTGCTCCGTCCCGACAGACAGTATACCGACGATGAAGCAAAAATGCTTGACCGTCTGCTTATGTTGCAGGCTGAACACGGTGGCGGTAACAACTCTACATTTACGTGCCGTGTGCTTACTTCTTCTGGTACAGACCCCTATTCAGCATATTCTTCTGCTATATGTTCGCTTAAAGGTCCACGACATGGCGGTGCTAATATACAGGTTATCAATATGCTTGATAATTTCAAGGCAAATATTAAAAACTGGGAAGACGAGGGCGAAGTTGCCGACTATATGCGTAAGGTTATCCGCAAGGAAGCCAATGACGGCTCTGGTCTTATCTATGGTATGGGTCATGCCGTGTATACTGTTTCAGACCCACGTGCAGTTATTCTCAAGAAAAAAGCCTTTGAACTCGCAAAGGGCAGGGAAATAGAAGCAGAGTTCCGTCTTCTTGAAACTGTAGAGCGTCTCACTCCGGAGATTTTCGCTGAAGTAAAGGGCAGTACAAAGGCTATGTGTGCAAATGTTGATATGTATTCTGGATTGGTTTACAGGATGCTCGGCATTCCGGACGAACTCTTTACACCGCTTTTTGCAGTTGCAAGAATGGCAGGCTGGTCGGCTCACCGTATGGAAGAAATCCTTACAGGCAACAGAATTATCCGTCCGGCATACAAGGCAGTCGCAAAAGAAAAGCAGTATGTAAGATTATCTGAAAGAGAGACCGGAAATTCACAGGATAAATGAAAATTTTAAAACTACTGATTTTTCCGCTTGTTATGTTGCTGACGGGGTGTGCTTTCAGTTCAAATATAGATAGTCTCATGTCTCCGCCTAAACTCAGCGTTGAGCAGGAGCAGATTTATAAGGCTCTTACTGATGCAACCGGTACTTCCATAAGCCTAAAATATCCCAAATCCGGAAAATACCTCTCAGCTTTTATAATAGAGGATATTGACGGAGATAACGGCAACGAGGCGGTTGTATTTTATGAAAAAAACAGCATAGCCCTTGAAGAAAATACACTGCGTATAAACGTTCTCGACCGCTCGGATAACGGTAAATGGCGTTCTGTCTGTGACACCCCCGCCAAAGGTGCGGAAATTGAAAAAGTCATGATTTCAAAACTCGGCTCTAATGACCGCACCAACCTTATCATCGGTAGCAGTCTTATAAACCGCTCTGAAAAAAATGTCTCAATATACAGCTATATTGACGGGAATATAGAAGAAACTTTTTCAGAGGCGTATTCCTTTATAGACGTTACCGACCTCGACAAAGATGAGGAAAATGAGTTTTTGTTATTGTCGGGGGCTTCGTCGGGCGGTACGGCAACCGCTGAGGCTTACAAGCTCGACAAAGACGGCATATACTACAAATACAGCCGTAAACTCAGCGGTAGTTTCACAGAGTTTGACAGTCTCAACTATGGAAAAATCGACAATGAAAGAACAGGTCTGTATATAGACGCTGTAATGGGTACTGGACTTATTCAGACGGATATAATATATATGGACGATACCGGTCTAAAAAAAGTCTTTTCCACGCCCGACGAATCTATATTTACCGTAAGACCTGCTGGCTGTACTTCCTTTGACATTGACGGCGATGGCATTCTTGAAATCCCAGTGCAGACTATTTCCTTAGGCTATGAAGATGTTTCTGAAAGCGAACAGATTAAGCTTACAGACTGGTATTTTGTGGGCGTGAATAACTCCCTCGAAAAGAAATATTCTTCATATTACAGCATAAATGACAACTATATATTTGTATTTCCAGAAAAATGGGAAAATCATGTTACAGTAAAGCGTGATTTTATAAATGACGAAATAGTTTTCTGTTCATATGAGGACGGCACGGCAGGACGGGAACTTTTAAGGATTTACTTCTCAGCCGATGAGCCTTCCATAGATGACAGAATATCAAACGGCTATATGCTACTGCAAACTAAAGGTGATTCGGCATATCTTGCCTATATACCCATACAGAATGATAACAACGACGGTCTTTCAGTCACAGAGGGCGACGTTGCTGTAGGTTTTAGGTGCAGACAATGATTTATAAAAAGGAGCTGAAAATATTTGAAACGTATACTTATTTGCGAGGACGAGGCAACTATACGTGAGTTTGTTGTCATAAATCTCAAACGTGCCGGCTATGATGTTGTTGACGTTGATTGCGGTGAATCCGCTCTTAAAACCTTTGAAATGGAACACGGCAACTTTGATATTGTTCTCCTTGACATAATGATGCCTGGTATTGACGGTTTTACGGTCTGTAAGAAAATCCGTGAAAAAAGTTCTACAATCGGCATAATAATGCTTACCGCACGTACTCAGGAAATGGACAAGGTAAGCGGTCTGATGATTGGTGCGGACGACTATATAACAAAACCTTTTTCGCCGTCTGAGCTTACTGCAAGGGTTGACGCTATTTACAGACGTGTGTGCATGAGTTTCATAAAAAATGAAAAACAGTCCGTCTTAGAATCCGGACCTTTTTCACTCAACCTTAAAAGCCGTACTGTAACTAAAAACGGCATTCCGATTGAACTCACTCAAGTGGAGTATCAGATTCTTGAGTTTTTCATGAACAACAAGAACACTGCCCTTGACCGTGCGAGCATTCTAAATCACATATGGGGCGAAAGCTATTATGGTGACGACAAGATAGTTGACGTAAATATAAGAAGAATACGCATGAAAATTGAAGAAGAACCGTCAAGCCCTAAGTATATAATCACTATATGGGGCTATGGCTACAAATGGAATGATACACAGTAATGGCTAAAAAAAGTATCACAAAACGCTGGATTGTGAATAATCTGGGAGTTGTAGTGCTGGTTATGCTTATGCTTGACCTTATATTTATATATTCTATACAGAGTTATTTTTACAGTTCAGCAAAACAGTATCTTGTTTCAAAGATAAACGCCGTTACAAGTGTTCTGAGCGTACACTCTCAGGACAGTGCGGCGAACTTTTCCGCTGAAATGCGTAATATGCTTGAAACTTTTAACGAAAAGGACAAAATTGAACTCATGGCGATAAATTCAAAGGGCAGAGTTGTTTTAACGTCTTCGGGATTTTCGCCGGACGAAAATATTCTCATGCCCGACTATGAGCAGGCTATGGAATCCGGCGAGGGTTTTTATGTCGGGAAAATGCCGAGCGGTGAAAAGATTCTTGCCGTGTCTGTGCCTGTGTCGTCATTCAGCAGTGAGTATAGTTCTGTGCGTATGGTTACTTCTCTCACTGATATTGATTCAAATATAAGAACAAGTGCTATAGCTATAACGGCTGTGTGCTTTGCGATTATACTTGTTGTCATAATTACCGGACTTTATTTTGCAGGGTCTATTGTAAAACCCATACGGCAGATAAGCGGTATTGCAAGAAAGTTTGCTATCGGTGATTTTTCCGTCCGCATAAGCAACAACAGCAATGACGAAATAGGTGATTTGTGCATGGCTATAAATCACATGGCAGACGAACTTTCAAACGCTGAAGCTATGAAGAATGAGTTTATATCGTCTGTATCTCACGAACTGAGAACTCCTCTCACTGCTATAAAAGGCTGGGCGGAAACTCTCATGATTGACAGCGAATCAAATCCCGATACTGTCCGCAAAGGCGTGGGCGTTATAGTCAACGAGACTGAAAGGCTCTCGCAGATGGTTGAGGAACTGCTTGACTTTTCACGTATGCAGAGCGGTCATTTTACTTTGCAGGCTTCAAATATGGACATACTCGCTGAACTCGGCGACGCTGTGCTTATTTACAGTGACAAGGCTCGGCGTGAGAATATAAAGATAATTTATAACGACCCCGAAATGTTGCCGTTTGTTTTCGGCGACAAAAACCGCATACGGCAGGTTTTTATAAATGTCATTGACAATGCCGTGAAGTATTCGTCTGCCGGAGATACTGTCACTGTAAACGCCTCTGAGACAGACGGCAATGTGATAGTCACTGTATCTGATACGGGGTGCGGTATAAAGGAATCCGACCTTTCCAAAGTAAAGACAAAGTTTTATAAAGCCAACCATACACGCAGAGGGTCGGGCATAGGTCTTGCGGTGGCAGATGAGATTATCGCCATGCATGAGGGAACTATGGAAATTTCAAGCGAGGGAGAAGGCAAGGGTACTACAGTTACTATTGTACTTCCTGCTAAAACACAATAGGAGATAAATTTTATGGGAAATAAACAATCCGGTGAAAAATTTAAATCAAAAATAGGCGGTCAGGCTCTCATAGAGGGCATAATGATGCTTGGTCCTGACAAGGGTGCTATGGCGTGCAGACTGCCCGACGGCTCTATAGACCTTGAAACATGGGAAGAAAACAACGGCAAAAATGCACCTTGGTACAAGAAAACTCCTCTTGTAAGAGGTTGCGTTAGCTTTGTATCATCTCTCATAAGAGGCTATAAATATATGATGAAATCCGCCGAAAAACAGCTTACTGAGGAAGAAAAGGCAGAAGAAGAAAAATCCGGAATATTTGATATTGTCATGTATATAGGAATGTTTCTTGGTATAGTTCTTGCAATGGGACTTTTTATGTTTCTGCCTAAATGGATAGTGGGGCTTTTTTCGGGTATTGCAGAAAAAAGAATAATACGCTCTATACTGGAGGGTATTGTAAAGATAGTAATTTTTGTGGGATATATGGCACTGGTGAGCCTTATGAAAGACATTCGCCGGCAATACGAATATCACGGTGCAGAACACAAAACTATAGCCTGTCATGAAGCAGAGTTACCGCTTACCGTCGAGAACGTCCGCAAGCAGTCACGTTTTCACAAGAGGTGCGGAACAAGCTTTATATTTATCGTTCTGATAGTAGGAATATTTGTCATGTGCTTTGTGCCATTTACAGTTACATGGCAGAGAATAGTATCATCACTGGTACTTCTTCCGCTTATAGTGGGAATATCATATGAGTGCATAAGACTTGCCGGAAATCACGATAATTTATTTACAAGGATATTGTCTGCTCCTGGTCTTGCAATGCAGAGAATAACCACCCGTGAACCCGACGACAGCATGATTGAAATAGCCATAACCGCCCTCAAAGAATGCATTCCGGAAGACAAAGAGGACGACAAATGGTAAGCCGTGAATTTTTCCGTGAATGTGTTTCCGTTCTGGAAGAAAACGGCATAGATTCGGCTTATTTTGATACTAAATGTATCTTTGAAGATTTTCCAGACAAAAGCCGTGATGAAATCCTGTCGCTTGTGAAAAGACGTTCAGAGGGTTATCCTTTGCAGTATCTTCTCGGACAGTGGGAGTTTTACGGCTATACATTTAAGGTAAACGAGAATGTTCTGATACCACGTGCTGATACGGAGCTGATTATTGAAAACGTCCTTGACATATGCCGGAAAAATAATCTGCAATCCCCGAAAATAGCCGACTTGTGTTCCGGAAGCGGTTGTATTGGGATAACCCTAAAAAAACAGATACCGTCCGCTGATGTGTATTCTGTGGAGATTTCGGAAAAGGCGGTTGAAGTAATCCATGAAAATTCCGTGCTTAACAATGTGGAAATAAATATCATAAATGCTGATGTTCTTGATACAGAGACTGCCGTAGGACTGCCGGAGTTTGATATTATAGTATGCAATCCGCCTTATCTCACACAGAAAGAAATGGACGAACTGCAAAAGGAAGTTACTTTTGAGCCGTCTCTTGCACTTTTTGGCGGTGCAGACGGTCTTGACTTCTACAGGGCGGTCACGGAAATATGGAAAAATTCCCTCTGCAATGATGGCTGGATTATTTACGAATCTGGCGACGGTCAGCACGAGGACATTAAAAATATTTTAGGTAAGAATAATTTTTACAATATAACATTCAGCCGTGACTTGAATCATATAATAAGAAACGTCTCGGCTCAAAACAGGAGGATATGTAATGGCTAAAAAGGAACTTGCTAAAAAGGCATCTGTTGTGCGTGTTACGACAAAAGACGACAAGAAAATTGCACTTGAAGGTGCATTGAAAATGATTGAAAAGAAATACGGAGCAGGTGCTGTAATGCGTCTCGGACAGACAGAAACCCTCAACGTTGACGCTATCCCGACCGGCTCTATGCGACTTGATATGGCACTCGGTATAGGCGGTGTGCCTAAGGGTCGTATCGTGGAAATCTATGGTCCTGAAAGTTCCGGTAAAACAACCGTTGCACTTTCGGTTATTGCACAGGCTCAGAAACTCGGCGGTGACGCTGCATTTATTGACGTTGAACACGCTCTCGACCCGAATTATGCCAAAGCTCTCGGCGTAAATACCGACGACCTTCTTGTTTCACAGCCAGACAGTGGCGAGCAGGCTCTTGAAATTGCAGAAGCTCTTATACGTTCCGGAGCTATTGATGTTATTGTAATCGACTCTATAGCTGCCATGACTACCCGTGCCGAAATCGACGGCGATATGGGTGATTTGCACGTGGGACAGCTTGCAAGACTTATGTCTCAGGCTATGCGTAAGCTTACCGGTGCTATCTCAAAGTCCAACTGTGTTGCAATCTTCATAAATCAGATACGTGAAAAAATCGGTGTTATGTACGGCAACCCCGAAACTACTCCCGGCGGTCGTGCATTGAAGTTCTATGCGTCTGTTCGTATTGAGGTAAGAAAAGGCGAGGTTATCAAGAATAACGGCGAGATTATAGGTGCATCGACACGCTGTAAGGTTGTAAAGAATAAGGTTGCTCCGCCTTTCAAGGAAGCAACTTTTGACATGATGTACGGTCAGGGTATTTCACGCACCGGAGAGGTTCTTGATATGGCTGTTGAGCTTGACATAATCAAGAAAGGCGGTTCGTGGTTCAGCTACAACGACCAGAAGTTAGGACAGGGACGTGACAATGTAAAGGAAATCCTTAAAAACAACCCTGAACTTATGAAAGAAGTTGAAGACAAGATACTTGCACGTCAGGCAGAAATAATGAATCCTCTGAACAAGCAGGAAGAAAAAACAGAAAGTCTTCCGGAAGTGTCGGAGAATGACGGCATTCTTGACGATATTGACGAGGATTTTGAAGAATTTACTCCGGCAGAATAATAATGAAAATAACTTCTGTACGGATTTACAAAGGCACTACCTTTGAGGTGGAAACAGACGAAGAAAGAAAATTCTATCTCCATGCCGATATAATAGCGGATTTCGGGATATGCGAGGGCATGGAGATTGACCGCCCCGAACTCCGCCGAATAATATACGCCTCAAATTTCCGCCGTGCCTATCAGTATGCACTTTACTGCTTGGACTACCGTGACTATTCTTCAGCAGAAATGCTTGAAAAACTTGTGAAGACATACAAGAATGAAAGCTTATGCAGTGCGGTTGTGAAAAAGCTGGAGGAGTGCGGAATAATAAGCGATGAACGCTATGCCGAAAAACTCGCAATGCGGTATGTTGAGGGTAGAAAGTATGGTTTCCGGCGTGCAAAGCGTGAAATAATGCTGAAAGGTATAGGCGAGTACCTTGCGGAAGATTCGCTACAGCCGTATGCTGAGAAGATTGCGGAAAACCTCGCCTTTCTTATAGAAAAAAAATACGCCCGTCTGCTTACAGACAGAGATGACAGAAAATCAATAGAAAAAGTCAAAAATTCGCTTGTAAGGTACGGTTACGGATATGACGAAATCAACCGTGCTGTAGCGGATTATCTTGACTGTCAGGAGGATTAATATATGCCGGTTAAAGTTGGAATGGTATCGCTCGGCTGTTCAAAAAATTTAGTTGATTCCGAGAGAATGTTATATAAGCTGAAAAGTCACGGATATAAACTTGTTACAGAGCCGGGACTTGCAGATATTGCGGTTGTCAATACCTGCGGATTTATACAGTCTGCAAAAGAAGAAGCTATCGAGACTATTCTCGAACTGGCTAAACTAAAAGCAGACGGTACTTTAAAGAAAATCGTTATCACAGGCTGTTTGGTGGAAAGATACAAGGAAGAAACTGCTGAACTCTTTCCGGAGGCAGACGCTGTTATAGGTATAGGAAACAACAAGGATATTGTTGACGTGCTTGACCACGTAATGAAAGACGAAAGATATGTAAACTTTGCACCTAAGCTTGACGCTGAAATCACAGGCGACAGAATTATTTCTACATTGCCGTTTTTTGCATACCTCAAAGTCGCTGAGGGCTGTTCAAACTGCTGTACTTACTGTGCTATTCCGCAGATAAGGGGGAAATTCCGCAGTGTGCCTATGGAGGAAGTTATCAAAGAGGCTGAATGGCTTGCCTCAAACGGCGTTACTGAACTTATCGTTATAGCACAGGATACATCACGCTATGGTGAAGATTTGTACGGAGAATCAAAGCTTCCGGAACTCCTCCGCCGTCTGTGCAAGATTGACGGTATTCACTGGATTCGTACATTATACTGCTATCCGGAGAGAATAACCGACGAACTTCTTGATACTATAGCCAGTGAGGAAAAGCTTGTCAAATACCTTGAAATTCCGATACAGCACTGCAACGGCGAAATCCTCAACCGCATGAACAGGTGGGGCGACCGTGAAAAGCTTGAAAACCTCTTTGCACATATCAGGGAAAAAGTCCCGAATGTTATTCTCCGCACTACTCTTATAACAGGTTTTCCGGCTGAAACAGACGAACAGTTTACAGAGCTTTCTGAATTTGTACAGAAAGTGCGTTTTGACAGACTGGGCTGTTTTGCATACTCGCAGGAAGACGGAACAAAGGCAGGAAGTTTTGACGGACAGCTTGACGAAGAAGTTAAAAATCACCGTGCCGACATCATCATGGAACAGCAGATGCTTATAAGTGCTGAAAACAATGAAAGACTTATGGGAAAAGAGTTTGAGACAGTTGTTGAGGGATTCGACCGTCTCGCTGAATGCTGGTTCGGACGTACCACAATGGACGCTCCCGACATAGACGGAAAAATTTTCTTTACATCTGAAAAAAGACTTTCAGTCGGCGAATACGTGAAAATAAAGATTACTGATACGCTTGATTATGATTTAATCGGAGAGGTGATTGTTTAATGAACCTGCCAAATAAGCTTACATTGCTGAGGGTCTGTCTGATTCCGTTTTTTCTGTTGTTTGTGTACTGGAATATTCCTTTTCACTATCTGACAGCATTGGTTATTTTTGCGGTTGCCTCAATAACAGACGCTCTTGACGGAAAAATAGCAAGAAAACGCAATCTTGTTACTAATTTCGGAAAGTTTCTTGACCCTCTCGCCGATAAGGTGCTTGTAATTTCGGCACTTACAGTCTTTGTAGAAATTCCGGAAATAAATATGGGTGCAGTACCTCTTATCATAATAAGTGCAAGGGAATTTATGGTTTCTGGCTTGCGACTTCTTGCGGCGGACAGCGGTGTAGTAGTAGCCGCTGGAATGTGGGGAAAGCTCAAAACGGCTTTTACAATGGTATCAATAGTTGTGGCTCTCATATGGCTGAGTGTATGCGGTGACTTTGATTTCAGCATTGCCGAGAATGTAAAAAATGCAGTAGACAATATAGTTATTCCGGTGCTTATATGGATTTCTACCGCACTTACGGTAATTTCCGGCGGTGTTTATCTTAAAGGCTACTGGCATCTTATTGATTCGGATAAATAAAAAGGAGGTTTTCCATGAAACACTGTGCAGGACATATAAAATATCTTATTGCTATAAAAGAACTTTCTGAAGTTGACGAGTACGTGAGAAGTGTCAGCATTGCAAGACATTTAGGTGTATCACGTCCGAGTGTAAGCAAAATGCTTCGCTGTATGGCTAACTGCGGTCTGGTGTATGAGGACTTCTGCAACAGCGTTGTGCTTACCGCTGAGGGCGAAAAGGCTGTAAACGAGATATTTTCAAATTTTCATGAAGTGTATATGTTTTTCCATAATTTCCTTAAACTTCCTCAAGAAGACGCACACGAACACGCTATTAAGTTCGTGACGGAGTTTCCGCAGGATACCTGTGAACGTCTTAAAGGCATTGTGAAACGTACAATAAAGAAAAAAGTTTAATCTCAGAACCGGATTTACTCCGGTTCTTTTTTTGCCTGTATACCGCCGAGACGTACAGTTAGGGATATAAAAAAGGACGGTCTTTTAACCGTCCTTTTGTAGTTACATATCGTTTCTGTTTTCGAGTGCCTTGTAAAGCGTTATTTCGTCAGCGTATTCAAGTATACTGCCGACCGGAAGACCAAATGCAAGCCTTGTGACCTTTACGCCAAGAGGTTTGAGCAGGTTAGCAATATACATAGCTGTTGCGTCGCCCTCAACGTTCGGGTTGGTAGCCATTATTACTTCCTTTACATTGCCCTTTGAGATTCTCGCCAGCAGTTCTTTTATGTGAATGCTGTCCGGATTTATTCCGTCAATGGGTGAAAGAAGTCCGTGCAGTACATGATATACTCCGTGATATTCCCTTGTGCGTTCAAAGGCTGTCACGTCCTTAGGGGTCTCGACAACACAGATAATATTTTTGTCACGTCCGTCAGAAGAACATATAGGGCATATTTCACGCTCTGTCAAGTTCATACAGCACTTGCACTTATGAACATTCTTTTTAGCGTTTACAAGAGCCTTTGCAAAGTCTTCAACGTCGTCTGTTTTCATTGACATGACATAGTATGCGAGTTTGTGAGCAGTTTTCATGCCTATGCCGGGCAGAGATGCGAACTTTTCGGCAAGTATAATAAGCGGTAAAGCGTTGTGGTCAGCCATCAGAAAAGTCCCGGAATAGAAACACCGCCGGTAATCTTGCTCATTTCGGCTTCTGTAGTGGATTCAACGTTGTTGATAGCCTCATTTACAGCACTGATGATTAAGTCCTGTAACATATCAATATCTTCGGGGTCAACGACTTCCGGCTTGATATTGAGAGCCTTTATGGTCTTTTTACCTGTGATAACGACTTCAACAGCACCACCTCCGGCAGTAGCGGAAAATTCCCTTTCTTCAATATTTTCCTGAAGTTCAGTAATCTGGTCCTGCATTTTCTGAGCCTGTCTAATCATCTGATTCATGTTCTGGGCGTTACCGCCTGCATTTCTTGGGATTCTTGCTTTCATCTTTTAATCTCCTTTAGATAAAAATTATTGATTATTGTCAACAGCTGTTTCAATGCTGTAGTCCTTAGCTTTTTGTATAATCTGCTCTGCCATGCTTTTCTGTTCTTCAACACTTGTTGCACAGCGTGCCTTGATAACATACCGCTGTCCGAGAACCTTATTTATAGTATCGCCGAGTATAGATGCATTTTCCTTGTTATTCTTAAAGATATGAATAAAAAAGCGGTTTATGGCGGTAATGAATATAACGTTTCCGGCGGTAAGGGCGTAAGAGCCGTCCAGAGAACCTGCGAGGTCGGGCTTGACCTTTTTGAGTTCTTCAACTATTTCGTCCCAGCGTGAGCATGAAATCATATCTTCCTGTCTGAGCTTGCGTATATCGACATTTGCGACAGGTTCAGATTCACGCACCGGACTATTAGCTGTAAGTATTTCCGGCTGTCTGGGTGCGGACTGAGGTGAAAAGTTTCCGGCAGAAACTGAGCTTAATTTATTCTCCAACTGTTTTATTTTATCATAAATTTCAGAATTGTCAATAGTTTCATGCGAATTATTTTTATTTCCGCAAAGTTTTATCAAAGTCATTTCAAATTCTACACGCCTGTTCATCACACGTGACATATTTTCACGGCATTTCTGAAGTACTGAAAGATGATTCATGACATCTTCCGGCGTAATCTGTTTTGCAAGTCCGCTGAGTTTTTCCATTTCGTCGGGCATACAAACGATAAGGTCGGGAGCGGTCTGCGGTGACACCTGAATAAGCATGATATTTCTTAGTTGGTTTATAAGTTCCTCACAGAGACGTGTAAGATCTTTTGACATATCGTATAGATTGCCTGTAATGGAAAGAGCCTTTGCAGTGTCTTTTACAGCTACAGCGTCAAGGATTTCATACAGATAGTCACGCCCTGCAATACCCGAAGCATTGGAAACTGTCTCGGCGTTTATCACTTCCGCACACACTGAACACTGGTCGAGCAGTGACACAGCGTCACGCATACCGCCGTCGGCGAGTTTAGCAATAAGTGAAGCACCGTCGGGGGTAAGATTTAGTTCTTCCTGTCCGGCGATATATTCAAGGCGTGTTGCTATATCTTGCGGACGTATACGCCTGAAGTCATATCTCTGACAGCGTGAAGCAATAGTAGCCGGCACTTTGTGTATCTCGGTAGTTGCCAGTATAAACATGACGTACTCCGGCGGTTCTTCCATTATTTTTAGCAGGGCATTGAATGCACTTGTAGATAGCATATGCACTTCATCTATAATGTATATTTTATGCGAGACACGCTCCGGAGTATAAACAGCACCGTCACGGAGGTCACGAATATCGTCAACGCCGTTATTTGAGGCAGCGTCTATTTCAACAATATCTGTAAGTGAATTGCTGTCAGCGTCACGGCATATATCGCATACAAGGCAGGGGTTGCCGTTTTTCATGTTGGGACAGTTCACAGCTTTTGCGAGGATTCTCGCACACGTTGTTTTACCTGTACCTCTTGAGCCAGTAAAGAGATAAGCGTGAGCAGTTTTACCGCTTGTAATCTGATTTTTAAGGGTATCAGTTATATGCTGTTGTGATATGACATCATCAAAAGTCATAGGTCGCCACTTGCGGTAAAGAGCCTTATACATCTGGTACATTCCTTTCTGTTTTGCGGTTTTCTACAAAAAATTCCGGAGCATAGATGTGCAGGCTTGCTGCGGCACACAAAACAATCCGCTTAATGCTGCTCGGTCTCCCGCCTGACATGGTTCACGGGGTCTTGTTGCACAGGGCCCACACATCTATATTCCGGAATTTATTCCTGAATCAGAGCAGACATGATGCTCTGTATAATATAATACCACAAAATCATGGATTTGTCAATAGCTATTTAATAAATTTTATTAGAAAAAGATGATAAATAATTGATTATCTTTAATAATGTATAAGATTTTCATATATTTGTATTTTCTTTTCAGCAAATTTTCTCATGAATCTTGACATATGGTCATTTGTATGTTATAATATAACATAAATTAAAAATGAAAGGGTAAAAAAACATGAACAAACCACAAATTTTATACATGGTAGTGCCATGCTATAATGAGCAGGAAGTTCTGCATGAAACAGCACGACAGTTAAAAGAAAAATATACTGCACTTATTCAGCAGAAACTTATTTCCGAAAAAAGCAGAGTAGTATTCGTAAATGACGGCTCAAAGGATACTACATGGAAAATTATTCAGGAACTTCATGAAGAAAGTCCGGAGTTTTTTTCCGGTATAAACCTCGCACACAACAGCGGTCACCAGAATGCCGTACTTGCCGGACTTATGACTGTCAAGGATATATGCGATATGGCTATCACTATGGACGCTGATTTACAGGACGATATAAACACTATTGACGCTATGGTTAAAGAATACTATAACGGCAATCAGGTTGTTTACGGTGTAAGAAGTGCAAGAAAAACTGATACTTTTTTCAAGAGATTCACGGCAGAGGGCTTTTATAAGTTCATGAAAGTCATGGGTGCGGACGTTGTTTACAACCATGCAGACTTCAGACTTATGAGCAGTCGTGTTTTGCAGGAGCTTGCCAATTTTAAGGAAGTAAACCTTTTTCTGCGTGGTATGATACCAACTATTGGCTTTCAGAGCTGTAACGTCTACTATGAACGTCATGAACGTTTCGCCGGAGAAAGTAAATATCCCCTCAAAAAAATGCTTGCGTTCGCCATAAACGGTATAACTTCATTCAGCACTAAACCCCTCAAGATGATAACATCACTGGGCTTTATTATGTTTATAGTAAGTATAATAATGTTTATATGGGGACTTATTGTCAAGATAGCCGATTTGTCGATAGGTGGCTGGTCAAGTACAATGTGTTCAATATGGCTTATCGGCGGTTTGCAGTTGCTTTGTCTCGGAATAATAGGCGAGTACGTCGGTAAGATTTATGCCGAAGTAAAGCAGAGACCACGCTTTATAGTAGCGGACTTTATCAATGAAGCCGGTACTGAAACTGTCGGCGACGAAGAAAAATGATTTTAGCTGAAAGTCTTAATTATATAGTATACAATGAATATGAAACGGTTGTATTAAAGAAAAAATCGGACGATTCAGAAATAACAATAGGCGACTTCTACGACGACCCCGACGGTGCGGTGATAGATACAGAAGAACGTTTTGTAGTGATGTATGGTTGCGGAGTGATAATATATTATCTTCCGGCTTATGAGGAATATCACTATCATATTAAAAAATCACAGTGGGACGAGTTCGGCAGAAATGAGCCTGTCATGTGGGTTGATAGTGCAGTACAGACTGACAGAAATAAAATCCGTCTTACGCTTGAAAACGGCACATACAGAATAATCGAAATAAAAACGGACACTCAGAAATGAATGTCCGTTTTGTTAATCATTAATCTTTCATGTAGGATTGTGGCTGATTGTTTTTCATTCTTTCAAGACAAAGATTGTAGCGTTCATCATACGAACCTATTACATAGCCGTCTTCATCATACCAGTATAACATCGGAAATGACTGATAGGATCTTGGGTTTCTGGCATACTGTCCTGTCACGCAGGCAAGCTCATCGTCATTTATCATGATAAAATAATCAAAACCGTCTTTTTTCTGATAACAGCCGTCAAGTGCGTTGTCAAACGTATTTAAAAATTCCTCGCTTACATTGTAATTTCTGCTGATGTCGGAACAGATAATGCAGTTTTCTGGAATTTCCGTACCTGTTTCTTGAAGTTCGGAAAGTACTGTTTCGGAGGCACTGTAAAGGGTTCTCAGTTCTTCAAGTACAATTTTTCGTTCTTCTTCATATAGATTCCATATTGTAATGGTATCAACTTTCCAGCCCTCGCCGTCAATGTAGTATAGGACGTATTCTTGCTCTACAACTTTTAAATAATCGGGGTCATCTTCACCGTTATTGAACTCACGGGATATTGTAGTGCTGACAATCACGGCTTTTTCGATATTGAAATATGTATCAGGTTCTTCAGTTAAGGGCGTTGACATAAGTTCAGACAGTTTATCTATATCGGGATTTTCCGTGCCGTTTTCCTCGATATATTCGTACAAAGGCTGATAACAACCATAATATAAGTTAAAATACGGCATATATTCTTCTGCTACCGGTTCTACTGAATCAATACTCATAAGTCCTAAGTCAACTGGAACTGTACCACTACCCAGAGTACCGTATAAGGAGAAAAGGTCTGCTTTATGAAGTACTTTTATTGTATCGCAGTATTTGTCCGGAAAGAGTAAATCTATTACATCATAACTGTAATTATTTTGGTATTCAAGTAATTT
This sequence comes from Ruminococcus flavefaciens, assembly GCA_023667045.1. Taxonomy (GTDB): domain Bacteria; phylum Bacillota; class Clostridia; order Oscillospirales; family Ruminococcaceae; genus Ruminococcus; species Ruminococcus flavefaciens_AC. The sequence continues at coordinate 78,677 of JAMPAU010000001.1, read as the reverse complement.
TTCAATGACTTCTGCATATTCTTCTGTTCCCACGACTGAAGCCTTTGATATTTCTTCTGTTTCTGGTTCAGTGATTTCTTCCGTTGTTTCCTCTGTAGGTTCTTCCTCAACTTCTGCCGTTTCGGATTCGGTAATTTCTTCTGTGATTTCTTCTGTAGATTCTTCCGCAACTGATGTCACGGAAGATTCAATTTCATCTGCTGTATCTTGTCCGCACGACACAAGCGAACACAGCATAGCAGTCATAACAAGAATGGCTGTAAACTTTTTCATAGTGTCAGTCTCCTTTAATCATCAACGGATTTTTTTGACTTCTTATATTTGGACTTCTGACCGAAGTTAAGCGATATTGTGAGTATCTTGTCAGACTTGAAAAGCCTAAGTGCAAAGAACATACATACAGCAAACACAACTACCTGATATGCAAGACCGCCATAGAATACAGTCATATTTCCGAACATGAGATTAGACATTGCGGAGAATGTATGCGTAAAAGGTATAGCATAGACAAATATTTTTGCAATCATGGGGAGTGAGTTTATATCGGCAAGCATTGAGATAACATATGGTATCATTGCCATTATCATGATAGGCATGATGACTGTCTGTGAGGATTTTGTATCGTTCACTAAAGCACCAAGCATTATTGATACTGAAAGACATATCATGATAGTTAAGAAAAGCTGTATTCCGACAAGCACATAATCGCCGGCAGAAAGCGAAAGTCCTAACTGTTTTATTGCGTCGTCTGCTGAAAGAACATCTCCAGCCATTTCGATAACGACATCCCCCACGTGCATGGTTGCGTTTTTTATGGCTGACGAAAAACCTATCATATATACAACGGCGTTTAAAAGTGCAACCACAGCAGCAGCAAGCATTTTTGCAGTTATTATTGATGTACGTGAAACAGGTGCTGAAAGGAGAGTTTCAAGGGTTTTATCTATTTTTTCGTTTGATATTGAACTTATAAGAGATTGTGAAGTCATCATGATAAGCAGAATTACTACAATAGGCAGTATCATATTCTGGTTCATTACACGGTTTAATATTGTATTGACTGATACTTCAGCAGATTTGTCATCTACTACTGTATTTTCATTAAGTACTATCGGACTTTCTATCATCTCGAAATCTTCCGGCGACATACCATATTCAGTAGCTATCCGGCTTGCTATTATATTACTTATAAGAGTAACTGCACCGTCAGTGCCTGTTGACATATTGGACATTGTGGCGGCGGAAGTCATTTTTGAGGCTGTAATTATTTCCGGCTTTTCGTGGTTTTCGATGTCAGCCGTGAATCCCTCCGGAATAATTACGATATTTTTTATGTTGTTTTTTTCAAGGACAAATGCATAATCGTCGCTGTCAATAGGAAATTCCGTTACTTTAGCACCGGCGGTTTTGAGTGCCTCAACGATTCCTTTTGTGAAATCAGTATTATCAAGGTCGCTGATGTTTATTTCAGGATTTGTGCTGTCCTTTACAACTTCGTTCATAGCGGACTTTGTGACATTTCCTACAGCCATAAAAACAACAAGAATAATCACAAGGCTTGCTATCATCTGACCGTTTATCAGTTCTTTTAGTTCTTTCTGGAGCAGGTTAATGAATTTCATTCTCAACCACCACCCTTTCAAATACTTCTTCGAGGTTTTCGGCATTGTAACGCTTTTTGAGTTCCTCGCCCGTACCTGTAACCATTAAATGTCCTTTGGCGATAATGCCCACACGGTCTGAGACGAACTCTATTTCAAGCATATTATGCGACGACAAAAGAAATGACATTCCTTCTTCACGTGCAAGCCTTTTAATCATCTTGCGGATTTCTATAGCGTTCAGAACATCAAGACCACTGGTTGGCTCATCGAGAATGGCGAGTTTCGGCTTTGTCATTACGGCACGGGAAAGAAGAAGTTTTCTAATCATGCCACGACTGTAACTGCCTATCTTGTCGTTGAGTCTGTCGCCGAGACCGCATATATCTTTAGCACGGTTTACGCAGTCAATAATCTGTTTGGGGTCTGTACAGAAAAGCCCAGCCATAAATTTGAGATAATTTATTCCGGTCATATTCTTGTAAGCACCAGCCTCGTCGGGCAAGTATGTTATGCACTCACGGACTTTTTCGGGTTCTTTATTTACACTGTAACCGCCTACTATAGCGTCTCCGGAGGTAGTTTTCAGCAGTGTGGAAATCATGCGTATAGTGGTAGTTTTTCCTGCACCGTTAGGACCTATAAAGGCGAATATTTCCCCCTTGCCTATATCAAACGACACATTGTTTACCGCAAGCACTTTGGTGTACTGCTTAGTAAGTCCGTTTACTTCAAGGACTTTTTCCATGTTTGTTACTCCTTTTTTGAAAAATTTTATTATCAAAATAATATCATAATAATATCACATTTTTCAGAATTTGTCAATAGTCTTACTGTATTCAGCAATATGCAAACAACCTGCTGTCACGATATGATGTAAGTTGTGGATAGTGCATAATTCGTTGTATGCCGGAAATATTGTACATATATAATTGGTTAAAATATTATATCAGATTTAACTGAAAACGTAATTTTATTTTGAAACTTTATTTAAAATGCCCTAAAAATACTGGTCTTAAATTTAATAACTGTATCAATGCACAAATCTGTATAAAAGAAAACAGCCGTCATGAATAATTCATGATAGCCGTTTTTTTGTTATTAAGGTTTTTATATTATTACTTACAGCATGATAATATAATTGAACCTACACTGGTTGCACAACCAACAGCAAGAAGCCACCACATTTTTACGTCCCCCTTTCATATAAACTCTATAAACACGCCGTTAAAGCGTATTTTACTTAAACATAGGCACATAAAATGCCAGTAAGGGCATTGCAAAAAATAATAACTTTATCATTTTATAACTCCCTCTGTTTTGAAAAAACATATTTCTTTTACATTAATTATACAAATATCGACAATTTTATTGAAAAAAACGCCCGAATATGATATAATATATAGTTAAGCTGTAATATTTTTTTGTTTTCTGTCTATAATTATATTATACTCATTTTTATGAGTTTGTCAAGCAACTAAACTTATTTTAATAAGTTTTCTATGTTTTCCACAAAATAAGGAGGGTTTTTTGTATGTTTTATGAACGGCTTCACGAACTTTGCAAAGAAAAAGGAACATCTGTGACAAATATGCTCAGCAGTCTTGGCATAAGTACTGGCTGTACTGGCAACTGGAAAAAAGGCAACCTTCCTAAAGGCGATGTTCTCATTAAAATTGCAGGTTATCTGAATACTTCAATTGATTATATACTTCTCGGCGAGTACCGGAGCAACCTTAACAGTGATGAAAAAAAGCTCATTGAGCTTTACAGGCTTACTCCCGACCGTGCAAAATATAAGGTAATATGCGACATGGAACGTATTGTACAGGAAGAAATAAAAAAATTTTCAGCGGAATAATCTTAACAGGCGGTTTGCAGAAAACCGTCTTTTTTTGTTGACAGCTTTTAATATAATTGATATAATTATTTTATTACAGAAAAATACAGGTGATTTTATCTTGAAAAAAAATCTTTTTTTAAGGCTTGCACTGTGCTTTATGGCAGTTGTTTTTTTGTCGGGGAGCGTTAAGTTTCCGGCATATGCGGACGGTCTTCTTTATGACAGCTACTATCCCATTGAGGAAAATATCACTGACGTTTCATACAGTGAGTATTATGACATTTATTCCGGTGAAGAACGTCCGGCAGATATAATTGAAGTTTCCGGCAGTGAGTACGTATCAGCAGAAGACGGTACTTTTTTGGTGGTTGAATGCGACGGCATGGAAAACGTTCTCATATGGGAGAGCAGTAACGGCAATGTCTCATACAATGCAGACATTGCAGAAACAGGTATATACTGCATTAATATGACATACTTTCCGCTCGAAAATGACAGCTCACTGATTGAGTTTTCGGTAAGCATTGACGGCGAAATACCTTATGATACAGCTTCACGCATAACTCTGAATAAAGTATGGGTAAACGAAACCGATATACATAATGATTCACACGGTAATCAGATACGTCCGGCACAGGTTCAGCAGGGTATGTGGCAGAGTGTTGACTTCATGGACGTTGACGGGCTTTTCAGCGAACCGCTTATTTTTTATCTTGAAAAAGGTCGCCATGAAATAACGTTCAGTTCAGAGCGTGCCGGATTTGCACTGGAGAGTTTCCGGCTGTACAATCCGGAAAAACCGCCCTCATACAGCGAGTACGTTTCGGGTGCTGACATTTACTCCACGCCGGAAAATATTTTCAGAATAGAGGGCGAAAGTGCGGTTTACAAATCCGACAGAACTCTTTTTCCCACCTGTGATAATTCAAACTATCTTGTTTCGCCGTCCGACCCTGTTAAAATAGTGTATAATACTTTCGGGGCGGACAACTGGAAAAAATCCTTGCAGTCAGCGACGTGGACAATAAAAAAAGAAGATATAAAAAATGACGGCTGGTATAAAATCGGCATAAAGTACCGTCAGAATCAGATGAGGGGATTCAGTTCAAACCGCCGTATATACGTTGACGGAAAAGTACCCTGTGAAGAACTCAGTCAGGTGAGTTTCAGATATAATAAAAAATGGGATATTGTCACGCCACAGTCTGATGGTGAAAGTATATATATATGGCTTACCGCTGACCGTGACCATACTTTTACTATGGAGTGCGTCGCCGGAGAAACTGGCAGTTACATACGACGGCTTGACGATACTGTTTCCGAACTCAACACATATTACAGAAAAATTCTCATGATTACAGGCACTCCCCCCGACAAGTACACGGACTATTACGTACATGAAAAAATTCCGGAACTGCTTGACAGTCTGTGTGATATTTCGGCGGAACTGAAAGAAATTCAACAGGGTATTGAAAGTCTTTCAGAAAGTTCCGGCTCGGAAGCATACATAATTGAAAATATGGCAGTAATTCTTGACAAGTGCGTTAAAAAGCCTTTGAAGATACCACAGTATCTTTCACAGATAAAGGAAAGTATAACGTCTGTTTCGGCGTGGTCGAGGGAATACCGCAACCAGCCACTTGAAATAGACTATATAGAGTTTGCAACGGCAGGTGTTGAGTTTTCGGACTGTAAGGAAAATTTCTTTAAAAAGATATGGTTCAGTATAAAGTCGTTTTTCGGGTCTTTCTTTGAGGACTATTCAACATTGTCTGATGTTTCCGGTGAAAAGTCCCTTGACGTGTGGGTTAATCTCGGACGTGAGCAAGCACAGGTTATTAAAGAACTCACAGACGGTTTTATAAATGAAACCGGTATACAAGTATCTGTCAGTCTTGTGACAGGCGGTATAGTAGAGGCATCGCTTGCCGGAAAAGCTCCCGATATAGCGTTGTTTTTAGGCGGTGAATATCCGGTGAGCCTTGCAATGCGTGGACTGCTTGCGGACGTTTCAGAGTTTCCGGACTATTATGAGGTCGCCGGACGTTTTCAGAAAAATGCCATGACCCATTATGAATACAACGGCGGAGTATACGGACTTCCGATAACTCAGAATTTTCCCATGCTTTTTTACCGTACTGATATATTGAAAGAACTCGGCTACAGTACACCGCCGGAAACATGGCAGGATTTAATTGATATGTTGCCGGCACTTCAGAGAAACTATATGTCTGCCGGACTTGTTTTACCGTCAGCGGATATTTCGCCGTCAACCGAAACAGGTCATACCTTTGCAATGCTTATGTTGCAGAGAGGTCTTAACTATTACACGCCGGAAAAAGACAAGTCCATGTTTGATACTGCTGAATCCGTAAAGGCTTTTGAGCAGTGGACGGACTTCTACACGGAATACAGTTTTGAGCAGTCATATGACGCTTTCAGCCGTTTCCGGACAGGCGAGTACCCTCTTGTGATTGCAGACTATTCATTTTTTTATCAGCTTACTGAAGTCTCTCCGGAGATAAAAGGACTATGGAATTTCTGTCCAGTTCCGGCAACCGTAACCGACGGCAACGTTTCGCACTCTGCAAACTCTAACGTATCTGGTGCTGTGATTTTCAATAAAGCAGAAAATATTGACAATGCATGGGAGTATATAAAGTGGTTTACCAGTGCGGACACTCAAGTGCGTTTAGGCAGTCAGACAGAGGGTATGCTGGGAACTATGGGGCGTTTAAGCACCGCAAACACTGAGGCACTGAAAAAGCTGTCATGGTCGGAAAACGAACTTTCAAGACTTTTCGCACAGCGTGAGGAACTTGTGGAGATACCTGTTATTCCGTCATCGTATTCTGTTACAAGAAATATCATGAATGCATTCCGTGAGGTCGTGAACGAAAAGGCAAATCCACGTGACACTCTGCTGTGGTATAACCGTGACATAAATGACGAAATTTTACGGAAAAACGAAAATCTTAACTGACAGGAAGGTGTTTTGTGTGCTGAAGAAAATATTGTCCGGACTGAAAAAAAACAGGGAATGTTATCTTATGATAGCACCTTTTATGGTGTTGTTTGTGATATTTACGGTTGTGCCGGTTGTGATGTCTGTTCCGGTGAGCTTTACGGATTTTAATATGGTTCAGAAACCTAAGTTTGTGGGACTTTCAAATTACACAGCACTTTTTCTGTCGGATAAGATTTTCATGAAGTCCGTAAGAATAACGCTTGTTTTTGCGGTTATTACTGGACTTGTGGGTTTTATTATGTGTTTTCTTGTGGCGTGGCTGATAAACTCTCTGCCTCGCCGTCTGGGAACATTTCTGACACTGATATTCTATATACCGTCTATGGCTAATGTCTACAGCGTATGGAGGGTTATTTTCAGCGGTGACATGAACGGCTATATAAACTCTCTGCTGATAAGTGCCGGATTTATAACATCTCCGATACAGTGGCTTACCGACGGAAACTATGTACTCGGCACTGCAATAGTCGTGCAGTTGTGGATGTCGTTAGGGTCGGGATTTCTTGCAATGCGTGCAGGGTTGCAGGGTATAGACCATTCCATGTATGAAGCCGGAGCGATAGACGGCATAAGCAGTAGGTGGCAGGAACTTGTATATATAGTCATTCCCTCTATGAAACCTCACTTGATGTTTGCGTCAGTCATGCAGATAGTAAGCTCATTTACTGCCGGAACAGTCATACAGAACGTTGTAGGTTTTCCGAGTACCGACTATAACGCCCATACCGTCATGACACACGCCTACGACTACGGCTGGGTGCGTTATGAAATGGGTTATTCTTCGGCTATATGTATGATATTGTTTGCGGTAATGTACGCTGTAAACAGACTGGTGAGCAGGTTTTTAGGAAAAGACAACGACTGAGGTGATATAATAAAGTGTCTGGCAGAAAGAAAATAAAAATCACGTCCGGAATGGCAGGGCGTAAGAAGTCCGGCAATGTCATTGTATTTGTGTTTCTTGCATTACTGGGAATATTTATGTTTTTTCCGGTATATCTTACGCTGATTATGTCGGTAAAGCCTGTTGAGGAGCTGTTTATATTTCCCCCGAAAATCTACACAATGCGACCCACTCTGAAAAATTTCAGCGATATGTTTGAAGCTATGAGACAGAACAGAGTGCCTTTTTCGAGGTATGTATTCAATAGTGTTACCGTTACAGTGGCAGTGACGTTTCTTCAGAGCGTGATTATATCAATGGCAGGATTTGTGCTTGCAAAGTGCAGTTTTGCCGGAAGTAAAATAATAAATAACATAATAGTGATTGCAATGCTGTATCAGAGCAATGTTATTTACATAATGCAGTATATGGTAATAAACAAGCTCGGCATAATGGACAGTCTGTATGCACTTATACTGCCGTCTGTTGCATCTCCGGTGGGGCTTTTTCTTATGAAACAGTCAATAAGTCAGATACCGGATTCAATAATAGATTCCGCAAAGGTGGACGGTGCAGGGCTTTTCCGGATATGCTGGCAGATAGTAATGCCAAATCAGAAACCCGCTCTCATGACCCTTATTATATTTGCCTTTCAGTCTTCATGGAATATGCAGTCAGGAGCATTTATATTTCATGAGGAATATAAAACTCTGCCTACTGTTGTGAATCAGATTTCGTCAGCCGGCATGGCACGGGCAGGAGTTTCAATGGCTGTAGCGGTTTTCATGCTTGTACCGCCTGTGATTGTTTTCACGCTTGCACAGGAGCATATAATTGAGACTATGGCTTATTCCGGCATAAAGGACTAAAGGAGATTTGCAGTGAAAAAATTTCTTATACTGTTTGTTTTGCTTATAAGTTTTGTGAGACCTTTTCCGGTCAGTGCCTCGCCGTACATTTCGTATAACTATGATTACTGGGGTGATTCATTGCCGTCTCAGTCGGGCTATACGGAAAAATATGTATTTTATGGAAAAAATATCGGTATAGAACTAAATGAACCGAATGATATATTTTCCAGCGGTGACAGCTTCTATATAGCCGATACCGGAAACAACCGCATTGTTTCTTTGAATTACAATCTTGACAGCGTGACCGGAATATATGATAAGTTCACTATGCCGGACGGTTCTGAAACTGCCCTTAATCAGCCGGAGGGGGTTTTTGTGTCTCAGAACTTTATATACATAGCTGATACACAAAACAACAGAATACTTGTTGCGGACAGTGACATGAAAGTAGTAACAGAAATAACAAATCCTGTTTCTGAAATATACGACCAGAATAAAACGTTTCTTCCGGAAAAAGTCCTTGCTGACAGGGCAGGGAATATATACGCCGTCATGGAGAATATAACCACAGGCTGTGCGATGTTCAGCAGTAACGGAGAGTTTATTGGTTTTTATGGTGCTAACCGTTCAGAAGTCAACGCCGAGACATTACGCAATCATTTTGTTTCCGCCAAGAAAAAGTCACGCCGTAAGCGGACTGTACCGGCAGGTATAGACAATTTCGATATATTCGGCGATTTTGTCTATATCTGTACTGAGGGTTCAGAAAGAACCGCTGACATTGTTAAAAAACTTAATTCTGCCGGAAAGAATATTCTCGCCGACAGGGAAATAAATTTCGGGGACTATAAGCCGAAAAATAACAGCTCCGCCTATAAGTCTCCGGAAATATGCGATATTGATATTTCAGAAAACGGAAATATAAACTGTCTTGACAGAAACACCGGACACATTTTTCAGTATGACAAGGATTTCAGACTTCTTTTCATCGTGGGTACTATAGCCGGACAGTCGGGCGGTTTTGAAAGCCCCACTGCAATAGAAACAGCAGGCGACAATATATATGTTCTTGATTCTGAAAAAAATAATATAACGGTATTTGTCCGGACGGATTTCGGCAAAAAGGTATGCAGTGCGGTTGAGATGTATAATTCCGGATATTATTCAGAATCTCTTGACTTATGGTATGAGGTTCTTAAATATGACGGCAACTACAGCTATGCATATACCGGCATGGCTTATGCACTTTTAAGAAACGGCGACTATAAATCCTCAATGAAATATGCACGTCTGGCAGAAGATTCTGAAATCTACAACAAGGCTTTTCAGGAGTACAGAAGAATATTTCTGAAAGAAAATTCTGGAAAGATATTAATTGTTCTGATAACTGCAACTGCGGTTGTTTTTGTGCTGAAAAAAAGAGGTGAAAGGCATTGAAGAATCTTACTGAATGGCAGTGGCTGAAATATACCGTGACGCATATTTCTGAGGGTTTTGAGGATATGCGGTGGAAAAAATCCGGCTCTCTGAAAATAGCCTTTGTTATAATTTTAATGTTCTTTTTCGGAGAGGTTGCACGTGACCGCCTGTACGGATTTCAGTTTCATGCCGATTACGACAGGACTTTCAATATTATTCCCTACATTATAAAAAGTATAGTTCTTTTCGCATTCTGGACGGTCGGCAACTGGTCTGTGTGTACGCTTCTTGACGGCGAGGGAACTTTTAAAAACATCTGTATTTACAGTGCATATGCACTTGTGCCGTATGTTTTTCAGATATATATGAACGTAATACTCTCGCACATTCTTGTAAGGGACGAATATATTTTCATGCGTGTCATAGAGATTTCCGGCATAGTATGGAGCAGTATGCTTTTGTTTTCAGCAGTAAAGGCAGTACATCAGTATTCTTTGAAAAAGACTTTTACGGCGGTATTTCTTACGCTTGTGATGATGCTGATAATGCTTGTGCTGATTATATTGTTCATGGTGCTGATACAGCAGATATGGATTTTTGTTTCAACTGTCTTTACTGAAATTATTTACAGGCTTAGGGTTTGATAATATGAAAAGAATAAAAATATTTTTTCTGATTATAGTTATTGTTTTTTCAATGACGGTTTCCGGCAGGATTTACACTGAAGATGTAAATGAAGTTATGGATTACATACCGCCGGAATTTTCACACTGCACGGAAGTCCGCACTGTTGCTGAAAACGAAAACTATAGACTGCTTGTATATGACGAAACGGCTGTTTTAGGTTTGCAGGATAAATCAAGCGGATATATATGGTGGTCTTCTCCGGAAGACTTAAATGAGGAAACTGAAACGCCTGTTAATGCCGAAAAACTCAAATCTTCAGCAGTTCTGAGGTACGGAGAGGTTGAAAAGCGTACAGATAATAATTTTCTGCGTTCCGGAAGTCTAGCCTGTGAAACAGGAGTTTCCGATATAGAAAACGGCGTAAGGATTGACTATAATTATAAAAACGCCGGATTTCATTTTTATATAGACTATACCCTTGAAAACGACCACATGAAAGCAAGTCTGAAAACGTCGGAAATTGTCGAAATGAACAATTCAGATATTGCTACAGAGATAACCATTCTTGGAAGTTTCGGAGCATCCGGCATTACGGAAGACGGTTATTTTATCATTCCAGACGGTTGTGGTGCTTTGATAAATTTCAATAACGGAAAAACTCAGTCAGATACGTACAGACAGAAGATTTACGGCGACGACCTGACAGCAGTTCCGGAAAGAATATACTCGGTAAAAGAACAGGTATATCTGCCGATGTATGCTATAGTACGTGAAGACAACGCAATGCTTGCGGTTACGGAAAAAGGCGACTCCAACGCTTTTATTTCGGCGGAAGTTTCGGGGCAGTCCGGTAATTACAATACCTGTAGCTTTACATTTGTATTGCGTAATACCGATACTTACTATATGTCCGGCAACAGCACAGAACGCCTGACGGTTTTTGAAAACGGCGGTATTGACTGCGGGGACATCGAGATATGCTATTATCCGATTTGCAAGAAGAACATAAGCTACATTGATGTTGCGGAGCGTTACAGAAATTGCCTTGTAAACAACTGCAATGTAAAACCACTGACCTCTGAAAACTATTCACCTTTGTATGTCAGCTTTTACGGCGGTACGGAAAAGAAAAAGTCCATACTGGGAATACCTTTCATGCGGAAACAGCTTATTACATCATACAATGACGCTGAAAAAATTCTTGACAGACTGAACGCTGATGATATTGTCGTTTCATACCGCAACTGGACAGACAACAGCATAGAAAACAAAACCGACACAACCGCCAAACCTTCTTCTGTACTGGGCGGAAAAAGAGATTTCTGGAAACTGAAAAATTTTATTGATGAGAATAATTATGAGTTTTACCCGTCCGCCTGTAATACTGAGTATTTTTCTGGAAACAGTTTCGGGATATTTTCCGGCACAATGAGAGTTTCCGGAGTATATTCAAAGATTTCTTCTTATGACTTGGCATACGGTATGCCGGACAGTTTCCGTAAAAGTCGTTATCTGCTGTCGCCGGAATGTTTCGGGGAAGTTATTCATAAACTCAACAGCAGTTACTCCGGAGCAGGTCTTGACGGTTTTTCAGCCGGAAGTCTGACATCTTCCCTTTACGGAGACTACGGCAGAAATAAAGTGACACGTTTCAGGGCTATGGAAAATATAACACAAAGTCTTTCAGATACGGACATCAGCATACTTGCCGACGGTGCAAACGCCTATACTCTGCCATACGTTAACCACATTATAAACGTTCCTCTTAATTCAAGCCGTTTTGATATATTTGACGAGGAGATACCTTTTTATCAGATAGTAATGCATGGACTTATTCCATATACTTCTACGGCTGTAAACGGAAGTCCGGACACTTATGATATACTGCTCATGTCGGCAGTTACCGGAAGCAACTTATATTACGACCTTATTTCATGTGAAACTAATCTACTGAAAGACACTGAGTTTGATACGCTTTACTATGCTAATGCTGACCGCTGGATTGAGACAGTTTCAGAGCAGTATAATAAGATTTCTCCGGTACTTAAAGCAGTAAGCAGTGAAACAATAACTGATTATATAGTTGAAGATTCCGGCAGTCTTATAACCACCAAATATTCGGACGGCAGTATAATAAAAGTTGATTTCACGGAAAAAACTATAAACTTCAACGGCAAAACTATTAATCTGAGGTGATTTTTTTGAAAGAAAAAAGAAAAATGTCATATTCCCGCAAAAAATCGCTTTACGGTTATGGTTTTATATCGCTGTGGCTGACAGGGACGGTTATATTTTTTCTGATACCCCTTGTGAAGTCACTGGTTTATTCTTTTAGCGAGGTAACAATAGATTCCGGAAAAACTGTCACTGAATGGGTAGGATTTGAAAAGTATGTAAAAGTTCTTACTGAGGACGAAAAATACACTGAATATCTTACAGATATGCTTATTGAAACTCTCTGGAAAACTCCTGTTATAATTATATTTTCGCTTTTTATTGCGGTCGTGCTTAATCAGAAGTTCAAAGGTCGTACACTGGCAAGAGCAGTATTTTTTCTGCCTGTTATTATTGTGACAGGTCCTGTATATAAGATTATCACCGGAGATATGAGTTCTTCGGGCAGTAATAATGTTGAGAGTTTTTCAACAGTATTTTCCACCAACTTGATAGGAGAGTTTTTTGAATTTATAGGAGTATACGGAATAAGCGACAAGGCAGACGATTTTATTTCAGCAGTTGCGGATAATATTTTCGGCATAGTATGGAACAGCGGTATACAGATTGTTTTATTTCTTTCAGCGTTGCAGGGTATACCGATTTCTGTCCGTGAAGCGTCACTTATTGATGGTGCAACGGCATGGGAATATTTCTGGAAAATAACCGTCCCGTATATAAAGCCTTTTATTCTGGCAAACATCATATTTACTGTTATAGATACATTTACTAATCCGCTTAATTCTGTCATGGAACGTATAGCGGTTATGCGTAACCAGTGGGCATTCGGTGAAGCCGCCGCAATGGCGTGGATATATTTTGGAGTAATTATGCTTATAACGGGAATAGTCACTGTTATATTCAGCAAGGGAAGTGATTGATATAAATAAATTTTCAGAAAGAATATGGTCTTTTTTCAGAGCAGTTATACTAACAGGGGTTGGATTTATAATAGTATATCCGGTGCTGTATATGTTAAGCTGTGCATTCCGTGACAGTGCGGACATGAATGACCCCTCTGTTATGTGGATTCCGAGACATTTCACTTTAAGCGTGATAAAAGATACTGTAAAGGCTATGGATTTAGGGAATACCCTTAAAAATACGTTCTTTTTAAATGTAGGCTGTTCAGTGGTTCAGGTTATATCGTGTGCAGTAACCGGATATGGTTTTGCAAGGTTTGACTTCAGAGGAAAGAAAATTCTTTTTGCTATAGTCATAATGATGATACTTGTTCCTCCGCAGGTGATTTCACTTCCGCAGTATACGCAGTTCATGCATTTCGGGATAGGCTCGCTCCGGATAAATCTTATTGACAGTATGTTTACAATGTATCTTCCGGCACTGACAGCAAACGGTCTTAAATCGGGGCTTATGATTCTTATTTTCAGACAGTTTTTTGCGGGTCTGCCGAAAGAAATTGAAGACGCTTCATACATCGACGGTTGCACTCCTTTGAGGACTTTTATTTCAGTCATGCTCCCGAACGCCATGCCGGCAGTACTGACTGTTTTTCTGTTTTCCGTCGTGATATACTGGAACGACTATTACACGAGTTCAGTATTTTTCCGGAACACAAAAACCCTAGCACTTGTCCTTGAAAATATCGACAACGAACTGAAAAAGCACCTTTTTGGTTCAGCAGAAATACAGATAAGTCCCCGTGAGCAGATTGTGTGGAAAGAGGCAGGCTGTCTTATTTCAATAGCACCATTGCTTGTCATGTACGTGTGTTTGCAGAAACACTTCACGGAGGGTATAGAGCATTCGGGGATTGTAATGTAGCGTTTGTGACAGTTTTCGTGGTTATTTTTTGTGCAGGTTATATAATAAAATCTTTGAATTTACTCTAAAAGTTTCCGAAATATCAATTTACTTTGGCTATTAATAGTGGTATAATATATAACAATACAAGAATTTCTGCATTCGGACGAAAGGAGCGTTATATGAAAAAATTATTAGCTTTATTACTGGCTTGCGTAAGTCTTACGTGCTTTTCGTGCGGACAGGATACTCCGGCAGACGAAATTTCAGAAAGTACTACGGAAACAACAACCGAATCCGCAACGGAGCAGGAAGAAATTTCAGAGTTTGTCGGAAAGTGGCAGGGCGTTAAGATAATTGAGGACGACGTGGAATATACTGAATTTATGGATATTCCGATGTATGCGTATTATCAGTTTGAACTTTGTGAAGACGGTTTTATTAAGTTCGGCGAAACTACTTCCCGACTTGTTACTTCTGAATGGAAATGGCATGAAATAAGCAGTACGGAAATTGAGGTTTGCGACAACTACGACGATATTTCAGTAATGACACTTGACGGCGAATATCTTGTATTTGAACAGTACGGCAACGTATTGTATTTTGAAAAAGTTGAAGAGTTCACGCCGTATGAAGAAGAGACTACTGAAAGAACGTCCCACGATTATATCGAAGCAGACCCGACCGCATTTATAGGACAGTGGGAGATTAAAAAACTTACAGTCAACGGTAAAAAACAGTATCTTATGAGTGAACCGTTTACAGACGTGTGCAGTCTTGAAATATACGACGACGGCACGGCGGTTATATTAGGCGTTGAGGTGACAGGCGACGAAAACCCTGTAAACTGTACATGGGGTATGGTAAGCGGAAACGAAATGGAACTTACCGGCGACAACGGAAGTATTATCCCACTTACTCTTGACGGTGATTATCTTACTTTTGAAAACAAAGACATTAAGATTTCGTTTATGAAAACAAATGAATCAGTTGCGGACGTTACGGAAAACGATTTTGTCGGAAAGTGGCAGGGCATGAAGATTGTAACAGACGGCGAAGAATGTACAGAAATTATAGATATGCCTGTATACGCAATGTATCAGTTTGAACTTTGTGAGGACGGTTCTGTTAAGTTCGGCGAAAATATTTCAAGCCTTATCGAAAATAACATTACAATGGGCTGGCATGAAATAAGCAGTACGGAAATTGAGTTGTACAGAGAAGAAGATATTGAATATGTTGAGGTATTTAGACTTGACGGCGAATATCTTGTATTTGAAGATTCCGGCGACTTTCTGTATCTTGAAAGGGTTGACGAGTTCATGCCGTATGAGTACGAAGAAGAAGACCACGAAGAAAAAACGAATGTTGTTGTTAATGACCTTACGCCCGAAATGCTTATAGGAAAGTGGCAGGGAATGTACACTGACGCTTCAGCTATGATTTATCAGTTTGAATTTAATGAAGACGGTACTGTGTCATTCGGTGAAGTGCTTGCGGAGTACCACGAGGGTGACGGTATATATAAATGGGAAATATCTGGAAACGACGTTAACATAATCAGTGCCGACGGCGAACAGGAAGTTTTTAATTACAGATATGTTGAGTCCGACGAAGAAAACCCACACCGTCTCACATACAATCACGACGGAGATAAAAGGATCCTTGAAAAAGTTGACGAATTTGATACGACATATCAGGACTTGAAAGCCTTAGCCACCACCGACTATTAAAGGAGTATATTTATGAAAAAACTGCTTGCACTTTTAGTTGCCTGTGCAACTGTCACCTGTGCTTTTGTCTCATGCGGAGATGATGAGGGCATGGAAATATCTGTTTCCGAGTCAAGCACAGAAGAAAATACAGAATCCGCCACTGAAGAAGAAACTGCTGAACCTACAACAGAACAGGACGAAGTTTCAGCTTTTGTCGGAAAGTGGCAGGGCGTTAAGATAATTGAGTACGGACAGGAATTGGACATATATGAAGGAATTCCGGTATATGCGTATTATCAGATTGAACTCTGTGAAGACGGCTCTGTTAAACTCGGCGAGACTACCGCTGAAATTGTCGGAGATGAAAATTCATTGAAATGGAATCGCACGTCAGCCGGTAATGAAATTGAATTTTTTGAAAGTGAAGATGACGAAAATAGTTCCATATTGAAACTTGACGGCGATTACCTTATATATGAAGGTTCAAATGATACGGTTTATCTTGAAAGGGTTGACGAGTTCAGACCGTATCAGTATGATGAAAAGGAAAATATCAGCAAATTACAGGAGTATTTTACAGGCAAGTGGCAGGGCTATAGTCTTGTAGTGGACGGCGAATCATACACTGAATACATGGATATGCCTGTTTATGCAATGTATCAGTACGAGTTAAAGGAAGACGGCACTGTTGAAATCAATAATGAAATGTTAGGCGGTTATTCAAGCAGTTATACATGGAGCTTGATAGGTGCAAAGAAAATTGAAATGGTCAATGAATATTTCAATTCGGTGGTTCTGACTTTGGAGGGCGATTTTCTTGTAATTAAAGACGATGACTTAGAGTTTTATCTTGAAAAGGTAGACGAGTTCACGCCTTTTGATATGGAAGCATTTATTGAAAGTTTCACAGAAGAAGAAACAGAAGAATCATCAACTGAACCCGAACAAGAAGACCCTTTTATGTGCAAGTGGCAGGGCGAATACGTTATTGACGAAAACGGTGAAAAGTTTTTTGATGATGTGATACCGAAGTTTTACCAGATTGAACTCAAAGAAGACGGCGTTGTTGAACTGGGCGGAGGCGGACTGGCTAATGATTCGCTTTATTCGTGGGAATACGTTGATACGGACACTGTAAAGTTTGTTCCGATTGTGCCGGAAGAAACACTCTTGTTTGTTCTCACCGGTGAGTACTGTCTGGAAAACGTGGACGGCAAAGACTATCTTGTGTATGAGTTTAACGGACAAAAGGCTTATCTTGAAAGAGTTGACGAGTTTGTTCCAGTTGACTTTGGAAACTTTGATGAATCAGAAGATTAAAACCGCTGAAAAATAACGGTTTATTATAAAGGAGAATGTTTTATGAAAAAATTAATTGCACTTTTAATGGCTTGTGCTACAATGACCTGTGCTTTTGTCTCATGCGGAAATGACGAGAGTTCAGAATCTTCCGTTTCTGAATCAAGCACATCTGAAACAACAGAAGAAACTACAGAATCCGCTACTGAAGAAGAAACTGCTGAACCTACAACAGAACAGAACGAGGTTTCGGCATTCGTCGGAAAGTGGCAGGGTTTGAAGTTTGTAGCGGACGGCGAAGAATCAACTGATTTTATGGGTGAGCCGATATATGCTATGTTTCAGCTTGAACTCTGTGAAGACGGCATTGTAAATTTTGGTGAGTTTATGTCACAGCACATTACCCACAGTGATGTTACATGGAGTTGGAAAGCAACAAGCGATACACAATGTGAGTTTTTCAGTGATGACGGCAGTGATTCTACAACACTTACAATTGACGGTGATTATCTTGTAATAACCGAAGATGACGAAAAGGTTTATCTTGAAAGGGTAGACGAGTTCACGGAGTACCAGCCTGAAGAAACTGAGGGCGAGGGTGAATGGATTACAGAAGATACAGAGTTTACCACACACGAAGTTATTGAAGACGCTGACAAGACGGCATTTGTCGGAAAGTGGCAGGGCGAAAAGATAGAGTTTGAGGGCGAAACAGCTACCGACGTAATGGACATATCTGTTTCTGTACTCTATCAGTACGATTTAAAGGAAGACGGCACACTTGCTTTAGGTGACAGTCTTATGGAAATCAGCGGTGACACTACTGAGTACACATGGGGAGTTATCAGCGATACAGAAATAGAAATCGTAAATGTAGAAATGCAGGTTGCCGTAGTCATGGAACTTGAGGGCGACTATCTCGTTTCAAATGCCGACGGACAAAAGGCTTATCTCGCAAAGGTTGACGAATTTGAAGCCTTTGACCTTGAAAGCTTTATGAACGGTTACAGCATTGATGATACCGACACGACAGAGGCTGAGGACGATACAGTTTCCGGTACAGAAAGTACCGATACTATAAATGAATAATTCAAAGGAGAAAAACAAATTATGAAAAAATTACTTGCACTTTTAATGGCTTGCACAACTATCACCTGTGCTTTCGCTTCATGCGGAGATGAGGAGAGTTCTGAATCATCTGTTTCAGAGTCAAGCGTGGCTGAAACTACTACTGAGGAAGTTACCGAAGAAGAAACTACTGAGGAAGAAACAACTGAGGAGGTAACAGAAGAAGATACTACTGTTGCAGACGAGGAAGAATCTGAAATCTCAGAAGCAGAGAAGACAACATATGAGTTTATTGAAGACGCTGACAAAACTGCTTTTCTTGGCAAGTGGGAGTGCGAAAAGCTCGTAATTGAGGGCGAGGAAATGACCGACCTTATGGGTATACCGCTCTATGCAGTATTCCAGCTTGAAATAAAGGAAGACGGCACTGCTGTTATGGCTGAAGCGGTAGCAGAAATGAGCGAATCCGAAGAAGCAATATCTTATACATGGGGTGTTGTAAGCGATACAGAAATTGCAATCATCAATGATACAGATGATACTATGCTCTTTACTCTTGACGGCGATTATCTTATAGGTACAGAAGAGGGATATGATGAACAGCTTTATCTTGCTAAAGTTGACGAGTTCACACCTTTTGACCTTGAAAGTTTCATGAATGATTTCCAGATGGACGGCATGGAAGAAGACGAGGGAGCAGGCGAGTGGATAACAGATGATGAAGATTCTGAAATATCTGACAGCGAATCTGCCGAATCCGTTGCACCTTCCGCTGAGTAATTCTGGGGTACTGCTATGAAAAAGTTACTTGTAATTTTAACAGCCTGTTCTGTCATGTGTGCTTTTGGTTCATGCGGAGACAAAGAAGAAAAATCTTCCTCTGAATCAAGTGTTTCAGATACTGTAGATGTATCAGTTTCCGAATCTGAATCAGAAAACAATACTGAGCAAGCAAGTGAGGAAAATTCAATACAGTTAGGTACTCATGAATATATTGAAGACGCTGACGCAACCGCTTTTCTTGGCAAGTGGGAATGCAGTAAGCTTGTTTCTAAAGAGGGCGAAGTTACAGATTTATCCGGTATTCCGGTATATGCTGTTTTTCAGTATGATATTCTTGAGGACGGCACAGTAGCACTTCCCGATTCTCTTATGGAAATTTCCGACCCCGAAAACCCTATAACTTACTCATGGGGACTTATAAGCGAAAGCGAAATTGAAATATCCGGCTCAAACGGCAGTGTGATAGTATATACTCTTGAAGATGGTCAGCTTGTAAATGTCAGTGAAGCAGAAGGAATATATCTTGATAAGGTTGACGAATTTCAGGATTTTGATTTCGTGGCATACTATGAGGAACTTATGTCTCAGCAAGACAGCGGTTATGTTCTCACACCTGTAGAAACAGACGCAAACGGCAATATAATTGAAACAGGCGACCCTATTCCTGTTGAATAAATATAAAAACTGGTGAACGTACATTCACCAGTTTTTTTTAAAATTCAAGAATATCTGAAAATATTTCAGAGAATTTTTTGTCAATGCTTTTATTTTCTTCACCCATGTCAACTGTATTCAGATATGAAGCAGGGTCGTAACATATTCCCATGTACCGCACTTCAAAATGACAGTGAGGACCGGTAGAATCTCCGGTAGAGCCTACTTTTCCGATAAGCTGACCTCTTGCGACTACTTGATTTTCCTCAATGAGAACTTCACTCATGTGAGCGTATACTGTCTGGTGACCGTCGAGGTGGTCTATCATTACCACATATCCGTAACCGCCCGGATTCCAGCCGGCAGAAACAACCACACCAGTTCCGGAAGCGTATATTTCTGTTCCCATGTCGGCGGCTATGTCAAGTCCGCAGTGATTGCGGTCGCTGATAAATGTATCGCTTATCCAACCGCCATTTACAGGCCAGCTAAATTCTCCAGTACCTGTCAGAATGGTATCGGAGCTGTAAGGACGTGCCGAAAAAGTCCCTACACCTATCTGCTCAACAACAGGCTGTTTTGTGACTTTACTGCTGAGTACTTTCCGTGAATATTCAATGCCGTTCACATAAGTTATTTCCACTCTGCTTACTTTTTCGCCCTTTTCGCCCTTGACCAGACGGGCTTTTTTTCCGACATTCAGACTGCTTGTTTCTATTTCTATTGTTTCATAGTCAAGAAAATCAGTTACATTCAGTTCACGGACGTACTGTATCGGCAGAAAACTTTCCTGCTCAATAACATTTATCATCTGTCCTGCACGTAAAGTGCTTTTTATGTGCGGATTAAGAGTTTCAAATTCTTCCAAATCCATATTATATTTCTGACATATAATAGCCGGAGAATCATCGGTCTGTGCAATATATACGCCTTTTTTTGACTTTGAAGACGTAAGCATCTTGCACGCCTCTTTTTCTGTCATGATACTTTCCGTGAGATATATTCCCTTGACATACTCGATTTTGTTCTGATATGAAACGTCCCTTACATTGCTTCCAGCATTGTATGTAAGCAGTTTGTCGTTTAGTGCGTCCTGAACGGGTTCTTTGTCCTTGACTGCACCTATAAACTCTCCGTCTATGTATATGCCGTAAGCCTCTGCCAGTTCTTCGCCGGAAGATGATAGTATATTATTTGCAAGCTGGGCATACGTCAAAGGTCTGTCGCTGTCCGAGATGATACGCAGTGAGAGGGTCGCCGGAATAATGAAGTCTTCATCACTGCCGGAGTTTACTATTCTTTTTCTCACTTCTTTTTCAGCCGTATCAAATTCGCTTTCTTCGTGGATTATCCCGATTTCTTTTCCGTTGTATTCCACGCTTATGCCATATTCAAGACCTGAGCCATATTTTATTATACATATCAGAAATACTATCGAGACAGCTGGCATTATGTAATTGAAAGCCGTATAGAATACGCCGTCCTCGCCGAAAAGAAACGACCCTGCAAACTTTATAACGGCTTTTTTCTGTTCGGAACTCCCCTCAGCTTTGGCACGCCTTATTTCCTGCTGTAACTGCCGTGAGGTTTGAATACGTTTTCGGAAAGATTCCATGAAGTCTCTGCAAATCCACCTCACACCTATAAATATGGAATACAGAAAACTCCATACTGCCAGCCATATAAAACCGGTAGTTTTTATGATTCCCGAAAAAAACGAATGAAATAATTTTATGATAGATTGACCGAGTTCAGAAAGAAAGTGGTTTTTCATATTATTTCTTTGTCGTAATGCCACGAGTAGTCAAGCATTTCAACAGTATAGTCTTTGAGTTTTTCAAGCAGTGGCAGAACGTCTTTTTTTGCTGACTGTAAATCATGTTCGAGGTAGTTTCCGCACTCTACAGCAGAACAGCCCATTATTTCGTCCTCATATTCCGATATATATTTATATGCGTCACGTACAAGCTCTATAGCATTTTCGTGGGACATTCCCCTTGTGATAAGATAAAAGCCTGTCCTGCAACCCATAGGTCCTACATAGACTATATTCTTTCCGAATGCTGAATTTCTCGCATAGGTTGCGAAAATGTGTTCAATTGTGTGGAGTGAGGGATTTGAGATGTATTTTCCGCCGTTGGGGCGTACCATTCTTACATCATAGGTTATAATATCGTCGTCTGTCCTTGATATGTACATACCAACGCCGAATTTTGTGTGGTCTACCTGAAAACTTGCTATTTTTTCCATTATAATTCTCCGTTCATTAAATTTTTTATATCATCGGGAAAATCCGATTTTACCGTAATAATTCTGTCTGTTATAGGTTCTCGGAAAGTCATGATACCGCAGTGCAGAGCCTGTCTTGAAATATCCTCACGGCTACCGCCGTAAAGGTCGTCACCGGCAAGAGCGTGTCCGATATGCGAAAAATGCACTCTTATCTGGTGGGTGCGACCTGTTTCGAGGTGTATTTCAAGCAGTGAATATTTTTTATTGTGGGCGATTCTTTTATAGTGCGTGACTGCCTTTTGTCCGTCCTCACGCACACACCGGACTATTATTGACTCACGCTCACGTGCAATGGGAGCGTCTATAGTGCCGTATTCTTCTGTAACTCCCTGTACCACAGCAAAATACGTCTTTGTGCATGAATCCTGTAAAAGATTTGCGGAATAGGCGTTCTTTGCGATAACGACCAGTCCGGAAGTGTCCCTGTCAAGACGGTTTACCGGACGGAAAGTCAAATTGGGATAAAGCGAGGCAAAGAAATTTCCGAGAGTATCGCCTTGATGTTTTATGGAAGGGTGTACAGGCATACCGCCGGACTTATTGAAGATTACAAGATTGTCGTTTTCAAATGCTACAGGGACGTTAAGCAGTGGATTAGGTTCAAGAAAACTGCTGTCTTCGATTTTTAAAACAATCACATTGCCGTTGTATACCGTATCTATAGAGCGGACAGTTTTTCCGTTACAGGTTATGCCCGAATCCTGACGCTTTAGTTTTGTCAGCAAACGCCGTGAAACGCCTTTTTCTGTGAGGAATTTTTGTAGCGTTACCGGACTTGCTGAATCTACAGTTAATTTTAATTCTTTCAGAATAGTCGTCCTCCCTTATATAGATTGATATGCTGAGTGAAAAAGCCGTCATAAGTTCGGGCAGAAAGTATGGGAATGAAATTAAAGTCACCGCCGGAAAGACATAAGCCGTGAATAGTTTAAACATATCGGAAAGTCTGCCGTGCATGAACTTAAATGAATAAAATACCAGCCGGAAAACGCTTTTATGCGGAAAGTGTGCCATAAGAAACGGTACGGAAAAAAGCGTCAGACGGACATTCAGCCATAAAAACAATGATACAACTGTGAGTACAATAGCCTGTACCGCCATGAATAAATCGTCTGTATTCATGATAAAATAGTATGCTGTCAGACCGGAAATTCCGGCGGGTATTAGGGCAAGAAATCCGATAAATTCCGACCATAGCGATACCGCAAGACTACGCCGGAAGTTTCTGCCATTGATTAAGATTTCAGATATGGGCGTGAAATTTTTCCGTCTGCTGTCATAGCATATTTCGCACAGTCTGAACGCCGAAATATACACAAGCGGAGCTGTCGCAATCCACCTAATCAACAGACTGCATACTGAAATTATAATCAGCAGTGGGTTTTCACCGCTGAAAAGCAGTATAGGGTCTATATCATTGAAGTACAGCACCAGACTGTATACTGTCGCCTCGGCAAACCGGAAAAATATTTCTGGCAGAAAAGGCAGAAGACATATAATCATGGTACTTATGCGGTTGTTTTTCAGCAGGGCTTTTGAATATTTTATAAGTTCCCGTAATTTCATAAAATTCACCTCCGGACGTATTCAGAGGTATTATGTGCCGGAAACGGTAAAATATTCATGCATTAAAGAAATTCTTCCGGTACTTTATTGTAAGGGCAGTAGCCTAAAATCTCAAAAGCCTGAGAGTTTAGCCACATCTGAGCGGTAACAAGAATATCGAATCCTTCGCCGAAAGGTGCGTTTAATACATCGGGATTATATTTAGGCAGTCCGAAACAAAGCATCATATTTGAAATTATTCCCCCATGCGTAATTAAAGCACTGTGGGTTATGCCGTCATTCATCATATCCATGATTATATTGTGCAGAGCCTTGTATGTTCGGGCGGTCATTTCTTCAAGGCTTTCGCCGTTTGGTGCGTGGGAATCCTTACCGCCTTTAAGCCATTTTTTATAGTCGGGATTATTGATTAATTCGTCAACACTTTTGTTTTCAAAGTCTCCGAAATCAAGTTCACGCAAATCGTCTACCGGTACAAGCTGTGTTTCCGGAAAGAGTATATCAGCGGTTTCAGTACATCTTTTCAGTGGTGAGCTGTATACACGGTGTACTGCCGGATAGTCAAACTCGTCCATTTTAGAGGCTATTTCCGCCGAACCCTTAGCAGAAAGAGGAAGGTCTGTTCTGCCTATATAAATGCCTTTTTCGTTAGCGTCTGTCATGCCGTGACGGAGTACGCTTATTCTGTAGCCTTTCATAATATATTCAGTCCTTTCATGACATTTATAATTAATTATACTGTTTTAAGTATTTTTTGTCAAGCATAAACCATATGATTTAATATTAAAATTATAAACAATGTAATATTTTTTTAATTAACAATAATATTAATAACAGCAGATTTGTCTCATTTATATGTGCAGAATGCATAAATAATATATACTATTTTTTAACTTCCGGCAAATATAATGAAAAAAATGTCAAATCGACAGGAATTATTTCATATTTTCCCATGTTTACATATTATACAAAGTGTATTATAATAAATATTAGATTAGTATTTTTTTAGGAGGAAATTGAAATGAACTCAGATTTTGCAAGAATTATTACTTTGCAGAGGAAAGAAAGACATATAAGTCAGAAACAGGCAGCAAGCGATTTGGGTATATCTCAGGCTCTGCTCTCACACTATGAAAAGGGCATACGTGAATGCGGTCTTAACTTCCTTGTGAAGATTGCAGATTATTATAATGTATCATGCGACTATCTTTTAGGCAGAACCCCCGAACCCGGCGGAAAAAATATCACTATTGAAGACATTCCCGACGACGACGGCAACAACAAGCTCAGAATGCCCTCTCCGGAAATTATCAACTTCAACAGGCGTATCATAAATAATTCAATCAGTCTGCTTTTCAGCCTTGCACAGAAAGCCAACAGCATTACTCTGATAAAAGAAGTCTCTACATACCTTATGCTTAGCGTGTACAAACTTTTCCGCATAGTCTACAACGCCAACCCCCACAACGACCAGAAACTTTTCCGCATTCCGAAAGTAACCGCCAACGACAGTGCCAACGCCATTGTAGCAATGAGTGAATCCAACATAAAAGCCGCATCAAGCGGTATAGCCCTCGACGGCAACGACTGTGTTGATAACTTTGATACTCTCTATCTTACCACCGCTACCTTACAGAAAGACTATGCACAGTATTCGTCATCATTATTGAACCTTATAAAACGCAGTGAGGAAAAAATAGCCCGTACCCGTGAAAAATACTGAAACTAAAACGCACGAACTGTAATAAGTCCG
Organism: Ruminococcus flavefaciens; assembly: GCA_023667045.1. GTDB lineage: Bacteria > Bacillota > Clostridia > Oscillospirales > Ruminococcaceae > Ruminococcus > Ruminococcus flavefaciens_AC. Next base: position 53,317 of record JAMPAU010000001.1, on the reverse strand, counting down.
TGCGTTTTTATTATTTATTTCTGATAAATATTCTTTTGTATTTACGTTTGCCATTGATAAGTGGCTGTGCTACCTTGCTTTCTTCTATCCATAAACCGTTAGAAAATCCTTTGCCTTCGCTTTCTGTTGCACCAAGTATTTCAAACTGCTTTGGGTTATATTTATCAAGAAATGTAATTGGTACTCCCATAACACCGTCATAATCATATGGAATATCACATACTTTGCTTACTTCAATAGCATTATAGTTATCATAATGAGGATAATTTTCGGGAGTGTATTTTCTGAAAAGTATCAAATCTTCATATCTTTTTTGTATATCAAGATTTGTGAACCAGCAAATATTACCCAAACTTCGCCATTTCTGACCGTTTTCATCTATCCAAAATCGTGTTTCCCTTATTTCATAACTTTCCGGTACAGTGAAAGCCATATCTCCCGAATGATAACCAAGCCATATTTTGTTATCTTTTAACAATGGAAAAATTTCCTTGTAAGTGATAGCATTTTGATTGCCTATGATTATGAATTTCTTGTTATACTCAATAAGTTGCATCACATATTCACGAAACAGACTAAATGGCGGATTAGTTACTACAACATCTGCTTCCTTCAGAAGCTCTATACATTCTTCTGAACGAAAATCGCCATCACCTTTAAGAAGTTCGGGTTTGCCATTAACTGATTGGAGTAATAACTCAATATCTGAAAGGTCATATGCTCCGTCGCCATTTAGGTCTTTTGCTTGTGTTATTTCTATTTTATAAGGTTTTTTATTATCTGGAGATGTTCCGATAACTTTATCTTCTCCGAAAAAAGAAAGTTGTGTGTATATAACTGGAGAGCCGGAATAGCACGTACATATTAATTTTTTTATACCAAGATGATTGAAATTCAAAGCAAAGTATTTGAAAAAGTTACTCTCATATGGGTCGTCACAGTTACAGAGTATTGTTTTACCTTTGAAATATTCTCTATAATATTTAAGTTCATTCTCAATATCGTATAGTCGAGTATAAAACTCATCTTTTTTCGCCTTACTTGCGTTTGAAAGTGCTTTATTATTGTTTGCCATATTTATCAGTCTATTTTTGGCAGAGTATCAAAGGATTTCTGAAGTTCCTCATCTGTGGGGATATAGTCGCTCATCTTGCCGTCGTTGTAAGCACCGTAAGCGTACATATCAAAGTAGCCCGTACCAGTAAGTCCAAAGAGGATAGTTTTTTCCTCGCCTGTTTCCTTGCACTTCATAGCTTCGTCGATAGCACACTTGATAGCGTGACTGCTTTCGGGAGCGGGTAAAATTCCCTCTACTCTTGCAAACTGCTGGGCTGCCTCGAATACTGCTGTCTGTTCAACTGAAACTGCCTCCATAAGACCTTGGTCGTAGAGTTCGGAGAGGACAGCACTCATGCCATGATAGCGGAGACCTCCGGCGTGGTTAGCTGACGGCATGAATCCACTGCCGAGAGTGTACATTTTCTGTAACGGACAAACCTTACCGGTATCACAGAAGTCATAAGCGTAAACACCTCTTGTAAGGCTTGGGCAGGACGCTGGCTCAACGGCAATGAATCTGTAGTCTTTTTCACCTCTGAGTTTTTCGCCCATGAATGGTGAAATAAGTCCGCCGAGATTTGAACCGCCACCGGCACAGCCTATGATTATATCGGGTGTTATGCCGTATTTGTCCATGGCTATTTTAGACTCCATGCCTATTACAGACTGGTGAAGAAGTACCTGTGAGAGAACGCTTCCGAGAACATATCTGTAGCCGTCCTGTGAAGTAGCCGATTCAACAGCTTCAGAGATTGCACAGCCGAGACTTCCGTTAGTGTCGGGGAACTCAGCTAAAATCTTTCTGCCTACTTCTGTAGTGTTTGACGGCGACGGAGTAACGTTAGCACCGTACGTTCTCATTACTTCACGGCGGAAAGGTTTCTGCTCATATGAACATTTAACCATATATACTTTACAGTCGAGGTCGAAATAAGAGCAAGCCATAGAAAGAGCCGTACCCCACTGACCTGCACCTGTTTCAGTAGTAACGCCTTTAAGACCCTGCTGTTTAGCATAGTAAGCCTGAGCGATAGCGGAGTTTAACTTGTGACTGCCACTTGTGTTGTTGCCCTCGAATTTGTAGTAAATCTTAGCCGGAGTATCGAGTTTCTTTTCAAGGCAGTATGCTCTTACAAGCGGAGACGGACGGTACATTTTATAAAACTCCTGAATTTCTTCCGGAATATCAATGTATCTGTCTGTCTCGTTGAGTTCCTGTTTAACGAGTTCGTCGCAGAAGACGTGACCGAGTTCTTCGGCTGTCATGGGTTTGCAGGTTGCAGGGTTGAGAAGCGGAGCAGGTTTTTTCTGCATATCTGCACGGACGTTATACCACTGCTTAGGCATCTCGTTTTCTTCGAGGTATATTTTGTACGGGATTTTTTTATCTGACATTATAAGGATTCTCCTTTTTAATTTGATTGCCTGTCAAGGCTTTTTATAAAAAAATTTTATCACGAATATCCTTTAATGTCAAGCAGACGTTAAAAGCATTGAATCCGATTTGATATTATGCACAAATAATGATATACTGCTTTGTGCATAATCACGTTTATGGGATTTTCTGGAAAATTTTTCTGAAATCGCTGAGAGATTTTTACCTGTCAGCCGTCTCATATATGAAAGGGGCTTTTTTCGGGACATATTTTTCATAACAGGCAACTGAATTAAAAGATAGATTTTTCCTCTTGTTATGAAAGTATGTCCCGAATTATAAAAATATAGAAAGCAGTTTTTTTCACATAATAAATTCCTCTGTCATAAAGGCAGGGGAGTTTATATATTATAAATAGTTTAAAATATTTTTTTATTCACTGAAAATTTACTTTATTTCCGATATTTTTTTCTGTAAATAGTTGCATTATCCGGAAAAGTATGATATAATAACAATCGTTGGGTGTACAGTAAGTATACTAGACTGCGAGAAGATATGCGAGGAAACAGAAGGTTGCCGGCGGTGTGTCGGGTAATTTCTGCGGAGTATGTCCGATTTCAAACCGGGCGATTGGGATAATGAACACAGTTAGTGCTTTTTTGGTCTGCACCATGCAGGTGTGCCGACTACGCTATTTTTGTGCTTGCATTCTGATTACCGGAAAACATTATGTTGTTTTTCGGTTTTTTTGTCAGATAATGCATGAAACACACGGAAACGTGTGAGGTCCCAGAGGAGAGTTGTTTCTCCGCCCCCGTAAATTTATCCAAGGAGGCGAAATAAATGGCAGTCAACGAAAAAATCAGATTCAAGATTAAGGGCTACGACCACGCTACTGTTGATATTGCAGCAGCTAAAATCGTAGAAGCAGCTAAGAGAAGCGGTGCAAGAGTTTCAGGACCTATCCCGCTCCCTACTGATAAAGAAGTTGTTACTATTCTCCGTGCAGTTCACAAGTATAAGGACAGCCGTGAGCAGTTCGAGATGAGAACTCACAAGAGACTTGTAGACGTTATCCGTCCTACAGAAAAGACAACTGCTGCTCTTGATAAGCTTGAAATTCCGGCAGGCGTAGACGTTGTTATGGAAGTTAAGTAATTTCCATTACGCTTGTAAATTACCGTTTGGAAAACGGAATGGCGGTAGTCCGCCGGTCAAGTTGATTTATTCAACCAATAACCATTCAGGAGGAAATTGAAATGCAGAAAGGCATTATCGGAAAGAAAATCGGTATGACACAGATTTTCGACGAGGCAGGAAAAGTTGTTCCTGTTACAGTAGTAGAAGCCGGTCCGTGCGTTGTTGTTCAGAAGAAAACCGTTGAAAACGACGGCTACTCAGCACTTCAGCTCGGCTATGGCGATGTTAAGGTTCAGAGAGTAAACAAGCCTATGAAAGGTCATTTTGACAAGGCTGACGTTGCCTGCAAGAAAACTCTTAAAGAGTTCAGACTTGAAGACTGCGATTCTCTTAACGTTGGCGACATAGTAAAGGCTGATACTTTCGCTATCGGCGACGCTGTTGACGTTGTAGGCATCAGCAAGGGTAAAGGATTCCAGGGTGCTATCAAGCGTCACAATCAGCACAGCCTTAGAGAAACTCACGGTACTGGTCCTGTTCACAGACAGGCTGGCTCAATGGGTGCTTGCTCCTCACCTTCAAGAATTTACAAGGGCAAGGGCATGGCAGGTCACATGGGTGCAGAGCAGGTTACTGTTCAGAACCTCGAAATCGTTAAAATAGACGCAGAAAACAATCTTATCGCTATCAAGGGTGCAATCCCTGGTCCTAAGGGCGGTATTGTCTATATCGTAGACAGCGTTAAGGCTTAAGGAAGGAGGAAACAGATATGTCAACAATTTCAGTATTTGATATGACAGGTAAGCAGGTTTCCGAAACAGAGCTTAACGACAATGTTTTCGGAATTACTCCAAACGAGGCTGTTATGCACGCTATGGTTGTTAACTACCTCGCTAATCAGAGACAGGGTACTCAGTCCACTCTTACAAGAACAGAAGTAAGAGGTGGCGGCAGAAAGCCTTGGAGACAGAAGGGAACAGGTCACGCAAGACAGGGTTCAACAAGAGCTCCTCAGTGGACACACGGCGGTGTTGCTCTCGGACCTAAGCCCAGAGATTACAGCTACACACTTAACAAGAAAGTCAGAAGACTTGCTATGAAGTCCGCTCTTTCCACTAAGGTGCTTGACAATAATCTCATCGTTCTTGATGCTCTCACACTTGACAGCTACAAGACAAAGACCGTTGTTGAAATGCTTAAGGCACTCGGCGTTGAGGGCAAGGCTCTTATCGTTACTGCTGAAGCAGATACAAAGGTTATCAAGAGTGCAGCTAATATCCCCGGCGTTAAGACTGCTGCTGTAAACACTCTTAACGTATACGACATTCTCAACTACGACAAGTTCATTGTTGTAAAGAATGCAGTAGGAAAAATTGAGGAGGTATACGCATAATGAACACACCTCAGGATATCATTCTCAAGCCCGTTATTACTGAAAGAAGCATGGATAATCTTCAGATAGGCAAGTACACCTTTAAGGTAGCTAAGAATGCTACTAAGCCCGAAATCAAAAAGGCTGTAGAAAAGCTTTTCGGTGTTGAGGTTGCTAAGGTTACTACTATCAATGTAAAGGGCAAGCTCAAGAGAGTAGGCAGATATGAGGGCATGACACCTTCATGGAAGAAAGCTATCGTTACTCTCACAGAAGGCTCTAAGGCTATTGAGTTCTTCGAGGGCATGGTTTAATTTAAATACGCTTTAAATTAAACAGGTATGGGAGTAATGCTCCCGCAAAAAACGCATTTTAAGGAGTGAAATAAATGGCTATTAAAAGCTACAAGCCTACGACACCTTCGAGACGTCAGATGACTGTTACTGATTACTCGGTTCTGTCAAAGGTTGAGCCGGAGAAAAGCCTTCTCGAACCTATGAAGAAGAAGTCGGGAAGAAACAGCTACGGCAGAATTACAGTTCGCCACAGAGGCGGCGGTAACAGAAGAAAGTACCGTGTTATTGATTTCAAGCGTGATAAGGATAATGTAGTTGCTACTGTTCTTACACTCGAATACGACCCCAACAGAAGTGCATTCATCGCTCTCGTTCAGTATGAAGACGGTGAAAAGAGATACATTCTTGCTCCTAACGGTCTTAAGGTTGGCGACAAGATTGAATCCGGCTCAGAGGCTGACATCAAGCCCGGCAATGCTCTTAAGCTTGCTGATATTCCGGTTGGTACATTCATTCACGCTATCGAGCTTTATCCCGGCAAGGGCGCACAGCTTGTAAGAAGTGCAGGAAATCAGGCACAGCTTATGGGTAAAGAAGAAACTTACGCTCTCGTAAGACTTCCCTCTGGCGAAATGAGAAAAGTTCCGATTAACTGCAAGGCAGCTATCGGTCAGGTTTCAAATATCGACCACGAAAACGTTAACTACGGTAAGGCTGGTAGAGTTCGTAACATGGGCTGGAGACCTACTGTACGTGGTTCTGTCATGAACCCATGTGACCACCCGCACGGCGGTGGTGAAGGTAAGTCACCTGTTGGTCGTCCCGGACCTGTCACACCTTGGGGCAAGCCTGCTCTTGGTTATAAGACACGTAAGGCTCACCACAGAACTGACAAGTTTATCGTAAAACGTCGTAACGGCAAGTAATCTGAAAGGAGGAACTTATTCATGAGTAGAAGTATTAAAAAAGGTCCTTATGTGCAGGAAGTTCTCCTTAAGAGAGTTGTTGCTATGAACGAGGCAGGAGAGAAGAAAGTTCTCAAGACTTGGAGCCGTTCTTCAACAATATTCCCCGACTTCGTAGGTCACACTTTTGCTGTTCATGACGGTCGCAAGCACGTGCCGGTTTATGTAACAGAAGATATGGTAGGTCACAAGCTCGGTGAGTTCGCACCTACAAGAACCTACAAGGGTCATGCCGGTTCAAAAACATCTAACAACGGTAAGAAATAAGCGGAAGGAGGAGTTCAGATGGAAGCAAGAGCTTATTTAAGAAATGCTCGCATATCACCCAGAAAAGTGCAGATTGTTCTGGACCTTATCAGAAACAAGCCTGTTGATATTGCTTTAGCTACTTTGGATTTGACTCCGAAGGCTGCAAGTCCTATCGTTGCAAAGCTTGTAAAGTCCGCTCAGGCAAATGCTGAAAATAACTTCAGCATGGACAAGGATAATCTCGTGGTTTCCGAGTGCTTTGTTACACCCGGTCCTATCATGAAGAGAATCATGCCGAGAGCTCAGGGCAGAGCATACAGAATTTTAAAGAGAACATCACACATCACAGTTGTTCTTAAAGAAAAAGAATAATCCCAAGGAGGTCTGATTAATGGGACAGAAGGTTAATCCGCACGGTCTTCGTGTCGGCGTTATTAAAGATTGGGATTCTCGCTGGTATGCCAATAAGGCAGAGTTCGGCTGTAACCTCGTTGAAGATTACAACGTTCGTAACTTCATTAAGAAGAATTTATATGCTGCTGGTGTTCCCAGAATTGAAATCGAGCGTTTCGCCGACAAGGTAAGAATCCACATTCACTGCGCTAAGCCCGGTATCGTTATCGGCAGAGGCGGTGCAGAAATCGAAAAACTCAGAGTTCAGCTTGAAAAGATGATGAAGAAGCAGGTTTTCATCAACATCATCGAAGTAAAACAGCCCGATATGGACGCTCAGCTCGTTGCTGAAAAAATCGCTCTCGACCTCGAGAACAGAGTTTCTTTCAGACGTGCTATGAAGCAGTCTATCGGCAGAACAATGCGTCTCGGAGCTAAGGGTATCAAGGTTAAGGTTTCGGGCAGACTTGCCGGAGCTGAAATCGCAAGAAGCGAAAGCTACCACGAGGGTACTATTCCGCTTCAGACAATCCGTGCTGATATCGATTACGGCTTTGCAGAGGCTGATACAACCTACGGCAAAATCGGCGTAAAGGTATGGATTTACAAGGGCGAAGTTCTCAAGGGCGATGCTGCTAAGGCTGCCGAAAAGAGAGAAAAGGTTGAAAGAAAGTCCGACACAAGAAACAATGACCGTCGCAGACGTGATGACAGACGTGACGGAAACAGACGTGGCGGTAGAAATTTCAACCGTGATTCAAAAAGAGAAGGAGGTAACCAGTAATGCTTCTTCCAAAGAGAGTTAAATACCGCAGAGTCCACAGAGGACGTTTAAAGGGTAAGGCTTACAGAGGAAATAAAGTGACATACGGTGATTTCGGTCTTCAGGCACTTGAACCGGCTTGGATTACTTCCAACCAGATTGAGTCCGCCCGTATCGCTATGACACGTTATATCAAGAGAGGCGGTCAGGTATGGATTAAGATTTTCCCTGACAAGCCTATCACAGAAAAGCCAGCTGAAACCCGAATGGGTTCAGGTAAAGGTTCACCGGAATACTGGGTTGCAGTTGTCAAGCCCGGCAGAGTTCTTTTTGAAATCAAGGGAGTTCCGGAGGAAACAGCAAGAGAAGCTATGCGTCTCGCTATGCACAAGCTTCCTATCAAGTGCAAGTTCGTTACTAAAGCAGAGCAGGAGGTGGAGCAGTAATGAAGGCATCAGAAATCAGAGAAATGTCTGTTGACGAGCTGAATGAAAAGCTTACAAGCTTAAAGGAGGAACTTTTTGCGCTCCGCTTTCAGCTTGCTATCAACCAGCTTGACAATACAGCACGTTTAAAGGCTGTAAAGAAAGATATTGCACGTGTCAAGACACAGCTCAACGCCGTGCAGTAAGAAAGGGAGGATTTAGCTAATGTCTGCTGAGAGAAACCTTAGAAAAACAAGAGTAGGTAAGGTTGTAAGCGATAAGATGGATAAAACCGTCGTAGTTGCTATCGTTGATAACGTTAAACACCCGCTTTATAAGAAAATCATCAAGCGTACCGTCAAGCTCAAGGCTCATGATGAAAACAATGAGTGCAGAATAGGCGACCGTGTTGAAGTTATGGAAACACGTCCGCTTTCCAAGGACAAGAGATGGCGTGTAACAACCATCATTGAAAAGGCTAAGTAATTTTTATATAAGCTTTTTAAGCTTGAAAGGAGGAACTCGCTGTGATACAGATGCAGACTTATCTTAAAGTCGCTGATAACACAGGTGCTAAGGAACTTATGTGTATCAGAGTTCTGGGAGGTACACGCCGTAGATATGCTAATATCGGCGATGTAGTGGTTGCTTCCGTTAAGAAGGCAACACCCGGAGGCGTTGTAAAGAAGGGCGATGTTGTAAAGGCAGTTATCGTTCGTTCAGCAAAGGGTCTCAGACGTGAAGACGGTACTTATATCCGTTTCGATGAGAACGCTGCTGTTATTATCAAGGAAGACAAGAACCCGAAAGGCACACGTATCTTTGGACCAGTAGCCAAGGAACTGCGTGAAAAGGAATACACAAAAATCCTCAGCCTTGCTCCGGAAGTTCTTTAATGGAGGTGTCATTCGATTATGAGCAAAGTACACGTAAAAACCGGTGACACTGTTATCCTCCTCACTGGTAAGTATGAGGATAAGTTCAACGGTAAGGGCGACAGAAAGACCGGCAAGGTTCTTGAAGTAAGCCCCAAGGAAGGCAAGGTAATCGTTGAGGGTATCAATATGATTACCAAGCACGTAAAGCCTACAAGAATGGGCGAAAAGGGCGGTATCGTTAAGACTGAAGCTCCTGTTTATGCTTCAAAGGTACAGCTCGTATGCCCTGAATGCGGTAAGCCCACAAGGGTTGGTCACGTTATCGAGGACGGCAAAAAGCTCCGTGCTTGCAAAAAGTGCGGTAAGTCTTTTGAATAATATAAAGGAGAAACGACAATGGCAAGATTAAAAGATTATTACGTTAGCGACGTTGCTCCTGCACTTATGAAGAAGTTCGGCTACAAGAGCGTTATGCAGATTCCGAAGCTCGAAAAGGTTGTTATCAACGTCGGTGCTGGCGAAGCAAAGGACAACGCTAAGGTTATCGACGCTATCATGACTGACCTCGCTGCTATCACAGGTCAGAAGCCGATAGTGTGCAGAGCCAAGAAATCTGTAGCTAACTTCAAGCTCCGTGAGGGAATGCCTATCGGCGTTAAGGTTACTCTCAGAAGTGAAAAGATGTACGAATTTGTGGATAAGCTCTTCAATGTAGCTTTCCCCCGTGTTCGTGACTTCAGAGGTATCAACGGAAATTCCTTCGACGGCAAGGGCAACTACTCAACTGGTATCAAGGAACAGCTTATCTTCCCTGAAATCGAATATGATAAAATCGACAAGGTAAGAGGCATGGACATCAACTTCATCACTACAGCTAATACTGATGAAGAAGCTAAAGAGCTCCTGACACTTCTGGGCGCTCCGTTCATCAAGTAATCAGGGAGGTTTTGAAATGGCTAAGAAGGCAATGATTAACAAGCAGCAGAGAACTCCCAAGTATTCCACAAGAGCATACAACAGATGCAAGATTTGTGGCAGACCGCACGCATATCTCAGAAAGTTCGGCATCTGCCGTATCTGTTTCAGAGAGCTTGCGCACGACGGTCAGATACCGGGTGTTAAAAAGGCAAGCTGGTAAAATACAAGAAGGAGGTCATTCGGCATGCAAATCACTGATACAATAGCAGATTTATTAACAAGAATTCGCAATGCGAATACTGCAAAGCACGCCACAGTTGACGTTCCCGCTTCAAGAGTAAAGAAGGACATCACACAGATTCTCGTTGATGAGGGCTATGTGAAGGACTTCAAGCTCATTGAGGACGGTAAGCAGGGTGTTATCAGAATCACGCTTAAATACGGCGACAACAAGTCACCGGTTATAACAGGACTCAGAAGAGTTTCAAAGCCCGGTCTGCGTATCTACTCAAGCTGTGCAGATATGCCTAAGGTAAGAAAAGGTCTGGGCATCGCAATCGTTTCAACTTCAAAGGGAATCGTTACCGACAAGAAAGCAAGAGAGCTGAATGTCGGCGGTGAAGTTCTCGCATACATCTGGTAAGGAGGAACTAATAATGTCAAGAATCGGCAGAATGCCCATTACAGTTCCAGCAGGTGTAGAGGTTAAGAACGAAAACAACCTTATCACCGTAAAAGGACCTAAGGGCGAACTTACAAAGCAGTTCAGCACAGAACTCAGCATAGAAGTTGCTGAGGGTGTTATCACTGTTACAAGACCAAGCGATGACAAGAAGCATCGTTCACTTCACGGTCTTACAAGAACACTCATCGCCAACATGGTAGAGGGTGTTACAAACGGATACTCAAAAACTCTCGAAATCGAGGGTGTCGGCTACCGTGCTGCAAAGCAGGGTACTAAGGTTAATCTCAGCCTTGGTTTCTCGCACCCCGTTGTTATTGAGGAAACAGAGGCTATAAAGCTTGATGTTCCTCAGCCTAACAGAATCGTGGTAAGCGGTATCGACAAACAGGCTGTAGGTCAGTTTGCAGCTGAAATACGTGAAAAGCGTCCGCCTGAGCCGTATAAGGGCAAGGGTATAAGATATGCCGGCGAGCGTATTATCCGCAAGGAAGGTAAGTCCGGTAAGGGCAAGAAGTAATTAAAAGGAGCAAATTGCTATGATTAAGAAATTCGACAGCAATAAGGCAAGATTAAAGAGACACCGCAGAGTACGTGCAAAAATCTCCGGTACTCCTGAGCGTCCCCGTCTCAATGTGTTCCGTTCATCAAAGCATATCTATGCTCAGATTATCGACGACGTGAACGGTGTTACTCTTGCTGCTGCATCAAGCATGGACAAAGGCTTTGAGGGCAACGGCGGTAATATCGAGGCTGCCCGCAAGGTTGGCGAAATGATTGCTAAGAATGCTGCTGACAAGGGCATCACAGAAGTTGTTTTCGACAGAGGCGGCTACCTTTATCACGGACGTGTCAAGGAACTCGCTGACGGCGCACGTGAAAACGGATTAAAGTTCTAAGAGGGAGGTAAAACAATGGCAAATATTGAAACACAGGCTCCTGAACTCGTTGAAAAGGTTGTTGCTATCAACCGTGTATCAAAGACTGTTAAGGGCGGTCGTATCATGAAGTTCTCCGCACTCGTTGTAGTCGGCGACGGAAACGGTACTGTAGGTTTTGGTCTCGGCAAGTCTGGTGAAGTTCCGGACGCTATCCGCAAGGGTATTGAAGACGCTAAGAAGAACCTCGTTAAGATTCCGCTTAAGGGAACAACAATCCCTCACGAAATCGTCGGTGCTTTCGGTGCTGGCAGAGTTCTTATGAAACCAGCTGCACCCGGTACTGGTGTTATCGCAGGCGGTCCTGTCCGTGCTGTAATCGAGGTTGCAGGTATCAAGGATATCAGAACAAAGTCACTTCGTTCCAATAATCCCTGCAACGTGGTAAGAGCTACTATCAATGGTCTTACATCATGCACTTCTGCTAAGGAAGTTGCTGCTAAGAGAGGCAAGACTGTTAAAGAAATTTTAGGCTAAGGAGGCAGTAACTATGGCAAAGAATATCAAGCTCGTTAAGAGCCTCATCGGCAGAAAGAAAGACCAGATTGCTACTGCTGAGTCTCTCGGTCTTAAGAAAATCGGCGATGTAACAACTCAGCCCGATAATGCACAGACCGCAGGAAAAATCAACAAGATTTCACACCTCATTGAGGTTACAGAAGCGTAAAAACAAGGAGGTGCAAAAAGCATGAAAATTCACGAGTTAACACCCGCTCCTGATTCAAATAAGGCTGTAAAGCGTGTAGGCAGAGGTCATGGTTCAGGAAACGGAAAAACCGCAGGTAAGGGTCACAAGGGTCAGAATGCACGTTCTGGCGGCGGCGTAAGAATCGGCTTTGAGGGCGGACAGATGCCCCTCGCAAGACGTATTCCTAAGAGAGGTTTTAATAACATCTTTGCAACAAAGTATGCTGTAGTAAACGTATCCGACCTTAACAAATTTAAGGACGATACTGTAGTAGATACAGAGTTACTCGTTGCTTCCGGACTTGTAAAGAAAGTCAATGACGGAGTTAAAATTCTCGGCAATGGTGAACTCACTGCAAAATTAACTGTAAAGGCTGCTAAATTCTCACAGAGCGCTATCGAAAAAATCGAAAAGGCTGGCGGGAAGGCAGAGGTGATGTAATGTGTTTCAGACACTGAAACGTGCCTGGAGTGTTCCGGAAATAAGGAAAAAGCTCCTCTATACATTACTCATGATTATTATATTCAGATTCGGAAGTGCCGTAACCGTGCCGTTTCTTAACACTGAGGTAGTAAGCTCATGGGTTAAGATGAATACTGAGGGTACTGGTAACTTCCTTGAATATCTGAATACCATGACAGGCGGTGGTCTCTCAAAGGCTACCATATTCTCCCTGTCGATTACCCCATTTATTAATGCGTCGATTATAATGCAACTATTAACCTATGCACTGCCTCCGCTTGAACGTCTAAGAGACGAGGGCGAGGAAGGGCGAAAGAAGATTGAAAAGATAACACAGTTTGTATCTATGGCACTTGCTGTGTTCATGTCGTTTGCTTACTATATAACACTTAAGCGAATGAGCGTTGACGGAGTAAATGCCGTCAAGTATACTTCCGGCTGGCAGATGTACTTCTCCGGTGCGGTAATAGTAGCCTGTTTTGTAGCCGGTGCTTTACTGGTAGTATGGATGGGCAACCGTGTAAGCGAAAAAGGTATAGGCAACGGTATTTCAATTATCCTTTTTGCAGGTATAGCGGCAAGATTTCCAACCGACGCAGGAACTCTTATCAGACTTACAATGGACGAACCAAGCAAGTATTTATTCGTATCACTAGGCTATCTTGTATTCTTGATTTTTGAAATAGGTTTCGTTGTATTCATGAACGAATCTGAAAGAAGAATCCCGATACAGTATGCCAAGCGTGTAGTGGGCAGAAAACAGTACGGCGGACAGAAGACACATATTCCGATTAAAGTATGTATGAGTGGTGTTATGCCTATCATCTTTGCAATGTCGTTTATGTCACTTCCGGCTACAATACAGCTTTTCAAGCCTGTAACAAAGACAAGCGGTTTCTATTACCACTTCTGTAACTTCTTCAGCACACGTAGCTGGTCATACGCAATAATATACTTCCTGCTTATCATTGCGTTCAACTACTTCTATGTATCAATTCAGTATAATCCTGTCGAAATGGCTAACAACCTCAGACAGAGCAACGGCGGTATTCCCGGTATCAGACCCGGCAAACCTACTGCCGACTACATTCAGAGAGTACTCTCTAAGATTACACTCGTTGGTGCATTTTTCCTTGGAATTATCGCTGTAATTCCGATATTCATTTCTATGGCTGACACAGCACTTGCATCGCTTTCAATGGGCGGAACTACAATTCTTATCGCTGTAAGCGTTGCACTTGAAACAACACGTACACTTGAATCCCACATGATGATGCGTCATCACTCCGGATTCTTAAAGTAAGGAGGGGCTGAACTTATGAATCTTATCTTTTTAGGCGCACCTGGTGCAGGTAAAGGTACTCAGGCAGAGGTAGTTTCCAATGCTCTGAATATCCCGCAGATTTCAACAGGCAATATTCTCCGTGAAGCTGTAAAGAACGGTACAGAGTACGGTCTTAAGGCTAAAGAGGCTATGGACGCAGGCGCTCTCGTTTCTGACGATATTGTAATAGGTATCCTCAAAGACAGAATCGCTGAAGACGACTGTAAGAACGGCTTTATCCTCGACGGTTTCCCAAGAACAGTTCCGCAGGCTGAGGCACTCGACGCTATGGGCATACAGATTGACAAGGTAATTGAAATCTATGTTCCCGATGAAACAATCAAGCAGAGAGTTTCCGGCAGAAGAGTATGTCAGGGTTGCGGTGCATCTTATCACATCGAATATAAGCCGTCAAAGGTTGAGGGCGTTTGTGATAATTGCGGTGACAAAACTATTATCCGTAAGGACGATAAGCCGGAAGTCGTTATCGACAGACTCGCAACATATCACGAAAAAACCGCTCCTCTCAAGGACTACTATGAGAAACAGGGCAAGCTCGAAACTGTTATAGGACAGGAAGAGGTTGCTGATACTTCAAAGCTCACTCTTGCTGCTGTAGGAGTTGCTAAATGAGTATAACCATCAAATCAAAGTCCGAACTCGCCATAATGCGTGAAGCAGGTAAAATCACCTGCAACGCAATATGGTATGCGGGCGAAAGATTAAAGGCAGGTATGTCAACGCTTGATGTTGATAAGCTTATCGGCAGTTATTTTGCAAAGCACGGCTGTAAATCCTGTTTCAAGGGTTTGTACGGTTTTCCGGCAAACGCCTGTATTTCGGTAAATGATGAAGTAATTCACGGCATACCGAAAGCAAATCGCAGACTTGAAGAAGGCGATATAGTAAGCATTGACACTGGTGCGGCTTATAAGGGCTTTAACGGTGACAGTTGCTGGACCTTCCCTGTCGGCAAAATTTCTGATGAAGCAAAGGCATTGCTTGAGGTTACAGAGCAGTCTCTCTATGAGGGAATCGCTCAAGCTCAAGTTGGCGCAAGAGTCGGAGATATTTCTCATGCTGTAGAGGTCTATTGTTCTTCACGAGGCTACGGAATCGTAAGAAATTACTGCGGTCACGGTATCGGCAGGGAGGTTCATGAATCTCCCGAAATTCCGAACTGGGGACGTGCGGGTCACGGTCCGAGACTCGTCGCAGGTATGACTATCTGCATCGAACCTATGATTAATGCAAAGGGCGACGATGTAAAGGTCATGAAAGACGGCTGGACCGTCAAGACCGTAAGCGGTTCATTATCGGCTCACTTTGAACACGCTATCGCAATAACTCCTGACGGTCCCGTCATTCTGACAGCTCCATGACGGAGGGAAACCATTGTGAAGTTAAGCAAAGGCTCAGTTGTATGGGCTACCGCCGGAAAAGACAGCGGTAAATTATTCGCTGTGACCGATATTCAGGGCGGATACTGCTTTATAGTAGACGGCAGAAGCCGTAAGCTCGCCTCGCACAAGAGGAAGAATATAAAGCATATATGCCCGACAGACAGTATGATAGATATTAATGATATAACTGATAAAAAACTCAGAACACTGCTTAGACAGCTTGCAGTGAAAGAGTAAAGGAGGTTATGAGTGTGTCAAAGGAAGATGTAATCGAGGTTGAGGGTGTTGTTACAGACGCTCTGCCGAACGCAATGTTTAAGGTTCAGCTTGAAAACGGTCATGAGGTTCTTGCCCATGTTTCCGGCAAGCTCAGAATGAATTATATCAGAATCGTGCCTGGTGACAAGGTGAAACTTGAAATGTCGCCGTATGACCTTTCTAAAGGTCGCATCACCTGGCGTGTAAAGTAATAAAGGGCTTATTAAGTCCGCTATCCGCTAAAGGAGGTATTTTCAATGAAAGTCAGACCTTCAGTAAAACCTATTTGCGAAAAGTGCAAGGTTATTAAACGTAAAGGCAGAATCATGGTAATCTGCGAAAACCCTAAGCATAAGCAGCGTCAGGGCTAATCCCCGAAACGCATTATTTGGAGGTGCAAATAAATTTATGGCAAGAATAGCTGGTGTTGACCTTCCTAAGAATAAGAGAATCGAAATCGGTTTAACTTATATCTACGGAATCGGTCGTCAGACTGCAACAGATATCCTCAGCAATACAGGCGTTAACCCTGATATAAGAGTTAAAGACCTCGCTGAAGAAGATGTAGCTAAGCTCCGTGACTATATTGACGCTAACTACACTGTTGAGGGTGACCTCAGACGTGAAGTAGCTCTCAATATCAAGAGACTCGTTGAGATTCAGTGCTACAGAGGCGTTCGTCACAGAAAGGGTCTCCCTGTAAGAGGACAGAGAACCAAGACAAATGCAAGAACCCGTAAAGGTCCTGTAAAGACAATCGCTAACAAGAAGAAGTAAGGAGGTTATGAGCTTTGGCACAGCAGAAAGGTAAAAAGGTTTCTACTATCAGAAGACGTAGAGAGCGTAAAAATATCGAGAGTGGTGCAGTTCATATCCAGTCCACTTTCAATAACACAATCGTAACTATCACCGATACAGCAGGCAATGCTATTTCATGGGCAAGTGCTGGTGAACTCGGTTTCAGAGGTTCTAAGAAGTCCACTCCTTTCGCAGCACAGACAGCTGCTGAAACAGCCGCTAAGGCTGCTATGGAACACGGTCTCAAGAACGTTGAAGTATACGTTAAAGGTCCGGGTGCAGGACGTGAGGCTGCTATCAGAGCACTTCAGACTGTAGGTCTCGAAGTTAAGATGATTAAGGACGTTACTCCTATTCCTCACAATGGTTGCCGTCCACCTAAGAGACGTCGTGTCTGATTATACAGGAGGTGTTTTAAAATGGCAGTACAGAAAGAACCAATTCTTAAAAAGTGCAGATATCTGGGTATCAGCCCAGCAGTAATGGGCGTTTCCAAGAAGGAGTCTATCCGTTTCAAGAACGCTAACAACAGAAAGAAGATTTCTGAATATGGTCTTCAGCTTAAAGAAAAGCAGAAGCTCAAGTTTATCTATGGCGTACTCGAAAAGCAGTTTGCTCACTACTTTGAAATCGCTTCAAAGATGGAAGGCAAGACCGGTGACAACCTCATCACTTGTCTCGAATCAAGACTTGACAGTGTAGTATACAGAATGGGTCTCGCTCTCACAAGACGTGAGGCAAGACAGCTCGTTGCTCACAGCCACTACACAGTAAACGGCAAGAAGGTAAATATTCCTTCATACAGAGTTAAGGTCGGCGACGTTATCGCTCTCCGTGAAAAAGACAGAACTTCCGAAAAGTTCAAGGCAACAGTTGAAGAAACTAAGGACAGACTTGTTCCCATCTGGCTTGATGCTAAGAAGGACGATTTCTCTGCAACTGTAAACCGTCTTCCCTCAGCAGAGGATATTGACTACGAGGTTTCTACACACCTCATCGTCGAGTTGTACTCCAAGTAATATTCATATTGCTTGAATCGTCAGAACTCGAAATTAACAGTTATTGCGAAATAGGAGGGTTTTTATGCTGGAGAAAATCAATAAGCCTGATATAGAAATTGTCGAGCTTAAAAGTGACGGCAAATACGGCAAATTCGTTTTAGCACCGCTGGAGCGTGGATACGGTATAACACTTGGAAACAGCCTCAGACGTGTGCTGCTCTCCTCACTTCCGGGTGTGGCTGTAACTTCTGTAAAGCTTTCGGGCAAGAACGGTACGGTTCACCATGAATTGTCAACAATTCCGGGCGTTAAGGAAGACGTTACGGAAATAATCCTCAGCATTAAGGGACTTACAGCAAAACTTCACGGAGAAGGTCCTAAAACAGTATACGTAGAGGCAGAGGGCGAGTGCGAAATCACAGCCAGTGATATAAAAACTGACTCTGAGGTCGATATTCTTGACCCCGGTATGCACATTGCTACTCTCGGAAAAGACGCTAAGCTTTACATGGAAATTACTATCGACAGAGGCAGAGGTTATGTTTCTGCTGAACGTAACAAGAAGCAGATAAATATGCCTGTTGATGTAATAGCCGTAGACAGCATCTATACGCCTGTTCTCAAAGTTAATTACACTGTTGAAGATACCCGTCTCGGTCAGGTGACTGATTATGATAAGCTTACTATGGAAGTCTGGACAGACGGCACTATCTCCGCTAAGGAGGCTCTCTCTCAGGCAGCCAATCTTCTCAATGAACATCTTAAGCTTTTCATTGACCTCTCTGAAGAGGCAGGACTTGCTGAAGTTCTTGTTGAAAAGGACGAAAAGGGCAAGGAAAAAATCCTTGAAATGACTATTGAGGACCTTGACTTGTCGGTGCGTTCATTCAATTGTCTGAAACGTGCCGGAATTAATACCGTAGACGACTTGATTAACAAGTCTGAGGAAGAAATGATGAAGGTTAGAAACCTTGGAAAGAAATCCTTTGATGAGGTTAAGGAAAAGTTACAGTCACTTGGCTTTGACCTTTCCTCAGAGGAGGAATAAACCCATAAAATGTGCTTTTATGCACTGTATGAAAAGGAGTGAATTACATGCCGGGTACAAGAAAGCTGGGCAGAACATCTGACCATAGAAAAGCAATGCTCAGAGGCATGGTAACTTTCCTTCTTGAAAACGGTCAGATTGAAACAACCGTTACAAGAGCTAAGGAAGTTCGTGCTGTGGCAGAGAAGATGATTACTATCGGTAAGAATAATGACCTGCACTCCAAGCGTCAGGTATTTGCATATGTAACAAAGGAATCTGTCGCAAAGAAGCTTTTCGATGAGATTTCACCGAAGTATGCCGACAGAAACGGCGGTTACACACAGATTGTAAAAATCGGTCCTCGCCGTGGCGATTCTGCTGAAATGGCTATTATCAAGCTCGTTTAATTGGCAGATATATAAATATAACCGTTCTCTTTCGGGAGAACGGTTTTTTTTGTTTTCGTGTTAAAATATTTCGTCTGATGTTTTAGTAAATCCGTGAGATTTTTCCGGACAGGTACTTTCAATAAATTTATACAACTCCATAAGCTTTATATCGTCCGGAGTGCCGTTTATGTAGTTTTCTATGTCTTCTGTTTTCAGCTTGTCATTAAGCCTTAACGTGCCTTCCTTGACATTAAATACTATCTCCAAACGGCGTATATAATCTCCTCGTGTGCGTTCTAAGGTTATCGTGTAGTGTGCGGATAGCATTTCATTTAAATTGACTGTATACGTCAGCCACAGCCATTTCCAGCGGATTGTTTCCGTATCGTATTCAACAATGGTTTTGCTGTCGTTCGTGACAGAAGCAATGATGAGCATAATTAGTACACCTACAGTTGAAACCCACATGACGCTATCTGACTTAACAGAACACAGAAAAACTATCAGTCCTGCCCATAAAAAAGCAATGGCTATTGAAACTCCACGTATGAAGTCGGTAGTGTGGTTTACTTCAATTTTTTTCATAAAATCACCTCATTTGTCAGAATATTTCGGGGTCGGTCTTTATAAAGCCCTTTGACTTTTCTGGACAGACACTTTCAATAAATTTATACAACTCCATAAGCTTTATATCGTCCGGAGTGCCGTTTATGCTGTTTTCTATGTCTTCGATTTTCAGATTGTCATTAAGCCTTAACTCATCATCATTAACTTTGAAAACTATCTCAAAACGTCGTATGTAACCGCCGTAGCGTGTGCGTTCTGAGGTTATCGTATAGTGTACGGATTCCATTTCCTTAAAATTAACTTTATATGTAATCCATATCCACTTCCAGCGGATTTTTTCCTCATCATATTCAATGACGGTTTTTGTGCAGTCGATATAAAAAGCAATGCCTATAATAGCAATTAAAATGCCAAGTGACAGTAGCAGGGCGATAGCTTCCGACGTATTATAACAGATAATAACTGTAGAAATTATCCATAAAATAAACATAGCTATTGCCACCCATTTCATGAAGTCGGGTGTATGGTTTACTTCAATTTCTTTCATGACTTCACCTCCGATTAGTACAATTATAGCAGTAAATTCCCGAAAAGTCAACAAAAAAACAGTTTCCGGAAAAATGGAAACTGCTTTTTTGATAATATGCTTTTTAGTCATTTTCGCAGAATGGGCAAGTACTATCTGAAGATGCATAGTTTAATACATTTTTGATACTTGCATGAAAAAGTTTCAAATCATTCATATTTGGATATTCAGCTTTTAATTCTCTTGTAGCCATTGCATAAACTTCATTTTCATCCATATAATTGTCATAATACCATTCATCTTCATGAAATGGACAAGTTCCGATTGCTCCTATGGATTTTAATATATCTTTAGCAATTTCTTCATATGCATACTGATTTTCTAACTGTCTTTTAACCCAACTCATATTTAATCCTCCCTTATCATTATTAGCATGATGAGTTAATTAAACTCACCATGCTTTTTATTTAAGATTTATTAATACATACCGCCTGCTGGCATTGCGGGTGCAGGGGGAACATCTTCCTTGATGTCTGCAACAAGGCTTTCGGTTGTGAGAACCATAGAAGCAACAGAAGCGGCGTTCTGGAGTGCAGAACGTGTAACTTTGGTCGGGTCAACGATACCTGCCGGAATCATATCACAGTAAGTTTCGTTGTAAGCGTCGAAACCATAGCCTACCTTGCGTGAACGTCTTATCTTGTCAACGATTACACTGCCCTCAAGACCAGCGTTTTCAGCAATCTGACGTACAGGAGCTTCAAGAGCCTTGAGAATGATTTTAGCACCTGTTTTTTCGTCGCCGTCGAGTGACGGGAGCATTTTTTCAACAGCAGGGATAGCGTTAATATAAGCTGTACCGCCTCCGGCAACAATACCCTCTTCAACTGCTGCCTTTGTAGCTGCGAGAGCGTCTTCAATGCGGAGTTTCTTTTCTTTCATTTCGATTTCTGTAGCTGCACCAACCTTGATTACAGCAACACCGCCAGCAAGTTTAGCGAGTCTTTCCTGAAGTTTTTCCCTGTCGAAATCAGAAGTAGTTGTTTCGATAGCAGAACGAATCTGATTAACTCTTGACTTGATAGCCTCCTTGTCGCCAGCACCGTCAACGATAATAGTATTTTCTTTCTGAATTACAATCTGTTTAGCCTGACCTAGCTGACTAATCTGTGTGTCTGTGAGTTCGAGACCGAGTTCAGAAGTGATTACTTCACCGCCTGTGAGGATAGCAATATCTTTGAGCATTTCCTTACGCCTGTCACCAAATCCGGGAGCTTTTACACCGGCAACCTTGAATGTGCCACGGAGGTTATTAAGGATAATAGTTGTAAGAGCCTCGCCCTCAATGTCCTCTGCAATGATAACGAGCTTTCTGCCCATTTTAACAATCTGTTCGAGGAGCGGAAGAATTTCCTGTATTGAAGAAATTTTCTTGTCTGTGATGAGTACAAAAGCGTCATCATAAACGGCTTCCATTTTGTCTGTATCAGTTACCATGTAAGGTGAAATGTAACCTCTGTCAAACTGCATACCCTCTACAACTTCGCTGTAAGTTTCAGCTGTCTTGCTTTCTTCAAGAGTAATAACGCCGTCGGAAGTAACTTTTTCCATAGCCTCAGCAATAAGTTTGCCTACTGTTTCGTCAGCAGAGGAGACAGTACCTACTCTTGCGATGTCCTCACTGCCGGAAACTTCCTTTGAGTTGTCAGTGATAGACTTTACAGCAGTATCAACAGCCTTAGCGATACCCTTTTTAAGAATCATGGGGTTAGCACCTGCTGCTATGTTCTTCATACCCTCACGCACGATAGTCTGAGCGAGGAGTGTAGCAGTAGTAGTGCCGTCACCGGCAGCGTCGTTAGTCTTTGTAGCGACTTCCTTGACGAGCTGTGCGCCCATGTTCTCGAAAGCGTCTTCAAGTTCGATGTCCTTAGCGATAGTCACGCCGTCGTTAGTGATGAGGGGTGCGCCGAATTTCTTATCAAGAACAACATTTCTGCCCTTAGGACCCATAGTAATTCTTACTGTATCAGCGAGTTTGTCGATACCAGCCTGAAGTGACTTTCTAGCGTCTTCGCCGTATTTAATATCTTTAGCCATAATAAATCTCTCCTTTACAAAATACCGGAATTATTCTACAATAGCGAGAATATCTTCCATTTTAACGATGATGTATTCCTCACCGTCGAGTTTTACGTTAGTACCGGAGTACTTGGAAATGAGAACCTTATCACCCTTGCTGACTTCCATTTTAACGTCAGCAGTGCCGACACCTACTTCAATGACTTCGGCAACCTCCGGCTTTTCTTTTGCAGAACCAGAAAGAATGATACCGCTCTGAGTAGTTTCTTCAGCTTCTGTCATCTTCAGAACAACTCTGTCCTGTAATGGTCTGATAGACATAATATATACCTCCTGTAATTAAAATCTTTTTGTTTAGCACTCTCTCTGATTGAGTGCTAATTATATTTTATCATCTTTTCAGAAGAAATCAAGAGTATTCGCAAAATTTTCATAAAAAACGTCTAAATGCATAATCAGCAGAGCTATTTGTGGAAAAAAATGTTATAAATATTCAAAAAATTTTTCTCTGAAATGATTAAATGAAAATTTATTGTAATGTCTTGAAATTTCCGGAAAAATATGTTATAATAACCAGTATATTCAAAAGAATGGAGAGTTTATAATTATGAAGAAGAAATTTATCGGCATTATTACGGCAGTTTCGGGTATGCTTTTTACAGCAGTGTCTATGGGCATGACGGCTTTTGCAACAGGCGAGGCAACGACAGCTTCCGGCACACAGGCACAGGCTCAGACAGGTTCTGTTTTCTGGACACTTGTTTTTCCGCTTATAATAATGTTTGTACTGCTGTACTTTATGGTTATCAGACCACAGAAAAAACGTGACAACGAACTCAAGGATATGCAGAACAGTCTTGAGGTAGGCGACGAAATAGTAACCGGTGGCGGTATTGTCGGCATTGTTGTATCTAAGGGCGAGGACACTGTTGTTATTGAGACAGGCGGTGCAAGACACAAGCTCCGTATAAAGACTTGGGCTATCACTGAAAACGTAACCGCACAGGAGCGTATAAAGGCTCTCAAATCGGCAAACGCTAAGAAAAAGGAGACTGCACTTGCATCTGCCGGAGTGGTTGAGGACGAACCCGAAAAGAAATCTAAGAAAAAGAAAAAAGAAGACGAAGAAGAATAATATTGCATTCCTCCGCATAGAATTGTTTGAACAATTATTTTGTGCGGAGGTTATTTTTATGCGTCGTCACCGTAAGAGCGTATGGACAAACAGTCTTGTCAGCATAACAATATCAGTACTTGCCGGAATCGCCTTTATATTTCTTACAGCATTATTATTATCCGCTGTGATGTACTATATTCTCAAAGATATGAAAGTATCGGTTGTTTTTTCAATAATATCTATGTGTATAGGCACTTATTTCAGTACATATTTCTGTGGCAAGTTTCGGCGTAAGCATGGACTTGCTGAGGGCATTATGTGTGGTGCAATAATATATACGGTTATAGCGGTATGCGGAGTTGTTTTTCTGGGAGAGTTTACCGGAATAAAAAAGCTCCTCCTGCTGACCGTTTCGGGTGCAGTGGGAGGAGTAACTGGTGTAAACTCAAAACGCCCTAAGAACTTTACAGAATAAAGGGTCTGCCGTTCATAATCATGAAAAGTATATTTATAATAATTCCGATTAACGAGACAGTCCCCCATATAGCAGAATGAATTGTCTGAAGTTTATCTGACGTTTTGATATTTCTGCTGTACCGTAAAGAAGAATATTTCCATGAGCATATGCCGAAAGTGCTTATAGCAAGAGGTATCAGCACAGCATAAAATTTAGGGATATAGTTGTTTGCTCCGGAGTAGTTCCATTGTACTGCCACATTTTCCGGCAATACAAGAAAAGATATTGCACTCAGCAGAATAACGGTAATTAAGATTATTCTTTGTATGAAATCTATTTTTTTCATGGTTAATAGTCTCCGGAAGTATCTTCCATAAGTTTAAATTCGATGTCATAATATGTCACCTTGCCGTTTTTATCAACGTGAGCGCATTTTGCAGGTACTTTATCGCCAGCACCGAATTTACTGCTTATATTGTTGTAGAGTTCGTCATAAGTCTTTATGGGAGAGCCGTTTATTTCTGTTATGAAGTCACCGGCTTTTAGTTCTGTGTTGGCTATGTCGCAGTCTTCGCTTATAGCGTCGATATAAACGCCCTCAAAGCCGTCCGGAAGCTCGAAACCCAGTTCGCTTTCAATCATAAGGACTTTTTCGGGAGTTTCCATATCAAGTAACTGTATTCCTATTCTGAAACGTCCGCCTACAAAACCCGTGTCTATAAGTTCTTCAATAATAGGGAGAGCGTCGTTTATAGTTATAGCAAATCCGAGACCCTCAAAACTGGAGCTTACATATTTAGAGGAAGTTATGCCGATAACTTGACCGTACATATTTACCAAAGCACCGCCGGAGTTTCCGGGACTTATATCGGCGTTAGTCTGAATGCAGTTCATTTCAAAACCAGTCGAATCACTGCGGATTTTTCTGTTTACGGCTGAAATTATTCCGTCGGTAACGGTATTTGAAAGTCCGGCAGGGTTTCCGACAGCTATAACCTGTTCGCCTACTATCGCCTCGTCGGAATTACCGAGCATGGCGGGTACAAGATTGGCGTTGTCTACTTTTATCACGGCTATGTCGGTTTTGGAGTCTCTGCCAATTATTTTGGCGTTATATATTTTATCGTCCGTTGTGTGAACCTCATGAAATCCGTCGGCATTAAGAACGTGCGCATTAGTTACAATGTAGCCGTCTTCCGAAAGCACAACACCAGAGCCAGTACCGGAAAGTTTTGTCTTTTTCATATCGGAATATGTGTATATTTCAACAATAGAATCTTTCACGGACATTGCAGAGCCTTCTATAGTGTACTTGCCGTTTTCGTCAACAAAGTTGTTCAAATCGTTAGCACCGCTTGGCTTGTTGTTCTGATAAACAATTACGTGCTGTTGTTTTTTCATTTCGTCAATTGCAGACTGGCTTCTGTAGATGTCATTGGTTATGCCGTATATTGAAAGTCCCACAGCAAGCAGTATGATAACAACAAAAAGAAAGATTATAAACTTTTCACCGCCGGTATTTTTTCTTTTTCTTATGCTTGGCGGAGGTTCGGGAGCAGGCAGTGGGTCTTCTGTAAACTGCTGTCCGTACATGAAATCAGTATAGTCTGAGTAGCTGTTTTCATAGTTATCGCTTGGTTTTTCGTGTCTGGGGATATATTGGTTTTCCTGTTCCGGATTATATCCGGAATTGTAGTTTTCGATTTCGTCCATTTTAACTCCTTTCCGTACGCTTTATTCAAGGTGCTGTTTTTCGGGTACTTGTATCTGAAATTCAGTGTATTCGCCGTATACGCTTTTAACGGCTATGTTGCCGTTGTTTATGTGAAGTATTCTCCTTGAAATCGAAAGACCGAGACCGAGACCTGTAGTATCTTTTCCACGTGAAGAATCTGTTTTATAGAAACGGTCGAATACTTGAGGTATTTCGCTGTCTTTTAAACCCTCTCCGGTGTTTCTTATTCCGACAATGCACATATTGCCCTCTTTTTCAAAACAGAAAGACAGTTTACCGCCTGTATTTACAAACTTCACGGCGTTTTCTATCAGATTATAGATAACCTGTTGCATGAGGTCGGGGTCTACTTCGGCGATAAGGTTTTCGCTGTCAAATTCCTCAACCTCAATATTTTTGGCTTCTATTTTCTTTTCAAACATAAAAGCAGTTTTTATAACGAGGTCAGTAAGGTTAGTTTCCTGAAAGTTAGGTTTAAGCGTACCCGATTCAAAACGGCTCATATTAAGCATTGAACTTATAAGAATACTGAGACGCTGTATTTCGTTTGAGACAAGCACAAGATATTCGTTACGGCGGTTTTTAGGTATAGTGCCGTCAAGTATTCCGTCCACAAAACCTCCTATTGTGGTTATCGGAGTGCGGAGTTCGTGGGAGACGTTTGCTATAAATGTCTTGCTTGTTTCCTCGCTTGTTTCTACATTTGAGGCGAGAGTATTTATATATTTAGCCGTTTCGTCGGGAAATATAGTATTGTCGGGTCTTATTTTTTCAGAGAAATCCCCTTGGGAATATTTTTTTAGTATGCGTGTTATGTCGTTTTTGTACTGAGCGTATCTGCGGACTTTCTTTTTCAGAATAAGATATAAAAAGAACAGTATAATTATTGCAGAAATAGAATAAATCAGAAATATTTCCATAGTAAACATACTGATATTGTGGGTACTTCCGTAAATAAGGATATATATGTTTTCAGACGGCAAACCATTGCGTTTCATAGTGAATTTATCGCCATAGAGAAGATACGGTTCTTTGCTGGAGATACCCTCTGAATTAAGGTCGAGATATTGTCCACTGTCTATATATGACTTCATGATTTCCGGAATATTCAGCTTTTCTTCTTTGTCGTTGCCGTCTGAGAGAAGACATTTTCCGTCATTGTCATATATGTATATCATAATGTTGTGTTCTTCCTCAAAAAGCCTTTGCATTGTCAGCGTGTTTTCATTTTTCAGACTGCCGTGGGTATCATTATATTCTTTTTTTATACAGCTTATGAAAAGACTGCCTGTGTTTTTGAGCCTTTCGAGTTCATTCTGTTTGCATATAGAAGAACTTATACCGATAATAATAACGCCGAGAATAATTATAACTGACATCATAAGAAACATTGAATATCTCAGAAACTTATTATATGAATTATTGTTATGCAACGAAAAGTCACCTCTGTTTAATAAGACAGGGGACGAAATAAGTCCCCTGAGATTTTATATTCCGGAATTATTCGTCTTCCTCAACTTCAAATTTATAACCTCTGCCCCATATGGTTTTCAAAAGCCACTTGTCAGAAACACCCTCCAGCTTTTCACGGAGTCTTTTTATATGCACGTCAATGGTTCTTGAATCGCCGTAATATTCAAATCCCCATACTTCATCAAGCAACTGGTCACGAGTGTATACACGGTTAGGATTTGATGCGAGATAGTAGAGGAGTTCAAGTTCTTTCGGGGGAGTGTCTATAGTTTTTCCGTTAACTTTCAGTTCATACCTTGTCATATTCACTGATAGCTTATCATAGTGAACTTCCTTAACTTCCGGTTCAGTATTTGCATTGCCCATACGTCTGGTAACGGCATTTATGCGTGCTATAACTTCCTTTGCGTCAAAAGGCTTTACGATGTAGTCATCTGCACCGAGGTCAAGACCTATAATTTTGTCAATAGTTTCACCTTTAGCTGTAATCATAATAATCGGCACGTTTGACTTTTTTCTTATTTCACGGCATACCTGCCAGCCGTCCATAGACGGAAGCATAATATCAAGCAGAACAATATCCGGTTTGAGTGCATTAAATTTTACAACCGCCTCAGCACCGTCATGAGAGAGAATCACACCGTATCCGTCTTTTTCAAGGTAAAGTCTGAGCAGGTCGCATATATTTTTATCATCATCAACAATAAGAACTTTAAGGCTTTTTTCATTTGCCATTTTATATACCCTCTTTCTTTTATTCAGAAATAACATTAATAATATTATACTGCAAATTTATGGGAATGTCAATCAAAATTTTAAATTATCACATGAAAATCATCATTTACTCTGTTTTGTAAAATTTACTGAAACACTTGATTTTACAGCAGATTACGTGTTATAATATAGTTTGGATATGAAATAAAGAAACGGAGGAATGTTTTATGAATTTCATAGGCGAAAAATGCGTATGCTGTGGCAGGACTTTTGAGGAAGGCGACGACGTTGTAGTTTGTCCGGAATGTGGCTCTCCTCACCACAGAGAGTGCTACAAAAAAGAAAACAGTTGTGCTAATTCTGAACTGCATGAAAAAGGCGAAAAATGGCATAGAGAAAAAATTTTTGAAAAGGCAGAAAAAATACAGTGTCCGGTATGTCACTTTCCGGAAAATCCGCCGGATGCAGAAAACTGCATGGTATGCGGTACAGACCTTACAGAAAAAAATAACTCTAAAACCGCAACAGTTGAAGACGAAAACATAAATGCCAGAACCGATACGGGTTTCAATCCTGATGAGGATATGGGCGGTGCTACTCTTAAAGAGCTGTCTATGTTTGTAGGCACAAATACATTTTACTATATTCCTATTTTCAAGAGAATGAAAGACTTAGGCTCAAAGATTTCATTCAACTTTTCATGCTTTGTTTTTCCGTCGTTTTACTTCGCAAACCGCAAGATGTGGCTGTGGGCGATTATTGCTACTCTTTTCAGCGTATTATTCAATATTCCCGCAACTGTACTCATAATGGCTGAACAGGGCGTATTTACTGACAGCATTATGAACGTCATATATCAGAACCAGAACCTCATTGAAGAACTCGAAAGCATATGTATGTGGGGGTCTTGGATTTCAAGGCTGGTTATGTGTCTTTTCGCAAACTGGATTTACTTTAAATTTTCTGTGAAAAAATTGCAGGTTATCAAGAAATCGCTGAATCACAAAAGAATCAGTCCACGCATATTAATGACAGTCGGCGGAGTAAAGCCTGTAAATATCATAATAATAACCCTTATTACTATGTCGCTTTCACTTCTTTCTATGGTGGGCATAACCATGCTTTTGAACGTCATGGCGGTAATATAAAAATAACTATTGACAAAAACACCCTTTTACAGTACAATTATTTTATACTGTAATGGAGGTGTTTTTTTGAATATCAAATCCAAGCTTTTTGATGAATCCGGTGAATCGCTCGCTTCACCGTCACTGCCGACACAGATATTTTCATTTGTTATAGTATTCCTTATCATATATATACTGGAGGCAATTATTCCGTCGATAGTTTCAGTCAAGCCCATGATGCAGGAAATGCAGTCTCAGGGTATGCTTGACGATACAACGAAAATCAGCTTTAAAAGTTCAATGGCAACTGCTACTATTATTTCAGCGTCGCCAAAAATAATGATACCGTCATTGCTGTCTACTGTTTTCGGAACTATTGCAAGCGTTATATACTGCCGTAATATAGAAGTGCGTCCGGTAAGTTCTATGGGCGTGACAAAGAAAAAGCTTGTACCGCACTACCTCACCGGACTTCTGACCGGAGCTGTCATGATGTCCGCTATAACACTTCTCAGCGTTGTAACCGGAGTAAACAGCATTTCAATGTGCAGTAACATAAATGCCGGAATAATTCTTCTCTATCTTCTCGGATTCTTTGTTCAGGGCATGAGCGAGGAATTTATTTTCAGAGGGTATCTGCTTACTACAGTAGGCGGTCATCATTCGGCATATACGGCAGTGGGAGTTAGTTCAGTAGCTTTTGCAGTGGCACACGCTTTTAATCCGGGATTCAGTGCAGTGCCGTGTATAAACCTTATACTTTTTGGTGTGTTTGCTTCTTTGTATATGATTTACTTTGGAGATATATGGGGCGTATGCGGTATTCATTCAATATGGAACTTCATGCAGGGCAATTTTTATGGCATAAGTGTAAGCGGTACGGGTAATACTGAATCGGTTTTCCGGACAACCGCACAGACTTCTCACGGCTGGTTAAGTGGTGGAGAGTTCGGTATAGAGGGAAGTATATTTACTACTATAGTTCTTTCAGCCGGAATCGCCCTTGTGCTTTTCAGAATGAAAAAACAAAACAGAAAGGAACTGTAATTACAGTTCCTTTTTTATCTGTTATTTTATTTCGAGCCGTCTTGAAACAGGTTCTTCATGTTTCTTTTTCGGCAGGTCGATAGTGAGAATGCCGTTTTTGTATTCAGCGTTGATGTCTTCCGTGTTTACGTCCGAAACGTCAAAGCTTCTTTTGTAAGAACTGTATGAACGTTCACGGCGTATATATTTTTCGTTTTCGTTTTTGTCTTCAGACGAGTTTTTGTGTTCAGCAGAGATTACAAGATAGGAGTCTTTAATATCAATATTTATATCGTCTCTGTCAAAACCGGCAAGTTCAGCTTCCATGATATACTTGTCGCCAGCGTCTCTTATATCGGTACGGCAAGAGTTAACCTGCATAGTGTCGTTGAAGAAATCCCTGTCAAGTTCGTTGAAGACGTTGAAAAGGCTGAAAGGGTTACGTCCGAATGGTGTAATTCCGTACATAAAAACATACCTCCGATTATTTTTTAGGAAAGTGCCATTTATAGTATCTGCACTTTTTTTTATTATATGCACACGGCGTGATATATTGTACGGATAAAAAAAGACGGAATATGTATATTCCGCCTTTTTTGAATTATTCTTCAAAGAATGTGCTTCTGTATTCCGCAACCCTCGCCCTGTCGCCGTAACAGTCTATCTCAATAGTCTCACGTTTCAGCATGAACTTTATTGAGCCGAAAAGCACTGTAAATGCTATGGCGTTTGTGAATATGCTGAAATATATTCTTATTCCCATTATGTTGCCGAACATTCCGCCGAGCATTATTCCTATACAGATTATGACGATAATTTCATAGGCTTTTTTGTCGGGGTCAAGCGTAAGGAACGAAAAGCATATCATTGCAGAAAATATTGAATGAACTATAGCAAGCAGTAATGAATACGGCTTGTAAAAATCTATTCTGTAAGAGTTGAGTTCAAGGGTCATCATTACAGCTTCAACTACAATATACACAGAAAAGCCTATTTTCAGCCAGTCTCTCATACGTGCAGTTTTGATTATAAGAATGTCGGAAATGATAAGTGAAATAAATCCGGAAAATTCAAATATATAAGCTGTGATTTCTAGAAACTTAACAAAAGCACTTTCGGGGTCAAAAATAAGATAGTACACATAACATACAGCACTGAATGCTATAAACAGTGCATTTCCGATAAGTCCGAGATTAAGCCCGATATTGAGCTTTTTGTGCATATCTTCCATTATTGCAGAGCCTTTAAAGCTCTCTGTCCTATGTCTTTTCTGTAGTGAGCATTTTCAAAGCTGATTCTTGAAACGCCGTCATAAGCGTTGTCGAGTGCCTTTTGCAGAGTTTCGCCCTTAGCAGTAACGCCGATTACACGACCGCCGTTAGTGAGGAATTTTCCGTCATCTGAGAGTTTAGTGCCTGCATGGTATACAAAACAGCCGTCAACCTGTCCTTTTTCGTCAAAGCCGTTCATTTCAATGCCCTTAGGATAGCTTTCCGGATAACCACCGCTTGCCATTACGACACACGCACAACTGCCGTCATGCCACTTGATGTCAATCTTGTCAAGTTCGTGGTTATAGATTGCTTCAAAGATTTCATACAAATCAGCGTCAAGCATGGGAAGTACTACTTGTGTTTCAGGGTCGCCGAAACGGCAGTTGTATTCAATGACCTTAGCACCCTTAGGAGTAATCATAAGTCCGAAATATAAACAGCCCTCAAAAGTTCTGCCCTCAGCGTTCATGGCGTTCATAGTGGGAATGAAAATCTTTTCCATGCATTCCTTAGCGACTTCTTCCGTGTAGTAAGGGTTAGGGGAGAGAGTACCCATACCGCCTGTATTAAGACCCATGTCGCCGTCCAATGCGCGCTTGTGGTCCATAGAAGAAATCATAGGCACGATAGTTTTTCCGTCAGTGAAAGAGAGTACAGAGACTTCCGGACCTGTTAAAAATTCCTCGATTACAATTCTTGCAGAACTCTTTCCGAATTTAAGATTATCAATCATTTCATGGACAGCCTGTACAGCTTCTTCTTCGTTCTGAGCGATTATAACACCCTTGCCAAGTGCGAGACCGTCAGCCTTGATTACTGCCGGATAGCTGTTTTGTTCCTTAAGATAAGCAATAGCCTTGTCGCTCTCCGTGAAGACCTCATAGAAAGCCGTCGGGATATTGTACTTTTTCATAAGTTCCTTAGAAAATACCTTAGAACCCTCAATTATTGCAGCATTTGCCTTAGGACCGAATGTCATAAAGCCCTCAGCCTGTAACCTGTCGACCATGCCCATAACAAGCGGGTCGTCGGGTGCTACAACTACCATATCGGGTTTGATTTCCTTAGCGAGTGCTACAACGCCGTCAATATCGGTTGCACCCACGTTAAAGCACTCTGCATACTTTGATATGCCGGCATTACCGGGTGTGCAGTAGAGCTTGTCAACGTGCTTGCTCTCTGCAAGTTTCATGATAATGGCGTGTTCACGACCGCCACCGCCGACTACTAAAACATTTTTCATTGGGATAACCTCCTGTCAAATTTTTTTGCTGTGCGGATTTCAATAAAAGCCGTACAGCACATAATCATAAATGATATTATATTGAGTAACATAAAAATATTCTGCAACCTTGAAACAAGACCAATCTGTACCCAGTTGTCAGAAGTGGTTGACTGACTTATTTCGTTCATTTGTATATAATTTATAAATATAAATATTAAAAAACTGATTGTAGAATATGTTAGTTTATTTTTGCCTTTGAGTTTTTCTGGAAATATACTGACAAGACATACTATTACGTACGGAATAATAAATATTATTGAAAAAATATAATCTTCAATCTCAACAGGAATAAGCGGTGTAAACCATGTTGAGTCTTTCCAAAAATCATAAGTTTCATGAAAAATAGCCGTTGATATATCCGTGTTATAAATATTTATGAAACTTAGAATCACATAGATTACCGGAAGAACCGCTGAAATAACTGCTGAAATCATTCTGGAAAAGTTGTCTTTATGATATAACGCTTATACATTTCCATGTCATCTTCAGACATATTCATGTAATCAAGTGCAGATTTTATAATAGATTCGGCACTCCATGCGTAATATCCATTATCTTCAAATTTCCAGTATTCACGGCTTTCAACTTCCGGTTTGTCGGTTATTGTTGCATCATAGAAATCTTTTTCAGCCGCTATTGTTTTGTAACGCTGGCTTTTATCTTCTATGTTTTCAGTCCTGCACATAACAACCACCTGTATATTATCGCCGTCCTTGTCAAAGTCGTTGCCATTTACCATGACTTTTTCAGCATATACTTCATAGTATATTTTATCAACAACTGCTGGGTCATTGTCGAAACTGTCAATAAGCTGTTGTATATCGTTCATTTCAACTATATCGAAATCAGGGTCTGTAGCCGGTTCTTCAGACTGATATATTTTTTTTGCTTCGGTAGTTTTTTCAGCAGTCTGATTATTTTCACTGCTTCCGCAGGCTGTCGCCGACAGCAGAAACATCAGCGACAGAGCGGAAATCAATAATATTCTTCTCATAATATCAGTGGTGGAAAAGTCTTATTCCTGTGAACGCCATAGCGATATTGTACTTGTTGCAAGTTTCAATAACGTTATCGTCACGGATAGAGCCACCGGGTTCAGCGATGTACTCAACGCCAGACTTCTTGGCACGTTCGATATTGTCGCCGAACGGGAAGAATGCGTCAGAGCCGAGGCAAACGCCTGTATTCTTTGCAAGCCATGCCTTTTTCTCCTCAACTGTGAAGACTTCCGGTTTTGTCTTGAAAATCTTCTGCCACTCGCCCTCACGGAGAACATCTTCGTACTCGTCTCCGATGTAAACATCTATAGCGTTGTCACGGTCTGCACGGCGAATACCGTCAACAAAATCAAGTCCCATAACCTTAGGGGATTGTCTCAGCCACCAGTTGTCAGCCTTTTGTCCGGCAAGGCGTGTGCAGTGGATTCTTGACTGCTGACCTGCTCCGATACCGATAGCCTGACCGTCCTTGACATAGCATACGGAGTTGGACTGTGTATATTTAAGTGTGATAAGCGAAATCATTAAGTCGTCGAGCTTGTCAGCCGGAATGTCCTTGTTTTCAGTAACGACATTAGCGAGGAGTTCCTTGTTAATGTCGAGTTCGTTTCTGCCCTGTTCAAAAGATACACCATAAACCTGTTTGGTTTCAATCGGAGCAGGCTTGTAATTTTCGTCTATCTTGAGAATGCAGTAAGTGCCTTTTCTCTTGGACTTGAGGATTTCAAGAGCTTCTTCGTCATAGTCGGGGGCAATGATACCGTCCGATACTTCACGCTGAATCATTTTAGCTGTGCAAACGTCCACCTTGTCGGAGAGTGCTATAAAGTCGCCATATGATGACATTCTGTCAGCACCTCTTGCTCTTGCATAGGCACTTGCAAGGGGAGTGAGTTCGCCTAAGTCGTCAACCCAGTAAATTTTTTTGAGGTCGTCAGAAAGAGGTCTGCCGATAGCAGCACCAGCCGGTGAAACGTGCTTGAAAGATGTAGCCGCACATACGCCGGTAGCCTTTTTGAGTTCCTTGACAAGCTGATAGCCGTTGAATGCGTCGAGGAGATTTATATAGCCGGGTTTACCGCAGAGAACCTCTATAGGAAGTTCAGAGCCGTCAGCCATGTAAACCCTTGACGGTTTCTGATTGGGGTTACAGCCGTATTTTAACTGCATTTCATTTGACATGATAATGTCCTCCTTTTAAATATAAAATTCATATTGATATGTTTCAGTCAAATTTTTCTGACTGTTACAATACTTTATAACATGATTTTGAGAATCATATTCATATTTTTCGGTCTCGGTTGAACCGCTTCTTTGTTCCCTTAAAACCTTAATAACATTGTTATTGTCATTATAATTATCATTTATTTCAGTGAAACTTCTTCCATGCATTGTTAAATAGCATAAAACGGCAATAAATTTTTTCTTATGCGGATTATTTCATTTCTGATATTGTCCGTCCAGTTGATGTCATTTTCTTTTAGGAGATACACACGGAAACCATAAGAAATACCGTTCTGATAAACTGAAATTTTGTCGTCAACGTGCAGGTCTATGTGGTACTTTGAGGGATATTTTGACGGAAGTATTTCAGTGTTGTTTTTCTGGACTTCTTCCGCATGACGTTTGCCATTTATGATGTTGTCAACTTTTATGCTGTAGTGTCTGAAAATTGCCTTTATATACCACTCCGGACGGAAAGAGGTTGCATAAATCCAGAGCTTTATATCGTTTTAGTTTATCCATTATAGAAGTAATGGAGTGCCTTTTCTTAGTCTGTCTTTAAAAATCCTGTCCAGCGGAAAACCGAGTTTGTCTTCCGCCGGAATTTTTCAGGATTTATGAAAAGCGTTTCGTCCAAATCAAAAGTGACTATCATATATTCACAAGAACAGTAACCAGTATTATACCGCCCCAGAACACTCCGGCAAATGCAGGATAAATTTTTATAAATTCAAGAAACTTTCTGTTATTCTGCGACTGTGATAAAAGCGGTTTGTCTTTGAGCAGGTAAAACGGCAATACAAAAGAGTAAACAGCGGAAGCAAGAAACATAATCAATGCAACAACTGATGATGTTTCTATAAAGATTGCGAAAAGAGCCGAAAGTACAGCCTGTATTATCAGATGTATAAAAAATGATTTGTCCCATTTTTTCTTTTTTTCCTCATAGTTTTCTGTGATGCCGTTTGTCTGTGCTGAAAGATTCTGAATATTGTTGTCTATAATTATTTCTGTGTCACAGTAATCGCACTTCAGGACGTTTGTATTTGGTACTGCATGAATCTGTGCATTGCAGTTAGGGCATTTTACAACCTCTGCCATAGTATTTCATCTCCTTTCTTATACGCTGTCATAAAATTCGGGTGAAGCGACAAATCCGATAAACAGAATAACAACTGTAATTATTCCATACAGAATCCACTTCACAACCTGTTTTCTGCCGTTTTTTATGCTGAAAATTATATCAGTTATCATCATAAGCGTAAGTATTACTGATATTATATCATTGCAGGTATATGACAGTTTCATGCCTATATCTCCAAACCAGTGAAAATAAGCCGATATGCCATGATTATAACAGAAACTCCATACTTTATTATAGATATGAAGACTATCCAGATAGTTTAAAATCGTTAGGGAATTTATGAGTATATACGTTATGCACAACGGAAAAATAAGCAGTTTGTTGAATAAAAGAAGAAGTTTTCTGAAATTCTGCATTACTTGTTTTTGTTTACTATTCTTGTTTCCTCTTCGCCTGTTTCAAGATTTACATAGCGTACAAAAAGCGATACTTTGTTGTCTTCATTGAGACTGTTCCAGAGAGTGTCAGTAAACTCGTCTATACCGCCCTTTATGGCAATAAGCTTAGGTTCGCCCTCAAAGCTCGGGAGTGGGTTTCCGTCGCCCATGTATGTATGAATGAAATGTCCCTCGCCAGCAACGGGATTTGTATATGTGAAAGTGTGCCTTAAACAAGAATCGGGGTTGCCGTTGTTGCTCTTGAGGATTGACATAGCATAGTTAAAGCCGTTGTCTTCAAAGTGCATTATACCAGAAATGCGAGGAGTGTAATTTGGTGCGTCGTCCTCAAACTCACGTGTGCGGAGCGACTGCTCGAATGTGTACTGTTTGTCCATGAGGTCGTAAATAGTGTCTGTCTGGTCGCCGTTTGTGACGATAAGCTTGTTACCGAGAACACGCACCGGAGCGTATATAATAAGATGTGGGTCGATGAGTTTGGACGGGTCAAAAGCCTCTGTGCGTATGCCTCTGCCTTCCTCAACGAAAACACGGTTACGGCTGTTTTCGCTTCTGCCCATGATGAAGTATGCTGTAACGGCGTATTTACCGCACTCACATCTGCCTATGATTATACCTCTGCCGGGGTATGCGTTTGTGGAAAGCTCCTGTGCAATATCAAGTTTTTTCATTGTAATTTCTCCTTTATATTTGATTTATATAATTGTATTGGTTGTCATTGTATTTACGCCACGGCGAATAGCCATTGAATGAACTGAGATAAACAACTTTATCATCGAGTATGTCAATTTCCATGCCGTGTTCTATTTCCCATTCACATGAACATTCAAGCTGATAGCCGATTTTGTTTAGGTCTTCGGTTTTTTCGATTATGAGGGTATTCGGTCTGAAACATTTCAGCATTTCAAGTGGTGGAGTATCTGCATTAATGGGTATTGTCAAATATTCTTCCCAGTCTTCATCTGCAATTTCCATGAAGTCAAGACAGTAGGCTTTAGCACCTTTGCAGATAGTTTCAACCATTTTGCTGTTGAGACTGTTGAAATGTTCGGCACATTTCTGTGCGTACTCAACGCTTGCACCATCTTTAATCATGACTTCGATTTCAGTATTGAATATTTCAGAATATAACTTACCCTCAGTGCCGTATGAACCTTGCTTTATGTCTGTAATCACGCTTTACTCCTTTATGTGATTTATGTAATTGTCGGTGTCGTCGTCATCGTATTCAAGCCACGGCGAATAGCCATTGAATAAACTAAGATAAACAACTTTATCGTCGAGTATGTCAATTTCTATGCCGTGTTCTATTTCCCAGTCACAGTCTGCACCAATCTGATAGCCGATTTTGTTTTCGTCTTCCGGCTCTTCCACGTAAAGTACAGTCGGTCTGAAGTATTTTAGGGTTTAAATTCTGAAAATGTTCCATACATTTCTGTGCGTACTCAATGCTTACTTCGTCTTCGGCTGAAAATACCATTTCAGTATTGAAGATTTCAGAAAAAAATTAAAATTATCCATAAAATCATTCCTTAAATCTGTACATTTCAAGAATATGCGTATCATCATATCCGCACTTGTCAAATATGTCAGTAATTTCCTGTTCGGTGATGTTTTCATGCAGAAATTCCGAAATATATTCAAGCTGTTCATGTTTTGACTGTTTGTCAGACTGCATGAAATTAGGGTAAATTTTTCCGTCTTTGGCAATGTAGAATAAAGTGTCCCTGTTTTCGACTGCACGGTTTTCTATGTAATAAACGTCGTCAAAAAGATTCACCGCTTTTTTGGGATAATTTCCCACATAGCCAGATGCCTTGTATTCGCATATAATATTGTCGTCTTTTTTCAGAACACCTTCAAAGTCATTTATTTCACAGCCTGTATACTTTTTATAATCGAATACACAGCCGTCAATTTCATAACTTTCTTCTGATTCGTATATTTTGCCGTAATCCTGAGTGACTGCTTTATTATTGCATGATACAAGCATAATCAGACATATCAGCAGTACAGACAGTTTTTTCATTCTGTCACGTAAGCCTTTCCGTCAACTATTTCTATTCTGTCTTGACAGAATAACGATACAGCCTCCGGCAGTAACTTCCATTCGACATTCTCCATGATACGTCTCTGGAGTATTTCCGGCGTGTCGTCTTTATTAACGTCAACAACACCTTGCAATATTATTGCACCAGCGTCTGCTTTTTCGTTGACAAAGTGTATAGTCGCACCGGACACCTTAACTCCGTATTCAAGGACTGCCTCATGTACTTTAAGTCCATAGTAACCCTCTCCGCAAAACGACGGTATAAGTGCGGGGTGGACGTTTATTATTTTATAGGCATATTCTTTTGTAACGCACTCGTCAAGGATAGTCATGAATCCGGCAAGCACAACAAGGTCTGCCTTTTCTTCACGGAGTGCGTTAAGAATTGCCTGACTGTATGTCACGCTGTCGGAGTACTCCTTGCGTGGAATAACTCTTGCCGGAATGTCATTATTCTTTGCTCTTTCGAGTGCGTAAACGTCCGGCTTTGAGGAAATGACACACGTGATTTTTCCGTTTTTTATAATGCCGGATTTTTCAGCGTCTATAAGTGCCTGTAGGTTTGTTCCTCCGCCCGAAACGAGAACAACTATGTTTTTCATTGTTTCACCTCTGATAAAAGTTTAAATTGTTTGTTATCTTTGAAGTTGTCTGAGAGAATCATTATTAGGTCGATAATCGTGCCTATACCGAATAATCCGTCTGTAAACAGCTACAACAGACCAGTAAGGATATGACCGGTATAAAAGCGGTGCAGTCCGTTTACTCCGAAAAATCCGATTATACATAATATAAGTGCAACGTTTTTGTTTTTATTTGAAGCATTCGCCTGTGTCTGAGGATTGCCTGTATTCCGGTAGCCATAAGGGATATTATTTATATCTTTTGAAAACTCATCGTTTATAGTTGTGTGGTTCGTGTACAGATAGCTCAGGTCGGAATCGCAGTATTCACACCTGTGGCTTGTTGTTTCTGCTCCGCAGTATGGACATTTCACTTATATCACTCCTTGCATGAATATCTTTTTTTACCATTTGGCTATACGTTTTTCCTTGCTGTCATAGAATTTTCCTATAATTATTGAAACAAGGTCTATTATAGTACCTATACCGAAACACCCAAGTGTAAGAAACCACAGTATGCCAGTACCGATTTTTCCGGTATAGAAACGGTGGAAACCGCCCAGTGCAAAAAATCCGAGACAGCAGAGTATTATAGTTGTGGATTTACTCTTTTTAGAGATTTCTTCTGTAGGGTTTTGATTTGCTGTGATATTCTGTACGATATTCTGTGTTACATTGCGTGTCACATCCTGAAGTGCTTCATTGACTGTCTCTGAGATTGACTGGTCTATTATTGCATCACAAAATTCGCATTTTGCATAGCGTGTTTCAGCTCCACAATATGGACATTTCATGTATATTCACTCCTTTTATATAAAAATATTTATTTTTTTATCATCTTGATATGCATCTGCCCTTGTCATCATAAAATTTATTTGTGATGATAGAAACCAAATCCATGATTGTTCCTATCCCGAAACAGCCGTCGGTAAGAAGCCATATTATGCCCGTGCTGATTTTTCCGGCATAAAAGCGGTGCAAACCGCTCAATCCGAAAAATCCGAGACAGCATAATGTAATTGCCGTTGACTTGCTTTTCCGTGAAATTTTCTTGTAAGGCTTACGGGGTATGCTTGTTTTTGGCTGTCCTGTGGGAGCGTTGCAGTATTCGCACTGCGAGGAGTTTGTTTCTGCTCCGCAATATGAACACTTCATTATAATCACTCCTTTATAATATTGCTGAAATTATCAGCAGTATGACTGAAATTATGCCTCCTGTTATTATAAAACGATAGTATGTATCTGTAAGT
The DNA here is from genome assembly GCA_023667045.1 of Ruminococcus flavefaciens. GTDB lineage: Bacteria > Bacillota > Clostridia > Oscillospirales > Ruminococcaceae > Ruminococcus > Ruminococcus flavefaciens_AC. Next base: position 13,441 of record JAMPAU010000001.1, on the reverse strand, counting down.
TCGTTTTCACGACCCATAAAGTAGAATGACATTGGATTTTCGGGGTCGTAACATACTGTTACTTCTGTGCCTGTTTCAAATTCCTGTTTTTTTGAAACAACCGTATATATAGAAGTTATTTCCCGACCTTCCTCAGTAGTGTACTTTACAACAGGGCAGTAGCCTTTTCCTGTTTTTTCCTTGTGGTAGTCAGTTATTTCGCCGTATACTGCCACGCTTTTTTCGGTAGCTTTGCGTATTTTGAATATGTGTGCAAAAAATATACCGGTCATCATGGCGTATATAATCAGAAGACCATATATAAGATGTCCCATAAGAAAAGATACAGCAAGCACTATCATGGAAACAACCGACCATACTATATCAATTATACTTACTTTCATATTTACTCCGGAAACTGTACGTTTCCCTGTATTATTTCTGTGTCGTCGTATGAGAGGGGAATATTTTCGTCAATAATCATCTGTCCGTAAATATCGGTAATCCGGAACGTAAAAGGACCTTTTCCCATTTTGTCAGACTCAAAGTAATTATATTGTTTTCTTTCTATCTCGATAAATTCGCCGTTTTCGTCAAGGTACTCCAGCCTTGTGACAGGATAGCGGTGGTTGCGTACCTGAATACCGCACCAGTATTCAGTAGTACCCTCTTTATATTTATATGATACAGGATCGTTTTCTGCACTGTCAAGAGGGATTATTTTCCATGATACTGGAACACGTCCCTTTTCAACCGGAGCGATAAGCGGAAAAGCGTCTGTGTATAAATCGAGGTCGCCCTTTTTGCCCTCTGGGAGCAGGTCGGTGACAAGCATATTTATAGTACCGAGTTCTCCTGTTACTTCAATATATGCTCCGGCAAGCTGTGCGTTGTTATAGTCGGGGAGATTCATTGCCACTATCCAGTAGTCTTTAGATACTGGGTCGAGCATGGCACAACCGCTCTCATAGCCTCCGCCGTAAAAAGTTCCATCTCCGGTATGTATAGTGCCTTTTGGTTCAAGTATACATGATTCGTCAACGGCATATTCCGGATTTGAGTTTGTTTCACGTCCGAGAATAAAATCATTTATGGCAGTGAGTTCCTCAGAGGTCGTATTATTCTGACGGGCAAGCACCAAATCAAAGCAGTCAACACGACCGTCGGAATTAACATCAAGAGAATCGCCTGCCGACATTGCCGGAAGTGCTGACACTCCCAGCATGACAGCAAGTGATATTATAATTTTTTTCATTAACAGATAATAACGCCGTCTTCTGATTCAACGAGTTCGCCGAGTACGTATGCGTCTTCTCCGGAAGCCTTTAGTACTTCAATAGCCTTGTCAGCGTCGTTCTTGTCAACGGATACTATCATACCAACGCCCATATTGAAAGTATTAAACATATCTCTTTCCGGTATATCGCCGGTACGCTTGATAAGGTCGAATATTGGAAGCACCTGTACAGCGTTTCTTTCAATTTTTGCAGAAATTCCTGCCGGAAGTACACGTGGGATATTCTCATAGAAACCGCCTCCGGTTATATGTGAGATAGCCTTTACGTTTACAGAGTTAATGAGATTCATTATAGGCTTTACATAAATTCTTGTAGGAGTAAGCAGACATTCACCTAGAGTTGTTCCTAAATCGTCAAAATGTACAGCAAGATTCTGCTCGTTTACCTCAAAGACTTTTCTTACAAGTGAAAAACCGTTTGAGTGTACACCGCTTGACTTTATAGCTATGAGAACGTCTCCGGCTTTTTGGGTTTCGGGCTTTAAAATCTTGTCCTTGTCAACAACGCCCACTGAAAAACCTGCGAGGTCGTATTCATCAAGGGGCATAAGTCCGGGGTGTTCAGCAGTTTCACCGCCGATTAATGCACAGCCAGCCTGTACGCAACCCTCTGCCACACCAGAAACTATCTCGGCGATTTTTTCGGGGTAGTTTTTGCCACAGGCGATATAGTCAAGGAAAAACTGAGGTTTAGCACCACAGCAGATGATGTCGTTAACGCACATAGCCACACAGTCAATGCCGACTGTATCGTGCTTGTCCATGATGAATGCGATTTTGATTTTAGTTCCTACGCCGTCAGTGCCGGAAACAAGCACGGGCTTTGAGATGCCTGTCATATCGAGTTCAAAGAGACCGCCGAAACCGCCGATACCGGAGATAGCACCTGCTGTCATGGTACGTGCAATGTGTTTTTTCATGAGTTCAACAGCCTTATAGCCTGCTGTAACATCAACGCCGGCTTTTTCATAGCTTTTTGAAAAACTGTTATTCATTGGGATTTCCTCCTTATATTCGTGAACGGTTTTTCATAAATATTAATACAAAAAAATATCCGTTCTTTCTGATTTAATTATACCAGTATTTTGATTTGTTGTCAATCTTGTAATATTATTTCAAAACCTGTTTTCACGTGTCTGAAAACAGGTTCTGAATTTTTATATTATTCGTTTCCGCTCCAGCAGTAAGTGCAGAGGTTGCACTCCGGCAGACCTACAGCCTTAACCTTGCCTTCGAGAGACTGAAATTCAAGTGATGTGAGCTTTAATCTTCTGCATATTTCGTCACGCATACGCTTGCCACGTTCAGTATTAGTATCGCTGTATTCAGCAAGGTACTTAACGCCCTCTGCACCCTCAAATTCGTCAATAATCTGTCTTGCGATAAGTTCAAGTTCAGAGTGGCTTCTTGAGAAGTTAAGATACTTACAGCCATACATAATAGGCGGACAGGCAGAACGCATATGCACTTCCTTTGCACCGTTTTCATAAAGAAACTCTACAGTCTCACGCATCTGAGTGCCACGTACTATGCTGTCATCTACAAAGAGAAGTTTCTTTCCCTCGATGAGTTCATGCACGGGAATGAGTTTCATTTTTGCAACCTGATTTCTCATGCTCTGATTAGTAGGCATGAAACTGCGTGGCCATGTGGGAGTATACTTAATAAACGGTCTTGCGAAAGGAATACCACTTCTGTTTGCGTAACCGATAGCGTGAGGAGTTCCCGAATCAGGAATACCGCATACATAGTCAACGTCCGGAAGTTTACCGGCTTTTATGTCGTTTTCAGCCATGATTTCGCCGTTGCGTGTACGCATGACTTCAACGTTTACGCCCTCATATACAGCGGTCGGGTAGCCGTAATATGTCCACATGAAAGTGCATATCTTCATTTTTGAGGGGTCGCCCTCACTGATAGTTTCACAGCCGTCCGAATCAATACGGACTATTTCGCCGGCGGTGAGTTCCTTGTATGTCTGATAGCCTAATTTCTGGAATGCGAAAGACTCGGTTGAAAGACAGAAACCGTCACTTCTTTTTCCTATTACAATAGGAAGTCTGCCGTATTCATCTCTTGCACCTATAATGCAGTCTTTTGTAAGGATAATCAAGGACATTGTACCCTCAATTTTCTGCTGTGCATAGCGAATGCCCTCAACAAAAGAATCTTTCTGTGCAATCAAAGCACCGATTAAGTCGCCGGAGTTTATACTTCCGCTACTCATTGTCTCAAAGTTTGCACAGCCGTTTTCAAGAAGTTCGTCAACAAGAGCCTCAGCGTTTCTTATTATGCCTACTGAACAAACGGCATAAAGACCGAGTTTTGAGCGGACAAGTATAGGCTGAGGGTCTGTGTCGCTGATACTGCCTATGCAGAGCTTGCCACGCATTTTTACAACGTCGTTCTCGAATTTTGTTCTAAACGGAGAGTTTTCAATGCTGTGAATACTTCTCTGAAAGCCAAGCTCCTCAGAATAAGCGGTCATACCGCCACGGCGTGTGCCTAAATGTGAATGGTAGTCTGTTCCGAAAAAAACATCTGTTACACAGTCGTTTTTGGAAGCTACACCAAAAAATCCACCCATAGAATTATTCTCCCATTAATCTTTTCATGATTTCCTGATAAGCTTCTTCAACACCGCCCATATCACGACGGAAACGGTCCTTGTCGAGTTTTTCGTGGGTTGTGCTGTCCCAGAAACGACAGGTATCGGGTGAGATTTCGTCAGCGAGAATAATAGTTCCGTCGGAAGTCTTGCCAAACTCAATCTTAAAATCTATAAGGTCGATGTTAAGACCCTTGAAGAAGTTAAGCATAAATTCATTTACCTTGAATGCATACTTAGCGATTGTGTCGATTTCTTCTTTAGTAGCAAGACCAAGAGCGAGAGCGTAATAGTCATTTATAAAGGGGTCGCCGAGGTCGTCGTTTTTGTAGCTGAATTCAAGGATAGGTGTGAGGAGCTGTTTTCCTTCCTCAACGCCCATTCTCTTTGAGAATGAACCTGCTGCAACGTTTCTTACGATAACTTCAAGCGGTACGATAGAAACTTTCTTTACGATAGTTTCACGGTCGCTGATTTCCTCAACGAGATGTGTCGGAACGCCTTCCTTTTCGAGCATCTTGAACATGAAGTTAGTCATTCTGTTGTTTACAACGCCCTTGCCGGAGATTGTGCCTTTCTTTTCTCCGTTGAAAGCTGTAGCGTCGTCCTTGTAATCAACGATTACGAGGTCGGGGTCGTTTGTAGCATAGACTTTCTTAGCCTTGCCCTCGTAGAGCTGTTCCTTTTTAACAATGTTTTCCATTTTAAAATTCCTCCTGTGAAATATATATACAAGTTCACATCATTGTGAACAGGTAAAGCATTTTATTTTTCTTTCTTGTCAACGATTACGTTTCCGTTGCTGTCAAGCAAGGGAGTGAGTCCGTTCATAGCACCGCCCAGAACGTTCATATAGTTAACGCCTGTGGCATTATCAACGATAATCTGTACCGCACCCATAGCGAGAGTCTGCTCCTCCTTGACAACAAAGCGTTTGCCTTTTTTCTTTTCATCTTTGTCAAAAAGTCCCATATTTGAATCCTCCTGTTATTCTTCTGAAATCTTGCTTACATCGTCAACAATTATTTTGTCGTTTTCGTCACGCATTATGGTAAGTCCCTGTGACGAACCGCCGACGGTATTAAGATAATTAACGCCTGTGGTAGTATCAACGATAACCTGTACCGCACCCATACCGAGTTTCTGTGCTTCCTTGACGATAAAGCGTGTTTCTTTCTTGCCTCTTAAAGACATTTTATTTCCTCTTGAAGTTCAGCGTCTTTCTGACGTACACCCTCAGCCATTTTTATTTTTTCGTCGGCGAGTTTCTGTGCGAGTTCGTCGTCAGAAATAGCCAACATCTGCACTGCGAGAATGCCGGCATTCTTTGCACCGTTTATTCCTACTGTAGCGACAGGTACTCCGGGGGGCATCATGACGGACGATAAAAGAGCGTCCATGCCCTCAAGTACGGCGGACTTCATGGGAATGGCAATAACAGGCAGTGTGGTGTGTCCGGCAACTACTCCGGCGAGGTGTGCAGCCATACCTGCCGCACATATGATAACGCCGAAACCGTTTTTCTTTGCCTTGTCTGCAAACTCGCAAGCCTCAACAGGTGTGCGGTGTGCTGACATTACACGGCACTCAAACTCAACGCCGTATTTTTTAAGCTCTGTGAGGGCAGACTTCACAACAGGAAAATCACTGTTACTGCCCATTATTACTGCTACTTTTTTTGACATTTCAAAAAACTCCTTTTTATTTAAAAAATTTATTCTTTTTCTTCTTCACTGACGGAAGTAGTTTCTGTTTTTTCTTCCGGATTAGGATATTCCGGCTCGTCTTGATTGAATTTTCCGGAGACTGCCGTGAGGTCGTTTTCACAATATCCGCTGAACTCTATAACCGCTGTGTACTCGTCACGGAGAGTATTTTTTCCGCTTGTTTCGTCGGAATATTCAATTTCCGTGTCAGCAGTGACCGATACTGCATAGTGCGGTGTGTCGTCGTCTGACCGTACTGAATATATGAATATTTCGGAAATATTCAGCAGTTTCTTTGAGAGTATCACATGGTCTTCTGGAAAAAGCTGTGAAAAACCAGAGCGATTGCTGTTTGTTATATTTTCAAGTATTTCGTCGTTGCCTGTGTAGGCGTATTCAATATACTTTCCGGCGGTATCGGACATTTTTTCAAGCATGGAAACACTCAGCTTTGATAGAAGTATTCTGCTGTATACGCTCAGAACATAACTGCGGTCGAGAGTTTTTCCGACTATTTCAGCGGATTTCAGACGGAAGCCATCATTATTTATGGCATATTCATAAGTGCCGTTATCGGTTTTTAAAGTTATTTCTTCGTCTGACAGACTGTAGCTTTTCCATGACCTTTTAAAGCACGGCACAAAACGGCTGTCATATATCACGCATGAATTATCGCCGGAAACGGCAGTATAGAATATAAAATCGTCTTCCTGATGACGTTCTATGCTGTTGTATATTAAAGGCACTGTTATATTTCCCTCATAGTCTATACAGCCTGTGAGTAGTTTGTCGTCAAGCCTTAGACGTGCTATGCACATATTATTGCTTGTGAATTTAAGCTCGTGCCATTCGGGAGCAACAATAATTCTGTCACTGCTGTCTATTATTCCGGAAAGACCGCTGTTGTCTTTGAAGATTCTGTTTCCCGAATCGTCTGTTTCAAGACTGCTGATAATATCCGTCTGAAAATTATTGTTTTTTGTGCTTGTGGTCGTATCTGAGTAGAATCTTCTGATAGCAACGGCAAGCAGAATTATCACTATAAAGAGTGCAGAAACTATAAATCTTGTCTGCTTATTCAGAAGTCCGCACCCCCTGATTAATTTTCTGACTGAGAATCCTTTTTATCGTCAGTTTCCTTTTTTTTCTGCCTGTAAAGCTCGTCCGTTTCCTTTGCGATGTAGATAGGACGGTGTTTTGTTTCAAGGTAGGTCTTTGAGAGGTACTGTCCGAGTATTCCTGTACAGAAAAGCTGTAATCCGCTTAACATGAATATAACGCATATAGTGGTAGGGTAGCCGTCAACACTCTCGCCGAAAACAAGAGTTTTGATGACAGTGACTATTATAAGAATGAATGATATAATACAGCTTATGATACCTAACAGTGAAGATATAGCAAGCGGTGCTGTGGAGAATGCCATGATTCCTTCAAGCGAATACTTGAAAAGCCCCCAGAAAGACCATGAGGTTGTGCCTGCCGGACGTTCAACGTTTTCATAGGGCAGATATTTTACATTGAATCCTACCCAGCTGAATATGCCCTTTGAAAAGCGGTTGTATTCGGACATTTCGAGAATAGAATCAACCATTTGTCTTGTCATGAAACGGAAATCTTGAGCACCGTCTACAATTTCGGTCTGTGAGATTTTATTCATTATCTTATAGAATTTCATAGCAAACCATGAGCGTATTTTTGATTCGCCCTTGCGGTTTACACGACGTGTAGTTGCACAGTCGTATTCGCCGTCCTTGACATACTTGTACATATCCGGCAGGAATGACGGCGGGTGCTGTAAATCAGCGTCCATAACAACGACATAATCGCCCTTAGCGTTTTTCAGTCCGGCATACATACCGGATTCTTTGCCGAAATTTCTGGAAAAAGATATATATCTTACTCTTTTGTCCCTGTCGGCAAGTTCGTGGAATATTTCCAGTGTTTTATCTTTTGAACCGTCATTTATGAAAAGAAATTCAAACTCCAGCTCCGGAAAATCAGCGGACATCTGAGCTGTTACTTTTGTTATTTCATCATAAAACATATGCAGTACTTCTTCTTCATTGTAGCACGGTACGACTACTGAAACGAGTTTCACGTAACTCCCCCTTACATTTTATTAATACACTAATAATAATACACCAAATCGCCGGATAATGCAAGAGTAATTTCAGATATTTTATAATTTTTTGCTTTTGTATAAAATATTGAATATTTTGTCTGCCGGAATAGTGTTTTTTTCTGTAAAATAATATAGTTAATTTAAAAAAATTATTTTAAGCCTGTTATGTTGTTTTTGACAAAAAAAACAATAACATTTTGTTGTTTTTACCGAAAATTTTGTAAACAGTATAATTGATAGTGCAAATTTTTCAGAAAGTGTTGATTTTTTATAGTTTGTATTGTATAATGTATATGTATTGTGACGCACACAGCTATGTGTGTTCCGGAAATCTATTTTACAGAAAGGAAAGGTTTGTATGGATATTATACTTGTGACATCTATCATGAATGATGATATTCACGGTACTGATAATGACAAAAAAACCGGCTGTGGTATAAATCTACAGAAAGGCGATAACATCAATAAATATCGTCGTGGCGGAAAAACAGCTGAACTTAAAGAAATTACCTGCGAAAGATGTAAAAATGCTTTTGCTAAGAAAATGATTAAGGCAGACAAAAAGGAAATGGCACGTCTGCTGAAAGAAGAAAGACAGCGTGAAAAGGCTGGACTTGCAGATGAGGGTATTGTTGACCTCGGCGGAAGAACAGCAAAGATTACTTCTGTTAAAAAAGAGGAAGAACCAGCTCCAGTGCCTTTTGAAAGAACTCCAATCTCCGCACCTGCCCCCGCCCCCGAACCAGAACCCGAACAGCCAAAGCAGACTATCGCCGGAACTGGTATAGCCCTCGACAGCAGTCTTGCACAGTTTAATATAACTCCTCCACCTGCTGAAGAACCTGCCCCCGAACCTAAAGAGGACGATTTCCTCGCTCAGTTTGCAGTGCAGAAACCTCAGCCGGAAGAAGAAGTACAGCCTGCTCCGGCAGTGAAAAACAATATGCAGAATGATTTTCTCGCTCAGTTTGCTGTTAATGTGCCGTCTCAGGAAGAACCAGCAGAGATTCAGCAGTCAGTGCCTAAAGAACCCGAAGAATCTATTGATTTTTCAGAAATAAATCCGCCTCCGTCTGCCTATGAAGAACCCGAAGAAAATACGCATGAGGCTGACGAAAACCCCGTTGGTATCATAGACGAGAGCGACATCATGAAGATGTTTGCTTTCGGCAATGTCAAAGCGTCTTCAAGTCAGTCTCCGGCAGTGGAAACACCCGAATATAATTATAACTCTCCGGCAATGGAAGAACCTGTTGAAGAAACTCCGGCATATTCCGAAACTCCTGTTAATTCTGACTGGGATTATGTCGCTAATAAGCTTTTCGGTATTGAAAATTCTGCACAGAATGAACCGGAGCAGGAAGAACCAAAAGAAATGACTGATATTGAACTGCCCTCACTGGAAGATGTTGTATCAGTACAGAAAGAAGAATCAGTACCGGAATATACCACTCCTGTTTTAGAGGATATAGAATTACCCTCACTGGAAGACGTTGTTCCGGTACAGGAAGAAAAATCAGTGCCGGAATATACCGCTCCTGTTTTAGAAGATATAGAACTGCCGTCACTGGAAGATGTCGCTCCAGTACAGGAAAAATCAGTGCCGGAATATACCGCTCCTGTTTTAGAGGATATAGAACTGCCGTCACTGGAAGATGTCGCTCCAGTACAGGACGAAGAATCAGTGCCGGAATATACCGCTCCTGCTTTGGACGATATAGAATTACCATCAATTGATGATTCTGAAACAGTACAGGAAGAAGAAGTTACTGATGAGTATGATGAGCCTGTTTACGAAAATTCCGGTTTGCCGTCACTTGACGAAATGGCTACTCTTGTGGAGCAGGAAGAAATAGCTGAAGAAGTTTCCGAGGAAATAACCGAAGAAGAAACTACATATACAGAACAGCCTACTCCAGTACAGAACATTCCACAGCAAGCTCCGGTACAGCCGACAGTACCACCAGTACAGCCAGCTCCTATGCCTGTACCGCCTATGCCTACACCTGTGCAGTCTGCATATCCTCAGCAACCTGTATACCCACAACAGCCTGTATTCCCCCAGCAGACAGCATATCCACAACAGCCTGTCGGTCAGATAGGTCAGGTAGTGAGCGTGCCACAGTTCAAGGGATACGACCAGAACAATCAGCCTGTATATATGTATGTTCAGATGCAGTTAACCGGCTACAGTGCAAACGGTCAGCCAATATATATGCCTTTCGGACAGCCTGCAATGCAACAGCCAGTTATGCAACAGCCATACGCACAGCCGTATGCACAACCTGTTCCGGTTGCTCCTGTAGCTCCTGCACCGTCAGTGCCTGTTACACCTAAAAAAGAAAACAAACCTCTTACTCCCGGTCAGAAAATAGCCGCTGCTGCTGCCGCTAACGGCGGTATGCCTGCTACTGCTGCCAATATATCAAAAATCGCTGTACATGAGCATAGCCGTTCTACTTCTCAGGTATTTATTAACGCCATTGCAGAGTCCAAAGAATACGCAAACAAGAGCCTTACCGAAACGCAAGGCAATCAGCCGAGAAATATGCCTGTGCTTGATTCTATTGAGGATATACTTTCTAATCTGGGCGACAACTCCGAAAAAGAAAAGCGTCAGAGACAGGAAAGCATGAAAAAGAACGTCCCAGTATATCAGGAATATACTGCTTCTTCAAATCCTGTGAGAACAGGTCAGGCTAAATCTCAGAAACAGTCTGAACCTCAAAGACCGCTCTCAAAGGCAGAACTCAGAGAAAAGAAGAAACAGGATAAAATCGACGCTAAATTCAAGAAAGACCTTGCTAAGAAAGGTTTCTGATAGATTATGGATAATGAATTTTACACAGAAATTAACCGCATTATCAGTGAGGAAACTGAAAAGTTTACAGCCAAAGTAAACGAGGAAACAAAAAAGTTTACCGATACGCTTACTAAAAGATGTATTTCTTTCGCTGAACAGTATAAAAGCGGTCAGTCTGAAAATCAGTACGTAAATAAACAGCCTGTACTTGATTCCATTGAGGATATACTTTCTTCTTCTAGACCGCTCTCAAAGGCAGAACTCAGAGAAAAGAAAAAACAGGAAAAAATCGACGCTAAATTCAAGAGAGAACTCAATAAGAAAGGCTTCTGATAAAATTACAGAAAGAAAAATCAATGCAAGTGCGTGGATTTTTAACAGAGGAAATTTAGATAACAGTTTATGTTGAATAATGAATTTTACAGTGAACTCCGCCGGATTATTCAAGAGGAAACAAAAAAATTTGCTGATTCAGTGACAGACAGGTGCATAGAACTTATAGAAGAATATACAAGTGAAAATCCTGTGGATTTTTTGCTTGATGAAGATGAACCGCCATGCACTATGCCTGTACTGGATTCGGTGGAAGATATTATTTCGGCTATGTCCGGAAACTTTGAAAAAGTCCGGCAGGAGATACAGAATAAAAACAATAATTCATGAAATGAGGAAATACTTATGTCATATGACGAAATTCTCGCAGACCTTAAATCAAAGCTTACCGATGATATTAAGGAAAATGACAGAATGCTCCGCAAGGAAGCTGAAAGGTTTGCAAAGGAAAAAAACAGCGACGGCGTAAAGGCTGCCGGAGACCTTCTGCTTGAAAATATGCCGGAAGAAGAACTGGAGGAGATAAAGCGTATTACTCATGTCGACGGAATGCGACTTGATGTTATGCACAACAAAATCGTTGAATTTATCAATAAGCACAGTGCTATTGAGGCTAAACCTCTTGCTGAAAGACTGTACAAGAAAATTACAGTTGAGTTCAAAGAGGGCGAAAAGGCAAAGTTTGTATCAACAAGAAATCCCTTTGAGGATAATCTTTTACAGATTCTTTTCAAACAGGATAAGGTACTTAACAGAGCGCCTTTCGACCTTGCCACATATCTTACTACATACGCATACATACTCACTGAAACAGGTTCACCGCTTGACGCTATACCGGTTCTCAGAAAGGCTATTGAATTTAATCCGGTTGACTGCGGACCTATGTTTGAACTCGCTGAAGTGTATAAGCTCTTGTCCAACAGAAAAAGGCTCTTTGAAATCACCCGTGATACAATAAAAGTAGCCTCCTCGCCGGTAGCACTTGCAAGATGTTATGCAAATATCGGCTATATTCTCACTGATTCTCAGGATTATGATGACGCTGCGGCTTTCTATACGGCAAGCGTTATGATGTACCCGCACAAGATGATACCGTACGAAATGCGTAATCTCGCACAGATGAAAGGCACACCGCTGAAACAGTTCAGCCATGAGCAGATTATTGATATATTCAAGAAGTATGAAATAGAGTTCGGACCTAATCCGGAAGTAATCAAAGTGGCTTCACAGCTTGCGGCTTATTATCTGGGAGAGAGGGATATTCCTAATGCCCTTAACGCTCTCAAAATTACTTACAACCTCACAAGAGACGAAAAGGTAAAGAATATTATTCTCAAATATGAACCCGACGCAGAAAAACACCCACTCAGAGATGACGACGAACAGCCAAATATTACACAGACTGTAAATAATAACCCTCAGAAATGAGTGATTCCGGACTGCCGTAAAGAAATTTATGGCAGTCTTCTTATTTATGTATAAATCTGAAATGCTATGAATATTATAATTAAGAGAGATTTTTATTTTTTTCAGAAAAAATTACCAATAACACTTGACAAATCGGAATTTTTTTGATATAATATAAATGTAATGAAAAGTTGTATAAAATTAAGAGAATGTACATAAGTTTATTTTAACTTATTTTTATTTCTGTAATAAATGTTCATTCTTAGGATAATTTTTTTAATTTGCTTGTTCCAACTCTTTTTTTCATAAAATTTTCCTTTTATCTTTTTTGAACTTTTTGTTAATTTTCTGCCTTATTCAATGGTTTGCCGTTGAATGAGGCGTTTTTTTTGCACCCTTACAGAAAGCAATACTGCGGAGTTTCTTTCAATTTATTTAAGGAGTGTAGCATTTGGAAGTTTTTGCAAAGGGTAAAAACATACCTACCTATTCTTTCGGCAATCTTTTTATTCAAGGTGAAAGACTAGCTGATACAATTATTTTATCGGTTGAACGTTACTACAATGATACCGACATAAGCGAATATAAATTCATGATAGTAGGTCTTACGGAAGACGACACAGAAGTAAGTCAGATTTTGTCGTCGAAAAGAGCCGACAACAAGTATATAAGGCTAAAATGGAACGTATCGGGAGACTTTACAGCAAACGCCGGAAAACTTCGTCTTGAACTCAGAGCTTTTGAAACTGTAAATGACGAGATTCACACTATAATAAAATACGATATGCCGGCAGTTCATGTAAAGCCCACTATCAACGGAAAAAATCAGCCGTTGCCCGATACTGAGGAGCAGTTTATAAACAGTATAACTGTTGTGACAGCTGAGTGTCTGGAAGAACTTCAGCAACATACTGATACTGCTAATAAGAGTATTCAGAACAGTGTTAATAATTTCAATGTATGGGTGCAGGAAAAGATAGATTCTTTCAGTCTGGAAGAAACAAACCGCCGTCTTGACAGAATAGAAGAAGATACTGCCGTATATCTTGCACGTCCGGAAGTTATTCCCGTGACATGCTTACAGTATAATACAATGGAACACAAGAAAAACGTACTTTATGTTATAACAGATGAGACCTGCAAATAAAAATCAACCCCTAAAAAGCATAATTTACAAATAATTAAC
>JAMPAU010000019.1 GCA_023667045.1 Ruminococcus flavefaciens | reverse complement strand
GCTGTATTTCGTTGTTTTTGACTTTGATTTGGCTAATGGGCGGAATTGACGAAAATTTTATTTCGACTTTCACCTTGATTATACCACAAATTTTATATAATATATATTGATTTATGTGTTAAATTATGGTATTATGTTAATTAAGAGGTGATTGGTATGATCAGAATCGGTATTGTTGATGATGAAAAGATAATATTAGATTCTATTTGTGAAACAGTTGATAACATTTTAATGAAATACAATGTAGAATACAAAATATGCAAATTTACTGATGGAAAGTCTTTAATAAGGGAGTATCTTAAACATAATTTTGATTTGATACTTTTGGATATTGATATGCCTAATATTACCGGTATTGATGTAGCAAGAAAATTAAGAAGCCATGACGATACTGTTGGCATAATATTCGTGACGAATAAAGATGATTTGGTTTATGAATCAATAAAGTATGGCCCGTTTAGGTTTATAAAAAAATCACAATTTGATATTGAAATATCTGAAGCAATTGAAAAATATCTTCAAAAAAGAGCAAAAAGGAAAGAATCTATAATCTTTTCAACAGAAAACGGCAAGAAGGCAATAATTGTCTCCAATATAGAGTACATAGAAGTCAGAAGTCACAAATTAACAGTCCATACTAAATCAGGAATTTTAGAGGCGAATGGAAATCTCAAGGATATTGAATTAAATGTAGCACAGTATGGATTTATACGAATTCATCAGAGTTATCTTGTGAATTTCAAATTTATAGATGTTATCAGACAGAATAGTGTAGTACTTGACAACGGCAATTCACTGCCGTTAAGCCGTAGAAGATATAATGATGTAAAAAAAGCATTAATGCGTTTTTCAAGGGAGTTATGAGTATGATTTGGAATATTATTGAATATGTTGCCACATTCATTGAATGTTTCATTGGCGCAGATTTTGCCGTTCACTTTTTAAAAGGAAGAAGTCGCAAATGCACGTTGTTGTGTTTCTTTTTGATTTTAATGTCAGATGTTTTTATTACAACGCTACTTAATAGTTTTATACTTTTTGAGGGTGCATTAGGATTTATCAGAATAATAGTTAATTTTATTATAATTTTTTTATTAATGCAAGATACTTTGTTTGAAAAAATCATGACATCCGTACTAATAGACGCTTCAATGCTTATAATAAGTCTTCTTTCGCTAAATACGCTCTCTGCTATATTTAGCATAAGTATAAATGAATTGGCTTCCGAAAATGGATTTGTAAGATTAATAAATTTATTTGCTACAAAATTTATATTTTTTATTTTTACGCGAATTATGATTCAATTAAAGCGGAGAGATACATATTCTTTGTCGTTTCTTGAATGGATTGCTCTAAGTGTTGTATTTATTATTGCTGTTTTTGTTGAGATGCTGATATTTAATGTAACTCTTAAATATGATATATCTACGAATAACCTATCATTTGTCGCTGTGGGAATCGGATTGGCTTTAATAAATGTTTTTGTTTATGTTCTTATGGTTAATATCAGCAGAAAGAATGTGGAAAGAACAGAATTGATAATAGATAAAATGCAGTTAGAAATGTACAGAAATCAATTGGCTGAAGCAGAAAAACAATATAATAATATGCGTAATATAAGACACGATATGAAAAACCATTTGCAATGTATGTTGGAATTATTAAAGAAAAACGAAACCGAAAAAACTAAGGAATATCTTAATGATATGCTTGAGAATAAACTGAACTCCGTTCGTCAGTATATAAATACAGGTAACAGAGTCGTGGATATTATAGCAAATACAAAACTTTCCTTATGCCAAAATGAAAATATTAAGACAGTCGTTGATGCAAGCAAATTTGAATTAAATATAGACGATGTTGATATATGTATTGTTTTTGGAAATTTATTTGATAATGCTATCGAAGCGTCAAGGAAACTTGATTCTGATAAATTGATAATTTTTGAAGTTTCACAAAAGAAAAGTTATGTAAATATCATAATAAAAAACTTGATTGAGAATTCAATTCTGCAAAACAATCCCGAATTGAGCACAAGTAAAACGGGAATGCATGGAATAGGCTTGAAATCTGTTAAACAAGTTGTAGGATATTATGGAGGAATGATGGAATTTTATGAGCAGGATAATTTTTTTATTGTTGACGTATGGCTTCCAAGTAAAAAAATTACATAAATTATAACGAATAGGAAAATTTTATGTCATTTAGGAAAATTCCTTGATTTTTTATGCTGAATTGGTTATTATTGACTTAGAAAGAAGTGATGAGATGCTTCATAAAATAAGTCGGATAATAACCAATTTTTTGATTTCTAAAGAAATTATAGGAAAAGATGAAGCCGAGATATATACATATGGATATGAAACGTTACTTTCTGGTATAATCGATTTATTTATAACCATAGTATTGGGCTTTGTATTTAAACGTTTGTTTGCATCAATAGTTTATTTTGTAATGTTTGTGACTGTAAGAATGTATACAGGTGGGTATCACGCTGACAGTTATTTAAAATGTAAAATATTATTCATAATTATTACCATATCAGTGTTAGGTATTTCATATATAGAATTTCCACTGTATGGATATGTATTAATATTATTGCTGTTTTTGCTTACAGCTTATTTCCTATGTCCCATTGAAAATCCAAATAAGCCAATAAGAAAGACAGAAAAACAAAAGTATCGTATAATCGGCTTAATATACTCTGCTTTTTGGAGTATTGCAGCTATTATAACATATTTTAATGCAACACGTATATCTGCGGTTATCGTAAACAATGCGTTTGTTATAACGTTACTTATGATATATGGTGCGTATGGAAAGGAGGAAAAAGATGATGAAAAAGAATATTGTTCTTAAGGCTGTTGCTGCAATAGGTCGCAAATCTGCTATGAAGGCATATAGCACGGCATCGGCATATTGTTCTTATCAGCCGGTTGAGCCTAAAGCGCTTAAGTATATGAAGAACAGCAAGAAAAGCAAGTAAGTCATGTGCTTTAGATAATATCAAAAGTACAAAAAATTACCGAGACGGAAAATAAGAGAATGCTGATTGGAAAATAAAAAGCTGTATTTTGGTTGCATGTTCCTTTATGGCATTCTCTTAATCTGTTGTCAAAAAGGAGGAAGTAAATGACAAAAAAATTAAACCGAATATTAGCCGGAACACTGTCCGCAATGTTTGTGGGACAGGTGCTGATCTACGGCGACGGTGCTTCCCAGGGTATTCTTCATTACGAGACGATAGCCTCGGCAGCGGAAGCAATTGAGGGCAGGAAAAATGCAGCTCAATTAGAAAAAGAATTTGAAGAAGCCACCAAGGATCTCGGAAAAGTGGACTACTTTGAACCGCCTGAAGCTGTCGAGAAAAATATTACGTCATATAGCAGCCGTGCAAAAGCAAAGTCTGCGTCTGAATCCGAATTTGTGTGGGATTATACGGCAAAATCTCTGATTACGGAATATGCAGATCAAACGGATGTAAACTCCGCTTCGGAATTAGCCGTAACAGGTAAAGTTTGCAAGGGTACGGTAAACGGCTACGCTGCAAGCGATAATACTCCGATTTATGTGCGTATTTTCAACGGCAACTGGGAAGAAATCGCATATCAGGAAGTAAGCGATGGCGGCGAATATTGCGTAATTTCCGGCGGCTCGGATGTTTATCACGTAAAATTTGAGTGCGACGGATATCTGCCGTTTTACCTCAAGGATTTCGGAACAGGCGCTTATCAGATAGGTTCAGGCGAATCAAAAGATACGGTTACTCTCGTTCCCGGTGATTCAACTTACAACGAATGGGAAAACAATCAGTGGAGCGATGATGTTCTTAACGGAAATGATGTTGAATATGTTCGCAGCTGCCTCGGCGCAACCCGTGGCGACAGCGACTTCAATCCAACCATGGACGTTGACGGTGATGGCGTTATAAGTCAGTCTGATCTTGATGAATTCTGTGAATTCTATCAGGAATTGCGTGACAACAATGAAGAGATAATTTTATCCGATTTTGTGCAATTCCTTGACATTAATCTTGATGGTGTAATTAATGATACGGATTACAATATCCTTTCAGAAATTATCAAAATAGGCAACAATCCCGACGGATATAGATTACCTGATCTTGCTGATCAGAATGGCGTTTTTGATGTAAATGATCTTGCTGTTTTTAAGCTGTATCTTGACGACGCAAGGGTGTATCGTTCAGATGTTTTCATCTATAACCATGAAATGACAGGTGATGTACTTGTAAATTCTGATGATTACGATAGCGGTATCAACAAAATTAATATAGACGCTCAAAAGCACAGTCGTTCCGACAATTACTTTGAGTACATGGATAAAAACAACGACGGAACAATTGATGATTTCGATGTTTCGTGGTTTTCAGAGGCATATGCAGCATACGGAGATCTTGATTGGGATCACGCATTCAAGAGAAATCTGAAAATGCTGTCGGGCGGTATGTTCCCCTACAGCTTCAATCTCCATGATACCAATTTTGATCTGAACGGCTGCGTTCTTTATGTTGCGGACTGTATGTCTTTTACTACGGATATGCCGCAGTTCTGGGCAAATAACGGCGCAACGCTCGATATCAACGGTGGTCTGTTAATGGTTGAAAATAACCTTGTTTTCAGAACCGCATCTCCTGACGGTTGGAATGGTACAACCGGTCAGCTTATGGATTTAAATGGCGGTACAGTCATTATCGGAAATGAATTTCATTTCGGTCAGGTTCACTGTTATGATGTGCTTGAAATGACTGATGCAAACGATTTTCTTATGATCGGCGGTAACTGGAGATATGTTACAAGTCAGAATATGGATGGAAAATGGACAAACGGACAGCTTTGGTTCCTCGGACCCGAATGGGCGGTTAACGAGGAATCAGGTGCAAAATCTGTCTATTCATCGGAAAATCATACGATAATTTTAGGTTATGCAGGCGGTAAACAGAATGTTTTATGGCATAATCCTTTGGAGTATATTGATAACGAGGACGGTTCGCCGGCAACAGACAGAACCTTTAACTTTGACGGCGTGGACGAGTACGGCTGGTATGAGCATTTGCTGTTTATCAACCCGTTTACTCCCGAAAATTATTGGATTCGTCCGTGGTGGAGATCTTCTTACGGATACGATTACACACTCTATCGCAAGGGCTGGGAAATCGGCGACGGCGTTCATATCGCAACGGGCAACTACACGAAATCATTCACAGATCTGAGCATTGCATCGCCCGGAGTTAAATCTGATTTTGTGAGAACTTACAATTCAATGAGCAGCGAGGAAGGCTCTTTCGGTATCGGTTGGGATTTCAATATCGATGTAAGTAAAATCGTAATCCCAGCTTCCGGTTACTATCAGGTTGTGCTTCCCGACGGCTCTAATACGACATTTAAGGACAACGGAAACGGCGGATTTGAGTGCCTTAACGCACACAGTAAAATGACGAAGTCAGGCGATGAATATACTGTTATAAATGCTGCTCAGTCTCAGTATCACTTTAATGCAAACGGAGAGCTTGACTGGGTAAAGGACGCAAACGGAAATATTCTGACAATTTCTGCAAAAGAAAATAATCAGAGAATTGTGACCGATTCCACGGGCAGAATCTACACGATCACCTACAACGGAAATGATGAGCATTCTCGTATTACAATGATCGAAGATGACGAGGCTGACCGCACTGTAACTTATGAGTACAACGGCGATTTTCAGCTTGTGTCAGCAACAAGCGTATCGGGCGGTACTGAAAAGTACGAATACGACGAAAACGGCAGACTCTGCAAAATCACAAACTGCTACGATGAAGTTACCGATACCATTGTTTACAACAGCAGCGGCTCAGTAAACTGGCTTACAAATACGGCCGGTCTCAAGCAGGAATATGTTTATGATAAGCTTGCAAAACAGACGGGTCTCAAGGAATACGACGGCAGCAAGCTTATAAAAACATTCACTTACAACTATGATGAAAAGCTTGCAGTTAAGACAAATATTGTAGAAACCGACGGTCGGGAATATACTGTTGATCAGATTGAGTACAAAATGATTGACGGCGAAAACAAGTATGACGAAATGTTGAAAAGCGTTGATATTATGGGAAACACCACCGAATATGAACGTGACGACAACGGCAACGTGACAAAGACTATTAACCCCGACGGCACATTTACTCTTGCAAAATACAACGAAAAAAATATGCCGATAATTCAGGCTGACGAAAGCGGAAATATTACAATTTGTCAGTATGATGAAACAGGCGTCAACGTTGTAAAAAGCTATCAGAGTTTGTCCGCAGTCAGCGATATATCGAGATTTGTAGATAATTTCAGCATTGATTGCGTAATTAATGAAGCTGATTACGCAATGACCGTTTACACCTATTATCCTGCAAGCGAAACTGCTGAAATTGCAGGCCTTATCCGCACAATTACAGACGCTGAAGGGCATACGACCGAGTATACTTACGGTACTTCCGGCTATGCAAAGGGACTGCCGATTAAAAAGGTACTCAAAGACGGAAATACTGTTTTAAACTCTGTTGAATATACCTATAACTCGCAGCTTCAGGTAGCAAGCGAAAAAACAAGCATTGATATTTCCAAAAACACTTATGCTGTAAAAGAATTTGAATATGATAAGTTCAATAACGTTACGAAAATCAGCGATTTCGGTACGGGAAATACCCCTGCTGTTACAATTGCGGAATATGACTTATTAAGCAGAAAAACTGCCGAATATTCGCCTAATTTTTCTTCTGACAAGAGCCACGGAACGCACATCGCATATTATCCGAGCGGCGCAGTAAAAACTCAGACCGACGCACTCGGAAATGTAACATCTTTCACTTATGACGCATATGGAAATATGCTTGAAAAGGAAAATCCCGATGAAACAATTAACGGTGTTGAATATGACGGATTACAGCGTGAGAAAGCAACATATTTCCGCATAGGTGAGTACTACTCTAAACAGTATTTAACTAAAACTGAATACGAATTTGAAGATCATAGTTATGCGGTTTACAGTTCTGCCGCAGATTTAAGAAACATTTCCTACAAGGGTCTCAGAACGCAGAAAACTTCATATATTACAGCTGATAAACAGGTGGTAACAGAAATTATTACTTACCGATTTCAGAGGAAATGCAGTTGAAGAAAAAACTAACAGCGAAGTAAAGCGTACAAGCGCATATTACGCAAACGGACAGCTTGCAAGAGTTACCGACACACTCCATAATACAACAACATATGAATACAATTATCTGAATAAACTTACCAAAACAGTCGCACCTTTTGATGAGCGCGATTCGGAAGTTGTAAACGAATACGACAAGCTCGGAAATCTTGTAAAAACAACTCAGAAACTCGACAATAACAAAAACAGCGTAACCGTGAATAAGTACAATGCACTCGGACAGCTTGAAAAGGTTATTCTCAGTGACGGTACTGTGAACGGCGAAAAGAATATTACAAAGTATTTTTACAACAATGCCGGTATTCAGACCAAAATGTATACGGGTATGTCGTCCGAAAATGATGATACATATCTGACGACAGAGTATGAATATGACAGCTTCATGAGACTTATCCGTACAACCGACAGCACAGGCTATAATTCGGGTACAATTACTTATGATCCGAACGGAAATGTTCTTACTTCAACAGACGCAGACGGCAATGTTACGACGAATACTTATGATGCGCTTAATCGTGTGATTTCCTCAGAAACTGTAAATTCTGATGATTCTTCAAAGAATGTTTCAAAATCATATAAGTATGATGAAATGGGCAGAACGGTCAGAACAACAACAAACGGTCAGTCCACAATTTATTTATACGATGATCTTGGACGTGTATATCAGGAAGAAGGATACAACTCATTCAAGGGCTATAGGTATGCTGGAATTTCGCAGTATCCGACATACGAATGTTCAGGTATATACAATAAGATTATTTATTATGAGAAGAACTATGAGTATGACGACGAGATGCGTATATCTTCAGTTCAGGAAAGCAAAAACGATATCGTATCATATACATATGATGCAAATGGAAACAAGAAATCCGAAACGCTTGGAAACGGCGTAGTTTCGACATATACCTACAACAAGGCAAACAGAATTACAAAGCTTGAAAATAAATTGGGCAATAACACCATATCAAGCTATGAATATTCATATTATCTTGATGGTTCTGACGCTTGCAAAGTGCGCAATGAAAATGGTATAATAGAAACAACAGCGTATGAGTATGACAGCTTAAAGAGACTTGTTGAAGAAGCTGTAACTACAGGTAATTCTACAGACACTTACGCATACGAGTACGATGATTACGGAAACCGTTCAAAAATGACGGCAACCGGTTCTGAAAACTATGTAACCGAATACGTTTACAACGACGCTCAGGGTAAGTATACTGCGCTTCTGCAAAAGGAAGTCAAGACGATTCAGGATAAGAATAATGTTCTGGATAATAATTCCAATGTTAAGCAGACAGTTTATACCTATGATGCAAATGGAAATCAGATCACAAAGACTGCTGACGGCAAGACTGAAACAAATACTTATGACGGTCTGAATCAGCTTATCGGATTTACCGACGGTGAAACCACGGCAAGCTATACTTACGGCATCAGCGGTTTAAGAGACAGCAAGACAGTAAACGGTGTTACAACAACACATATCTGGATCGGCAGTCAGATCGTTGCAGACTATACAACTCATTATACATCGACTGTTTATATCAGAGGTACAAGTCTTGCAGCTGCATTTGATTGGGATGAAACCGTTAAGGGGGATTACAGATTCTACATTCAGAATGCTCACGGCGATGTTGTAAACCTCACAAATGCTGACGGCGATATTATTAAGTCGTACACTTATGACGCTTTCGGTGTCGAAAAGAATATCAGCGATTCCGATTTAAATCCGTTCCGTTACTGCGGTGAATATTTGGATACTGAAACGGGTACGATTTATCTTAGGGCGAGGTATTATAATCCGACTACTGGTAGATTTATTTCGAGAGATTCTGTTACGGGTGATATTGACGATCCGCTTAGTTTGAATCTTTATACTTATTGTGCTAATAATCCTGCTAGATATGTTGATCCAAGTGGACATAGTTATGCTATATTGCCAGATGGAACTACAATGTCCATGAACAGTAATTGGGATGAACAATGTTTAAAAGCGGAACGAAAAAAACAATATCAGAACTTACATCTGAATGAATTTGCTGTATCTTGGATTATCCCAGAAGATTGGGTTGAACATAACGATGCAATGATACAAGGGCTAAGGGATGATCTTCAGATATATGCAAAACGTTTTTTAATAAATGCGAATAAAAATGGAGTAGGAATTGTTATAACTGATGGATATAGAACACGTGAAGACCAAATACAGGCTTCTGCTGCTAGCGGGCAATACCCCTCTCAAGCGACATCACGTCATGAGGAGAGAATAGCTTTTGATGTCCACATATGGGACGAAATCTATGAGGATTTTCATTATCAACCTATTCGTTACATTGAAGGTGGCGAAAATAAATGGTGCGATTGTAACCATGATAGTGATCCGAAAATTAGAGAAGCATACAGTGACTTACAGAAATACATGCCTTATGAACTTCTTTGGGGTGGAAATTATCATGCTATGTATGATCCAGTTGAATTCTTTTTAACAAGAGAGGGTGAAGACGATCAGCAATACAGGAAATAATAGGTATAAAATAATTACGTATTTTCTTGTTGTTTTAATCCTTGTTTTATCTAGTTTTTCATGCAATTTGAAAAATTCAGAATTAGAGCCGACAGTTAAGAATTATCAAAACAACTATGAAGAACTGATATTATTAACAGATTCATATTTTAGAGCGTTTTATGATAAAAACAAAAGCTACACTTCAGAATGTATTACGATTGATACAATATTAGATGCAAAAGGAAACTTGCTAACTTCATATTATGATAATGATGCATTGGTTTACGCTGACTTTATAACTTTTGGAGATTTAAGTACTACATATAGAAAATACTATTTTATAAACACTGAAATAGTGTATATAACAAAGTGCACTTCCGATAGTAATAATGATATAGGTGGAAATTATAAAGAGTTCTATATCATTAATGGTCAACTGCAAGCCTTGTCACACCTGAATAAAGATATAGAATCATCGGTTGATGCAGATGAAAAAGAAATTTTTGATATTATAACTGATAAAATGGATCTACATACTAAAAAGTTTGTTGAATTTGAATGCACATCAATTCCTAATGGATTATATTCAACATATAATGAAGCAAAACATAATTTTTTTATCAAGAACTTCATAAATAATAAAGTAAAAAATAGTAAAGTTTTAATTCAAATTGATGATCTTAAACTGAATGATGATTTTTTTTCTTATAATTGCATTGCACTTTTAAGAGATAATCAATTAATGAAGTTTGCTTTACTTGATAGTAATAACAAATGTAGAGTAAGATATGATTATTATGTTGTAGATGATGATATTGGTTACGTTATTGTAACTAACAGTGAATATTCAAGTGAGTCTAAGTATATGGAGGAATGTGTAAAAACACATTACAGCGAGTACTTTATTATTGATGGTAAAGTAATGAAATATGATTCTAATAAACAAGATTTGATAGAGTCGTCAGATGATACTGACGTTTTAGCAAGTTTTAATGTCGCTAAAGATATCATAGGAATAAAATATTTATAGTTTATTTATGGAGTAAACCAGTCTGTTAAACACAGACGGTTTACTCCTTTTCTTGTTTAATATGACGAATAGGAAAATTTTATGTCATTTAGGAAAAAATATTGATTTTCAAATCAAAATTGGCTATTATATATTTATATAAAGGTAGCTGTTGTCTTAATTTTATATATACTTATTCAGTTAGAGTAAAAAGATGAATTTTAACTTGACACAGTATACAAAGAATCATAAATGAAAAATTGGAGGAATTATATATGCTAAACATAAAAAAAGCCACATCGTTTATCGTAGGTTCAGTCTTGTCAGCAAATATATTGCTCACATTACCGACCTCAGCATTTGCCGCTGAAGATACAATACACACATTTGTATTCGATGATTATACAATAGAATATGAAGTTAAAGGCTCATGGGCAAATATGGAACAAGTATCAGTGACATTGGTTAATACCGGCGACGTGACCATTGAAAACTGGATGCTTTATTTTGATCCTAACGGTCAGGTAAGCAATATTGTAAATGCAAAAGACTCGCTTACTTCCGCCGGAACAGTGTATTTTAAAAACAGTGGATATAACGCAAACGTTGCTCCGAGGTCATCTGTTTCGTTCAGCTATATGGTTGACAACTGTAAAGAAATTCCCGATAATTTCACGCTCTGTCAAAGCAGAACGGAAAAAGAAGATGGTTATAATGTATCGCTGATATACGGTCAGAACTGGGGAGATTCCTTTAACGGTTCAATAATGATTGAGAATACTACAGCTGAACCTATTGAAATGTGGGAACTGACAATTGATACCAATTTTACAATTTCAGAAATAACTAACAGTTGGGCAGCTGATGTTAACGAATTGGAATCGTGCAGTTATTTGTTGAAAGGCACATACACATCGTGTATTCCGGCGAATTCATATGTTGAACTTGGCTTTATAGGCGTAATGAACGGTACGCCGGTAATCTCTGAATATTACCTGACAGAAGTAACGGTAAACGAGAATATTATCGCTACTGCTGAATTGTGGGAGAAATTCAAAGATTGGGATAATATGACTGATACAGACAGCGACGGCTTACCCGATGAGTTTGAAACAGAAATAGGCACTGATCCTTTCAATGCCGATACGGATAATGATGATCTCCCCGACGGATATGAATTGTTCACATTAAATTCCGATCCGATGAATATGTATCATTTCGATGCGGAAATTACAGACGGTCAATATGACTGCGATCAGGATGGATTAAGCAATTATCAGGAATATCTGATTGGTACAGATCCGTTTAATACGGATTCGGATTTTGATAATATTTCTGATGGCGATGAGGTAAATATATACGGAACTGATCCGATGAATCCTGATACAGACGAGGATACGATTTGGGACGGTGACGAAATTGCATTAGGTCTGAATCCGCTTCTATCTGATTCATACAATGACGGAATTAACGACAGCGACCGTAAATTTATGCAGACAATAGGATATACGGAATCAGACGACAGTTTGGCGGTAAAAAATGTTTCTATATCTTTTGAAGGAACAGGATATATCAATAGCACAACGAATATTGAAACCGATGATACAAATGTTTTTGTTTCAAATCTTGTCGGCATTATCGGAAAGCCGTTTAAGTTTGAAAGCGCGTCTGATTTTGACGAAGCGGAAGTATCTTTTCAGATTGATAAGGCAGACGCCGATGTTGATGATATACGTAGATTAGGCGTTGTCTGGTTTGATGAAACTTTCCACCAGTTTCGACTTTTAGAATGTAATTATGATATTGCAACATCTGTAATCAGCGTAACTGTTCCCCATTTCAGCGTTTACTGCGTCGTGAACAAGGAAGAGTGGATGTCGTTTCAGGGGAATTGTTATTTTATTGCATCAGACGATCTGACGGATGACGATAATGATGGAATACCGGATTATTATGAATCGACGAATAAGGAAAATCCTGAGCATACGTATATTCTTTCAAATGGAACTACTTCTTTTTCGCTTAAGGGCGAGGCTCACAGTGATAAGCAGTTGACTCGCGATACCATGTACGATGTCGTAACGATCAAAGAAAATGGCGTTACATATTATACAGACGGAATTCCTGACGGAGAAGAAATGGTTTTCTGTACGGCAGGCGACGTTAACTGTGATAAGGTTGTAAATGCTGAAGATGTTGATCTTTTGCAGTCATACGTGTCAGGCAAGGCTGTTCTCACTGCAATCGGAACGGTTAATGCGGACTGCAACCTTGACGGCAAGATCAATGCCGACGATATTGAACTTATAAATAATTTTATTGAAAATGGTTACAATAATGGCGTATTATCAGGTATACTCGGCGATATAAACAGGGATGGTGTTGTAAGCGCAATAGATTTGAATATATTGGCTGATTTCCTTTTAGGTCAAGCGGTTCTATACCCTGTAACGCTTGATGTGGCTGACTTTACAAATGATGAAATAGTTGATTCTTTCGACTTGATTTTGATGAGACAGTATCTCCTGCATCATTCTCAGTCAATAGCAGGCTTCAGTTATTTTTACTGCGTTTCAGATCCGATGACAAATGATTCCGACGGCGATCTTGACTGGGATCAGGCTGATCCTGATCCGATGTCTTATCAGTTGAATGGGTAGTTTGCTCATAAGATGGGGGAATTGCAAGATTTGGCGCGTGAATATTTGGGTAACGAGAATTATGACTATGATACTGCTGATAATCATAGTGGAAAAAAAGACATTTGGTTAATTTGTTATTATATTAGACGATTCAACAGTGGATATAGAAACGAGCATTGGAATAGCTTTGGAGGCAGTGATGAGAATTTCGTAGCCTTTGTTAATGAAAACGCTCCTGAATTGAAGAATTATTTTAACGCTCGCACAGAAGGAAATGATAAATATATTTATTTTAATTCTCAAGGACAGCCGTTAGATCTATATCACTGTTATGCAACCTTATCAATTTATTATTATTCAAAAATTGAATATGGTTTTGATGCTGGATATGCAAAGGATTTTTTTGGTTGGGCAGGTGATTTAGCAAGTTTACTTGATGAAGCATATGGCTTAACGGATAAAGGAGATAATCTTGAATATGTTTGTTCAGATCTATTGAATAGACAACCAGGAACGTTTAAAAATAAATCATCTTACTTCAGTTTAGTAGATTTATATGCAGATATTGATTCTGTCAATTTAGATATCAGAATAAAGAATGGTAATAATTCAATTGAGGAAATACTTAATACGTATTACAAAGAGCCCGATAATGATAAATATTGCGACTTTATTTCAACCACAGATATGTCTATTGCCACAGCAGCAGATTCACTAAATCATTTGGCATATATATACACAATAGTTTTGAGTGAAAATAATTACAGTTACGACCAAAAAGATTTTAGTCTGTGCGCATCAGCATTTATTCATTTTTTAGAAAATGAATTTAATATGACAATAAACTAATCGAGTGGTACGGAGGAAATTCTATGGTTAAAAAATTGTTTGTTTCTGTGATTACCGCAATAATGATGACGACTATGACATTTAATTCGTATGCATATGCTGAGGACAATTTAAGTGTTTCGGGCGCAGAGGTAATTTACAGTGATGATAGTTATACCGTGGTCGTAACGAATGACGGGCTTGACGATGTTTGGATATCAAGGGTTAATTTTAACTACGATTTAGTATGGACTATTAGCGGTAATAATGTATCATGTCAAAGCGATGATGGAAGTGTTAATTTCAACGCGGAAATTCACGATGATACCCTATATGTTGACGGAACTGATTTCCTTTTTGCTGTCTGTGAAATACCTAACATAGCTAATGAAGAAGATGAAGGCTGCAGTGCGATGTTCGACTGGGTATTGAAACTACATGATGTCAAAACTATTGTTTTTTCAGACAGTGTTGAAAATCTTGAAATGTTCAGTTCATCTGCATTTTTTGCCAATGTGGAAAATATCGATTTTGGAGATTCACTGAAAAGGATCGGCGAAAATAATGTCGGTATTTTTAACGTTAAAAATACGGAATTCCCCGAAACATTAAAGGAACTCGGCGGAAATTCATTCAGAAACTGCATATATCTGAAAAAAATAGTTCTGCCCTCGGGATTAGAAAAAATCGGTGAAAATGCTTTTTACGGCTGTTCAGAATTGAAAGATATTACTGTACTTTCAAAAGGCATTGAACTTAGTAACAGCGGTATCGGATATTCTCGCTCGGGAGAATTACTATCAGATGTCATAATTCAAGGGTATTCAGGTTCAACAGCTGAAGCATATGCTACTGAAAACGGCTTTAATTTTGTACCACTCGATGAAGAACCTGTCACAACAACTTCTACAAGTACAGAAATGACAACAACTACTACCACAACAGATATCGGAACATCATCAACAAGCACATCGGCAGAAATTACATCATCGAATATATCTGAAAACACTGTTGTAACTTCAAGTAACACGACAACAACGGAAAAATCTTCAACCAAAGAAGATTCCCCCAAAACACAAGATAAAGGCATCATTGGAATAGGCATTACTATGCTTTCCGCTTTAGGATTGCTTTGTATTTCCAAAAGAAAGCGTTAACGATCAGATATAGGAATGGAGTGGAAATAACTATATTGCAAAACATCAGAACTACCGTTTGACTCGTCTTTTTATGTCATGCTTTGTTAATTTTTTTGAGGTATACAATATTACTGCAAAAGAATCTGCTTTTCCGAATTAAAAAGACTTATGAGTCATTCGGTAATTCTATGCATTGGAAATATATCCAATAATAGTCTATGTTCTACATCCAAAAACAAATTAATTGCTCAAACTTACCGCAGATAAACACATACCATAAGGAGAAAAATTATGTTAAAGAAAATGCATATAAGTCTCACAAGTTTAAAAGAGCGTGGCGTACATACTGATATGTTTGATGAAACAGAGGATTCTTTTTTTAAAGACACCTATGAACAGGCTTTTCGTGCTGTACATTCCATTCATCACGCAAATATGAAACAGAAAGATAAAGCGTCATTACGTCAACAAGTACATGATATTCAGAATGTAATCGTATTTACCGGGCGCCGTGGTACAGGTAAAACCTCTGCGATGCTGACTTTTGCAAATGCACTGCATGACGGCAAACTGGAAAAATTATTGAGCGGAACAAAATCATTGAAGAAATATAGGACAGAATACGAAAACGGTGTTCCTGGAATAAGGGAATGCAAGTTTTACGCACTTCCTTATGTAGATGCATCTCTGCTTGCAAAAACAGAAGATCTGTTTATTGTCGTTCTTTCAAAAATGCTGGATACTTTAAACGAGTTTGAAGGACAAATGAAAAATGCCATTGATTCAGAATTCAAAGATAATTGCTTGGAAAAGTTGAGAAAAAATATCAATGATGTATATAATCAGTATGTCGGACTTAAGGGGAATAAAAAGTACAGCGAAGCTTTTTCTTATCAGATAATGGTAAAAAATGCACAAAAACATAATCTAAGAGAATCTTTCAAGAAACTGATAGAATTTTACATTGATGTTTGGGCTAATTTAAAGGCACAGGACAATATATGCCATTATAGCAGCAATAGAAAAGATGATTCACGGTATCTTGTGATCTGTATTGATGACATTGATATGGCACAAAATGATGTTATGGAGATCATGAGCTGCATTTATACTTATTTTATGCTGCCGAATGTAATTGTATTGACAACACTCAATTTCAAGTTGCTTTCTAAAGCAATTGAAAAATACTATTATAATACTTTAGCATATGGCAATAAAACAGAGGAATATTTTTCGCAGCTTTGCAAGGAACAAACAAATGACTACTTAAGGAAAATCATTTCCTCTGACATGAGAATCGTAATGCCTTCATGGAAGAAAAGTGACTATCGAGAGTTTATAGAAATGAAAATTGATCTTTCTGATGGGACAAGTGATGGTGATGAAGCAGAACGCAAAATAGAAGAAATGTTTCCGAATTTGAAAAGCGGTCATATCGTAAGCTATTTAAAGGGAAAAATGGAAGAAGGGGAAAAAACAATAGCGATATCTCCTAAGGAACTAATTCTCTTAATGCTTGCCGACAGAACCGGTATTTATTTGGACGCAGTAGGATTTAAACTGCATTTCATGGAGCCTGACAGTCTCAGAAATATGGTGGATCTGTTTAATATGTTTTATAACATGGAAAATCCTCGTGTGAAGACAGATGATGAGGAAAAAGCGTTCAAGTATACGGAGCAGCATACGAAGATATTTCGGCAGAACATTAAAATAATTATGGATTACTTCTATTTCAAGTTAGTGCCGGATTTTTGCCTTAGCTATGAAGAAGAAATGGTGTTCCATCAGTTTTATACTGCTGTTCTGAGTCGTCGTGCAAAGCGTATTATTACGTATTATCGTAAAAAATTGGAGCAGAGCTTTAATAACAATGTGCTTATTAAGGATCAGTTTGAAGATGAAAAGAAACTCGATTCATTTTACAACTATGGTGAAATGTTTCGTGTAATTCACCATGCTTCCAGACTTGAGATCATGAGCAAAGAAATGATCAAGGCTATCTTAGCTTGCTATTCTTTTATTCTGCCCAGAATTTTTGATGAGTATATTGTGGAATATCTTAAAACACTTCATGAACAAATTAATGAAAATAATATGACGATTGGAGAGTATGAAAAACTTTCTGTATCAGAGAAGTGCAGGAAATTGGATGAAAATAAAATTTTCTCAAACTTAAAGAAACCGGAACTATTATATAAAATTTTTGGAAACACCTTACCTGGCAACTGGAATTATGATTTGTTTTCTGGCAATTCAATTCATATTAAATATGAAAAATTTGAAACACAAAATGTTTTTGACGGAAATTATCAATCTTTTGAGAGCGTTAAAGATTCGCATCTAAAATGTATGCTTAGTCAAGGTCTCCGCCAAAAAATTGGTGAAATCGCAGATGACACGATAAAAAAGATAATCGGAAAAGAAGTTGTAAATAATTGCGAAGTGAAAAAGATATATCAATCTGAAAACGATGTTCCGATTTACACTGCAATTGCAATTTACGAAATGAAATACGACATACTGCATCTCATTTACTCACTAATGCTGTATCCGCTGGATTACAGTGATAAACCGAATGAAATTGTTTTTTCTGAATTAAAATTAGATCCTACAGCGTTTGTTATTAATGTCAGCAGATACAGAGAATTTTTTGATTGGTTGACAGACAAAACATTGCTGAAGAATCTTTCGGAAGATGAAAAGCCGATTTTTAGATCACATTGCAATTATGTTAAGGATCGCATTGAACATTATGTGCTTTCACAGAAATACCCACATTTTGTGCTTCCGTTGCACCAGACAGACTTGGTCTACAATGTTATTAAGCGTTCCGTAGGAGAAATCGTTTATTCATCCGATTTCCTGTTAGAGAGGAAGGAAAAGAATAATGATTTTACTCCCGAAGAAACTATCAAGAGATTTTATGAGAATATCCGCAAAGAATTGCACAGAGAAGATGAGGTTTATACAAATGCAAACCGTTCTATAACTTACGAAGAACAGTTTGTGTCGTGTCCTGTTGTACAACATTTTTTATATTTACCTAATGATAATAAGAATAAAATGTGTATAATAGATAATGATGAAATTGGAGAAAAAAAAGAACCGCAAAATCCATCGACTGAGGAATTTAATGCAATTATAAATATTGTTATCGATAATGCAGATAAAAGGATCTCAGTTAGCGCAGAAGAGAAAACAGAAATAACAGCAAATGAATCTGAATAATTCTATAATGTAGGAGTTGGATATATGAGTAAACATTTGCGTTTTGATGCACAAGTGCTAAAATTGCTGTTTTCTTCAATTTCGTCAAAATATATACTGCAAAAAAATATACCAATCGCTTCAAATAATTTTGGAATTCCAATAAAAGATCTGTCGGATACGCTGCATACAAGATTGAGCCAATATAATTCTCAGGAATTAAAACAAAGTTTGGAGAAACTTTGCAGTGAAATGAAGGAAAAGAATGATCTTCCTATATTTCCGTTGATATTTCGTTTTGCAGACAGTATAATTGGAAGATATAATGAAAAATTTCATTTTTCATACCGATACTGCGATATATGGCGCAATGTTACCTTAGAGATGGACGAGGAATATCTGGTTGTTGCAAAAGCCGTAATTGAAGATCGTAATCGTCAAATATCAGAGCGGAATTCATTTTCTTGGTCATACTGCATTGAACACGATAATTATCGATTGTCAAGAATGTTGTGTCGGGATCAGGGCGTTTCAGACAATCATTTCCATTTACGTGGTTCGTCACCGTATTACTATATTTCCTGGATCATGTTAATGAATGATTTTCAGAACAATGATTTTGAAAATTACATACACACAATAGAAGAAAATCGATTGAAGGAAATTATTATCCGCGGCGCAGTAAATGTTGAAGAACCTATGC
Organism: Ruminococcus flavefaciens; assembly: GCA_023667045.1. Classification (GTDB taxonomy): domain Bacteria; phylum Bacillota; class Clostridia; order Oscillospirales; family Ruminococcaceae; genus Ruminococcus; species Ruminococcus flavefaciens_AC. Next base: position 4,389 of record JAMPAU010000019.1, on the reverse strand, counting down.
ACGTTATGCGTATGAAGGCCGCTGCGATTCGTTTATATCTTTTTGCTTTTATCACAAAATCGTTTGTATATTTTGAAAATGAACATATTTCGTGTGAATCTATCCGATGTTTTAAACATCAATTTGAAAGCAAAAATTGTGAAAAGTGCGAGCATAAGGATACCTTTTCGTTGGAAGATTTAGGACGATTTATACTTGAAAATCCACAGTATAAAAAACGTTATTGGGAATTCTGGAATCGGATTCTTTATAGGCAGCTAATGGAATTGCTTCGTGTAACTGAACTGCCATTAAATATAGCCATTCAGTTACAGCATTGTGCAAATATGCTAAAATTCCAAAATAATTCTTTTGATTATGCAATACCAACTATGGCGTTACATTCTAAAAGTCACTACTATGAGCTGACGGGTGAAAGATTTATTTTATATAATACCATGCGCTATATCTCTGAACGCAATGAGGATTCGGTTGCTATTGAAAGATTGCTTTATTTGTATATGTTAATGAAAAATAAATTTCGTTCTGAAATGGTGCAAAGTAATAAACTTGTAGGATTTGATAACTTTTCTCACTATCAGGGAAGAAAAGATTGGTTTATTCCATGGTCTTATGAGTCAGAGGGACGTCTGGCTGCGGCAACGATTGAAAGTATTTTAGACGGTCCTAAGATTTGCTGCGTAGAACTCAGAATTTCCCCTACATATCCGTATACACGCGATTTCGATTTATGCGCTGAAAATGTTAAAATGATTAATTTGTATGATGACGCTATTAAACGTGCTATTTCCGATTCTAATGCAGCTAATTATGTCAGCACCGATAATTTCTTCTATACATATCATTTTACTAAAAAAGACGATATTTCCGAACCTGATTTTATTACATGCAGGAGTCAAAGACTCAGAGAAGTTATAGAACGACAGGCGGACAGCATCATTATGATGAGACAATGTTATTCAGAACAAGCCAAACGAATACGTGGAATCGATGCCTGCAGCAGCGAATTACACTGCCGCCCTGAAGTTTTTGGTTCTGTGTTTCGATTATTACAGTTTTTCGATAAACCCGATCCGTCCTCGGAATTACGTCAATTACAAGCAACTTATCATGTGGGAGAAGATAATTATGATATAGTGGACGGACTGCGTGCAATTCATGAAGCAATACTATTTTTGAATTTACGGTCCGGAAGCAGACTTGGTCATGCAACGATGTTAGGAATTAGACCCAAGTATTATTATGAACAAAAAAATAAATCGACCACAATGCCATGCCAGTATTTCCTTGATAATATTGTCTGGATGAATTACTATATTCAAAATAATTCCGTTGTTTTTCACGGAGTTGCAAATATTTTGAATTATCTGAAGGATAGATTTCAAGAAAACTTTTTGTATATTTATTCCGAATCAAGTAAACAAAATGTTACTTGTGATATGTATACTTATTATTTGTCATGGCTTCTCAGAGGGGATGCTCCGGAGCTTTATTGCAACAGTTTATATGAAAAGCCCAAAGATCGTATGGAGTATTTTAAAATATGTCATTCAAATGAAGAAATGGGGATAGCGAGAAATAACCGGGAAGCATGCCGTTTATATTATCGGTATCATTATGATGCAAATGTAAAAAAACGCGGTATGACACCGATTACGGAATCAATATCTGATTTGTTTATTGAGACAGTTGAGATCCTTCAAAAAGAAATGCAGCATCAGATATCAGTACAGGGAATTGCAATTGAAACTAATCCTTCTTCCAATGTATTGATTAGTATTCTGCCGGATTATAGCCAACATCCGATCACGACCTTCTTTGATAAGGGGATTTCAGACTCTCCCAACTTCCATCAGTTGAATGTTTCAATTAATACTGATGATAAAAGTGTGTTTTCCACATCTATCAGCAATGAATATGCCTATCTTGCTTTCTATTTGGAAAACGCAAAGGATTCATCAGGGCAGCCTTTATACAGTAGATATGAAATTTTTGAATGGCTTGATGCAATTCGAAAAAGTGGTAATGAACAGGCTTTTGATGAAATTGGTTTTTCATGATTAATATCATGATTTGTTTGAAATGGATTAATATAAGAATAAAGGAGTTGGCAAATATGTCTTTAATCAGATGTCCCAAGTGCTGTAAAAAAATATCCAATCAGGCATCATCTTGTGTGAGATGCGGTTATCCTGTCAGAAAAAAGAAAGTGGTATGCAAACCCATCAAAATGAGTGGACTTGAGTCGGAATTAAAAGCAATTCATGAGGATTTAAACAAATTACACCAAGATGAATTGTGTGAAAATTCCATATCTCTTTGGACCTTTAAATTTGGAATTATCAGTGCGCTCGTAATTTTTTTGGGGCTTATGTTTTATGCCGCAATAAAAAATACGTTCGAAGCATTTTCTGAAAATTCTACACTAAGTATGGTAATTTTAGCCATTACTATTGTAATTACTGCGTTTTTAATATGTTCTTTTATTTTTTCACATCTTGAAAGAAAATTTTCTAAAATGAAAAAAATCTTTAGCGCGCTATCAAAAGTACTATGCATAATTATATGTATTTATATAGTTATGTCAATGTTATTAGTATGTGTGATAGATTTGTTGAAAGGTGAAGGCGCTTTAACACAGTGTTTTACATCTCATATGCTTTTTGGAAGTTCAGGATTAATACTTTCTTTAATGATAGAGGAAGTGTGGTACACAAAGGATAAGAATTTTATTTTTGCTTTTATCGCAATAATATGTACATTAGTGGCAGGAATGAAGTTTAGATAGAAAATGAAAGGAATAGATTATGGCTACGACGAATAAAATAATGGATTATTACCGTTCAGTATGGAACGATAAATGTGAAAGAGCAGGCGTAGATGAACTAACTAAGGCGTATTTTGATTGCCTGGTTTTGGAAGTTTCCGGGGCTCAAAATAAAGGCGGTAAGAATAAGAAAATATGGAATAAGGTTGAGATCTTGACAATAGTTTTTGCTGCCTGCAATGCGATTTTCGCTGCATTGATTAACTTTGGAGGAACTGTCGGGACGATTTTTAAAGTCCTTACAATTCTTGCAAGTGCTTTAGTGACCGTGATTGCCTCTTACAACGCTTATAAAAAGCCTAAGGAAACATGGATGAGACATAGTTCAAATTACTTGACATTTGATGTAGAAACTCTTTGTTTTTGTAATGGCCTGTTTGACTATACGGGAAAAACTGATGCAGAGGCAATTAAATTGTACCAAGAGCGTATTGCTTTATCAAAGTTAAAAAACTATGAAAATTTCTTCAGCAATATGGGGTATGTGAAACTACAAAACGAACTAATGAACAAATATTATCAACACAAGAACGAAAATAAAAAATAAAATATAATAGTATTTCCTCCCTATTCTATAAAACAGAATAGGGATTTTTTTCTAAAAAATGACAATTAATAAAAGAGGACATGACATATCGTTTTGCGAAAGACGGTATAAGCGTACCTCTGAAAGTGTCCTTTTATCAAGAAAAAAGAAAGGACACGGGAAGTGATAATAAAATACAAATGGCTATGTATAGCCGCAAAATACCCATAATCCTCCGTTTTGTTTAAAACAAACAGAACGGAGGATTTTTTATGTCATACAATCACGGCGCAGCTCAAAGAGCATTTGAAAAAGAATGGCAGAAGAAGGAGAAGCAGTATAGGGAACTCGGAATGACTGATGAACAGATAAGTTCAATCAGAGAATTTGACGAAAAGGAATTTAAGGCAGACAGAGCGTATCTTGAAAAGAGAGTTCCGCTTGCGGAGGCAGATGAGTTCCGACAGACGACAATTGACGAATCTGTTATTGACAATATCGAAGAGAACTGGTATGAGTACATAACAGGTTCCGAAAAGAAAAAAGCGGTGAGAAATGTTCCTGCAAAAATGAGGAAAGCATTTTATCTGACTAAGGTAATGGGTATGTCTCAGCAGGAAGTTTCGTCAATTTTACTGACGCCACAGCAAACAATAAGCTATTGGATTGTTAAAATTGCTGAAATTTTAAGATAGTTGGTAAAAAACGATGTTTTCAACGGCTGCTATATGAAGGGCAAATTATAGAGTATAATTTGGAACTTCGAAGTATCTTGAAAACTGAATATCAACTTTACAGGTACATTAATCACAAGGGCGGTCAAAAAATCGCCAGCCGCAGAAGCCATACGCCACGACCTCGAAAGAGCGAGCGATAAATATGAAGCTTCAAAATCCGGAACAGCTTTCCGATTGGCAATGAAACGTGTGAGGATAATGATACTTCCGTCCAGTCATAGCACCTCTTGGTCGAGGAATCAGGCAATGAGGGCGGCTCTATGAGAACCATAGTGGGATGAGAAATCCATGAGATCGGT
>JAMPAU010000018.1 GCA_023667045.1 Ruminococcus flavefaciens | reverse complement strand
GTGAAAGTTTTGTGAAATTTTCATTTTAACTCTTGACTTTTATTTGCAGGTCTTCCGGTGTAATAATATTATACCACAAAATGAGCGATATGTCCTGATTTTTTTTGCTTTCTGGTGTGATTTTGCAGCGGGCAGAAGTATACGGGAGCACGGTACAGCTGCTTTGACTTAGTAATTATGGATAAAAAAATGATTATATTTTCAGTAATTTTAGTCACTCAAAATCTGAAATGAAACGTGAGATATTAAGAGAAAATGAGAATAAACGAGAGAATCCAAGAGAAAGCAGGATATAGATTGAAAAAAATCCCTGAAAAGGCTTGACAAGCTGCGGAAAATCGTGTATAATAAATAAGCACTGTCGGAGAGGTGCGGCGTATTGTCCCTGTTCTCCGGCGAAAACATCTTATTATGGAGGAACTTTTCTATGTCAACAACACTGGCTAAACCGGCAGAAGTAAGCCGTACATGGTATATCCTCGACGCAGAGGGTCAGCCTCTTGGACGTGTTGCCGCTAAGGCTGCTCATATCCTCAGAGGTAAACATAAGCCCACGTATACTCCCAATGTAGACTGCGGCGACCATGTTATCATTATCAACTGCGACAAGGCTGTCCTCACAGGCAGAAAGCTGGAGCAGAAGAAGTATTACTGGCACACAGGCTGGATCGGTGGTCTCAAGTCCATCGCTTACAAGGATATGATGGCTGATCAGGCTGACAGAGCTATGATGATCGCTGTTAACGGTATGCTCCCCAACAACACTCTCGGCAGAGCACAGCTGAAGAGACTGAGAACATATAAGGGCGCAGAGCACAAGCATGAGGCTCAGAAGCCCGTTGCTTACACACTTTAATTAAGGAGGCTTTAAAATGTACGAATCAAAAGTTAAATACTACTACGGAACCGGCAGAAGAAAGCACTCCGTTTCAAGAGTTAGAATCTATCCCGGTAACGGTAATGTTACTATTAATGGCAGAAGCATCGACGACTATTTCGGTCTCGAAACTCTCAAGCTCCTCGTTCGTCAGCCCCTGGCTCTGACAGATAACCTGGATAAGCTGGATGTTGTCTGCACAGTTGCCGGCGGTGGTGTTACAGGTCAGGCTGGCGCTATCCGTCACGGTATTTCTCGTGCTCTTCTCGAGTTTAACGCTGAGCTTCGTCCCGTCCTCAAGAAGGCTGGATTCCTCACTCGTGACCCCAGAATGAAGGAGAGAAAAAAGTACGGTCTCAAGGCCGCTCGTCGCGCTCCGCAGTTCTCAAAGAGATGATTTTATCCCTACTGGGATTATACAAAAACCTCGAAAATCCAGTGTTTTCGGGGTTTTTTATTGCTTTGACTTCATTTGAAATTAAGTGAAAATCGGGCGGTAACTAACACGTAACTAACAGGTAACTAACAAAGTTTAAGGCATTTGCCATTGCGATGAATGCCTTATTTGTATAATAAAGAAAGGTGAATATGAATAATCCAACTCCAAATCCGATAAAAGAATACTACATCGCTTATTTTGATATATTAGGCTATCAAGCGTTTTTCAAGGAAACTCCTAAAAAAGTTCCCGAATTACTCAACACAATACATTCTGCAATTACAAATACTGTAAACTATGTACAATCGTTCAATGATTCTACTTTAGTGTCTCAGTTTGCTAATATGCATCTTCAATACAAAATCTTTTCTGATAACATTCTACTATGTATCGATGTTGGTAAGAATGTTGCAGAAGAGAAATCTCATATCATTACTTTTATGGGTTTAATTTGCGAGATACAGAGAAGATTTATTACTGAATATGGTTTGTTCCTAAGAGGTGGCTTTACCAAAGGTAAAATGTCAATTAATGATAATTATATCTTTGGAGAAGGGCTGATTGAAGCCGTTAAAATGGAAGAATCGACTTCGTACCCAAGAATTGCTGTATCAGACAAAGTTATAAGCTTTTTAGAAAAAATCCAGTTATATACTCAAGAAGAAGCTTACAGGGCTATAGCTATTGAAAACAAAAGTAAAAATGGTGAGCAAGTATCTGATGAAGATTATGCATTTTATCAAAAGATGCTGTATTATGCAAATCAAGAATCACTTGCACAAAAAATAAGTTTGAACGTTTTACATAAGTGTGCTGATAACATTTGGTGTTTGTCATATCTTTATTGCTTAGATATTCGTTCTTTTATTCCAGAAAACACATTAAGACAGGCATTGGAAATGATAAAACAAATATCGCCTACAGAATACAAAAGGATGCCTAAAACATTTCCAAATATAGATGAAATACTGGATACACATAAATGTATTGTCGAGCAAAAACTTATTAAATACAGTGATTACTCTGAATTTGATACCAATGACATCAATCGTTTTGAATCACAGGAAAAAATATTGAAGAAATATGTCTGGTCTATGGTTTATCATAATTTTATGTGTACACGATACAATAAGATGAAATACCATATTAATACTCATGGTAATTGTGAACGCAGATACATGAAACTTGTAATCCATGTATTTGATAAAGACAGCAAAATCATTAACTTATAACATAATCCGCTGAGAGAATATTTCCCCCAGCGGATTTTTTATACCTATATTTTATTGATAGCATCAAGCAGTTCCTTTACATTCACGTGAGTATAAACCTTCTCGGTGAGTGACATAGCTCCTGAATGTCCGATAATCTTTTTTATGAGAGTAGGATTTACTTCCTTTGAAGTCATCATTGAAACACAAGTATGACGTGTATCGTGCGGTTTGTGAGAGCAGCCGATAAGTTCCATAACAGGTGTCCAGTATGAATCATAGTAGTTACGGTATGTAAAATGCTGTCCGTCGGGAGTATGGAGCAGGTACTCGCAACCCTCATCATACCATTTTCTGAAAATAGGATAAGTTTTGTCAGCAATAGGAACAATACGAATACCACTGTCCGTTTTACTTTCTACAACCTTAAAATAATGCTCATCTATAAAAACATTCTCACGTTTGAGGTCGAGAAGCTCTGAAACTCTTACACCACTGTAAATCAGCATAAGAACAATCTGAGCATAAATGTTATCTTTCTGAATCCACAGAGCTTTGATTTCATCTTCTGTGAATGGTGAGCGGTCAGTCTTATTTGGATTTTTATTCTTGAATTTGAGAATATCCACATACTGCGAATAGTCCTTATTGCACATTTCATACTTCATAGCGTAGTCATAAATCTGATTCAGCAAAACTTTAAGTTTGCGTAGTGTGGGATAATTCTTCCCACAGTTGTCAACGATTCCTTGCAAATCCGAAAGTTTCAAGTCTTTAAAAATTTTGTTATACAAAGCTTCACAGCATTTGTATGATGCCTGATAGCCTTTCACATTTGAATCTGAAATTGTCGGGAACTTTTCGGCCGACCATTTCTCATATACTTCTGAAAAGGTTATTTTAGAAGTCTCAATGTCATATGGATTCTTGTTGTACTCCATAAGCATTTCCAGCCCTTTTGCTCTTGTTGGAGCATAACCGATGGTAACGTAGATTTGCTTATGTTTACCAGTTTTAACATCAATTTCCCAGCCAACTGTTTTGCGGACAATATACGGATTACGCCTATTGCCAGACAGCTTGTATACCGTACCAACTCCATTTGCCAATTTCATTACCATCGACTCCTTTCCTGAATTAAATATTATTACTTACATCTCTGAAGTAACCAAGTTCTTCCCAGACTTTTTTGTCGGGGCAGAGATAGTTATATTCACTGGAACCGTCTTTCTTAAAGGCATATCCGAAATTGAAGATACCTCTTTGAATACCAAGGCGGATAAATTGTGGGTCTTTGCCTGTTGCCTTGGCAATCTCCTTAATAGGAACATTTCGACCAGTAAAATTGGGGGTTGAATTTGTCATTATAAATTCCTCCTTTAATTTCTTATAAAATTATAGTTGCTATATGTATCATATTAATAATATACAACTCAAAATATAAGCTTTCCCAACAGGAAGTATAAACTTCCTGTTGACAATGCTTTGTAAACTATGATATAATTTTATACAGCGGAAACACTGTATATTTCAATTTTAGGTTTGATTTCAAAACCGATACCTGCCGATTTTAAAATATCGTTCACAGTACTAAGCTGTATATTACTGCTGATAGTTTTGCCATCATTGTAGATTCTTGTGCTGTTACAAGCGTCTTTTAATGCAGATTTGAGCTTATCCAAAGATTCTGCATTCTTTTCAGAATTCATATACTCATCGAAAGCAGATGAAACTTTTGATTTGAAGTCTGTAATTCTGTCATATGATAAGAACATATCATCTGTTATTACTGTACTTTTATCGTATGCCTCAAGAACTTTTTGTGCAAATGCATGAGGACTTTCTTTATCTACTCTTAAAGCCCTCAGAAAGCTGAGCTGATATTCAAGTGATTTGATTGCCATTGAATTTACAACTGGCTTCTTAATCTTACTGTCATAGTAAATCAGAGCAGGATATTCAGCGGTATATTCTAATGCATTATCAGGATTCTCAGCCGCTTCGTTAGCTTTCTTCAACTGCTGAGATATACTCGCTATTGCATTACCTATATCGGTATATGAATAATCAGGTATAAGAACAGTTATTTTTCTGGGCTTCTTTCTATTAACTCTTGCTCGACCTATTACCTGCTGCAAAGTGATAAGGTCAAGAGTTTCAACAACTATAAGGTTAAGTTCATCATCAATCAGTGAAATTCCGTTTTCCGTAACCTTAGTTGTGATAAGGTTTTTATCTGCAAATTTCTCATTCTTTGCAATCTCGGCAATATCTTTACGTTTATCATCGTCTGAATAGATGTGTTGGGTATTGCCTAAATTTTCCTGAAGAGCTTTGCCCTTATTTATGTCATTTATATAAATAAGACTCTTGATGCCATTCTCATTGGCTGTTTTTATGTAATCGGTAAGTTCCTTTGTGTCATCTGGAGAGTAAAGCTTAAAGTCTATGTAATCCCAGTTGCTTTTAACTGAATAAACCATCTTTACCCTTGTAGTGTAATATGCGTAACCATAGAAAACAGATTTTACTTCTGTATCCCATGTTATAGTCTGAAGAGCCTGCTCTGTTCCAGATATGCACTCAACGCAGGCAATACTAGGGCTGACGGCATCTGGTGTTGCGGTAAGATAAATTCTTGATGTATTATCCAGATTAGACTTCAAATATCTGATGAACTTCTCAGGATATACGGAGAATGTTGCATCTTCAAGCAGACAATGAACTTCATCAAGTATTATCATACATTTCTTTTCCTTATACTGATATGCTATTTCAGCGAATTTCTGATAAGTAAGCGCTGTAATATCTTTTCCCATAGAAACGATATCAATCATTTCCATAGAAACATCGATATTTGTGGTTGACTTAATGAAATCCTTTTTGAATTGCCAAAGGGTTGGAAGTCTGTTAGTTAAGTACACAACAGGGATGTCAGCATTATTTATAATCTTAATTATCGCCTTGGTTTTACCCGAACCAGTCGGAGCTGCAATAATCATCGACTCCCCCAGCTCTGGTACTTTGTTAAGGTCTATAATCTGACTGATGTACTGTTTTTCATCACCTACTTTAAAGTCACTGACAAAGCTGAGGAAGCGGAGAACAGCGTACTGCTGTTCTTCCACTACGTTTATCATTCTGTCCTTCAACTCTGATGTTGTGTACGGTGAATTGACGGACATAATATAAGCACCCTCGAGTTCAGATGGTTTTGCATTCGATTTTAAATCCAAAACTGTTTTTCCCATAATAGTCCTTCTTTCTTTTTAGGGTTCGAAAAGCATTATGCCTTCATATCCGTTACCCTGATGTCTTTTAACTTTTTCGACCAAAAAACCGTTAGCAGTCAAGTACTTATACAAAGCCTGTGAAAAACTTGTTATATCTTTGAATGTGTCACAGCCACAGTTGAGGTTATAGTAGCAGTTGAAGGCTTCGTATAAATCTTTAGTCAGAATAAAATTGCCAGGAGCAGGTCTTATGAAGCTTTCGACAAAAAAACCTATATTATTATACTGGGCATTCGTAGGCGTAGTATGAATTGCATAATCATCAAGTCCCGTATCATCACCAGTAAAGTGATAACCATTGTTTTTAAGTCTGAAAAAAGCATTTAAAGCCTCAGTGGTAATCTCATTCAACTCGGAATTTAATATCATAGAAACAATATCAGGATTTTGCTCGGCTCTCGGGATTTTTACATCAAACGGAAGAGTACATATCCTACGCATAATAGCGTCATCACTACTGCTATATGCCATTCCTATGTCATGATTGCTCGCTATTATAATTTTGCAGGTACTTAAAAAGCTGATTTGCATTGTATTTTTCTTATCAGCGGTTATCATATCATGCCCAGAGATTCTCTTTAATATCGCTAACTGAGCGCTGTCAAGAGTTAAAGCACCTTCATCGGAGCTGACATTAATGCGTTTGCCCTGAAGCTCGGAAATGGAAAAACGACTGCCAAGCAAGTTTTTCATAGACATACCTGTTATTGCAGTTCCAATAAGCAATCCGCATATCAAGGCAATAAATGTTGACTTTCCATTATCACCTAAAGGACCAGGAAATACAAAAAAACGTTTTGCATGAGCATCACTGCTTATGCAGTATCCAATAATTTCCCAAGCTCTTTCAATCAGCATTGTTTTTTCATCAAACAAGGTTGCCAAAAACTTGTCCATAAGAGGATGAGCCTGTGGAGCAGTTCCTAAGTATGAACCTGCAAGCTGAATTGTTGGGAAGTAACTTACAGGATTAATACTTTCCATTAAGCCAGTATAATTGTTGAGATAACCATTTTGACAATAAGTGTATCTTTCATCATTCGGCTCTCCGTTAAAGAAATATGCTCTCATTTTCAGCTCGTTAACTATGTATACAATATCTTTGTACGGTAGTTCGAAGTGACAACTACATATATAACTGAAAACATTACTGATGAACGTTCCTTCGTTATACGGTCTGTAGATGCAATTGTCAACCATATACAGTGTATCCTGATACCTTAACAACAGATTACGCTGACTAAGCTCTTGAATAAACTGATGACAGATTGCCGCAAGTTTATCTTTTGGGTTCATATCATCAGGTCTAATCATCTCAGGCTTATCCATCGTTGTCTCCTGTTTTTGAGAAATAACGGATATGTTTTCATCTCCTGATTTGGAACTTGCATTCCCGCCTCCGAAAAGTTGGGGATACTTGCACATCTCATCATGGGTGACATAAACGAACAGTCCTCCCTCGGATTGCTCTGAACTTGGATTACAAGTAATATCATTCATTGTAATTTCCTCCTTTTATAAATATAAAATTTTCAAGATACTAAAACAAACATGCATAACAAATATTATGCTATGCTTGATTTATAATAGTATATCATCATTTTTGATGATATTCAACACTTTTGCACAATAAACGCATATACACGATATGCATATTGTACATACTGTACAAATATCTGCCGTTTTTAAATATAACAATGCAAATGCACGATTAGAAAGGATAAAGAATGAAACAAATAGACATAATAAAAACTATAAACGAAATGCTGTTTTTCAATGACCGCTCAAATTGTTACTTTGAATTAGCAAATGAAAAAAATTCGCATGGCAACGCAAAAATATATATAAAAAAAGGAAATATAATACAGCAGCATTTAAAAAAAGATGAGACTGCACGTTTAACAACAAATGTTAAAAATGCAATTTTATGTGGTATAAGGTTTTACCTTTATCCTGATTTACAAACTGTTGACCCAGCTGATAAGAAAAAAACATATTCAAAAATGATAATTGAACCATATGAATTTGTAAACAGATGTGTAGCCGTCCTAATGACTCTATTTGATTATAATCTGGTAATGCTTAAAATAAAAAAAGGTGAAAAAAATATTATAGGTAAAATAAATCGAGTATATAATATAATTGAGGAACTATTGCTTGTATTTGAGAATGAAAGTGAAATAGAAGATGCGATTATAGACAAAATTTTTTTAAAGATAATTTCTTCTTTAAAAAATGATATAGATGAGGAACTTACTTATATTTTTCATTTTAATCAGATTTGGGATTTTCATGAATATACTGCAAAGTTATTTTCTTATTATAATTTTTTTAATGAAAATATATCTTTTATTACATCAAGCAAAAAAGAAATTAATGTTGGAAAACAAATTGAAATAAATGCTGAAAAAAGCTACCAGGAACTTTTTAGAATTACAAAAATACTAAATGAAATTGAAAGAATAAATTTCGAACACGAAAGAGAAGATTTAATAACAGAAGGTTATATAACAAGTGACGATATTATTGAAAATATATATGATATTGTAAGGATTCGTATGGAAGGAAAGGAGAAGATTTTTTATTCCAGATATGAAATGGATATCATAGATTATATTACAGCAAAAATAGTTTATAATAACAGGTACAAGAAAAGTAAAAAAAGCAATAATTACAATGCGATAGAATATGAATTGCTTAAAGAAGCTTATAGAATTTTAGACAAAAGAATAAAAAACATTCCTCCATATCTTAGTGTAAGCTATAATAAATTTGCTGAAAAATTGAAATTTAGTATTAATTATTTAAGCTTCTATACTGCTATATTTCAGCAGTTTGGTTTTAGTGTATTTAATTCCAATGCTAACAGAAACAAGAATAATGATAAAGAATATGTTCCGATACTTGATGTTGAAAAAGTAAATGAGCTGAAAGAAAAAGAAGAAAAAATAATAAAACTTTACAATAAACTAAAGGGATATATTCCCTTCAATGCACAAAATCAGAGGGATTAGCCCTCTGATTTTCCTAATAAAACCAGCGTTTCTTACAAACCTTGCTTTCTAAATAACTCTGTACTTGAGATTACTAAAATATTTTTTTATTTCAGTTTATATATAGAAAAATCGGAAAAATAAAAATATGAAAAATAATTATAGTAGTAAATAGTATTGTGGTATTGATAAGAATGTTCCAGGTTCCAGGTTTTAATCAAGTTTAGGATTGATTTGTAATGCAGAAGATGATAATAAAAATCCCAAAGGGAAATGTATATAATTTCAATTTTAAACTTAAAGAACACTCGGAACGTGGAACGTAAAATAAAAATATTTAATATAAAGTACATGAGGGTAAGTTAACCCCTACACTTATGATAAAAATTATTTTTTAATATTCTGTATTAATCTGTAATAAGAAGAACGAGAGATATTCAAAACTTTTATTGCCTGAGATACTGTTAATTCATTCGATTTTACACTTTCATAAACGCTGTTCCAGTTCTCAGGTATAGCGATTTTAGGTCTGCCAAATTTAACATTTTTCTTTTTGGCAGATTCAATTCCTTCCTTTTGACGTGAGCGGATTTTGTTTCTTTCATTTTCTGCGATACTTCCCAGAACCTCAATGAGAATGGAGTTAATCATATCCATTACCCACATTTGTTCTTCGGGAAAGTCCGTGAGCGTGGTTGGAATATCGAGTATTTTGATGTGAATGTTATGCTTTTTGAAATATTCAAGTTCGTGCTTTATGTCGGACTTGTTCCTGCTCAGACGGTCGAGTTCCTTAATGACAAGTGTATCGCCAGAGCGGAGAATCTGTCTTTTTAAATATTGATAACCCTCACGCTCCGTATCTTTTCCAGAACACTTATCAATAATAATATTTTCATTCGGTACTCCAAAAGAAGTGAGAGCAGAAATTTGCCTGTCCTCATTCTGCTCCCTGCTTGAAACTCTTGCGTAACCAAAAATTCTGTTGTCCATAATAACTCCAATCTGTTTCAAAAAGTCCCTGTACTTTTGGGACGTTTAAAAAGTCAAAAACGGACTTTTTTGGACTTGTTTTTTTACAAAAAAAGACCGTCTGAAAAAGTATACCTTTTCAGACGGTTTGAATTTTCAGGACTGTTTCAGTCCTGATTTGATTGCTTGTGAATCAGGCAAGGTTGTCATAAAAACTGCTGTGCTTGATTTCCTGTATGGCAGAGAGGAGCAGGTCTGTATCCATAAACATTTCCTCAATTTCCACAGCTGTGTAACCATAATCAAGGAGCAGGAGAACGTCGTCCTCGTCAACCCCAAAACAATTGCACATATCAATCAGGAGTTCTTCCTCATCGGTATATTCACAGTATTCATCATCGTCTTCCCAGTCATACCAGCCTGCATACTGTGGAATATTACAGCGATTTCTTGATGTATGCAGGAATGAATAATCTTCTGGAGTAAAGCGACTGCTGTCGATTTCGCCACTTGAATTGATTGAAATTATGTCGCCCTCACAGGTCTGCATAATGATACGATTTTCAGACTGTAATCCGACGGTTTTGAGTGCCTTGTCCATAATGGATTTTGTGGAAGCATAGATATAAAGTCCGAGACGTTCGAGGTAAATCAGATAAAGAGGATTGTTGCCCTTGACGAAATAGAGTGTATTATTTTCATCAAGTATAGTAAACACGAAGTTGCCCATAACGTCCTCAGCCATATTTCTCAGACTGTTAAAGTCCAGTTTTTTCTGCTGTTCGATAAGCTGTACTGCAACATAGCTATCAGTCTCAATATTTGTTTTCGGAAGATTATGGGACTTACGAAGTACTGTATCGTTATACAGCACTCCGTTGTGGGCAAACGCAAATGTCTTGTCAGTCCTGCCGAAAAATGGATGATTATTGTAGTTATCTTCCTTATCCCCCTGAGTTGCAAGTCGGGTGTGTCCCATAACCGCCACCGTGTTTTCGGGGATATTGAACTTGATTTTATGAGCAGGTTTCGGACGTTTATAGATTGTGATGCGACCGTTCTTCACGTATGATATACCAGCAGCATCCGTACCACGCTCCTCAGCGGCATTTGCGAGTGCCTGAGTGAGTTTCTTCAGGACTTTGTGAGAGACGATATGCTTACAGTCAAGCCAGCCAAATAATGCACACATATTAAAATTCCTCCGTTTCTTCGACTTTTTCATTGATGTAGAGATTACGCTCTTTTAGATACTGAATGAGTTCGGGTTCAGTAATTTCCGATACAAATTCCGACCACGAGAGCTTTGCGATTTCATCATCGGTCATTGTACAAGCAGTATCACAGATTCTTGCAACGAGTTCGAGGGTAGCAATGAACGTGTTATACTTGAGTGTACCTCTGAAAAGTCTGAATTCAATCGTATTGTAATTGCAAAGATTCACTGCCACATAGCGACCATAATTTTTCTTCGCCTTATCCATAATCGCTTTCGAAGAGTTTTCATAGCCATATCTCGCAGCCCAGCGGTTCATCGTACACTCGGAACGGCGTGAGAATTTAAGCATTTCGTTCCAGTGGTGTTCCACAAAGTAGAGAATGCGGCTGATAACTTCGTCCTGCTCCTCACGGTCAAGACCGAAACTGTCACGGTTGACATGAATGTGCAATCCGCAGGTCGAAGTCTGGTGAGAACGGTAGCCAAGTCTGACAGCATAATTCATAATGTTTTCCCAGCAGAAATTTTTGTGATAATCGAGGGTCATCGGGTGGCTTACAAGTTCCATACCGTCGTCAAGCGAACCGTCAGTTTTGATGTAGATGTGGTCGTCGTCCTCGTTGGCGATTTCAAGTATTTCTTCGGCGTAATCATCGTCCTTGCCTGCTCCGTCAATTTCAAGCTCCACACCGAAAAATCTTGTTTCATCGCCTTTGGTGTACTTACCGAAAAACTTAGGCTCGGGCTTGTAGCTGTACTCGTGGATTGATGTGTTTCTGTGTATGTTCTCATAGCACTCACGACAATAGTAGCAGTCTTCGTATTCATATGTATCATCGTTGTGAATAATGGCATCGCATTCTTCGCAGCGGTTATAGTAATCCTCGTAGCAGCTGGGGCAGAGACATATATTCTCGTCTCTGTATGAGTCAGACTCCCAGATAATCGCATCGCAGCGGTCGCAGGTCACGGTGTAGCGGTCAACGCAGTCATCACAGATTGGGTCACCATAGATTGTGTCGTAGTCGTTCTCAATGATTTCGCCACAGTGAGAACAGTAAATTTTTTCTTCTTCCATTTTAATTTCCTCCGTAAATAAAAATTACCCTCCCGAAACTAATCGGGAGGGCTTTGTCGCATGATTAATATTCGCTCGCAAGAAGCATGGTTGAGTATTCGTCGCTGTCTATGACATAGACTTTGGCGGTTATGGGCTTGTCCGTGGGAATCATATATTCCCTGTAGTATTTGGGCTGTTCGGAAAAGTGTATGATTTTCTGTAATCCGCCTGAATCCTCAAACTTGAATACCTGAAAGTAATCCTTCGGCTCGGGCATTCCGTCAACGCATTCCCACATAAACAACTGAAGTACAGACGGGATTTCCGCCTGCACTCCTCTCGTGATATAACGCTGGTTGTCAAACATTTTTTATCCTCCTTTCGCTGATTTGTTACGCTCCTATGTCCCTACTGTAATCAACAGCAGAGCTTACTGTAGCACCTTAATAATATATAATTGAAAAAATTTAAAAAGGCAAAAAAGTCCCCTGTCTTGCATTTACAGGCTGAATGATGTATAATAGAAGAAAGAGGTGATACAATGAAGAAAATCGTTCCCAAACGTACCATAAAACGAATTGAAAATACTGCTGAAATTGAAGCATTAGAAAGCGTGAAACAGTCACTTGAACTGGCAAGAGAATCCGATGATGAAATGTTTAAGGAATTAATAATGCTTCACCTTGATGATATGAGAATCCTGAACAGCGAGGACGGAGAAAAAACCAAGCGTGACTTTGACAGAATGTTGAGAGGAATTTAGCGATGTATGATGTGGATTACGAACTATACAAGTATATTGATGAACTGGCAGACGAGTACATAGAATTTGATGAATTGCTGAAACAGAATCACCTCACATTTACTGAAGCAAAACAACAGGCAAAGCAGTTCAAGAAGAAATTCTACACTCTGCTTGAAAAATATAACATCAGAAGTCAGAATCTTGTTATGATTTGCTTTGACCTGATGGAGTGCATTTATCAGCAGGCTGATAATCCTGATTTGCAGTATCTGTACTTATGTGTGATGACAAATTTCGGACTGCTCATCAGAACTGACCCCGACCCTACAGAAGAACAGATAATCAGAAACTATCTCAATCAGCAGGAGTTATTGCGAGAACTGACAGACTTTTGCAAATCTCAGAACAAAAATTTTAGAAAATATCGGGAATTGCTGGGCTATATGAAAAAGCCGATAAATTTGAAAAATATTGAATATGAGGAAGAATTTGACTGGCTGTATCATATTACAATTCAGCATACGTTTTTGTATGAAAGTGCGGACAGCGAAGTCTATAAAGATAACCTGAATGCATTGCTTACATATGTCAACAGCGATGAAACGCTCAGGCTTGTGAAACCATATATCATCTTTACAGTGCTTGCAAGAAAAACAGGTATGATGCAGAACAGACCTCATTTTATGCCCAATTTAAAAGCCATATTGCAGTATCAGGACTACAATATTTATAAAGATAATGGAAAAAATTTTAATCGCTACCAGTCTGAGCTGGAGCTGTACGACCATCTGCAAAGAAGCTATATTGACGACGATGACGTAGATATGGAATTATGCGATTTCTGCTTTGCTAATTTATCACCACTGAGTGAATGGTATTACACGAACTGTGAGTTGAATGAAAATATTCCTATGTGCCTTAGCAGGAAAATACAGACTGTTATGCCAAAATCATTCCCCGATATTCTGAGCTATGTGGACTATGAAAAGATGAATGAAAACGAACTTCAATTATATGGAGACGCAGCTTTTGAATTAAAAGACAGAATGCTCCAAATATCAGAAGAATTTCTTAAAATTTAATTGTCAATATAAAACAGTTCCGAAATTTTTTATTTTTTTCGGAACTGTTTTATGTTTACTTATCTGATTTTTTGTGGTATCCTGTTTTCAGGAGGTGGCGGTATGTTTATGAACGGTGAACATCTTGAAACTCTGCAAGATTTGAAGCAGTGTTTTTGCATAGATGAATTGATTTATAACTATGGCAGCGGTGAACTTGAAATATGGCTCGAAAAAATCGGTGAAACAGAGAAAGCTGAAAAGGTAAGCGAAATTCCAAAAGTCAATGCATATATCCTGCTCCGACTTTATGAAATTCTGGATTTGAATCCTGAGTTGTCAGAGGAGGAAATACGCAGTCCTTTTACTCCTCGGCGACAGAATTAACGAACGCATTGACAATGGTGATGAGGTTATTTCTGTGCTTTTCAGGACATTTCTGAGCGAACAGGGAAAGCATTTCCGATTCCATAGAATCTCCCTGTGTGCATTCTCCAAACAGGATATAATCTGCACTGAGATTCAGTAAATCCGTAAGTTTGGCAAGGGTCTGGATAGAAATGCCTTTCGCACCATTTTCAATATCAGAGCAGAATTTGACAGATACATCGAGTTTTTCTGCAATCTGCTCTCTGGTATACCCTAAGAGTTCTCTTTGTCTGCGAATCCTATTGCCCATTTCATGATAATTTATCGTTTTCATTGCTGTAAATCCTCCTGTTTAATATGTTATTACTTCTATTTTACAGGAAAAATTTTTATAGAAAAATATGCTTTAAGGGATGACAAATAGAACTGTTAGCGTTATAATAATATTGTATAGTATTTTGATTTATTTAATTAAATCTATATGCTGATTGGAGAAACATAATGACAAAACTAAAAAATCAATTAATAAAATATGTAGATGCAGGCTATCCGATAATATACATAAACTCCTTTGAGGAAGTCAAAACAGACGGAATCATAATGGAAGTAATGGGCGGACGAGAGGGACTTGAATGGAACGGAGCGAAAGGCTTTGTGGACTTTCGGACTAAACAGCCATTGATAGAGGGCAAGAGCCTTGTGGAAACACTCCGTCTGCTTGATACCGACAACGAGCTTGACAGAAAATTTCTTGTTCTGAAAGACGCTTATGGTTATCTGGAGGAGCAGGAAGTTACTGCATTGCTGAAAGATATCGCCTTGCAGATTTCTCAGGGTCTGGATGCTGTTGTGATAATTGTTTCTTCGATTGTAAAGATACCAAAGGAACTTGAAAAGTTCATCACTATTGTGGAGCTGGAATATCCTACGCAGGAAGAAATCAAAAATCAAATCAGACGTTTTGCCGAAGAGCAAAATACACCAATTTCAGATAACTTACTTGAAGAAATGTCTATATCGTTTAAAGGATTAACAGAATTTGAAATTGAAAGTCTGCTGGCTTCTGCACTCGCACAGGACGGTATGTTTACAAGACAGGATTTGAAACTGATTTTCGAGCAGAAACAGCAGATGATTATGAAATCAGGTATACTGGAAATGATTCCGTTGAAAGAACGTCCAGAGGATATCGGCGGTCTGGAAAATCTGAAAAAATGGCTCAGACGTAAAGCCAAAGTATATAAAGCAATCAATAAGGCTTTGGATTTTGGTGTGGATATGCCGAAAGGTGTTCTGATTGCAGGTGTGCCAGGCTGTGGAAAATCTCTTGCTGCAAAGGTAACAGCACAGCTTTTTGAAGTTCCGCTGTTAAGGCTGGATATGGGTAAAATTATGGGCAAGTATGTCGGGGAATCTGAAGAAAATATGCGAAATGCTATAGCTCTGGCTGAAGCGATTTCCCCTTGCGTACTCTGGATTGACGAACTCGAAAAATCATTTGCTGGTATTGACGGTTCTGGAAGTGAAGTAACTGTCAGACTTTTTGGCACATTCCTTACTTGGATGCAGGAAAAAACAAGTCCAGCATTTGTAATTGCAACTGCAAATGATATTACAAAACTTCCGCCTGAGCTTATGCGTAAGGGACGATTTGACGAAATTTTTTATGTGGGACTTCCGAATCAGACAGAGCGCAGGAAAATTTTTGAGATTCATATTTCCAAACGCAGAAAACAGGATTTAAACAATATTGATATTGATAAGCTTGTAAACAAAACCGAAGGCTACAGTGGGGCGGATATTGAGGGCGTTGTAAAGGACGCAGTAGAAAATGTTTTTGCAGATGATAAACCAAATCTGACTACGGATTACATACTTACTGCAATCAATCATACACATTCGCTGTCTGAAATTATGAAAGATTCGCTAAGCAAATTGTCGAAAGAATACGAAAACCGAAAATTCAAGAACGCTTCGGCATAGGAGAAATATATGGACACAAAAGTATTAATGGACAAACATTTTCCACAGGATAAAGCACAGCAGTTTGCGGATATTCTGAAAGATTCCATAAGCAGCTACATCGCTCAGAAAGACAGCTGTACTGTTGAAGAATGGCTGAACTCATATCTTGCAGAATGTATGCCAGATAAAAACGCAGAGGAAATATCGTCTGTAACAAATGAAATTATTCATACAATTACGCTTCACGATGAAACCATAACTTCTATGCGCAATGCTATAAATTCTGGGAAATCTGTTGAAGCGTGGTTTCAGGAGGAAATATCCTCTAATCAGTCTGTAGGACAACAGGCTTATGTACTTGCAGAAGCGCATTCGGCTTTGACATCTGCCTACAATCAATATGCCGAATCAGACGAACAGCAGGAAATCATTGACGTAGAAGTAATACCGCCAGAAGAGTGGGAAGACAGTAACTGGAACAAGTACAAGATGAAGGAACTTGTCACGGAAACTGTCAGACAGGCTGGAGATACTACGCTAAGAGCAACAGCAAGCGACTTGTACAGTAAAATTACCGAATATGGTTTTCAAACAGTATTAACTGATAAAAATCTTCTCAGCGAAGCTGTTATCAGCAGTGCTGGAGCTGGCTTGAAAGCGGCAACAGCAGGAGCTATGGAAATTGCCGATATAAGAAATATTTTTCCAGATTATGAATCCGATACGGAGAGCCGCGCGCTTGCTGCAAGTATAGCAATAGAGAATATGCAAATTCTTGGCAAGGTCACAATGGGTGAAATCGGAGTGGTTGACGGAGTTTCGGAAATAAAGAATACAAGCATTTCAGCAATGGCTGCAATTATAAAAGCCAAGGCAGCTGCTGTAGGTTCTAAAGTCGGTAAAAAAATCGGTACAGCAGTCGGTGCTGTATTCGGTCCAGTAGGAGCAGCAGTAGGTCATTTTGCAGGCGGAGTAATCGGTAAAATGGCTGGGACAACTGTCGGTTCTAAGGTTATCGAAACAGCTAAAAAAGTAAGCTCTGCTGCAAAATCCGTTGTTTCCAAGGCGGTAAGCGCTGTCAAAAGCTTTGGAAGTAAAGTTAAAAGCGGAATAAAAAGCCTGTTCGGGAGATGATTGATTATGATGACTGCATTTAAATTGGACGGCAATAAGTATCAGCGCTGCGCATTCTGCAAGTACTGGTATGACCCGACAAATCAATACATAAAACCACAAGACCCGAAGCGTAATCTTTGGAAGTTTGAAACTACTGCGAAATGCCTGTGCCTGAAATGTAATCTGCAAAAAGGCGCTGGTATGCGCTGTGATAAGTTTGAGAACAAGATTTTATGATACTTCTGAACCGAAGGAGAAATAAATTATGGCAAAATTAACAAAATTCCCATTGGAAATGGAAAATGGTGCAAGGGTTCGCAGTATTGAGGAACTGCGTGAGAATGCAGATGTCAAGAGCATTGTCACATATTTTTTGGACGGCAGACTAAGACGCTGGTGCAGTGCGTGGAGATACGACGATTTACCTGATAAGCTCGATAATATACTTTTTGAGATGATAAAGGGTATATATGACGTTCTTGGTATTAAGGCAGACGATTCTCAGATTGAGGCTTATCTGAAAGAAAACGGTACTCAAATGGGCGGCAAATCAGTTATGTGTGTAGAAAATGACGATGAAATAATTGATGATGAAGAGCTTAAAAGCAAAGTCAAACCATATTTAAACCAACAGCCTCCCTATGTGAACGTTGATATTGACCTTTCAGATTTTGCGATTGATTTGATACCTGTCAGCAGTTCATTAACGGTGATACGTATTATGTATAAGAAGAATTCATGTAGATATAATTCTGTTTACGATACTCGTATATGTACGATGGACGATGGGATTTATAGGAATATTGCTTTCCAGCTTCAAAGTATACAAAGCATTAATATGGCTCAGCCATTTGCAGCAGAGTCACCAATGAAAATCCCAATGCCCGAAATGAAAATCCCTATGCCTACGCCAAAGAATGGAAAATATTTTAACACCAAAACTATGGGTATAGGATTTCCAGAAACAAGTGAAATTAAGATTCCGTTTTTTAAATCACCCCAGGAGTAATGAAGAAAGAAGCTGCTGAGGTAATGTGTATAGACTTATATTTAAACACACCAGACCCGATACAGCTATCTGTAAACACGTTTTATGGACTGTATTATCTGTTGTTGAACTTGGATATGTTGAACTATGCTAATACTGCTCTGATGTATATGATGTTAAGGGATACACCTGTTAATCGTGTAGACTTGGTATCGGCTTCATCTGATAGTGATAACTCAGCATCTGTCGTGGATAATAGTACTGCTTCAGGTTCAACTGGCAGAGAGTTTAATAATGGTAGCAAACGAACATCTATTTTAGATAGATAAATAAAAATATAAGTATATATAATATAAGTGATTAGAGAACAACATCAGGTTGTTCTCTAAAATTTATTATATTTCGAAAGGAAGAAATGTTATGAGTAATATTTTAACTAGAACACAAATGCAGATGAAAAAGGCGTTGCAAAAAGAGAATGTAAATTCGACAGCTTCAACTTCAGTTGATGATATCATTAGTGTTTATGACAATAATAAAATCAACGTTCTTTTAAAAGAATGGTCGGAACAAGTGAAGATACCAGTTAAGAACTTTGATGAGTTCGCTATAGCACTGGTATCTGTTACCGAAGAGTATGTCAAGCTGTTAAATGAACAGCAAGCTCAACCTTCACCGTTTACACAAATTATGCCACAGCACAATGTACAACCAATGTTTGTTAATGTCAATGAACTTATAAGTGCTAATAATGCACTTCAGCTTGAAAATGAACAGAATAAAGCTGAGGTTAGACGACTGACTCTTGAAAATGCTGACCTTAAAGCACGACTGGCTTCTCTCGGTGAACAGGTATAACTATCCATGACAAAAGGGCAACACTGGTTTCATCCCAGTGTTGCTCAAAAATAGCTGCGTGTAAAAGCGTGGTTATTTTTTGTTACATACGACCTGGTTTAATCTCAGGATATTTAACAACAATAAGACTATCGCTATAATCATATCTGTAAGTAGCTGTTGTTGCTAACTCTTCTCTTAATGAATAATATTTCTCAAGCAATCCCCACCAACGTTTATGTTCTGCTTCGGATAAACGCTCATGGTCAAGGAAATCTTCTATAACGGATATTCTTGTGTTTACCATACGCATTAAATAATATGCATCATCTTCATCTGCAATATGACGGATACGCATTTTGTATTCATATAAATCCTGTTCAAACCTGCGTATATTTTTTATTGTGGCATCTTTTCTCATTTCAGCATATTTACTACGTACAATGCCTGTCTTGTTTTCATTAAAGATATAATACATATCCTGGTTAGTATAATCACAACATTCTTGAATATTAGAATCATCAATAGTCTTAATCGCATTTTGCATTATTTCCATTTCACGCTTTTCTAATACAGAACCAGATATACTTATAAAATTTTAAGGAATATAGTATTGCAAAAACAACAAAAATATGATATAATAATAACAATAAAATCTTAAAAAAAGGAAAGGAGCGTGAAAAAATGAGCTTGGGACACGGACAGTTAAGCAAAGTTGCAATAAGCGGATACAAATCACTCAAGAAATGTGAGTTAAAGCTTAACAGCATCAATGTTTTGATAGGCAGTAATGGTGCAGGCAAATCAAACTTTATATCAGCATTTACCCTGCTCCAAAGCGTATTAAAAGAGGAATTGCAGCTTTATACACAGCAATGTGGTGTTAATTCTCTTTTCTTCAATGGACGTTCAACAACCGACCAGATTTACTTTGAAGTATTCTTTGATAACAATTCCTATGGCTTTTATCTTATGCCGACAGATGATAATAGAATTATCTTCAAAAAGGAATTCTATGGCTGGGAAGGATATGAAAGTACAGTTGCAGCAGCTCATGAAGAATCAAAATGGGAAAAGGGTGTTTCAAATGACATAAATGATTACGTTAAGCCCATATTGAACAAAAAAATGTGGCGTGTTTATCATTTTCACGATACGAGCCGTACTGCAAAAGTCAAGCAGGAACACAATATCGCAAATAATCAAACGCTCTTATATGATGCTTCAAATCTTGCTGCATTTTTATACAGATTAAAAAATAATTACGAAAAGAGTTATAATGAGATTGTAGAAACTATCAGACTTATAGCTCCGTATTTTGATGATTTCATACTTGAACCTAAAGAAAGCAATGATGAACTGATTGTGCTTAAATGGCGACAAAGGGGATGTGAGGACGTATTTAATGCTTCACAATTGTCAGATGGTACTCTTCGCTTTATTTGTCTTACAACACTTTTATTACAACCCTCAGAGCTTCAGCCTGCAACAATTATTGTTGACGAGCCTGAGCTTGGACTTCATCCTTATGCAATTACAATGTTTGCTGATATGGTAAAACAAATCTCTTCAAAAAAACAAATCATTATATCAACGCAGTCTGTTGAGCTTCTCAATGAATTTGATGTAGAAGATGTTGTTGTTGTTAATAAGGACAGAGACGGTTCTTCAACATTCAGCAGATTAAATGAAGATGAACTGAAAATATGGCTTGATGATTACTCATTAGGCGATTTATGGCAAAAAAATATTTTGGGAGGTAGACTCTCAAAATGAAATATGTATATATCTATTGTGAAGGTCAAACGGAAGAAAGCTTTGTAAACTCAATATTATATCCGTATTTTGCCAATATGGATATCTATGTTACTCCTATAATTCACAAAACAAAACGAACTCCGAGTAAGTCGTACAGAGGTGGAGTTAAAGACTATAAGCCTATAAAAGATGAATTAATAAAGCTTTGTAAGTATCCGAATGTTCTTGTCACTACTATGTTTGACTATTATGGAATGCCGAGTGATACACCTGCGATTGATTATAAGGATAATAGCAGCTTATATAATCAAATTGAATATATCGAGAATGAAATTACAAAAGATATAGGTTGTGATAATTTGATATTCAATCTGCTTGTACATGAATTTGAAGGTTTGTTGTTTTCTGATACCCAGGCTTTTGATGCTATAGCAAATGAAAGAGCTGTGGAAAAGCTACAGGCTATGAGAAATGACGCTGAAACACCCGAGCATATCAATAATTCAGTAAATACTGCTCCATCCAAAAGAATTGAAAGTGTAATCAGCGATTATACTAAAGTACGACAAGGAATGATAGTAGCCAAGAAAATTGGTATTGATAAGATGATTTCAGAATGTAAGCATTTTGCAGCTTGGATTGATAAAATTAAAAATTTCTAAAATGTAAAATGATTACCACAGTTTCATAACGTGTTATTTGAAATCAATATGTTTGAGAGCGTAACTAACAAAACAGCCGAAAATGCCCTGAAATACAACATTTTAAGTTCTCAAAGAGATAATCATACGATCATATTTCAAGGCATTCATTTTCGAGATGAATGCCTTTTTTGTAAGGAGTTTAATATGGACGAAAACAGATTCATCAAAATATACTGGCAACAGTACAGACTGCTTGAAAAAAGAATGATTGAACTTTCGGACTATGTTGAAATCAATCCCAAAAATTATGCGACTTTTTCAAATCAGTTTATTTCCATGTATCTTATGATATGCAGTGAAATAGATTCTGTTGCGGACAAATTCTGCTGTTTGCTTGGTGTAACGGATAACAAGGAACGATTTGGAATAAATAACAAGATCAATAAAATTTTAGAGAAATACAATAATCTGAAAAACTGGAAATGTATTACAAAATTTCCGTTTGACAAGATAAATATAGTACCCTTTGCTAAATTCAATGAAGGCGTATCTGCCGATTGGTGGCAGGCTTATAATAAAGTGAAGCATTCCCGTGCTGAGCAGAATGAAAACGGAAAGTACAACTATGAGCTTGCTAACTTAAAAAACATACTCTTCTCCTTGTCCGCTTTATATCTCCTCATATCTAAAATGAAAGAAGAATTTTGCAAAAGTGTTGGAATTGATATGCAATCCTCAATTTTTGACATTGATTATATTGAATAAAATTTTATAAATCCATTTTGTTATGTTATGAAATGTTACCGTAATATTCAGATAAGATCGCCGCTTTATCCAAGTATACCATATACCACACCCAAAAGCAATACATTATTTAACCACAAAAATCGAAAAAACCTTGATTTCGTGAAACAGACGTGTTATAATGGTTAAAAAGGACGGTGAGTTTACTATGAAAAAAATATTTGCTGGTATTCTGTCGTGTATGCTTGCAGTATGCGCAATGCCGGGCGTGTCGGCTTATTCTGCTGACAAAGGGCTGAACGGCTGGCTGATGTGGCACAGCTATTCGGATTATTCTGCACTGGACAGCAGGCTGTACGTCAAATCGCCCGACGGAGAAACAACAGAAATAACAGGCGGTTTCAAGCACGCTATGAACGGCGATTTTGGAAATTCTCCCGATGAGATAGTATTTATGGCAATCGACAATGCAAGAGACGAATGGGACATTTATCTTTATCGTTCTGGAACTGTCACAAACCTGACTCCAAACAGCGGCTTCCGCAATGAAGATCCGAAATTTTCGCCCGACGGAAAAACGATAACGTTCAAAAGAGGCTTATGGAGCAGTACTGAAAATGATTTTATTTATAATCTTGCTGTACTTGATTTAGAGAACGGCGAAACAGAAATGCTGACGGACGACGTTTATGAAGAGGCAATGCCATTTTTTTCGAGTGACGGGAAATATATTTATTATACCGATTATACGAACAATCCGGGGGCGATACGCCGTCTGAAGCTAGCGGACAAAAGCACGGAGACGGTTTATGCCGAGAATGATGTTTGTGCGTATTACCCGATTATTTCGGGGCAGGATCTATATTTTGCAAAATGGTACTCAACCGAAAATCACACGGATATGATACTTCGCTTTGACGGAGAAAATTTCAGTGAAATGCCCTTTAATTCCGTGGAATACAACTGTTCCGACCCTTGTCCCGTCTATGAAAACGGAATGATTTACAGCGGAACGCAAAACGGTAATTATGACTTGTATTATTTCGACGGCGAAAAATCACAGCCGATAGACGATGTAAACACAGACCTTAACGAGCTGGGTGCAATGTTTTTTCCGTGGGAAAATGACAGCGTTAAGGGCGATGTGAACGCAGACGGTCAGTTTACGGTTGCGGATGTCGTTACAATGCAGAAATGGCTGCTTGCAGCTCCTGACGTGAAATTAAATAATTGGAAAGCCGGAGACCTTTACAAGGACGAGAGAATTGACGCTTTTGATTTATGCCTGATGAAGCGGCTGCTGGTTCGATCATCATCGCAAAATGCTTTTGATTCTCTTATTGGTATGGAATATGAAGAAGCTGTACAAAATGCCTGTATTTCAAAGTCGGAATACAATTATCAGATAACAGGAAATCTGAAACGCTCGATTGAAGAGAAAATGGATCGTCCTCTGGATTATTCTGTTGACAGATTTTATCTTGTAAACAACGAGAAATTCGGCTTGAACGGCGATACGAAATATCTGTATAACGCAGGTACAGCAGACGTTTACGCCATCAATGAGGAAACGAAAATGAATCGTGCAACGTGGTACTGGAAGGGCTCGAAAGCCGCTTTATACGGACTTGACAATGATACAGAAAAGCAGAACGAATTTTTAGATGCATTGGAATTTTACGGTATTACTGAAATTTACTATTCTATCGGTGCGAACAAACTGGTAAACAGTAAGGATATGGTGGAAACCTTTGTAAAGAACGCTTATGCAAGAGATATGAAGGTGTACCTGCTGAACGGCGAAAATACGTGGTTATACGAGGACAGCTATCAGAAGGCTATCTACAATATTTTCAATAAAGTCGAGGAATATAACAGTCTGGTTGATTATGATGCGAGATTAGCGGGCGTTTCCTACGATGTGGAAGTATGGACAAATTCGGAGTACGACTGGAAAAATGATGATTCGGCGAGAGCCCAGCAGGTGAAATTCATTGAAACGGCGCAGAACTATGCGGATTCTAAAAATCTGTCCGTGTCCTATTGTCTCCCGTTCTGGATCGTCCAGTATGACTACACGGACGATAACGGTGTCAAACAGAATGTGTATGATTCCATTACGCAAATATCGAATGATACGATTCTTATGGTATATCGTGACAGTGCGGAAGCTGTGGAGAAACTGGTGACAGGCGTTCAGAATAATGCGGAAAATTCCGTTTTCTACTACGTTGAAAAGAACGACTGCAATCTGGAAATTGCCGTAGAAATAAACGAAACCACCGAGGGCGACCACGTTACATTCTATGAAGAGGAACTGGGAAATCCCGGCTGTGTTACCGAAGCGATCGTAGCTATGCAGAACGACTTGAAATTATATCAGTACAGAACGACGTTTGCCATTCATCACGCAATTGTTATGTACGAACGCTATTTGGATATGAATATGTAAGAAAAACCACCTGTTCAAAGTCAGGCGCTCATAAAGAAGTTTTTAATCTTTGAAGTAAAAGATGCGTAATCAAGCTGAACCGAACCAGTAAAAAAGAACAGTGACAAAAAGGACCTCCTATGGTATAATA
>JAMPAU010000017.1 GCA_023667045.1 Ruminococcus flavefaciens | reverse complement strand
AGGCAGAAAAAGTTATTGAGAAAATCAAGGCGAAAAATATTTACCAAATCCGACAGAATGACCTGTACAAAATCTGTCGTTGTACGCTTTTTAGAAATGCTCAGGACTTCAACGAAACTGCCGAAATGCTCGAAGAATACGGCTATATCCGCCGTGAAACTGTCAAAACAGAGGGCAGTAACCGAAGCGGTATTATGATTTCAGTTAATCCGCAAATTTACAATTCATAAACTTTAAACATTTTAAGCACATTAGAATTTTAAAATGTCTAAAATGCTTAAAGTTCACAAACTCGACAAGAGAGAAAGAGGAGTTTTTTATGACAAAAATTGAGAAAGAAAAAATCGCAGACCAGATTATGACACTGTTAATTCAGCTTACAAACGATACGGAAATTTCCGAACCTGCCGAAAAGCCTGTTGAGATGCTCACAGTTAAGGAATGCTGCAAGGAAATTAAAGGGCTTTCTGAGAACACCGTCCGCAAACTTGTGGCACAAAACAAGGTGAAATCCGTCCGCACTGGTGAGGGTAAGCGTGGAAAAATTCTCGTCAACAAGGCTGACCTGATTTCTTATTTTCAGAAGTGATTTCGGCAGATTGTCTGCTGTTGCCTCGCAGAGCGCAACAGATACTTTTGATAGACGGTTTTCGGCTGTCGAAAGTATCTTTGCGTTACTTTCGCAGAAAGTAACAAAGGCGAAGTTTGCAAATTTTATTTTGTAAAAGGAGTTAACAATGAAAAAGACGATTAGTGCGGTCATTGGCAAGGGAAGTACGCACCACAACAACCGAAAAATCATCACTGAAAACGTTGATAAAAGCAAAATATTTAATAATATCACGATAGTTCAGGACGATATTAAAGCGGTCTATCATGAACTTTTTGACGATGCACTTGAAAAATACAACGCCAAACAGACTCGCAAGGACAGGCGTATTAAAGACTACCACGAGCATATCCGTCATAGCCGACAGGAAAAGGAATTTCATGAGGTGATTTTTCAGATTGGCAACCGTGAAAATACTCACGTCGGTACGGCTGATGCGGAAATTTGTGCTGATATTCTGAAACAGTTTGCGGAGGACTTTCAACGCAGAAATCCGCATCTGAGAGTATTCAATGCTGTAATTCATATGGACGAAGAAACTCCGCACCTTCACATTGATTTTGTTCCGTTCGCAACCGAACAGAAAAGAGGTCTGTCAACCAGAGTTTCACTCACAAAAGCGTTGGAACAGCAGGGATTTAAGGGCGAGGGAAAGCTGAATACTGCCTCGAAATTATGGATTGACAGCGAAAAACAGGTACTCGCAGGACTTATGGCAGAACGTGGAATCGAGTGGGAACAGCTCGGAACAGAAAATCCACATATGAGCGTACTTGATTACAAAAAACAGGAGCGACAAAAGGAAATCACACAGGCTGATGCACAGCTTTCCATAAAACAGAATCAGATTATTTCTGCGGAAAATACGCTTACCAGTTTTCAGGATAAAATCAGTTCCTCGCATGAAGAACTGGAACAGTTAAGAAATACGGCAAACGATATTTTACAGTATATGCCGAATTTTGAGAAAAGTTCAAAAACAGAGAAAAAATTTGACGATATACGTTTGGAACTTGATGAGCAGTTAAAATCTACGTTCACAATTATGCGCCACAAGGACGAAATCAAAAAAAATATTGATGCCATGCAAAATATCACGAAAAATGCTTTGGAGTTACAGTACAAAAGTGAAAATACCATTTATGATTTGCACCAGCATTGTGATAAAATCATCGCCGAACGTGATAACGCAGTTCAGCAGAAAAGAGAGTATCAAGAAAAATACAGCCGTGCTGAATGCAGCAATTCAGAGTTAGAAGAAAAAATCAGCTATTTTCAGGATTTACTGAAATTAATTGAATTTCTTTTCCCGAACGCCGTCGCAAAGGCTAAGGAAATTTTTAAAATACAACAAAACAAACAGTTAGAACAGCCCTCAAACGACAGAAAAAAGAAAAAGTTTGAGTTGGAATAATGTAGAACGAATTATGGCATATTTCTTTTTCAGGTGCTTGACAAAGACAAAAAATTGCGCTACAATGATGATGCAGAGATATGCCAAGGTGTAAATTATAGGAGGAATTTACATTGGCAAATATAATTAAGCGTGGAAACACGTTCCGAATCCGTGTGTTTGTGGGCACGGATATGAATGGCAAAAAACTTATGAAATCCACAACATTTACACCGCCTAAAGGTGTAACGGCAAAGAAAGCGGAGAAATTAGCTCAGGAGTATGCTTATGAGTTTGAGCGTCACTGTAAGGGTTTTTCTCAGCTTAACGAGAATATGCGTTTCTCGGAGCTTGCTGACTGGTATTTCACAAATTACGCTCCTCATGAGCTGAAAGCAAGTACCGTTTATACCTACAAAGGACAGTACAAAAACCACATTGAGCCAGTACTCGGTAATATGAAAGTCAAGGATATTACAACACCCAAACTCACGCAGATAATGCAGTCATATAACCTTAACCCTGCTACTGTACGTAAGGTGTATGTTATCATTCAAAGTATCTTCTGCAGAGGTGTTGAACAGGGTTTTCTCCGTGAATCGCCTTGTCATAACGTTATTCTCCCGAAAAGAAAAAATAGCCATAAAAACAAGGCTTTTGATGAAGATAAACTGAAACGTTTTCTCTCTTTTCTTGATAGCAATCCGTGGAACGAAGATTTCAAACGTATTATCAAGGTTTTGCTCTATACAGGAATGCGTTCGGGAGAGTGCCTTGGACTTGCGTGGGAAGATGTGAACTTTGACAACAACACAATCTCAATCAATCACACTTTGACTGACATTGGCGGAAAGCACGAGCTTACTACTCCTAAAACTGAGAGCAGTATTCGTGTTATTGGTATGGGGCAGGAACTGAAAAATATTTTGCTTGAACAGAAATCCTACATCGAAAAGTTGAAACTTGCCCTCGGTGATGACTTTGCTCACCCCGAAATGGTATTCGTTTCAGCTTTCGGAAACTATCGTGACCACAACTCTGTCTATCAGTCATTGAAACGCTTTACCAAAGACACGGAGTTTGAAGATATGACATTGCATCAGCTCAGACACTGTAATGCTACCATACTTATTAACAGCGGAGTAGACCTGAAAGTGGTTTCCGAGCATCTTGGTCATTGTGACATTGGAGTAACTGCCGACATTTATGCTGATATTTTGAGAAGTACAAAGGCAAAAACAGCTGAACAGATTGAATTAAAGCTCAAATAAAATAAAATCACTCTGTCATTTCTGACAGAGTGATATATGTTCTTGATTAGTTGTCCAAAAGTTGACCAAATAAGATTTGAAATCTTGCAAACAACGTAATATAGCAGTTTTCTAAGCGGTTTCTTATCTCTTTGAGAACTGAGGAGCACGACGTGCAGCCTTGAGACCGTACTTCTTTCTTTCCTTCATACGTGGGTCACGAGTGAGGAAACCAGCCTTCTTAAGAGCCGGACGAAGTTCAGCGTCAAATTCGAGTAATGCTCTTGAAATACCATGTCTGATAGCACCAGCTTGACCTGTTACGCCACCACCGGCAACTGTGCAGACAACGTCAAACTTGTCAAGATTGTCTGTAAGTGCGAGAGGCTGACGAGCGATAAGCTTGAGAGTTTCAAGACCGAAATAGTCATCAATGCTTCTGTCGTTGATTGTAACGTTACCAGAACCGGGATAGATTCTTACTCTTGCAACGGAGTGCTTTCTTCTGCCTGTTCCGTAGTAGTATTTAACTTTTGATTCGTACATTTCAAAGCACCTCCTAATTAATATTCATAAACAACGGGCTTCTGAGCAGCATTTTTGTGTTCAGCACCCTTGTAAGTTCTGAGTCTCTTGAGCTGATTTCTGCCGAGAGTATTGCTTGGGAGCATACCTTCAACAGCAATCATCATAGCACGGTCTGCCTGATTAGCCATCATGTCCTTGTAAGAAATGGACTTAAGACCGCCAATCCAACCTGTGTGCCAGTAGTACTTCTTCTGTTCAAGCTTCTTGCCTGTGAGAACAGCCTTATCACAGTTAATGATAATAACGTGGTCTCCGCAGTCTACATTGGGAGTAAAAGTAGGCTTGTGTTTACCTCTGAGAATGTGAGCTGCCTTAGCTGCAACACGACCGAGAGGCTGTCCGGCAGCATCAAGGATATACCATGTACGCTTTACATCAGCCGGTTTAGTCAGTGTAGTTGACATAAAAAAATCCTCCTAAAAAATAATTGTATCGGGAAAAAATAAACTTTCCACGCAGTGACAAAAATTATTATACAGCATAAAAATCCATTTGTCAAGAGGTAAAACCACTTTTTTTTAATTTATATCATAAAAACTCTCTTATTCTCTTGGTTTTTCTCACTTTCTCTCATTATCTCATGTTTCATTCTGGAAAAATCGTATATACGGACAGATATATATTGTTATGCAAATAAATATTTTTTAAATATATTTTTTACAATTAAATTAAATATAAATAATATAGCTTAAAATATATTCATGTTATATAAATATTATTTTAATATATAAATTTCATTTTTTATTCACTATATTATTAATAGAAATAAATAGAATTAAAATAAAAACAAAAATACTGTATTATTTTTATTATAGTATTATATATTAATGTATTTTAAATATAAATTTATTAGTTTGTTTAAGAAATAAAAAAGAGACGATACAAAATTATACCGTCTACTTAGAAAATCTAATTTCAATCTTATTAATATATTGACATTTCCGGAAATATGTGATATTATAAACACAGGGCATACCGCCCACCGTCTGAAAAAGGTCGGCAAACCTTAGTCAGACACTAAAAACAGAAGTTACCACAATAACTTTGCAATAGCTTGTGAGCAATATACCCTATGACTGTATTATTATATCATAATGGGTTTATTTTGTCAAGAGTTTTTTCGTTGTTGGTAATTTCTGTTATCAGCAATTTTTTATTATAAGGGGGCAATGAACTGAAACAAATTACACTATAAGGGGTCTCCCAAATTTTTGGGACACCCCTCAGAAAGTCTAATTTTCGGCAAATAACACAATGCCGAAATTTCCCACAAATCTCACTCCTCAAAATTGAGGAATGAAAATCTTTAACAAATTTTTATCAAAAAGGAGTTTTTTAAAATGTACGAAATCAAAATCAAAAATACTAATGGTGTTCTCACTGTATCAAGCATGCAGATTGCAAGAGACTTCGGCAAACGTCATGACAATGTTGTTCGTGACATCGAAACACTCGTCAACACAATTAAGGGGGGGTGTCCTCAAAATTGAGGAGACCCCCTTGGAAAGCCTAATTTTCGAGGTTTCCGACTATTTCATGGAAACAAAACACCAAAATCCACAAAACAATCAGTGGTACAAATGCTACGACGTTACCCGTGACGGCTTCACACTTCTCGTCATGGGATTCACAGGAAAGGAGGCACTCTCTTGGAAACTCAAATACATTGACGCTTTCAACAACATGGAAAGGCAACTGATAGAAATTCGCTCCAATATGGATATAGTATTGGACGCAAAATTAAAAACGGTCATTGAGCCTTTGAAACAACAAATAAATATGTTGAATAATAAAATTGATACACTGGAATATAAAACCGATACATTAGAATGCAAAATTGATATACTGGAATACAAAATAGATACACTTGAAAAAAACTCCAGTGTCAGAACAAATACTATCATAGAAAGGATTGAGAAATCAATAATTGATACCTCATATGAGACTATACAGGGCTTAACCCCTTGTCTTACATATTTCCATGACATACTGAAAAAAATTTATAATACCCCAAAAAATAAAAGGAGAAACTTAAAATGAAAGATTCAGCAGATTTCATAAATTTATAGCATAAATCTGATTAATATCTTGACATTTCTGAAAATATGTGATATTATAAACACAGGGCATACCGCCCACCGTCTGAAAAAGGTCGGCAAACCTTAGTCAGACACTAAAAACAGAAGTTACCACAATAACTTTGCAATAGCTTGTGAGCAATATACCCTATGACTGTATTATTATATCATAATGGGTTTATTTTGTCAAGAGTTTTTTCGTTGTTGGTAATTTCTGTTATCAGCAATTTTTTATTATAAGGGGGCAATGAACTGAAACAATTTACACTATAAGGGGGGCTCCTCAATTTTGGAGAACGAAAATCTTTAACAATTTTTTATTATAAAGGAGTTTTTAAAATGAACGAAATCAAAATCAAAAATACTAACGGTGTTCTCACTGTATCAAGCTTGCAGATTGCAAGGGACTTCAGCAAGCGTCATGACAATGTTATTCGTGACATCGAAATTCTTCTCGACAGTTTTTCTGAAAACCCAAAATTGGGTTTTCAGAAATCAGCCGAAAATTCGTCTCAAAACTCAACAAATGATACAGACAGTTTTTCTGAAACCTCAAAATTGAGGTTTCAGAAATCAGCAGAAAATTCGTCTCAAAAACCAACAAATGATACAGATGATAAAAGTCTGAAAGCTCAAATTTCAGCTCTCAAAAAAATGTTTATCCCAAGCACTTATAAAGTTTCAGGTAATAACAAAACCTATAAATGCTACGACGTTACCCGTGACGGTTTTGCACTTCTCGTCATGGGATTCACAGGAAAGGAGGCTCTTGCTTGGAAACTCAAATACATTGACGCTTTCAATAACATGGAAAGGCAACTTATAGAAATCCACTCAAATATGGACATTGCTATTGAAAAAATACTTAACCATAAAATCGAAAACGCCGTTGAGAAAGTACTGAATAAAAAATTCAAAGAGTTTACTAAAAAGTTTTATAAGAAACAAAAAAAGTTTACCAATAAAATGGTTATCGAGGCTGTTAGCGAAACTGCAAAGTCAATGGTCACATACTTTGATGCTTTAATTCATATATTAAATAATTTATATAGGTCTTAACTATTATATAATATTTAAGATATAATAAGAGCCTCCTCTAAATTGAGGAGCCCCCTATTATTTTATAAAATTATTTTCATATTATGGTATTCTGAGACAGAATCCTCAAAGCCGACAGATTTATAAAGATTATAGCCGTCGTCAGTTGCTTTGAGTTCGACAAAATCAAGTTTCATTGCCTTTGCTTTGGAAACAAGAAATTCAATTATTTTTTTCGCAATGCCTTTCTGGCGAAAATCCGGTTTTGTATAGACGTTCATTACCGTGCCTGTTCTGCCATGAATGAAACTCGGATTAGCAGGTTTTTCAGACACCAACAGAAAACCACACGAAATTATTTTTTCCTGTCTCACGACGTATACAAACAAGTCTCTATTGAGATGATTTTTGTAATATTCCGGTAACTGATTTCTGATATTTTTAGTCTGTTTGTCAGTAAGACCGCCGTAATCTTCCGTCAGATAGTCAATTCTCATCTAAACCAGTTCATCAATGTCTGATGAATCTGCCTTTTCAACCATAAACTGCATATTATTCTTCGGGCATTTTGATTTCGCCAACAATCGGGAGCGGGTCAATGCCTTTTTTGGTGTAGTAGTCAGAAAGTGCAGAGCGTACAGCCTGTTCAGCGAGGACGGAACAGTGTATCTTTACAGCCGGAAGACCGTCCAGAGCTTCAACAACAGCATCGTTAGTGAGTTTGAGTGCGTCGTCAATGGACTTGCCCTTGATAAGTTCGGTAGCCATTGAGGAAGTAGCCACAGCAGCACCGCAACCGAAAGTCTTAAACTTAGCGTCTGTAATAATGCCATCGTCGATTTTGAGGTACATCTTCATAATGTCACCGCACTTAGCGTTACCGATTTCGCCCACACCGTCAGCGTTTTCAATTTCGCCTACGTTTCTTGGATTTGAAAAATGGTCAAGAACCTTTTCACTGTACATCATAATATATCATTCTCCTTTAATACTTTTTTAACAGCAGTCCCAGTTATAGAGGACATCGCTGAAATCTTTGTTTTTAAGTTTTTCGCTGTTTATGAAGAAATTTCCTACTCCGCAATCTCCCCACATTGTCACATCTTCTTTGCCTATATAGTCCGTATCAAGCTGAAACAGCAGAAAATCATAATATTCAAGCATTTTATCGTCACGTGGGTCGCTTTGTGTAAAGAACGGATAACCGCCTACTTTATGCCCTGAATATGAATCATCATATTCTTCATATTCAACACCGTATTCATTTTTGTGACAGTCAATATATCCGTTCTCAGACTTCTCAAAACTCATACCGCATTCACGGAAAACAGGAAATTCATTGTATTCGTCATCATCATATTGATTTTTTATGAACTTGTTTTCTATTTCCTCTTTGGTAACGGATTTATCGGTTTCGGGGTAGTAAATAATTCTGAAACCGTCCTGATTGGTCTGATTGTCCCAGTCCATACCGCAATTATCATCATTTGAAATCCAAAACTGCAAAAGCCCCTTATTCATAAAACCGTCAAGCTGAATTTTGTCACACTCTATCTGTGCCAGAAGTCTTAACTGATTGCCGTTGCTGTCAGTCGGGAAATTTTTGTCATGCGGAATATATCCCAGTCCGCCGATTTTACTCTCAAATATTGAGGGTTTAGTATCGGTGAGGGTTATTTTCACACACGGCTTTGTATTATTCATACTTTTCGCCCTTCATCATCTTTTCCCATACCGGCGACATTGAACGCAGTCTCTCAACTACTTTCGGGATAACTTCAAGAATATAGTCAACGTCCTCATCTGTAACGTCTTCTTCGATTGAGAGACGGAGAGAACCATGTGCTATCTCGTGTTTCAGACCGATAGAAAGAAGAACGTGTGACGGGTCGAGTGAACCGGAAGTACAAGCTGAACCCGATGAAGCACATATGCCGTTGAGGTCAAGCATAAGCAGAAGTGATTCGCCCTCTATTCCCTCAATGGAAATATTAAGGTTGCCTGCAAGTCTCTTGTCCCTGTCGCCGTTAAGACGTGTATACGGCAACTGTAAAATACCGTCGATAAGCTTGTTACGGCGTGGAGTGATAACGGCGTTTTTTTCAGCAATATTCTTTGTGGCATTCTCTATGGCAACACCAAGTCCTACTATTGCCGGAACATTTTCAGTACCTGCACGCTTGTTTCTTTCCTGTCCGCCACCATGAATGAGGTTCGGGAGGACTATGCCTTTGCGGACGTACAAAGCACCTATACCCTTCTGAGCATGAATCTTGTGTCCGGACAGCGACAGCATATCAATATTCTGTTTTTTTACATCAATCTCAACGTGTCCTACTGCCTGTACAGCGTCGGTATGGAAAATAACTTTCTTTTCCTTGCATATCTGTGCTATTTCCTCAATGGGCTGAATTGTGCCGATTTCGTTGTTGGCGTACATGATTGTAACAAGTGCTGTATCTTCACGGATAGCGTTTCTTATGTCTTCGGGATTAACAAAACCGTCAGCACTTACCGGAACATATGTCACCTCATAGCCGTGCTTTTCGAGGTACTCGCAAGTATGCAGTACTGCATGGTGTTCAAAGACAGATGTGATAATATGTTTCTTGCCTTTTTTAGCCATATTTTCAGCAACGCCCTTTATAGCCCAGTTATCAGACTCAGAGCCACAGCTTGTGAAGAAAATCTCCTTAGGGTCTGCACCTATAGCCTTAGCGACTTTTTCACGTGCCTGCTCAATGTCTTTCTGTGCGTCTCTGCCGAGTTTGTAGATACTTGATGCGTTGCCGTAAGCCTTAGTAAAGTGCGGTAACATAGCGTTCAGTACTTCTTCTGAAACGGCTGTAGTAGCGGCATTGTCAGCATAGATAAATCTTTTTTCCATTATAATCTCTCCTTTATTTAAGTGAATATATATCACGCTGTGCGACTGCGAGCCTGTCACAGCGTTCATTTTCAGGGTGACCTGCGTGACCCTTTACCCAGTTGAATGTAACATCATGCTTGTCCAGCAGAGGAAGCAGTTGTTTCCACAGGTCAGTATTCGGGACGGGTTCGCCCTTTGCTCTTATCCAGTTTTTCTTCTGCCAGTTGTAAACCCAGCCTTTTGTTACACTGTCAGCAACATACTTGCTGTCGGTAGTAAGAATAACCCTGCACGGCTCTTTCAGTGCAGAAAGTGCCACAATAACGCCGATAAGCTCCATGCGGTTGTTAGTGGTCTGAGCCTCACCGCCGGAAAGTTCCTTTTCATTTGTGCCGTATCTCAGCACAGCACCGTAACCGCCTGCTCCGGGATTTCCACTGCAAGCACCATCTGTAAATATCTCAACTGTTTTTATAAGATTCACCCCTAATAATAATATACTATATATTATAACCTATTATTTCCATGAAATGAGTATATGTTACCCAGATGAAACGAAAATAAAAGGTTAGTATCTGCTTACTTATTTTCTTAATTCATATACAGAAAATATAATTTTTACATTTAATTACATTTCGTTATTATGCACAAATTTTGCCCCGAAAATTCGGCGTTGTGCAAAATTTATAATTTTTTGCCCTAATTAAGCCTAAAACTTCTACTTAGCATATCAATTATTTTTAAGGAAGATTTTAAAACCCCCTTGCAATTTCTGAAAAAATATGTTATTATAAAATAGCATGGGGAATAATTATTATTTTGTGTATAATAAAAAAGGTTCTTTATCAGATATTCAGAAAAAAGTCCCACTTCTCTGTGCTACACTATATGAGGTGGGAGTATGTTACTTCAACTGTATTAAATTTCTTATAA
This sequence comes from Ruminococcus flavefaciens, assembly GCA_023667045.1. Classification (GTDB taxonomy): domain Bacteria; phylum Bacillota; class Clostridia; order Oscillospirales; family Ruminococcaceae; genus Ruminococcus; species Ruminococcus flavefaciens_AC. Next base: position 19,139 of record JAMPAU010000017.1, on the reverse strand, counting down.
AAAAAGGAGGAGCTTTTTTATGAGACTACTGCTCAATAATATTGAAGATGCCGTTGACCAGAAATATCTTGTAACAAAAAGTCTTAAGAATCAGGCGGTAGCCGGTACAGTCATTCACATTATGGGCGCTCAGACTGAAAGTGACGGCGTGACCGTTAAATATCGTGTTACTAAAACAGGTCAGGATTATTCATGCAAATTCGCTGATATAAAACAGTTCGCAAAGTGGGCAAGCTCCGATAACTTCCTTGCACGTTATCAGGACAACCTCACACCGTCGGATATCAAGCAGTACATAAAAGTGTGCAATACTTCTTTTATGGCTTCGGGCGGTATACCGATTATTGCGGGAATAGCTGTTGTATTGCTCATATTGCTTATTGCTATGATACTCGGAAAATTAGTATGGTGGCAGTTGCTCATCGGTGCTGTCTGCTGTCCGGTAATTATCTATTTCGGAGTGACAACATTCTACAAACGCCGTAGAAATAAGGTAATGTCACAGATATACAATAAAGTAAGTGCTGCGTGGGGAGGAGTAGTCCTCCGGTGATACATGGTCATGAAACGCTTTTCAGAAATGGAAGGCGTTTTTCGTTATGCAGTCATTTTTCATGCATATATTTCTTAAAGCTATAATATAATAAGAATAATGATATAAATTTTTTAAGGAGTTTTAAAAATGGGTAAATATTTCGGAACAGACGGTTTCAGGGGAACAGCCAACGAAAACCTTACAGCCGACCACGCCTACAAAGTAGGAAGATTTCTAGGCTGGTACTACGGAGAAATCAAAAGACAAAACGGCGATGATTCAGCACCAAAAATAATCATTGGCAAGGATACAAGACGTTCAAGCTATATGTTTGAGTACTCTCTTGTCGGCGGTCTTACAGCTTCGGGGGCAGACGCTTATCTTCTCCATGTAACTACAACACCGTCCGTTGCATACATAGCAAGAGTTGACAGCTTCGACTGCGGTATAATGATTTCTGCAAGCCACAACCCCTACTATGACAACGGTCTCAAACTTATAAACAGTCAGGGCGAAAAAATGGAAGACGACGTTATAAACCTCATTGAAGACTATCTTGACGGAAATCTTAACGTCTTCGGACAGGAAATGAAAGAAGTACCGTATGCAAAAAATGAAAAGATAGGTCGCTCGGTAGACTACATCTCCGGCAGAAACAGATATATCGGCTATCTTATTTCGCTCGGTATGTACTCTTTCAGAGGAATGAAAATAGGTCTTGACTGTGCCAACGGTGCTTCATGGAATATCGCAAAGGCTGTATTCGACGCTCTCGGTGCAACCACTTACGTTATAAACGCCTCTCCGGACGGCACTAACATAAACGACAATGCAGGCTCTACACACATTGAGGGTTTACAGAAACTCGTAATTGAAAAAGGTCTTGACGCTGGCTTTGCATATGACGGAGATGCAGACCGCTGTCTGTGCGTTGACGAAAAAGGCAACGTAATAACAGGCGACCACATTCTTTACATATACGGCAAGTACATGAAAGACCGTGACAAGCTCGTAAACAATACTGTGGTTGCGACTGTAATGTCTAATTTCGGTCTCTTTAAGGCATTCGACGAGGCAGGAATAAATTACGCCAAAACTGCTGTAGGCGACAAGTACGTATACGAATACATGAAAGAAAACAACTGCTGTCTGGGCGGTGAGCAGTCCGGTCATATAATATTCTCAAAATATGCTTCTACCGGCGACGGTATTCTCACAAGCCTTAAAATCATGCAGGCTGTAATGTCAAGCAGAAAGACCCTCAGCGAACTCTCAGCACCTTTCAAGGTATATCCGCAGGTGCTTGAAAATGTCCGTGTAAAAGACAAGTCGCTGGCTATGAGCGACAAGGACGTTTTAAAGGCAGTGGAAAAAGCCAGCGAATCACTCGGCGATTCCGGAAGAATACTCGTGCGTGAAAGCGGTACAGAACCACTTGTACGTGTGATGGCTGAGGCAGGAGACGAACAGACCTGTCAGAAATATGTAAACGATATTATTGCAGTCCTCAGAGATAAAGGACACACAATATAAAATATTCACGACCGGATAATACGACAATATCCGGTCTTTTTTTACATTTCAACAAAATTATTCCGTTTCATGTATCATGGTTTGTTTAATTGCTTGAAAATACCGGAAATTACTGAAAATTATTGACGTTGTTTAATTTAAGTGATATAATTAGTGTTATCCGGAAATAAACTGTTTTTTCTTGTGATTCAGATATGTCCGGCTATAAAAATATTTCTTATGATAAACGGAGGAGACAATGAGAAACAAAGATGAACGTAATCTTAATATTACGCTTAAAAATCAGAATAATGACAAAGATGATATTATAGTTTCAATATCTACTATTTTCCGAAAAATGAGAAAATATGTACTGATATGGCTTGTGGTTGCCGCTATAGTATTTGCTATCATATTTGGCAGTACAACGATAGACACAATGCACCGCAAACCTACCCTTACGGCTCTGGTCAGCTTTACCTATGACGGCATTGAAAAGGGTCTTGACCCAGCCGGACAGGATTTCAACAAGGAAATGATTAAAAATCCGGTAGTCATCGAAAGAGCTTTGACAAGGCTCGAATTACCGCTTGACGACCTCGACAGTATACGCCACAGCATAGATATAGACGGCATTATTCCTGCTGACACTATGAGCAAAATTCTTACCTATAAAAACGTTTACGAAAATGCAAATTCAAATAATCTTCAGGCAGCTCAGTCTATGCTTGACGTGCCGATATTCCCGACAGAATATAAAGTATCTTTCAATTATGCCGGAACTTCACTCAACAGAAAAACTGCCGTTGAAGTAATAAACGCTATACTTGAAGAATACAAGGATTATTTCTTTGATGTATACGGATACAACGAAACTCTCGGCAGTTCTGTAACCGCTCTTGATATTTCAAGCTATGACTACACAGAGGCTATTGAAGTACTCCGTACCTCACTTGATACTCTCAGCAAATATGTACAGCAACTATCAAAAGACGATATAACACGTTTCCGCTCCTCTGTGACAGGATATACCTTTGACGACCTGTATGAAGCAGTTGAAACCGTAAAGTCTATTGACCTTGATAAAGTTTCATCATATATCACTGTAAATAATCTCACTAAAGACAAAAACGCCTCAATAGCTTACTATGAATACAGAATAAACGAACTCAACAGAAAAAAGACTTCAACGGAAGAACAGCTTAAATCTGTAAAGGAATCTATAAATTCCTATGAAAAAGACCAGATTATTATTTTCGGAAACGGCACGGACAATACTGATACACAGTCAACTCAGAAGTCCGAGCAGTATGACCTTATGATTGCACAGAAACTTACTCTCACTAACGACCTCGCAACTATAAAGCAGAATATCAGTTACTATACTGAAAGACGTGACGCACTTAAGAAAAGTACTTCAAACTCAGCAGACAAGATTGAACAGGTTGACAAACAGCTCGAAGATGTAAACGCAAAAATTACAAACCTCATAGACAACGTAAAACTTACTGCTGACGACTACTATGAAAACGTTACTTTCCAGAACGCCTATAATATACTTGTTCCAGCATCTAATACCATGAGTTCAACTCTCAGCGTTGTTATGAATAATGTAAAAACGCCTCTCATACTTGGCGAGGGTGCTGTATTCGCTTTGTATTTCATGGTTGCTTTTATTGAGGCAATAAAAACAGATTACGACAAAAGAAAGAAAAAAGCTACTGAACCGGAAACTCCCGACGACAATGAAGACGAAGACAAAGACGAATAAAATATTTATTATCCTCCGTGCAGAAATACACGGGGGATAATTTTGAGTTGATAAAAATTTTCTGTGAAAGGACTTTGATAAATGGAAAATATTATAAATCTTAAAGATATAGTCGTTGAATTTGAAGACGGCGAAAAAATTCTTAAAAACATAAATCTCGATATAAAAGACAAGGAGTTTGTTACTTTTTTAGGACCTTCCGGTTGCGGAAAAACAACTACGCTCCGCATTATAGGGGGATTTCTTGAACAGACAAGCGGTGATGTTTTCTTTGAGGGAAAATGTATAAACGGTCTGCCACCTCACAAAAGAAATGTAAATACTGTCTTTCAGAGGTACGCACTCTTTCCGCACTTAAATGTATACGAAAATATAGCCTTTGGACTAAGAGTAAAGAAAACTCCGGAAAAGGAAATAGTTCAGCGTGTAGGCGAAATGCTCGAAATGGTAAACCTCATGGGCTTTGAAAAACGCTCAGTCAACAGACTATCCGGCGGTCAGCAACAGCGTGTAGCGATAGCAAGGGCATTGGTTAATCACCCGAAAGTATTACTGCTTGACGAACCTCTCGGAGCTTTAGACCTCAAACTCAGAAAGGAAATGCAGATAGAGTTACGAAAAATACAGCAGGAGCTTGAACTTACTTTCGTATACGTTACGCATGACCAGGAAGAAGCCCTTACCATGAGCGACAGCATTGTTGTAATGAATAACGGCTACATTCAGCAGATAGGTTCGCCGACTGACATATACAATGAACCAGTTAACGCCTTTGTTGCGGACTTCATAGGTGAAAGCAACATCATAAACGGCTGTATGCCGGAAGACTGCCTTGTAGAGTTTGCTGGAAAACGTTTTCAGTGCGTGGACAAGGGATTTTCACCAAATGAAACAGTAGACGTTGTAATACGTCCGGAAGACGTAAAAATTATCTCTGCCGAAAAGGCACAGCTTACCGGAATAGTAGAGTCTGTAGTATTTAAGGGTGTACACTATGAAATGTGCGTTGACGGCGTGGACAACAAGTGGATTATCCATTCAACCAAAGCCTGTCCTGTCGGTTCAATGATTGGAATGACTTTCGACCCAGATGACATTCACATTATGAAAAAAACGGAGGACGAATAATTATGAAACTTAAATATTTTTCTGCTCCGTATCTCGTGTGGATGGTGGTATTCATTGCAGTACCGCTTTTAATGATAGTGTACTTTGCATTCACGACCGATAACGGCGACTTCACGATAAAATACATATCTGACGTTGGACAGTATGCTAATATATTTGTGCGGTCAATATGGCTTTCACTTATCGCAACGGCTGTCTGTCTCGTAATAGCCTATCCGGTGGCATTTATACTTTCACGCATGGACAAGCACAAGCAAGGCACTATGCTGATGATTGTAATGCTACCCATGTGGATGAACTTCCTGCTCCGGACATACGCATGGATGACTATTTTAGGCAACAACGGCATTATCAATCATCTGCTTAATTTAGTAGGTCTTGATTCCGTGAAACTGATAAATACTTCCGGTGCGGTAGTGCTGGGCATGGTATACAACTATCTGCCTTTCATGATACTGCCCTTATACTCAGTAATGGAAAAAATCGACAAGTCGCTTTTCGAGGCTTCCGCTGACTTGGGTTGCAATTCAGCTTCAACACTTTTTAGGGTAATAATTCCTTTAAGTATGCCGGGGATCACTTCCGGAATAACTATGGTATTCGTACCGGCTATTTCCACGTTTATTATTTCCCGAATGCTCGGAGGCGGTTCAAATCTTCTTATCGGCGACCTGATAGAAATGCAGTTCTTAGGCAACGCCTATAACCCACATTTAGGGGCGGCTATTTCGCTGGTGCTTATGGTTATCATTCTCGTTATCATGACGGTAATGAACCAGTTTGACCCCGACGAACAAGTACTTATGTAAAGGAGATATCACATTGAAAAAACTCGGTAAAGTTTATCTTGCACTTGTGCTTTTGTTTCTGTATGTTCCTATTTTCGTGCTTATAGTTTTTTCTTTCAACGAAACTAAAAGCCGGAGCGTTTTCAGCGGATTCACGCTTGACTGGTACAAAAGGCTTTTCCATAACAGGATTATTATATCATCGCTTGTGAATACAATAATCATAGCTGTTGTGGCAAGTATAGTGTCAACGGTTTTAGGAACTCTCGCAGCTATAGGCATTCACCACATGAAAAAAGTCCCTAAGGCAGTAGTCATGAATATAACCAATATGCCTATTATAAATCCGGAAATAGTAACAGGTGTATCACTTATGTTGCTGTTTGTGTTTTTTGCGGCAAGAATGCACTTTGAGTTTGGCTTTATAACACTGATTATAGCACATATAACCTTTGACGTGCCATATGTTATTCTTAACGTCATGCCGAAATTCAACCAGATGAATCCGCACATATTTGAGGCGGCACAGGATTTAGGGTGCAGTCCGGTAAGTGCATTCCGGAAAGTAGTACTGCCGGAAATAATGCCCGGTGTTATAAGCGGTTTCCTGATGTCTTTCACATATTCACTTGACGACTTTGTTGTAAGCTACTTCACAAGCGGGTCAACCTCTCAGACGCTCCCGATAACTATCTACTCAATGACAAGACGTAAAGTATCGCCGGAAATAAATGCTCTCTCAACGCTTATTTTTATTGCGGTTGTTATAATCCTAATAGTAAAGAACATCATTGAAACAAAGTCCGCAAAGAAAAACGGTTCTTATAGGGAGGGCGTATGAAAAAATTATCTCTGATTGTCACGGCTCTGATTATGGCTTTTTCCATGACGGCGTGCGGTTCACAGACTAACGAAACGGATACCGAAGATGAAGAAGAAGTTTCTGTACAGACACTGACCGTCTCCGACCCCGAATATTATACTAAATTCAAGGACAAGGGCATTTCTATAAATGTCTACAACTGGGGCGAGTACATCTCTACAGGTGCGGACGAAGGCACGCTTGACGTAAACAGCGAGTTTGAAAAGCTGACTGGAATAAAAGTCAACTACACCAATTACGCTACCAACGAGGAACTCTATGCAAAACTAAAAGGCGGTGGAGCTTCCTATGATGTAATTATTCCGTCGGATTACATGATTAGCAAAATGATTAATGAAAAACTCGTCCAGCCTCTTGACATGGACAATATACCTAATTTCAAGTATATTATGGAGAATTTCAGAAATCAGGCTTACGACCCCACAAACGATTATAGTGTGCCGTATACGTGGGGAACTGTCGGCATTATATACGACAAGACTATGATTGACATTCCGGAAGAAGATATAGACTGGGATTTACTCTGGAATAAAGACTATGCCGACCAGATACTTATGTTTGACAACCCCCGTGACGCTTTCGCTATAGCTGAAATAATGTCCGGCTACTCCCTCAATACTGAAGACCCCGAAGAACTCGAAAACTCCGCAAGAAAACTCACTCAGCAGAAAAAAATAGTACAAGGTTACGTAATGGACGAGGTTTTTGATAAAATGGGTGCTGGCGATGCACTTATAGCTCCGTACTATGCAGGCGACGCTCTCACTATCCTTGATGAAAACGAAGACCTTAATTTTGTAGTTCCGAAAAGCAGGACTAATCTTTTCATTGACGCTATGTGTATTCCGACTTCTGCACGTCAGAAAGAAGCCGCCGAAATGTACATTAATTTCATGTGCGAACCCGATATAGCTTTTGCGAATATAGATTATATATGCTATTCTACTCCTCATCAAGCGGCTTTTGATATGCTTGATGAAGAAGTACGTGAAAGTCCAATATCATATCCGGACAGCCAGTTTATAGCGGACAAAACAGAAGTTTTTGTTAATCTCTCCGATGAGGCAAGCCTTAAAATGCAGAATCTATGGACTGAAATGAAATCCGCTGAGGACGAAAACACTAACAGGTGGCTTGCTCCGATATTTCTGATATTCTGTGTACTGCTTATGATTGTTGTGCTGATAAGACGGCACATAAAAGCAAAAAAAGATATTTTTTAAGGTGATGAGTTAAATTGTTTGCTGAAAATTTAATGTTTAGTCTTAATGCGACTGTACCGGTATTTCTTATGATGATTTTTGGGTGGTTTGTGCGGAAAGTAAATCTGCTTGACGACCACACAACCGCTAAAATAAATAAATTCGTCTTTAATGCTCCATTGCCGGCTCTGCTTTTTTCAGACCTTTCAACCGCTGACTTCCGTGCAGTATGGGACACTAAATTTGTAGTTTTCTGCATAACAGCTACCCTCATAAGCGTGTGCATTGCATTGCTCTACTCGCTTTTACACAAGGATAAGGCAGAACGTGGCGAAATAATACAAGCATCTTACAGGAGCAGTGCGGCGATACTGGGCATAGCATTTGTCAAGAATATTTACGGCGAGGCAACTATGGCTGGGCTTATGATTGTAGGAACTGTCCCGATATATAATATTATTGCCGTTATAACTCTCTCGCTTACGTCTCCGGACAAGAACAGCAACAAGTCAAGAAAACAGCTTTTCATGAATACTTTAAAGGGCATTGTAACTAACCCTATCATTCTCGGAATAGCCGTCGGTATAATATGGTCACTGCTGAAAATACCACAGCCTGTCATTTTATCTAAATCAGTTTCATATCTCGCAAACATGGCAACTCCGCTGTCTCTGATAGCACTTGGGGCTTCATTCAAGGTTGAGGACGCTAAGGGAAAACTCCCTGTCACGCTCGGCATAGTCTTTATAAAGCTTGTGCTTTTCTGTGCTGTATTTCTTCCGGTTGCTGTTCATTTAGGATTCAGAGACGAAAAATTAATAGCCATACTTGTTATGCTCGGCAGTGCCACAACGGGAAGTTGCTTTGTTATGGCTAAGAATTTCGGTCACAAGGGTACTATAACGGCGTTTGCGGTAATGCTTGCTACTCTTTGTAGTGCCTTTACTCTTACGGCATGGCTTTTTATCCTTAAAACACTTAATTATATATAATTTCCGAATTTTTTCATAAAAACACTTGCATTATATTTTAACATATGCTATAATAATAAATATATCTGATATTCAGGAGGTTTTTAAATGGGCGCTTTGGAAATAGCAGGAGGTATTATTATACTTCTCGTATGCTTGGTAACTATTATTGTTTGTCTCTCACAGGACCAGAAAACACAGGACAGTATGACAGCCGCTCTGACAGGTTCAAGTGCTGAATCTTTCTATGACAAGAATCAAGGCAGGTCAAAAGAAGCTATTCTTAATAAGGTTACAAGAACTCTGGCTATTATTCTTTTCCTCGCTGTCCTTGCTGTAAATGTTATTCCGATATTTACTGACAAGTAATAAACTATAACGCCCTGTGACACAATAAGTCATGGGGCAGTATTTTTTATAAGGAGATTATATGAAAAAGAAAATTAATGCACAGAAAACTGACATCGAAACATACAAGAAAAAAATAGTCACTTTTCTACAAACCTACAACAAGAAAACTATGCCTATAAGCGAACTCGAAAATAAATGCCGTACCAAAAAACAGGGTCGTGACAACTTTATAAAGGCTTTTGATGAACTTCGCACAGAGGGCATTATAACAGTCCGCAAGGGCATGAAAGCCGGTCTATGCTCACGGCTTAATATCTATCCGGCTACTGTTACGAGACTAAGCCGTACATTCGGTTTTGCAAAGACCGACGACGGAGTGGAATACTTCATACCCGGCAAGTGTATGCTCGGTGCTATGCCTAACGACCGTGTGCTTGTCTCTGATATTCCGTCACGCTCCGGAGAACCTGAAGGCGAAATCATTGATATTATTAAACTAAGCAGTTCAGTGCTGACAGGAAAAATAGAATTTATCGACGGCAAGCCCTATCTCGTCCCAGATACCGCTACAAAAAACCACATGATTATTGTAAGGGAAGACAGCGTTAAATTCAATGACGGCGAAAAAGTCCTTGCTGAAATAGTATATCGTGGCAGAAGACACGCCGAACACAAAGTTAAAATTGTTTCCGTATTCGGAAGTTCCGACCAAGCCTCATCATGTGCAAAGTCTATTCTGATGATTCACAACGCTCCGGACGAGTTTCCGGAAGAAGTGCTGAAAGAGGCAAGAAAAATATCAGAGGGCGGTGTACAGGAATATTCTTTCAATAACCGTGAAAACCTCTGTGATATGAATATTTTCACAATTGACGGTGCTGAATCAAAAGACCTTGATGATGCTGTTTCTGTACAGAAAACAGATTACGGCTATCTGCTCGGCGTTCACATTGCGGACGTTTCCCACTATGTCAGAGGAAACAGCAATCTTGACAAGGAAGCTATGAAACGTGGCACAAGCATTTATTATGCGGATAAGGTCGTGCCTATGCTCCCTAAAGAACTCTCCAACGGAATATGCTCCCTCAATCCCAACGAAAACAGGCTTACTCTCTCGGCTTTCATAAAGCTTGACGGCGACGGTCAGATTATTTCATACCGTTTCTGCAAAAGCGTTATACGTTCACGAGTAAAAGGCGTTTACACGGAAATAAACAGCATTCTTGATGGCTCGGCAACTCCCGAAATTACGGAAAAATACTCGACAGTAAAAAATGACATCTTCCTTATGGACGAACTCGCCGATATTCTCATTGCAAAGAAAAAACGCCGTCATGCCCCCGAAATAGAAACAACCGAAAGCAAACTCATTACAGACGAAAACGGCGTATGCTGTGCAGTTGTACCCCGTGAACGTGGCAAGTCCGAACAGATTATAGAAGAATTTATGCTTACCGCTAACGAGTGTTCTGCCAAACTCGCACGTGAGAAGAAAGTGCCTTTTGTATATAGAATCCATGAAGCACCGCCGGAAGCAAAAGTTGAGGCTCTGCACGAGATTCTGCCGAAGTTTAATCTTGAATGTCCGCATTTTACAGAGTTTAAACCCATACACGCATCAAAGATTCTTGAGAGTGCTAAGGGTACTGATAAATTCGAGGCGGTCAATTTACTGGTGTTGCGTTCTATGTCAAAAGCCAAATACTCCGTTGAACCGGTCGGACATTTCGGACTTGTGCTTGAAGATTATGCACATTTTACGTCCCCTATAAGACGTTACCCCGACCTCGCCATACACCGCATTATAACTGATATTCTCGCAGGCTATAACAACGAATGGCTAAACAAACGCTATGCAGGTTTTGCTATGAACTCCGCTGAACGTTCTTCAGACGCTGAAATAAGAGCGATAACTATTGAACGTGAGTGCGAAGACTGTTACAAGGCTGAATATATGAAATCCCATATAGGCAAGACTTTCACGGCACGCATTTCAAGCGTTACAGAGTTCGGTTTTTATGTACAGTTGCCGGACACTATTGAGGGACTTGTACACATACGTACACTTCCGGAGGGTGAATATGACTACTCTGAACCAGTATCACTCACTGAACGTTTCAGCGGTGTATCATATACGCTTGGACAGACTGTACAGGTAATATGTTCTGCTGTCAATGTAAGCGACGGTATTATTGACTTTGTTCTTGATGACGACGAGGAGGAAAATATATGAAAAAATTTCTGATAATTCTGCTTGCTTTAACTACAATGTGTTCATGCGGAAAAAAAGAAAAACAATCCGATGAAAGCAGTATTTCCGAAACAACACAGCAGGAAACTATTCAGCCCGACCCATATTCAACGAAAACTACAGCTCCAACAGAAACTGATTCCGCTGTAATATCCGATTCACAGACCACTACAGCTACATCGGTACAGAATGCTGAAAAAAGTTCCGGAAGTACTACTGAAACAGTTTCTGTAACTTCCGGTACAGTTGCAGAAGATTCTCAGCCAGAAGACCCAACTCAACAGCCCGACCCTCTCGGTGCAGGTGCTTTTTCATATGATGAAGACGGTGCTGTGCATTTCACAGAAGAACCAGAAACAGACAATGAAAGTCTTATGATTTCTGCCGGACAGGCTACTTTTGAATCTGCCTGCCGTACACAATGGCTTTTTACCGTCGGCTGTCCCTATGAAATTGATACAGGTTATGTTACAAATAACGGCTTAGGCTGGATTTTCTATAAAGTAGTTGACGAAAATATACACTCCTTTGCTGACGTGGAAAACGATTATTATAAGGTTTTCAGTGAACGCTATCCGAGTGAAGACCTAAAAATGCTATACCTTGAATATGACAATGCTGTCTATGCCCTTAACGGTCAGCGTGAAATGAATCCGTATTACTCCATGTCGAAAATAACCGGCATAGAATCACAGACAGAAGACGAAATTTTCTTTACTGTAGAAAACTATTATGAGGGTTCTGACACAAACCCCGACCAGCCTTACACTCAGGAAGATACTTTTTCAGTTGTGATTGACGGCGACACAATAAAAGCAGGAAAATTCACAATGCCGTATTAATGTTAAATTCTCGTTAAACTTCTCCGTTTTCTATTGACTATTTCCAAAATTAAGTTATAATTGATTATAGATAAATAAAGGGGATTACTTAAAATAATTTCTAAGGAGAAATTTATGGAAGAATTTTCAATTTTTAACATCTTCACTATGCTCGGCGGACTTGCCTTTTTCCTATATGGCATGAACGTTATGTCAACCGGTCTGGAAAAACTGACAGGCGGTAAGCTTGAAGTTGCACTGAAAAAAATGACCTCAAACAAGCTGAAAAGCATACTGCTGGGTATGGGCATAACCATTGCCATACAATCCTCATCGGCTGTAACCGTAATGCTTGTCGGCTTTGTAAACTCCGGTCTCATGACGCTCGGTCAGACTATAGGTGTGTGTTTCGGCTCTAATATCGGCACAACTTTCACAACGTGGATTCTCTGTCTTGGTGATATAAAGACATCAGAAGGAAATGGTTTTATTTCTTTCCTCATGAGAATGCTGAAGCCGGAGTCATTTTCACCGCTTGTGGCACTTGTCGGCATAATAATGATTATGGCTTGCAAGAAAAACAAGAAAAAAGATATAGGACGCATTCTTGTGGGATTTGCAGTACTCATGACAGGTATGTCGCTGATGTCGGATTCCGTTGACCCTCTCGCACAGTCGGAAGATTTCAAGAAACTGCTGACCGCATTCAAAAATCCCGTACTGGGCGTGCTTGTCGGTGCAGGATTTACCGGAATAATACAGAGTTCTGCCGGAGCTATCGGTATTCTTATGGCATTCTCAAAAGCAGGGGCATTAACTTACGGCATGGCACTGCCTATAATAATGGGCTGTAATATCGGTACTTGTGTTACTGCACTGCTCTCTACTTTTGGAGTAAAAAAAGACGCTAAACGTGTAGCTTTAACTCACCTTATGGTAAAAATTATGGCTACTATAATTTTACTGCCTGTTTCACTTATCATGCAGCACGTACTGAATATAGCAATATTCGATGAAACTGTAGGGTATGTCGGAATAGCTGTAATGCACACTATTTTCAATATATGTATTACAATACTCTTTCTGCCGTTTACCAGACAGCTCGTTGCACTCTCTAAAATCATTATACGTGACGGCAAGGAAATAGACGCTGAAAACAGTTCTGAAAGAACACTGACAGGTCTTGACGAAAGACTTCTTAAAACCCCCAGCGTTGCCGTACAGGCTTGCCGGACTGCTACTATAGAAATGTCTGACCTCACTAAAGAAACTATCAACATGGCTCTTGACATTATTCTTGAATACAATGCCGAGTCCGCTGAAACTATTATCAAAAATGAAGACATTATTGACAGGTTTGAAGATACTATCAACGGCTATCTGCTGAAAATCTCAAAAAGCAGTGTTACCGGAAGCGACAGCCGTATTGTCTCAAAAATGATGCACTGTATCGGAAACTTTGAGAGAATTTCCGACCACGCCGTAAATCTCGTTGAATCGGCTCAGGAAATCCACGACAAAAAAATAAGTTTTTCTGCCGAATGTATTAACGAAATTAAAATTATCACTGAAGCTGTCGCCGAAAATATCGACCGTTCCTTTGAATCGTACAACCTCAATGATTTGAAAATTGCACATAAGGTTGAACCTCTCGAAGAAGTCGTTGACAATCTCAGCATTGAACTTAAAAACCGTCATATAAGACGTTTGCAGAATGACGAATGCACCGTTGAACTCGGCTATATCTTCCAGGATATTCTCACAAACCTTGAAAGAATTTCCGACCACTGCTCAAATATTGCCTGCATTCTCATTCAGACCGACGAAAAAACAGACTTTCACACATATCTTGCAGATGTTAAGGAAAATGACGAGTCTTTCCACGAAGAATACAAAAAATATGCAGAAACTTATTTTTCACGCCTTAATGTAAATAAAGTCCAGTAATAAACCAAAAAAGTACAGCGTAAAATACTGTACTTTTTTTATGGGTTAACTTTTTTCAATGGGAATCCATATCTGTGACTTGTACTCCGAACTGGTCATATCACCTGCCGGATATACTTCAATGTCCATTTCGTAAGTCGGTTTATATTCGGACACAGGGAAAAATTCCGTGCATATTTCGTGCCATAGTTTCTGTATAGCCTCCGGCATTGCTCCTGTACACTCTGTAACAAGCCATGTACGTGCCGGAATTTCACTGACATTGTATCCCTCCGGAATGACTACATCTTCACTGCATTCAACAGCTATAGAGTAATCGAAAGTTTTCTGATTAGTGCGTGTGTTTCCGTAACAGATACCGAAAATATATGTCCTGTCGGAAGCGTTTTTCAGCAGAGTTTCAATAATTCCTGTTTCGTGTGCCTTGTCCCAGAATGCCGGAATAGTGTTTTTATTCCTGTTTTCGTCAATGGAATGCTTTTCAGTTACTCCGAGAACCTTAAACGCCGGTTTTTCTACAATTATGTAATTCATTGTATTACCGCCTTTCATAATAATTTTTACGCTCAGTCGGGAAAAGGATTTCAGCCCTAAACCGTTTTGTCTCGCATCGGACGGAGTTATACCATGAAACTTTTTGAATGCCCTTGTGAAACTTTCCGGAGATTCATAGCCGTATTTCAATGCAATGTCAATTATCTTTGACTTCATAGAATATAATTCACTTCCGGCAAGTGTCAGTCTTCTGTTGCGGATATATTCGCCAACAGTCATACCGCACAGTGCATTAAAGATTTTCTGAAAATAAAACACTGAACAATATGCCTGTTCTGCAATCTCCGTATAATCAAGTTTTTCCGTTATGTGATTTTCGATATAGTCAAGAGCTTTTTGTATGCCGTTTATCCAGTTCATTGCGACTTCCTCCTTGAGCGTGATTATATTATAGCACAGTTTTAAATTTTTTTCCTAACATTTTATGCTTTCGTATATCAAAAAGGCAACTGCCACAAAACAGTTGCCTTTTTGATTTTAATAATATGCTATCGTTCCGGCAGGGAACTCATTTACTCTGCCTAAAAGATAATTCTGCATTGTTACAGCGTCGGCAATGCTCACAGTACCGTCACCGTTTACGTCAGCAGTGGCTTTTTCCTTGCTTGCGAGAGATTCATTATTTACAACAATCTGTCTTATTCTCACGAGGTCAAAAGAATCTATCCGCATATCTGAATAGACATCTCCCACCAATACGCTTACTTGCACGTCTTCAACGCCGGAATAGGTCTCGGTTGGTTCTTCCGCTTCACTGCTGAAAATCCGCACGAAATCCACAGAACCGTTAAAATTATTCATGCCGTTATTGTCCGCACCGATTCTGTAAGCACCGTTTTCAACTGTACTTGCTATATCGTCGGGATTGATTGTAATTTCACCCTCTGCAACCGGCTTTCCGTCAACCATTATTTTGCCCTTGTCGCCGTCCAGAACTAAACGAACTTTTGCCCACTTTGCACCGTCAACTGCATTTTCTACTGTAAGTTTTTCGGATTTGCCGTCAAGCGTAAACTCCGCTGTCAGATTATTTCCGTCTGCTGTAAGCTTTATGTGTGAGTTATCGTCACCGAAAAATAAAACAGTTCCGTTGCCTCTGTTCAGCATAGCCGTCTGAATGTCAATATCTTCCGTGTATAAAACGCTCCTGTCAACGTCCGCAAAATTATTTCCGCTGAACGTAAGTACACCCTTTGCTGAAGTACGTTCTGATTCCCATTCTGCACCGTAATTCATGCCGTAAGTAGAACTATATCTATCATCAAAAATCAGCGAGCTGTCGCTGTCAAAATCATATGCATAGATAAGCTTATCGGTATATGGTCGGCTGTCGGCATATGACTGTGTACTCGTCCAGCCATAAGACGTACCCTTTGAGATAGTTTTTCCGCTGTCATCATAATAATCGCCGTCAACAGCACCCTGTCCCGAAATAACACCGTCAGCCATGACAAAGGCGTTTCCTTTAGCAATTGCATTTTCAGACATTTTTGTATTGCCGTACACGCAAGCACTCTCAATGACTTTGGCGTTTCCGCTCACCTGTGCAGTTCCCATTACAAGTCCTGTATCGTCAACACGTGCGTTTCCGGATATTACGGCGTTTTCAGCAACTATCGCATATCCGCTTATTACGGCATTATCCTTAACTGTTGCACTGTCCTGAACTACCGCATAGTCTTCTATCCTTGCATTGCCGGAAACCGTCGCCCTGCCCATGACTTTTGCATTTTTTCCGACATATACGCTGTCAGCTACATTGGCACTGTCGGAAACAAGCCCACCGCCGTTTGAATGGGTGTGATAGGATTCCCACTCACTATTTTTTACTGTACGGCTTACCATTGAAACACCGTCGCTGAAAGTCACAGAATATGGATAGCGTTCTTTACTGCTAAAAGAAACATTACTTTCAGAAAATTCCGAATTATCGTTATAAATTTCCGGAAGTCCGCACTTTGTTATCTTGTCAAGGTCGGGAGTGGCAACCACAGCGAGATATTCCGTACCGCCGGTTGAGTACCAAGTTATAGTCTCTCCGGCACTGAAAAGCTCTGAATATTTACAACTGCCGTCCGCCGACTGCTGAACTATACACGCCCTCCAGTCTGCACCGTCGATATTAGTTCCGGCGTTAAGTGTAACAGAACGTTCACCGCTCTCCGACTGAATAGGGATTACATTTATTCCGGCAAACTGCGGAGCTCTTTCTGTCGGTACGGCGTATGTGTTGGCTTTTCCGGAAACTTCTTCAAGCATTGTATAAATCTGTTGCCAGTTCCATGAACCCGAATCGAGTAATTCGTTGAGCCTTGCACGGTAAGCGTCGCCGTTCTTGAAATCCAGTCCGGCAATGTGTCCGGCATAAAGACCGAGTGTTTTCTTGAGGTCTGCCGGAGCAAGTCTTTCTATCTGGTCAAAAGGGTATTCGTCCGTCTGACCCTCCTGTAGCAATTTTTTGACAAAATCCGCACCATAACCATCAAGATTGTCGGGATTTTCGGTCAAATACTGGAAAAATGCCCATGAAGCATAATAGTCACGTCCGCACGGAAACGTAAAGCAAAGATTTTTCATGTATGTTTCAAAAAAGTCTGTGCCGTGACCTGTTTCGTCAATTGAATAGTCGCTGTAAAGATACTGCTCCCTGTACCAGTTGCCGATAGCCTCCCACCATGCATAAGAGTATTTATTGTTATTCCAACCGCCCTGATGTGCTGTCATTACGTGTCCGAACTCGTGCGGAAATACCCATGACGGCGGATTATACTGCATTGAATCTACGCAACAAAACATATACGCAAATCCGCCACTGTCATACGACATATATGCCCAGTCGTCAACCATGTTTTCGAGACCTGTACCAGAAATGTATATATTAGTCTTGTATTTTTTACCGTCACGCAGATTTTCGTCTACCGCCTCAGACGGCTCTCTCATTGAAAGGTCATTCATGTAAACGTCCCAGCAAGCCTCAAAGTTTTTTGAGTTTTCAGTTAAAAATTCCTGTGTGACTTTCGACGAATCACCGGAATTTCCCCATATAAACTGAAAATGCTCCGATTCATAATAATTATAGCCTTTTTCAAAGTTATAGAATGGGTCACGGACTGCATAATCTTCCGCTTTTACATTCATGTCTGCTACTGGAAGTACACTCAATGCAACCGCTAATGCTGTGAATTTTTTTATAAATTTCTTCATGATAAAAACCTCCCATTATTAAGTATAATTACATATTAACATTAAATCCAGTAAATGTCAATATAAATTATACATTTTGTAGGAAAATTTTTATCTCAGAAAAACATTCTGATATTCTTCAGAATCAAAAGTAAAAGCGACCTCTCCAATCCAGTCAATATTTAAATCATTATTGAAATACTCATGATAATATCCCCATGTACGCCGATAAACTTCTTCATGCCAGTTTTCAGAACACCATGAATCAAAAAAATTTTCATCATATAAAAGGTCATAAGCTATTGAACCATATTTACTCCAGTCATTATCAGTCCAGTTTTCGACTTTTCTTATGCCGGAATTTCTGTATTTTTCCCAGTAATTTATGCTCCCTTTTACAGTGCCAAACTTTGTCCAGATAACAGTTTTTTCAGTCCATATGGTCTTAACCACAACTTTTTCACAACTGAAGTCCAAATCATCACCGCACACCAGAACCGGAAAATTACATGAGATTTTTCTTTTTATAAGTTCATGAATATAATCAAGTTCGCCTGTATTTTCGACACAAATTGAAGATACAAGCCACTCAAAAAAATTATCGCTTCCGTGAATTTTTTCAAAAATTGAGTTAAGACATTCATCGTCTACCCAAAGATAGTCAGACTTTATTTCAAGTTTATTCATTAATAATTCTCCTTTTTTGATATTGCAAAATAATTTCGACACTTTTATTAGTCATATAATAGATATAACTTGAATATAATCTTTGTTTTTGTTGATTCCTGTGATATAATGTAAATTAAAGAGAGGTGAAAATATGTCAATCGAAACAATTACTTCACAAGCATTACTGAAACTCGGTATCACGCCATGCACAAAGGGTTATTACTATATCCTCAAAGCCTTGATAATATACAATAATTCGGAAAATTTTTCGCAATCACTTTATCCGGAAATTGCTTGTCGTTTCAATATATCACCGCTTTCAGTAGAGCGTGCTATAAGAACTACTATACATTCCGGATATATGAATTGTGATACCGATTTTGCATTCAGTATTTTCGGAAATTCTTTGCAAAGTGAAAACGATATTCCTACAAATACTCTGTTTATTTCCGCCCTGTCAGAATGGATAAAGAATCAATAAAGAAAAAGCCTCCGTGAAAACGTGGGGCTTTTAAACATAAAAAAATCAGAAGCCTTGTGACTTCTGATTTAATAAGTGCCGGCATTGTTCT
>JAMPAU010000016.1:2687-34428 GCA_023667045.1 Ruminococcus flavefaciens | reverse complement strand
CGACCAGTTTGTCACTATATATGGACTTTTTTCTGTGCCTGTGCCTGTCATAAAAAACGCTCCCTTACATTAACTTTAAAGTCGTGAACCGCTCCGGAATACTTGACATAGTTTTCACCCGTGTGAAACAGTGGTAAATCGCCCTCTGTGTATTGCAGACAGGTACAAAAATTGCCGTCAGATAGCTGAAAATAGACGATTTGTTCTTCACTGTCAATAAAAATAGTTGATTCGGGCGTGCAGTTTTCCGGCGTATGAACCGTGAAGTCAGAGCCGTTCACTGTGATGACGGTTTTTGTAGACTGAGGACAGAAAGATATAAGCGGTTCGCTGAAAAGTGTACCGCTGTTATTTACCGATTTATAACTGTTTTCAGATGTTATTTCAACGGTCGTCGGATTGACCGCACGTGCAAAGGGCTTGACCGTGAATTTTAGAATGCATTCTCCGGCGAAGTACGCCACAGGCTTTATATCTGGCGGTTGTGCCGTGACTTCAAGGTACTCTGCCGGAGACGATGACAGCCATAATTTGCCGCCTTCCTGTAGCAAATGGTAAATTTTTTGTAAATTTTTCTGTGATATATCGTCAAGAAATGTCTCAATAGTCATTGTTTGATTGCTGTAAGTCTTTGATTTTTGAGTATATTTTACCGTTTTTCCAGCAATCGTAAACTCCTGCGATTCAAGTTCCCATGTCGGACGCACCGGCGGACTTGTCACCATAAGACCCAAATCGTCCGAATTTACGCCATTAAATAAAAAGTAGCTCATTTTATCACCTTATTCAATAATTACTTATCATTGATTCTTGATATAGATTTAAACACTCTTTTATAGAGCGTTTTTTTATTTGCCTAAGCCCATTTCTATGCGACGTTTTTCACTTTCGAGGTCCTCAGCAAGCCTTGAAACGTCATAACCTCCTGCAATTGTGGCGTTAATCGTGTAGTTGCTGTAGAAAATCTTCTGTCCGGCTGAGTTTATCGCTGTATTCCGTGAATTTTCCGATAGAGGAGTTACACGTACACCGCCGTTCATGACTTCGAGTAGTTCCGGACCTGCTTCCGCAACGACCGCCCGACCGTTTGAAAGAAATCCACCATTCGCCATGAACGGAAGATTGTTAAAAATATTGCCAATTTGATTTGCAACGATATTTCCGGCATTTTCGGCGGTCTGTGTAGTCTCAACGTATTTCATGTAACTGTCAGCAATGTCATGGAAACTTTTCCCGAAAACTTCACCTGCTGATTTACCGGATTTTTCCGCCCATTCAAGAAGTGATACGATAGAAAAATTTTTATCAACAAAATCCTGTACCTCGTTGGTGTAGTTTCTGCCGAGCATTGTTCCAGTCTCAACTCCCGATTCTTCGCCCCATTCAAGCAGTTCTGTGATGTCATATTTTTTGTCTATCTGCTGTTGGATAACGTCCGTGTAGCTGTCGCCGAAAACATCACCGACTTTCAATCCCTGTTTGCGTGCTTGTCTGACCAGTGCTGAAACGTCTCCGCCGTTCGCAAATTTTTTTATAAGTCTGTCTGTTAAGTCAAATTCTCCGCCGAAAAGTCTAGTATAAACAAAGCTTCCCATAGAAAAATTATTTTTAATATTAGTTAACTTTTCAGATTTAAGATATTCCGAAAGTTCGTTCTGAAAATTCTCCCCGAAAACCTCCGCAATGCTTTTGCCGTTTTTTTCTGCCCACTTGATAAACTCTGTCAAATCAACGCCGTTCATGCTGAGGGTCTCCATTTGTGAGCCGAAACTTTCGCCAAATTCCGCACCCAAATCAATGCCCCACTGGTTGCCGAGTTCAAGGAGATTTCCAACATCCCAACCGTTTTTCAGACTTTTTGAAATATTTGATTTAAAGATTTTCACAAATTCGTCGGATTCAGAAAGTCCGGATTTAATGCCGAGTTCAAGCAGTGATGAAACGTCAATACCCTGTCCGGACTGCTTTTTTATGTACTCTATAAATCTTTGATTATCGCCGAAAATACTTGAAATACTTGCATAATATTCAGAGTTGTCAAGCCATTTCAGCATTGAATCCATATCACCGCCGTTTTTCAGCTGAGTTCTGAAAACTTCCTGCCAGTCACTGCCGAATGCTTCCGCCGGAGATATACCGCTGTTGGCGAGAGTTGAAATTAACGGCGAAATATCAAGACCGTTTGCTTGAAAATCCAGTACATCTTTCTTGAATTCTCCCCATGTTTCAAGGGGGTCAACCCCTGCCACAGCACCCGACTGCATAACGCTTGCAAACTCTTTTTCCAGTTCGTCAACGGAAGTCTGTTTCATGTCCTTGACAGCAAGCTGAAAGTCTGAAAGAGTTTTCTGCAAGTTTTCGCTGTAGATTTCCAGACGTTCTTCTGCACTGGTGGCGGATTCGTCGAGGGTTGTACCTGTTAAATCTTTTTCCGCAAAGATAATTTCAGACATTCTTTCATACTGTCCGAGAGAATAAGCCTCTTGTAAGTCATTGAGATTTTCAAAGTATTCGCTTGTTGAATTATAGGTTTTTTCAGCTTGTAAACGTAAAGTTTTTGACTGCATAGCCTCATCACGTGCTGACCATATTTGTTTAGCTATATCGCTTATTTCATGTTTGCCACCATACAACTGTGAGGTTATAAAATCTATTTTTTCAAATGCTTTATCTTTGTCAGTTTCTTTTGTGATTTCTTCTGCACTGCTTCCTGTTAATTCTTTATATTGACGTTCTAAATCTTCAACTATCTTTTTCTTTTCAGCATATTCCCTGTCATACTTTTCATAGTCAGAACGTGCCTCAGTGCGTTGTTTTGTAATTTCAACGGAGTTTGCAAGGTATGAATCAATCAGCATTTCCGCCTGTTTTTTGGCTATTACGTTGTCTATTTCGGCGGACAACTGCCTGTAATTGTCAATCTGATTGCCGGTCATGGTGTACTCAGTGCCGAGTGCGTTGTTAAGTTCGCTGAGTATGTACTCCGCACGAGCCTTGTCTTTCTGCTGGACATTTCCGTACTGGTCGGCGAGTTTGTCGAGTTCTTCCCAGAGGTCTTTTGTGCGGTCGGTCTGATTCTGAATGCCGTCAACATTCTCATAAAAAGCGTCGTTTAGGTCCTCAACCGCCTGTCTTTTTTGAATAAGAGCCTGTGTTTCATCGTTGTGCTTTTCGATAAGCAATTCTGTTTCAGATTTCACATCAAGCTGTTTGTTAAGATAATTAAATAATCCTGCGGTAAGTGACGAAACTGCAACCGCAACAGCTACAAAAGGGTGGGCGGAAACTGTCGCAAAAAGCCCTTTTATAGCCGGAAGAATAACAGTGGGTATTGTTGTAGTGCAGAAAGATGTAATTTTCGGCATAAGGCTTAAAGCGCCGATATTCAGCAGAGCATAACCGATTGTAACAAGGACAGGCGAAACTTTCTGCAAGCCGTCAACAAGTTTCGGGACAGCCTTTATAGCCTTTGTCACAAAGTCCGCCACAGGTTCGATAGCCTTTTGAATTTTCGGAATCTGTGATGTTGCATACTGTGTAAGGTCACGGAGTGCTGGATTGAGTTCTTTTGAAACGGCAATTTTAACGCCATCAAAAGCACTTTCAAAAAGCGTGCGGTCGCCCTGTAGGTTGTCAAGCATAGTTTCCGACATAGCTTTTGCCGTGCCGTCAGCGTTTTCGATAGCTGTTGAAAGTTTTTCGATGTCGGCAGTTCCTGCGTTCATGAGTGCGAGGAATCCGGACATTGCATTTTTACCTGCTATAGTTTCCATAGTGGCATTTTGTGCCTGTTCCGCCTCTGTAAGATGTTCCCAACCTGCACGTAAATCCGCCAGTATATCGGACAAATCGCGCATTGATCCGTCAGCGTTTGTAGTAGTCACTATGTACTCACCTGCTGCATTGTTTGCACTCTTGAAAGCCTCGCCATAAATTGTCACATCTCTTGACAGATTTGTAAGAATAGTTCTGAGGGACGTTCCTGCCTGACTTGCTTTAATGCCGGAGTTTGCCATAAGTCCGATAGCCTCAGCGGTGTCCTCAATTGAGAATCCAAAAGCTCCGGAGACAGGGGCAGCATACTTGAAAGTCTCGCCCATCATAGCGACATTGGTGTTAGCGTTGGACGAGGCAGCCGCCAGAACGTCCGCAAAGTGTGCAGAATCTCCGGCAGTAAGACCAAAAGCTGTCAATGCGTCGGTTACAATATCGGCAACGCTTGCAAGACTTTCGCCGGAAGCTGACGATAAATCCATTATTCCGTCAAGTCCGGAAATCATGTCGTTGACTTTCCATCCAGCCATAGCCATATAACTCATAGCTTCGGCAGATTCGGAAGCAGTAAATTTAGTGGTTGCACCCATTTTTTCGGCTTTTTCCTGCAACATCTCGACTTCTTCAGCCATTGCCCCCGAAATAGCCACAACGTTTGAAATCGCCGATTCGTATTCCTCGCCTGTTGTGATAATGTCTTGTGTGAAGTTTTGGAGTGCAGTTCCGGCGAGCTTTATGCCCTCTGTGATGACGTTTGCAAAGACGTTTCCGAGAACCGTGTAACCGCCGTTTGCGGAGTTTTCAGCCTGTTCTCCGCATTCCTGCAACCGCTGATTTGATTCAGCAAGCTGACCATTAAGGTTTTGTATATTGTGGCGTGTACTTTCGATTTCACGCTGAAAAGCACGGTACTGACCGCCGTCAATTTCACCGTTTTCAAACTGTCGCTTTACCTGTTCTTGTGCGGACAGCAGAAACTCAAGTTTTTTTCTGCTGTCCTCGATAGCCTTTGTTAAAAGCTCCTGTTTCTGAGACCACAGCACCACAGAATCGGAATCATGCTTTATAGCACGGTTTATCTCTGAAAGTTCAGAACGTGTACTTTTTCCCGAATTTTCGATTTTTTTAAGTGCAGTGTCAAGACCGGTAGTGTCCGCACCGATTTTGATATTAATTCCTTTGATTTTACTGCTTGCTATGCGGACCACCTCCGAATAGATTTCTTAAAGCCTGCCGGTCGGGCTTTGTCTGACTGTAATAATAGGCATTTTCGAGGTATTCCCGACCTGCTTCAGTCTGATTGCAGTTATACACCCATGCGTCATGAAGATAGCCCCAGAAGCTGAAAATATCAAGGTTTTCAGTCTCCGGAACTGTCATATTTGTGTAGTCTGCGACTATTTTTGAATCACGTGAATTATTTAAAAAATATACCTTACTGCTTTGTGTCGGACAGTAAGGTATTTTCAGTTTGGGTCGCTGTCACGTGCGTTGGCTATCCACTGTGGGAAATTTGCTGTAAACCGCTGTAAATCGACCGCTGTGAAGTTGTCAAGCAGATAATCAACGGTTACTGGTATTTTTTCGTCGTTGTTGTTGCAGACTTCAGCTATAGCCTCGAAAGTCTCTGTTTCAGTCTTTGCAAGGGCGTATTTCCTGTAGTAAAGACGTGCGGACGGCGGATTTATAGTCAAGGTCTGTCCATAACCTGTAGTAAACTTGAATTTCTGCATTATTCGCTCTCCTGACTTCCGGATTCAATGATTTCTTCTTCATAAATCAAGAGCGTTCCTGTGTTGTCAATCACTGGTTCAAGCTCAAATGTAGGCTGTATAACTGTTTCACTGTCGGTCTTGAAAACCGCCTCCCAACCGCCAGTATTTACGCCCACACCAGTTATACGTATATCGCCGTCAACTTTGTCGTGATGTACGCCACGTATCAGATAACGCTTTCCATTGTCGTTCTCAATACCGCCGATTTTGGTTATGCGTTTGCCGTCTTTTTCCTCCGAGCGTGCGGTTGCTATGTACTTTTCAAGTGTTTTGCCGTTCCATGTGATATTGCCGTAGTTGATTGAGGCAGATTCACCAGTAAGACGGCGTTTTTTGGCTTTTCCGTCGTCTGATTCAGCCGTGTACCATGTGGCGTTATAGCTTACTGTAGCACCGTTTTTGGTACGTCCGGACATATTTTCTTCCGTCTCAATAATGTTGTCTTCTAGAATAATTCCTGTCCACTCTATGATGTAGAAGTCCATAGAGCCTATCGGGATTTTGTTCAGTTCTTTTGTCTGTGTATGCGACATAGTTAATCCTCCTAAAAAATTGTATAGAAAAAGCACCTCCGAAGAAGTGCTTAGTCTTTATTAAATTATTTGCTTGTATCAAATCCACCATAATCGGCAAACATTTTCAGTGCCAGAAATACCGCTGAAAAAATTTTTGCTTCATCGTGGATTTCATCTCTTAAAACGGGTCTACTGTCAATGCTGTCTCTGAATCCGCCTAACAACAGATATCCGATATTCTGCATGATAATGGCAAGTTTTTCATATGTTCCGGACGAATTGTCATAAAATATCCGGTCACCGCCTTTATCTGCCGGACAGTGTAGCAGTACTGAATTACCGGTTGCAGTAATATTTTTGTCTAATAATATATCACTTGCACGTTCTGTAAGCTGATAGCAGGTTATTCCTAAGTCTTTTAGGATTTTTTCCACAATGTCATTTGAGGGCTTTTTCTTTTCCTCAATGCAATAGCATTTGGGAATATCACACTTGATTTCCAGAATTTCGCACAGCTTCACAAAGCCCGATTTTACCACAATGTTTAAACACGTAATTTTATCAGAAATTTTTGGATTTTCCTTTTTGAAAGCAAGAAGTGTCCCTTTTCTGAGTGTGTAATAGTCACAGCCTTTTTGTAAAAATCTGTTTCCGATATGATAGGAGATACTACTTTTTTTGACCCCGATGATGTGACTGATATCCTCGACTGTCAGCACAGGCTCACCTTTATACGTCTTGTCAAAGTACTCATACTTTGGCTCGTCCTCAAATGAGAGTTGTCTGTAAGTGTATGAACCAGTGTGGTTAAGCGTGGGGAGAACTTCGTTTGTAATCCACTTGCGGAAAGCTCTGCATTTTACAGTTCTTGCTTCAAGCATGAAGTCATAAATCTGTGGTTCAGTAATGTAAAGTTTTGCGTTGTGTAAAACCGGCTTAATCTCGGCATTTTCAGCAACTTTATCAATTCTTGATTTAAAAGGGAACAAAGATTTGTTATTTGGGTGTACACAGTGTACACCTGCCGATTTTCCGTTGGTTTTAACATATCCAAGAGCCATTCCAACAGAATACAATTCAAACATTGGAACGCCATTGATAATCTGAATATCAATGGGAGTGTCTTCAAATTTCATGATTTGATTCATAAAAATTTTTTTCCTTTTGTTATTGACTTTCCCGAAAGGATATGTTATAATAGATTTAGCAAATCCTTTCGGGATTGATAAGCTGTGAGTTTGCTGTAACTTTGGTTGGTCGTAGCAAACTCACTTTTTTATGCTGTCATAAACCTTTCTGATGCCGCTACGAATAATATCAGATTTACTTTTTCCTGTAGCTTTAGCACAATATTCAAGTAATGCTACATCTTCATCGGACATTCTAATTCTTGTATCATGTTTTCTAGGATTATCAGTAGGTCTACCCTTTGGTGACATTTGTTCACCTCCTTTTGTGTTACCATAATTATAATAACATACGGTTACACAAAAGTCAATAGTTTTTGGAAGAAAATACTCACAAAAAATTACATTGATTTTTATTCAATTTTCTGAATAGTTTCAAAAGAAAATACTGTCATAAACATATTTTCGTCTTTTAGATATGCGTCGCTGTCCTTTTCAATCTCGACAGAACGGAAAAGATTTTCTATTTTCCGCTCCAAATCGGGATTTTTCTTTTCCGAATAAAGTTCTATACGGATTTCGGTACGGCGGTAAAGATTGTAATTGTCTGCCCCTTGAATTTCCGTTCCTGCCTCAAAGTAGACCATAAAAGGCAGTTTTTGTGGCTTGTTGAATTGCAAGTAAGCCACTGGAATATCAAGCGTGCAGAGTTTAGCATAGATTTCTTTAAGTTCCATTATATACCTCGTAACAGTGCGTCAACCTTTTCTTCAGCGTGCTGATATGCTGTTTCAATATGCTTATGTGCCGGAACTTCACCGTATTTTTTGCCGTTACTGTCTAACAAGTCGTGACCGTTTTCAAGTAGGTGTACAAGTCGGTAATTTTTGTTGTGAATCACTTTTCTGTATGTACCGTCACGCTTTAAAAATGAAGTCACCCAGCCTTTTTTGTATGCACCTTTTTTAAGTTTTTTGCTTTTTCCCTCATAAACCGGTGACAGTTCTTTAACCTCTTTTGAGACTTCTTGTGTGATTTTATCTATGCCATTTTGAATTTTTTCTACATTCTCGTAAGAACTGTGATACGCAAAATCATGAAGGGTTTTTGTCAACTCGTCAATTTCAATTGTGTCCGCCATTATGAACCTCCGTTCTGAAAACAAGCTGTCTGTGCTGTTCTTGATAGTCGTCAATGTGCTTTATGTCATATATATTGCCGTTGTATAGTATACGGATTTCAGATGTAAGAAATCCGGCTATTTTTCGGGAGTATCTCACTTTAAAAATCACGTCGTTTTGTGAGTTGACCTGTGATGCAGTGTAATACTCCCGACCGCCTATGCTGTTGACATTTGCCCATGCTGTAAAAAAATCCGTCCATTCCGGCGACTGACTGCCGATTTCGTCCGCTTTTTCAGTGATAATCTGAAAAATGATTTTCTTGTTGTATATCATAAGCACCTCACAGATAATTGACAGAATATAGCCCTAAAATCGTACTGACTGCTGGATTTATCTGTTTCTGAAAACTCAATGTGTAGTCCCTTTGTGTGTACATATCGTTGACAAGCACTAAAAAAGCGGTTGATAAATCCTCATGGGCGTTGATTTCTTCGGCAGTAAGTCCGGTATAGCCAATAATATAGGCTTTTGCGGACGGCATAAGGACTTTTTTTATCAAATCGTCGCTGTCACTGTCAGAAATTCCACAGTAATCCTTGACGATTTCCGGTGTTATTTCGCTTATTTTCATGAGCCAGTGTGAACGAGTACGGCAAGTTTCTGTTCGTCAGTAATTTTGCTGTCAAACTCAAACCATGCGTTTATACCTACAGCGTGCTGTGTGGCATAGTTTTCACGGAGAATATTAATGGCGATATTTTCACGGAAATTAACTGAAAGTCCCTTATAATCGCCGTAAAGCACGGATTTTGCACCGCTTGCGATTTTAGGCATATTATCGGAAAGGTAAACCGGTTTGCCGAGTAATCTGTAAGGGAATGCCTGTGTAACATCGGGTTCAATCAGCGGACGACCGTTTGTATCGGTAAGAAGTTTAACCGCTGTAAAAGTTTCGGGGTTCATGGTCCAACAAGCACCGCCCTGAAAACTCTGCTTTATAGCCGACTGTAGCTTGATGAGGTCTTCCAGAGTTACAGCAGTTTTGCCTTTTGCAGTCACTGTGTTTGCAGTTGATAAAGCACCCTCTGCCTTGCCGACTGTACCGTGTAAAAGTTCTTTTTCAAGGCATATTGCAATCTGTTCAGCCATGTGGCGAGTTACAAAGCCAAGAACATCAACGGCGGAATTATTCAGAACACTCTTTCCGATGAGGGTCAATGCTCCCATAAGGTAGCCGGATAAATCAACAGTAACAAATTTTCCGGCATCTGCTGTAAGCTCCTTAAATTCTTCTGCATAACCTACTGTCACGTCATGACCGCTTGCTTTTGTGTATTTCGGGATTTTGAGTGTCCCCTTGACATGATACATTTCAGCACCCTTTAAAATCGGGCATATATCGGTAACTTCTTTGATAATTCTGTTTGCAATAGTTTCCGGAATGACATCTGAATTGTTATCCATAGTGAAATTCTGTTCACCGGCACGCATTTCAGAGATTTTACCTGTAATATAGCTTATAAAAGCTCTTTCTTCTGTCTCTGCCCTGCTATCAGTATTTGAGAACGGCACAGAATTATCTGAGATATTCTGCATTTTTTCCACCTTTGTAATTGTGCTGTCAATAGCTCTGATTTCGTTTTCAAGGCTGTCAAACTTTGTTGTTTCCTCGTCTGTGAATGCTCTTTCCTCTGCTGTTGCATTATCAAGAAGCGACTGCATTTCAGCTTTTAAAGCGGATTTTTTTTCGATAAGTTTTTTAAGCATTAATTTTTCTCAACCTTTCAATGTATTTTGTGTAATCGGGCTTTTCGGAGTATTCTGGTATAATATCAATGGCACGGCTTTCAACGTCGGTCAGACTGTCGGCACGGTATTCAACGGAAGTCGCCGAATAGCATGGTATTTTGTCCTTTACAAGCGTTATGTGGTCAAGAGTGAAATCCTTTACATGACGTATCGGCAGACCCTCTGTACGCTGTTCGAGTTCGTCAACGACGTTGTACATTCCGAAACTCCAACCTTTTATTTTGCCTCTGTGTGCCATTTCCATGACATTTTCGTCTGTTATCAGACAGTCCGCCCTCAGACCTATAGCGTCCTCCGAGAGTTTCAGTGTGCCGTCACTGGTTCTTGCATAAGCTGTGCTGTCATGGTCGACTGTCAGCGTTATTTCGCCGGATTTTTTAATAGCCCTGTTAAAAGCCCTTTCCTCGATTGTTTCAAGGACTTTTCCGTGTGGCGTTACGACTGGTCTTGAAAGTTTTCCAGTGACGTTGACATAGCCGGTTATGTGCAGACCGTCGGCTCTTTTTTCTATTTTCATTTCATCACCACTTTTTAAAATTGTTCTTTTTTTATTTGATTATGTCACTCTAAATTTTTATTTCTGTCATTAAGTTTTGAGGTCTGTCCGGTGTTGGGAGTGAAGACTTCCATAGTCTGAGGATTAAGAAGAACGTCGCCAAGACCCATAGTTACGAAATTAAAGCCGAGCGGTTCATAGTCTTCTTCACGGCGGATTTCATCAACCTGTAAGATGTGATTTTTAACGGCTATTTGGTAAGCCTCATAACGTTCTCTGAGACTGCCTCTTGTTAGTTCCTTTGTATCAAATGCAAAATAAAAGCCTTGACTTTTTTCTTTTTCGAGAAGCAGAAAGTTATCAAGAGCTGTCTCAATCTGATTAAGAATGGAAACAATTGTTTCAATAAATTTTTTGTTGTCGCCGTCGCTTGCACTGCCGTCAATGACAGTGTGCGGAAATCCAAAAATCTTGCATATTTCAGTGCTGTTTGCCTTTTTGTTTTCATTAATCTGCAACTCCACAGCGGACGATGAGAGCGGTTCAAAGTCAAGATTATCATTGAGAACCGGAATTTTACCGCCTGTGCCGTTATCATAAACTGCCGGAAAACTCTGCTTGACAAGTTCGAGAGCCTCAGCGGATAACTTTGTTTTGGTTTTCAGAAAACCTCTTTTGTTACCGCCGTTTCTGTTCATAGTGTTTTCGAGTTTCAATGCGTTGTAGCAAGCTGAAAAAATTACCGGATTATCGGACTGCAAAGGAATATTTGACCAGCCGTTTCTTGTCTTTCTGAAAAGTCTGATAAACTGGAAATCGTAATATGGTACGCCGTTTACAAATACTTTGAATGCCTTGAAAATCGGTTCATTGTTGGTTGCTATGCTGATGTTCATGCTGTCAACATAGTGAAGACTTTTTGTCTGTATTCCGTCGGAATTTATATAAATCCACCCGCCATTGCCAAGGAAATAATCTTCAATAACAGCTTTCCACATATCAACGGTTGTTAGAGTGTCGCCGGTATCGCCGTTAAGGAGTGTCAGACGGGGGTCGTCTGTAATTTCAGAAATTTTACTGTCAGTTTTCTGATAGAGCTTTATCGGCAGACGTGCGATTGTATCAGCTATTTTTCCGATACAAGCTGATACTGTCGGGATTTCCATAGCCTGTGACCGTGTGACCGTATCGCCGGAAAAAAAGCTGAGGTCTGAACAGTCAACAAAGCCCGAACCGGAAGCCCTTTTTTCCTTTTTCTTGAAAATTTTAATAATATTTTCCCCCTTATATCAGAATACACCCAAAATCTTCAATTACGTTGTCAAGTTCGTTGACCTGTAGCAGAAAAACAGCGTTTATCAGAGCAACCACCATATCCACTTTGCCTGCTGATTTCTTTTTGTTAACATATTGATTTAAATTTGTATCATATGTGCAACGTGCATTCTGGAAGTTAATTTCGAGCATTTTATTGACAAAATATCTGAATTTTTCGCTTAAAATATACTCTTTGAGTAATTTTGTAGGTCTGTGTAAAACGCTTGAATGCTGTTTGATTTCAACGCATTCTATGGGATTTTCAGCACTTTCAAGTTTCTGCACAGTAGAAATAGCATTGTAGCGGTCAAAACCAAGCTGAACTATATCAACACCATATTTTTCCGGCAGAGATAATATAAAATTCTCAACATACTGGTAATCTATAACTTCATCACCGCACGCAAAACAACAGCCGGAATCTATTAATCCTTGATAATCGACTTTTTCAGTTTCCGATTTTTCTTTCATGCGGTCTTTCGGAATAAATCCCCATATTTTTGCATAAATAAAGCCGTCTGCATATGTCACCATAGCAACGGCGGTATTATCAGTAGTCTGCGAGAGGTCGAGACCTATGTATACACGCTTTCCTGCCCAAAAATCTAAATTTTCGGGAGTTTTGCAAAGTCTCAGTTTAGTAATATCTACATATCCCTCTGTGCCAAGTCCTTTATACTGGATATTCAAGTGCTTACAGAGGAAATTTTCACGGAGATTTTTATATAAAACCGCCATTTGTCTTTTTCTGCATAACTCATCAAAAATATATTCATAGGTATATGCAACGGGGTTTGCTTGATATATCACTAAATCTTCTGTTTTCCATGTACCGCCGGTCTTGTAACAGTCGTCCGGTTCATAAAGAAGTGCAAAAATCTGTTGATTTTCAAGCAGTCCATCAAGGGATTTTTTGGCTATGTCAATTTCAGTCAGCATGGCATTATCGTCATTCGGGTACTGTGTTGAAATGATTATTCCCAGTTTTTCATGAAGTATAAGCTGTGAACTTCTCATAGCCTCAATCGGATAGTTATCCATAGCTCCGCACTCATCGGCAAGAAACATATTTGCTAATTTACCGTCCATTTTATCTTGTGAGTAGGCAAGCGGAGTGTATTCGCTTTCAGTAAGTTTACAGCGTATTTCTTTGCGGAGAGTTTTGAATATCTTTTCATCGGCAAGGCATGGACTTGATTTTATTATTTTCCGGATTGCAAGCTGTAACTCAGATGACAGCTTCAAATCGGGTGCTACGCTGAAAAAACGGCTGAATTTCGGTTCTGTAAGCAAACCGATAATAAAAATCACAGCAGAAGTGAACGTTTTGAAGTTCTTTCGGGCAATTTCAAGAAGTGCCGTCTGATAGTAGCGGAGACCGTCAGAACGTTTTACTGTACAGAAAACCGCATAAATAAAGAAAAGTGCATAATCTTCCAGTCCGTCAAGCATTGTGACGTGTAAATCTGGGTGAATCATGAGTTTCAGCAGTTTGGTTATTTTCTGCCAGCGTTTTTCGCTTATCTGTATTTCAGAATTTTTCCCGTCGGCTATTTCAAGCCATGTAACAGCTTGCTTTTTAACATATATCCCGACAAACTGATTATTAGGGTCTGCACACCATAGAGCATACTTGTAAGCCCTGCTGTCTTTAATCGTCATTCAGAAGCGACAAAAGCGGATTTTCTTCTTTGGTCTGAAGATTGATATTAGCTATTTTAGCCCTTGCCTGTGGCGACAAGCACAATTCATTGCAGTACCGGAAAAAAGCCTTTGTGTAGCGGTCTTTAGTAGCCATTAATGCAGTATCAGCCATTAAATCGGGATCTTCGTTGATTTGCTTTTCTATACACTGCATACGGTCAATGCAGATACTGCATTCATTTAGCACATAATTATCAAGATTTCCAAGTATTCCGCTATCTTCAAGATTTGAAACTATAAACTTAAAAATTTTCTTTTGTGGTGCAGTAAGATGACTGGCAGGTTTGAGTTTGTCGGAACTGCCTTTAAGTCTGTTTTCAGCGGAAAGTTTCGTTTCTTTTTCAGATTTTGTCAAATGTTTTGCAGTAACTTTTGCAGACATTGCAGGTCGTGCCATTGTCTCAGCTCCTTTCTCAAAATTTCCATTTAGGGTATATTTTATCTATTTTCCCCAGTGTTTATAGATGTATGTTGATTTTTTTTCCTGTATATCAAGAAGTAGGGGGGATTAGCTGTTTCAGTGTGTCTGCTGTAATTATTCCTTTTTCGGCTTGTTCATGATGTATTGAACAAAGAGTTATCAGATTGTCGTCGTCAAGCCTCAAATCAAAATTATTTTTTAATGAAATTATATGATGTACTGAAAGTTTTCCGGCATTTGCTCTGCCACTGGAAAAGCATACACGGCAGAGATACCAGTCACGCTTTAAAATATATGTCCGTTTCTGTTGCCAATTGTAAGAACTCCGGAACTTATCTGCCATTGAATCTCTTTTCTGCGGGTACTTTCTATGTGGATATTTTCTATAAACAGTCTGCGGTTTATTCGGGCATACATAACCGCTGTCATGAATGCCTCCGCAATATTTACATGATTTTTTCATAGTATTCATACAGCAAAAAAGCACTCATTTCTGAATGCTTTTCTGCAAAGGAGTTATTTAAAAATGTCAGTAATCTATAGTAGTA
Organism: Ruminococcus flavefaciens; assembly: GCA_023667045.1. Taxonomy (GTDB): domain Bacteria; phylum Bacillota; class Clostridia; order Oscillospirales; family Ruminococcaceae; genus Ruminococcus; species Ruminococcus flavefaciens_AC. The sequence continues at coordinate 19,818 of JAMPAU010000016.1, read as the reverse complement.
TAATATCATATGTCATACTCACATTCAAGCAACTTTTCACACAACTTTTTTATTGCCCTGTTGGTTTTCCGGCGGACAGTTTCCGTGCTGTAATGCATAATTTCGGCAGTCTGTTCAATCGTATGGAAAAGCAAATAGCGGTGTATCAGAACTGTTTCCAAATCGTCATCATAAAGCAAAGAAATTACGTCTGATATTTTCAGAGAGATATTTTCAAGTTCTTTCTTTTGATTGATGTATTTCTGTTCCATGTCAGCAAGGTTCATAAAGGCATTTTCTGTGCTGTTTGAGCGTGTTTCAGACTGAACAGTATAGTTGTACTGTCCCGACCCTGTAAGCCCCTCTGAGCGTTCTCTGCACTGCCTTATCAGCATATCAAGTGCCTTTGCTTTTTTATCTGCATAAAATGCACTGCCGAGCCAGTTTCTGACTTTTACCTCATAGTCTCTGAGCTTTTCCATACTATCAACCGCCTTTATTTTTCCAACTATTGCCTGTATACTTCTTCAGCGATATGAGCCGTCATGTTAGGAGGAACACTCATACCGCATATGTACTGTACGCTTCTGTTTCTGAAATCGTAATCCTGCGGAAAAGCTGAGACGTTCCGGAAATCCTCATCTGAAAAATTAAGCCTGTCGCAAGCTCTGAAAAACATTCCGCTGGCAGTGAGAGTACGGCAAACAACATCATCTGCAACTATGCTGTTTGAAAAACCTGTGTGCATGCCTCTTACTCGTCTGCTTATATCGGCAATTGACTTATCGCTGGGCTGATAATACGTAAGCAGTTTTTCATATACTCCGTCCGGCTTGCTGAATGCCTTTCCCTTTTCAGAACGTACTTCTTTGAACAAAATCGGCTTTTCGTTGAAATCAAGTTTTAGCTTTTTGAAATTCTGATTATTGGCAATAAAAAATATCCTTTCCCTTGCCTGTGGCACGTTCATGAATGCCGAATTTAGCTGAAATATCTGCACTTTATAGCCGAGAAAACCAAAGCGTTTTATTATCTGGTTGACATATCCCTTTGCATTTCCTTTGACAATTCCTGTCACGTTTTCGGCAATCACAATTTTGGGTTTGAGCTTTTCAACCGTATCTAAAAACACAAAAAACAGGTCGTCAAGGGTTTGTTTTTTCTGTCCCTCACGAAAAACTTTTTCTTTACTCCATGACCTTTCTCTTTTACCGGCAAAGGAAAACGTTGAACACGGTGGACTTCCGTCCAGTATGTCAAGGTGATACAGTTCATCGGGCAGATTTTCAAGCTTGTTGAAATCACGCAAATCCATAAGAAAACTGTACTCCGGATTGTGATTTATTTTATAGATTTCGTTCATGGATTTGTCAATTTCACAGTTTCCGATAACTCTGAATCCTGCCCGTTTATAGCCCATTGTTGAACCACCGCCACAGGAAAAACATGAAAAAACCGTTACGTTTCTGTCCTGTTTTATATCTTTCAGATACCATTTCCAATCAAACATAAAATATCACTTTCTGTTAAATTTAAATTTGCATTTCGGACACTCATAGTTGAATTTATCATCATCAAATTCATGAATATCAATTTCTTTTCCGGAGTTGATTTTCTGTACCGGCTTAACTGCATTTTTCTTTGGATTTTCGGGATATTTTTCTTTTGTCATTCAGTCCGCTCCTTAAAAGTTAAATTTCTGTTGTATTTTTTTCAGTGAGTTTATTTGTGTTTTTATTTTCTGAGGTGTATCAATGCCGATTCTGTTGAAATCTTTCGTGACTATTTTTTTAGCGGTACTCAGTGACGTGCCGTCAGCAGTAATTTTTTTCACTTCATAGTTGTATCTCCGCTGACTGTCTTTCAAACTTTTTTCGGCTATATTTATAGCTTTCTGTATCTGATAGCCTTGACTTCCACGACTGCCTCCACGATTTCCCTTAGCCATTATTTTTCCTCATTAAACAATTTTTTAGTATATTATTCATATAAAACTTTCTTGTATTTATCTATCCAAAATGATGAACTATTTTGTTTTGATAAAATATTATTTGCTTCTTTCAATGCTGTTTGTTTCATAGCTTTATAGCCTTTGTCCAATCCCCTTAGCCGTTCCTCTTTGGTGAGAGATTTATAATCTTTACCAAATGAATCATTAAAGGATTTTATTAAACTTCTTTTAAAATCCAATGTATCAGTTGCTGATTTTGAGTGATATAGCCATGACGTATCGTTTAATCTTTTAACTTCAGTTATAAAGGCATCATGTTCACTTATGTTAGAAGCTGCAAAAAATGATATTTTTTTTCTTTCTGGAAATTCGCTATAAGTTTGTGATAAATATTGTTCAAGTTTTGATATATATGCATTTCTTATATCGTTTGCATACTTTATCTGCTTCTCAGTTCCTACAAGTTTTGCAAGATTTCCCTTGTTTATCTTCCCACCGCTACCGCCTTTACCGCCACGATTTCCTTTAGCCATTTCTAAACCTCTTTTCCGCAAAAGTCGGTATTCTTTCAATGTTTCCTTTTGTGCCATCAATAATTTTTCCATAGACAAAAATCTTTTCCGGATTCAGTTTTTCAAACATCGTGTTGTGTTCGTTGATATAGTAATTTCTTGACATTTCGTCATTTGTGTACATGGAAGAAATGCACACAACGCTTTTTTCCGGTTCTCCGTCGAGATACCACTCTAAAGAACGAGGGTCTGTGCTAGCCCTTATCGTCGGGATTATTTTCACTCCGCACTCCTGCCAGTAGCAAGCAACCCAGTGTTTGCGGTAGTGGTTCCATAGCTGAGTTATCAACGGCATATCGCCATAAGTTGAAAAATCCGGTGAAAGTACAGCCACATATTTTTTGAGTTTTTCAACGTACTTTTCCGGACTTTTAAACACTCTTTCAAACTGGTAATCGTCAACAAAAAAGTGTACAGCTTTACCCTCCGGATTTTTATCTGACATCACAAAATTAAAACCAATCCACTCTTTTATTTCGCCGATTTCGTCAATATGCAGAGGTTTTATTTCCGGAATATCATATTTATTTTTAGTAAAAAATTGTCTTTTTTCTAAATTCAGAATATTGGATTTCATATGTTGCGTATGTAGTTTATTTTCAATATTTTTAAGATTTTCTGTACTCATGAAATCACCGCCGGTATAGAATCAACGGCAGAAAGATTTTTAGTCAATCCGCCGTCGGAATTAGGAGTAAAAAAATTATGGAATCCTACTAATGAACAATTCAATTATAGCATATTTTCCGCTGTTTTTCCACCTAATTTATTGTATGTTTCAAACAATTTTTTACACTTCCCAGTCAGCTATCTGAATTTCCTCAACGTGACAATTCAGATAATCTGCCAAAAGCCAAAAACTTTCTTTTGACAACGTTCTGTGTTGCCGTCTGCTGTGAAAAGAACCAAGATTTACACCGCTTTCACGGCACAACTCAACATAGCTTTTTACACCGTTTTTCCGCATTATTTCAAGCAGTTTGTCTTCATCAAGAATAATTTTCATTTTCATCATCTCCGTCCATTTTTGCCCCACAAGCCGGACAGTAATTAAAGCCGTGTTCTTTGGGACTGCCTGTTTTTAGACCTATTTCAAAACCACAGCCGTTTCTTCCGGTACACATCCATATGTTTTCGCTGTCATTTACGCATTCCCAGTGACTGTGCCTTACCGGTTCGATTAATCTCATTTTAATCCCCCTTTCAGAGCTATTTAAAAGACGTTTTAAGACGTTTTAATTTCAGCAGTAAGTTTCATTGCCGGACGTGCAGAGCGGTCTTAAAACGCATTCTGAGTGCCTTATACAGTCTGCACAGAACTTATATTTTAAGTCTTTTGCAGTAATCTTGCCATGTTTCCTTACGAAATTTTCCGCTGTAAATGTACCTTTGGGCAAATTCAAGCTGTAATTTATCCGGCACAATTCCGAGACGTTCATTGCGTTCTGCTTGTGCATAAATCGTTATGCCTTTAAACTTTTTCAGCCTCTCAACACGCTGTACGGCGTTGTCTAGGTCCTTTGTCACAAGCAGATATATAAATACCCTATATGGCTTTATACCGTGATTTTCAAGCATTCTGAGTGCATTCTCAACGGCTTCAATCTGTCCGGTTGTATCACATGAAAAACGAATATACTTTATCCATTTCAGACGTGAAAGAATTTCTGCAATTTCTTTTGTGACAAGTCGTGCGTCCATGCCTTGATTAAGGTCGATTTCGTAACCGCTGTCAATGAGACTTTCAAGCTGATTTATGCCGTATTCACAGGCTAAAATATTGTTGTCCATGAGAACAAGTTTTCTGCTGTCGGGTCTTACAAGGTCTTTCCACGTCCGGTAAGGTCTGATATTTCCCTCTTTTTCGGGAACAACGCACCACCGGCACTTGTTCGGACAACCTCTTGTGATGTAGCCTATGGCATAGTCGCAGTCGGGATAAATGCTGTAATCGGGGAACATATTTTCTATCTCATCGGGCAGTGCGGAATGAATGTCATAGCCAGTACCGCCCTTTATTGTTTCCGGCGGTAAATAGGGATTTTCGGGCGTGAAATCAAAGATTTTGCTTGAATACACCCTGTCAAAGTTTCCCATAGGATACCACCATTCAACCGTGTCACCTTTTTCCTTATGATACGCTGAAATCTTCATCAATGCATAATTCGGAAAGGTCTTTTTCCGGAGGTGTTCTGCCTCGCTGTCATACAGTCCGATTTTCATTTTTCCGCCTCAATTCTGACAGAGACTTTATCCTCATCGCCGTCGTGGATTTGATGGTAAATTTGCGTGACGTACCGTCTGCTGTCGTCGGGGAGAATGCCCGAATTTACGAGCGAATCAAGGATAAATTTCTGACCGCTCTGAATGTTGTCAACATCACGGCGTTTGGTTTTTTCGTGCCAGTCAATGCGGACGGTACAGGGTTCTGAAATCGGCTTTAATTCGCCTGTTTTGAGGGCTTTTTCTATGTACCTTAAAATGACTTTTTCGGTACTTTTCTTGTAGGCGTTTCCGGCAAACTTATTGCTCCGATTTTTGCCTATCACCTCGTTGAGAGAGGGCAGTTTTGCATGAATCGTGAAACCGTTCATTCCGAACCCTCCACCACTTCAAAACGTTCAAGCAGACAGTCTTCGCACAGTTCCAAGTCGTCAAAGTGATAAAGTACAGTCTCATCTCCACAACCGTCGCAGTAGTAGTGCGGAGTACGTTTAGCACCGCAGTTTGCACAGTACGTCGGACAGCCGACGCAGTCGTTTTCGATTTTTTTCATTTATTTAACCTCCCCATGAAATCTGAAATTCCTTGATTTTTCGTACTTTATAAGTATCTGCCAACCCTTTGACTTTTCAGATATTCTACCGCCTGTAGCCTCATCAAGAGCTGATATATCGCTTATCTGCAACTCTGACGATATAATAGTTTTGTTTCCGGATATAATGCGTAAATTTATTATTTCATATGCCATATTAAGCTCATTTTCAGAGGGGCTGAGTTTTCCGGCATTGTCACGGCGTGTTGTTTTCAGAAAGTCATCAAGATACAGCACATCAATGCTCTGAATTTCCTGCATGATACCGCTGTATTTGGCGTTTTCAAAACGGTTTGCCTCAAGTAAATGCACCATATCACGCCACATGACATACTTCAAATCAAAGCCTTGATTCATGAGTTCCATGCAGACGGCGGTACAGAGGTGGGTTTTTCCGCAACCCGATTGTCCCCCGAAAAACAGCCATTTTTCCGGCTTTTCCCTTACGTATTCCATAGCCTTAGCCTTAGCACGCCTCTGCCATTCCTCCGGCGTTCTGTAGCTGTCAAAGGTACACCTTTTCGCAAGCTCTCCGAAACCGGATTTTTTCAGCCTCAAAAAGCCTTTTCTTTTCGACATACAGGCACATTCGCGCTGTGAAATGAAGTCGTCCCTTATCACCGAAATGTACCCTCTGTTGAGGCAGTCGGGGCAGTCAAAGCCGTCGTTCATTTCGCCCTTTGTTTTGTTCATCATACCGCACTGCCACTGGAGATACTCAGCGTAATTTCTGAGAATTTTCACCTCCGGAAGATTCTCAGAAGGGGGTGTCATTCGGGTCAGTACTTCTGTAAAAGCATTCATCTTCTTCACTCCTCTTTTTTATGCTATCACGGTTGAGCCACTGCCGGATTGCAAGGTTGTAATTTCCGTAAGATTTCGGCTTTATTTCGCAATATTCGTCGCATTTGCCTATGTAAATATCTGCTGTAGCCTGTCCGTAATCATCGCATAACCTTTGGTACTCCTCATCAGTGAGCTTTACGTGACCATATTCGCCGAATTTATGCCTTTTCGGCTTGCGGGGTGGAGGTGTGCGGTCGGGCTTGCCCGACAATATATTATTATTATTATTATTTTCAGTATCAGTTACAGTATCAGTATCAGTTACAGTATCAGTATCAGTTACAGTATCAGTTACAGTATCAGTATCAGTTACAGTATCACCTATAAATGCATTCATTTGCATGCAATTGCATTCACTTGAATCCTGTTGCTTTCCCCATCGCTTTTTGGCGTTTTCTGAACGTTTCTGACATATTTTCTTATATTTTTCAGCATTTTCATCAAGCTGTGACTTGAAAATACTGAAAAGCAGACTAAGTGCAAAATCCTTAAAATCGGCTTCTTTTCCGGTGCTGACGTACTCGAAAACCGCCTTTATCAGCTTTCCTGCCTGTTCGTCTGTAAGCATATCAATTTCTTTTTTCCTGTCCGTGAAAAGAACAAAACTTTTTTTATCTTCCAAAAAAATCACCTCCTTAAAAGGCATAAACAACGGTTTTCTTCAATCAAAAACCATTGAATATGCCGAAAAGTTTACAGAAAATTTACAAATCAGTAGTGAAGACCAAAATATTCAACCGTGCTGTTTTGAGGCTTAGAGCCAGTAAATTCAGCGCTTTCAACCCACACTTCCGCCGTGTAGTGCGTAACGTCCGGGTATTTTTTATCTTGATAACTGCCCGTGCGGAGTTCTCCTGTGACCGCTATCATCTGACCTTTAGTAAAATATTTATCAATGAACTCAGCGGTCTTTCCCCAAGCCGTACATGATATAAAATCCGCACTTTTGTCCTGTGTTCTGCGGTTTACAGCGACTGTGAACCTGCAAACCGCCGTGCCGTTCTGAGTTTGTCGGAGTTCGGGGTCTGCCGTGAGCCGACCCATTAAAATGCCTTGTTCATGCGTTAAAATCCTCCTTTATGCATAACCTATCGTTGTGCCGTACTTTACCCAAATGCCCTCTCCGTAATTTCCGCACTGGTATATCACGCCGTCAAGCGGTCTTTCCACAACAACCGTTATAATTTCGTCTGTTTTTTGGGAAATTTGCCTGTATATATCGTCAAGAGTGAGGTAAGAGAAGTCTTCTGTCCTTTCCTTTTCAGACTTCCATTTAAGGAGACTGAGAGATACAGGCTTAAGACTTCCGTCTGCCACACTACCTGTAAAAATCATCATGGCATCAACAGAGTTCGGAGCATAGATAACCGTATTTTTCATGTTTCAAAACCTCCTTTCAATTCTGATATGCTTTATTTTGCCCTCTGCACGCTCTCTGAGGGCGTTTGTAAGGTTGGGTAGTGTAATTACATTGCCAACCTTACAAACGCTTACAGGGCTATTCTCGTGTCTCTCAGAGCATGACAGCATTTTACGATTCAAAACCCTCAAGTATCGTGGCAAAATCGTCTTCCTTTTCGGGCTTGTCTTCCGGAACTGTCTGACTTTCGGTCATTTCCGGCATTGATACTGGATTTTTCGGCTGTATTACGGGAATTTCCGACAGTTCTGAAAAGCCTGTTTCCTCAGCAGTGCAGAATCCCCCGAAATCTTCCGGAAAAGCCTCACGGAGAGCCTGCATTTTGGCTACTTTCCGTATCATTGTAGCCGGTTTTGCCGACCACTGACGATTCAGAGAGCCGTCTTTTTTTCTGCCTGCATACTCAGAAAAAGCCACCGTGACTGAGACAGTTTCCAGTCCCTCAACAAAAACGTCGCACCACCCCCCGATAATTGTTTCATCGTTTAAAGCAAGCGTACCTGTGCGGTATTCCGGCTTTCCGTCCTTTGCCGTGACAATAATTCCTGCCTTGAATCCTCTGTATCTTTCGTTGCGAAACGCACGCTTTTCAAGTGCCGATTTTCCGATTAAAATGCTTGCTTTTTCATTGCCGAACTTGATGAGATACGCCTCGTTCAGAAACGGATTGAGGTGGTAGTTTTTGCACATCATCATAAACATGACGATTTCCTGCATGGTGATGTGTGAAACGTCGCCGGAAGCAATGTATTTTTTCACGAAATCCGGCGTTAATCTGACCTCTTCGCCCCCTGCCATATAGACGCATTCCTTTTGCTCAACCGGTGTGATATGATTATTTACCGCCATTTATTTTTCCTCCCTCACAACTTCAAATTTTATGCCCTTTTCAACCATGAAATCACGCAGGGCGACAAGCTGAGACTTCGTGCATGATACTCTGAAAGTACCGCATACCCTCTGAGAGCCGTCAGAATCGTCTGTAACCGCCGTCTGTGGTGCTTCAAATGCAATTACATTGCCGTTCTCAGAAGCGCTCACAGGGCTATTCTCGTGTCTCTCAGAACGTTCAAGTTCAACGGCATAAGCAAGAGCCACCGACTTGTCCCTTGTTTTCATAAATTCCCTCAGAATTGCTGGACGGAGAGGTGATTCCGAATACATCCTTTGCAGATATTCAAAGTCGGTTTTAAGAGCCGAAAGTTTCGCTGAGATTTCTTCTTTCAAAGTATTGATTTTTTCGGTTTTGTTGCGCCATTTCGGGTTTAAAACGTCATCAAGGCGTACAAAATCAAGCGTATTTTCAGCCGTGAAAAATTCTTCAAGAGCCGTCCGTTTTTCCTGTAAAGCCCTGTCGTCAAAGGCTTGTATTTGGCTGTCTATAGCCTTAATCGGTTCATCAATCAGCGAAATGAGTTCCTTGCATTCGTTCTCAATGGACTGGTACGGCGTGAGGTACTCCCTCTTGATTTTTATGCGGCGGTCGTTGATTTCCTTTTTCAGCCTGTTGAGGTCTGCTTTGTCGTTTTTTGCCTGTTTTACGCCGTTTTCGGTAACGACAAGAGACTTGTAAAATTCCAGTTTCGGTATGAGTGCCTGTCTGAGTTCCTCCAAATTGCTGATTTCAGCCGGAAGCTCAAACTGCCTGTTGGTGATTGCTATTTCCATTTTTTCCTCCTGTATTTCGGGCAGAATCTGTGCCGGACAGTTTTTTTCCGCCACGCTCCGCCAGAATATTTTTTCATGATGTATCAGCCATTCAATATCTGACTGTACATCATATCTTTCAATATGATATGTTCTTGTCTGTGAACATCTTCCGCCCTTGCTTTCATAGCGGATATATGCTGTTATTTCGGCAAAATCAAACCCTGTGCATACAAGCTGATGAAGTACCTGTGCATAGTAGCTGTCCGGAATTTTTCCGTCCCATTCGTCCCACTGGCGTGGATTTTTTATGGTGACCGTCTTGATTTCAAGCACGCCCCTGCGACCGTCTGGCGTAATGATTTCGCCGTCGAGAGTAGCAAACATGAACGGAAATTCTTCTGAAAAATACATACCAAATTCGCTGTATTTTACCGCATTTTCGGGATTTTCGAGCCTGTACAGCTCACGGATATGACTTTCAGCTTTTTTCCCGAAAATCACCGCCGGTTTTTCCGAGATGTCTTCCGGTTCTTCAATTCCGCTTTTTTCACGGTATAACTGCACATTAGTCTTGTATTTATTCAGCCCGACTGCCGTTCCTGCTTCACTTCCACCTATGCCGTTTTTGCGAAGTTCAAGCCATTTTTCACGGTTTTCAGCCTCTATAAACATTCTTCCTCCTTTTTTTCGGCTTCCTCAATCAGCCGTGCTTCTTCTTTTAGGTCTGAGATTACCCACTCCCATGCCGAAAGAATCCCTATAATTAGGCAAACAGTGAACACATAGACCACAGTTATTTCAGCCGTCAGCATAAAAAGATAAATCATTTTCACATCTCCTTTCCAGACAGGATTTTCAGCGGTTTTACGAGATTTTCCACCTCAACGCCTATGTACTCGGCAATTCTGAAAAGTTCGTCCGCCGTGATTCCGGAAGGCGTTTTTATCCTGCTGTAGACAGTATTCACGGAAACGCCCATGACGGCAGAGATTTTTTCAGTACCTCTGACTTTACAGCATATCCGGAGATTTTCCGCTAAATTTCCAAGAAATTCAGCACGCTTTGTTTTTTTCAGCTTAGGCACTGGCTTCACCGCCCTCTGACACATCTATGCCAGTTATTTCCTCGAAAACAGCAGGGTCAAAGTTCGGCATTTCACAAACCGCCTTTTTCTCAGATATATCGAGGTTTTCCCACATCTTCCGGCAAGCTGTTTTGTAGTAAAGCGTTTTCAGATAACCGCCAGTTTCGCCCTCTATGACCCACTCAATTAGATGAAAATTTTTAACAAGTACCTGCATACCCGTGCATTGCAGAAAAGTATCTTTATCGATACTCAAAGGCTTGTTAAAGGCGTAAAGAGGCTGTGAAACGGAGTTGAAAAAACCCGTTGAGTAATTGCATGAGTTAAAATTGCCGGAGTTGTAGTCGCCGGAGTTGTAGTCGCCGGAGTTGCGGTAGCCGGAGTTGTAGTAGCCGGAGTTGTAGTCGCCGGAGTTGCAGTAGCCGGAGTTGCGGTTGCCGGAGTTGTAGTCGCCGGAGTTGCGGTTGCCGGAGTTGCAGTCGCCGGAGTTGCGGTCGCCGGAGTTGCGGTAGCCGGAGTTGCGGTCGCCGGAGTTGTGGTGTCCGGAGTTGTAGTCGCCGGAGTTGAAATTGCCGGTACTGCCGAATCCTGTGCAATTTTCACCTGTGTTCACCATGTCGAGAACCTCGTGCCAGCTAAGTTCTTTGACAATTTTTATCTCGTCTGTAACCGACTTGTCACCCACAGTGATGACAGTTCCGGTTGCCTCGATTTCAGCGACTTTGTTTTTGCTGTCGAATGAATAATAGCAAAAACAATCAGCTATTTTTTGGCAAAAATGAAAACCCTCCTCACATACGCTTATTTTGCCCTCGTGCTTGAACGTCTCCCCAACTGCGTATTGAAAATCTCTGCATATCCAGTCCGGATTAAAAACTTTGTAGCCTTTCATAAATTCACTTTCCTTTCCCGATTTTTCGGCTTTTTCTTAAACTAAGATTTTCGGCGGTACTGGAATGTCCGCCTTGATAGGTCGCCACAGGTGCATGACGTTGCTTTTGCGTTCCTGTATATACTGGATAACGCATTCACTGTCGTACCAAAATATATTCCTCGCAAGACATATATCGTCCCACAACGGAAGTCTGTTTCCGTGCGAGATAGAGACGGTTCCCAGTCCAGTCCCCATGAGACGATAAAAAACATACGTTTGCCACGCCTTTGATAAATCCAGCCACAAAAACCGTCCACACCCTCTTTAAGTACTTTTATGCACGGATTTTTCTTGATTTCCTCTAAGTTTTTCACAAAATTCCTCCCTTTCTACAGCTATCTGTAAGTCCTCTATGTGACAGTCAAAAAACTTTGCAAGCTTCCAGTATGCTTCTTTTGAGAGATTTTTTCGTCTGATACCGCCGTAAAGCGTTGCTTCTATCACGCCGGATTCACAGCTAAGCTGTCGGACTGTCTCTATCTTACGCTCACGCATAAGCCTGTAAAGTTCATTGAGATTCAGCGTTATTTTCATGCATTTTCACCGCCGTCGAAAAGCAGATAGTCTGCACTTACTCTAAGTGCAACCGCTATGCTGATAATCATTGGCATTGATGGGTTAAAACCGCCATTTTCAAGCCTTGAAACATACGGCTGTGTGGTGCGGACTTTCTCTGCGAGTTCTTCCTGTGTGTAGCCGAGTTCCTGCCGGAGCGACTTCACTTTCTGACCGAATGTCATAAAATCCACCCTTTCAGAATTTTATTCACAAAGTACTGCTGACCTCTACCTGTTACTTTTGGAGTGCGGTTGATAGTTGAGTGTCCGTCCAAGTGCGTCACAGCAGTTTCCTTGACCTCAAAAAGCCCCATTTCCATGCTTTTTTGGGTGGGCATATTCCAGTCCGTGCCTTTGCGTGAAATTAGATAACCGTTTTGTCTTAGCCACTCAAAAAGGCGATTTGCACCGATTTTCACGCCGTTCTGCTTAAGAAGTTTAGCAAGGTCGCCGACAAGAATTGACGTTCTGCTTGTTGCCACAGCGTCCGCAAAAATGACTTTTGGCTTGTCCTCCTCAACCTTAATTTCAAGGGCTTTGCGTTTTTCCTGTTCCTCTTTGAGATTTGTCGCAAGCTGAATGAGGAAATCCGGCGAGGTGAGAGCCTTTTCAAGCGTGTCGTCGGTCATGTAAGCACCGTGTCTGCGGATTGTGGGGAGTACCTCATCAAAGACCCACGCCTCGAACTTTTCAGCGTTAGGGAGCTTGCTGTGTGTGATGAGGCGGTAAATATCGCCTTCGGGTATGAATAGCATTTCCTGCATACCCCCGTTTGTAAGGATACGCTGTTTTGACGTACCCTTGCAATGCTTTGAGACTGCTTCACTTGGTCTTGCATAGCCGAGAGCCTTTGCAACGTCCGCACCGCAGAAAAGCACCTTTCCGTCGTCTGTTTTCAGAGTTCTCACAGCTCCAAACTCGGCACTGCTGAAAACTTCAATTCTGTTTTCGTTCATTTTTTAATCATTCCTTTCAGTTTTTGTGTTTGTAGTTTCCCTAAAGTCATCAAGCGATACACCATAAAAATCCGCAAGCTGTACTGCATACATCCATGACGGATTTCTTCTGCCGTTTTCAATCGCTGAAATGAACTTAGGAGATATGCTTGTTGCCTCTGCAACTTCTTCCTGTGTAAGCCCTTTCTGCTGTCTTATCAGCTGAAATTTATTTGGCATTATTTCACTCCTTTCTACAAAAAAATATTGACTTTTCAGAAAGTCTGTGGTATAATAATACTATAAAATATACCATGATAGATAAACCGCCAAAAAAATAGTAGTAAAGGGGGATTTTAAATGGAAACTTCAACTATGATAATTCTTGCACTTATTGCAGTAATTTCTATCATTCTCATTTTATCAGTCGTACATATTTCATCAAAAGTTGATGAAATTGCAAGTTATACAAAAAGATTAAAAGAAATGTCAGAATATGATAAAAATAATTAAAACATAAGTGAAAGTGTGGTGAAAATATGAATAACGAAGAAAAGGCACACGACTTAGCCATGTTTACTTTGAAACAACTTATAGAAACGGAAAGATATAAGATAGACATGGAAAAGTCGGTACCTGAAATAATTAACGAAATTACATCTGAATATGGCAGAATTTATGATGAATGCCTTAAACAGATAAACAATCTGTAATTACTCTCCGCTTTCAGATTGTTTTTTTTCAAGCAAATCCAATCTTTTTTGCAACTCTTTGATTTCTGTGCGTGTTTCACTTCTCAAGTCAAGATATTGACTGGTCAAGTTTCTAAATCTTTCAACGAGACTGTCCAGCTTTTGCAAGATATAACTTATTGGCACATTTTCTCACTTCTTTTCTCTGTGGTTTTCTATCACGGTTTATATTATATCTCATAATTTTGAAAAAGTCAATAAAAAATCTCAAAAAAATGAAAGTTTGTGAAATATAAACAATCAATAAATCTCGTTTTTATGAATTTTATATAAAAGGAGGTATTTTATGTTTTGGGATAACTTTTATTATGCTTGCTTGCAAAAAGGTACTAAACCAAACCCATTGGCAAAAGAGTTACAAATTGCAAGCGGTTCAATGACTTCATGGAAAAACGGAAAACTTCCAAACGGTGAAACATTGTTGAAAATAGCAAATTATCTTGATGTATCAGTAGATTATCTACTGGGCAGAACAGACTTAGTTGATGAAACTTCAAGTAAAATCGAAGATATTAGTGATAACAACCAACAAGATTTTGACAAAGAAACAATAGAAATTGCAGAAATGATAAAAGATTTATCATTAATTGAACGTTCTAAAGTCATTCTTTTTATTGAAGAAATCCGTCACGAAACTCCACAACGTAACATTCAGATTTCCAAAATTCCTCAACAATTTGAGAAAATCGCAAGAAACGGAAAAAGAACAATCCTATCTGACGAAGAAGTGAAAAAGCTTCATGAATTGGATAACGACGAACCGCCCAATTTAAACTAAAAAATTTCCCTCTATGTAACAGTAGAGGGAATTTTTTGTTATATTTCCATTATTTTTGCAATGAAAATTCATCTCAATCGGAATAGAATAAAATAGAGGTGAATTTTTATGTTTAATGATTTTTATAATATTTACAAAGGAGCAAGAGACAGCTCATGGAAATTCTTAATCGACCATAAAGTTGACAAACTGCCTGTTGACCTTAACAAAATATGTGAAAGTATGGATATAAAGTTAAGAATCAGCAAAAACTTTTTGTCAGAAGAACATGGAGCAACTATTACCAACGGACACACAACATACATACTTCTAAAGCGTGATACAATACCGGTTATGCGTTATACAACGGCACATGAACTGGGACACATAGTACTGGGACATACGTTAAAAGCTACAAAAGCAGGGTATACATTTGCAACAGAGAGCGAACAAGAGTATCAAGCGGAACGTTTTGCAATAGATATTCTCGCACCAGCTTGTGTATTATGGGGACTTAACCTACATACTACAAAGGATATTTCCGAAGTGTGTAATATTTCCATGACATCAGCACAAAAGCGAGCCGAAAGAATGGAAGTATTATACAGACGAAATGTATTTCTTTCACACCCATTGGAGTGTCAAGTATTCCGACAGTTTGAGCAATTTATTTCCCGATAAAAAAACTCCCTCGTTGACTGTTTTCACAGTTTTCGGGGGAGTTTGATGAAAAAGGCAGACCATATGAAATAATTACCAACAAAGGCGGATATGAAATATTTTCTTATTTAAGTACTGATTTTATTAAGTGTTTTGGTTGTGCAAACGGAAAAGCAGTTTTTACTGTTGAATTTAGGAATTATTCTGAGGAATACGATGATATTATTGATAAAATTATAAATAGCATTCAAATTATTTCTTATGGTATGAGCAATCCGATGAAATCAGAAACAGAAAAAGCTACAGAAGAAGTTACCAAACCTATAACAGAACCACCAACGACAAAAGCACCAGAAACGCAACCGCCTATTATTGAGACTACTCCAGTCCAAACTACTCTGCATTTTATATTGAATCTTGATACAAGCTGTATTCACATTGATTCGGGTTGCAGTGCCGCTCAGAAAATTGCTCCCGAAAATTATTCAACAGTTGATATTGCAGAAAATGATTTAGGCAATTATAACGGTATATACTGGGCTTGCGGTAAATGCTGTTCAAACGATATGAGGCAGAAACTCCCGAAATTTTAACAACTTATTTTAAAAAAAATTAAAAGTCCCTTAAAAACGCTCCAAAATGCTTTTTAAGGGGCTTTTAATTTTTATAGTATAGTCGCATTACCCAACCTGTTAAAATGCGTTACAGAGCATTCTGATACTATTTATACGTTCCCCTGTCTTAAACGGCAGGGGCTTTTTTTATGTCCGGAAACGCAAATAAACAAAAAATCGGCTTTTACACCGATTTCATGGAAAAATTATTAAATTACATAAACTATTCATAACAATACCTCATTTATTTTTTTTATTTAAATATTCAATAATTTCAGCAAAATGCTTTTCTCGTGCGATTCTCTCCTGTTCACTTCGTATTAACTTTTCTTTTTCTTCTTCTTCTTTTTGTTTTCGCTGTTGTTCTTCATCTTCGTCCAAACAAGCTTTAATATAATCAAAATTATTTATACAATCTTTATACATATCTACATCAAAGTCATCATCTTTAGGAATTGCCGGAAGTTTTTCCGGTTCAATGTTGATGATACAGCTTTTAAGGTACTTGACAGCGTTTTTAACGGGTTCTTTTGAGCTTACCAACATCTGACTATAGAGAACTCGCAGACGCTTTTCAAGCAGTTCTGGTGTACGTTCTGAAGCTTTGGAAACTTTACAAGCGAGCATATCACATAAAAATTCCTTTTCTTCTTCTGTAATATCCTTTTCAAACTCTCCGGATAAATAAGGCTGTCTGCTGTCAGGTTTGTTTGCCGGCTTTTCGCCTATAAATTCCTCAAGTTTCAGAGGATTGTCATAATTCTTGTTCTTTGAGATATGGAATACGATAGTAAGCCACTTGCCATAAGCACCACGCTTTCCGCATTCGTATGTATAGCAGAGGTCGGTTTTTTCGGCGAGTGCCTGTTGACAGGTATCAAGGACATGAACTCTAAAACGTTCTAAACGAGTATGCTTATTAGGTGGAATATAAAGATAGTCACGTAGTTCTGAAACCTTTATTTCAAGTACTCCTTGTCTTTCGTGCTGTTTCAGCAGTTCATACATACGCAGTTGATTTGCAGATTTAAGACGTAAGATATTCCACAGCTTATATGTAAAATAATTCTTTTTAAGGTCAAAGAGCAAAGGCAGTGCCTTATCATGTGCGTCTATCTCAACAACCCATGAATTATTATCATCTTTGAAAAGCTCCACTTCCTTAAAAATTGTAAATCCGGTATAACCGCCCCTTTCGTTAGGCACATTTACCACTTTGCACAGAAGCTTATTTGTGCTTGACTGAAGCTGTTTAATATTCAGTCTGCCAAATTCCATTATCTTCTGAAAATCAGACAAAGGAAAACGTACACGGCGTGTAGAAATATCACGTGCATTGATTTTGGCAAGATATATACTGAAAAATCTCAGTTCCTGCAAAGTCATATGGTTACTTCTGATTTCGTTTAATATGTTGTTTTTTTCAACGATATATTCATTTTTTAAAGCCATAATAATCACCTCTGTATGTATTATATCACATATTTCAGCAAATGTCAACACTTTTTTTTAAAAAAACGTGTTGAACTGCAATCGAAACGTGCTAACTGTGCAATCGAAACGTGCTAACTGTGCAATCGAAACGTGCTAACTGTGCAATCGAAA
>JAMPAU010000016.1:0-2587 GCA_023667045.1 Ruminococcus flavefaciens | reverse complement strand
CGTGCTATCTAAAAAAAATATCGACCATATATCGCAACAAAAAGCAACCGAAAACAAGATAAAACAAGTTTTTAAACAGGCGTTTAACAATCAATCAAACAAGAGAAAACTCGCAAAATCAAATTTTCGTGCTGTCTGTGCAAATGAATGTCGTCATCTAAATCTCGGATTGACTGACTGATAAAAGCAACAAATAAAAAACGGCACAGGTGAAAAAATACTGTGCCATTTTCATTTATGAGTACTTTTCTAAGATGTTCCAAAGGCTTATGTAAAAAGGGTCTTTTTCTAAGTCTTCTACCTCCACAAACCTTTCATAAGAAGTTTGTATATCTCTTATAAGAGAAAGTAAAGAGTTTAACTCTTCTTCAGCCTCATGAAGCCTGTTAAAAAACATAGCTCTTGCGTCTTCTGTATCATCAAGATGACTATACTTTTCACACCAAGTTTTAACGTGCCAGTCATAGTTTTCAAAGGTCCTTTCTGTTGCCGGTTCAAGAGTCTCCCAAAACCTTTTGACTTCCTCTTTTGTAGCAAATCGCATTATGGTAAAAAATATATCTGCCATAATTTTTTCCTTTCTCCCCGTCATGCCGATAGGTCAGCGATAAGTTTTTAAGCTTTTCTTTTTGCGTTTTCTTGGTCTATATAAAGTTTTTTGAGTACTTCATAGTAAAACTTTCCTTTGTGTTTTTCAAGGTCTTTAGGGGTGATAGTATCGTCCCCAAAAATGATTTCTTCAGGGAAAATACCGTATTTTTTAGCTTGCTCTATGATGTCAGCTTTTAGCACTTTGTAAGACCAGTAGCCGAAAATTTCCACCAACTCACCAAAAATGTCGTTTATCCTGTGATATACATCTTCGTCTGGAAGTGTGCCGAAAACACCGTCTCTGAAAAAGTTTGTATAAGCTTCCTCGACTTCCTCAAGTTCTTCATCGGACAGGTCTTCTAAAATGCTTTTCTGCTCCATACCGGCTTTTATAGCCTCCTCAAGATATGGGAAGTCCTTTTCATAAGCCATAGCCTCAAGCCGAATTTCGTCCCCTAAGATGTCTACTATGTCAACACACATCCAGTCTCCAAACTCAACTCCTTCATAGTATGGCTGATACTTCGGGACTTTTTTATCAGTTTCAGATGAATCCTTTTCTTTTTTTATAAGAGAATCCACGATTTCGCTCATAGGTATGCCTGTTTCACCGGCTTTTTTACGAAGCCACGCTATAGAACTATCGCTAAGTGAAAGTAGTGTGCTAGACTTGTTAGAGGTGTTTTCAAGAGGCTTAACAAAAACTTCATAGTATGCCTCAACACCTAAAAACTGATAAGTCCACTTTTGAGCCTCCTTATAGCTCATAGGAGCAATTTCTTCATGCTCCGAGTAGATACCGCTTGCATGAAACTTCTTATGAAGAAAGAAGTCGCCTGTTTTCTTCATATAAAGAGAATCGTCGCTTATGCCGAACATATCAGCACGGCCTAAAAATTTTGCTGTTTCAGTGCTGAACATCTTGCCTTTTAAAGTTTTTTCCATATAGATACTCCTTTTCTCCCCGTCATGCCGGTAGGTCAGCGATAAAGTTTTTAAGCGTTTTTACTTTTGGATATATGTCCACTCTTTTACAGAAGTTTTCCTGTACTGGTAGTATCCGTCTGCCTTGACAGCCTCTGAAAGACTATCCTCGCTATACCCCTCGCACATCTCATAACACCTTTTATAGATACGGTCTTCATCTGCGTTGTACACATATACGCTTACATCATGCACAAGATACTCATATGTGCGAAAAATTTCAAGTGACTCGATGTGATTTCCGGTATCTTTTCCATAGAGAGTAGTGCCACTTAAAATATTTTGAGTTATCTGCTCTCCGAGTTGCTGTATACACTGAGCATTGATACACATCTCTTTTGAAACTATGCCTTCAAGTGTTTTGTATCTAACTTTTACTGTATGTGGCTGTGGAGTACTAAGTCTTTCAGGGTGGAGGGTCATTTCTTTGCCGCTTAAAGCAGGAGCCATTCCTTGCTCAACCATTTTTTTATACTGCTGTCGATAGTTGTAACCACATACATACTCTGCATTTCTTCTGTAACACGCATTTTGGTCTATCCAGTAGTGTTTGCCGTCTGCTTCAAAATTTTTGAAGTTCACTACTGTTGTCTGCTTAACAGCCTTTGCCTCAGCCCATGCCAGTTTAAGAGCGACTGAAAGACGAGCGATACGGTCGCCACCCTCAAGCTCACGATATATCTCCCATGCACGTTTCATAACGTTTTTTCTTATAGCAGTCATAACTTTTCCTCCTAAATCTGTTTTTTTGTACGTGTTCTTTACTGTGTTTTTATTATATCACAGATTTTATATAAAGTCAATGGTTTTTATATATTTTCTTAAAATTTGTATGATTACACAAAAAACATAGGATTGTATTGTGAAAAAACAACAAAAAAGCAAGTAGCCTTAGCCACTTGCTTTTTTTAATATTATATGTATATAGACAGATGAATTTTTATCATTTTATAACCGCCTTTATATTTTATAAAAATAGCCTTTTCACAGAGGAAAAGGCTGTTTTTCGGTA
>JAMPAU010000015.1 GCA_023667045.1 Ruminococcus flavefaciens | reverse complement strand
ATTCAGTCCAGATGATGACGAAAACAGCTCTAAAAAGTAAACAAATTTAACAACGTTAGATACTTCTGCTATGAAGTGAAAAATCGGGCAAAAAAAATAAAATCGAACTTCTAAAAAAGCCCGATTTTACGTTGTTTTTATGGTGCTGGTGGTGGGGGTCGAACCCACACTCTGTTGCCAGAACGAGATTTTGAGTTTGCCACGTCAAGTGTTAACCCGTATTATCCAATATTGTTTGATTTTAATTTATCGGCGTAAAATAGCCGTTTAAAAGGCACAAAATGCCAAATTCCCCGAATTTTAGCAATTTCAAAAAAATTAAAAATAGTTCATTTTTGGTAGACAAATGGTAGAAACCATACTGAATTTAATTTGGTAGAAATTATTTTAAGTTGGTAGACACCTCTGTTGACAAAAATTCAATGGATGGACAATGTTTATTTCATTAAACATTGTCCATTTTTTATATATTTTTTAACTTTTCAAGGAGAAATTTAATATGCCAAAACTCGTAAAGAAAATGTCCCGTGACTTCACAATCATCAACAACAAAATACTCCGTGACACCCGTCTCGGTTCATCGGAACGTGGTCTGCTCGTGACGATGCTCTCACTTCCTAACGGCTGGAGCTTTTCAATCCGTGGTCTCGCTCAGATACTGCCCGACGGCATCACCAAAATTTCAAACGGTCTTAACAAGCTCGAATCTCTTAACTACCTCAGACGTGAGAGACGATACAAGAACGGCAGAATTTCAAACTGGGACTACATCATCAGTGATGAGCCTATGGACGACGTTGACCCATCTGAGCCTGACCAGTCAGATGCCGGAAATTCCGCAGAAACACCACCTTTTTTTGAAAAACACGAACAATATATTGACGACCTTGATACTGAAAACCTAAATCAAGGTTCGCAAAATATTGAAAAGCCACACGATAATAAAATAAACAATAATCAAGAAACTAATAATCAAGAATTTATTAATAAATCACTCTATCAATCAATCCCTGCACCCGCTGAAACGGCTGTTGAAAATTCAAAAAAGACGGATAGATTGACTGATGATTCTCAAAAAGCAAAAAAATATTTGCAGGAAATGCAGGAGTGCGTTGAATTTATCAAGTATCAAATCAACTATGACGATTACATACACCCACTGTATGGACATGGACCGTATATTCCCGTGAAAGAACTTGATGAGCATATAGAATCGATTGCAAGGACAATCTGCAACGACAGGGCGACAATCACCATTTGCGGACAGGAATATCCCCATGAGGTCGTGAAATCGGTTCTGCTGAAAGTAAATATTAACTGTCTTGAAAGGACGGTTGATAAAGTAAAAACAATTGACGATATACGCAATCTTGAAAAATATTTCCTGAGTACGCTGTTCAATGAAATCAATAATCAGCACTTTACAAGCAACAACGGCGAACGCTGGGCAGATTATGCAGTAAAGCGTGATTTCGGATATTAATCGGGAATTTCAATGGCAACTGAAAAGAAAAAATGAGGTTTACTATGAACAAATCGATTCCAAAATGTGCTTTTGCGAAAACTGAAATCCGTGGACTTTACAGGTGCATTGCGATTACTGCCGACAAATGCAGCGGTTTTGACCGAAAATGCGGTTTTTACAAAAGCGAGGACAGGCACATTACCGACAGGGACAAGGCTATTGATATTTGCCGAAATAAAGGCATTTGTAGCACCTGTAAGTATCAGAACGGCAATCCGTGCAAGAAATCGACTGAGGGGAGGTGAAATTTATGGCGAAATCAATAATCACACAGGACGGAAATCTTGTGAATTACGCAAATATCGTTACAATTGCGGTCGAAATCAGCGACGACGGCGATGTTTACGGTCTGATTGCAACCGATACGGGAAATTCAATTTACGTTCTCGGCACGTATCCGTCCGAAAATATGGCTATATTGGCTAAAAACAGGCTTATAGACTGGCTGAACGGAGAGGCTTTAGGCGTGTACTCGGTTGCTGAAAACGGCGGTGAAAACTATGGCGAATGACTTTGAACACGGCACTCGCAAAACTATCGCCCTGACCGTTCAGGCTGAAAAAATTACGGCGGATATTTTCAAGTCGGCATTGAGTGAGTTCCTGAACGGAAATTCGCAGAAAACAGGTCGGATGACTTTCCGACAGCTTGAAAACAAGTCGCCGTCAGGACTTGAAAAAATCGACGTAAACAGCGAGAATATCGGCGATTTTCTTAATGTCGCCCGAAAATATGACGTTGATTACGCCCTGAAACGTGACAAGTCCACGAATCCGCCGACTTACCGCATTTTCTTTTCAGCAGGCAAAACGGAAAATTTCAAAAAAGCCTTTTCGGAATATGTCAACAAAATTGACAATCAGTTTTCGGGGCGTGGCGAAATGAGCCGTGAACAGTTGCACAAAGAGGCGGAAAAAGTCGCAAATCAGCCAAAAAGACAGCAGAAACAGCGTGAAAAATCAAGGGGGAATATGCGTTGAAATACCTGAAAATCGAGCCGAAAGCTCGTTCAGACTACACACGGAGGTGCCGCCATGCAGATTAACGGCAAAAAGGTTAAAAAATTTATTCTTGCGAATCTGCCGTACCTGATTTTTGGCTATGTAGGCGACAAAATCGGCTATGCCTACAGGATTTCGGAGGGTGATGACATTTCCGCAAAACTTCTGCCGTTCATGAACAACATCGGCACGTCGTTTGTGAAAATCGTTCCGAGCTTGAATCCCGTGGACTTGCTTGTTGGTGTGGTTTTGGCTGTGGTCATGAAAATAATCATGTATGTTAAATCAAAAAACAAGAAAAAATTCCGTCAGGGCGAGGAATACGGCTCGGCTGTGTGGGGGGCGGCAAGCGATATTGAGCCATATATTGACAATTCCGACCGTGACAACAACGTCATTCTCACGCAGACGGAGTATCTGACAATGGGCAAGCCGTCAAGTCCGAAATTCGCACGAAACAAAAATATTTTGATTATCGGCGGTTCAGGTTCAGGCAAAACGAGGTTTTTCGTCAAGCCAAATCTCATGCAGATGCACTCAAGCTACGTCGTGACCGACCCGAAAGGTACGGTTCTGGTTGAGTGCGGAAAAATGCTTGCCCGTGGCAGACCGCAAAAAGATTCCAACGGAAAAATCCTCAAGGACAAAAACGGGAAAATCGTATACGAACCGTATAAAATCAAGGTTTTTAATACGATTGATTTCGCAAAATCCATGCACTACAACCCGTTTGCGTATATTTCAGAGAAAAACCGTGAAAAAGATATACTGAAATTCGTTGAAGCGCTGATAAAAAATACTTCCTCGTCACAACAGCCGTCAGGCGACGACTTCTGGGTTAAAGCTGAAAAATTATTATACACAGCGTATATTGCTATGATTTTCTGCTTTTACCCTGAACACGAGCGGAATTTTGAAACACTCATTGACATGATTAACGCCTCTGAGTGCCGTGAGGAAGATGAGGAGTTTAAAAATGCCGTCGATTTGCAGTTTGAATTTGTTGACTACTGGATTAACAATTCGTTCCCTGACGACTACGACGGCGGTGAATTTTACAGCGAAATAAGGGCAAACTGCAAGCCGTCCGCCGAACAGAAACGTATCGGGACTTTCGCAATAAAGCAATTCAAGTCCTACAAACTGGCGGCGGGAAAAACCGCAAAATCTATCCTGATTTCCTGTTCAACAAGGCTTGCGCCCTTTGCGATAGATGAGGTTCTGGAAATTACGAGTTACGACGAGCTGCACCTTGACAAGCTCGGCGATGAGCTGTCGGCACTTTTCGTAATCATTTCAGACACAGATGCCACGTTCAATTTTTTGGTGGCGATTATGTATTCACAAATGTTCAATCTGCTTTGCACCAAAGCTGACAACAGCAAAGGTGGAAGATTGACATACCATGTCCGCTGTTTGCTCGACGAGTTCGCAAATATCGGCGAAATTCCGCAGTTTGACAAGCTGATAGCGACAATCCGTTCCCGTGAAATTTCGGCAAGCATAATTCTGCAAGCCAAGTCACAGCTTAAGGCAATTTACAAGGACAATGCCGATACAATCGAGGGAAACTGCGATACTATGCTATTTCTGGGCGGTAAGGAAAAAACTACTCTCAAAGAAATTTCCGAATCGCTCGGCAAGGAAACTATCGACAGTTTCAACACGTCCACGAATCGTGGGCAGTCCGAAAGTTACGGCATGAACTATCAGAAGTTGGGCAAGGAATTGAAAAGTCAAGACGAACTGGCGGTCATGGACGTCGGTAAGTGTATTCTGCAACTCCGAGGAGTGCGACCATTTTTCTCGGATAAGTTTGACATTACACGCCACAAAAATTATCATATGCTCCTCGACAACAATCCGCAAATGGAATTTGACATCGCAAAATATGTAAATTCAAGAAAAAAGATGCGTCTGAATCCAAAGCCGGACGAGTACGTTACGGAGTATGCAGTGGACTTGAAAAAGTCCGAAAATTCGGATTAAATTCCGCAGTCAAGAACCCGAAAAAAAAGAAAAAATCGGGTGAAGCTGAAACATTAATTTTATTTTATTTTATTTAAGGAGTTTTTAAACATGGAAAATTCAACAGTTTCTGCTGTTTCTGCAACAGCACCAAAGCACAGATGGCTCACAAAAGGCAGTAAATTCGCCAAAAAAGCCGTTCTCTCACTTACAACTCTCTGCTGTATGGCTGCAATGTGTGGCACAACAGCTTTTGCAGCAACAGGTGAAGTCGATACAAGTTCGTTCATCACAACAGCCTGTACCGTCCTCAAGTCCGTTATCTGCCTTATCGGCGGCGGTGTCGGTGTCTGGGGCGTGGTCAACCTCCTTGAAGGCTACGGCAACGACAACCCCGGCGCAAAAGTACCATAGCGATATAGAAGTTTTTGATTTTTTAATTTAGACCGCATAACACAGCGTTATGCAGTCCTGCCGAATTTTACTGTTTCAGTTGAAATGCTCGAAACTGCAACATCAAAGCGGAAGTAAATATCAATCTGCTGAATACGCTTTCCGCTTGATTTGTCCGCTTCGTGAACAACGATTTTTTCAATAAGTTCGTGCATGATTTCGGGAGTAAGTTCAGTAATATTTTCGTACTTCTGCACCAGCTTGACAAATGCTGTCACATCACTTGATTTTTGTTCAGCGGTATCAATAAATGCCGATAATTCCGCAACCATAGACTTCAGTTTTTTATGTTCGTCCTCATACTCTGCGGACAGAATTGAAAAACGCTCATCTGAAATTTTTCCGAGAACATTATCCTCATAAAGCCTTTTGAACAGTTTATCAAGTTCAGAAATACGCTTTTTCACCTGTTTCAGCGTTTTTTTGGCTTTTGTAAGCTCCGAGGACTGTTTCTGAACGGAGTTGTTCATTGCTGTCTTGACAAATTCGCCCTCATTTTCACTTACAGTAGCAAGAAGTTTATTCAGCTCACCGAGGACAATTTCCCTTAAAACGCAAGTCCTGATATAGTGAACGGTACACTCTTTCGTATCTTTTGCGTAAGTTGAACATCGCATATGCTCCTGTTCAGGACGTTCATTTACACGTCGGCTCAGATACATTTTCGCTCCGCAGTCGGCACAGTAAACCATTCCCGAAAATGGATTTAACTCATCTTTCTTTTGAAGTCTGCGTTTGTTTTTGCGGATTTCCTGCACCAAGTCAAATTCCTGCTGAGAAATAATAGGCTCGTGAGTATTCTCGAAAATCAGCCATTCGTCCTGCGGATTATACACGATTTTATGCACCTTATAGGACTTCATATGTGTTCTGAAATTCACCGTATGTCCGCAGTATTCAAGCCTTTCAAGAATGTGACAGATTGTCTGCGTACCCCAACGATGCGTTTTAGCATTATGTCTGCCATTATCTCTACCCTGCGAAAGTGCGTAAGCCGTCGGAGTTGGTATACCTTGCTCCGTGAGAATACGGGCAATCTGCGTCGGACCGTAACCGTCAATGCAAAGTCTGAAAATTTTGCGGACGACCTCCGCAGGCTCATCATCAATTACCCACAGATTTTTATCAGTATCAGACTTTTTGTAGCCATATATCGGCGGACAAAGATGTTTTCCCGACTGTCCTTTAGCTTTGAACACGGCACGGATTTTTTTCGAGCAGTCACGGGCGTACCAGTCGTTGAAAATATTCTTGAATGCCATAAGCTCATTTTCACTTTTGAACGTATCCACGCCGTCATTTATGGCGATATATCGCACATCGTAATCGGGGAATGTCATTTCAATAAGTTCGCCCGTTTTGAGATAATCACGACCAAGACGTGAAAGGTCTTTTGTAATTACGATTCCGACTTTTTCGTCCTCAATATCGTTCATCATAGCCTTGAAACTGTCACGTTCAAAAGTCGTACCGCTAACGCCGTCATCGACATAAAACTTTGTGTTGCGAAAACTGTTATCTTCCGCATATTTTTTGAGTATCGTTTTCTGATTTGTAATTGAATTACTTTCGCCCTGCAACATATCGTCCTGCGAAAGTCTGCAATATAAAGCTGTAATCTTGTCTGCCATAATTTTTCCTCTCTTTCTGACAGATACAGCAAGCTATGTTATCATTATAGCGCAATATTCCGAGCTTTTCAATGCGCCAATTCGTAGATTTTACACCGCCTGCTTCTCTGTTTTTTGTCCGGATTCACCGAGGAAATTTTCACTCTCACGGATAATAATTCTTTTCAGAACATCCGAAAGACTTTCACGAAAAGCAGGATTAAAAGTCGTTTTTACCACATAGGTGGTGTGTCCGATTTTGTACTCGGACACAGTTGTTTTCTCGTTCATAGCGAATTTTCTCCTTTCAGAGTGAGGGCATCGCTTTCTATTTCTTACCCTCATATTTTGTTGTTAAAACTCAAAAGTAGTCTGATTTATCGTTTCAATGTCATGATTATCAGCAAGTTCTGCAATTTGTTCAAACGTCATACCATTTGCTTTTAGCTTTTCGATAAGCTGATGTTTCGCAGTAACTGCATCAACAAGTGCCTGATTTTCAAGGCTGTAAATCTCAGAAATCATATCGTAAACAGTCAGCTTATTTTGTTCAATCAGCTTGCGTTTGCGTTCATTGAATGCCCTGATATGCTCCTCAATATCAGAAATTTTTGTGATATTCTGGTTAAGATTTTTCGCACTCATAACTTCACCTCCCTAATAACATTATACAATATTTTCAGTCTGTTTGTCTATTCGCAGAGCGCATGAAATTTCTGTTTCATTAGAGTTTCTCCGTTCGACATTTTGTCCGGGGAAAATGAATAGAAAAATCCGAATGTAACGATTAAAAAATAATTGACATTCGGAACATTGGCAAGTCTGCCGATAAAGAATGATTTCATAAAACTGCCGCACACCCAGCACGATAACTGCGCCGTTGCCCAGTAAAATGCTTATCAAGATGATGTCGCAAAGCTCCGAAACGCTGTTGAAACAGCGAAAATAAATGAAGTCTGCACTGATGTGCAGAAAAATAGCAAGCACGGTGAATTGCGCCACAAATGGCGACAAATTCACGATGCTTGTTGGTGGAAAATTCCCCCAAGCCCCTATAAATCGGCTTACGCCTAAAATAAAAATACAGGAGATTTTCAGAATGAAAAATACAAAAAAGAAACGTGGCAGACCACCTAAAAAACAGTTATCCGAAGTTGCAGGATTATCCGAAGAGGGAGCAGTTAATCTGGCACTTGATAAAAATATCAAGTCGGAACTGCAAAATCAGCTTGCAACTAAAAACGAGGATATGCTCACAAATGACGAAAAAATTTTTTTGAAAAATCAGCGTGAAAATAAGTCAAAAACGCTGAATATCCGCTTTACAGAATCAGAATATCAGGGCATTATTGAGAAGTGCGAGCAGTTTGGTTATAGAAAAAAATCCGAGTATGTCCGTGATTGTGTGCGAGCGAGAATTTCACTTGAAACAAAACAGGCGGATTTTTCTGAAATCAACAAACAAATTAAAGCTATCGGAAACAACATCAATCAGATAGCTGTCCGTCTGCACAGTTCGGGGAATTTTTACGCAGAAGATATGCAGGAAATCAAGCAGAAAGTCGGTGAATTATGGCAGTTACTTCTATACATCCAATCAGGTCAACAGTCGGCAGTGCAGTTCGATACATCATTGACAGCGATAAGACCGTCAACGGATTATATGTTTCGTCTTATCTCTGCCGAACAAATTCAAGAGGAGCAGCAGAAGACTTCACTCATATCCGAAAAAACGGAACAGGACGGACAGAAGTCTTAGCACAGCATATAATCCAGTCGTTCAAACCGGGCGAAATTACTCCCGAAAAAGCACTTGAAATCGGTGAGGAATTATGCGACAGGTTTCTGAAAGGCGAATATCAGTATGTTCTTGCCGTCCACACCGACCACGAACATATACACTGTCATATCATTTTCAACAACACAAATATCTGTACAAATCGCTCTTTTGAAACTGAAGAAAATCAGGGTAGAAAGTCCGAAAGAGCGTGGGCAAAATTACGAAATATCTCTGATGAAATCTGTCGTGAACACGGCTTGTCAGTTATCGAAGAACCACAGAAAAGCACAGGCATTTCCCATTTTGAGCGCGATATGCAGAAAGAGGGTAAATCGTGGAAAGAGAAACTCCGTGCAAAAATCGCTGAAATCGCATATTACAGCAAAAATCTTGATGACTTTTTCAAGAACTGTATCGAAAGCGGAATTGAGTACGTTTACAAGCCGAACAACAAGTATAAGCTGAAATTCCGTATGCAAGGGCAGGAGCGTTTTACACGTGCTGAAACTTTAGGAGAGGAATATACGTCGGAACGTATTTCAGAGCAGATTGAACAAATCCAAAAACTGAATCAAAATAAACAAAATATCGCTGAAATTTCTGAAATTAAGCCGACTGAAAAGAAAGAAGATAAATGGGCGGATATTCGTGGTATGCAGAATGCTGATATGATAATTGCAGAACTTGAATCGGCAGGTGTGGATTCACTGAATGTTCTTAAATCGTTTATGTGGAATGTTCACCACGATGACGACCATACCGATGAACTGGCATCACTCAAAAAAGAAATCAAGGCGGTTGACACCCTTATTTCTAAAATAAAGCATCGTGATGAAATTGCACCGATTTACAAGGAGTACAAAAGCAAATCGGGATGGAGTCAAAGTCGTTTCAGAAAGAAAAATGCTGATGTTATCGAAGATTACGAAAAGACAATTGATTACATCAAGGAACATCGAAAGCCATTCTATGTAGACGGCAAACCGCAGACAATACTTTATTTGCTTGATAAGTCCAATGCGTTGAAATTGCAGTATAACACACTTTTATCCGAGCATGAAGCTTTTGTTGTAAAGCGAGATACGGCGAGTAAATATACCAAACAAGTGAAAAAATATCTTGATGAGCAGTATATGAAACGTGAACGGGAACGCAGTCAGCAGAGAAATTATTTACAACAGAAAAAGAAAAGTGAACTTGAATAGGAGATAATAATTATGGAACGAGAATTACTGAAACAGCGACAGTGTGAGGGCATTGAGATAGCCAAGTTACAGGGCAAATACAAGGGCAGAAAGCCTATCCTGATTGATTGGGCAAAGTTCGGGCAGCTCTATGTGGAATGGAAGTTGAAGAAAATCACGGCAAGAGGTTTTATGCAGAAAATGAACTTGACTTTCAGTACATTCTATCGCCGTGTGTGTGAGTACGAAATCAGTAACGGCATAAGGCTCATAGACGAACGAAAACGGCGATCAGAGCCGTCCAAGCCTGTTTGACGGGAAACTTAACTGATGAAAAAAGCACCCTCTCAGAAATGCTCTAAGAGAGTGCTATGCGGTTAATGTGCGCCGTTAGGATATAGTTTGTGAAATTAAAACAACATCATTATGCCATATTGAACTGAAGTTGAAATTGTACGTTTACAGGATTATAGATATATTCTAATAAATGCTTTGCAACATACTTAGCTAAATCAACAGGAACAGCATTTCCAATCATTTGTTCCAAGTCGGTTTTGCTCCCTGAAAAGTGAAACGACTTAGGAAAAGTCTGTATTCTTGCTCTTTCAAGAGTTGTAAGCGGTCTTACTTTACTTATATCATCTGTTGCATCATTAGAGTGAATAGTATATCCTGGCGGTATTGGTCTGTTTACTCCTCTAACAGTTGGACTTGGTTCATCTATGCTGAAAATACCTCTCCTTGCATACGACCTTGGGTGACGATAGTAAAAATCTGTCTTAAATTCATCGCCAAGATAATCTCGTATAGTCGTACTTTTAGCAGATAAATCAGAATATAAGCTTGCTGTTAAAAAGTCATCAATATCATTTTTATGACCAATCAAGAAAAATCTTTTTCGTTTCTGTGGAACTCCACAAAGAGATGCATCTAATATTACCTGAGAAAGACCATATCTTGCTTCTTTGAAAAGGGCAAGAGCTTTCGGAAGGGTCTGTGATTTCAGTATCCTGTCAACATTCTCCATAACGAACCATTCAGGACTTACTTCGCATACTATCTGGGCATATCTGAGTGTTAAATTTGCCCTTCCTTGCGTTTCATCTTGTTTGCCAGCAGATGAATAATCTTGACAAGGCGGCCCACCAATTATTATGTCTGGTGAGAATTTAATAATATGTTCAGCAGTCAAGTCATAAGCATCAATCAATTCAGCTTCATGGGTAAAATTTGAATTATATATATCTATAGCCTTACTCCAATTGTCAAAGGCTCTTACGATATTAAATCCGGCTTCCTGAAAACCAAGGGATAACCCACCACAGCCACAAAAAATATCTACAACATTCATCATGTTTCCTCCTCAAATAGATCAGGCGAGTTGTAAATAATTGCATCGAACCGTCTTTCCGGGCTAAGAAGGTTTTGACCGACACCAAGGATTATGTTTTTTATTTCTTTTTTAGTGATTCTTGGAGATGTTAATTCAGGGCAGGTCATTATCGGATGGGTGCGAAGTCCATTTGATGCGAATGCTTTATCATTCTTAGTATTGTATGTTAAGAAATCAATGATTTTTCCACCATCAAAATGTCCATTATTAGCATAATCAAATAGCATTTTATAAAGCCATATCATGGTTCTTTCATGTCTTCCGATTTTTTTGAGTGATTTTACACCATCTGCATTTTCTATAAAGTCATGATCTGAAGGCATAAATAACAGTAGAATACCACAGTTACTCCATACAAAAACATCAAGACAGTTTTCTGCGAGTTTAGGTGACTTACCTTCGGTTTTCCATACTGGTTCCATAACCACTGGGAATTGCTTGCGATAACTTGCTTCTACTATTCTCTTTATTGCGTTGTAAATCTCATATGTATGTGGGAGTACATCATTTATCTCTGTCCAATCGTTGAGATTGTCACAATCATTTCCAAGAAGTGCTTTTATCATCTTTCGATTATCGTCAAGTGCCTGTATAAAACTACAAGCAAGATAAATAATCGTATCTGGACGTATTACTATTTCAGAACCAAAGTGATCATCAGTCAATTCACAAGTAGGATTATCAGGTAGTGCAACCAACTTGATTTCTAATGATGATAAACATTGACCATTAGAAAGAATGACAAGATCGTTTCTTGGAATACTGCCAGTAACATATTTCTGAAATGGTGTATATTGTGTTTCAAACGAAAAATACGTCGAATCACCTAAAGGATTAATACCATACAATTCATCAATACCTATTTGTGAAATGACTTTAGTCATTTTGTTATCCGTTTTATAGTAAATAGCTTTCATTCCTTTTGAATGAAGATAGCACGCCAATGCAGTGGGAAATGATGAGTTAAACTGATTTTTTCCCCATGTATCTTTAAGTGTGTAATCTCGATTAGAATGTAAGATTCCAAATAATCTTGGATTCTCAATCATAGTAAGCCTCCTTATTTACAATAGATATTACAATATTATTGTACCACATACACACGAAAAAGTCAACACATTTATAGTAAAAAAGGATACTTAACATAATTAGAAATTCTCTCCCATTCAATCATTAAGATAGATCAGAACCATTCTATGTAATCAGCTCACCATCTTTGTTCTGCCTTTGAAGACAGCTTTATATATAACTTTTCATATCATTAGCCTTGATTTCACTTTGAATATCAAGGCATGTGTGGAAGATAGTAGTATTCGGTAAGAGTATGCAGAATTTACTTCATTCCATAGAAAACTCAACAGTAGAAATATTACTTTGGCGATAGTTATAAATCTTACCAATCATTGTAAGTTGTCTTTTCGGTAATTATTTAGCTTGCTGTGCCTGTTTTACAATGTTTTCTTGAAAACTTCTCTATGCCACCTGTCCTAAATCTCAGGGCATGAAACAGCTTATGTCAGGTCTCGGACTTATTCTCCTCGCAATCGTCCTCGTTCCTGTTCTCCAGAACATGATGACCGGTGCGGTCTGATTGACACCTACTGATTAGATTGCTTGTGGTGGGCGGTTTGTGGGTTAGCAATCGGATAAGGACGAAATATGGCTATAAATTTAGGATATTTGACTGCCGACAGAACAAGTGCAGGTGACGAGGTTTACACGCCATTTTATGCGGTTGAACCGCTTTCGGAATTTATTCCAAAAGACAAAATAATCTGGTGTCCGTTCGATGAGGAATGGAGTGCTTTTTACCAATATTTCAAGGAAAACGGCTACAAGGTTATCAGAAGTTCTTTGAGTGACGGACATGATTTCTTTCATTTTCAGCCTGAAAACTGGGATATTCTCGTGAGTAATCCGCCGTTCAGCAAGAAAAATGAAGTGCTGAAAAGGGCATATTCTTTCGGAAAACCGTTTGCACTGCTTTTGCCTGTAAACAGCATTCAAAGTAAACAGCGATTTGAAATTTTCAGAAATGAAATTCAGATGCTTGTATTCGATTCAAGAGTTGATTACCATACTCACAAAAATATGATGTCAACAACAAAAGGAAATCACTTTGGTTCAGCGTATTTTTGCAGAAATCTCCTGCCAACCAAACTTGAACTTCGGCGGTTAAAAAAATATGAAAGACCACTGAAAAATTGCGAAAGGAGTGACAAATATGAGCGTAATAAGTGATGCAATTGATGCCCTCGAAACGTGGTGCAACAATCTTTTTAAGGACGGCATAAAATCGCAGTTTGACGGCATTTCTGACCTGTTGACTGATACTTTTTCGACGACAACTGGCGAGGGCGGTCTTGTGAAAACTTATCTTGCCTCGCATCCTGCAAATTTCACGGGTGGTGGAGCTGCTGAAACTTCAATCTGGACGACAATTGAAACGCTCTGCAATAACGTTGTTGTGCCGATTGGTGGCTTTATTCTGACAATTATTCTGCTGAATGACCTGATTCAGACGGTCATACGAGGGAATAATTTCAAGGATTTTGACGACTCGATTTTCATAAAATGGATAATCAAGGCACTTTGTGGTGTGATTTTAGTTGCGAACATTTACTACATTGCAAGCGGATTGTTTTCGTTCGGGACTAACGTCTGTGCAAACGGTCTGACCACGCTTTTCGGAGGTGGCGATTATTTACCGACGGCTCTTGAACTGAAAAAATCGGCACTCAGTGAGCTTGAACTTGGCGAATTGATGACGGTCTGGTTTATTTCGTTGATTGTCCATCTCGGAATTATGATTATGATTGTGGCGATTGTGATAACGCTTGCAAGCCGAATTATCGAGGTTTTCATGTATCTTTCAGTCGCTCCGATTCCAATGGCGACAATGATGGACAGCGGTGAATGGTCGGGTGTCGGAAAAAACTGGATTAAACAGCTTTTGGCACTTTCTTTTCAGGGATTTTTCATCGTTGTGGCACTCGCAATTTTCAAAACTTTATTCGGCAATATGATTACAACTCTAAACGAAGGCGAGGACGGCGTTATCATGCAAATGGCTATGCTACTGGGTTATACGGCCGCACTGATTTTCACAATTTTAAGAACTGGTGCAATTTCAAAATCCGTATTTTCGGCGCATTAAGGAGGAAAAATGGCACATTATGTTTCAATTCCGAAAGACCTCAACGACATAAAAGAAAAATTTATCATGGGTTTCACGAAACGTCAGGTAATTTGTTTCGGAATCGGTCTTGCGGTCGGTGTTCCGGTGTTTTTCCTCACGAGAACGGCTCTCGGAATGAGTGGGGCGATTTTTGCAATGGGTGCGTGTGCAGCTCCGGCGATACTCTGCGGACTGTACAGAAAAAACGGCGTATTCCTCGAAAAACAGGCAAAATATATGCGTGAATATTTCACGAGACCAAGAAAAAGATACTACAAAACGACAAATATTTTTGAATGTATTTCAAATCAGATTGAGTACAGCAAAATCAAAAAGAAATTGAGAGATGCCGAAAAATAGGGCATTTCGGCAAATCCAATTTTGAAGATTGGAGGTAAAAAAGTGGGCTTTAGAAAGAAAAATGCCAAGAAAATTGATAACAAAAATTCGGCAAAAGTTATCATGGGCAAGCCTGCAAAACAGCTTTCCAAAGAGGAAAAAAAGGTGCTTTCCGCACGAATGACAGAAATTAAAAATCAAAATTCCAATAATTCGACGGTGCAGAATACAATTCCTTTTCAGGTGATGTATCGGGACGGAATTTGTCAGGTTACGGACAATTTTTTCTCCGTGACAATTCAGTTTTTCGATGCAAATTACAGCATCGCCGAATTTGACGAGCAGAATAATATTTTTTCAAAATACTGCGATGTTATAAATCTTTTCGATAACACGATTAAATTTCAGCTGACTTTTGAAAATCAAAATCGTTCAAAAGATAAGCTGATAAAAATGGTGCAGATTCCCGAACAGGACGACGATTTCAACGCAATTCGTCAGGAATATTCGCAGATGCTGACCGACAAATTAATCAAGGGTTCTAACGGTCAGTCGGCACGAAAATTTCTCACTTTCGGCATTGAATCAACGTCGTACAAGTCCGCCTGTGCAAAGCTGATTTCGATAAAAAACGACGTAATAAAGGCATTTAAGGCGTTCGGAGTTGAGGCTGAAATGCTCGACGGAACGGCTCGGCTTGAGGCACTTTATTACGCTTTAAATCCATTCGGAAATCAGAATTTTGTCTTTGACTGGGATTCAATGCTCCGTGCGGGAATGGACACAAAAGATTTTATTTCGCCGAAATCTTTCAAATTTAACAAGCAGGATTTTGAAATCGGCAACGCTTACGGTGCGGTTTTCGGAATGAATATTTTAGCCGGTGAACTTCCCGATGAAATTTTACGTGATTTTTTAGAATTACAAAATCTTTTTTGCGTGAATATTCACGTTGAACCTCTTGACCAGATTTCCGCTTTAAAATTCGTGAAAAGAAAATTGACGGCTGTCGAATCAATGAAAATCGACGAGCAGAAAAAGGCTTCGCAAGCGGGCTATGACCCCGATATTCTGCCACCTGCGATAAAAATGTACATCGACGACATAGAAAAACTTCTTGCAGATTTGAACTCGAAAAATGAGCGACTTTTTCACATTTCAATTTCAATCAGAAGTTATGCAAAATCAAAAAAAGATTTAAAATTGCAGTCGGAAATGCTGAAAAGAATTTGTCAGAAAAATAACTGCACAATTTTTCCGTATGATTACCGTCAGGAGCAGACTTTAATTTCGACTTTACCGCTATGTTACGACGAAATTCCCGTATCAAGAGAAATGCACACAAGCGGAATTGCAATTTTTGTGCCGTTCACAACAAAAGAACTTTTTCAGGACGGTTAGGCGACGTATTACGGCGTAAATTCGCTGTCAGGGAACATGATAAGGGCAAACCGTTCACGGCTGAAAAATCCAAACGGATTAATTCTCGGAACGCCCAGAAGTGGCAAAAGTTTCAGCGTAAAACGTGAGATTTTGGACTGTTTTCTGACAACTCCCGACGACATAATTATTTGTGACCCAGAGGGCGAATATTTTCCGCTCGTGCAGACTTTGCACGGTCAATTAATCCGAATTGCGAGCAATTCCGCACAGCATATAAATCCGATGGACATCGCAATTGATGATTATTTATTTCAAAATCCAATGGAGGTAATCGCAAATAAATCCGATTTTCTGATTTCGCTTTGTGAAATTATTGTCGGCGGTCGCTATGGACTTTCTTCTGAAGAACGTTCCGTAATTGACAAATGCGTTCAGAGAATTTACAAGAATTTTATCGAAAATTCGCCGAATATCGCTAAAATGCCGTTGCTTTCCGATTTGCAGAATGAACTGAAAAAAGAGGGAGAAGTTGCTCTGAGAGTTTCAAATTCGCTTGAAATGTTCGTGAACGGTTCGCAGAATTTATTCAATCATCACACGAATATTGACCTGTCAAATCGTCTGATTTGTTTCGACATAAAAGAACTCGGAAATCAGCTAAAAAAAGTCGGTATGCTCATCGTTCAGGATACGGTCTGGAATCGTGTTTCCGTCAACCGAAATCAGAAAAAAATTACCCGATATTACATTGACGAATTTCATCTACTTTTGAAAGAGGAACAGACCGCAAAATATTCCGCTGAAATCTGGAAACGTTTCAGAAAATGGGGCGGTGTTCCGACCGGAATTACGCAGAATGTCAAGGATTTATTGCAGTCGCAGGAAGTCGAAAATATTTTTGATAACAGTGATTTTATTTATATGCTGAATCAGGCGAGCGGTGACAGGGATATTCTCGCTGAAAAGCTGCACATTTCAAAAGAACAGATGAAATTTGTGACAAACAGCGGTCAGGGCGAGGGGCTTATTCGTTATGACAAGGTGCTTTTGCCGTTCACTGATGCGTTTCCGACCAACACGGAAATGTACAGGCTAATGACGACTAAGCCCATGGAAAGTGCGTAATACAGCCAAAAGGTGAGTTATGAGCAAGTTTATAAAAAGACAGAATAAACTCAAAAAAGCACAGGCGAGATTTGAAAAAGTCAGCCGTCGTTCAAAGCAATTTGCGGTTAATTTTGAACGCAAGAAAAATTCCACAGGAAAATTTAAAACTCATGCAAATATTGTTCGTGCCGAAAAAAGTTACGGTGGAAAAGGTTTAATTCATAAAATTGTGAATCAGAAAAGCCGATTTACAGGCGATAAACCGTCCGTCACAAAATTTATTGACAGTCAAGAGCCGAAAACTTTCAAGGGAAAATTATTAAAAAAATCTGCACAAATTACAAATTTTGCGGTTCATGATACGGCGAAAACTGCTGTTGACATTGCACTTGCAAGCGAGACAATCGGCTTGAAATCGGCAAATGTTGCAGTTCGTGAAGTAAAAAATAATCTGAAACAAAAGTATACCCGTGAAGCAGTTGACGATTATCACAGAGGTACATTTTTTATCGGTCGGACGGCTTTTGATGCTGTCCGTGGTACTCGGAATCACTTCAAATCAAAAAAACAGTATAAACTTGAAAAAGCAAAATTCAAGCTGAAAAAAGCGGAATATTCTGTTTTTAAAAACGATACTTTTAAGCCGAAATTTCAGAAAAATAATGCTGATTTTAAGTCTGCAAAACTGAAATTCAGAGGACAGAAAAAACCTATAAATCGGGAAATAAATCGAATATTCAGCGAGCATTTTTCAAATGTCATAAACAGGATTTCAGACAGTTTAAGCATGAAAATAAATTTGAACAGAAAAAATTGAAATCCGAAAAAATTTTTAGGCGTAAAGAATTAAAAAATCAACGAAAAATTAAGCGTAATTCAAAAACCGGATTTTTAATTCTGAAACCTGCAAAATATACGGCAAACCGCATGAAAGTGTCCGCTTGGCAAAAGGCTGTAAATGAAGACTCAGACAACGATTTTCTTCATGTTGCAGACTCTGCAAAACGCCGAATTATTGAGCCTGTCGCACAAAAAGTCAGCAAGTCCGAAAAGTTACACAAAGCACAGAAAAAACGTGAAAAAATTGCTGATAAAAATGCAAAATCAAATAAAAAATTAAATCGTCAGCAGAATCGTCTGAAAGAAAAACATAACGTTCATAAAAAGCCTAAACATCGGACTAAATCTTCTTTTTCCGATGGACTGAAAAAAGTTTTTAAATTCATAAAAAACGTTTATGAAAATGAAGTGAAAAAATTTTTTGCGGTAATTGCCGTTCCGATTTTGATAATTCTGCTTGTTTTCATGTTCATAATTATGATTTTCAGCTCGGTGATTTCGGGCGGAGGTTTTACTCTTGGAACTTACGCAGCTCAGGATTATGACTTGTCGCAGGCTGAAAAATATTACACAAAACTCGCTTGGGACATGAATGAAAAAGTCCGAAAAACAGGCACTTCCGACTGGAAAAAGGCATTGAAAGAATTTGACGTTGACGTTTCAGATTACAAGGATAATCCCGACAATTTTATTTTCGGCAGGAGCGAAAAATTAAATTATGATGCGGTTTTTGATTTCGATGTTTACAAATTGTGGAGTTTTCTGTGTGCCTATTATTACGATTTTGATGCGGAAAACGGCGATATAAAATACTGGAAATTCACAAATAATACCAAAAATTTACTTGATGAAATTTTTAATTCTGAGTACGAATTTCAGCATTATTACGACAATACTTCGCACTGGGAGGAGCATTTTTCCTACTATTTTTCGGGCGGAATTGACGGCACTTACTGGCTCGCCGACAAGTCAAATATGTATGGCGACTGCTTTTTTTCGAAAAGCAATCCGGGCGAACTGAACGAGTTCAAGGACGACAACGGCTACATTCATTTCAATGAAAATCTCGAAATTCTCAACGCTCAGGACGGCTACAAACGGACTGGCTGGTTCATTCAGGACCAGAGATATTTTGTAATCGACCGCAGCGGACAGAGTTCCGCACCATTTTATTCGTGGTTCGACAACACGGAATTTGGGCGATATTACGGCGATGATTACCATTCTCGCTCGTACTGGGGATTCAGCGACAGCAATCAAATTTACTGGTGCGTTTCACCACAGGACACGTGGTATTGGAATAATGATTTAAACGACTGCTGTCTAATAAATTATTATCAAAAAAATTATTGGAAAACTGACTGCCGACTTTATTACAATGTCAAGCAGAAAAAAACTTTTGACGAAGTGATTTCTGAAAAATTAAATTCAATGTCACACGCTGATGAGCGAGTTACTTATTATAATCTGCTTGTCGGCACGGACAGCGGCGAAATGCACGGAAATCATCAGACTTTGAAATCAATAACCGGAACGAGTATTCACGACAGCGGAATTATTAACGGGTTCGGCTACGATATGCAGAAATGGAACGAAAAACACTGTAATATCGGCGATTTTCATGAGGGCGTTGATGTGATTTTAAACAGCAATTCGGATATTTTTGCTCCGTTTGACTGCGAAATTTCGGACGTAAATTCCGAAAAAAATTACATCGTTCTGCGAAAAAATGACGTTCAATACTGGTATGACGGAAACAGCGGAACTAAGCGTGATACGGAAATTTATCTGTCAAATGTGAATTTAATTTCTGATTTTGAAAAAGGCGATAAAATTAAATCGGGGCAGAAATTTGCGGTGTCAACAAGTACGAAAAAGTGCGATAATTCGGATAATAACACGGCTTACGATTACGTTCACATCAAAATAAAAATAGATACTGACGGCATTGGCTGGGATTTCATTGACCCACGGCTTGTGCTTTATTAAGGAGGTGAATTTTATGGGCGTTAATGGCAAAAAAATCACGAAACTTCTCGAAAAATCAGCAATTCTTGAAAAGCGTATCCAGACGGCAACCGAGGAACTCAAAAAAACTCAGACAGAAATTAAAGTCCTGACTTACGACGATTTGGAAATCGATTTAAGCCGAAATGATTTGTCAACGGAGGATTACGCTTTTATGGCGAAAATTAAAAAGAAAATGTCAGGCAAAAATATTTCTTTTTCCGATGTTGAAAAAATGCTTGACGATGCGGAGGAAAATAATGAGAAAAAAATTTTTTAGTGCGATGATTTCGGCGGTGATTTTAGCCACTGCAAGCGTTGGAATTACTGCCTCGGCGGAAGAAACTGCAAGCGAAAATCAGGCGACAACAGCGATTACTGAATTTGCAGAAAGTGCCGAAAAATCGTCAGAAACTGTTGTTACAGAAACGTCTGAAATCACTTCGACAACAACTTCTGAAACAACCGAAACGACTACAGTTGAAAAAACGACTGTTGACTATTTCGCCGACGATTATTACGATACGGAAGGAAATGCAACGCTTATCAAAGAGGAAAATATCATCTATAATTCGGAGGAAATGCAGTTTATTGCGGTCACGACAAAGGACGGTCACGTTTTTTATGTGCTTATAAATTATTCCGTCGAAAACGGCGAAAATGCGGTTTATTTTCTGAATAAAGTTGACGATTACGATTTGTATGCACTTCTTTATGCGGGCGACGAGGAAAACGAAATTACTCCTAAACAGGCTTTCCAAGCTGCTGAAAATGCAAACGGCAGAGTGCAGAATAATGCCGAAATTTCGACGGAAAACAGTTCTGAAAATACCGAAAATGAGGGAATTTCCGAGCCTGTTTCTGAACATAAAAATTCCGCAAATATGAACATGATTTATCTTGCGATTGGTGCGATTGTGCTTGTTGCAGTCGGATTTATTGCGATGAAATTCATGAAAAAACCAAAGAAAAATGTCACTTCAGAAGATGAAAATTACGATTTTTACGATGATGAAGATGACGACGAGTAAGGAGAATTTACAATGAAAAAAGCGTGTAAACTCGGCATAATTGCCGGAATTATCGGTGTGGGATTTATCGTGAAAAAGGCTTTCGACTGCGGTTTTAGGACTGCAAACGAAATTGATTCCGAAATCACAAATGACGTGATTAAAAAGTACAATTCACTCCTCGACGATTACGAAAATCTCGAAAGCGACTACTACGAACTTCTTGAAGAATAATCAACTTCGTCTCAAATTGAGACGAAGTTGCAAAAATAACTTTTTGCCCACTGGGCGAAAAGTCGGCGAAAGGACAATTGACAATGAGAAAGAGAGAATTTGTCGGTGTTTTTATCGGGATTTTTACTGCGGTAATTTGCTTTGTTTTCGGCAGAAATAAGGGATTTATTGAGGGTTACAAAGATGCTGACAACACAATAAAAAATGAAAGTTTTAAGTCTTTTTGACGGCATTTCATGCGGAAGATTGGCACTTGAACGTGCTGATTTTTCCGTTGAAAAATATGATGCTTTTGAAATTGACAAATACGCAATTTCCGTTTCAAAGAATAATTTTCCCGATATTATTCAGCACGGAGACGTATTTAACGGCGATTTTACGCAGTTTAAAGGTTATGATTTATTGCTCGGCGGAAGTCCATGTACCTACTGGAGCGTTGCGAAAAAAGACAGAGAAATAACTCCGGACGGTGAGGGTTTCAGACTTTTTTTGCAGTACGTGAGAGCTTTGGAGGAATCAAATTGTAAATATTTTGTGTACGAAAATAACTATTCCATACATCAGAATATTAAAGATGAAATTACAAAAAAGCTCGGTGTTAAGCCAATTATGATTAATTCCGCACTCGTTTCGGCACAGCAGAGAAAGCGCTGTTACTGGACGAATATTCCAAATATTACTCAGCCTGACGACAAAAATATTTTGCTGAAAGATGTTCTTGAAAGCGGTCTTTCGTGGCAAAATAAAAGTTATTGTATGACTTCCTGCTATCATCCTACTTTTCAAGATAATTTGCAGAAGCACAGGAATACATTGATTGCAGAACCAATAGCTATCAATTCTTTAAATGGAAAATCCAGAACACTCAAAGCACAATATGGGAAGACAGCTCTTGCAAATGCTGTTAACAGTAATCACTTTCCTGCAACAATGATAGCTGAAAGAATTGTAAAACCGATTCGTATCGGCGAATACGGAAAAGGCGGTCAGGGACAGCGGATTTATTCCGTTCAAGGAAAATCCGTAACGCTTTCCGCAAACGGTGGCGGTCAGGGTGCGAAAACAGGACTTTATAAAATTGATTTGCCCGACGGCGACTACATAATCCGCAAATTAACGCCTGTTGAGGCTGAAAGATTGCAGACTTTGCCCGATAATTACACGGCAGGAATCAGCAATACTCAGCGTTACAAATGTATCGGAAATGCTTGGACGGTGGACGTGATTTCGCACATTTTGGGAGGGATTAAAGATGTCGAATGAAATTTTTGAAAAGTCCCTTGAAACTGAAAATTATGCAATTTCCGACAGTTACGCAAAGGCGGTAAATGTGATTTTTCATAGTAATATAGCCGTTTGCAGTATCAGTGGCGGAAGTGACAGCGACATCGTTCTTGACATAATTCACAACGTTGACGAGCTGAAAAAAATCACTTATTACTGGATTGATACGGGGCTTGAATTTTCCGCAACAAAAAATCACATTTCTTTTCTGGAAGAAAAATACGGAATTGAAATTCAGAAAATCAAGCCTGAAAAATCAATTCCAAACTGCGTCCGTGAGTATGGTGTTCCATTTATTTCAAAGTATGTTTCAAAGCAGATGATGCGTTTGCAGGCACATAATTTTCAGTGGGAGGACGAGCCTTTAGAAATTCTTTTGCGGAAATATCCAAATTGCAAAACCGCTCTGCAATGGTGGTGTAATGCCTATTTTACGGCAGAAAATGGTGTTCAGCAGATGAGCAGATTTTCAATCAACCGCAACAAGTGGCTGAAAGAATTTATTATGCAGAATCCGCCTGATTTTCTGATTTCAAATAAATGCTGCGAATATTCCAAGAAAAAGCCAGCCAAAAAATTTATAAAAAATATGGAGGCTGATTTGGAAATTACTGGAATCCGCAAGTCTGAGGGCGGTGTGCGTTCCGCAAATTATAAAACTTGTTTTTCAGAAAGCAAGTCAAAAAAATGCAACACTTACCGTCCGATTTTTTGGTATTCTGACAGCGACAAGCGGATTTATGAGCAATTTTTTGATATTCAGCACTCTGAATGTTACACGAAATACGGCATGAAACGCACCGGATGTGTTGGGTGTCCGTTTAGTCCGCACATCATGGAAGAACTGGAAATTATTCAGAAATACGAGCCGAAACTTTACACGGCAGCGGTTAATATTTTCGGAAAATCCTACGAATATACACGCAAATACCGTGAATTTGCAAAGGCGATGAAAGAACAGGAGAAAGCAAAAAAATGTACGGAACCTTACATAAAAAGGTGGCTTCTGGCGTTTATTATGGCGTTGCAGTCGCATTCCGCCGAAATTAAATCAACGGAAATTTCTTCTCTTGAAGTGTCGACGGTTTCCGTTTCTTGCCTGAAAGTTACTTGGGACTGCGAGGAAAATACGCAGTATTCGGTGACTTGCAATGCCCTCAACGAAAATTACGAATACGCCAATAATATTCATTTTGAATTTAAATCGGACGGTCTTTGTTACATTACCGGACTTCGTGAAAACAGCGAATATTCGGTGTTTGTCGAGGGTGCAAACGTTGACGGCACAATAAAATCCGCATCTGCTGACGGAAAAACAGAAACCGTTGAAGTAATCTGCGATTTCGACCACGAGAACGGTTGGACTTCGTGTTTTGCAGGTGAACGAAAAAGCGGTCTGACTTTGAATCCGTCGTGGAGTGCCATTCAGGGTGCGACCTGCGATAAAATCACGAATACAGGCATTATGCGTGATGAGTACGGCGATTATTGCTGTGCGATGGGTGTCGCTTACGGCTACTGCAATGACCGTTTTCTTGTGGAACTTGATAACGGTCAGCAGTTTACCACGAAAATTTGCGACAGTAAAGGTTACGCCGATGACGGCAACGGAAATTATCACTGGTTCGGTGGCGAGGGCAACGGCAAGTGTATTATCGAGTTTATTTACGACGATTACAGCCTGCCGTCATGCGTGGCTTTCAGCGGAAGTTGGGGCTATTACGACTGGTGCGGAATGGATTTGTGTTCCAACATTAAGTCAATCAAAAAAATAAATTATGGCGAATCCATAGAGTATTAAGGAGGAAATTTATATGAAAATTTCAAAAATTATCAAGGGAATTGTCGGAATCAGTGTGGTTTCGGGAATTGCCTACATCGCATATAAGTACGGCGAATTTAACGGCGAAAATAACAAAAACCAGCGAAATTTCGAGGGCGAGGACTACGATTTCTACGATGATGAAGATGAGGAATTTTTCTCAGTCCGTGAAGAATCTGAGGATAATTCCGACGAAAATACGCACGAATTTAAGCCGTTCAGCGACGTGAAAATTAACAGCGTTTCAGAAAAAAAGCTGATATCGCTTATTCTGTCAATCTGTTCCCAGAAACACATCACCAACAAGACAATCCGTGAC
Source organism: Ruminococcus flavefaciens (assembly GCA_023667045.1). Classification (GTDB taxonomy): domain Bacteria; phylum Bacillota; class Clostridia; order Oscillospirales; family Ruminococcaceae; genus Ruminococcus; species Ruminococcus flavefaciens_AC. Next base: position 11,232 of record JAMPAU010000015.1, on the reverse strand, counting down.
TATTTCGGAATTGATTTTGAAAGTGCCTCGGACGTAATCGATACCCTGATAGATGCGGGATATATCGGCAGAATGACCGCAAATTACAGATTTCCCGTTCTGATTAAATTCAACGATTACCTCCGACTTGTCAAGAAAGAATAAAAAATGCACAGTCCACAAAAGACTGTGCATGGTGTGTCGATTATGATTTCGAGTTGTATTTTTCGTAAGTTTCCTTGTCGATTTCAGCAATTTCAAGTGCCTCATCAAGTGTAGAACCTTTTTTCAGAAGATTTTCTACTACTTTAAGTGATTGCTCAATGATGCCTTGAATTTTGCCTTCAATTGCACCTTCAGCTTTTCCCCTGTCGTATATGCCCTGACTTAAATTACACATAGAATCGACCTCCTCGTTGATTGATTTGAATGGGATTGAATACTCGTTTTCAAGAATTGTCAGTGCCTTATCTCTGTCATCAATATACTTGTTAAGAAGCGTATCGAGCATTTTTATAAGACCGTCATAGTTTTCGTCTGACTCGCCAAGATTTATCATTACAAGCTCCATTAAGTCGTAATTTTTTGGACAATCAGGCACATTTCCTACAACGCATTCGGGTTTAAGACTGTATCTTGTGATAGTGTTTGCGATTTTTTTAGGTGAATGTGTGCAAATCCATATTGAATACACTTTTTTCAGCTTGTTGAAGTCGGAATTTTTAAATTCAACGTTGTACTGCGACGAAATCATTCGGCAGAGGTAATAAACTCCACGCTTTTCAATTATATATCCGGGGTGCGAACTGCTCTGTGCCTCAATGTTGATGATTAATTCAATTTCTTCATCTTTGTTCGGCAGTTTTACTTTGAATTTGATGTCGTATGTTCGTGTTCCCTCTGAGGCTGAGACTGTTTCAGAACCGGCAATGTCCATTTTTGGCGGATATTCATCGTCGACAGGTTCAGTTGCTATTTCGGGATTTCCGTTCAGACAAGAAATAATTTCTTTGATTGAACAGTTTCTAAATTCTCGAACAGCGTATTTCAAAATATTGGCAATGACTTCCTTGTGGGCAAGAAGGTTCTTTGCAAGTGCGTCATATTCCTTATGTGCCTGACTTTTGCGTTCTTCTGCCATCACATCACTTCCTCTCAAATCAATTATAACACATAAAAACCAAAAAATCAAGAGTTTTTTAGGAGCGAAAATTTTTATGTTGGAAACAAATAAAATTTACAATATCGACTGTTTTTCAGGGCTGAAAATGCTTGAAAATGAGTGCATCGACGTTGTTGTGACATCTCCGCCGTACTACAATTCTCGTGAATATTCCCACTGGGAGACGGTTAGCGAATATTTTTCCGATATGGAAAAAATATTTTCTGAAGTGTTCCGCACTCTGAAAAATCATCATTGTATTGTCGTGAACGTCGGCGATATTGTCTGCCAGACCGGAACGTCAAAATGGCAGACGAAAAAACTTCCGCTTGGTGCATATTTTACAATTATGCTTGAAAATATCGGTTTTCAGTTCATTGACGATTACATCTGGGATAAGGGCGAGCCACAAAGCAAAAGAAATCTCGGAAATCCGCCATTTCCGTACTATCAATATCTCGTTAACTGCTATGAACATATTCTGATATTTGCGAAAAATCAACTGAATAAAACGAAAATTCCTTGTCCGGATTGCAATAAAATTATTACGCAGTCAAACAGCTGCACAAGTATCGGGGTGCAGTCATGGGAGTGCAAAAATCCCGATTGTCCCACAAAATCGCCGAATAATAGAGGGAAACGATTTTCCGCACGAAGTATAATGATGAATAACTATCGGACTTCTGAAAATGAAATTCCTGAAAATTTCAGAAAAAATTGGCGGAGAGATATTGTGAAAATAAATCCCGTAATCAAAATAAATTGCAAGGGCGAAAATATTTATGGTCATTCTGCACCGTTTCCGACGGAAATTCCGGAAATGGCGGTGCGGTATTTTAGCGGAGTTGGCGACATTGTATGCGATATTTTTTCGGGCAGTGGGACTTCCTACATAGTTGCAAAAAAATTAAATCGCCAATACATAGGATTTGAAATTTCGGAAAAATTTTGCAAAATTGCAAATGAAAAATTAAAAAAGGAGTAAATTTTTATGATTTTAATTATTGCAGAAAAGCCGAGCGTGGCAAAAGCAATAGCACCTGTCGTTCGTGCGACAAACAAGAAAAAAGGCTATATTGAGAGCGAAAATCATATTGTTTCGTGGTGTCTTGGTCACCTTGTGGGACTGAAATATCCTGACGATTACCTCAACGGCTGGCAGAATAAATGGAGTTTTTCACAGCTCCCGATGATTCCGAATAACTGGATGTTCAAAATTTCGGAAAATACAAAAGAACAATTTGAAATTCTGAAAGAACTTTTCAGAAGAAATGATGTGACGGAAATTGTCTGTGCGACCGATGCCGACCGTGAGGGCGAGTGCATTTTTCGCTATGTTTACGGTATGATTTGCAGTAGTAAGCCTGTGAAACGTCTGTGGGTGTCGTCGCTTGAGGAGTCCGCAATCCGCAAGGCTATGCGGAATATGAAGCCTATGAGCGACTATGACAATTTATTTTCTGCCGGATTTTCAAGGGCAAAAGCCGACTGGCTCGTCGGAATGAACGGCTCTCGTCTTTTTTCGTGCCGTTACCGTGACCACCTGAATATCGGCAGAGTTCAGACACCAACGCTTGCGATGATTGTTCAGCGTGATTTTGATGTGAAGAATTTCGTTAAGCAGAAATATTTTGCTGTCGACCTCGATTGTGGCGATTTTACGCTGATTTCCGCAAGAATTGACGATGAAAATACTGCTGATAATCTTGCAAATTCATGCGATAAAAAAATTGCAGAAATTACATCTGTCAAGCGTGAAACAAAAACGGTAAATCCGCCAAAACTTTACGATTTAACGACTTTACAGCGTGATGCAAATAAAATTTTCGGCTACACGGCACAGCAAACTCTCGACTGTGTTCAGTCGCTTTATGAGGCAAAATTTGTGACTTATCCACGCACGGACAGTCAATTTCTGAGCGACGATATGGAGCAGTCAACGCTTGATATTGTGCGGATTATCGGGAATATTTTTCAGTTCGGAATTGTCGCAAATCCCGATATTTCGAGGTGTATCAACAACAAAAAAGTCACGGGACATCATGCGATAATTCCGACGGCGAATATCCAGAATGCCGATTTTGTGAATATGCCGACCGCCGAAAAAAATATTTTAACGCTGATTGCAAACCGTTTAATTTGTGCGTCCGCACCTCCGCATAAATACGAATCTGTGAAAATTTCTGCAAATTGCAACGGCACTGAATTTACTGCAAACGGAAAAACAATTCTTAAAAATGGTTGGAAAAATCACGCACTTAAAGTTGACGAAAATGACGATATAAAGCCGATTTCAGCAGTTTCAGAGGGACAGGAATTTTCTGTTTCAGCAAGAAAAAGTGAACATTTTACAAGTCCGCCGAAACCGTTCACGGAAGATACACTTTTATCGGCAATGGAACACGCAGGACAGGAAAATTACGACGAAAATTCCGAAAAAAAGGGGCTTGGAACTCCTGCAACCCGTGCCGGAACGATTGAGGGACTCGTCAAAAAAGGCTATGCAGAGCGAAAAAACAAGCAGATTGTCGCAACTGAAAAAGGCATAAATTTAATTGCCGTCGTGCCTGATGAGGTCAAGTCAGCAAGCCTGACTGCCGACTGGGAAATGAAATTACAGCAGGTCGAACACGGTAAATATTCCGCTGAAAAATTCATGTCTGAAATTGAGAATTTTGTGCGTAATATCTGCGAAAAATACGGCTCTGTTGACAGTTCTGTTTCGTTCGGAAACGGCGGTGAATCTATCGGAAAATGCCCGAAATGCAGCGGTGAAATTGTCAGCGGAAAATACGGATTTTACTGCAAAAATAAGTGCGGAATGAACGTTGCAAAAGTCTACGGCAGAGAACTTTCCGAAAGTCAAATCAGGGGACTTCTGAACGGCAAACCGACCGCTTACACGGCGAACGGCAAGAAAAATATCGTACTGCCGGAAGTCTACGAAAATAATTACAACGGCAAAATTTATTATCAGTGGAAAACCGAAAGGAGCAACTGAAATGTATCGAAAAATAGCCAAAATTCTGGGAGTATCCGAGGAGGATATTGCCACAATGCCGACTGAAATTTTAAATTCCATGCAGGCACTTTTTGAAACAATTGACGTGCAGACCGACAGCGACCGAAAAATTGTTTATTCCGAACTCGACAAACTTTGGACGAAAGGTGTCGTTTTTCTCAGACTGAAAGAAGTTGCTGAAAGTACAAAAATCGCTGATTCTACGCTGTTTTCACTTGATTTTGAAACTCAGCAGAAACTTGTTTTTGAGTACATGGCAGACAGCGAAAATATCGCACGTTTTTATGAAATTGTCAATTCCGCACTGGAAATTTCTGAGCTGAAAAATGTTGCGGAATTAACAGAAATTCCGGTGGAAAATCTTAAAAAATTACCGCTTGAAATTCAGAAAAAAATGTGCGGTTATTATTCAATGGAGTACAAGAAAAACGGCGATAATTCGGCACTTATTGTCACTCTGAAAGGACTTGTTTCATGAATTATTCATGCGGTCAGGATATTCGCAGAATCAAAAATAAATGCTTTGTAAAGTTCAAAACGCCGTACACAAAAAATATTGCTCTTGCGTTCGACAGGAGCAATATTCCCTATTTTGCGAGGTTTTCAGACAATGATGTTTCACTTGTCTATGAGGCGGATTTTTCTATTTCTGTAAGCGAAATTATTGCAAAATTGCAGTCGGGAGATTATGCGGAAATTACGCAGAAAAATCATGATTCACTTCCCGAAATTGCGGAAATTTTAGACATTGAAGTTGGTGACTTGAAAAATATTCCTGACGAAATAAAGTCCACTTTATGCCGATTTTACGTTATTTTTTGGTTCTGCGATACTCCTACACTCAGACGTGAACTCACAAAAATTTTAATGACAGACGAGGAGAATTGAAATGCCCGTACAAGACGAATTTAAGCCGAAAAAGGCTGAAAATGTTCAGGAAAAAGAGGAAGAAAAACGTCAGAAAAATGACGTTAAACCGCCTGAAAATAATATCCAAAAATCACAGAAACTGATGCCTTTTCTAAGCGTAAAAGCTGAAACTCACCAAAGCAAAATCAATTCAATTGATGTGAAAATTGCTACAAAAGAGGACAAGATTTCTCGAAATGAAGCCAAAATTGAACGTCTTACTGCAAAAGCTGACAGGCTTGAGGACAGAAACACAATGCTTAAAAATATGTTCGGCAATGTTCCGGCGGTGAGAAAAATTATTGAATCGAATGAGAAAAAAATCGAAAATATCAGAAATGTGAAAATTCCGAAAAGGCAGGAAAAAATAAAAATCCACAAGCAGAAAATCGCTGTTTTAAGCGGAAAACGTGACAAAACTGAGCATAAATTAAACCGTGTTATCGCTCTGAACGATGCTGTAAAAAGTTTTTCAATCGGTCTTAACAGCGAACGACGTGAAATTTTCAGCAATGCTATGAATCGTCTAAATACAGCAAATGCGGACTGTCTTTCGGATAAAATTTCAGCTTTGCAGTCGCAAAAACAGCGAATTATCGAGGAATATAACCGCCCTGAAACTTCTATTGTGGACAAGCTGAAACTTACTCAGAAACTCAAAAATATTAACGGAAAAATTCATGATGCGAGTGAAAAAATGCAGAAATTTGTCCATTCCGAAAATAATTATTCTGAAAAATCCGCCGATGTTGTTGATGCAAAAATGAAAGTTACATCAGACAAATTTGCCGATATTTCGGAAAGTGAGACGTATACAATCCCCGAAATTACGGAAAATATCATATCCGCAGCCGACAGCGTTGACCTGATGGACAAAAATAAAATTTCTGAAATTGCCACCGATTTCAATTCTCTTGACGGAAATTCAAAATCGGAGCTTGAAAATATGCAGAAATTTTTGTCTGAAACGCTTTCGGCAATGAAAGAAATTTCGGGAAACAGGTACATGATGCAGAGCGTCCGTGAATCCACGGCAAAGGAAATTCCGCAGATTGAGGCACAGCTTAATGCGGTTAATCAGGCACTTGAGAAATTGGAAATCCCCGAAAATAAGCCGAAAAATATTGTTATCGGAGAGGACGGCTCAAGGAAAGTAAACATGAATTTTTACAATTCCTTGCCGAAAAATGAGCGTTTTATTGCAACTTTAACCGTCTCGCAGGCTGAAAAAGTTATGGACGAACTCGCAAATCAGAATATTGAATTTTCGGCTGTAACTCGTGGAGAAAAAGCGGTCGTAATGGTTGCGGAAAAAAATTCGCTCGATTTACAAAAAATTATCGGACAGTCGCAGAATGAAATAAATCAGGAATTTCATGATAATTCAAGGGCTGAAAAAACCGATTTCAAGCCGATAAATCCCGATTTTTACAAGTCATTACCAAAGGAAAACCGTTCGATAAATGTTGAAACAAAAGAAAATGCAGAAAAAATTATGTCGCAGCTTGCGGAAAAAAATATTGCATTTTCGGCGGTTGAATGCAAAAACAATAAATTTGCGATTACTGTCGCCAAAGAGGACGAAAATGCCTATAAATCGGTCGCAAACGAGGTCAAGGGAGAACGTGCTGTGCAGTACATAAATGCTGATTTTTATAAATCTCTGCCGAAAAATGAACGTGCCTCGCAGGGTATGTCACAGGAAAATGCGGAGCAAAAAATTTCAGAATTATCAGCGAAAAATATTCCGCATTCTGCAATTCTTAACGGCGAAAAATCAGTTGTTACGGTCGCAAAAAAAGATGAAAAAACTGCATTTTTCAGTCGTGACAAATTAAAGCAGTCTGCCCAAAATATAGGCAAAAACAAGCCTGAAAAGGCGAAAAGTCAGACAAGAAAACAGGGACTTGAATAAATGAAAATTACAGATGAACAGATTGAAAAAGCGAATTTTGTAAATCTTCCGTCATTCCTGATGCGGTACGGTTTTGAACTGAAAAAAGCCGGCACGGAGTACATCTGGAAAGCCCACGACAGCGTAAATATCAAGGATAATTCCCCTTCTGAGCGTGGAAAATGGTATCGTTTCAGCACTCAGGAGAGTGGCGACAATATCGCTTTTGTGCAGAAATTTATGGATAAATCTTTCGTTGAGGCGGTCGGATTGCTGAATAATGAAGTTTATGACAGAAATTTTTCGCCTGAAAAAAGTGATAAATCTGAGCTGAAAAAAGCACATAAATCTAATGTTTCAATCGCTGAAAATGCCGATTGTAAGCGAGTTTTTGCATATCTTTGTAAAACTCGTGGACTTGATTATGATATAATTTCTGAACTTGTCAAAAGCGGAAAAATTGTGCAGGAACAAAAAACAGGAAATGCGGTTTTTAAAATTTTTGATGAAAATAACAGGCTTGTCGGTGCGGAAAAAGTCGGCACTTCCACGCAGAAAAAATTCAAGGGGATTGCGACGGGTTCGGCGAGTGGTTACGGTTTTGAAATTCTCAAGGGAAACGGTGAAAATTTGTTATTTTTTGAAAGTTCAATTGATTTGCTTTCGTATTTACAAATGAAAAATCCCGATAATTGCAGACTTGTTTCAATGATGGGAGTAAAGCCGAATACCGTTATTGAAATTATGAAAAGATACGGAATATCGTCGAAAAATGTGTTTATCTGTTCCGACAACGACAACGCAGGAAATGAATTTTTTCAGCGTTTGCAGACTGAATTTCCGCAGATAAACCGCACAAAACCTGACGAAAATTTCAAAGACTGGAACGATATGCTGAGAAAAATTCCAATGAAGGAGACTGAAAAAATGGTTGTTTATGGCAACAAAATCTGGAACGATGCGATGGATAACAGAGATAAAACGCTCGTTTCAATGGGTGAAAATGAATTTGCAAAAATGCGAAATTTGCTCGATAATTCGGGAATAAATTACTTCGCTTACGCAAAAAGCGGAACGGTCGTTATGGCGGTTAATGACAAGGATTTGAACTGGCTGAAACAGATTTCCGGCAATGAAAATCTCTTTACAAAAAAGTCCGATGTTTCATATATTCCGCCACAGAAAAATATTATCGGAAATGCGGAATACCGCTATATTCCGGACAAAAACTTCATTTCATGTGACAGAGATACGGCACTTAAAACGGCTGAAATTATGGCTAAAAATAATATTCAGTTTTCGGGAAGAATTTACCCGTCAGGCAAGGCAACTCTGACTGTAAGCGGTGCAAATTTTGCCGATGTTCAGGCAATTCAGCAGAATGTTATCAATATGCGGAAACAGTTCGCAAAAGCTGAAAAAGCCGACGAAATTATCGGAAACAAGGCTTATCGTGACATTCAGAACAAGCATTTTTATTACTCAAAATTAAGCCCTAAGCAGTACCAAAAAATCAAGCCGTTTATCGATACGAACGTGCATTACAGCGGTCTGATTCGTAACGGAAAAGTCACTTTTACGGTCGAAAAAGAAGATTCTGCGATGTTTTTAAGAGCGTTGGAAAATGCACAGCGTGAGATTGGAATCATCGCAAAATTGCAGGAAAACGGTCTTGACAACGAAAAAATCAACAGGCTTTCGGCGATAATTCACAGATTTGCGGTCGACGATATTCGTGAAAGTCTCGATAATTTTTTTACTCCAAATCTCGACGAAAATCAGTTTTCAAAAATGATTTCGCTTGTGAATGAATATCTTTCGCAGTCGGTCTCTGAGAGATACGGCGAATTTTCGGGGCTGAATAAAATTCTCGATTTCAAGAATGAAGTTGACAGAAATTCGGAATTAAATGAATTTTTTGCGGAGCATAATTTCAGTGATGAGCAGAAATCGGCGATTTCTGAAATGTTTGCGGTTGACGATTCCGTAGTCCGTCTGAACGTGATTGACGAAACATTTTTACCTGAAGAAATTCACGATTATTATGATATTCTGCACAATCACATTGAGGCAAGCGATGTGACGGTTTTCCTTGAAAATCGCAGAGAAATGGCTGTTGAGCGTGAGAAAAAAGCTGAATTAACTCCGAAAGAAAAAGCGTTTTTAAACGGCGATATTCTGCCATTTATGTCAAAATCTGTGCTTGCTTGGGACGAAATCGAGGACTTGGGTTATCGGCTTTTTGAGGAAGGTTACAATGAAAAATATGCTCCGCACGACAATGTAAGTTTTGGAAATGGTCTGAAAGAAAGTCAGCTTTTTGAACTCGCAAAACATATGCAGAACGGCGAGGATATTCGCAAAGATTTAGCGGTCGGACTTCTTGGCGGTCAGCAGAATTTTGTTACAACTCATAACAACGAATTTACGGCAGAATACAGCGAAAATTCGATTACTGCACGTTATGGAAATGCCGAAAGACAGGTATCTTATGAGGATTTGGGCGATGCTTTTCTGTCGCTGATAAAATCGGAATATGACGATATTGTCCACGACAGAATAATTGAGGATTTACAGGATAAAATCCCCCATATTCCTGTAGAAATCGCCGATAGTTTGATTTCTGCTTTTGAAAGTTCAGTTACGGCAGAATGGCAGGGCGATAAAATTAAGGAAAATGAAATCAAAAATGCGTTGTATAAAATTCTCGGCGACGAGGAAAAAACGGAAAAAGCGTTTATTTCGATTGCCGATATGAAGTACAATTTTAAAATCGAAACGGAAAAAGAAAGTCCGATACATTTTGGAATGTTCGGAAACGGAATTACTGCTTATGATATTTCACGGACGGACAGTGAAACGAATGATTATGTGACGGTTGCCCATATTTCGCCGGAAGGTGTTGTAAAAATTTACGACGACAGCATTTCAGAAAAAGATATGTCAATAATTCAGCAGGAGGCTGATTCTGCCCGTGAAAAATTCCTGACGGATTGGAAAAAGTTAGATACGGTGTCACAACTTCAAAAATTATACGACAAGGCAGATACCGAAACAATGCTGAATATCGGCAAAGAAACGCTTTATACAGAAGAAAAAATTGCAAAATATATGCCGTTTGTTTTAGGTTCGGCAAGATACTTCAACATTGAGTTAGATAAGAATGATGTTCAGATTGATGAACTGTCAGAATATCAGCGGCTTGCCAACAATGGTACACTTTGTGGAATCATGCAGTTTTATATTGACTGGATAAAAGATGTGTATCTTGATGATGAAGATGCGTTTGTTAAAATGCTTGAAGATATGTTTTTGAAATACCGTTCTGATTTTATCAATGTGCTGTGCAAATCAAAAATAAAATTTCACAATCGAACTCCCGATATGCTTGCACATCTGAAAATCGGATTTTCATTTTTGCTTGTGTTCTTAAATGAACACAAGCAAATTACAAAGTCAGAACGTGATAAGTTTGAAAAGACATTCTGTGAAATCATTCTGAGAGCTTTTTCAGATAATGCTGAAGTCATCGAACTTGAAAATCCAACAACAAAATTCTGTGAAAAGCTACGCAGTCTGCTTGATAGTGGTAGATGCTATGTTGAAATCAAAGGTGCGGATAGTAGTCCTCGTCAGAAAAATTGTTTGGGATTGCAGGATGATAATTACTACTATCTCTTTGCGGACGCTGCACATTCTGAGGTGCGAAAGCTGTGCACAGAACAGGGTGAGCATTTCACGATCAGCAAAAACGAATTGCTCCGACAGTTAAGAAAAGATGAAATTCTGATTTCCCGTACAAACAGAAATACCGTTTCGATTCATGATAATTCAAATATGGTCGTAAACGTGATTATGCTGGACAAGACAAAGATGGAGTTTTCAGAATAGCGTTGATTTCGGCGATTTCTTCCCTTCGATTATCAAGTCGGGCAAGTTATCGGCAGAGAGCATGAAAACGCCACACAGGGCAACGTGGAGCGTTTGTGAGCGAGTAATCAATTTACAGTAAAGGTAATGAAAAGTATCGACCTGACATATTGCACAAATTCAATTTTTGAGGGCAGCTCATGAACTTCAAGTAATGTATTGCAGGTTAAAGCATAGGGGTCAGAAGCCCCCTATGCGTTCACAGCGGACGGCAAAGCCGACCACAGAATTGCCGAAATTACGACGTTTCCGTAAGTGGCTTGTGCAATTTTTAGCAATTCCATTATGGAGTCGTGAATTGAAAATTAATCACATTCAGGAGTCGTAACGGCGAAA
>JAMPAU010000014.1 GCA_023667045.1 Ruminococcus flavefaciens | reverse complement strand
ACCATGGCTGGTTTGTCATGGATTTACCGACTAAATTTATTATAACAGGAGTGATTATTTTATGAACGGAGCAGGAACTAAAGAAAATCCATACATCATTATGAACGCTGATGACCTCTATTCTATGGAGACTGTCGGCAACAGTGAGGCTTATTTTTCACTCGGTGCTGACATTGATTTCAATGATACCCAGTATGCCGAAAAGTTCAAGCCGATAACCCTCAACTGCAAAGTCTTTTCCGGAAACGGTCATATCATACGCAACGTAAACTACAGCAATTCGAGCGAAGAAGCAAGTATGTTTATTGTGGCAGACAATACCAAAAACATGACAGTTGAAAATCTCAGAACGGAAAATATAAGGCTTGTCGGAAAAGGTGCTTTTATTTTCAGAATAGAAAACGGAAATTGCACTCTCTCGCTTGAACACTGTGTACTGGTAATGAACGAAATGACAACTCTTAGCTCAATGCAGGCTTCTTCAGAAAGCAGACACTGCATAATACACGGCAGTAATATTAAGGTCTCGGCAGATTACTGTACTTTTGTTGTAAATGTAAATTTCTTTAAGACTTACGCTATGTTTTCTGATGATACTCTTTCGCACTCTCAGATAAAAGCAGAAATACATACAAACAGCCTTACATCTAAAGATGACGCTTATAACGCTTTTCTTTCGGGTACAAAAGTTTCAGATTCGTATTTTTTCATGGAAGTTTATTACGATTCTACTACATCAGGAAATTTCATTTTTTCGTCTTCTAATAGTACGTTCAGTAGGTCTTATCTTGTTTTTGAGGGAGTAAAGGGCATAGGCAATGTCCACTGGTACGGCTCTATAGGAAGTATATGCTTTTTTGACAGTAATGTACTGCGAAAACACAACATCAATTCAACTGTGGTTAATAGTTCGTCAAACCTTTATTCTTTAAGCACCGAACGTTGCAAAGACCCTGTTTATCTGCGTTCGATAGGTTTTAATTGTGTGGGGGCGGACGAATGAGTTTTTATATTGATACTTCAAAAAATAATGGTTATCCGTATATAGAGGGGCTGCCGGAAATGCCCGATTCAAGACTGAAAAAGCCGTATTTCAGATATTTTTTTATTGTTGATAATAAGAAAAACAACGGTTATCCGTCGTTTGAACAGTCTGACGATATGCCGGCTGTTTCTATGAGGAAAATATACCCTCACGGCATTATGATGTGTATGGGTGACAGCGTGAATGACGGTTATCCGTGTATTCCGGAGATAAGCAATGTGGGTATAAAGAAATATTCTTCGCTTTACTTCGGGGACAGTCACATAAGTGAAATTTTTTATAATGATAAATATATTTCTACAGCATACTGCAATGAAAATGAAGTTTTCAGCATAAAGTATATAAATAACTGACATAAAAAAACGGTACTTCTTTATTGAGTACCGTTTTGTTTTTATTTATTGTCTGTATCATTCTTGAAATTGGTAGAGGATTTAAGAGTAGCACCTATTTTGGATTTTACAATTTTTATATTCTGGAGATTTTTTGTATAGTGTGCTTCCGTTTCGTTGAGCATTTTTGCAATAGAGAGTGCCGCATTCTGCTGTAGGCTCTTTGAGGCGTTCTGAGCTTTTGTGAGAATATCAACAGCTTTTTTTCTTGCCTCAATAACTATTGTTTCATGAGCAATGAGTTGCTGGGCTCTGTCTTCTGCACGGCGTACAATATCCTCAGCACTTGCCTTAGCGTTGCTTAGAATCCGCTGACTTTCCCTTTCTATTTCCTTAGCCTCTTTCAGTTCCTGATTCATATTAAGACGAACATCGTTAACGAGTTCTCTTAGGCGTTCACCGTCGATAACTTTTTTATGCTGAACAAACGGCACAGACGTTGAGTTGTCAAGCAGTTCGTCTATTTCGTCGAGTATTTCTTCAATATTCATAAAATCTACCTTTCTTTAATAAGTCTCTGTTGTATATTGTCAAGAATGACTTCCGGTACGAAGTGACTGATGTCACCGCCGAAATAAGCAATCTGCTTTACAACGCTCGAACTAAGATACATATTTTCGGAAGCAGTTGTGAGGAATACTGTTTCTGCGTCTGCATAGAGTTTTTTATTGGCGAGAGCCATCTGAAATTCATACTCAAAGTCGCTTACGGCACGAAGACCCTTTACTATAGCGACCGCCCCGACGTTTCTTACATAATCGGCAAGAAGTCCGTCTAGTATATCAATAACGACATTATCGAGGTCGTGCGTTACTGCCTCAATCATCAGCATTCTTTCGGTTGCCGTAAAGCTCGGTTCTGATTTTCCGGCATTGCGTGAAATCAATACTATAACCTTATCGAAGAGCTTAGAGGCTCTTGTAATTATATCAAGATGTCCCAGTGTTACGGGGTCAAAGCTACCCGGACAAACTGCTATTCTTCTCATTCTTCCGACACCTCCGGAGACGATTTGCAGAGTATGGAAACACTTATTTTTCCGTAATGGTAAGTTTTTCTGAGAGTGAATCCCTCCGGCAGAGCAGGCTCTCCGGCTTCCGATTCATATTCGCATACTATAAGACCGCCGTCTTTGACCTTTTTTGCAACAAAAGGCAGAATATTGTCGATGTGATGATGACGATAAGGCGGGTCAAGTATGATAATATCAAAAATATTTCTGGTAAGCTTTATATAGTCATAGCTGTCACGGCTGATAACCTCAGACTGCCTTTCAAAACCGACAGAACGGATATTATCGTTTATACAGCGGATAGCCCTGTGTGAACTATCCACAAAGACAGCCCTTGACGCACCTCTGCTTATAGCCTCAATGCCCATCTGACCGCTTCCGGCGAAAAGGTCGAGAACGTAAGTGCCTTCAATTTCAAACTGTATTGCTGAAAAAACAGCCTCTTTAACTTTATCAGTGGTCGGTCTCACATCGAGACCTTCGGGGGCATTGATACGTCTGCCCCTTGCAGTACCTGTAATAACTCTCATTTCAATACGCTCCGTATCCGTACATGAAATCAGTACGGTTTTCCGCATTTACGGCATACGGATGCCGGATTTATATAGAATTTATTATACCTTATTTTGCGTTATTTGTCTATATTATTTTATAAAGATAGGTAAAAGTCCACAAAAAAATTTTTTTCTTATTGTGAAATATGACGTAATTTATGACGGAATAATTATTGTCTGTTGAAATAATCTATTCTGCCAGAGGGTCTGAAATATGTTCTTATATAGCCGTCAGTGGATAGTATGACAAATTCGTTTGACTGCTCAATATAATAAACGCCGTCGCCGTCCTCTGCTTCTGTCTTGAAAAGTGCGTCGGGATTGTTTATAACATCGCTTGCACCCTTTTCATAGTCTTCAGCGGTCTGGTAGCCGAAATCTTCCGCAAACTCACTGCCGTGCTTTTCAAAGTGCTGATTAAGTAATTTTTCATTACGGAAATGATATTCAACATAATTATTATCGTCCGTGAAAATTTCCTGCACATCTTCTGAAAAAATTTCTGTAATGATTTCCGTTTCGGATTCAGTTATTATTTCGGTTGTTTCTTCCGAAATATTTTCTGTTTCCGGTTCGGAAATACTCTCTGAAATACTTTCACTTATGGAAATATCTTCCAGTTCGTCGTCGGTTATATGTGCAATAGTCGCACCCGAACCGGCAATAATTATAATTATGCATGAAATAATGCTTGCAAATTTTTTATTCATAATATAATATCCTCAAATTTTGCTTTTATGGATTCAGTGAGTTTTACAGGCGATAAGCATATCTGTGTGCCGATTCTTCCTCCGCTTATATGAAATAACGGCAGACTTTCGGCACTTTTATGAATTACAGTCGGAAACTGTTTCTTCATGCCTATCGGAGTGCAACCGCCACGCACATAGCCTGTAATTTTATTTATGTCCTTGACGTGAATCAGAGCGACGGACTTTTCACCCACACTTTTAGCAGACTTTTTAAGGTCAAGTTCTTCCGCTACCGGAATAAGAAAACAGTAATAATTTCCTGTTTTTCCCTGTGCAACGAGAGTTTTGAAAGTCTCGTCAAGTGGCTGACCGAGAGCGTTGGCACACGTCACGCCGTCTATAAATTCATCGCACTGGTAGGTCTGCATGGTATATTCAATCTTGTTTTTTTCAAGAAAACGCATTGCATTTGTTTTTAGTTCCTTGCCCATAAAATCACCTTTTTTCCGAGTTTATCTTGCTGTATATACAACCGCAGTAATTCTGCCTGTAGAGGCTGTATTTCTTTGAAAGTTCTATTGAATGCTTATAGCCGTCGTGCTTTTTGAAGTCCGAAAAGAGATATTCAACACCGCATTCGGCAGAGATTTCCGCACCGCACTCATTTATAAAGGTACAGTCTTTGTGCGGACTGATTGTCAGCGTTGTCGTAAAGTAATCAAATCCCAACTGACGAGCCTTTTCGCCTGTCATTTTCAGACGGTGGGCGATACACTTCTGACAGCGTTCACTTCGTTCCGGAAGTTTTTCAAGACCTTTTGCAAGCTGATAGAAAACTTCCGGATTATATTTTTCTTCTATAATTTCAATATCAAGGTTCATTTCACTGACAAGCCTTTTCAGTTCGTCAAGGCGGTATATGAACTCACTTTCCGGAGAGATATTAGGGTTGCAGAAATAAAGCGTTATACTGAAATATTTTTCTAAAAAATCCATTGTATGACTACTGCACGGAGCACAGCACGCATGGAGCAGTAACGACGGCTTTACACCGGATTTCTGCAACTCTTTTATTTTGTCGTCAAGGATTTTTCCGTAGTTTACTTTCTGCATTATTTTCCCTCAAGATTTTTAAGAGCCTTTATTTCGTCACGGTTGACTTTTATTTCAGCGTCTTTAAGCAGTTTTACTTCACTTCTGTCCAGAACTACCGGTACTTCGGACTTTTCGGTTTTTATGCGGAGTTTTCCGGTAATAAGGTTAGCGTCTTCTACACGACCCTTAACGCCGTCCGGAGTAACGACAACCGCTCCAACCTTTGGAGTAATTTTCAGCAGTGATTCGTATGCGTTCTGCTCGTTTTTGAGACAGCACATAAGTCTGCCACACGTGCCGGAAATCTTTGTAGGGTTAAGCGAAAGTCCCTGCTCCTTAGCCATTTTTATGGATACCGGCTGAAAGTCTCCCATGTAGCTTTTACAGCAGAACTCACGACCGCATATTCCCAGACCGCCGAGAATCTTAGCCTCGTCACGCACGCCTATCTGTCTAAGTTCTATGCGTGTGCGGAATATACCAGCCAAATCCTTTACTAATTCACGGAAGTCAACACGGTTTTCGGCTGTAAAGTAGAAAAGTAGCTTGCTGTTATCGAAAGTGCATTCAACGTCAACAAGATTCATTTTCAGTCTGCGAAATGCTATTTTTTCTTCGCACACTCTGAAAGCCTCTTTTTCTTTCTGCCTGTTTTTTGCAAGAACTTTCATGTCATGCTCGTTTGCAATTCTTATTACAGGTTTAAGAGGTGATGCGAGTTCATTGTCATTAATCTGCCTGTTGGCTATAGCGACCTCTCCGCATTCAATGCCCCCTGCCGTTTCGACAACCGCCATATCGCCGATTTTGGTTTGTATTCCCTTAGGGGAAAAATAATATATCTTTCCGACTTTTTTAAATCGTACACCTACTATTTCTTTCATATTTCTTCTCCAGTCTTTTATATTATGATTTCAGTAATTTCCGCACACATTGCCGAAAGTGCAAGCGTTATGTTTACATTGCATTCAACTGTGTGCCATGCATTCTCGATACAGCGGTGGATTTTTTCTGCCTGCCGTGATGTGAGCATATATGAGAGCTTTACAGCACCCTCACGGAAACAGCCTATATTTTCCGCCTGTGTATCTTGAATAAGTACGGCGGAATCTCTTATCAGCTTGTCAAGCATAGAAAGAACCGTCCGCACGCTATCACGGTCTTTTCCGAGAGTGAATAAAGCCGTATCAAATGCATACTCGTCTTTTTTAATTATACTATCAGCAAGCTGTTTTGTCAAATCAACCTGTCGGCGTAAGTCCTCATTGCTTATATATTCGGTACAAAGTCCTATATTGCCGTGAAAACAGCTTACGGCGTTTTTTACATCTGACGGACTGTAACCACTTTCCGTAAGTGAAAGTTCTGTTTCTTCCTCAGTACATGGTGAAACTCCGAAACATACACACCTTGAAATTATAGTAGGCAGAAAATCTGTCTTTGTTTCGGACGTGAATATAAAATATGCATAGTCGGGTGGTTCTTCTACAATTTTAAGGAGAGTATTCTGTGTGCGAACGTCCATGTTGTGACAGTCACGGAATATATAAACCTTTATACCGCTGTTGTTGTTTGGCTTTATGAATGCGTCTGAACATATTTTCCTTGCCGTGTCCACTGAGTAACCGCCTAACTTTCCGGAAGTTTCAGCGTATATCACGTCTGGGTGGGTTTTCCTTTCAATATTTTTACAGGCACTGCACATACCGCAAGGCATATCATTTATGGGATTACTGCACATTAAAAGACTTGTGTAGAAGTCAGCCATAAGTTTTCTGCCTGTGCCTTTTTCTCCGTAAAAAAGTACTGTATGTGCAGTACGTCCGGATTTTCGCATACTGCAAAGATTTGAAATCAATAAATTATTTCCGTATATTTTTTTCATATTGTTACCTGCTGAAATAAATTTCAGGGCATGACACCATACCCTGAGTTGTATCATAATTCTATTTTACCACAATCACGTCTGAAATGCCATACTTTAGAAAAATATTTATAGAATTTCTGTCAATCCGTTCACCGCTTGCAACAACAGGCACGGCAGGCGGACACGGTACTTTCACAGAGGCACATATACGCCCCTCTGATTCCTCAACCGCTATCGTTTCGCATTCAGAAAATACCGCCTTATGTATACTCATGACACGCCCCGGCAGTTTCATGCAGAAATCAACAGTATACGGCTTTATTTTTCTGCATTCTGTGACAGATACTGTCAGTGCGTCGGTGAGTTTTTCATAGTCGTGTTTTGTGCATACCGGAGACATAAGCAGTATTATAAGCGAACTATCCGAGTATTCGCATTCAACGCCGTTTTTCCGGAGAAGTTCAGCGAGTTCATTTCCGTCATAACCACTTTCACTTGCTTTTACAGTGATATGAAAAGGTTCGCCTTCCGCAAACAACAGCCTGTCCGAGAATTTTTTTCTTAGGTTTTCAATGTATATAAGGTTGTTTTCTATATCGGAGCGGATTTTTTCTGATATATACTTGTTGCATAAGTCAAGCGACATCATGATGAGATATGAGGGACTTGTTGAGCCGAACATATTCATAGCCTGTTTCAGCAGTGGGACGTATTCCGGCACTGACGTATGGAGCATTGCAGAGCCGGTGAGGGCAGGGAACATTTTGTGGGCGGAATCACAGCACATATCCGCTCCCAGTGTAATGGGGTGAAAGTCTTCCGGCATAAATTTCAGATGTGTGCCATGTGCGTTGTCAACTATAAGACGGGCGTTATATTTACGGCATATTCCGACGAGTGCTGAAATATCAGCGGTTTTTCCGGTATAATCCGGCGAGGTGACGTAAAGGGCAGACGGTTCGGGGGAGTTTTTTAGGGCGTTTTCAATGTCTGAGAGGTTTATGTTTCCGGAAAGTATACTGCCGGAATACTCCGGTAAAATCCATTCAACGTCAATATCAAGCAGTGCAACGGCATTGAGGAATGCACGGTGGACGTTACGCACAGCAAAAATCTTTCTTTTTTCGCACTTCATGATGTAAAGCATAGTTTGAATACATAAAGTAGACCCTCCGGCAGAGTAGACAGTTCCGGCAGTGCCGTACAGTCCGGACATATTTTTTTCGCTCTGTGCGATTATTCCGTCAGCCTCGAAAAGACTGTCTGCACCGGAGATTTCAGTTATATCGAGTGCATACATGGCGGACAGTTCGGGAGCAGGTGACTTCCCTTTGTGAGCAGGCATATGACATCTCAGTGTGCCGGACTGTGCATATTTTTTCAGAAAGTCATAAATAGGTGTATTCATAAAAAATCTCCTTTACATATTCTGGATTACTTCCCATAGTTCACGTGCGGTATCGGAGTTTATGCCGACAGTTTCCGCTAGTTCTTCCAGAGAAGCTTTTTTCAGATTGTCTTTTGTCTTGTACTTAATCATGAGTTTTTCGGACTTCTTTTCGCCTATTCCCTTTACGGAAGTAAGCTCAGAGAGATATGTTTTCTTTTTGTGTTTCGAGTGCATATAGCTGACAGAAAAGCGGTGTACTTCGTCCTGTATGCGTGTGACGAACATAAAAGCCGTCTGCAAATTATTAAGCTGTATTTCACGACCGCCGGAAGCTATAGCACGTGTACGGTGTTTGTCGTTCTTTACCATGCCGAAAACAGGTATATCAAGTCCAAAACTTTTCACGAGTTCGGTTATGGTGTTTACGTGACCTTTACCGCCGTCCAGCAGAATTAGGTCTGGCACACGCCGGAAATACTCATCGCCCTCTTGATTGATGATGTGCATAAGTCGGCGTGTAAGTACTTCATACATACTTTCATAGTCGTTCTGATACTGAATCTGCTTTACTGTGAAACGCTTATATGCTTTTTTTAGGGGTCTGCCGTCCTCGAATACAACCATTCCGGCTACTATGGACTCGTCGGAAAGATTTGAAATGTCATAAGCCTCTATATACTTAGGGGGCTTTTCAAGTCCGAGAGCCTGTCCGAGCTGTTCAAGGGCGATTATTTCCTTGCCGGTGCGGTTGTTGCGGAGTGCCATATATTCGGCACTGTTATTTTTTGCAAGTTTAAGTAGTTCCGCCTGTACGTTTCTTTGCGGAACGTTAAAAGCCACTTTTCTGCCGGACTGTGTTTCAAGCATTTTTTGGATTAGTTCATAGTCTTCGGGTACATGGTCGGCGACTATGAGTGCAGGAATGTCATTTCTTTTATAGTAGTACTGCATCATAAAAACGCCTAAAATATCCTCGTCGGTATTATTCTCAAACTCTATAACCGTCTTATCGTACAGACGGTTATTGCGGTACATCAGCACAGAAACATATATACTGTCATGGGATTCTGCTGTACCTATAATATCGGCGTTTTCTATACTGCTGTTGATAATCTTCTGTTTTTCAGCGGATTTCTTTATAGAGGCGATACGGTCACGGAGTATTACGGCTTTTTCAAAGTCAAGACGTTCAGAAGCCTCATTCATTTCCTTTTCCATGCGTTTTATAGATTCAGCACTGCCTTTCTTTATAAAGTTTTCAGCCTGTTTTATTATGCCGTCATATTCAGAGGGGGTTATTTTTCCGGTACATACGCCCATGCAGTTTTTTATGTGATAGTTAAGGCACGGACGGCTTTTTCTGAAATCCTGCGGAAACTTCTTATTGCAGGTCGGTAACTTGAAAACACGGTTTACTTCATCAACTGTTTCCTTTGCAACCAGTCCGCTTGTGTATGGACTTGAATAAGTTCCGGCTTTGAGGGTGTTCTTTTCAGCGGTAATGCGAGGGTATTCACCGTCAGAAATCCTTATATAGTGATAACCTTTGTCGTCTTTGAGCAGGATATTGTATTTAGGCTGGTGCTGTTTTATGAGACTGCATTCAAGCAGAAGTGCCTCGTATTCGCTATCTGTAACGATAAAGTCATAGTCGTGGACGTTTGAGACCATAGCTGATACTTTGGGTGTATGGTCGGGATTTTCTCTGAAATAACTGCTAACACGCCTGTGAAGATTTTTAGCTTTTCCTATATATATAATATCTCCGTCTTTGTTTTTCATGATATAAACGCCGGAAGACGTTGTGAGCTTTGAAGTTTTTTCACGCAAATACGGCAGTCTTTTATTCATGGTTTGTACCTCTTTTCTGTTGTATTATATTTTTGTATCGGATTCAGAAATAATATTTTAAAATCCTATATATTTTTAATCTTGCACGTGACATTACAGCCGATACAGCCTGCGGAGTAACTTCAAGCTGTCGGGCGATGGTCACAATGTCAATGCCCTTGAAATAGTATAACATAATAATTTCCTTTTGTCTCGGAGTGAGTTCATTATTAATAACATTTAACAGTATTCTTTTCAGTTTTCTTATTGAATCTTCTTCGCTGTCGCTTTCAAGGACAGCACGGATATTTCTGTCAGCCTCTCCGGTGTATGTATCGGAATAACTCTCACGTCTCGGCACGTTTTTCAGTCCTCCTTGCATAGTTTTTCAAGTGCTGTAGAATTTCATCAAGCTGTGCATACTCAACATAAAGAAGACGTATACGCTGTTCAAGGTTAAGTTTATCGATGGTCTGCTGTCTGCCTGATTTTAGAAGTTCGTTACGCTGTTGTGTAAGAAACCTTATCCTTTTCTTTACAAGAAAACAGCTCTCCTCATAATTTCTGATTAGCGATTGCATAATATACCTCCGTTTTTTTGAAATTTAAGAACAGATGTTCTTTTTCATGATAATTATTATAGAACAAATGTTCTAAAATGTCAAGACTTTTTCAAAAAATATTTTTTATTTAATCTTTTGCGATAATTCTTTTATATAATAAAAAAATTGCACGAAGTAGTGACACGGCGGAAATTTTGTGATATAATATTTCTGTACCATATTTTTTTCAAAAGGACGTGCTGAAACATGAATTTTAATTATGATGTTATTATTGCCGGCTGTGGTGCGGCTGGTCTTTATGCGGCAATAAATCTGCCGTCATCACTCAGAGTGCTTATTGTCTGCAAGCGTGAGCTAAGTCTCTGCAATTCCTCGCTTGCACAGGGCGGTATAGCCGGAGTTTACAATTCCCCGACAGACAATATCCAGTATCACCAGAACGACACTCTCATTGCAGGAGGATTCAAGAACAACGTCGACGCTGTTCATACTCTCGTAAGCGAGGCTTCAAGGGATTTACAGCATATTATTGAACTCGGCGTAGAGTTTGACAAAAACCCCGACGGCACTTATCACCGTACTCTTGAGGGAGGTCACAGTCATCACCGTATATTCCACCATGCCGACGCTACCGGAAAGGAAATAACTTCAACTTTACTTGAAAATGTTCAGAAACTTGATAATGTCACAATAATGGAAAATACCATTATATGCGGTACTAAAAAGACTTCAACAGGATATTCGGCTTTTCTGAAAAATGACGAAGGCTATCAGACATATAACTGCCACTTTATGATTTTAGCTACCGGCGGTATCGGTCGTGTATATGAATTTACTACAAACTCCGCTATCGCTACCGGCGACGGTATAACATTCGCCTATGAAATGGGTGCTAAAATCAAGAATTTAAGCTATGTGCAGTTCCACCCGACAGCATTCAATAACAGGGCTACCCGTGAGTGTTTCCTTATTTCTGAGGCTGTACGTGGCGAGGGTGCATATCTCCTCAACTGCAAAAAAGAGCGTTTTATGCAGAATTACGATGAGAGACTTGAACTTGCACCTCGTGACGTTGTTTCACACGCTATAGTCCTTGAATCAAGAAAACAGAACTCAACAGAGTTTTTCCTTGATATAAGCTATAAGGACAGCGAGTTTCTTAAAAAGCGTTTCCCGATGATTTACCAGAATCTCTTGAAACAGGGATTTGACCTCACTAAAGAACCTGTGCCGATTTTCCCGTGCCAGCACTATCTTATGGGCGGTATCGACGTTGACAACAACTCAGAAACAAGTCTGCACAATCTCTTTGCCTGCGGTGAGTGTTCTCATACCGGCGTACACGGAAGCAACCGCCTTGCGAGCAACTCTCTGCTTGAAGCTCTTGTATTTTCACGCCACGCCTCAGACTGCATAAAGTCAAGGCTTGACAGTGTGCCGGAAGACTTTGAAACGGCTGAATTTGACGCTCACCTTGACGGCGAACATATGCCTAAGGGTTTCCGCACGGAAACACGCCGTATAATGCAGAAAAGTCACTTTGTTATTCCAGACAAGAAAGAGGCAACAGAGGGCTTTAAGCGTATAAGCGAAATAAGAGACAATCTGCTTAACTCCGGTTATGTAGTAGATACTGACTATGTTCTTGCAAAGTCTATAGTTACGGTTGCATATATAATTCTCGGAGAAGTAATGCAGTAAAAAATATCATAACGCATATAATGTCATTAATATAATAATATATGAGGTGATGTGTATGCGTTTGTGTAATATAAACGGCGTTACTTATGTAAATAATATTCTTGTTGTGAATAAAAGTTATCCGTTGCCGGAAGAATATAACCCTAATGGTCTGACTGCCGATACGCTGAGGGCATTCCGGAAGATGTCATGTTGTGCCAATAAAGACGGCATATGTCTGTGTGTGTATTCGGGATTCCGTTCATATGACTATCAGAATACATTATATAATAATTATGTTTCTGCATACGGTCAGGAAACGGCTGATACTTTTTCAGCACGTGCCGGACATTCCGAACACCAGACAGGCATGGCTATTGACGTTAACTGCGCTGACGATTCCTTTGACGGCACTCCGGAGGCTTTATGGCTTGCGGAAAACTCATGGAAGTATGGTTTTATAATACGCTACCCGAAAGACAAACAGCATATTACAGGCTACAAATACGAGCCTTGGCACGTGCGTTATCTCGGCAGGGAAACGGCAAGAAAAGTATACTGTTCGGGACTTACACTGGAGGAATACTTAGGCATTGACTCTGTATACAGATAAAATACGAAAGGAAGAAAAAAATGAAATTATTACAGTGCTATGTTGACAATATCATAACAACTGCCCTTATGGAAGATATAAACTATATCGACGCTGCGGCAGATAATCTTATTCCGGAAGAACACAAAAGCTCTGCCTATTATGTCGCAAAGGATACAGGCGTTGTGTGCGGAATAGAAGTCGCTAAACGTGTCTTTGAACTCGCCGGCGGTGACGTTGATTTCAAGATACTCATGAAAGACGGCACAAAGGTAAACAAGGGCGACGTTATAGCTACTCTTGAAGGCAGTACTCTTACACTCTTAAAGGGCGAGAGAACCGCACTTAATCTTTTACAGCATATGTCCGGAATTGCCACAGCTACAAACAAGTGTGTTGAACTGGTAGCCGGTACAAGAGCCTCTGTTACCGATACAAGAAAAACACTCCCCGGACTGCGTGCATTACAGAAGTATGCCGTTACAGTGGGAGGAGGTAAAAATCACAGATTCAATCTTTCTGATTGTGCTATGCTGAAAGACAATCACATTGACGCATACGGCGGTATAACTCCGGCTGTAACTGCACTCCGTGAAAAAATCGGTCATACAGTAAAGATTGAAGTTGAAGTCCGCACCCTTGACGAACTCAGGGAAGCACTTGACAATAAGGTTGAAATAATCATGCTTGACAATATGTCAAATGACGATATGAAAAAAGCCGTTGAGATTACAGACGGTCGTGCATTACTGGAGGCTTCCGGAAATGTAACCGCCGATAATATTCGTTCTGTAGCTGAAACAGGCGTTAACATAATTTCACTCGGTGCTTTGACACACTCCGTAAAATGCTTTGACATCTCAATGAAAATAAACAAATAATTATTATTTTTAAGTGAGGTGTTCTGTATGGTATGGATTTTAATTACTTGTATTCCGCTGATATTTATGATTATGGTGATATTCTTTATGTGCAGAAGAATAGCCGGAAACAGTTTCAGATGTAATTATTGTTCAAAGGAATTTACGATAGACCCCTCAGAGGTGCTTATAACTGTACACTATGATAATGAGTATATGTTAAAATGTCCGCACTGCAATAAAAAAGGCTGGTGTTCTGAACAAAATACTCACAGATGATTTATATAATCCTCCTTGAATGTCAAGGGGGATTTTTTTAAATCAGTATTTAGGACTTTATGCCGAATTTTGAATTTTTTGTATCATATAAACGTTGTACCGCATATAATAATACAAACCACAAAAGGAGGTTGTTTTTTTATGTGCGGAATTGCCGGAGCTATCAGCTTTAAGGAAGATATGCGTGAAGATATGAAAATCTATGAAAATATCCAGCACGCACTCTTGAGAAGAGGTCCTGACCAGAGAGGAATTGTACTTACAAAGGAATCGGCTCTTATCCATACAAGACTTGCCGTTATAGATGTTCAGAACGGCAGACAGCCCATGTCATACGGAAAATACACCATAGTATACAACGGCGAACTCTACAACACAGACGAAATCCGCCGTGAACTTGAAAAGGATTTTGAATTTGATACTCATTCCGATACGGAAGTTGTGCTGAAAAGTTTCATAAAATGGGGCGAAAAATGCCTTGATAAATTCAATGGTATTTTTGCCTTTGCGGTATATGACGAAAACAAGCACAGTCTTTTCCTTGCACGTGACCGTATAGGCGTTAAACCGCTTTTCTACTACATGAATGACAGCAAGCTTATTTTTTCCTCGGAAATACCGGCACTGCTTCAGCACCCCGACGTGCCTCATGAAATAGATGAGCAGGGAATAGCAGAATTGATTCTCATGTTACCGGGACGGACTGCCTCATGCGGAGTTATAAGGGGAATCAAGGAAGTTAAAGCCGGCTGGTGCGGTTACTACACGGCGGACGGACTTAAACTCCACGAATACTGGCGACTTAAAGCCTATGAACTCAATGAAACTTTTGAACAGACTACAGAACACGTCAGGGAGCTTGTGATTGATTCTATACGCCGTCAGCTTGTTTCGGACGTACCTGTCTGTACTTTTCTTTCGGGCGGACTTGATTCAAGTTTAATATCTTCGGTTGCGAGTGCCGAAATGAAAAAGCACGGCAAGATTCTTGATACTTTTTCAATTGACTACCGTGACAATGACAAGTATTTTCAGAAAAGCCATTTTCAGCCAAACAGCGACCCCGAATATATTCAATGTATGGTTGAATATCTTGGCACTAATCATCACTGGACAGTAGTTGATACGCCGGAACTCGTCAACGCTCTGTACGACGCTACAGATGCACGTGGACTTCCAGGTATGGCAGACGTTGACGCTTCAATGCTTATATTCTGCCGTGAAATAAAAAAACATGGTACTGTTGCATTGTCCGGAGAGTGTGCAGACGAGATTTTCGGCGGTTATCCTTGGTACAGAGACAAGGACATAAGAGAGACGGACGGTTTTCCATGGGCTCAGAGTACAGCATACCGGAAGAATTTCATTGCGGACTACTATGCGGAAAAAATAAACGCTGAAGAATACGTCTACAGTGCCTACCGCAATACAGCAGATTATGCCATGAAACTGCCGTCTGACAGTCCGCTTGAATACCGTATGCGTGAAATGACACAGCTTAATTTTGACTGGTTCATGCAGAATCTCCTTGACAGAAAAGACCGCATGAGTATGTACAGCGGACTGGAAGTACGTGTGCCTTTCTGTGATTACAGGATAGCAGAGTATTTATATAATGTGTCGTGGGAATACAAGGATTATCAAGGACGTGAAAAGGGTCTGCTCCGTGAGGCTATGAAAGAATGGCTTCCAGATAAAGTATTATGGCGTAAGAAGTCCCCGTACCCGAAAACACATAATCCGGCATTCCTTGACGCTGTAACGGAAAAGCTAAAATTAATCCTTGACGAAAAAGACAGCATTCTCTTTGAAATAGTAAAGCATGAGGAGCTTGAAAGGCTCGTCCGTCATGAAGACCATGTGCAGTGGTACGGACAGTTAATGAATCTCCCTCAGACTATAGCTTTTTTCATTCAGCTTGATTACTGGCTGAAACGCTATAAAATAAAATTAATCTGATTGAAAAAACTTTATCAGTTAAATTTGCACAAAATCTCTTGACAAATTATGAAATTAGTGATATACTTTATTAAGTGTTTTTGTCTTGAAACACGTATTTTAAAATGAATGATTTCAAAAGAAAGGAGCAGGCTAACTGTGAGCAGTTCAATGAATCCCGAATTTAAGATAAGAGAGGTAGCTGAACGAATTAGAGCCGTTCGTGAGTCAGTAGGTCTGACTTCTGAAGAAATGGCTGAAAAAACAGGTGTTTCCGTTTATGAGTACCTTGCATACGAGGGCGGTGCTAAGGACTTCAGCTTTACTTTTATCTATAAATTCGCCAACGCTACAGGCGTTGAAATTACAGACCTTATGGAAGGCGAAAGCCCGAAAATCTACAGCTATGATATAACACGCAAGGGGGGCGGTCTCCCGATTGCACGCCGTAAGGGTATGAGCTATATGCGACTTGCACCAAAGTTCAGAAACAAGATAGGCGAGCCTTTTATGGTTACTATTCCGTATGTTGATGAGCAGTTCCGTGTGCCACACCCACATACACATGAGGGTCAGGAGCTTGACATAGTAGTAAGCGGTCAGCTTAAAGTGAGAATCGGCGACCATGAGGAAATCTTAAATGAGGGCGACTCTATATATTACGACAGCGGTGAACCACATGACGAATGGGCAGTGGGCGGTAAAGACTGCAAGTTCTATGCTGTTGTTTTCGGTGTAAATCAGCCACACAGTGCTTTACAGAACCTTGAACCCGTTATACTCCCCGGTGTTACTAACTTCGACCTCGCAAACGTTGAAAATCCTGTTATTGATAAGTTCGTTAAGACCGAAACTGACGAAAACGGTGCTTTAAGCAAGATAAGCTTCATGAATGAGGAGACTTTCAATTTCGGATTTGATATAGTTGACAAACTCGCTGAAAAAACTCCCGACAAGACAGCTCTTGTATACGTTTCGGACAGCATGGAGGAAAAAAGATTCACGTTTGCCGAAATGAAAAAGTATTCCAATATGACAGCTAATTATTTCCTTTCAAAAGGAATCAAAAAAGGCGATACTGTAATGCTTGTTCTGAAAAGACACTATCAGTTCTGGTTTTCAATAATCGCACTCCATAAAATAGGTGCTATAGTTATTCCGGCAACAAATCAGCTTGTACAGCATGATTTTACGTATCGTTTCAAGGCTGCCGACGTTAAGGCTATTGTCTGCACAGGCGAGGGAGACGTTGCACATCAGGTTGAGCTTGCTATAGAAGAATGCGGAATGAACATAAAAACCATAATCGCTAACGGCGAGCGTGACGGCTGGGATTCTTTCGACAAGGAAATGTATAGTTTTAGTGATGTATTCGACAGACCTACAGACCCCGAACTTCTTTCATGCGGAAGCGAACCTATGCTTATGTTCTTTACTTCCGGAACTACAGGCTATCCGAAAATCGCTATGCACAGCCACAAGTACGCCCTCGGTCATTTCATTACCGCACGCTACTGGCACAATGTAGACCCCAACGGCATTCACTTTACTATTTCCGATACAGGTTGGGGCAAGGCTCTCTGGGGCAAACTCTATGGTCAGTGGATGAGCGAGACCTGCGTTTTCGTTTACGACTTCAACCGTTTCGACGCTAACAAGATTCTCCCGATGTTCAAGAAGTACAATATTACTACTTTCTGTGCACCGCCTACAATGTATCGTTTCTTTATTAAAGAGGATTTGTCAAAATTCGACCTTTCATCTATAAAGTACGCTACAGTTGCCGGAGAGGCTCTCAATCCGGAAGTGTATAACCAGTTCTTAAAGGCTACCGGCGTTAAGCTCATGGAGGGATTCGGACAGACTGAAACAACCCTTGCTATCGGAAACTTTGTCGGCATGACCGCTAAACCCGGTTCAATGGGCAAGCCGAGCGTTCTTTATGATATAGATATTGTTGACCCCGACGGAAACAGCGTTAAGACCGGCGAAACAGGCGAAATCGTCATAAGAGTTGACAAGGAAATCCCATGCGGTCTTTTCATGGAATACTACCGTGACGAAGAAAAAACAAAAGAAGTCTGGTATGACGGTATGTATCATACAGGTGATACAGCATGGCGTGACGAGGACGGTTATTTCTGGTACGTCGGACGTGTTGATGATGTTATCAAGTCTTCCGGTTACAGAATAGGACCTTTTGAAATAGAAAGCGTTATCATGGAACTGCCGTACGTTCTTGAATGCGGTGTAAGTGCCGCCCCCGACCCAGTAAGAGGTCAAGTAGTAAAGGCTTCAATCGTTCTTACAAAGGGTACTGTAGGTACGGACGAACTTAAAAAGGAAATCCAAGACTATGTAAAGAAACATACAGCACCTTATAAATATCCGAGAATAGTTGAATTCAGAGACGAACTCCCTAAGACTATAAGCGGTAAGATAAGACGTGTTGAATTAAAGGGATAATAAATAAATCCGGACAGTTTTTTTAGTAAAGAGCTGTCCGGTTTTTTATTTTTGAGACGTAATTTAAGCGGATTTTTCGGCATATCATATAAGAAAACGGATAAATCAAAAATATTATACTTTGAGTAAATGACTTATTTGTGCAAAATGCAGAACTTTATTGGTTAATTTTCACAAATCCACAAAAAAGGCTTTAAACCCTTGAAAAAATATGGTATTATATATTCAGATTAAGAAACTTAATCCGGAGGTGATTGTATGAAAACTAAATTGAATTATACTATGAGAATAATATCTGTATTTATGGCAATGATAACAACTTCATTGTGTATGTGTTTCCCTATGAAAACATCGGGAAGCGACGAGCCGGATTTCAAAGAAATGGCAGAGCAGATGATTGTGCTTGTAAATGAGGCAAGAGTGGCTGAGGGTCTTAACCCTATATATGCCGTGCCTTATCTCTGTGATATGTCTTATGTACGTGCAAGAGAATGTATAGTTGAATTCAGTCACCAGCGTATTGACGGTACTTCATTCATTGATTTGGTTGACGAAAATCTTATTCCGTGGGAAAGAGCTTATGAAAATATAGCAGCCGGCATGAGTACTGTTGAGGGTACATTCAATCAGTGGAAAGAATCACCTAAGCACTGGTCTGCTATTATGAACCCAAATGTCACTCATATGGGAGTGGGCGTTGCCTATGAGCCAAATAGTCTATATGGTTGGTACTGGGAGCAGATGTTTATTGAAGTATGGGACGATGTTGAATCCCTGCCGGGTCAGTATTATCCCGATAAATATTCTATAGTTCCTAAATCATATGGCGACCTTAACGGCGACGGCGTTATTGATTCATTTGATTATGTAATGATTAACCAGTATCTTGCTAAGGAAATTACATTCAATCCTTTACAGATAGAAAGTGCTGATATGCTTAAAGACGGAGCAATAACATACTCCGACGCTGCTTATCTTAAAAAGTATATTCTCGGGGAAATAAATGAGCTTCCTGTAAGTATTTTCTGATAATAAGACAATTAAAAGTGTGTTCATATATAAAAGCGACTGTTTTTCAGCAGTCGTTTTTGTTTTGTGTTTAAGTTATAGTTTATCCTTGAATATATTTATAAAATATGAGTATATTTCCAATTGCTGTTTATTAATAAATATGTTATAATCTATAAGTATGATTTTTTTTACTGAAAGGAGATAATTGATATGCCTGAAATATGTCTTTTAGGTACTGGCGGTATGCTCCCGCTGAAAAACAGATTTCTTACAAGTCTGTATGCAGAGTACAACGGAAAAGCCGTTCTGATAGACTGCGGAGAGGGTACACAGGTGGCAATTGCAAAGCATGGTCTTAAAATGAGCCGTATAGAGACTATCCTCATCACGCACAGCCACGCCGACCACATAACAGGTCTGCCGGGACTGCTTTTGTCCATAGGAAACTGTTCACGTACTCAGCCACTGGATATATATATTCCGGAGAGTGCCGAAGAAATGATTAAAAATCTTATATCTGTATGCGGAGTACTGCCCTATGAGGTGATTATTCACATACTGCCGGACAAAAGCCCCACAGCTTTTACGGCAGAAAAAATTGACCCTATGCTTATGATTTCTACCATTCCGCTTGAACACAGCGTTAACTGTCTGGGATATAAGCTTACTCTTTCAAAGAAACCTGTCTTTGAGCCGGAAAAAGCAAAGGCACTTGAAATACCTGTCAAGTACTGGAAAATACTTCACGGTGGTACAGGCGTAACTCTTGACGACGGAAGAAAATTTTATCCGGCAGACGTTACCAGAGAACAGCGTCCCCCTGTGAATATAGCATATATTACCGACACACTGCCTGTCAATGAAATAATAGGGTTTGTGCATGGTGCGGACTTGCTAATATGCGAGGGTATGTATGGAGATACTTCAAAAAAGCAGGCTATGAATGAAAAAGGTCATATGCTTATGCAGGACGCTTGTGAAATAGCTGTAAAGGCAGAAGTAAACCGTTTGTGGCTTACACATTACAGTCCGGCAGAAAGCAGTCCGGAAATATACGAGCAGGAACTTAAAGCAATTTTTGATAATATACATATTTCCAGCGACGGCGATAAATCTCTGATATGATATGATTTTTTGTGAAAAACGTATAATCTCTGTCCGGAAATACGCATACAGACGTTACATTGCACAAATTAAAGTTAAAATATTTCTGTATAATTGATAATTAAATAAAATTATATAAAAAAAGCTGTAAATTCAATATAAATTATTGCAATTCCTGAGTGAATGTGCTATAATATTTGTATAAGTTTAACAATGTGAGGTGAATGCCTGTAAGCACTTCATGTTTTGCTTTAAATGTGTTGCCTTTGTGTTGATTTTTTGTAGAATAATTATTGTTTTGCATTGCATATATTACTTTTAGTATAAAAGTTGGTGAATATTGATAAAAAACTGCTGATTATTTATGTCAAAAAAACGATTGAAAAGTAACTTTTAAAATGTTATAATTGTTATTATTAAGGTAGCATATTATCCTAACCTATAAAATTTAATCTATGGAGGTGGTTCTATGAAGAGTTTTTCCTATGTCGCACAAGACGCACGTGGCAGACAGCAAAAAGGCGTTATAAATGCTGAAAATGAACAGGAATTTCTTGAAAAGGCTAAAGAAAGAGGTCTGTACGTAAAAGACTTTAAGGAAAGCGATTCAACCAACAAAAAATCTGCTTACAAGTTTAATACCAAGGAGCTTACATTCTGCTGTCGTCAGCTGAGTGCCATGCTTACTTCTGGTCTTACACTTGTAAAGGCAATCGACATTCTGAAAAATGAACAGGAAAACGAAAAAGGAAAGGCTATCTGGCAGGACATCTATGAAAATGTTCAGAAAGGTGAATCTTTTTCGTCTACTCTTGAAATGCACGCAGGCTCATTTCCGGATTTCCTTATCTCAATGGTCGGTGCTGGCGAATCGAGCGGTTCGCTTGACGTAATCATGACCCGTATGGCTGACCATTACAACAAGGAAGGTAAACTTAAAAATACAGTAAAGAGTGCTATGGTTTATCCTATAATACTCCTTGTTCTCTGTGTAGTTATTGTTATCTTCCTCTTTGCATTCATCATGCCTACATTCATTGCCATGTATGAAGACCCCGACGATATGCCGGCACTTACCAAGATGATGGCTGGTATCTCAGATGTTATTCAGCACAAGTGGTACATACTCATTGCGATAGCAGCTATACTTTTCTTCGGAATAAGATACGCTCTCAAAGTACCAAGTATAAGGCTGAAATTCGACCGCTTTATTATGAAAGGTCCGGGTTTTGGTCCTCTTATCACAAAAATCTATACCGGACGTTTTTCACGTACTCTTTCGTCACTCTATTCAAGCGGTATTCCTATGGTTGAATGTCTTGAAAGAGCCTCTGCTGTTCTCGGCAACTCATACGTTGATGAAAAATTCCTTGAAGTTGTTGACGAGGTAAAACAGGGTGAAACACTCTCAAACGCTATCACAAGGTCTGAACTTTTTGAAGGTATGTTCTGCTCTATTCTTTTCGTTGGTGAAGAATCCGGTGCATTGGACTCTATCCTTGAAAAAACTTCCGACTACTATGAAGAAGAATCAGACGCAGCCGTACAGCGTCTTGTAAGCATGGTAGAGCCTGTTCTCCTTATTTTCATGGCTATTATCATCGGTATGGTTGTTGTAGGTATTTACCCTGCACTCTACGGCTCATTCGACTCTATCGAAGACGAATAATAAACAGAAAGGTGGAAAGATAAATGCTTTCATTTGATATTACCGACAGAAATATACGAGTAGTTAAGGGTGCTGAGGCTAACGGCAAAATTAAAATCAGCTCTGCCGCAACTCTTGACATTGACGAGGAACTTATTGTAAACGGACACGTTAAGGACGTTCCGAATGTTGCAACACTCATAAACGGTATTCTTAAAAAGAATAAAATGCCCGACAAGGAAGCTATTGTCAGCATTTCTTCAAACCTCACTATCTTTAAGGAACTTGATGTTCCTAAGGTAAAGCTTACTGAAATGCAGAAGACTGTAAAACAGCAGCTTCTTGCTGAACTCAGTCTCGATGATATATACAGCGTTTCATATACTATCGTAGGCGACGGCGAGGGCGATACATACAAGGTACTTGCTACTGCCTGTCCTTATGAAATCGTAAACAGCTACAGAGAGATGTTTAAACTTCTCGGCATTTCACTTAAGTCTGTTATGGTAGGCTGTAACTGTATAACAAAGGTACTTCTTGCTGATACAAAGATACAGTCAAAAATGCCTCTCCTTGCTGTACAGATTGACAACAACTTTGTTTCACTCAACCTCTATGAAGCAAATCAGCTTTCATTCTCACGTTTCGCATCAATCGACCCTGCCGACTATGATTATTCGGAAGACTATGTATTTGAGGCAGTAAATGAAAATATCTTCCGTATGCTCCAGTTCCACAGAAGCCGTAACACAGGCGAGGTTATCGAAAATATCGTATTTTACGGCGATACCCACGACTATGTAAGACTTACTGACGAACTCGAAAAACTCGACCTCAACACAAATCTTATTAACGTACCTCCGCAGATTCACGGACATGAAAATCTTGAATTTTCACTCTATGCAAATGCTATCGGTGCTATGTTCAAGCGTGACAAGGACAAGGAAAAAATCAATCTCCTTGAAGGTGATTTCAGTTCAGCAGTAAGAAGCAAGGGCGGTAACGACGGTGCAGGAAATATCTTCATGCTTGCTGCTGTTGCGGTTGCAGCGGTTGTTGTTGCAGGTACATGGGGAATCCTTACAATAAAAGATAACGGCATTCAAGACGATATTCAAGTATGTCAGGACTTTATTGATGACCCCAACACTGCAAAGCAAATAGCATACCTCACAAGGCTGGAGGGCATGAAGACAAAAGTTGACGCTTACAGCACAAGCATTGAAAACGCTCACGACGCTTTCTATTCACAGCCTGTTGTAGACGGTGACAAGTATGACCTCATTGAAACAGTTCTTATAGATACTGCTAATGAACTTGGCGTAGATGGTGCAAAGTTCCTTTCTCCGAATTACAGCGATGGTAATTTTACATTCAGTATTGAATGTAAGGCAAACAGTGGTGCATACCAGGAACTGCCGTCCGTATTCATTGACAATCTCATTGCAGAGGAAGATTTTGAAACTGCATCATACAGCGGATATAGTCTTGATGAGCGTATTGAGTCGGAAGGTGCAGAGCCGGAATACTTTGTGCAGTTTGAAGTTACTCTGAAACTTACCGGCGAGCAGAGTGCTTATCACCCTGCTGAAGAAGAAACTGAAGAAACAGCAGAATAAGGAGGCTGATTAAAAATGAAACTGAATTACAGAGATAAGGTAATTCTCGGTGTACTGCTTGCAATAGTTATTGCTATTGCCGGATTTGTCGGTCTTATTAAACCTAAGAACGAAGAAATCAAAGAAGATGAGGCTACTCTTGCACAGAAACAAGAGGAACAGGCAGACCTTGAAGCGAGAATCGCAAAAATAGGTCCTCTCAAAACCAACATTGATGAGACATACGAAGAAACTACCAAGCTTATTGCAGATTTCATTTCGCTTGATGATATAAGCAATACAGATGGTTCAGCTGAAATAAGCAACCCTCGTAAGCTTGAACAGTATATGCAGCACTATGCAGAAGAATGCGGTGTGCGTATTGATAACCTTGAAGTTTCTGCTCTTAGAGAAGCAACTCTTAACTACTACTATCCTGAAGTAGAAGCTGCTCCTGCTTCTTCTATGCGTAGCATGGCAGACCTCAACGGCGATTATGCTATTGAAGATGTTGAGCGTAATGCTGAAAGTATTGCTCTCTCACTCAGAAATCCCGAGTCAGTTATTCAGTCACAGTACGGCGTAAGAGTTACCGGCACAA
This sequence comes from Ruminococcus flavefaciens, assembly GCA_023667045.1. GTDB lineage: Bacteria > Bacillota > Clostridia > Oscillospirales > Ruminococcaceae > Ruminococcus > Ruminococcus flavefaciens_AC. The sequence goes on along the minus strand of JAMPAU010000014.1, from coordinate 12,622 downwards.
AAGAGGCTCTCTGGAACTATCTTAAAGCTATTGAAGAACTTAATAAAACTATGATTGTAAATCAGGTAAGCATTGACGATTATTCTTTCGGTGCAGATAGTGAAGATGAATCAGCAAGCCAGCCTGTAAATCCTGAAACTCCCGAAAATCCTGAAGAACAGCCGGCAGAAAATGCTGAACAGCCAGCAGAGGAAGGTGCTGAAACTCCCGAACCTGCTCCAGCTCCAGAGGCTCTTACTATCGACGATGCTGATACATCTGAAATACAAATCGTAATAAGTTTATATTCAGTTTATGATATGCCTAAGCCGAATACAGAAGAATAATGATATTCGCTGAGTTATTTGAAAGGCGGTAAAATTATGAAAACTGATAAAAAACGAAGTTTTAAGGGTGCAGTACTGTTTACAGTTGTATCGGTAATGTCGCTCTTGATAGTATTTCTTACAAGTACTCTGGTGCTTGCAACTGCCGCAAACAACAGAGCACATAAGTCTTATTCATCATCTCAGGCTAACTATACGGCAAAAGCAGCTATTGAAGGTATTCGTAAGGCAGCAGAAAGCAATACTGAATTTGCTGAGGCAATAGCCAGTGTAGGTGCAACAAAGACATCACTTGATGTTAATGTTTCTATGGAAACTGACGTGGTTGGTATTGGTACAGTACAGAGTGCCAGTGTAAATTATGTCGGACAAAAGCAGTTTTACGATGAGAGTAAAAAAGAATGGGTTAACAAAGACCTTATTTCAGTAAGCGTAGATGTGCTTTATGGCGGAGAAACAAAAACCTCAACCGTATATCTTTTGAAAGACCCGCCGAAAAAAGCAGTAAATAACGGCGGTGGCGGTGGTCTTGTTACTGTAGGCAGTGCAAGCTCCGGAAACCACACTAACTCATTCGGCGGTACATATCTTGGTATAGGTATAGGCAGAGGCACAAGAATGTATCAAGGAGATTATTCTGCAGATTCAGGTATGGAAGAACTCCAGAATGTAACACTTGATGAAAAAAGGTATCTCTCAAATCAAGAATTTTTCTGGGGCAACGAAGCTACTGTTGAAGCTCCGATTGTAATAAACGGTAATCTTGGAATCAATACAGCTACAGAGATTGTATTTCCTACAAAAGGCTCTGGAATGTCTGTATGGGGAAATCTGACATTTGATAATAGCTCATTTAAAGTTTATTCTGCAACAGCAGATAGCTTGAATAAGAAAGTAGAATCGTTTAAAGATATTCCTTATATATTTGTTGATTCATGCCTTACAATGAATAATCAGACTATTGGTGACGGCAGTTTTCCTCTTAATATTTTTGTCGGAAATATAGATGCCCGAATTAATCCTGTAAGTTTTTATGGCAATATTTATTGTCAGGATAAAGATAAAACTTCATATCTCGGTAATGATTCAGGCGTTTCAACGCTCTATGCATGGAGCGATTCCGTTGTTAATGGCACAGAATATCTTAAAAATACTGCTACTTCCGGTAACTTCTATACAAAGGGTAATCTTGAAATAAACGGCATAAAACATGGTATAACAATAGCCGGCGACCTTGTTGTTGAGGGCGACCTCACTATAAACGGTCCTCTTACTGTTGGCGGTAGTATTGCAGTAGGCGGTACTCTCAAAATCAATAATGGTGTAGCTGTTAATGTTGGTACTGGTCATAACATCTATGCAGAGTATGTTGATAGTGGTGAAGAAAGTTTCGATGGCGCAATGAAAATGCAAAGCGATGGCGTGACCCCTCTCTTTACTGAAGAAATAAGGGAAGAAACAGCTGTTCTTGTTGGACAGTTCAAATGTATTAAACCAGATGGCGGAACTCAAGATTATCAAGGTGCATGGGTAAAACAGGAGTTCCTTACAAAATATCCATGTACATATAATGAACCGTATGAAGAAAATGGAAAGACAAAAGGAGACTGGTATGATGCTAATTGGTATGACAAAGTTGATGCTTCTTTGATTATTGCTGACGCAAACGGCAAAAAAGAACAACCAAAAGAAGACAGAGGAGATGTCCCGACATATACAACAACAGTATGGATAAACAATGAAACGGGTGAAGTAACAACAAACAAGGCAGATGTCTTTGAAAGTGATGGATATGTCTATAATGGACACAAAGTTAGCAAGCCTGATTTGTACATGAAAATGCACAACAACGAACTCTTCCCACGTCAAGCTGAAAAGGCTGTAATTCTTGGTCTTGAAACTCTTGACGGTGCAGTACCTACTGATGATGCACAGGTAGAAGAAACTAAAATTGTAAAAACTATTGACGAAATTGAAGAAGAATATAACTTCGACGCAAAAAGTATTCATGAAGTACGTAGCGGTGCTGATAAGGTAGAATCAAACGTATATGAAGAAAAATTTATGCAGCATAATGACCCAAGTAATCCGGAAAGAAGAGATTTGAGGGTACTTGATAATATCAAAACAGAAGATGTAACTGAATCAGATATAAGAGTAGGAAAAGATGCAAATGAACCCTTTGTAATCACTGAAAGCTGTACTCTTACTGGCAATTTTACAAAAGATATTGTAATCAGAAACAGCGGAGAAATATGGATAAAGCTGAAGGATTTTAATTTGACTAACAAAAAAATTATATTTGATGATTTGAAAGCTGAAGAAGACATGACTCCGGAAGAAAAGCCATATCTCAATACTACTGACCCCGATGAATTTGTATATTCCGGCGGAACACTTAATATTTTAATTGAGGGTTACGCAACCTTAAACACATCTCAGATTATTACGGAATCTTATAAGAGACTTATCGACAACGGTGTTAATTTCCAGATAGTAACTGATAATAGTCTTGCTACAGGTAAAACCACCGACGACCCAGACGGCGACAACAGAATGTACTGTCCTGCTATCAATATATATTCTGTAAAGCAAACTGCCAGCTCACAGGCAAGTCTTAGTCTGGAAAATAATGCTCTTGTTACAGCAGCTATTGAAGCACCTGACCTTAATTTCAGTCTCAAAACTGCTAAGCAAAATGTTTCTCAGCATATTACTTATAATGGTACTTCACTTAATGGCAGACAGGGTATGAGCAGTGGTGCTGTAGGTGTAATTGGTATTCTTAATGTCGATGAAGCAAGCGGTGATAATGACTGGGCATTCCTTTATACTCCCAGACAGTCTGACGACGATGACGACGAGTGGAGTACAGCTGACCCCAAAAACACAAAATATGTAATTACCTATTACGACGGATTTTAATGGAGGTGCAGTATGAAAAATAATGTGAAAAAACTTCATAAAAGACGTGGTATGACTCTTGTGGAGGTTATCATATCTATTGCTGTCATGGCAGTTCTTGCACTTCTTCTTACTACAGTAGGTGTTACTATTGATAACTACAGAAAGAATACAAAGTCACTCAACGCTAAAGTTACTGTCGAAGCTCCAGTTGCTGAGGGCAAGAAAAAAGCAGACAGCAGTGTACAAACTCTTGATGAGGAGATTATAATTGAAGTACAGGGTGTTAAAGTAAAGGGAAAACTTTACGGTACAGGAACAAAACAGTATGATAAAGACGGAAACTTTTTAGGCTATGATAACTCAAGTAAAGGAAATCTGAAATTTGTCGATGACCTTGAAGTTTCAACACCAGGAGGCTGATAAAGATGAAAAGTAAAAAAAATCTTAAAGGCTTTACCCTTGTCGAGCTGATTGTTGTTATGGCAGTATTCGGCATAATTATGCTTGGTGCTATACAGTTTCTTGACCCTGTAAACAGAATGATGAAAGGTGCGTCTTTACAGGAATCAAATACCGCCTCCGTTGATAATGTGAAAAGGTATTTTGAGGGAACTCTCCGATATGCTACAGCACTTGATGTGCATATGGGAGAACTGCCCACACCTTCACTTGCGTCTGTGACACCGGAAGAACAGGCAGCCTGCGATTTCGTTGACAGATACTATACCGACAGCTGTGATTCTTCTGATAAGCCTATTAATGTTAAAGTTCATGTTATGAAAATTGACAATGAAGACCAAGGCAAAATCAAGGAAAGTTTATTTGATGTAAAGGCTGGATTTACCTATCAGAAGAAAAATGACGAAGGTGTTTATGTTTATGACGAAAGTCAGAAAATAAAATCTTCAATTGTTTCTACTGAATACACAGATATGGAAATGATAAACAATGTTTATTATAAGGACTATTCAATGTTTATCAGTCTTGGATTCAATGAAATGAAAGCTGCTAATGAAGTTGCAGTCCCCGACGCTCTGAAAGCAGACCATTATTATGGTCGTATAGTTCCGGTAACAGGCTACAGCTTTGGAAGCGGTGTTGATTTCGGACTTAAAAACAGTAAAGCAGGAGAAATATTCTCTTTTACATTTACAACTTATAAAAACGGTGAGGCTAAGGACGGAGTTTCTTATTATCGTACAGTTGATTATGATATTGAAGCTGAAGACGGCTCTACAGAACACAAAACAGAAGATTTGTTTGTTTCACCTTATGCGTCAGCAAATGCCTCTCTTGCTCTTGTAAACCTTACAGGTTACAGCGACGAGTACGGCAACAGCCTGGGCTGGTGTCCTAACAGACGACTGAAAGATTCTGTTATTACTGCAACAGATAACCTTAGTGATTATGAACTTGAAAAAGAACCCAAAGGCACAACTGAGGTTGTAAAATATGTTGCACGCCGTGTTGTAAATGACCCTTACACTCAAATAGAACACAAAAAAGATGACGGAACAATAGACGGAGATAATATTTATATAGTCTATACTATCCCCGAAAGTTAATCTGAATAAAAAAACAGGCAGTAGTTTTTTAACACTGCTGCCTGTAATATTTTTGAGACTTTTTACTGAACCGGAGCGGTCAGTAAACCAATATACCACTGTGCAATATCATTGCCCCATAAAGCTCCTATTGCTATGCCGATTGAAAGAAACGGTCCGAAAGCAAATTTTGATTCTCCCGAAACAATTTTGTTTATCAGTCCGGCAACGGCGGCAATAACAATCCCCAGTAATGCTGAAACGATAACAGCTTTTGTTCCGAGATAAGCACCTGCGGCAATCATAAGAAGCGTATCGCCTAATTCAATAGCACGGAAATCCTCGCCGAATTTCTTCTTTATAAAAGTACGGCTTACTTCTCCGATAATGAAAAAAGGCACGCTTATTATTAATGCCCCGATGATTCTCTGCTCAATAGTTGACTGGTCTGTGAAAATATGCGACGGAATCACAAGCACGGCAATAAGTGCAAGTATTCTCTCGTCAATTTCCATAGTGTCCCAGTCCATGAATCCGACCACAACAAGAAGCGACATAAGAACACAGGTTATTATGGATTCAGCATTGATGTCAAGTACCCAGAACGTAAGCACAAAAAGCAGACCGTTCAGACTTTCTACAATCGGGTATCTCGGCGAAATTTTTTCACCACAGCTATGACATTTGCCTTTTAGTGCAAGCCAGCTGAATACTGGTATCAAATCTCTTGCACGTATTTTTGCACCGCAAGTCATGCAGTGCGACGAGCGTTTTATCAGAGATTCATTGCGTGGCAGTCTGAGAATTACTACATTCAGAAAACTGCCTATGCTTATGCCAAACAGAAATACTACGGCGTAAAACGAAATCTTGAATAACGGCGATACAAATTCGTCGTGGAGCATATTTGTAAATTCACCCATTTTGTTTTACCCTCCTTTTCATTTAATATAGTTACATAAGTTATTATAACATAATTTCTGGAAAATTCAAGTAAAATTTAAAAGTTTGTTTTCATTGCTGTAATATTTGTAAAGAATAAACGGCTGAACTCATACTTTATGAATAAAGAGCGGAGGTTTTTTATGAGAAACGAGAGAATAGGCGATTACTTAGTTGGTCAGGGACTGATTAATCAGGAACAGCTTATGAAAGTTCTTGAGGCTCAGAAAGAGTCTAACGGAACAAAGAAGTTCGGTGATGTTGTTGTCGAACTCGGTTTCATGTCAGAACAGAACTTTACTAAGGCACTCGCCGGAAAAATGATGGTACGCTATGTTGACCTTGACGCAATTGAAATCAATTCTGAAGCAGTCAACAAGATACCTGAAGCACTTGCAAAGAAGCATACTGTAATAGCTATTGCCATTACTGGTAAGAGACTTACAGTAGCTACTAACGACCCTGTAAACTTTATTGTTTTTGAAGAAATTAAAGTTTCAACAGGTATGGACTGTATACCAGTACTTGCTACAACTACAGCTATCAACAAAGCTATCGGTAAAAATTACTCAATGCAGAACGTTGACAGCGTGGTTGACAGTATCGTTGCTATGAACGGCGGAGACAACGGCAACATGGAAGACGAAGAATCAAAGGACAGAGTAGAAAGCGCACCTATCGTTAAGCTTGCTACTACTATCATTGAACAGTCTTACCGTGCAGACGCTACCGATATTCATATTGAGCCTTTCAAGACCTATACAAGAATCCGTATCCGTGTAAACGGCGACCTTGTTGAACTTATGAATATTTCAAGCACAGTACATAGTGCATTGACTACACGTCTTAAACTTATCAGCGGTATGAACATCGCTGAAAAGCGTATACCGCAGGACGGACGTTTTACACAGGTAGTAGACGGCACAACTCTTGATGTCCGTGTATCTTCACTTCCTATGGTAAACGGCGAAAAGATAGTTATACGTATTCTTTCTACCGGACAGATTGCACTCCGTAAAATTACCGACCTCGGTATGTCTGACTATAACTATCAGCTTTTCGAGTCTATGCTCCGTGTACCGCACGGCGTTATCCTCGTTACTGGTCCTACTGGTTCTGGTAAAACTACTACCTTGTACGCCGCACTCGGCGAACTCGCTAAACCTAACGTAAACGTTATCACTGTTGAAGACCCTGTAGAAAAAGCTATCGACGGAATCAATCAGTGTCAAGTAAACATGAAAGCCGGAATGACCTTTGCTGCGGCTCTCCGTTCTATTCTCCGTCAGGACCCTGACATAGTTATGATAGGTGAGATGCGTGATACTGAAACAGCAGATATTGGTATCCGTGCCGCTATCACAGGTCACTTGGTTCTTTCCACACTTCATACAAATGACGCTGCCTCAACTGTTGTCCGTCTTGTAGATATGGGCGTTGCTCCCTACATGGTTGCCACATCACTTATCGGCGTTATTGCACAGCGACTTATTAAGGTACTGTGTCCTGCCTGCAAACAGCCTGTAATGTCAACAGAAGAAGAGAGCGAGCTTATGGGAGTAGACCAGCCTATACAGATTTATCAGCCCGTCGGCTGTCCTGAATGCAACAACACAGGCTACAGAGGTAGAACCGCTATTCATGAGATTATTCACTGTACTGCTAAGGTTTCACAGATTATTGCTGCCGGTGGCGGTAAAGAGGAAATTGAAGAAGCAGCCAGAAACAATGGTACTAAACTTCTCCGTGACAATGCGGCAGAGCTTGTTATTGCAGGTCAGACTTCTATCGACGAACTTGTAAGAACTACATTCTCAGTATAATTTATATATAATCAGGGAGGTTATAATTTTATGGGAGTAATTGAAATCAACAGAATACTTGACGAAGTACGCCTTTTGGGCTGTTCGGACTTGCACTTCACTTACGGAATCACTCCGGTTGTACGTCTCAATGGTGCATTGAGAACTATGGGTTCACGCTATCCGGTAATGGACGAGGAGGAAATCCTTGACGTTGTTCATCAGATGACTAACGAGAATCAGCAGACAAGTGTAAACAATCACCACGATACTGACTTTTCTTTTCAGACAAGAAGCGGTTACCGTCACCGTGTAAATATCTATTTCCAGAAAGGCAAGCCGGCTATAGCTATACGTCTTCTCAGAAACGACATTCCGACCCTTGAGGACTTGTCACTTCCGCCGATTCTTTCGGAGTTTGCTATGAGACCTCGTGGAATGATACTTGTTACAGGTCCTACAGGTTCGGGTAAATCTACAACCCTTGCCGGTATGATTGACTTCATAAATGTAAGCAGAAGCGCACATATTATCACGGTTGAAGACCCGATAGAATACGTACACGAACACAAGAGATGTATGGTTAACCAGAGAGAAATAGGCGACGACGTACCAAGCTTTGAGTTGGCTCTCCGTGCTGCCCTCCGTGAAGACCCAGACGTTATCCTCGTAGGAGAAATGCGTGACTTTGAGACTATTCAGGCTGCCGTAACCGCCGCTGAAACAGGTCACCTTGTTATGAGTACACTGCATACTACCAGTGCATCAGATACTATCAACCGTATTATCGACGTTTACCCTGAACATCAGCAGGGTCAGATTCGTACACAGCTTGCAAATAACCTTGTTGCCGTTATCTCACAGACACTTATTCCGAAGAAAGACGGCTCTGGGCGTATAGCCGTACAGGAAATCCTTAACGTTACCGACGCTATAGCCGCTATGATTCGTGACAATAAGATTCACCTTATTCAGTCGGCTATTCAGACTGGTAAACAGGCAGGAATGCAGTCGCTTGATATGGAGCTTGCAAAGTTCGTACACGGCGGTGTAATATCCGAAATAGACGCTCTCGAAAAGTGTCTTGACAAGCAGGAGTTTTATAGATTCCTTGCACAAATGGGCGGAGCTCCCAAACAGTAATACTCATGGCGGACATATTGTCCGCCTTTACTTTTGGTATAATATGAACAATTTATTATTTTAATAATTTTACTTATTCATAGATTCTTGTGCAAATTGACGAAAAATACAAAAAAATAAGCCGTTTTAATGCGGGTATGTAAAAATTGACCGTAAAAATATTTTTTTTTGAAGAAAGTGTTGACATTTTATGAATTAAGTGCTATAATATAATCACAGTTAAAGAGTTGGGAGAGAGATATTATTCATGAGTTTCGGTGAATATAAACCGGAACTAAAACTTTTAGTATATCCCGACTATCCGTGCCGGTTTGAAGACCGCACAAAAAATATTATTTATTAAGGAGGTTTTCTATTATGAAAACAACTAAAAAAGGTTTTACCCTTATCGAGCTTATCGTTGTTATCGCTATCATCGGTGTACTTGCTGCTATCCTCGTACCTTCAATGCTCGGTTATGTAAAGAAGTCTAAGATTCAGGGTGCTAACTCTACAGCTTCTACACTCGCTAAGGCTGCTAACTCTGCTGCTGCTGACCTCGATGATGAGGATTCAATTTTTGGTGACGGATATGTTGATTTAACCAAACCTTCATCAGATGTTACTAAAATTAGTGATGAAAAAGACGTTAAAGAAGCTATCAAGCCTTTCTTCAGCGATATTGATTCAATTGACGCTACTTTAGGTTTCAAGGACGGTAGCTGTACAGTTGCTGCTGTAAGAAGCGGTAAGTACTATGGTACATATCCTGCATACTACACAGCTAAGAACTGGGGTACTGATAAAGTTCCGGCTCCGACTACAACTCGACAAGCTGCTGAAGCTGTAGTAGCTGCTGATAAGGCAGAAGTAGGCACTACTACTTGATAGAAGTAGCTTTATATACTCTGTTGTAAATTTATTTTTTCTTTAATAATAAACCTCTCTCATATCGGGAGAGGTTTTATTTATGGAGGTGATTCTTTTGGACAGCGACTCAAAACACGTACTTACTATTCTCGGACTGGTGGCTTGCTTTGGTGCGGGGTACTTTGTATGCAGGGGCGAAAACAGTGTTACTCTCAAAACCGGCGAAAAATTCAGCGTATTTGCAAGCATTGACAGCAAGATTGACGGAAAAGCAGAGATGAATTTTACAGACGAAAAAAAAGCTATCGAAAACGCTGTGGACGGCTACTACACAAGTGCTGACGAATATTTTGACTATTTCTATGATAACGGCGTTGTTGATACGTCCGGAGACGACGAAACATATGAATACTCCAACAAGTACCAGATGTTTGACAGCATAGCCTATATTAACTGCGGTAATTTTCATTTCGACGGTACACAGGGCTTTGCTCATTTTTTTAAGGATAGTCCCGATACCGACGGCTTTATTATCGACCTCAGAGAGAATCTCGGCGGTTACACTGAATACTGCATGAATACGCTTGCTTATTTTATCGAACCTCGCAATATAGCTAAATACTATTACTTCAACGGAAAAACCGAAGATGTAAATATAAGTTTCAACAATAAACGCACCGACAAAAAAGTAGTTATACTGGTAAACGAAAATACAGCGAGTTCAGGGGAAATATTTATGTCGGCTATGGTGCAGTTCTATGACGGAGATGTTACTGTAGTAGGCACTAAAACATACGGCAAGGGGAGTTTTCAGAATAATGAAAAAATCTCGGAAAATGAAAGCATAAAATATACCGCCGGATATTATACTGTCGGCAACTGGCAGTGCTATGACGGAGTAGGTTTATCCCCCGATATAGAAGTGCCTATGCAGTATGACCCCGATATAATATGCACTGATGATGATATACAGTTTCAGACTGCACTTGATTTGTTTAAATAACTTAAATATTTGTTTTTTCTTGACAAATTATGAACGAAATGTTATAATATTCTCAGAAACGGAGGGTGTTATATGATAAAAAAATTAAAAGGTTTTACTCTTATCGAACTTATAGTAGTTATTGCAATTATAGGCGTACTCGCTGCTATTCTTGTTCCGTCAATGCTTGGCTATGTCAAGAAAGCTAAGATTCAAGGTGCTAACAGCAATGCTTCAACTCTGCACAAGGCTATTACCGCTTACATTGATGACCTCTATTTTGAAGACCAAGAACTTCCGGAGGGTATCCATATTATGAGCAATGGCACTTACACTGACGGCTCTGGTACAAAACTTTCGGAGAATTTCGGCAAGGAAATGAAGACTTATTTTTCTGAAATAGAAAAGGTTGACGGGGCTTTCTATATAAAGTCTACCGAGTGCGTCGCCGTAGCTGTGAGAAATAAGAACTATTACGGAAGTTATCCGCCTTTCCTCACCGCTAAAAACTGGGACAATTATGCAGATGAGATTAACGGTGCTGATGATGTTCTCAAAAAGGCTCTCATTACAAATAAAATAGAAACGGCTGATAAATTATCATAAACTGGTGATTTGCACTAATTTCTGCCGGATTTTTGTGCATTTACACTCCTGCAAAATCATTGACAGATTATGAATAAAGTGTTATAATGTTATTATAGATTGGAGGTTTTGGCAGTGAATAAAAAATTAAAAGGTTTTACTTTAACGGAGCTTATTGTTGTTATAGCTGTTATCGGTATACTTTCAGCTATCTTGATACCGTCGTGGATGAACTGGCTTGCTAACTCAAAAATTAAAAAACAGAATAATAACGCCCGTGTTATCTTTAATGCAGCCCAGACGGTTGTGCAGGACTATAAATTCAAAGAACGCAAACTCAAAGATGATGAAAAAAATGTAGGTACTGGTGATTTCTATTTCTATTGGGACAAAGACACGGGGGCTTCAGCATCGGGAGATGCAAACGCTACTGACACTGATTTTATAAATGATTTTACTAAACAGGTAAACAAAATTTACGGCGACCAGAAGGCAACAACTTACAGAATTTATGTGAATAACTATATGGTTAAGTCGGTAGTATCGGCGAGCGGTAATACTAACCGTCATAAAGGTTCTTATCCTGTAAAGCAGGAAGACACTAACGCTACAGATGTACAGAGCTTTGATATGACAGCCATAGAATACACAGAAACAACATAAATTTAATAATAAAACTGCCACCGGGTAGAATGCAAAAAAGCATTTGCACACATCGTTAGGTCTTTGAAGATGTGTTGCAGGTGCTTTTTTTATGAATATAATTATTTTTTCGGAGGTTCACATAATGAAAAAGCTTATGAATTATTTCACAAAAGGCGAGATTTTTCTTTGGATTTCGTCTGTTGTGAGTATTGTAGTTTCTTTTGTGGTGTTCAGCAAGGACGGCGTTATCACACTTGTTGCGTCATTGATTGGTGTTACAGCAATAATTATCAATGCTAAGGGCAATCCGGCAGGACAGGCTATGATGATAGTTTTCAGTATACTTTATGGTATAATATCTTTTGGATGTGCATATTATGGTGAAATGATAACTTACTTAGGCATGATAGCTCCTATGGCGGTTTTTGCATTGGTGTCATGGCTCAGAAATCCTTACGGTGACAGCGGAGAAGTCAAGGTAAATCATATAAAAAAGTCTGAAATTATACTTATGCTTGTTATGTCATTTATTGTGACTTTAATATTTTACTTTATACTTAAATTCTTTCATACATCAAATCTTGTATTCAGTACTCTTTCTGTGCTGACAAGCTTTATTGCAGTGTATCTTACTTTCCGGAGAAGTACTTTTTTTTCGCTTGCCTACGCCTTAAATGATGTTATTCTTATTATTCTCTGGGGGCTTGCTTCGCTCAATGACGTGTCGTATATTTCCGTTACAGTATGCTTTGTGATGTTTCTTTTTAATGATATTTACGGCTTTGTGAGCTGGCACAGAATGGAAAAAAGGCAGTTGTCTACAGCAGAATGACTAAAAAATCAGAAAATTTGAGAGACTTTTTTTACTTGACTTTTGCTGAAATTGGTGATATAATA
>JAMPAU010000013.1 GCA_023667045.1 Ruminococcus flavefaciens | reverse complement strand
TGGAACTCGCAATAGATACAGAATACAGCTTCAGAAGAATGGCTTTTCCTTTGAAACGGCAGCATATTTGTATGATAACAGAAAACTGTATCTCGCTAAAAAAGACGGTGAGTTGAAAATAAGAATCGCCGTTTTGAACTGTCCAAAAATCAGTGTAAAAAGCGAAGCTGATATTGTTTTTTATAATATGCCGGAGTTGTTCTTGTTTTAAGGGAGAGTGAACTTGATAATGGATAAAGTAATCGGCCGTGAAACCTATCGCTCCATAAAGAAAATGTCCCGTGAGGAAATGCAAGCCTTTCTTATACGTTATGCCGAAAATCTCACGAAGGACAGTCCTGTCATTGACTTGCAGAAACTGGAGCAGGACATCAAGTCTATAAAAGGGATTGGTGAGAAACGAGCTGAAGCGATTATGCAGATCATAGAATGCCACTTGGGAGTGTAATCATAATGAAAAGAGTTCTCGTAAAATCCGTACACGATGCATTTGAATATGTTATGCAGCACTATTATCCATTTGGAATGGAAGAATGTGCTGAACGGAACGATACTTATGCAGTTATTTCTATACAGGACAGTCATACGCAAGGCTTTGGTATGCAGTTCACGTAAAATCAGTTCTGTAAAGGCGTACTGACTCTGTATTTTGATGATATTGTCCGTGAGGTTGACGGTGCGGTTCTGTTTTCAGATGAAATGGCAGATCAGATTATTGCATTTATTCTTGCACATAAGTCTGTTGATACTCTGCTTGTTCACTGCTATGCCGGGCAGTCACGTTCCAGAGCTGTCGGAGCATTTGCGGTAGAAATGCTCGGCGGTGACAATAGCAAATATTTTGAGGAAGGTACGCCGAATTAATATATTTACGATGTGTTGGAGACAGCTTGGGTAAGGCGGCAGCTTTTAGGAGAGTGATGTTATGCTGCACAAAATGAAATTAAAATCCGAGCCGTTTGAGAAAATGAAATCAGGCTCTAAGACAATCGAGCTCCGGCTGAACGATGAGAAAAGACAGCTTGTACAGGTCGGAGATTTTATCGAATTTGCGTTGATTGATGACACAATACAGAAAATAACAACGAGAGTTATTGAGCTGCATCATTTTAATTCGTTTCGGGAACTCTATGCTAATCTCCCGAAAGAGAAAATGGGTTATACAGAAAATGAAATTCTAAATCTCGACCACATGGATGAGTACTATCCTCGTGAGAAGCAGGAGCAGTACGGTGTTCTTGGCATTGGATTGCGACTGACCGACCTCCAGAAATTTATTGATGCACAGGATAACGGCTACAGCTTCGGTGAAACATATCAGACCGCTTTGCAGGAGATGAAGCAGCGTGAGAAGCTGACACACTGGATTTGGTATGTGTTTCCGCAGATTCAGGGGTTAGGACATAACGATACAACTGCATATTTTTCTATTAAAGATCTGTCTGAAGCCAAGGATTATTATGCTCACCCTATTCTCAGTGCAAGACTCTTGGAAATCACAAGGGTACTGCTGGATATTGAAACTGATGATCCGATGGCAGTATTCGGGTATACGGACGCATTTAAGGTTCGTTCCTGTATGACACTGTTCAAACACACTGCACCGGAGCAGGAATTGTTTCAAAAGGTTCTTGATAAGTTCTATCGAGGAAATGAGGATGAGAAAACTTTAGAGATACTCGGACTGTGACACATTGGCTATATGGCGAGTTGACTTTACAGAAGTGGTTTACAAGGGCATTTCCATATATAAGATTGTTATGGGAGATTTACAGATGCTATTAGATGCGGTTGTCACTACCGAATGAAAAATAGTCCGACGGCTATGGATCACGAGAGTCCATAGCCGCTTTTCTTTTTGACGGATATTTTCCGTTTTCATACTGCCATCTACTGACAAAGAAAAATTCTATTGAACCTGACGGATGTTTTCCGTTAAAGATATCTCAAGCAGAGTCAATCACATTCCTGACGGACACTTTCCGTTATTACTGGTTTTTGCTTCTGAACTTCGCTGACGGATAATTTCCGTTAAGCTTCCAAACTGTTTATAACTCTCCGTAAAATCACCAGATATATCGATGCTTATTGCAGCTATATCTGGTGGTTTTATATATTGATTTTCAGCCAAATTTCGAGTAATATATGATACTGATACCCAGAGTATAGAATGAAATTTAGCTTATTAAACACAAAAGCCACACCGTAACAATAAACGGTATGGCTGATAACCTTCCCAAAAGCTGATATTTTGCGAAGGGTTCCAACCCCCATCGCATAATATTTCACATCTTGACAAAATTCAACAAATACTTTACATTAAGTATATCATGTTTTTCAGGAAATGTCAAGGGGCTTGGTGAAAAAATTTCTATACTTTGGTTTGAAATTTGTCGCTATTATACAATAAGGAAAAATCAAGGAGGAGTTTACTATGAATCTTTACTTGCGAAAAGATGGGCGATACGAATCACGCATACCCAATGGTAAGAAAAGTAACGGAAAAAGAGCGTTTCTCTATGTCCTTGCCCGCACGAAAGAGCAGTGCATCGAGCGTGTTCAAGCTATCTGCCAGCATAATAAACCGCAGGGATACTGTGCATTGACCGTATCAGATCTGTTTAATGAATGGCATCGCAGTATCCTGCACCGAGTGAAGGAATCCACGGCGGCCAACTATGCAATGAAAGCTGATAAGCATATACTACCAGCTTTCGGCGATAGCGTGGTTAGCAGCGTGACTGCCAATCATATCTACGACTTCATTGCCGAAAAGCAGAGTAACGGCTTTTCGCCACGATATATAGCCGATATTATAATTCTGATGAAGACTATTTTCAAGTATGCTGTCAGAACTTACAAGATTTTCAATCCAATGGACGGAATTGTGGTACCGAAAAAGAAGTCCCCCGAGATTCAGCTTCTTGACGAATCGGAACAGAAAACCTTGCAGCAGTATATTGGAACTCACCAGAATCGCAGCACTCTTGGGGCAGCAATCGCTCTGACCACAGGACTCCGTATAGGGGAAATTTGTCCTTTGCAGTGGAAAGATATTGACCTCGAAAAACGGATTTTGACCGTCACCAAAACCATGCAGCGCATTCAGTGGCCAACTGGAATCAGTAAAACAAAGCTCATCATTACCGACCCGAAAAGCGAATCATCCCGCAGACAGATTCCAATTCCGGAGTGTATGATGGGCTTTTTGCATAAGTTCAAGGGTAAACCCGACGAATATATTCTGACAGGCACTGAAAAGCCGATAGAGCCGAGAGCAATGCAGTATCGTTTTCGCACAATCTTAAAAAACGCAAAATTGCCGTCAGTTCATTTTCATGCTCTGCGTCATATTTTCGCTACAAATTGCATCAAGTTGGGCTTCGATGTCAAGGCATTGAGCGAGCTTTTGGGGCACAGCTCCGTAGAAATCACGCTAAATCGGTATGTTCACAGCTCTTTCGACCAAAAGAGAGAGTATATGAAACGAGTTCAGATAGAACTTTAAAACGGATAAGCAGCTTGAAAATTGAATAGAGAAGCTGTGAACCCTTCGCAAAATATCAGCTTTTGAGAAAGTAGGATATATTACTTTTGATTTATTATGTGGCGGTGAGCGTGTTTAATACCTGCTACTGATATATTATTTTTTATAGAAAGGAGTAAACTTGATACAGATTGTATCAAGTGATGATTTTTATGTCGTGGTATAATCCAAGTCAGGACGAGGCTGCAGAGGAATATTATTCGTCCAAAAGCAGATACAATAATGCAGCCAATCAAAGGTATGCAGCAACAAGAGCTGCTGAGAATTGTCTTGCTGAGAAAACACAGGCACAAAATGCAATTCAGTCATGTATGAGCGATAAAATCAACTTTGAAAGAAGAATAGAAGATATCCGTTCAATTGTTGGTGTAATTAGCGGGACCACAGGGGGATCTATGTTTGGCATTTTAAGTGGTATGAATATTCCAGAAGTTATTATCTCCTTCAATAATCATGCTCAGAAGACGGATGAAAGTTTCAAAGGTAGCATGAAATGCTCAGATGTATTAGCTGCTAGCATATTTGACGTGTTTAAGAGCAAGTCGGTAGAAGAAGATCCAAATATGTCCGATGCATTGCAGCAGTTTAAGAATGAGCTTGCCCGCCTGGAACAGGCTGTAAGGGATTTACAGGCTCAGATGGATTCACTTTCAAATCTTGTTAATGAACTGAGTTCAAAGGTGAGTATGTTTAATGCTGAAGCAATGAACTGGCGTAAAGTTATGGTGAGCAGTGCATTTGAGATGAATCATTTTAAAGGATATATGTAGTATTGGATTCATAAACTTGAATGAAAGGAGAATGAGGAATGCGAATAGAGCTAATAAATAATAGCAATACATCAAATTCAACATCTCTTTTGGACGCAAATCTTTCATCGCTGATTTCGCAATCAGAAACATCAATATCTTCTCTTAGATCCTTGAAGAATTTCTCGCATTCCATGAATGGCGGAGTTGGTTTGTTGCAATCGGCTGTTGATTCAATTGATGCACGTATTGAACAGGAGGAAACGAGAAAAGGCGATCTTGTTGATACAAAGACAAAAATTGATAGGTTTACGGAATTGGTTGGAATAACTGACAGATCTGTATCTACTCAGGTCACTCAAAACCAAGAGATGTTTTATGATGTGAATGAGTGGTCAAGACCATCAGCTTTGGCGTCTCAACTTGGTGCATGGTTCGCAAGTGCAAAGTCCTGGCTTAGCAGAGTTGCAAAAGATTCGTTAGATGCTTTTGATCACACTTGGAGTGTTTATAATGAAACCGACTACAGTTCGCTATCTGATGAAGAACTGAAGAATCTCTGCAATCGTTATCTTGAAATGCTGGAGTCAGATGAATTGAGTCAAGATGATAAAACGAGACTGCAGTCGTTTTTAAATTATTTGTCTCAAACGGAAGTAAATTCATCAATGTCTGATTCGGATAAAAAGAAAGTCGAATTATTTAACTCCATTTACGAGAAGATGCATGATGATGAAGCAAAAGCTATTAATAAGTTTTTTACCAATTCTTCCCGAGACGGTATTGATGATGATGACATTTCGAATATTAAATATATAGCATATAAATCAGATGGTGATGCTCATAAAATATTCTTTGATAATATAGCTAAATGCAAAGTGCAATCATGGAAATATACAAAAGGCTCACATTATCGTCCTTTTGACAATGACGAAGAAAAAACTGGTGTATATCTAAATATAGGTGGGGATGACGGAATCAAGGACAAAGACGGGGCATACACTACTTTTTTCCATGAAATCGGACACAATATAGATGATGTAATGTTTTATAATGATTTAGAATATGATTCGAATAAAAAAAAGACTGGATATCAATCAATAACGTCTTTTCTTCAATCTTATGATAATGAAAATAATTTTTACACGGCTCTATATAGTGATACAGAGAATTACTTTACAAAAGCTGTGAAAACAGTCAATGAAAAGTGCAATTTTAATCTTAACGATGAAAGTGTACAGCAGGTTATAGATGCTTTAATGGATGGACGAAAGAAATGGACTACTCTGAATCCGTATGAGCAATTTATTTACAATACTGTTAAGGATGCGATAGAATTGAATGTTCCAAATCAATCAGTCGAAGATTTGATAGGAGGTGTCACAAACAATACTGTATCGGGGCAAAGAATTTCTTTGGCAAATTTTATCAACAATGGGGACTGTTACGGTCATGGAAAAAATGAATTTGGATTTAGAAATGATTACTGGTACGATGGTAATAACCCGACAAACAAGCAAGGTGCTGAATTCTTTGCTGAATATTTTTCATATAAGATGACCGGGCAAACTGAAAAGGTGGATGAGATGAGAAAATATTTCCCCACTGCTTGTGAGTTAATGGATAAAGCCTATAAAATTGGCGGAGAACATTATTCAAACGATGATGATATCACCAGAATTACTCAATGGGCAGACTCAATATTAGATTAATAAGGCTTAAGATAGGTGATGTTTATGAGAATTGAATTAAATGCAGGCGGTTTAGGCGGTATGACATCAATATCATCAATGCAAACCGATATTAACTCCTTGTTATCAAAATCAAGTTCTCTAATGGCTTCTTTTCAGAAAGTTAGAAATTTCGCCTATAACATGAATGGTGGAGTTGGTAGCTTGGGAAGTGCAGCAGATCAAATTGAGGAAAGAATATCGCTTGAAGAAAGTCGCATTGTTGCATTGAAGGCTGTTGAAAAAAAGTTAAACGGATTTATAGAACTTGCAATTGCGACTGACATTAAAGTCGGTGGTTTGGTAAATAAGAGTAAAAACGAATTTTATCGTGTAAACTCATGGGCGAAACCGCCTCAGACAGATAACACTGAAAAGTCTTTCGGTGAAAAGGCGTGGGAATGGCTGTGTGGAATCGGCAATGCCATAGCTGAGACTGTCCAGAAAGTGCGGAATGGTATTAAATCTTTCTGTAGCTCTGTAAGAGATAAGATGGATGAGATTTTTGCTGGATTTCAGGAGTGGTGGAAGGATCATATGACCATTACCCCAACAGTTGTTGAGGATGATGTATTTAATTCCGAAAAAGCAGGCTTTTCAAATGGCTATTATGGTGCAGATCAGGGTAGACCTTCAGATAACGTTCTTATTGATGGCTACCTCTCTGATGATGAAAGTGATTATCTTGATATTATCATTGCCAATACAGGAAAAGAAGATTTTTCAGAAGATGAATTGAAAACCTATTTAGATGAACTTAACAGTCATGGATGTGGATATGCAGCTATAACTAATACTGTTATGGAATACTATTGTAATCGACCTAATGGAGAACAAGAATTTTATGAAAAATTCGGATTTCCAATGAGAAAAGTTGATGGGAACTTAAATTTTGATCGAGTAATAGTTGATTTATACTCAAAGCAAAATGGACTCAATCATAATAGTGTAGATACAGAATCGTTTAGTACAATTCTATCACAATATATGGGTGATTGTGGAGCAACTATTAAAGTAGAAAAAAATGCAAAAGTTACAGCAACGAACTATGATAATCTTGTACGAGAGGGAAAACAAGTTATTGTTATGGGGTGGGATTTTCCTCTATATTATGATGAAAATAAAAGTAAAAAACGTGTATGTGGTGGTCACGGAATGGTAGTTACAGGTGTCACGGAAGATGGATTGTTGATTGTGTCAACATGGGGAGGAAAAGCTTATATTGATCCAAAGGATAATGGTAAGCTAGTTACAAAAGATGGAAATATTTCAAAAACAAAATTGACATTCCAAACTGTGGAATTTGAGTGATGAGGAAGACGATGAGAAAAATATTATGTATATGTTTCGTAGTTATGGCTATGATTACAGGCTGTGGCCACACAGAATTAAGTGATATTTCTACGGATAATCAGCAAGATTTAGATATGGAAATTTTCACAGAAAGGGAAGAAACGAACATGATTGACTACACGAGAATTGATAGTGTTCATCTCGTTGATGCGATTCCTGATGAATACTCAGAAGCCGTAAGTGTAGATATAAAAAAAGAGGATGTTGATAACATTAAATTGATTACAGATCAATTTGAGCTTAACAACGTAATTACGCTAAAAAAACCGTGGTACAGTATAGAACTTTTGGATGAAAATGGTATGATAATTGATGTGTGGACGGTTGATACCTATCGTACTATACAGACATTGAACGGTGGTAAGATAAAAAGAATAGGAAATATTGATATAATGCTTTCTCAAATAGAAGAAAAGTACGGAATTACAAAGCAACTTCTTGAAAGATCTCCTGGTTCTAATTATTTCTATGGCATTGGTTTTGTTAATAAGGGAGTATTCCAAAAAATAGTTGAAACCAATTTTGACAATAATTATAAGTTTGTGATGTCATCTGAAATGATCAATGCAATAAAGGAAAATAAGGATGATATACAAATAGGATCAGAACTAAAAACGAATTATGATGTTGAATATGTTATAGCTCTTTACAACGATGAAGGAAATGTATTATATACGTTTCATATTGATAAAGATGGAAACTTATATACAAATTGCGGATATTCACTTTATGGCTCTTTCGTTAAAGAATGGATTTCAGAAGTTATGCAAGTTGCTTTAAAGGAATAAGAAGGTAGATATATGCGAATTGAACTTAATTCAGGTGGTTTATCCACTTGTGCGGTACTCAGTGACTATCACTCAAATATCGGATCGTTTATAAAATGTTCTAAACGGATGGTTTCAACATTCCAAGCTGTAACAAATCTCACATACAATATGAATGGTGGTGCTGGCAATCTTCAAGGTGCTGTCAATCAAATTGAAAAGAGAATTACAGTGGAAGAAATAAAGACTTCAGCTTTAGAAACCATTGAGAAGAAATCCAACGATTTTATGGAATTAGCGAGACAGATAGACGATGAAGTAAGCATTTCTGTTAACAAGAGCAAGAAAGAGTTTTATCGTGTAAACCCCTGGTCAAAGCCTCCACAGACTGAGGAAGAAAAGAAATGGTATCAAAAAGCTGGTGAATGGCTCTGCGAAAAGGGTCAGCAAATCGTTGAAGGTATTAAAAGTATTAAAGATGCCGCTATCAACTGGGGTAGATCTGTTGCAGACACGATTTCAAAGGCATGGAATTCTGCCGTTGAATGGTGCAAAGAACATAAGGATGCTCTTATTAAAATAGCTATTTCAGTTGTAGTAGTTGTTGCTTTGGGAGTACTTGCTGCCGCAACGGCAGGAGCTGGAATGGTGGCAATTGCCGGTATTCTCGATTTAGCCTTTAAGGGGGCAATTATTGGTGGTGTTGTTGGTGCAACGATGAGCGGTGCTACTTCTGGGTACAAGTATTATAAAGAAAATGGTACACTCAAAGGAGCAGGTGGTCAAATATTCGATTCAGCCGCAAGTGGTATGTTATCAGGAACCGTGACCGGCGCCGCAACCGGTGCTGCTTCCGGTGTTGGCACAACACTTATGACTGTTGGAAATGTATCAAAGGGTGCTGCGATTACGAGTCAAATATTAGCTGGTGGAGTTGCTAATGGTGCTGGTAATGCAGGAGTAACAGCCTTGAATTATTACTTTGAGAATGGAACACTTGATGGCTCTGCTGGTGAAATTGTAAAGAGCTTTGCAGTGAATTTTGCTATTGGTAGTATTACACAAGGTATATCTATTGGTGGAACTGCAATTAAGCATAGTATTGCCACAAGAATAGATAGCCATATTGCTAATCATACAGCTACAGCTTTTGAAAAATTCATTGCTCATAGTAACCTTACGATCAATGGTTTCAATAGTGCTTTGAAATCTCCGTGGTATTCCTCACAAACTGCGGCGCAATCTGCATTATTCAAAAACTTGGCAAAATATTCTGCAATTGAGCAGACTGTTAAGACCAAAATAACCGAAAAAGCAATAAACAACCTTACACAAATTGTATTCGGTGAAGGAAATAGCTATTCAATACCTAAGCCATCTTCATTCATTGAGGATATGTTAGGCAATTTCCTTGATTTCGGAAAAAAGCAAGTGTTCGGTATGTAAAAAATTAAAGAGGTGATAACTGTTGAATCAAGAAAACTACACAGAAGCCATGATCAATGCAGAATCGGCATTCTCAAACGAGAATTATGTCTTAGCATTAGAATGGTTCAGAAAGGCTCTGGAAGAAAATCCAAATGATTTACAGGCTTTATCAAGAGCAGGCACGGTATGCGTTCCGTTGGACAAGTTTAATGAGTCATTTGAGTATTTTCAAAAAGCAATGGAACTTGATCCTGAAAATGGAGATAATGCATTCAATCTTGGTAATGCATATTTCTTCCACGGTGATTATGGAAAGGCTTTTGAGCTTTACGCTGAAGCTGAAATCAAGGGATGCAGCGAAGAGGCAAAGCAGAGACTATATTATCAGATGGCAATGCTTTGTAGTGTTCGGCAGGATGTTAAAGCTGCTTTAGCTAACTTTAAAAAATATGAGGATTCCGATAAGACAGGTCTTGCAGCACTCAATCCGGATGTTATCTCCGAAAAGATTAAACTCTACATGATGGCTGAGGATTACGAAAACGCAGCTAAGTGTGCGGTACAGTGGATTACGGTTTCTCCCACTGAGATTAATGGCTATATGGTATATTTCAGCATTTTAATGGCAAAGAAAGATTATTCTAAGGCTGAAAAGGTTATAGAAGATGCTGAAAAATATGCAGAGATTGATGAGGAAATTCAGTTTTCATTAAAAATGGAGAAGGTTGCATTGCTAGTTGCAAAGGCAGATACCGATCCAAGTAATGCAGTTTCCCATCTCCAGTGTGCTTACGACATGATGGTTGAACTTCGCAATACCGTTGATGTTTCAAAAAAGGATGAAGTAATTCTTACATCAGCTGAAGTTTGCATGAAGATGACACGATATGATGAAGCTATCGCACTGGCTGAATCGCTTATACCGAATGATGAAGTAAAGGTATTTAATACAAAGCCAACTGAACCTATAGCTGTGGATGATTTAAGTGAAATTGATATTGAAGCTATGGCTGAAGAGGATATGGCGGCGCTTGATGAAAGAATTGCTATGGGTGAAATCAGTGAAGATGCAGGAGATTATGCAGAAGTTTACTACGATGAATACGGAAATCCTGTTCGTGAGTATCCTGAAGGTACATTCGCTGATCTTGAGATGGATGAAACAGTTGCTTATACTGATAAATCTGTCGATCAGAAGGTCGAATCAGCAACGGATAGAAAGGCTGATTTCTATGATAGGCTTTACTTCATACTTCTGTCGTGCTATGCAGCAATTGAGAATTATCAGGGTGCATACAAATTTGGCGGTCTGCTGAAACACAGCGAGAATATTTATTATTCCTATTTTGGCAGATATATTGAAGCATTTTCCATGAAAAAACTCTCCGAATCAGATGTAACCTATACAAAGGATGTAGTTGATAAAAAGTATGCTGAGACTATTGCTTTCTACAGAAGTAAGATGCTTCAGAATCCTAAAAACAATTTTGCTGTTATTTTCCGTGCGAGAATGTATGCTGAAAGCGGCAAGTTTGCAAAGGCAGAGGAAATGGCTAACTTGTTGGTTATGGATGAAAAGGAAGCAGTAATGGAATACATAGAGCAGTGCAGAAAGGAGTATCAAAGTATGTAATACTAATTTTAAGGAGGTGGTCGCATGATTGGGTTAGATTTGTCGAAGGATATTGTTTTGGACGAGGCTGCATTTGATAAGGCAATCAATGACTTTACTGAGTTAGCGGGAAAACTTCAGAGTTTGCGTGCTGATGTAGAGGAGTTGCTTGGCGTTCTGAAAGGCGGATTTGATACTCCCGCTGGAAGAAAATTCATCAGTTCCTGTGAAAGCAACCTTCTTGAGCCGCTTGATCGTCAGAAACTTGTCATCGAACATATTTCTTCCACACTAACCGATGTTAAAGGTTCATATTCTACGGTGTTTACAGAATATGCAAACCTTAACACCGCAATTAAATCTTATCAACTCTAAGTCAGTGGATGCTGGCAAAAAATCATTTTACCGAAAGGGGAAAATTCTATGTCTACAATTCTTACAAGCGCAATCGTAGATGGCGCAAAGGGTTCTGTTGATTCCTACATTTCTTCGATCAACGGACTGAACGGCGAGCTGGAGGGTATTCTTAACACTCTTACCGGTGGTAATTTCACTGGTGATGCTTCTAACGGCTACAGAGATTTCTACACAACAAAGGTTCTTCCTGCTATCACCGAGAATCTCATTGATCAGGGTAACTCTCTCACCGCAAGCATTAAGGCTATGCTCGATAACATCCAGCAGCAGCTTCTCAACACTGTTGATCCACAGCTTGGTGAAAACAACAGAAATCCCGGCGGTACGGCAGCATACGCAGCAGGTGCAGGAGCGGCCGCATCCGTAATCAACTAATAAAAGGAGGATACTAAAATGGCTGATATTGTTTTTAAGTATACAGAGATGGAAAGTGCAGCTAATCAAATTGATGAGCTTGCAGGCAAGTATGCAACCGCAGCAAACACTTTTGAGACAGATTTTATCGGTGCAACTGCCCAGTGGGAAGGTGCCAGCAAGGATAAGATGAACGCATTTATTTCCGGTCCCGTCAAGGACTATATGGGTACCACTGTACCGAAGCTTCTCAATTCTCTGGCAGAGCTTCTCAGGGCGAATGCAACACAGATGCAGAGTGCTGACCAGCAGATTGCTGACAACATTCCTAATACATTAGGCTAATAAAACGTTCCTTACCGATAAGCGAGGCTAATTATGGAAAACAAACAAATTGCTCTTTCAGATGTAGAGAGAAACAAAGAACTTTTTGAATATGAAATGACTGAGGTAATCCTGCAGCTGAAGGGCGAGTTTGCTAAGGTTAGCGGTAAGGATATGAAACTGGATGATGCTCAGTTATCAGCTCCAAGCATTCAGACGGAAGCTAAGATTCCGAGTGTTTCAATTGACACCATTGCTTTGGATTTGCAGGAAGCTGATACTATTGACAGCGATAAACTTGCACTTCCGAAGATTACGATTACAAAAACAAGCATAGACTGTCCGGCAGTTCCGACTGTGAAGATTGTACCTATTGGTGAAATAAAAGTCGATAAAACACAGTTGGACTGTCTGGCAGCGAACGCTGATGTTACAGCAAACTTGGAGAAAGTAAAGATTGTATTGCCAAGTGTTGAGGCAGTCAATTCAAAAATAACGATTCCTCAAATCAATGCTGATACAGTGATTGAGGCACAAAGTACACCTCATTTTGATGGGTTATTGATACCTAAAAAAATTGAATACACTCCTCATGATGTTGCAATTCAACAAATTGCTGTAGATGTGCCAAATACGGAATTAACGGTCAACGATAATCTTGTATCCGTAAATGTAGATGTTTCTGTAAATGTTCCTGTTGTTCCTACTGTTGCAGTATACAATAACGTGAGCGTGGATGTTCAGAAAGCATCAAAAATGGGTGTTGATCCAGTAATTCCTAATCAAACGCAATATACTGCCACAGAAGTTGAGATAAAAATGCCAGGTGTTGATGTGGCAAATACTTCTGTGAAAATTAACCTTGATGCAGAAAAAGTTGTTCTGCAAGACATAAAAGTTAATGTTCCTACTATTAAGAACATAGATATTGCCACAATTGATTCTATTACAACGATGAGTTCGGCAATAAAGCTACCCCAAGTTCAAGAGTGTCATGTATCAATTCCCGAACAAATTATAACATCAAAAATAAGTTTGAGTGATGATGTTTCCGTTCCTTCTGTAAGAGTACGCAGTGGGACAAATACCGTTATCAAAATTGATAAAACAAATGTAAATTACGAATATACTACAGTTCATTCTGTGCCTCTCCAAAATGTTGCTATTCAAAGTATCAGTGATATTTCAATTCCTGAAATGCCTGACTTTAGTGATGCAATAAGAGAAATACTTGAATCAGCTGTTTAATACATATAAAGAGTGATAAGAAATGAAATTGATAAAAGCTATAGTTGCTGCTGCTGCGGTATTTGCAGTTTCGACGCAGGCAGCAGTCAATGTGTTTGCTGCAGAAGGTGTCCAGCCATTGCAGGCATATTTTGCAGACAATGGAAAAACAATGAAAATATTCACATCTGAGCCATTGGATTCTAACGCAAATTTATTGATTGGAAACGAGACTTTAACTGCTGAAGCTGTAGCTTCGGATGTTAAAATAATGACCACATTCTTAGTTGACAATTCCACATCGATGCCCTATAGCCTTAGAGATGAAGTCAAAACAGCAATCAGCAGCTATGTTTCATCTATGCCTGATACAGAAAGTGTCAAAATTGCTATGTTTGACACAAAAACAACAATTCTTGCTGATGAATACTCAAATGATAAGGAATTCATCAGCTATGAATTGTCAAAGATTGATTTTCAGGGACAGGCAAGTCTTGTGTATGATGCTGTCCTAAATGTATCAGAAAGTGCTGACACATCTGTTGATGCGTATTATCGTACAATTCTGATAACTGACGGAATTGATTCTGTTGAAGGCACTTCGTTTGACTATCTGAGAAGTGTTATCAGCGAAAATGGTCGGTATCATGTTGATGTAGTTCAAGTTAGCGAGAGTAAGAAGCAAGATGTTAATCTTAATGCAATAGCTAATCTCGGTTCTAATACATTTACGCTTTTTAATAGTGGCGCAAACTTTGATGCATTAAAGCCGGATACTGTTTCAATGATCAAAGTTAAACTTAATAACACTGTTACTACTGGTGAGCTAAAAGGTGTAACCATAAAGAACGGTGGTTCTAATATTTCATTAGGTTCCATAATGTTCCCACAGGTAGAAATCGAAGAGCCTAAGCCAACAGAAACAAAAATTGTAGCCCAAACAACTGCTTCTGTTACGGAAGCTGCAAAGGATACCACAGTGGCAGCAACATCAGCTTCTACTACAACTGCTTCAAATGCAAATGATGAGGAGAATGGTTTTCCATTTATATTAGTCATTGCTATAGTAGGTGGATGTTTCCTTGTTGGTGGAGCATTGATTACAGTCGTTCTTCTCAAAAAGAAAAAGGTGAAGAAGTGCAGTATTTCTGTACAGATCTGCAAAGAAGATGAGCGTGACCAGAAAGGTGTCGGTATGGACTTATGGCAGTTTGCCATAAACTCTGAGTTTAGAGTAGGCAGAACACTTGAGCCAAAATCAAATGATAATTCACCTTTACCGAAGAATCAAAGAGCTATATGTGAAAATGCAACTAACGATGATATAAGCAGTATTGGACGCAATGCATTTGCTTTAACATATGATAAGAAGTTAAATACAATTATCATTAAAAATGTAGCACAGGGAGCTATTTTTTCTGTTGAGACAGGTGGAAGAAAGAATGATCTCAGAGCTGGACAGACGGATACCATAATGAAAGGTACTAAAATTCTATTAGGCAACTATACAACAGTTATTGTTCATAATTTTACCGTTAATGGTTGATGGCAAGTAGGAGGCTTAAATGGAAAGTAATAAACTACTTATTGGACTTCAATTTAATGATAAACAGGGTGCCAGTATTGTAATGGAACTGATCGTTTTGCGAGATATTACCTTGAAGCAGTTACTTGACGGCATTAAGTATGGCTTAATGAAAAAGGGAAACAGCAGCGAGGTGTACAGAGTCTGTGCAAGTATCTATGTTGACTGTCTTAGAACTTGTGATCAAAGTACAGGCATTTTCCCGAAACTGACATTGACATCACATAATAACGCCTTGATTTCAGACAAGGACAGCAATAATCGTGTAATTTTACGCAGTAGTGATTTGGGAAGAAAGTTATACGAGATTGGTTTTATTACATCCACTAAGATTGTTTTTGACAGTACAGAGTCATATCAGTCCTTTGAGGTTAATACTAAAAACATCATTCCTGCTTTTAATCCGAATAATCAAAGCAATACAGCTATAACTTTTCCGGATTATAATATCAGTACACGTCAAATGTATAAGTTTGACGATACACCTGTTGAAATTATTCCGCCCTCCGATCCGCCACAGAAACCCGATCAAAATCTATTTTCTATGATGCTCCCCTCTGTTTTGATGCTTTCATCAATGGTTCTTGTTCGTGGATTAATGTCAAGCGGAAGCGGAGCCGGTTGGTCAATGGTTCTTATGAGTGGTACTATGGGTGCTGTTACAATGGTAACCACGATAATAAACTGGTCAAAGCAGAAAAAGAAATATAAGCGGAGTCTATTTGACTGGCGTGAACATTATCAGGCATATATTGCAAAAAGCATCACAGAGATTCAGCAGCGTAAAAATCTGGATGTAAAAAAACTCTATTCTCTCTATCCCGATGTAAATGATATTCTTGACAGTAATAATGTGAATAGCAGCGTTTACAGTATTTCAAGCAACGTATTTAGCAGAGCATTAGCTGATAGAGATTTTTTAACCGTGCGACTCGGTTTGTCTAATGATGTTGACAATATGTTTGAGATCAAAGGCACTGAAAAAGATGCAGTTTTCTCAGCTGCAAACTTCACTTTTGAAAACGATAAAATAAGACTTTTTATTCCTTCGGATGAGAATTACAGATATGTTGAGGATAAAAAATTCTATCTGAGCAATCTGCCTAATTTTATCGCAAAAAAATATGAACATATGACGAATGCACCGCTTCTTTTTTCTTTGAAAAATTGTGGTGCTCTTGGTATTGTTTCACAAAATACAAACGCTTGCAATATTCTGCTGGAACGTATGATATTTGATCTTTGTTTCTATCAGTCCCCCGATGATCTTCAGTTTGTGGTTCTCTTCCCAAGAACTGATAATCCTAATGAAATTGAAAGAAATATTAGTGTATATAAGTTCCTTCCCCATTTCAGAGACTTGTTTCCCGATAGATCTCAGTTTGTATTTAATACAGAGGGTGCAAATGTTGTATTTAGTAATATGCTAAATATTATGGGCGAAAGAGCAATCGGAAATTCTGCAAACAGCAGATTACCTCACATTGTATTTATTGTCTATGATGAGTACGATATTAAGGAACACGCTTTTGCACAGTATCTTCCTGAAGTTCCGGAAGAAGGTAAGCCGTATGAAAACTCATTAGGTTTGACTTTTATCTTCCCGAAATTATACAAAGAACATTTACCCCATTATTGTAATCATCTTATTACGATTCATGAAAGCTATGCGGAGTTAGTTCCTCATGAAGACGAAAATCTTGCACAGCGTTTTGCGTTTTCTGTTTCGGAGAACTGGAGAAAGCATCTGTATAATTCGTACAAGATCCTTTCTGCATTAAGCTACGCAAAGATTTCACAGAATGGTAAAGTTCCGTCAAATGTCAGCCTTTTTGAATTGTTTGGTCTGAAAAAAGGTGCAATTGATATTGAGGCATTCTGGGAAGGCAAGGATGGCAAGCGAAATTATGATGTCAAAAGTTCCATCGGTGTGCCGATTGGTAAAACTGACAGTGGAATAACCTATCTTGATCTTCACGAAAAATATGATGGTCCTCATATGCTTGTAGCCGGAACGACCGGTTCCGGTAAATCTGAGACTATCATTTCCTATCTGCTGGGCTTGTGTCTGTGTTTTAGACCGGATGAGGTAAATCTAATGCTCGTGGATATGAAGGGCGGCGGATTTATCAAGAGAATCGGTACGCTCCCACATGTTGTTGGTTCTGTTACCGATGTTGACGGCGATGAGAATGGCACAGGTGCAGAGTATATGCTTAAGAGATTTCTTGATGCTCTTACTTCTGAAATCCGCAGAAGAAAGATTTTGTTCAATTCCATGCACGTTGACAGCATAAACGGATACATTGCAGCGTGTCGTGATATTGAATCACATATCAAATCTATCAACAACAGACTTTGTGGTGAAAATAAGGATAAATTGACTGAGCGTGAGATGCAGGAGCTTCGTGATCAGGCACAGAATGATGCACTTGCGCATTTAATTCTTGTAGTAGATGAGTTTACAGAATTAAAACGTTTTTCGACAGAAAATAATGATGTTGACTTTATCGGTGAGATTACAACGATTGCCAGAGTAGGTCGAAGCCTTGGATTCCATATTATTTTGATCTCTCAGAATATTGAAGGTGCAATAACCGATGATATTCGTGTGAATTCTAAATCCAGACTTTGCTTGAAAGTTGCTACAAGACAGGCATCTAAGGAAATGATTGGAAATGACCTTGCCGCAAGCCCGACAATGCCTGGAAATGGCAGAGGATATTTGCTTGTTGGAACAGGATCAAAGTTTGAATATTTTCAGTCGGCTTATTCAGGTGCTACTGTTGAAGATAATATGGAAACACCGATTGAAATTGTAGAGGCAAGTAAAAGCGGAGCTTATACTGTGTTCTATCGTTCCGAAAAAGACAATATGGACTATATCCAGCAGAAAAAAGAGCTTGAAAGGCAAGGCAAGCTTGAAACACAGCTTAACGCTATTGTTGGTGCGATTAAAACATACTATGATAACCATAGCAATGCACATCCAATGCCACATATTGTGTTCCAAAAACCGCTGCCTAATAAGATGGTATTGAGGAACGGCTGGATCTATGAATATCAAGATGGTAAATATGAACCTATGAGGGAGGTCTGATAGATTATGAAATCACTGCAAATGGGGATCTATGATGACCTTGATACACAAACACAGCCGTTATTGAATATTGATATTTATTCAAGCAATGTAATTGTGTTTGGTGGTCATATGAGCGGTAAGACTACATTTTTAAAGACAATGCTTGTGCGAATGCATCAGAATATAGAACAATTTGACTCGGAGGAGATATACATTATCGATTTTGGCGGCAATCTTGGAGAATATAAAAAACTCCCTCTTGTTGCTGCTTGCTTTGATAACTCCAATGAGGAAAATGTCCGCCGGGCATTCAGAACAGTAGAAAATAAACTCGAACAGAATATTAAACTACTAAAATCCGAGCAGTTTAATGCAGCTTACAGTGAAGCGGTTGATAGAAAGCCAAGACATATCACATTAATAATAGATAATGTTAACTCTTTCCTTGCTGATGAAAGGTATTTATCTTATCAGGATGATCTGATGAAATTCAGCCGTGATGGTTTGTCAAAGGGATTAACTGTTGTGTTTACTGCAAGTGACACGAGTAACGGTCTAAGTAAATTTTTATCAAGTTTCGCATATAAACTGGCATTTGATGTGCCTAAAGAAATCTATATTGATGTATTCGGTTCAAAAGTTGATGAGCCAATGAAGAATCCGGGGCGTGGTGTTGCTATCGTTTCTGGTAAACCAAGAGAATTTCAGGCGTTTCTTCCTTTTGAAAATGAAAAAGATGAAATCCCGTTGTTTATCAATTCTCTTCATGTACCATGTATGGTAGAGAAACTACAAGCATTTGGTGAAGAACTTAATGCTGATAATTTTTCGGAATACTCTATGGATAATCTGTCAATAGAACAAGTAGAATCCAATATTGATGGAATCACTGTAGGATTGGACTACTATGAGCATAAGCCAATTGTAGTCAATTTAAAAGAAGTGCGTTCAATTGCTATATATGGAAAAAAGAAGTTCGGAAAAACGAATCTTCTGCAAATGATGATTCGTGGATTGCGTACAAAACATCCGAATTATGCAATAGTACTCGTGGATGATGGCCGAAAGCAGCTTTTAGATTTACACATGGAAGGCAATCCATACTCAATATATATCAATAAACTGGAAGATCTGGCAGAATTGCTTGAAAAGAATGGATATGCTAAAGTCCGTCCATCAAGCACAAGACCCGGTATGCCACAGTTTGAAGAAAAACCAACACCGCCTACTGTTTTTGTATTGCAAAGCAAAATGCTGTTTCAGGAAGCAGGTAAGAGCTTTATCAAAGCATTTGCAGGTTTAGTAGCCAAGGCGGAGGAAAAAAACTGTTACTTTATTTATTCTGATATGAAAAAGATAGCGAACGACGATGCTGATACCAGAGCATATATCAACAACAGCATATCCGCCGCATTTCTGTTGGACAATATTTCTGAATTTATTTCAGGGCAAGGATCTAAATCAGTGTTCGGAGATATGGATCCAAAAGAACTTAAGTCAGAGTATGCAAGATGTGAATTGGGCGATGGTTATTTCTATGACATAGAAAGCGATGAATTAAACAAGGTTAGATTTCTTAAAGCATGAAGAGAGGTGCTATTATGGCAAACAGTGAATACAATGTACTTGATACAAAAGCCTTTGATGCGTTTATTGCGCAGAAAGAATTACTTGTACAGAGATATGATGATATCAACAATACATATGATCAGATCGTAAAAACACTCCTTGACAATTGGGTAGGAAACGGAGCTGATGCATTTCGTATTGACGCAAGCAAGGTAAAGGCTAATATTACAGGTATCTATGATATATTGAAGATTATGTGTGACACACTGACCGATTGCCGTCAGGTGTTTGAAGAATGTGACAAGGCTTTGGGAGATTATAACCGTAATCCCGAAAGTGAATAATGCGGAGGATTATTTTATGGACGATTTGTTATTTAAAAATATTCCTACTGAGGGATTTGACCCCAACTGTGGATTTACTGATAGAATATCAAATCCTACACCATCAAGAAATTCGCAGAGTAACGGAGTAAGTAGTGTATCGAAACCGGATGATCGACTTTCCAGTTGGCATGAACGACCAAGAAACTCAACTGGATATTCTGAACCGACGGACAGATTGTCTAATGCGACACCATCAAGAAGAAACACGGTTCCGAATTATCCTGTAGATCAGGGTAGGGCAAGTTCCTTTGATGAAAGTGATAGAATGTCATCTGTAGTTGGCTCAAGACTGTCAAATACTAATTCTGATAGAGGAAATCTTTCTGTTTCTCCACAGGCTGCACCAGTTGCAAATGGGTTTAATACATACGATGATATGGCTGACAGAATGTCAAGTATATCACCTACTCGCAGGGGAAGCAGTGATGGCATTTCGGTTCCGCCTCCGCTTCCTGCCGGAGAGGTTGAGGAACAGAGAACAGTTGATGCAACTGATTTTTCAAGAGCATCTAATCCAACTCCTACAAGAAGGGAAAGTACATCTAATCCATATGAAACATTTAGCGATCTTCCAATTGACGGGGATTCACGAGTTTCTAATCCTACACCAACTCGAAGAAGGCAAAACGCATTTGTAGAACAACCCGTAACTTTTGCATCGTTTGGCTCGGAAATACCAGAAGAGGTAAACAGAATATCTAATCCGACTCCGACACGAAGAGATACAAGCGGAATTTTAGGTTCAACAATACAGACTTCAAAAGATTCAGATATTCAGTCACGTATGTCAAGTACCACACCGACACGGAGAGAGAAAAATATAATAAATCCGTTTGTAGATTCTACTGATGAAAGAACAGAACCGCTTTCATTTTCCAGTGCTGATGATCCATATGGAGTTAGTTCTCAGTTCGGTGCTGAAGGCAGCAGAGCATCGAATCCCACTCCGACAAGAAGGCAACAGGTTCAGGAAACACCTATTCAATATGATAATTCTAATTTCAGCGATGACAGATTATCAAACTGCGCACCTTCAAATCGTAAGCGAGGTGGTACAGAATGAGTATTTTTTGTTCAGGATATTCTCAACAATGTGTAAATAAAATCCATGAAAATCAGGATAAGTTTGGAAGTGTTACGGTAAGAAATATCAATAATGAAGACATTACATTAGCATTAATTGCTGATGGTGTATCACTTGGATATCAGGGGAAATATGCCAGTTATAATACCGTGCTATGGCTTTTGGAATGGGCTGTTAAGTATCTTGCAGAAAATGAATTCAATATTCAAAGCGTAGCAAAAGAAATTCAGATTCAAATGATGAAGTACAATCATTTATTGAATAACTTTTCGGACAAGCATTCTGATAAAGATACCTGCTGTACAGTATGCGGAATTGTAACAAATCAAA
The DNA here is from genome assembly GCA_023667045.1 of Ruminococcus flavefaciens. Lineage (GTDB taxonomy): Bacteria > Bacillota > Clostridia > Oscillospirales > Ruminococcaceae > Ruminococcus > Ruminococcus flavefaciens_AC. Next base: position 16,097 of record JAMPAU010000013.1, on the reverse strand, counting down.
CTCAGGTTCTTATATTTAATGCAGGAGACAGCCGACTATATGAGTTGACATCTTACGGACAAGTAAGATGTCTGACGCAGGATGATAAGGCTGAGGACGGTTATAGTATAGCGATGCATATCGGCGGAAAAAATGATGATGAGATTAAACTTACATTTTCAGCTGATGAGTTTCGAGAAGGAAACCGTTATATTCTTTGTACAGACGGTTTTTATAAAAGATGTGATTTTATAAGCTGGTGTGAACTGCTTTGCGGATGCCGAAATCGAAATGAATCGCTAAGTACGCTTGAAAGGATTGCTAACAGCTTGATCCAAGGCGGAGAAACGGATGATATTACAGCACTAATGATTGCGAGAAGTGAGTGATATGGAATATAAGAACAGTAATATTGATGGCATCATTTATGATGACATGGACGAATACACAATAAAAAAATTCATTGCTGTTGGCGGCGAAAGTATTGTATTTAAGGGAGTAAAGAAATCTGTAGGACGTACATATGCTCTGAAATTTCGAGAAATTGGGCGTTGGGGAGATTTCTTTAGTTATGAATTGCCAACGTTAAGCCATTTGGAACAATGCAGTACCAGTAAATTGGCAGGTGTTATCCCTGAGATTCGACAGGATATTCTCCAAGCAATATATCAAATGATTCCCGACAATAAAAAGAAATATTGTGAGTATCTTAATTCTCCTTATGCACAATATTTCTGTATTGTGGAGGACTATATTGCAGGATGTGATTTGAAAGAATATTGTGATGGCGATGAACTTAAAGGACTGCAAGCACATACACCTTCCTTGAATGCTTCCTACGAACAGGTAGTAGCTTTTCAAAGAAAGTTGTTAAATTGGACTATGCAGTTCTGTGAAATCATGAATCATGTTACCGGTGATCATAGATACCTACATTTGGACATTAAGCCTGAAAATATTATGATTTCCAATGAAACCGAGTCGATAACAGTTATCGACTTTGGTAAATCTATGGAATATTCGGGCAGAGCATCAAATGTTTCGCTGAACAATGAATTTGGTGATAATATCGGTGTATATGGCACTAATGGTTTTGCAGCACCGGAATGCTGCGATTCTGTAGAAATGCGCCGGTCTTTGAATCTACCATCGACAGGAATTGTTGACATCAGAAGTGATATTTTCTCATTCGGTGCTGCTCTCTGGGATTGCATCAACCCGCAGCCAAATATTCATATTAAGCCTACGGAGGCAGGATATTTTAAGCGTGACTTGTTCAATACTCCTCAGGGCTATATTCCCGAATTAGAGGAAATGATTATAAAGTGTACCGAAAAAAATCCTGATGATAGATATCAAACTTATGATGAGCTGAAAGAAGCAGCTATATATGCAGAGAAAAAGCTGCTTGAAAGGGATAAACCCAGCAAGAGATTGCTTATTTTCGGCATTCTTGCAGGTTTCTTTTCGTTGTTATTGATTGTCTCTCTTATTATAAACGGCAGGCGCTCTAAGTTGACTTTTGAAATTGCTAAGAATAATTTTGAAGTCATGGCATCTGAGTACACTGAACATAATCTTTCAGATTATAAAGAAACCGCGTTTGCACTTGTCGAAGCAAAACCGAGTGAGAAACAGTCATATCTTGATATTTTGTCAGTATCGTATAAAGATGATGATAGTATCAGTAAATCAGAACTTGAAGATGTGTTGCTGAAATGCCTTGACAATACTAAAGATCAGGAACTTATGGAAACATATGTAAATACTATTATGCAGCATTTGCAGGATGTCAATGTAAAAACAGTTGCTGAGTCACTTTCGCTTAGAAAGTCTCTTAACGAGATAGACTGCGATGGAATGAAAATTGCTAGGGCTATAGCTGAGTACAGTAGCAACCCTGTTGCATCGTATAATGTGCTTTGTCAGTACAGTAATTCAACGGAATATAGAAATGCAGTAATTTATCTGAATAAGGTTTTATTCAACGATTCAAACATCAAGAAAAAGATTGCTGAATCTGAGGGCGTTGATGTTGAAGAACTGCAAAGTCCATTAAGTTGAGGAGTGTGATGATTTGTGGATAATTTTATTTTAGAAAATGATACATGGCTACGTTATCTTCCAATAATTAGTTACGCTCTGATAGTGGCAATCGTTGTTCTGTTAATTATCATCGGTTTCTTGATACTGAAGAAATATCGAAATAAAAGTTTGAAATCGCAGCGACGCAGATCAACGTTTGCAACAGCATACGCAGATTGCTTTGTTCCGAATGCATCAAGCTCTGCACCGATAAAAAGAGGACCTGTTGTACCTGAGCCAGATATGCACTTTACCCATGTTAACCCAGCAGCAAGAATTCCGGATAGACCGCAGCCGGTGGCTCCGCCTCCTGCAAAGCCTGTTTCAGCGTCGTTTGTTTCTGATAGGCAGATTTTTACGAGCAATCCAAGGATCCTTGATTTTTACTTTGAATTTGAGGATGAGTATAAAATATGAAACGCAGAATGTTGTTAATAAATAACTGTTCAGTTGTATTTTTCTTTATCTCCTCATGTAGTTTGCTTGGAGTTCCACTAATTAACCTTGATGATGAACTTCCGAAAATGGCATATATAATTGCATTGCTGTTTTGGTTAGGGTTAATCATTGGAATTTCCATGCAAATAGCAGCTTGGTCAATGTGTAGGGAAATTAAGCATCAGAGGAAAAAGACACACAGAGAAAGAAAACTTCTTATACCATTTACGGTGTTTCTTATTTTGTTTTTTGTGATTTTTTTGTTTTGGAATAAAAGTGTTGTGTTAATATCTGTAGATCTCGCATTAACGCTTTTTTCAATAGAGTTTTATTTTTATTTCAAACGGAGGTATAGTGTATGAAAAATAGAGTTTTGAGTGTGCTGCTCTCTATTGGCATTATATTGAGTAACTTTTCAACAGGTTTTGTGGTAATCGCAGAGGGGGATACGTCTCCTACTGAGATTACTACTGGCGAGGGAGGTGAAAGTGGTGTTGGCACAGATAATGTAATTGATCCTTCAGAGAGTACTCAGCCCGGAAACAATAATGTTGATGAGCCTGGGATTGAACCTGGGAACGATTCAAACGCTGAAAATCCCGGTGATATGAGGACAGTTATTAATGTTTCCAATAAAGAGAACGAGAACTTGACCATTTATAACGGACAAGAGGATTGCCTTAATACGATCTATAATAATCACAATAATGACGATAAACCTCGTTACTCAGATTATTTTGAGTTTACTTCATCTGATTGGTCTGATGAGATGTATAAAAACATTGAGGCTAAGTTTAAAAGAATTACTGAGAACACTGGAGAAAACGAAGTTGTATATTCTGTAGATTTCGCTTTCAAGAATGCTGAATTTAATGACACCTATAAGATTGAATGTGAAGAAGATTTCAGTTTTGCACTTAGCTATGATTATAATCCAAATAATATTCCGGTGGATATTTCCATTGGGGATGATGGAAAAATGTATCTAAAATGTAGCAATAACGATTATGCTATTAGTACAAGTAGTGCGGAAAATACTTTTAGCGAATCTACCGATACTGTAATTGCTCTTTCTGACAGTAAAGTATATTATCTGAGAAATATTAACAGCGGAAGTACTGAGTATCATGCGATTTCTACATCTTATCCTATTGAAAGTAAGGCTAATATTGAAATTTCACATGATGCATTAATCACGCAAGATATTGACCTTTCTAAAACCTCGGCTTATAATGGTAATGTACAAATAACGATTACAGCATATGCAATGGCTGAAACTGCTACAATCTCGTTGCAAAATAATAATGTCTCATGTTTCTCTGACGAGGTAATGAAACGCAGAGGAACTGAGAACGGCAAAAATAAATTTGAATATACATATACCTTTGTCGCTCCCTCTAGTGGGACTGCACATATTACTAATCTGAAAGTACAAGTAAGTGCTGGTGAGGAAAAATCGGATTACGAAGCTCTTACACTAAAGGATCAACAAGAACATACTTGTACGGATTTAAGGCTTGAACGTGTAGCTCCTAAAATTATATGGACTGGTGGTCAATGGTCGTACCAAAATACAGAAACTGCTTTTCAGATTAGAGCATGGGATAACGAGACTGATATTGTTTCTGTTGAGTATAGTTTTGACAAAACAAACTGGACTGTACCTTTTGATGCCAATAAGAATCATAAAGATACATATGGAAATGAAGTTTGGTTTACAGCAAACATTCCTACAAAGCAACTCAAATCAACTACTCTTTATATAAAAGCAATTGATGAAGCAGGAAATATTAACATAATTTATAGAGATTCAAATGGTGCTTGGGCTGTTGAAGATGAAACTACACCAGAAGAATTAGAAAAAACAATTGGTGCTATAGAAAATATTGGCTTGTATTACTATGATAGTACTAGTAAAAACTGGATTAAAATTTCCAGTACATCTACCCTCAAGTCTAATGTGTTCGGAAACACTATCAATAAGCCATTACAAATTAGAGTTGATTCAGACGAAACTAATAAAATATATGTCAATGGCAATTTGATGGAAACTGAATATACAACTGATGCCGAAACAGCCGAAAAAATTTTTGATTATTTTTATTACAACTTTGATATCGGTGCAGATGATGATGTGGTGTTTACAATAAATGGAGTTAATGTTGATATTCCGTTAAATGCACCTGCATTAACAGCTTTAATGGGTATAGAACTGAAAAGTAATCATATTACAATTGAATCTATAAAGCCTTCTACAAAATTGACTCGCCCAGACTTCGCATCATTAAATGTTTCGGTATCCAACAAATGGTACGGAATTAAGGAGAAAGATGGCTTCTTTACAATAGATGTATCAGACAACGGAAGTGGTATTTATTCTATCTATATTACTGATGACAGTGGTGAAATCAAAGCAACGGAGCAGCTGCCCATTGAATTTAATACCAACAACGGACAAAATTCAAGAATACTTACAAATACATTAGGCAGACAGTATTTTGATAATTCTAACGAAAAGGTGGAAGGTATTCAGATTAAAATCCCTGTTGAATTATTCAATGACGGAAGTCATATCTTAAATATTACAGTTAAGGATAATGCTGGAAACACTGAAACTGGTTTTGCATATATTAATGGCAGTATAAACAAGGATTCAGATGGGGAAAACAAATCATTTGAATTTAGTACAGATTTTACAGTCCCTACAGGTACAGTTGCAATCAATACTACATCTGGGACGGTTACTATAGGTGACAACATTTGGTTTGATGAATCAGAAGTTGTCGGATTCAATTTTAGTATCACAGATGCGTATCCAAATAAGGTTCAGTGGAAAGCTAATAGCAATGCACAGACAATTGAAAAAATTTTTTCATCTGGAGATACTATGGTATCAGCTTCTCTTGCTGATACTACAGCAGGTTTAGATGATAATCACTCATACACAATAAGTGCAGTCTTTTACGACCAAGCAGGTAATGCCAGTGTAGATGGGTCTGTTGATGAAAAAACATTTTATAAGGATACTGAAGATCCAATTATCGATAGTGTATCTGTGAGCAGAGCTCCGGAGAGTGGTATTGGTAAAGTTCAGAGAATTCTCACATTCGGAATATTTGCTAACGATAATGTAACGATTACAGTTAAGGCACATGATGCTGAAAACGATAGTGGATTAAATTCAAGTGCTGTAGAAATTTCTTTGGATAAAGGTGATAGTTACAATACTATAAGCAATGGCAAAGAGTACGAAGCTGGGAAGTGGGAATATAAGTACTCAATTCCTGTTTCTAATATTCCTCAGTCTGGTTATATTGCAGTTAGAGTAACTGACCAATTTGGTCATTACTCCGAAGATTTTGATCAGATTTATGCAGATGGAGAAATTGCTGAGGATAGCAATAATAGTACGGATTCCAAATATTATATGCTTGAAACAGTAATACCGTTCGTATCAATTGAACTTCCTGAAAGTGACGGCGTTTCAAGAACAGATGACCAAGTTTGGTATAACTCAGATAAAGACATTGTCATTACAGTAAGCGATGCAGATTCTGGTATTCACAATTTATCTGTTTATGTGAATGACGAACAAATTACTAGAGATTCCAATAATACAAATTTCATTTGGGAATCTGCTGTAAAGGATAACGATATTCATGAGTATCATCTCAGTACAGAGGCCTTGCGTGAAATCCTTAGAGAATCTGGAAAACTTCCTGCTGACGGTCATTATGTCATAAAGGTCGAAGCGGAGGACAATGCCGGCAATAAAAATGATGTGGGTGCTGATACTAAGGATTATTATCTTGATTATGATGCTCCGGAAGTTCAAAAAATTGATTTTTCGCTTCCTTCCGCCGATGGCGATGTTGACACAGCTAAGTTTATTACAGAACTCGAATACGGTTTCTATTTTAAGACAGACCTTGTCGCAACTGTTAATGTAACTGATAACATTCCTTCATCCGGACTTCATAGGATAGAATATGTTCTTATTGATTACAATTATGGTGTTAAGGGTGAGGAACATCCCGGAACTGCATATATCAATGAAGACGGAAAGGCAAGCTTTAATATTCATGCTAACTTCAAGGGACAAATTTTAGTAAAAGCATTTGATTATGTTGAGAATGAGTCCATGGAAAAAGCACCTGAGTTATTTGTTGTTGATACCCCTGAAAGACATGAATCCGAGCAACATATCGAAATTACAGGTATGGGTCAGACTAGCTTTACCGATGCTGAAGGAAATCCGTTGTTTAGCAGTGATGTGAATCTTACGGTTACAGTGAGTGATACCATGTCCGGTATTCGTGAAGTCAGATATTCTATTTCCTCTGAAAATGACACACAGAGTGAAAGAAGTGTTGTTATTAGTAATACCGGAAATTCTATAGGTCAGGATCTTGGAGACGGATGGGTTATCACAGCAATGGATGAAAACCTTGTTACAGAAGTTGTCAGAAACTATACATTCTCCGCGGATGATAATAATATACAGCTTTCATTTGGTATGACTGACAGAGCCAACAATGAATCTTCCAAAGATTCTGACGTGTTCTCGGTTGATCAGACTGCACCGATTATTAATGTTGTTTTTGATAATCCAGACGGAAATGGAGAATATTATCGTCGTGAAAGAACAGCGACAATTACAGTAATAGAGAGGAACTTTGATTCTGCCAGAATTATTCCGAGCATTCAGAATGAGTTCGGAGGAACTCCAACTATCAGCTCTTTTACTGATTCTTCGAACACCGAACATGTAGCTACTATCACATTTGGTGAAGGCGATTATACATTTGACATTGATGGCACAGATCGCTGTGATCATGCTGCAACGGTGAACTATTCTGGTGGCAACGAACGTAGCTTTAGAGTAGATTTGACCGATCCAAGACTTGTTACTAATTTCGATCAGTTCATTAATGATGCACAGAACAGCTTTAATGTTGATAAAGAGATGACACTCACAATTACGGAACATAACTTTGTCCCCGGTATGGTGGCAATTCATATTTATCGTACTGAAGCAGGAAAAGAATTGACAACAGCAAACCGTGAGGAATGTACGGCGGATTATATTTCTGCTGATAAGTGGCAAAGTACAGGTGATACACATACGATTAATTTTACATTCTCATCCGATTATGTCTATCAGGTAGTTGTTGGTGGTACTGATGCATCTGGCAGAATAATTGCTGATTCTCAGTCTCCTGTATTCGAGATTGATAAAACAAAGCCGGTTCTCAAAACCCCCAAGAATCTTGATGTTCTTGTTTATACAATTAAGAACACTGAAACCGAGGCAGCACCGATTGTATTCGATGATAGTAATATTGATAGGGTAGACTACACGATTGTTTCTTACCGTATGAAGCTGAATGAAGATAATGTCGGCTATGATATGGAGATTGATTTTGATAGTTTTTCATCTCCAAATGAAACGGTAAAGATTAACAATGAGTTCTTCAATCAGGACGGTATTTATGAAGTAAAATGTGTACCGTATGATATTGCAGGCAACGCTGGTGATGAAACAACGCATACATATGTTATTCAGCGCGATACTGACTTCCTTGTTTATATCCCTAATAGCAACAAGGAAAAACATACCGGCCTTTACAAATTCGATGAAATAGGTGTTCGTTCGGCAGACTTTGAAGACATCGAGATCATTAGTTACGTTACAAAAGATAAAGCATTCTCGGTTGAGGTAGATGGTACGGAAGTTGTTGATAATGATCTAAATGTAACTTTGGATGACAGAAGAATCAATCAGATTGATATGTATGATGTTACATTGAAGAATAGTTATATCGCTCAGAACTTTAGTGATGACACTGTTGATACTGACTTAACTTTGAATGCAGTCGCTAAGGGTGATGACTCTGAACAGGTAATTACGCTTGGTCATATTTACATTGACAATGTAAAGCCTGTTGGCGAGTATGAGAAGTCCTTGCAGGACATCGGATTTTTTGATGGATTCTATGGTGTAAACGACAAAACAGTAATGATCGAAGGTGTGTCGCCGGATATTGACTTGAGTCGCTGTGAAATTCAGACAAATGATACTACTTTGACTTATGAAAGTGGTGGATTCGATTATGATGCAGATGCTCATACTATTAGCTTTACAATCAACAAGGGATATACTGATATTAGACCTACATTGGTTGATAATGCAGGAAATGTAAACAACCTTGCGATGATTAAGCATGTTTATGTAGGTAATTTGTTTGCAAGATGGTGGTATCTCTTCATTTTGGGTGGATTGATTGTTCTTGCAATTCCGACCATCTTCATTATTATGGTTGTTCGCAAGAGAAAAGCAAATAACCTATTCTAAGGTTGGTATCTTGTATTTCAATCCTTAAACGATAGCTTTACCAAAACAACAATGCACCCTTTTCAAGCGGAAAGGGTGCATTGTATCAAAATTGCAGTCTTTAGCCATATCAAAACGCAGCGATTGATACAAAAATCGTTGCGTTTTTTATTTTGCCTCAAAAGCCGAAACAGCGTAGTTTTCGGGACTCAAAGAAACGGCAGCTAATGGGTATATCGTTTCTTTGTACGAAATAATCAGAGGAAAGAAACGATAGCCGAGTACAACGAAACGATTGCTTCTATGGTTGCATTTTTTCAGGGTGGTTGCATGATTTGCGTTTCTTTGGAGTTTGCCGTTTCTTTGGATAAAATAGGGATATGCCACCTCCGGACTATATAGAAAAACCTCCGCAGAATTCGATTCCGCGGAGGTTTTTATTTGCCATATTAGTTATATTGAAAATAATTCTTGCAAAAACAGTATAAATATGGTAAAATAATTAAAAAGGAGGCGTGAAGACATGAGAATAATAATATGCGACGACTGTGAATCCGACGCATTGGCTGCAAAAGAAGTAATAAAGCGAACTACACAGGAATTACACGTCAAGACTGAGTTCGACATCTGCTCAGATGCCGCAGAGGTTGAACATATGCTGCTTGTAAGTAAAGAACCCGTGGACATCCTGATACTTGATATAGATATGCCAAAAATATCGGGACTTGAACTCGCTGAACGAATACGGGCAGAAAATACGGAGCTGATAATAATTTTTCTGTCAGCACATGAAGAATTTGTTTTCAAGGCGATAGAATTTCAGCCGTTCAGATATATACGGAAGATACGGCTTGAAACGGAAATGCCCATAGCAATTCAGGCGGCTGTAAATGTTCTTGAAATCAGCAGCGACAAGCAGATAATTTTCTACACTGAGGATGGGGAAAAGGCTGTCATGGTTTCTGAAATAATGTATTTTGAAGCAGAAAAGCACAAGACTTACGTTTACCTGAAAAACGGAAGCTGCATTCACGCAAGACGCTCCATTGCCGAACTGCACCAGCTTATAAATAAAGAAAGCTTTATTATGATACACAGAAGCTGCGTTGTAAATACGGATTATGTGAAGAATATGCAAAACTGCCTGCTGATTCTGAAAAATGATGAACAGCTTCTTGTCAGCAGAAGAAAATTCAGCGAAGTGAAGCAGCAGATACTGAATATCTGGGGTGAGATGTTATGAGCCGGATATATTGGATAGCCGAATACGGAGCGACATTTGCAGAATTCTTTCTTAGCACAATTTTCTGTAGAACATTTATCGAGAATTCAAACCCGAATAAAAAGTTATTTCGACGTATATTTGCGTCTATGATCGCTGCCGCTTTAATATTGGCGACCAATCACATAAAGCTGTATTCGCCCATATCAGCGGTCATTGGATTTGTTTCTATTGCATTATTGCAGATAGCAGTTTATCCTAAAAGCAAAATTAAGGCGGTTATCTGGTCGTTGATATATCTGCTTCTGATCGCTATGACTGATGGAATTATCGTCAGTATGCTGTCTTATGCGTTTCATATTCCGACCGCCGATATTTATGAAGAGATGTCGCTGTACCGACTTGTAGCGTTGGCAGCGTCAAAAATTTTTCTTATGTTCCTGACGGTTATTCTAAACAGACTGCTTTCCAAAAAAGGCGCTATACAAAAGAAATATTTCATTATTTTATTTGGAGTTACAGCTATAATGCTTGCCTTGACCGTAACTGTAACTTTCATTGATATTCAGAATGAGTCTGTGAATTCTTACGTTTCAACCTTGTTTTTCTTCATGATGCTGTTTCTGATAATCGTTATTTTCTTCGGAGCATTCAAGCTTACAACTCACTATGAAGACCAGCAGCAATTGAAACTGACCACGCTGAAAAATGAAATGCTTGAACAGTCAATGGAAGAAACAGAACAGATATTTGAAATATGGCAGCAAAAGCTTCACGATTTCAAGCACCAGATCATTGACCTTATGTCGCTTGCCGAACACGATGATATGGACGGGATCAAACGTTATCTTGAGAAGCAGAACGATTTGCTCGGAAAGAAGCTTTTCTATTATAAAACAGGTAATGACACGGTTGATTCAATTCTGTATATCAAGCAGAAAATGGCTGAAAACAGCGGTATAACGTTCATTATAAACGCTGAGATTCCAGAAAACTGTAAAGTTGCCTCGGAGCATTTTGCATCAATTCTCGGAAGTCTGCTGGACAACGCACTTGAAGCGTCGGCAGATGAAGAAAAGCCGTTTATTGAAGTTAAGATAAAACAAGTTGAAAATTTCCTTGTAATTTCGATTTCAAACAAGTGTACAAAAACTGAAATTTCTCTTGAAACCATAAAGTCTGACAAGAAGCTTCATGGTATAGGGCTTCATTCCGTGAGACACATAATCAGACATTACAACGGAGAATTTTCTGTTGTACATAAAAATAATGTGTTTAACGCCAACGTTATGATTCCGATGTGATTACTTGAATTTTGAGTAAAAAGCTGTATTTTACAGTTAAAATATGTAAATAAATACCATTTGTGCTAAAAAACATACCATTCGTGCAAATTTTTACACAAACCGTTCCTGATGTGTTATAATACAATCACAAGGTCAGGAAGGGAGGAATGAAGATGAAAAAGAGAATCATTGACGTTGTCAGAAAGACAATTGAGAGTGTGGCAAATGTTTCAAGTGAGACAACATCGATTCTTGGTCTGTATCAGCCCAGGACGCCCAAAGCTCTCATCAAGTCCAACAAGAAAAAGTGAGGTATGACGAGTGTTCCGAAACCTTGCCGAAGACATCACATTCCTGTTGATAAAGAATAAGATAGTCGAAATTGAAAAGCGTGAGATCTACATATACGGTCTTGAAGTTATCCTGCTTAACGGCGGACTTCTGATTACATTTTTAATAATCAGTCTGCTCTGCGGCGAAATGATAAACTTTGCGGCATATCTGATATTTTTCCTCCCGGTGAGGTTGTTTTCCGGAGGATACCACGCTGAAACGAGCGAACGCTGTTTTATCTTATCAACGATAATGTTCGGAATATCGATTGCAGCCTCAAAGCTTGTACCGCTGCTTTATACATTCAATACGGGGAAAATAATCGGAGCAGTTTCCGTACTCGTTATATTGGTATTGGCGCCGCTGATAAACGAGAATAACCCTCTGAACGAAATGCAGCGAAAGCGTAACAGGATAATTCTTTGCACACTGTTAATTTTTGACCTTGTATTCTTTATCCTGAGCCGCAATTGTGACTGGACGATCGCTTCAAATGAGCTGATCTTCATTATTACGGATGCTGTACTGCTTGCAGCCGGAAAGCTGAAACAGAGCATTTGTACAGAAAAAAAGACTCATAATCGTTAACGTTAAAACAAAAAAATATTAAAAAGCTTCGTCTTTTTGAGTCTCTAAAATCACTATATTATATATGGTTTTATTCTCAGACTGACAAGCGTATATGAAAGGATGTTTATTTATGAAAAATATGTTTAAAAGATCTCTCGCCGCTGTTATGGCTGTCGCTTCGCTTGCTGTTGGTATGGTTGGGGTGAATGCCTTTGCTGCCAATCATGAATTTTGGTTCACACTTGGTGATAAAGGCGGACATCAGTGGTCCTATGGAAATCCAAAGGACGACAATGAACAGGTTGCTTACATCCACACGATAAGCGGTTCGGTTTCTTCCATAGCTCCTGCTTATTTTACGCTTTACAAAAGCAACAACAATGACGGAACACCACTGACAGCAGACAAAATCAGCAACACAAAAACAATTTCTTCGATTACAGGCTATAACAGCAGTTATCAGATACCATACACAATGTGGTATGCTGCTGGCAAGTCCAGTTACATATACGCATACGCCGGATATAGCGGAACGACAGCCAATGGTTACTGGTATTCATAATTATTATGAATATGCTATATGAGTCCTGATCTCCAACAGGTATGGAGCATTGCTCCATACCTGTTGGAGAAAATAAAATATTAAGGAGCATCTTATGAAAAAAGCACCATTATACCTTGTGACAGCAGTTTCCGCCATATCTGCTCTTACTGGTTGTTATCCTACCGGCGATAAAAGAGCAGATCAGGAAAATATTTCAGATTATGTCGGAAATATTGAAAAATTCCAGGACGGTACCTCTTCGGACAGAACGGAGTCTGCTTCTGAAAGTTCAGGAAATATCGAGCTTGATCTTGAAAACGTCAAGGTCTCTCTGACACTGCCGGAATACGATTTGGATTCTATTAAAGAATTTCGTGTCAACAGAAAAGAGTTTGAGCCTGATAAGTTAGTTGACATTTTTCTGAACGAAGAAGAGAATACATCCCTGCTCGAATCCGAAAGCGACCTTAGCGAGGGTTACACAAGAATTTATTATGAAACTGAAAATGAAAAGCGATTGATATATGAGCCAGGCTTTGTGACCTACGATGACTTTCTTGCAAGGAGCGGTTATTCTTATTCCTTCATTTATTCCGCTACATTTTATCATGATATGAATGAGATATTCAGTTCTGTTGAATTTGATGATTTTTCAAGAGCGGAAGCAAAAAATATTGTAGAGTCATATCTGAAAGAAATTGGAATTGATAATTACGGTGAGCCGGATATTTTTTCAATAACTGCTGAGGACGCAAATAATTATGCTGACTCATACGGCGGTTTCTTTGATAAGCACGGCGATCCGCTGGGAAAATGGACAGAGGAGCAGCAATGCTATATTTTAGTGTACCCTGTTGTATACAATGACATAGAATTTTCAATTTCCAGAGAGGTAAGCATTACTGCAATAATCAGAAATGATAAATTGATACAGCTTTCCTGCGACGACATGATCGACGCTTCAACAATAGAGGAAAAAAGTATAGATATGCAATATGACGCAGAGCAGGCGCTGAATATGGTTATTGACAAATATGAAAGAATGGTTATTGATGATCCGGTTCAGATAGTTGACTGCAAGATGTCGTACATAAAAAAGGAAAACAGCAGAATTATATCACAGACGTATATACCTGTATGGGAATTTACATTAAAATCTGAATATCCCGATGTAGGAACACGTATAAGCTATAATTATGTCGATGTCCAGAGCGGCGAGATATTTTAGAACTTGTGTTAACAGGAGCGATATTTATGATAAAAGCTTATATATACAAGATACTTCATTCAGCACTGTTCTATTTAAGCATTGCAGGAGTTCTTCTTATATGCTCAATAAGAATGATGGAACACTATATAGGAAATTTTTCTGGTGCTGATATTGTTACGGAAATCAATATACTTCTCGATATAGACGCATTCAGAAAAGTCATTACTGTTTTTGCTGCCTTGCCGTTTGCAGTAAACTTTGCAAACGAATGGAAAAGCAACGTTACAAACAACTGTGTTTTAAGAAGTTCAAGCGGAAGATATATAACAGCGAATATATTCTTCTGCTTCATAACTGCTTTTGCGGTAGTATTTATTGCTATGACGCTTTTTATGTTCATATACTCATTTCAGCTTCCTTTATATGAATTTGACCCGAATCCGAAAATACCGCCTTTCGGAATAATGATAGATAAAGGAGCTCCGATATTATATTTACTTACCAGGATATTTATATTTTCATTCAGCTGCGCAATGTGGTCAATAAGCGGTCTGGCGTTAGCAGCACTGTTCCCTGACCCATTCGTATCAGCCTGCACACCATTTATTGCAAGCTATCTGTTGGAAAGAGTTACCATGCAGCTTCCAGATAATTTTAATCTGTGGTATTTATCACTGTCCCGCATAATGTCTGATAACGCTGTTTTTTCTTTTATTTACATAATAGCCGTATTCACGGTATTAACAGTATTATGGGGATTTATATTTGCCAAGATAGTGAAAAGGAGGATAGCTAATGAAATCGTGTAAGATCATCTTTTCTATATGTATGCAGAATCTCAGAAAATGGGGCAAGGACTACCGCATATGGAGTGTAGCAATACTTTTATTGATAATAATTCAGATATATATTGATGATATGAAAAATATCTCTTCGTTTCTTGGAGCAAGTGTTCCGGTATGGATCTTTCCGTTTATGTATTCACAATTTTATACAAAGCTTCTGTTTACTATCCCGATAATTCTTCTGTTTTGCAACGCACCGTTTATTGACGATAATCAGGTGTATGTTTACATAAGATCAGGACGACGAAAATGGCTTCTGGGGCAAATTTTATATATCTTCATCGCAAGCGCCATATACTATCTGTTTATTTTAGTTTTTTCACTCCTCATGACATCAGTATACGGCGGTTTTAGAATGGAATGGGGAGAGGTACTATATACCATATCAGAAACCAATATAGCTTATCAGAGAAATTGCCTTTATACTGAGGTTCCAAGTCTGATTCTGGATTATTTTACTCCTTTACAGGCAGTATGGTTCACATTTGTTGTATCCTGGAGCAATGCCGTTCTGCTGGGAATGATTATTTTCGCCTGTAATTATCTTACGAAATTCAGATATCTTGGAATAGCGTCCTCCTCGATGTTAATTGTCCTTAGTTGTTTTTTATATACCGGACATCGTGAATTATTTAAATTTTCGCCTACATCATGGATCACATTAGATAATATTGATATTGGAGGAAAAACTGATAATCCCAGCTTTTTATACTGTATGTGCTTTTATTGGACAGCGATCATCGCTTTAATAACAGTTACATTTATATTCAGCAAGAAAAAAAGCGTTGACTCACGGAGGTAATAATATGTCTGACGTTATAATTATTGAAAATGTTACTAAGAAGTTTAAGGAAACAAATGTTCTTTCAAATATAAATGTTTCATTCAGCAAAGGCAAAATTCACGGACTTATCGGCAGAAACGGCAGCGGAAAAACCATGCTGATGAAATGTATATGCGGTCTTGTTCCTGCTACATCGGGAAAAATCACAGTAAACGGCAAAGTAGTTGGCAAGGATATAGAAATTCCGGAAAATATCGGGGTGATAATTGAAAATCCCGGCTTCATTTCCAGCTACAGTGCATATCAGAATTTATATTTTCTTTCAAGGATCACATCGAAGATAGGAAAAAATGAGATACGCAACGCGATCCAGAGCGTCGGCTTAGACCCGGATAATAAAAAGCACGTCGGTAAATATTCCCTCGGTATGCGTCAGCGTCTTGGACTTGCACAGGCGATAATGGAAG
>JAMPAU010000012.1 GCA_023667045.1 Ruminococcus flavefaciens | reverse complement strand
ATTCAGTCCAGATGATGACGAAAACAGCTCTAAAAAGTAAACAAATTTAACAACGGTAGACGTTTTGGCTGTATGGTAGAAAATTTTTCAGTCAAAAAAATAAAACCGAACTTCCAAAAAAGCCCGATTTTACGTTGTTTTTATGGTGCCGGAGACGGGACTTGAACCCGTACGATATCGCTACCGGTGGATTTTGAGTCCACTGCGTCTGCCATTCCGCCACTCCGGCAAATATTAAACACTCAAAGGAGCGAAAATACTCGCACCTTTTTTCTGTGCTTTAATATTATAACATAAATTGATATTGTTTGTCAAGTACTTTCTGAAAAAAATCTGAAAAATATTTTTTGGAATGTTTTGTTTAATATATTAAAAATATTGACATTAATAAATTAAAGTGATATAATTAGCAAGGGGAATATACCCAATCAGAATGAATTGGTTAAAACGCCTAATATACAGCGTATTATATGGTATTTTCACCAATATGTTAGGAGTTGAAATGCTAATGAAGAAAACAAAAAAATCATGGAAAAATGCGTTGTATATTCTGGTTATGCTTATCGGCGTGATTATTCTTTTTCAGTGGTTCTTTCAGACAACAAGCAGTCGTATTGAATCTCAGAATCTTAATTACTCTCTTGATTCGGGACGGCAGACTGCCAGACGGATAGAGGGCGAGCTGAAAAGCGGTATTCAGAGAATACATACATATTCTTCTTTGATAAGTACAGCTTCAAATCAGCCGAATATCACGCCTCAGATGCTGAAAACGTGGGAAGAAGGCTCTGATTTTGACGCTTTTCGCTATGTTGATAAAAACGGTGTCAATATTGCCTCAAACGGTCAGACCTGTGATATATCCGACCGTGATTATTTTCAGAGATGTATCAGTACAGGAGAAATAGGAAGTGCTGTCATGTTGGAATCACGGATAACAGGCGACCCGATGATGGTTTTTTATGCTCCTTTGGAGTATGACGGCGAGATTTTCGGCGTACTTCTCGGTCTTTACTATGCGGAAGAATATTTGCAGAAAATGCTTACTGCCAGTTATTTTGACGAACCCGCCGACGTTTTTCTCTGCAATGCCGACGGTTTGTCTATCGCAGGTTCGGACGATAATATATCATATGACAAGCCGCTGCTTGACTTACTGCTTGATGAAAATATAATTGACAAAGAAACAGCAGAAGGTGCATGGAGTGTTTTTAAGACCAATAACGGTGAAAAGGCTTTTATATGTGAGGAAGGTTGTGCTACCGATAATATATGCGTGGTAAGCATACCGGAAAGCGAATATTTTCTGATACAGACTTTTCCTATGAATGTTACAAGCCAGATGATAAACAGTGCAAACCGTGCCGGCATAATAATGCAGGTTATACTTATCGGTATGTTTATTGTATATATAACCGTAATGCTTATACAGACCCATAAGGAAAGGAACAGGCTTGAAAAGGAAAACACTGAAATGGGCTATGTCACTATGGGTACACGTGCATTGTTCAGCCGTTTTATTATGGCGGATTTGGAAGAAGACACATATCAATATCTTGTAGGAAGCAAGCCTATAGACAGCAGTTTTGCACCAAGCGGAAAGTATGAGGACTTTGTAAATTATCTCTGTTCAAATATAGTGGACGAGGACGGCGGAAAAAGCTTTATGCAGAATTTTTCAAAGCGTGCTGTCGTCAGCGAACTGGACAGCGATATTCTTGATACACAGTATGAATACAGAATAAAAAACGGCGACGGCTTCCGGTGGGAGCATATGAATGTCATCTGTCTTGAAAGAAAAAACGGCAAGGCTACAAAGGTGCTTTTCTTCCGGCAGGATATAACAAGGCTCAAGGAAAAGGAACTTAACACACAGGCAAAGATTGCTGTGGCAAACCGCAAGGAACGTCAGTACATGACGGCTACCATGTCAGACGCATTATGTGCATATGAAATAAATCTTACAAAGGATTTAATCGCTCAGGATATTGTCTTTCAGGAGGACGGTCAGCAGATTAGTATGCTCTCACTGGTAGGTCTTAAAGCTCCGTGCCGTGCTACTGAGTGGTTTGAGCTGTGGAAACAGTTTGTAGATGAGGAATCAATGGAAGACTACTGTGCAGGTGCGGATGTTTCTGTTTTGCTGAAAAGTTTTGAGCAGGGCAAACGTGAGTATATTATAGAATACTGGAGAAGTGCTTCTTCCGGCAGGAAAATATGCATACGCCAGTCGTTTTTCATGACATGGGACGACGAAACAAATGACATCATGGCAATGGTTATAATAAAGGAAATCACTGAGCAGGTACAGAGACAGCGTAAGCAGATGCAGGTCTTGCAGGACGCTTTAATGCAGGCACAGCACGCAAACAAGGCTAAAACGACTTTCCTTAATAATATGTCCCATGATATACGCACCCCTATGAATGCTATTATAGGGTTCACGACTATTGCAGTAAGCCATATAGACAACAAGGAGCAGGTAAGAGACTGTTTGCAGAAAGTTCTTTCTTCAAGTAATCATCTTCTCAGCCTTATCAACGATATACTTGACATGAGCCGTATCGAAAGCGGAAAGGTTCAGATAAAGGAGCAGGACTGCAATATATCTGAACTCACTCATAATCTTGTTAATATCATTCAGCCACAGGTAAAGGCAAAACAACTTGAATTATTCATTGATACATTCAATGTCTCAAACGAGGATATTATAGCCGACTCTCTGAAACTCAGTCAGGTATTTGTCAATCTCCTCAGCAATGCAGTAAAGTACACTCCAGCAGGCGGTACGGTTACTTTCCGTATCATTCAGGAAACTACATTCCACAGGGGCTGGGGCGACTATACTTTCATTATAAAAGACAACGGCATAGGAATGTCAAAGGAATTTACGGAGCATATATTTGAGCCTTTCGAGCGTGAGCATACTGTAACTAGAACAGGTATTCAAGGTTCTGGTCTCGGAATGGCTATAACAAAGAATATTGTTGAGATGATGGGCGGTGAAATATCCGTTGAAAGTGAAAAAGGCAAGGGAAGTGAATTTGTCGTAAAACTGAGCCTTAAACTACAGGATATTGAAAAGAATACGGCACAGATTAAGGAACTCGAAGGTCTTAGGGCTATGGTGGTTGACGACGACCCGAACAGTTGTGACAGCGTGGCAAAAATGCTGAAACAGATTGGTCTTAGGGCAGAGTGGACGACTTCCGGCGGAGAAGCTGTCTACCGTGCAAGAATGGCACACAATGAGGGCGATTCATACCACACATATATAATAGACTGGCAGATGCCCGAAATGAGCGGTATAGAAACAGCAAGAAAAATACGCAATGCCATAGGAAAAGAAGTCCCGATAATTATACTTACCGCTTACGACTGGACGGACATAGAGCAGGAGGCAAAAGAAGCCGGCGTTACTGCATTCTGTGCTAAACCTCTTTTTATGTCTGATTTAAAATCTGCACTTCTTTCCGCTAATAATCTTATCTCAAAACAAAATGAAGATTCAGATTCAATCGCTATGGATTTCAGAGGAAAACGTGTTCTCTTGGTTGAGGATAATGAGCTTAACCGTGAAATAGCAGAGGAAATCCTACAAGAAACAGGACTGATTATAGAAACAGCTCCCGACGGTACTGACGCAGTAGCTATGATGGAAAAGTGTACAGAAAATTATTACGACGCTATACTTATGGACGTACAAATGCCTGTTATGGACGGCTATGAGGCAACACGCACAATACGTGCCATGCCTCGCAAGGACGCTGAAAATATCCCCATTATCGCTATGACGGCAAACGCTATGGAAGAAGACAAACAAATGGCTCTTACAAGCGGTATGAATGCCCACATTGCAAAGCCTATTGACGCAGATTATTTTCTATCTGTTCTCGGAAAATTCCTCTACAGACAATAATAAATATAAAACAGCTGTAAATCGGAATACCCCGAAATACAGCGGTTTTTGTTTAAGTGCGGATAATAGGAGTTGAACCTGTAAAATAACTTTAAAAATCATGGTATACAGCAATAAAATTAATTTTGTGTCTGCTTTGATATAATTTCATTGAAATAGCTGTCTATTTTTTCATCAGCTTTTTGTCTTTAGTTTGAAAAAGTATGCTGATACACGGATTTCAAAACATTAGGAGAACTCCAATCGCCACGCTTCATAGCATAACCCTAAAGCGAGCATTACAGAGACATTGAGGTGTCTCAAATCATGGAAACGTATATGCTCAATATTATTTTCTTTTAATACTTTACAGAACTTTCTGTATATAGAGACACGGTTTAAGCTGTCGTCTGCTATCTGTTGTTTTGGTTTCTTCTTTTATAACGTCTTTTTCGTCTACAGTGACAATTACATGGTTTATAGTTAAATTTCCGTCCTGTATGTCGCTTTTTCTTATGCCACGTATTTCCGACGCTCTCAGTCCAAGCCATATAGCCAGCATACACGGCAGTTCTATGTATGATTTTGTCAATAATACTTGACACAATTCAATTAACTTATAATATTTTTTATGAAAAAAATAATAATTTAAGCGATAAATATAATAAATACGTATGAAACAGTTTATAAAGTAATATTATTTGAACAGATATAAAATCAATTTAAAATGAATTGATTACCCTGTTTTCTTACTTTTCAGAATATTGATACATATTCTGCAAAAAATCCCCTGCTTATTGTAGAAAACAAGCAGGGGACTTTGTATTATTTTACCTCTGAAGATATTGGTATATTAAGTTTACTTATTACATCTGCCACAAGTCCGGCAACCGCATTAGCACCAGTTTCGGTAAAGTGGGTCATATCTGTTGAATTTTCCACCGCACCAATCAGATGATATTTGTATGCCGTATTATAACCAATAGAATTATAATGATTTACCATTAATGTATTTAGGTCAATACATGGAATATTATATTTTTTTGCCAAATCCTTGCAGGCATTACAGTAATTTGTATAACTGTTTTCAAATTTTCCATTGGAATAAGCCTTTAGTCCAATTACTGTTGTTACAAGAATTGGTGTTGCACCTTTTTCAAGTGTGCCTTCAATGTATTTGGTAATATACCACTCATAAGAACCTTCTGTCGGATTATCTGCATTTCCACAAGTCGGTGCATATCTTTCAGCATTTGAAGATGCCGAATCATTTATTGCAAACTGTACAAGCAGATAGTCACCCGCTTGAATTTCATCAAGAATTGTCTGTAATCTTCCATTATCGTAAAAGCTCTTTGAACTCCGTCCGGCAATTGCGTGATTTGAGACACTCACATTATCTTTGAAGTAACTGCCAAGATAATATCCCCAGCCCTGTTGCGGTGCATAACTCGCACGATATGATTGTACTGTTGAATCGCCTGCAATATATATGGTAGTTTTTCTGTCGTTCGGATTTGTATCCGGTAATGAATCGGGTTTCTGATATGTTTCGGCAATCGGTTCATCTGTCCATTCTGTACGGAGATAGTCAATATTAGGTCCGCCGTCCTTTGTTGCAGAGGTCAGGCGTATAATATTTTTACCCGACTTAAGAGGCAATACAATAGCTCTTTCGTTCCATTCTGTCCACGAACCTGTAGAAAGAAAATCTTGTAGCCAGTATTCAGTATTATCATTGACTTCAATTTTCATCTGACGATTACTGTTACTGCCGTTTGCAATATTGAAAGTACAAAGGAAATTGCCACTTGCCGGAACATCGACTGTAAATTCCACAAAACTAAAATCATTGTTGTCTAAATTCAGATATGCTTCAGAAGTAAAACCCGAATTGACATTTTCTTCTGTTCCCTTGCTGTATGACTGGTCAACCGCATAGTATATATTTTTTCCCTCTTTAGTACAGGTTATATCATCTCCATTAAGCAAGAACTTCTGCATTATAACGGCATCTGCCACATTAATACCGGCATCGCCGTTCAGGTCGGATACTCTGCGTTCCGCATGAGATATATTACTATTCAGAATAACTTTCCTCATCAGTACCAAATCAAATACATCAACAATACCGTCATTATTAAGGTCACCGGAAATCACTTCTCCGGCAGATGTCACGACGTTATCAATAAACCATGTCTGACAAGCGTTGCCGTTGCGTTCCCATTCCTGTACGTTCTCACCGCTTACATCGGAAGCATTTTTCACTTCAACAGCACTCTTGTCGCCGGAGGCTTTTGTTGTGATAATATAACTGCCGTTTTCCTGATGTATGAATTTATAAAGCTGTGCGTCTGATTTTGTATTTTCCCATATACCGATATTTGTACCGTTATCAGCACGCCCATAATCAACATCTAAAAGCTTGCTTTCATCTGCCATATTATATATGTAGTAATATCCGTCTGTAGCCGGAACTGCTTTCCATACAGCATATTTACTGTCAATAACAGGACTGGCAAGCTGTACAACATTCGTACCATTCGCCGGAGTGTCTGCTAATGACAAATATTGTCCTGAACTGCCGTTTCTGAGTATGAATGTTTCTGGAAGTCCGTCAAGTGTATCGCCCTGCTCCTTGAATATAAGTTCAGAAACAAATTCAGCAAGTTTAACAGAACCTTTTTTACTTTGGTGTAAGTCGTCGTCTGTGGCATAATATTCTTTCATTGTGTCCGCACCGACAGAAATTCCAAAATTTTGCCATTCCGTGAATAAATCCACAACTTCTACATTTTCGGCAGTACCTATTGAATCCATCTGACCGCCAAACCATCTGCCGTTTAAAAGAGGACTTCTTGTTAAATCACTTAGTCTTCCCTGCTGTTTGACAAGAATTACTTCCATACCCTTTTTCTTTGCACGCTGTACCATATCAGTTACGACTTCTGTATATTCAGTAGCATTGGAATAGTTTGTATCGTTAATTCCAATAGAAATAATATAATAGTCACCGACTGTACCATACGTTTCTATTGCTTCAAACTGTCCGGCATCTAAAAAGCCTTTTGCATACTGACCGCTTGCCGCCATATTTCTAATCTGATAATTTTTTACCGGAGTATTTCCCAGAAAGTCTCCCAGATACTGTCCCCAGCCGTGCTGTGAAGTATCGGGTGTATTATAATAATTGGCAACTGTAGAATCTCCGCAAAGCCATATTGTAGGATTGGTTTTTCCGGTGTCATTAAGCTGTATAATTTCAATCGCACTGATTGAAAATGCAGTACCCGCACGCCCTGCAACCGCCTGTAAATTCAGTTGCCCGTCCGTGACAGGTATCTGAAACGTTTCAACAGCATTGTTTCCTGTGAGATTGATTAACTGCAACATACCTTCCGCACGAATGCTTGTTCTGCTAGTATCTCCTGTGGTAACTGTTATCTGATAAAGACCTTTCGGGAGGTCAACATTAAAAGTATTTCCAGTGTCTTCAGAAGTAAACTGCACTGCATCACTTAAAGCTCCTTTGCCGGAAGAACTTACATTTTTTACTCCCGAAGTATTCGCAAAGCCATATCCGGCGGATTTACTGTAACTGTCTGTGGCGGTTACGCCTGTATAACCCGATTCTGTACCGCTTCCGCCTAAATCAAACTTCCATTCCGATTGAACTGCGGACGCATTCAGACTTTTTTCGGGAAGTATTGCTGTTGACGTTGCCGGAACTGCCATTGCACAGGCAAGCAAAGCACCTATAATTTTTCTGACAGACTTCATATATTCCTCCTTTATTACTTACTGTTAACCCAGATATCCTGTTCTTCCGGTCGTGTGTATTCCACAGAATCAATATAATAGTCTGTATGTGGAGGCTGATTATATCCGTTGTTCTGAGATGCAACCTGTACTCTGTACTGTGGATTCTGCATAAGGCAATAGAGATTGTATTCATTGGTGTAAGTTGTAGTAAATACTCTTATTGTGTCAGAACCTACACGGAAAAGCATTTCTTCACGCCAGTCGCCCATAAGGTCGCAAGTAAGACAGGCATTAGACTTTGAGGCATTATTATATCCTGCGTCATCGCCTGTAAATACACGACCTTTGCCGTACTGGTCAAGCATTGTACGGTCAAGGACTGCTCTTTCAAGAGTATCAGTCCAATACACTGCTGAATTTTGTCCCCATTTGGTAATTTCAGACCATGTAAGCACCTGCTGATGTTCACCTGTAGCAGAATACACTATGCCGTTATGTGAGCCTACCATTTCAGCTCCGCCGTTTCCGGCGATGAGATTGTCTGCAAGACATCTTCCTGTATCGTCGCTTGCGTCTTCCTTAAACAGAATCTTTCCTGTTTTTCCGTCACGGAAAGATATGCCATAATTAGCCGATTCTTCTTCATGGCACTGGAATATCTCAAGACCTGGATTTGTCGGGTCAAAATCGCCTATATGAATAGCGTCGCCGTGACCTAATCCGCTTGTATAAAGGAGTTCGCCGTTATCATCAATAACTGCTGAACCGATTACAACTTCCTGTTTTCCGTCACCGTCAACATCAGCACCCATAATATGATGATTTCCGTCGCCGTATCCCTCTGCACTCTCATCATGTCCAGTATCATATGCCCAGTATTCTTTAAGTTTGCCGTTTGATACTGAGTATGCAGTAACAGCCGAACGGGTATAATATCCACGACCGAAGCAGGCATAGGCATTCACACCGTCAAGATATGCAACGCAGGCAGTAAACCTGTCAACACGGTTTCCGTAATTATCGCCCCATGCATTGTAATCGCCTCTATCCGGCTTGTAATCGATAGTATCAAGAGCCTTTCCGGTTGCACCGTCAAATAGAGTGAGATATTCAGGACCTGAAAGGATTCTTCCGGCACTTGAACGGTAATCCTTTGAACCGTCACCGATAACATTTCCCATACCGTCAACAGTTGCGTCAGCAGTTTTGCATATGAGTTCTGCCTTTCCGTCGCCGTCAAAATCGTAAACTGTGAACGGATTATAGTGCGCACCGGCACGTATATTACGTCCTAAATCAATTCTCCACAGTTGTGTGCCGTCAAGCTTATAGCAGTCAATATATACATTTCCGGTATATCCGTTCTTTGAATTATCCTGTGAGTTTGACGGGTCCCACTTAACAAATAATTCATATTCTCCGTCGCCGTCAACATCGCCTACAGAACAGTCATTAGGGGTATATGAGCAGGTTGTGCCGTCGGGCATAGTCATATCTGCCGGCTGATTCAGCTTGATGTCGAAATATGCACCGCTTTGTCCGCTGTTAGTATTGGTGAAATTCTTTGATGCCTGAGCAAATTCCGTACATTCTCCGTTTACGTACACATCAACAGTATACCAGTCTGTAGCCGTTCCGCCGTTATCGAAATAGTTGGAAGCCTGCTCCATAGTAAATTCGCCAAGTTTAGTTTCGCCGTTCTTCCAAAGGTGGAAAACAGTTTCCTCGTTATCTGTAGCAAGGATTCTCCAGCTTACCAGATTGCCGTTTT
Source organism: Ruminococcus flavefaciens (assembly GCA_023667045.1). GTDB lineage: Bacteria > Bacillota > Clostridia > Oscillospirales > Ruminococcaceae > Ruminococcus > Ruminococcus flavefaciens_AC. Next base: position 29,800 of record JAMPAU010000012.1, on the reverse strand, counting down.
TAGCGTGTGCAGAAACAACACCACGGTTGAGATTTTCCATATGCTTACCACGAACCGCCTTTTCATGAGGTGCTGTTTTATCAGTTGACGAAATTTCGATATAATCTATATTAGGACCGCCATTGAGTGTTGTAGCGTATGCCTTAATAGTATTCGTACCCTTTCTAAGAGCGACAGTAACATTCTGGTCATTCCATGAAGTCCATGCACCTGTACCCTCAAAATCAACATACTGACCGTACTCTCTGTTACCGTTCACAATAAGCTTGACGGGACGATTTACATCTGTGCCGTTTGCATAGCGGAAATCTATATTATAATTTCCGTCAGCCGGAGCTTCTATTGTCCATTCAATAAAACTTCCTATTTCATTGTCAAAATTAATGTAGGATTCACCTTCAAAGCCTTCGTTTGTTGTTTCCGTCACTGCATTCTGATATACAGCGTCTGAGGCATAATATTTTATTGTCTCGACTGTAGGTACATATGGCTCTGCAAATTTCACGTCCTTGCCTAAAATATAGTCTGAAAGAATCTGCAAATCTTCCTTGTCAATGCTTCCGTTTCCGTTCACATCTCCAGCAACATTATATGCCGTTTTAGGACTTATTGAAAGCTTTCGCAGTGACACAAGGTCAAAGCTGTCAATTCTGCCGTCTGAGTTGACATCACCCATAATTACGCTCTCTCCGGAAACACCATTGACTTGATGAACCATCGGAACAGAATTTACTGCAAGAGCAGCACACATGATGCCGGCAGTAACTCGTATGTATTTTGATTTCAGTTTCATGTAATCACACTCCAGTTATAAATTTAAAACTCGTTGTTATTAAATTTCAGAACAAGCTCTTAACTAATGAATAAATTATACCAAAATATTGAACTGTTGTCAAGATAAAGTGTCAAATTTTTCATGTCATTTACTGATACTTACAGTGAAAACAAAGTAGAGGACGAAATTAATACAGAAATGGCTTCTTGCTGTCCCCGAAGTGACTTTGAACAACTGGTAGGCGACATATGCAAAGACAATAAGATTGACATTTTTGACCTATGCATAATGAAACAGGTTCTGATTTAAAAAATTAATAATCAAATAAAATAAAAAGATGTGTTTTTTAAATTAAACACATCTTTTTTTAATACTACAATCATTGCCAGTCCGTGCTTGTAAATACGGATAGCAGTATAATTTCATAATAATTCTCTCTCTACTACTTCTCTCAATTCGCTGATAAGTTTTTCACCGCTGTCTGATTCCTCAAATACATATGGTAAACGTATCAGATGAAGATTTATAACTTCTCCCTCTGGCAATTCTATTACCGCAACAGGAAAACATGGCTCTATGCTTTCGTGGCGATACATTGGATAAAGAAGATAAATGTCTTTGCAATCTCGCTTTGTGGCATATGAAATCATTTGATAGCAGTCACTTTGTTTTACTTCTTTGCTGATACATTTTCTAATATCTGTGCAGTTTTCAAACCTTTCAAGTTCTTTGTATTTCGTATCAAGAATTATTACTTTACCTTGATATTCAAAATATATATCATGTTTCATCTGAAAAACTTTTCTAAATGATTGGTCTTTGTATATTACTTTATCTATAAGGTATTTATCGCTTTTTTGGAGATTTACCTTGATATTCTTTTCATTAAGAATTTCTTTTATATTCCAGCCGATAAAGTCCTCAAATAAATCTTGGGTGTGGAATAGAAAACAAAATGAATCATTATTATCCTTAGTGAAATCTGAAACTTGATTGATTAAAAACATCTTACTCATATTTATAATTATGTTATAATCTTTGTGTGATTTATCAAGACGAACCATGTCACAGTCTCGTGGGGTGCATTTTACATCAGATACTTCATTTAGCTTGGCAAGAATAATTCTTAAATTTTTTTGATTATTCTGTGAAGTATTTTTGAGCAACTGCACACAAGTGTATTTAATTATTCTGTTAATCAAATTATCATAATTAAACTTTGAATATTCGCATTTAAATTTATCATACTGTCCGCTTGGAATTTTCTTTGTTATATAATTGCAAAGATTAAATCTTCCTTTGATTGACCGACAGTCTTCTGATTCATCAACATACTGATAATATATACCTCTGCTTATAATGCCTTTAAGATACCTAACATATAGCGTTATAAATAATTCTCGCAGATTATCAGCATAATCCAATCCAACGGACAGATTAAGAAATGGAAGTTTTTTATCTTGACTACTGTATTCAATCCATTTTGAAATGCAATGTAGCAGATGTTTCTGTGAATTATTATCAGCATTTGTGTCAGTAATCGACTTTTTAAAAACTCGTGGATAAATATTTAGCTGATGACCCTTGAATATAATAGTACCAATATATCCATTTGTTTTAATTGAATTTGGTTCTGTAAACTTTAAAAACTGCTGAGTTTCAGATTTATTGCTGTCAGTATATAATAAATTTCGCTGTTCCCAGCTTTTTTGAAGAAAAGTTTGAAGTTCTTCAAGAGACGTTAACCATGATTTAGGCAAATTCTGTTGATTTAGTGTAGTTCCATATTCATATGCATTCACATTCAAAACTACTCACCCTTTTGTTATAACGGATATTCTTCCAATATTTGAATCTTCTATTTCTATAGATGCACCAGTATTTTTTATTACTGAATCCAGAATTTGCCTAACCTTATTACTGTCATCAAAGAAATATTCATAAAGTAAAGGAATGATATTTTCATTTAATATCGAACAAAGTTCATCTTCATTCTTATTCATAAAATAAGAGTGTCCTATCAGCAGGTCAGTACTCTTTAACTCCTCAATAAGTTCTTCATTAAGCTCTGTCATCACAGAATTAAGAACGTTATCCGTCACTCGCCAAGCCTCCGGTTTTTGTTCAATAAAGTGAAATCTTCTGCGGAGTGCCGTATCAATTAAGGAAATAGATTTATCTGCCGAGTTCATAGTACCGATAATATAAAGATTATTCGGAACAGCAAAGTTATTTCCGGAAGGCAGAACCACGCTCATCTCATTGATTTCACCCCAACGCTTGTCATCTTCGATAAGCGTAATCAGTTCGCCGAATACTTTTGAAATGTTAGCACGGTTTATTTCATCAATAATAATTACATAATTGTTTGTATGGTCATCAATAGCTTTAAGAGCGATTTTCTTAAAAATGCCGTCAACAACCTTAAAAGAAAGATTTTCACTGTCCTTGTCGGGACGCAAACCCTCTATAAATTCCTCATAACCGTAATTTTGGTGGAATGTAGTAAAAATAATTCTTTCTTCTTTTACCATGTCTTTGTATTTTGCAACATTAGCTTTACGGTCTGTATTGTTTTTTCTGAAATCACTTAAACTGATGTTTTCAAGTGTTGCAAGTGCGTATTCAACCATAGAATAGGTTTTACCTGTTCCGGGCGCACCGTAAACAATCCGGTTAAGCGGGTGGACTGGATTAACTCTCGGACTGCGAGTAATCTCTAAACAATCCTTGTCTTCTGTTTTGTTCTCCTCTGAATTATCAACAAATGACTGCGAATTGACTACTGTATTTGTATTAAGATTAAAAAATTTATTATTTAAATTGGAAATTAAACTTATGTTATCACTTTTTACGCCAAATATATGATACTTCAATTCATTTTTACACTTCAAAAGAACAAAATAATAATTTTCATGCAGTAAACGCCTAAATGATATGAAAGCCTTACCGTCTTTATCTAACATAGAAACTTGAATTTGGTCTGCTGATTTTTCTCTTTTACTGCGAACAATAGTAGTTGTTGTTTCACACATACCGTCTGTAAATGTGAAATCCATTCTATTGCCACCCAAATGTTTTATATTTGTTTCAGATATGTACACTGGTACTTGTAGGATAAAGTATTTTTTTAAAGCACTATTGTTAGAATACTTGTATCCGTCAGCATACAAATATGGGAATATATCCATTTGCTCACCAGTAATAGCAATATGGGTTTGATGTGATTTTCTTCCCTCATCTAATATATTGCTCTCGGTAAGCCTTTTAACAATAATTCCGTCGTAACGATTAGCATCAATAAGAGTGCCAACTTTTTCAAGTTCTTCTTTAACAATCTTGATTGCTTCATCAAAATTCATTTACTTTTCTCCTTTCAAGTGCTTTTTTATAATTGAAGCAATAGCACGCCCCAGCAATGGCGGTACTGAATTTCCTATCTGCATATAGGTCTTTGTATAAGACCCACGAAAGAAATAATCATCTGGATAGGACTGGATTCTTGCTGATTCTCTTGGTGTTAATCCACGTGCTTGTGACGGGTGTATGTACATATTGCAGTCAAATTTCATATGGGCGGTAATTGTTTTGCAGATTTTTGAGGGTTCTAACTTAAAATACTTATCTTTAAAGATATTATTTCTGCTTTTATATGGCATTATATCAGCTATTTTAGGGTCGTCTGACTTATCGCCGGGTAGCATTCTGCCATAAATCTCAATATCTCTATCATTATTGTATCGGGCTTTGTGATTAAAAGTCAGCGGATATTTACGCCCTTGATTAATGTATGTTATGTAGCTGTTGGCATTGATAGACGTTGACTTTTCGATTTTTCCGCCAGATTGGACTGAATTTGATTCTGTATCATTTTTTTTCCTTGAAGCTTCCAGTGGTCGTAACCCCTCTATTGCATCGGCGAGTACACTGTGTGGTATACTTGACGATAATGAACTTATTTCATCAAGTATCACAGAATTATCCGCTCCTATTCTGTTGCCTATATATATTAGGCGTTCCCTGTTCTGTGGCACGCCAAAATCTTTAGCATTCAGTACCCGATAAGAAACGTTATATCCTATTGTCTCAAAGTCTTCAACAACCTGACTGGCAACCGAAAGCATACCCTTGACATTTTCCATGACAAAGAAACGAGGTTGCACCAACTCAACCGCTTTTACATAATTTTTATATAATTGATTTCGGGGGTCATTAATAAGCCTTTGGCGGTTTGCCATACTAAAACCTTGACATGGCGGTCCGCCAACAATCACATCGACATTCTGAAATCTCATTAAGCTTTTTATATCATTGACAACATTTTGAATGTCCCCAAGTACTATATACTTTCGTGGCAAATCGGGGTGATTGTGGGAATATGTATCAATACAACATGGTTCTATATCATTTGCAAGGCTTGTAATAAAACCTTCCTGCGTAAATCCCAGAGACAGACCACCAGCACCGCAAAATAAATCTATCATAACCGGTGCTGAATGGTCAAAACTTTGTCTTCTTTCCATTATATATGAATTGCAATACTTACAAACCGGACATTCTGTACACTCGTTACTCTTGCAATAGTCGTTAAATATTTCAGACAAACCGCTTTTAAGGATTTGAGAATTATCAGCATGAGATTTGATATAGGTCATGCGGTTATTAAGATAATCCTCATCTGTTATTACCGACATTTTAGACAAAACTTTTTCTGCACCTAAATCCGCCTTATCGGAACTTGGATATAAGGCAAGCAATATTGCTTCAATTTCATTTAAATCAACTTGAAAAACATTCATTAATACCACTCTCCTAATCTTTCAAGTTCTTTTCTTACTTTTTCAGCAACAGCACGAGAAACATTAACTGTAACAGCGTTTCCAAATTGCTTATAGGCTTGACAATTTGATACAGGAATAATAAAGTTATCTGAAAATCCCTGTAATCTGGCACATTCTCTCGGTGTCAGCTTTCTCACTCGTCCGTTTTGAGTTACATAATTATCCTGACAAGCACGATGCATTTTTGCCATTGTTGCACACAGCGGACGGGCAATCTTTAAATCTATTTCCGACTTTGCTTTATAACCGCCTGTACCGTCCGAAAGAATTGTCGGAAGAATCTTATCAGAGAGATAGTATTTTTCTTCAACATCATGCTCCAGTAAATCCTGTAGTGTGAGATTAAGCGGTACTGGCAATGGAAATTCAAACTCTGAATTTTCATTCGCAAAACACACTATGTATGTTCTGTTTCGTATTTGAGGAATACCATAATCAGCAGTATTTAAAACCGTATCGAATACCTTATATTTCAGTTCCTTTTCTAACACGTTTTTTATAACCTTAAATGTCCGACCTTTATCATGTGTTTTAAGGGTACGTACATTTTCAAGAATAATTGCTCTTGGTTTTTCATTAAGTGAAATTTTATGTTTAATTATTTCAGCAATTCTAAAGAAAAGAGTACCTCTCGTATCTTCAAAACCAAGCTCTGAACCCATCATACTAAACGGCTGACAAGGAAATCCTCCGATTAAAACGTCAAAAGACGGTATATCATCTAAGGGAATTTCATTAATATCACCACATACTATAGTGTTTTTATAATTTGCCTTATATGTTTCAACGGCGTATTTATCATAATCGTTAGCCCACACAATATTAAAGCCTGTTTGTTCAAAACCAGCATCAAGACCACCGATTCCGCTAAACAAGGATACTATATTCATTAATTCTGCTCCTTTTTTGCCTCTTTAATATATTTCATTATAACATATATAACAACTTTTTTCAAGTCATAAGAGAAGATTTTATTTTTTAGAAAAAATATACTCGGCTTCAGCATATTTAAATCCTGTCTGCCGAGCTATTCCGGTTTCTTGTGAACTACTAATACATTATTATATATTTTTCTGAGTTTATTTCTTACAATTAAAGTATTATCTTCAAAATAATTATCTATATCCTTTATAACTTTCTGTATATAGTTCACAAATCACACAAAAAAAGCAGCCATATGCATATCATAATTCGTACAAAAAGTAGAAAAATATAAAAAATTCGTCTTTTTTGTCCTCTGAAATCACTTGTATACAGAATGTTTTAATACATTTAAAAAAATTTTATGGGGGCACAAAAATGAAGAAAAACATTATAGTTGCGTGTATCTCAGCACTGACACTTACGGCGGTATCGTGCAGTGAGATTAAACAGGCAGATATTAAATCAGAAAGTTCCGCAGTTACAGAATCACAAGACATTGTACCGGACAATGAAAACAAGGAAGATATAATCATCACACTGGCGACAAACTCAACAATGCGTACTGAATTACAAGACGAAATCGACAGCTTCAACGCTCTTGACAACGGCTATCAGATTGTTACTAAGATTGTTGATATGGATTTTTACAACAAGGAATTTGATACGGCTGTTATGAATGAAAAAGACGGATTGACAGTTGATTTCAACATTACACAAGATATTATGAATACTGACAGCATTGATATTATACCGTCATATACATTCATCAATCAGTCTAAATATGAAATTCTCAGGAATATGGGGGCATTCGCAGATTTGTATCCTTTTATGGAAAATGACCCCGAAGTAAATACATCAACTCTCAATCAGCACATTCTCAGCCTTAATGAGACAGACGGTAAACTCTGTTCTTTGCCTGTGTACTACAGTTTAACTACTTTGGCAGGAGAATCAAGGTATGTCGGTGATAAGGAAAACTGGACTGTTGACGAGTTTATTTCACACTGGGAGCAGATGCCGGAGGGAGCAACTGTAAATGGTTCAAGGGACAGCGAAAATATTTACTATGATATTCTTAGGTCAAACCTTGTATCATTTGTCGATTACGAAAATGCAGAAGTTAATTTTGATTGTCCGGAGTTCAGAAAAATTCTTGAATTCTGCAACAGATTTGAAAGTAACAATGGTCAGAAAGGTGAATGGGATTATGAATCTCAAAGATTTGTATTGGCATATGGTCTAAGTGGTATTATGTCGGCAAAGGTATTTGGAGAATCTGATAACATTGGATTAAATACTAATCCTCCATACACATTAGTAGGTTATCCATCACCAGACGGACAAGGAGCGTTTTTTACCAGTGAATTTACATACTCGATAAGTGCCAAGTCTTCCCCCGAAAAACAGAAAGGTGCATGGGAGTTTATCCGTCAGTTCTGCACCGAAGAATACCAGCAGAATGATGTAAGAGAAAAATATGTGGATAATATTGACGGAGAGGAATATATACATTATTCAGCTGAAAAAGGTTTTTGTATAAACAATAACGCCTTTGACATAACCGCTCAGAAAACAATAAACGGCGAATACGACGACGGCAGAAGAAGCGACAAGGGCGTTGAATACACTGTAGCTATGCCAACTCAAGAAGAAATTGACAAGATGAAAAAATACCTTGACAGCATTGACAGGTGGGAAACTACCATTGACCGTGAACTCTGGAAAATAATAGAAGATGAGGTTATGGCATATTTTGCCGGCGAGCATTCCATTGATGATACCGTTGACATGATTCAGAACCGTGCTTCCATATGGATAAGTGAACAATACTGATTTATAAATTTTATTTAAATAAAATCCGTATTTTATTTTATTAATTAATATAATATTTATGCAAGCAGTTTATTTTTTTACATAATATATAAAAAAATCATAAATTAATAGCCTTGTCCGATAAATAATAACTTGACTTATGCCAAAAAGTATGTTATAATGTTTTTATACGACAGGGTTTTTTATCAAACTCTGAATATGAAAGGAGTAATTATATGATTTATTCTCATGAAGTAGAAACAATGTGTCCTGTAAAACAGGGCGTTGCTCATGGTGCTGCTCCGATTCCGGAAGAAGCTAAGTGGGTAAAGGCTAAGGAAATCAAGGATATTTCCGGCTTCACACACGGTATCGGCTGGTGTGCTCCTCAGCAGGGTACTTGCAAGCTCACACTCAACGTTAAAGAGGGCGTTATTCAGGAAGCTCTCGTTGAGACTATCGGATGTTCCGGTATGACACATTCAGCTGCTATGGCTGCTGAAATCCTTCCCGGCAGAACAATCCTCGAGGCTCTCAACACTGACCTCGTTTGCGATGCTATCAACACTGCTATGAGAGAACTTTTCCTCCAGATTGTTTACGGACGTTCACAGTCTGCTTTCTCAGAGGGCGGTCTTGTTATCGGTGCAGGTCTTGAAGACCTCGGTAAAGGTCTTCGCTCACAGGTCGGCACAATGTACGGCACACTCGCTAAAGGTCCTCGCTACCTCGAAATGACTGACGGCTACGTTACAGGTATCGCTCTCAATGAAGATGACGAAATCATCGGCTATCAGTTCGTTAACTTCGGCAAGATGATGGACTTCATCAAGGCTGGCGATGACGCTAACACAGCTTTTGAAAAGGCTAAGGGTCAGTACGGCAGAGTTGCTGACGCTGTTAAGATTGTTGACCCGAGAAAAGAATAAGGAGGATTTTTGAAATGGCTTTATTTGAATCATATGAGAGACGTGAAAAGCAGATTCTCGCTGTTCTCGGACAGTACGGTATCAACACCATTGAAGAATGTGCTGACGTTTGCAAAGAAAAAGGTCTCGACATCTACAAGCTCGTTGAAGGCATTCAGCCTATCTGCTTTGAAAATGCTAAGTGGGCTTACACTGTAGGCTGTGCAATCGCTATCAAGAAGGGCTGTACAAAGGCTTCTGAAGCTGCTGCTGCTATCGGTGAAGGTCTTCAGGCTTTCTGTATTCCGGGTTCTGTTGCAGACCAGAGAAAAGTTGGTCTCGGTCACGGCAACCTCGGAAAAATGCTCCTCGAAGAAGATACAGAATGTTTCGCATTTCTCGCAGGTCACGAATCTTTCGCTGCTGCTGAAGGTGCTATCGGTATCGCTGAAAAGGCTAACAAGGTTCGTCAGAAGCCCCTCCGTGTTATCCTCAACGGTCTCGGCAAGGACGCTGCTCAGATTATCGCAAGAATCAACGGCTTTACATATGTCGAAACTGAAATGGACTACCACACAGGCGAAGTCAAGGAAGTTTTCCGCAAGGCTTACTCTGAGGGTCTCCGTGCTAAAGTTAACTGCTATGGTGCAAACGACGTAACAGAGGGCGTGGCTATCATGTGGAAAGAAAACGTTGATGTTTCTATCACTGGTAACTCAACTAACCCGACACGTTTCCAGCACCCTGTTGCAGGTACTTACAAGAAAGAACGTACAGACGCTGGCAAGAAATACTTCTCAGTTGCTTCCGGTGGCGGTACAGGACGTACACTTCACCCTGATAATATGGCAGCAGGACCTGCTTCCTATGGTATGACTGACACTATGGGTCGTATGCACTCAGACGCTCAGTTTGCAGGTTCATCTTCCGTACCTGCTCACGTTGAAATGATGGGTCTTATCGGTATGGGTAACAACCCGATGGTTGGTGCTACAGTTGCCTGTGCAGTTGCAGTTGAAGAGGCTATGAAGTAATTCATGATTTTAAGAGAGTTCACTCTTGTGGGTGAACTCTTTTTTTAATCATTTATAAGGAGGTTGATTATTTGTATTATTGTGAAGAATTTGCAGATAAATTAAATGAGGGTTTCAAAAAAGAATATGAAAACGGCACTTTATTAACTCGTGGAAGAAAATTTAAATGGGCAAACAAAAATGGTGTCTTTGAGGTTAAAATATGGTCATTCAAAAAAGGTGCTTATGTTACATTTCTAGTTACTGGTGAAAGCGAGCCTGAAACATGGACTATAGATAATTTCTATATCATTGATGATGTACATCTTAAAAAACTTTTTGACAACGCAAAAGAATATAACTATAACATAGATTCCCCTGCTCCAGAAAGGTGTTGGAATGTCAAAGGGGTCTATATCCTGCATGACGAAGAAGAAGACAAGTATTATGTCGGACAGTCTAAAAACATAAATAAAAGACTGCGTGAACATTCATATAAAAGTTCCGGTCTATGTGTTGATGAAAAAATCCATGCCAAACATAGATTTAAACTGAGATGTATAAGACTTAAAAACAGTGGTTATAGCAGTTTAGATGCTCTTGAAACAGCCTTTATAGCTTATATGAAAATCAATTCTGAAGTATATAATATAAAAAGGGGTGATATAGCTCCACAACAAGCCATAAGCGATGATATAGATGAAAAGTTAATAATTATTTAAACTGATAATAATTAAAGAGTTCACTCTTGCGGGTGAACTCTTTTTTTGTGTGCTGTCAGCTCTGTTCGCTGAGATAAATAGAAACCCTGTTCTGAATCATTTCGGCACACTGTTCGGCTGTTGCCTCGCCGGCTATTAATTTTGGGATTTCTTCGTTAATGATTTCATACACGTCTTCGTCATGGTCTGTCAGCTTTGTGAAGTGCGATATAAATTCCATTATATAATCAATGTCGCTGTCGGTGAGAGGTTTATTTTTCCATGTTATGCCCTCTGTTTCGGGATTGCCCCAGTCGTTAGCCGTTACATCAATAGGTGTCGGCAGTTCTTTTTTAGCCTCGTCAAAATCCTTGTTCATTTTGTATTCATAGCTTTCCTTATTGCTTGTAAAATGCCTTGCTACCTGCAAATAGTTATTCTGGAAGTACGGACTTAAAATATAATTCATGAAATCCCACGCACCCTCCGGACAGTCAGTATCAGTGAGAATCGAAAAGCACATATCATTGCTTGTTGAAATACTACCTGTTCTGTCATTGGACGGCGGTATAAGGAAAGTGCATTTATCTTCCGTATAAAGACCAGTCTGTATGGGACGGTGAATGAAATCATTGACCTCAGTTGTCCAGTTTGTATTATACAGAAGTGCAGTTTTGCGGAGTACACTTAATTCATCTTCCATATATTCAATTTCCTGCTGTTCTGTTCCCCAGTCGTTCTTTTCCCAGTTGAAAGGTTCATTTATTTCAACCGTATTGCAGAAGTCAAGCAGATGTATAAATTCCTCATTGTTGAAATCGCAGGTGTAGTTGTCATAATCAATCCAGTTGCTGTAGTTACACAAGAAATTGCTGAAAGTATGGTCACGGTATGCAAAAGATGAATTTCGTGAACCAAGATACATACCGTCGGGCATATTCTCAGCAAAACTGAAAAACTCCTCATAATTCCAGTAGGAATAGTCACGGCTTATTACGTCGCTGTTTGCAAGGTATACATTTTCAAGGTTAAACGCAACGGGTATGCCGTACAGACCGCCTTTATACTCATAAGCATTCAAAACGTTTTCAAGAATATCTTCCTGTTTTATGCCATCATTGTTTTCCATGTAGCCGTACAGGTCGGCGAACGCCCCGAAATTAGCATAACGATACATGAAAGACGCTTCACCATATGCAAAAAGGTCGGGGGCTTCACCGCTGAGAACGTCAAGTTTAAGGTTGTCAATGTCCTCATATTTTTTGATTTCGACATTGTAATTGTCGCTCTGCTTGCTGTACATCATGGCAATTTCGGGTGCGTTGTTGCTCCAGTTTATACAGCCTAATGTAAGATTAGTTTTGTTTTCGGTGTAGTCGTCGGGGCGGACTGTCAGCAGGTCGAAAAACATACCGTCCGCAAGTGTCTGGTCGTCACCGCAGATGACAAACTTTCCGTCACCGCCGTAACAGGCGAAGTAAATTCCCGACGGCGAAACGTTAGAATCCGTGAAATCCATAACCTGTATCAGTTCGTCATTCGGTGCAATGCCAAAAATACCCTCGTTCATCACCATAAATAACTTAAAGTCCCCTGCTCCCCTGAATGCTGAACCAGTACGGTTGATATATTTTCCATACTCTGTAGCGTTGTTTTTGTCGATTGTAAGCCTTTTGCCGTCAGTAACGCAGTATTTTTTCCAGTCGCATACGTATGGTTTGCCGTCAGTGTCGGTAGCAAAGACATTATTCTGACTTTCGGTTGACATATTAAGAATTTCGCCGTCGGGAGCGACAAGAGCATAACCGCCGTTGTAGGATATGACATAGTTTTCGCCGTACTCGTAAAAGCCGTCAATAAAGCTGAAATCGTCCCAGCTATGAAAACCGTCAACTTCATGTGTTTCAAGAAGTTTACCGTCCGGTGAGTATGTGCGGATTTCCGGAGACAGTACGGCGTTTTCATAGAAATCCTCATAATCAGTGATTTCGCCGTAATCCGTATAGATACAGAACATTACTATTGTACCGTCCTGTTTTGCACAGCAACAAGCCTCATACGGCAGGTCGTCAGCACCTATCAGGGTTAACGCTCCGGTTTCATTCATGTTTTCTTCGTAGGACATTATTTTTATGCTGTCGTCTTTTGATTTGTAGACAAACTTCACTCCGTCGTGGTAGTACAGCCCCATTCTTTCCGACATATCAGCCGGAAAAGATAAGTGTTCCTGTTTGTACATGAGCTGAGTAACCTCAACGTTCTTTGTTTCTGTGGAAGTCTCCGGCGTACCTGTCGTTGCGGACTTTTCAGCACAAGCCGTTGCAGAAAGCATAACCAGTGCCGACATAAATATTAAAAACTTTTTCATATAAAAGTACCTCCTTTTAGTGCCTTTATATGTAAGTGATTTTAAAGCCGTAAAAAGACGAATTTTTCTGAAAGTTTGTATAAAGTCACAAATCTATCCACTGAATCATGTGCATTTTAGCTAAATATAAAAATTAAGAAATTCATAAGATTTTAGTTGGAACAGCATAAGATTTGTATGATAAAATGGGGTTGACATAAGAAAAGGAGGGGTTTATAATGATATTCGGAATAAATTACAGAAAGGATGTACCATTATGGATACTTTTGAAAACGCTTCAATCTTAGTTGTGGACGACGACCACTATATAGTCAATGCTATTGCCACCCTGCTTGAAAGAGAGGGATATAGGATTTTCAAGGCTTACAACGGTCTTGAGGCTATCGACACTCTTATGTCAAACAATATACAGCTTATTCTTATTGACGTTATGATGCCGAAACTCGACGGTCTTTCCGCAATGATGAAAATTCGCACAACAAGAAACATTCCTATTATCGTACTCTCGGCAAAGTCCGAAGACAGCGACAAAATTTTAGGTCTTTCAATGGGTGCAGACGACTATATAACCAAACCTTACAACCCTATGGAGCTTGTCGCACGTGTGAAGTCTAATCTCCGGCGTTATCTTAGTTTAGGGTCGGCAGACACCAAAAAGGCAGACGACATAACAATAGGCGGTCTTACTCTTGACAAAACCGCCAAACAGCTTTACGTTGACGGCGAGCCAGTCAGACTTACGGCTACAGAGTACAAAATCACGGAAATGCTCATAGAAAATGCCGGACGGGTATTTTCCGCTGAAGAAATCTACTCACGCATATGGAATGAAGAATCATACTCGGTTGAGAATACTGTAATGGTGCATATCCGGCATATCCGTGAAAAAATCGAAATAAACCCAAGCGACCCACGCTATCTGAAAGTAGTATGGGGCATTGGTTATAAAATTGAAAAAATAGGAGGCAAGCCATGAAAGTTATTGATTTTCTACAACAGAAGTCCACACGGATTATAGCGTTTATAAGTGCGTGCGTGATATTTGCGGTATGTGCCGTGTGCGGTCTTAATAAGTTCTATTCGTTTCAGCAGACGTTTGACCAGTACAATGACGTTATGTACTATAACGGATTCAAGGACGAACAGGAAGAATTATTCTCTGAATTATGGGCAGTCGGAAGTATGTATCTCCGCAACCTCGACGAAAACGGAAAGTTTACCGGCTCAGAGGAGTTAAAGACTTCCACCGAAAACGCCCTTAAAAGTCTCGGTCTTATGGACGACAAGGGCAGAATAACCATAGACAGTGAAAACTTTGATTATTACGTATCGTGGGGAAATAACTCCATTTCAACCGACGGAAAAAGTTATGATGATATATACAAGTCCGACGTATATTCAACAAGTCAGATAAATGGAGAGTTCCGGCATGATTCGGCATTAGGATATTTCAATTATAGTGGTTATCACTGGTATACCACCGACTACGGCATGACATACTATGATTTTCCGCATACCATAAACGGCATAATGGCTACGGCGGTATTCGATTACGACACTACAGACCTTGACTATTATCTCGACGATTTGGGCGTTAAAATCTACTACAAAAAAGACGGCTCAACGCCTGTACCCACTCCCTACAGCGATTTAAGAAATATTGATATGACCGTATACAATTACCATGATGAATACTATGACGGCTATTATGAAGATACGGAAGAAATACAAGAAGACATACAGGAAGTAACCGAAGCCGACGGCAGACCACGAAAAACAAGATTTGTTGAGATTCCGGCAAATCTGCTTGAAAGCAATCCGGATTCCTACATTCTCTATGACAAGAACAGCAAAGAATGGGTAGAAGTAAAAAACGACACCAGAAATATCGGAAATGAATTACCGCTTAAAATATGCGTTACACCGTCCACAAAGATACTGCCGGTTATTCAGAGCGTTGCCAACGAACGCAAAAACGCAGAAGAAGCCATAACAAGTTTTATGCTGGGAGCTATACCGTTTTTAGTGGTTGTGGTATTCTTAATGGGATTCTTTGTAGTGACAAGCGGTTATAACACAAAAAAGAAGAAATTCGTCCTCAGCAAAACCGACAATATATGGGCAGAAGCAGTTATTGCCACAGCAGTATTACTATTTTTCGGTGCAGTCCTAAGTGTTGACCTACTGGACGATTTCAACGATTTCCTGCTTGACTATTCCAAAGACTACAGAAGCGTTTCAATATTCATGTGGACAACTGGCTGGACGGCACTTCTTGCACTTATAACAATGTGCGTGAACAGCATTGTTAAACGTTTCAAGTGCCGGAGTTTCTGGAAAACCACCCTGTTCAGTCGTATATGGAAATTTGCATGGAAAATCATTAAACACATATACGGAAAAGTAAAATCCGTTTTAAAGGTAGTCAGAGATGCAGGCTTTTCAAGAGATATGGCTGACAACAACATCTTTGCCCGAAGATTCTTAATAAAACTCGGTATTTTCATTCTTGCAACAATGTTTTCTATGGCAATCAATGCAGAGCCTGTTGTATGGATGATTATATTTGCAGTGTATATATATTTCAGTCTTAAAGATATAAATGCAGTTAATGAACTTTCACGGCATATCAGCGACATTTACGGCGGTGACTACTCCCCTAAAGAAGTACACATGGATTACCCGACATACACTCTGACCGAAAAACTCAATAACATATCGGACGGCATACAGACAGCAGTTGACAAGAAACTACAGTCCGAAAAAATGAAGATAGAACTCGTAACAAACGTCTCCCACGACCTCAAGACACCACTGACTTCAATAATAAGCTATATCAATCTGCTGTCTATGGAAAAAGACTTGTCGCCAGTTGCAAGAGACTATGTTAAAATACTTGAAAATAAATCTGCTCGTCTCAGCGAAATAGTATCGGACGTTTTCGATATTGCCAAAGCTACAAGCCGTACTGATATTAACTTTGAGATGATTGACGCTGTAATACTCATGGAGCAGGTTTTAGGAGACATGACCGACAGAATAACAGATTCCGGAAAGGAAATACGCAAGACGGTTTCCACTGAAAACGCTCCGGTATACGCCGACGGAAAAAGACTGTACAGAGTTTTACAGAATATCATTGACAACGCTCTGAAATACTCCCTTGACAATACAAGAATCTATCTCACACTCAGCCGAACTATAGACACGGTAACAATAAAGATAAAAAATATATCGTCCTATGAGATAAAGTTCACTCCGGAAGAAATAACGGAACGTTTCACACGTGGCGACGAATCCCGCACAACCGAAGGCAACGGATTAGGTCTTTCAATCGCTAAAAGCTTCACTGAGGCTTGCGGAGGAACTTTTGAAATCACCATTGACGGAGACGTTTTTGAGGCTATAGTTTCACTTCCAATCACAACAAAATCATACAAAAAAACTGTCGGGCATACCGGCAGTTTTTTTGTATGATTTTGTTGTTATGGTTGCTTACGGTTTTCTTTTTATGCCAGCGTCGCTTCTTTTTTTACGCCATGTACCGTCATTATTTCTGCTTCTTACCTGTCCGGCAGTTGGTCCGCTTTTTACAAGAGGACCGCCGTTAGCACGTGGCGACTTGTTTTTAGGCATACCGTCTCCGAAGTTTCCAAATATACCCATAGGCGTTTCAGCTCCTTTCCATCTGATTTTATGTAGTCCGTTCACTGAAAAACGTTCTGTAATTATATTATACATACAGTACTGGACATAGGGTTGTCCGTTCAAAAAAATTTTACAATACTGGCAGTATTTTTATGTGTTTTCAATTAGGATATACTTTCCGGCACTGGTTAAGTTCAGCGTTTTCCGTGTCAGAAATATATACTTCTGCCGACTGTAAATTACTGTCACCTCTGATAAAATCAGTCACCGCCGGAAACATTTCCTTTGCATTATCGGTAGCGAGCCATATGCCGAGTACCGTATCTGTTATGTAGTCGTAACCATTATCAGTTATTCTGCCGGAAGTGATTTTTTCAAGACTGTCCGGCAAAGTATAGCGTATATCCAGATTTGGATTTTTCATTTTGCGTGAATCGAGCGTTATAATAATAGTCTGCATAATAATTTTTACCTCTTTTCAGTTATTGTTGTATCAGTATTCCAGAAAATCTAGCAGACTGTCTTCTTCAATTCTGAAACAACGGTAAAATGATAACCCTGTAAAGCGAAAAAAGTTCATCATCGAAAATATCTGAAATAAGACCGTCCGACAGCATAAGAAGCTCTTTATATTCTTCTGAAAGTACAGCTTTGTGAATGCGTCCCCGTTTTTCAATCTGCTCATGGCACTATCCATAGTAATTTTTATCTATTTCCAGTCTGTATTTTTTTCTTTCGGAACTTCCATACAATAAATACCAACAATATCACCAGTAACAAGACAGGTACAGACATGATTATAAAAATCTTAATTTCTGCAATCGGACTGCTACCATAAATACGCAGTGTAAGATTATTGTCGTTCACAATAAAAGCATATGGGTCTTTGCTACTGTATTCAACTGAAAAAGTATCTGTTATTTTAAGTATATTGCCGTTTTCATCAACATACACTGCCTTGAAATCCTTAAACTTTTCATAAATATTATCGACTGTATAATTAAGGCATATCACACTGGTATATATTTCAACTTGCTTTACATATTCTGTATGTAAAGTTATACTTCCATAACCATTATCATTATACTTGGCAATCTGACTGTCTTCATCAATAAGCAACGGTTTATTTTCGCCGTTTTCAACGTACCACAAGGGCGGACTTCTGAAATCTGTATAGTCGTTGCTGTCCTTGTCCAAAGGCACTAAAATATCAATATACACCGTATTTTCAAGGACATCATCAGCACATATATGAATCATATCTGGGTCAAAGTCAAGTGCATATGCATAAGAAACGTTACAGAAAATCATCACAAGCGATAAAATTACACTCACTACAATTTTTATTATATTATTCATGATTTTATCTCATGTCAAGCCGATTGCGGATTTTTCTGTCATTAACCGGATATATCTTTTCGGACGGCAACTCAGTAATACTTAGCTGTCTCTTTTTGCGACGTTCATTCCATTTGCGGACAGTCGGCGTTAAATCTTCTATTTTATATATTCCGTTTTCGAGGAAGTCGCTCAGAGCCTCGCCTTTTATACCTAACTGTACAGCACCACGATTCAGAGGATTTCCGCCCAGCGACCTGTCTGAATCCCACTGACAGTAAACGGCAGTACTCTTGAACTGTTTTTCCCATTCGTTGCCGTCAAAAATCTTTGAATCCGGCGAAGTGAGTATAGCCCTTTCGAGCATACGGTCAAAGAAATCACGGTGAACGTCAATAGCAAGTATGCACTCTTGATTCTTTTTAGTACCCCAATTTGAGCGGTACATAAGCCACAGAAACGACGGCTTAATCCAAGTCATACGGTTGGTGTTAAAACTGTCCCCGAAATTCTGTAGTCTGACAGCCTCATTTGCTATAACTGAATTATACGCCTGATAAATTCGGATATACTTTCTGTTGTATGATGCAAAAACTTCCTTTATATATTCCATAATGCCACCTCATTTATATTTCTTAATCCGACTTGCTGTTATTGTACTGCCATTTCAGAAGTCTACCTGTACCCGATTTTTTGACTTCAAATTCATGCAGTCCGTCAACTGACTTAATATTATCCGGTTCAGATGTATCAATTACATAAGTATTTTCCTTGCTTTTTATTATTTTACATCTTATTGTGCCGTCACCGGTCAGACTGCCCGAATCGTAATAGTATAACTTTACAGATGATAGTTTTTCACGGAAAAAATGACATACTCCGTGACAGTCAACAAGTTCAAAGCTTGCATAACCATTTTCAACGCTCACAATATCAACTCTTGTCCCAAACATACTCCCCTGCTCCTCTTAAATTCAACTGATTATACCATATTTAATATAAAAAGTCAACATTATTTGACAGATTGCTGTAAAAGTGCTATAATAAAATCAACTGTTAAAACGGAGGTATTTATGAACAGAGAAGATTTCAGACAGTATATGCTGTGCGGTCACGGACGGTGCTTTTCTGCAAAAGACAGCGAACTTGAAAACTTTAAAGATATAGTCCTATATGGTTGTTTAAACGACATAACCTATGACCTACAGTGCGAGGGTTCACGGGGGCTTTTCATGTATAATCTCGCATTGCAGTATGAAGACTACAATTATTTTCTGCAACCCGCAATAGAAAAATTTCTTTCACCGAAAGTCTCTGACGAATGGCACACGATAAATCATCTGTGCGACTTCATAGAACTCTTTTCGGAAGATTACGACGATGTTTCCGCAAAAAACGCCATTGAAGAAAAGTACAGTCAGCTTTATAACCTGCTCATGTCGCTGAGGTGGAGTGTCCGTGCAAATGAAGTATCTCAGTGCTATGAATACATTATAATAGTAATAATGCAGAACAGCAACATTGAACGCACTCTTAAAATATTCGAGGATATAGGGAATTTTTTCATACGTCGTTGGAGAGTACCGGACGACGATTTAAAATGGCGGTTTAGTTGGTTCTGGAGCTGTGCCTGTGAAAAGTACGGCGAAAAATATCTTTCGGAAAAACTGGACGTTCTCAGCCATGACAATACCGCAATAAGACGTTTCAGTCGTGTGATGTTTCACAAGGAAGAAGAAGACCGTCCAAGCAAAAGAAAAACTCTCTCAGCAGAGGAATTTATTGAAAAAGAAAAAACAAACCGCAGTGATGTAATATCATTAGGACGTGCAGAAAAGTCGGAAAAAATCAAGGTTGCAGAGGCTGTTGTTTCAGAAAAAGACCTTAACAAAAAAGCCGACCTGCTCCGTGCCTTTACGTTTTTCTCAAACCCTTTTCCGCTGTCACCAGAAATACTGATTGACTATGCAACCTCAGAAAACGAAAATCTCCGCAGAAGTGCATTTGACGCAATGACCTACTTAAAAGCTGACTGTCTGCACGACTTTGCACTTAAAAAATTAAAGCGGTACAGAAAAAACTTCCCGTTGGAGTTTATAATAATTCTTATTAATAACTTCTCCCCTGACGACAAGGATTTTCTGCTCGATATTATTAAACGTTTTAAAATTAACCGTGAAAATAGTTCGGGGTGGCATAATATTGTTTTGGAAATCGTCAACAATATAGAAACACTCCCCGACGAGTTTGTATATTTTGTGTATGAAAAATCTATGTGTTCATGCTGTCGTGAAAGTGCCGTTGAAGAATTAATCCGGCGTAATCTTTTCACAGAAGAAATAAAGTCCGAATGTTCATGGGACTGCAACAACGATATAAGAAAGCTGGTTGAAAACTATGATAACTTATGATATTGATATGACTGAAGATGAGTATGTTCATTTTGAGGGCGAAACTCTCGAAGAACTGAAAGAATTTTTATATCCCGACAGATTCATGGACTGTTGCGGATATATCGACGATAGGGAAAACTGTATTGGTATTGCATTAGCTTCCGTGAAAGAGTACGGCGTATTTTTAGCCTACCATAGCGACGGAAAAACAAACCTGTCACTCCACGACAAAAACAATCTCGAAGAACTCGTTGACGTATGGGGCGACGGGCTTTATGTTTCAGCAGGGCTTTTTATTCCTCCCGAAATCGCATGGCAGTGTATATGCGAGTTTGTCACAACTGGAAGTATACATTATAATATAAAATGGATTTCGCCGGACGACCTCCCCGACGGTGCAAACTATATTGAATAAAATTTCTAAATTATTAATAAACAATTTACAATAAAAATCCGCACATCTGCACCTGCTCAGACGTTATACATTATGAAGGCGAAAAAATTAAAACATACAAATTCAAGGAGGAGCTTATTATGAAAACTAAAAAAATCCTTACCGCTGTAATGTGTCTCTGTATGACAGCACAGATGTCCGGTTACATACCACCGATATTTAACGCAAGTGCTGACAGCAGTGTTGTTGTTGAACAGCCGGTAAAAACTGAATACTATGATATTTACCAGTATAAAAATTTAGGAAGATATATTCAGATTACTGCCGTTGCAACAAATGCAAGCGGTAAAATTGAAGTGCCGGAAGAAATAGCAGGTCTGCCGGTTAAGTATATCGGTGAACACGCATTCGCCGGAAATACCAATGTCACGGAAATAGTCCTCCCCAGTACAGTGACGACTATCGACAAACAGGCTTTCTATCAGTGTACGGCACTTGAAACAGTCAATATTCCGGAAGATGTGACAAGAATTGATGACGAGACATTTATTAACTGCAAATCCCTTAAATCAATCAGAATCCCTGAAAATGTAACCAGTATCGGCACAAGGGCATTTTATGGCTGTAGCAGTCTCACGAAAGTAAATATCCCCGATTCTGTGACAAGAATCAAAGAGCAGGCTTTTCATGACTGTTTAGGTCTCACAGAGATAAATATTCCCGACGGCGTGACCTCAATTGAAGCGAATACTTTCAACGGCTGTACAAGTATAGATTATATCACTCTGCCGGAAAGCGTCGCCACTATTGGCATGAATGCTTTTCCGTCAACTCTTAAAATGGTTACTATAAATAATCCAGACTGCGAACTGCACGACTTTGCCGTGAACTTCAAAAATACTACTATAAAGTCCGTCGCTGGTAGCAAGGTAGAGGCGTTCGCTGTAGAACACGGTATTAACTTTGTAGCAATCACCGAAAAAAATATGGGCGAAGACATTAACGGCGACGGTATCTTCACTGTAGCCGACGTTGTAACGCTCAATAACTGGCTCATGGGCAGAGGTTCTATCGCTGACGGCACTGGTGACATAAACAACGACGGATATGTTGATGTATTTGATTTGTATTTCATGAAAAAAGCTCTTGTTGAAAAAATTGAAGCTGGTTTGCCTGTCTCTACAGAAATTGTAAATCTTACCGCTGATATAAAGTCAGCAGAGGTACAGGGCAAGGAAGCTGATGATACTTTCATAAACGGTCAGACAGATTTTGCCCTTGAACTTTTCCAGAATACAGTCTCAGAGAGCCAAAACGTCCTTGTATCGCCATATTCAGTAGTACAGGCACTTGCTATGACCGGAAACGGTGCTGACGGCGTTACAAAGGAAGAATTTGAAAACGTCATAGGCGGTGGAATTGATTTCGACGACCTCAACAAATACCTCTACACACAAAGAACTAGCCAGCCGAATGACGACAAGTGCAAGCTCCTTACTGCTAACTCCGTATGGACACGCAACAACGAGGCACGTATAAGTCCGTACCCCGAATTTTTACAGAGCGTTGTTGATTACTACAATGCCGAAATCTTTACAGCACCTTTTGATGAAAAAACTATTGAAGAAGTAAACAAGTGGGTAGACACCAACACCGACCACATGATACCGTCAGTCATTGATGAAATACAGGACGAATGCGTTATGATGCTTATAAACGCCGTTACCTTTGACGCTAAATGGAAAAAACCATACACGGAAGACGACGTTATAAAATATAATTTCCAGAACTACAACGGAGATATTCAAGAAGCCGACATGATGATGTCGTCAGAATCCTACTACCTTAAGGACGACAATGCAGAGGGTTTCTATAAATACTATAAGGGCAATCGTTATGCCTTTGCTGTACTTCTGCCGGACGAAGATATTACCGTTGTAGACTATGTAAAGGGTCTTACTCCCGAATCGCTCCACAATGTCCTTGCAAATCCACAGTCAGACTATATCAGTGCGGGTATTCCGAAATTCAGCTATGACTACAGCACGGCAGACGGCGAACTTGTAAAGATACTTTCTGACATGGGTATGCCGAGTGCATTCGATTATTATAATGCTGATTTCTCAAAGCTCGCATTACAGCCTAAATTTATAAGCGAGGTTATCCACAAGACCCACATTGACGTTTTTGAAGAAGGCACAAAGGCATCAGCAGTTACCGCTGTACTGTTAAATGATTGTACCGCAATGCCTGCTGAAAAGGAAATAATCCTTGACAGACCTTTTGTTTACTGCATTGTAGATACAGAAACTTATCTCCCTGTATTCATGGGTACACTCATGAATCTTGAATAATTCCGCTATATTCCTGCTGACTTCTGCACACTGTCGGCGGTATATATAAATTTTTTTTGGGGGTCTCCGCATGGGGACAAAATCAGAAAGCCGTATCCTTATGGGGTGCGGTTTTTTGTATTGACTTATACGGACACATACTGTATAATTGAAACAAAGGACGGTGTTTTAATGAGTATCAGAGATTTTCTGCCAAAGGATAAGTTTGACAAAAGCGGTCTGAGCAGTCTTTACGCACTGACGGACGAAGAAATAAAATCGGTTATTCTGGACTTGCTTGAATGGGTTCAAGATATGAATTTTCCGGTTGCTGACGAAGTATGCCGTATAGTCGCCGGACACTATGCCGTTGCAGACGACTATATTATAAATATTCTGGACGTTTCACAGCATGACGAACTATGGAAGTATTTCATAATAACCGGACTTCTGCCGTTAATAGAAAAACCATCTGAAAGACTGAAAAATGCTGTCAGCAGAATAGCATACAGTCCGTCTGACAGCGAAAAGGCAGAGGAAGTTGACATGACGGCACTTGAATATCTTGAAAGTATCGGGGAGGTTCTGAATAAATAATGCTGTTGAAAAAAGGTATAACGGGCTTTTATAGTATCGGGGATTCTCTGCCCGAAATCAACGACTATAAAACATTCCGGAAAGTATGTTTTAATATACAGAATATAATAAAGCAAAAGCTAATCAGTACTGCAAATCCTAACAATACAAGCTATTTCTATGCGGAATTTGACAATATATATTTTCTGCTGAACAAGTATTATGCGGTTGCCGGATTCACGAAAGACATATCACACGGCGATAAGGTTTTCACTGATTTATGCATGAGCGGAATTTATCTTCCGGAGTATGAAATAATCCCTGCTGTTACGCTGAACTCGTCTTTTAACAAAACAGAAAACAATCTGTCTGAATGCGAACTGCAACAGATTAAATATTATAGTCCACTTTCAGTCGGAAATATCATCTTCAACGAATGGGACTGACAAAAAAACAACCGGAATAAATCCGGTCGTTTAATAATTTTTATTACTTTTCGTATATTTTCATGACTTCTTTCATTTCGGCGAGGAAATTTCTGCGGACAGTATCTGGCGAAATAATTTCCATATTACCGCCGTACTTCATTACCCAGCGGTAAAAGCCTTGACTGATACCTATATTTGCATTTACGATAATATAATCACTGTCATCAAAGTCGTCACGTATGCTTGCATAATTGCCGAGCCATTCAAGCATATCGTCCGTAAGGAAACGCTTTACACGCAAGGTTACAAGCTCAAAGTATTCCGGCTCAAACATATCAAGGACAGCACCTTTATAATCGGGCATACTCTCCGCAACGCTTACTTTTTCGCCGTACTTTATATTTTTCATGCGGTCAATGCGGTATGTTCTAAACGCCTTGTTTTCTATATCAAAACATTTAAGATAAAAGCGTGTGCTGAAATAGATGACTTTCAAGGGAATAATATTTCTGTGTTTATGATAATAGACCATTTGTTTTTTAGTATTGAATTTTCCATAATCAAATTGTATTTTCCGCTTGTTCTCGATAATATCATGAACTCTGTCAAGATTTTCCATTAAATCACAAGGTGTTTTCTGAGGGTCGGCAGGCGTACGGCTTATGAGTTTCTGCACTTCCTTTTCAGAACACATTCCCTCAAATTTCTTTATGAGTTTAGTTTTCTGTGAGACTGACAGAAATTTATTTATTGAGATAGAATCCACAATAAAACGCATTTCATTGAAAGAAAACTGCCTGTCAACGCTGTAATACGCAATATTGTGAGCTCCTTTATTTTTCTTTATATCCTTGCCCATAGCTGTGAGGCGGTCGATGTCACGCCTTATAGTAAGGTCCGAGACGTTTTCCATATTAGCATTCTGTGCGAGATAGTTCTGAATATCTTTAATTGAAACACCTTTTGTGTCGTCTGTACATCGGCACAGACAGTCATATATATGTAAAATTCTTTCGCCGTTCATTTTATGTACCTCTTTTTTTCAGACAGACAAAAAATAAAAAGTCCGATTAAATCAGACTTTCTGCAAACAAACTGGTGAGACATGAGGGACTTGAACCCTCGACCCTACGCTTAAAAGGCGTATGCTCTACCGGCTGAGCTAATGTCTCATTTCAGCAAATATATGCGGACAAACAAAAAATAAAAATCCGAAACTATCGGACTTTTCAAAAAAGAGTTGGTGAGACATGAGGGATTTGAACCCTCGACCCTACGCTTAAAAGGCGTATGCTCTACCGACTGAGCTAATGTCTCTCACAACGTTATTTATTATAGCACAGTTGTCCGGAAAAGTCAATAGAAAATTCACTGTTTCTATGTTTTGCATATATTTTTTGGATAATAATAGAAAAATATATAAAATATGCCGTTTTTTCAAAAAAGTGTTGACATTTGCGTAAAAGCGTGATATAATATTTATTGTCGTAAGGCGAAAGATAAAAAATGTGCTTGTAGCTCAGCTGGATAGAGTGACTGGCTACGAACCAGTAGGTCGGGGGTTCGAATCCCTCCAGGCACGCCAAAACTCCTGAAAACTATTGTTTTCGGGAGTTTTTTTATTGTCTTTGTAACAAATCACAATTTTTTTCATACCCGATTGTATATTATAACGAATTTAAGCAAAATATATTGACATCGTGTCAGAAATAATATATAATAGCCTTAATGACACGGTGTCAGTATAAAAGGAGAATTGCTATGCCAAAAGGTTCACCGGAACTTACCGCCTCACGCCGTGAGGAAATTATAAACGCCTGCGAAAAACTCTACCAGACTATGAGCTTCAGGGAAATCACGATAAAGGAAATAGGAAGTATTACATCATTCACGAGGACTTCTATATATAATTACTTTCAGACCAAAGAGGAAATTTTTCTTGCATTCATGCAGAGAGAATATGACTTATGGATAATCGACCTGCAAAGCATAATTGACAGCAATGATACGCTTTCCGCTGAAAGTCTCGCACATAACCTTGCCTGCTCCCTCGAAAAGCGTAAACAGCTCCTTAAGCTCCTTGCCATGAATCTTTACGACATTGAGGCTAACAGCAGATTTGAAAACCTCAAGGATTTTAAATCTTCATACAAAAAAGCCCTTTTGGCTGTAGGGGCGTGCCTTGACAAATTCTGTCCGCATATGAGTGAAAAGCAGAAGTCAGACTTTATTTTTGTGTTTTTTCCGTTTATGTTCGGAGTTTATCCATATACCAACGCAACGGAAAAGCAGTCAAGGGCTATGCGTGAAGTGGGACTGGATTTCGTACAATACAGTATACACGATATAGTATATAACTGTGTGAAAAACTTACTTTCCGGCGAATATTAATTAAAATCATAAAATACAACAGGAGGAATTTATTATGAGTAAAAAATTAGTTGCATATTTCAGTGCAAGTGGAGTTACTGCCAAAACTGCCAAAAATCTTGCTGAGGCTTCCGGAGCTGATATTTACGAAATAAAACCGGCTGTTCCCTACTCCACTGCCGACCTCAACTGGATGGACAAAAAATCACGTTCAAGTGTTGAGATGGCGGACAAAAGCTACCGTCCGGCACTCTCTGAAAATCCGGTTGATATTTCGGCATACGATACTGTTTTTGTTGGTTTTCCGGTATGGTGGTATGTAGCACCGACTGTTATAAATACTTTCCTTGAAAGTCATGACTTTTCCGGAAAAACAATAATACTCTTTGCTACTTCCGGCGTTAGCGGTTTCGGCAATACAGTAAAAGAACTGGAATGCAGTGTTTCCGACAGCACCGTGATAAAAGAGGGTAAAATATTAAACGGCAACCCGACTGTTGCAGAGTTAAAGGAATGGCTTGAAACTCTTTAAAGGAGGTCCTTTCCTGTGAAAAAATTTCTTACCGCTTTAATAACTGCTTTTCTTGCTGTTCCGGCAACCGCAAACGCCGTAAACTATACCGCTCAGGATATGCACAATCTGAATAACTTTCTTCTCACTGGCTCGCCAGGAATTTTAAGAAGTCTCTACGACCTCACCGGCGACGGCGTTATAGACGTTTTCGACCTCTGTCTTATGCGTAAACATTTCCTTAACAATAATGAAGAAAAAAGCGATATTCTTGTTGCGTATTTTTCACGCACCGGAAACACCGAAAAAATCGCCGACCCCATTGACAGCATAAAATCATATGATGTGGTTTTCTTGGGCTATCCTATTTGGTGGGGCGAAGAACCTCGTATTATAGATACTTTTCTTGAGAGTTACGACTTCTCGGATAAAACCGTTATACCTTTCTGTACGTCCGGCAGTACTGGAATTTCCGCAAGCGAAAAGAATATCAGTGAATTAATTTCAGCCGGAAATCAGCTCGCCGGAAAACGTTTCGCATCAAATGCAACCGAAAAAGACGTTTCAGACTGGATTG
Organism: Ruminococcus flavefaciens; assembly: GCA_023667045.1. Taxonomy (GTDB): domain Bacteria; phylum Bacillota; class Clostridia; order Oscillospirales; family Ruminococcaceae; genus Ruminococcus; species Ruminococcus flavefaciens_AC. The sequence goes on along the minus strand of JAMPAU010000012.1, from coordinate 1,890 downwards.
ACACGCTTAATCTCCCCGACAAGAAAAAAGAAACTATAATGAATATCGAAGTAAACGGACATACGCTTTCTGCCACTCTTGCCGATAATTCTTCCGCTGAGGCTCTCGCAAAACTCATCGGCAACAAATCACTTACTTTAAGTCTTGATGATTACGCTAACTTTGAAAAAACTGGCACTCTTCCGGAAGCTCTGCCCACAAACAACGAACAAATCAACACCGATTATGGCGACTTGATTCTCTATCAAGGAAACAAGTTTGTGATATACTATGATAAAAATTCATGGTCATTGACACGTCTCGGACACATTAACAACGTAACACAGGAAGAACTTAAAAAGATTTTAGGCACAGGAAGTGTTGAAGTTACTTTGTCGCTCGCAAAATAAGGAGGTATTTTTTCTATGAAAATTACAGACAGAAATGAATTTGAAAAAGCTGACAGTTTCGGCATAGGTTCGCCGAATGACGCTTTTGCACAGTACTTTAAGGGAAATTCATACCTTAAACCCCTAACAGCAGCCGGAAAGTGTCCAGTATTCCTCGCAAACGTTACCTTTGAACCAAAATGTCGCAACAACTGGCATATCCACCACGCAAAGTCCGGCGGAGGACAGTTGCTTATATGCACTGCCGGAGAGGGTTGGTATCAGGCATGGGGCAAAGAACCTGTAAGCCTTACAGCAGGTATGGTGATAACCATTCCGGCAGAGGTAAAACACTGGCACGGGGCTAAAAGTGATTCGTGGTTTTCGCACATAGCAGTGGAAGTACTCGGCGAGGAAACCTCAAACGAATGGTGCGAACCTGTCTCAGATGAGGAGTACGAAAAATTATGACAAATAATGAGTTTATTCAGATAATGAACAGCGGTGAACAAATCACTTGCGGAAATCCGGTTCACATGAAAATGCACGAACTCAGTCAAGAGGCTTTGCGTATAACGTCCGAAATAAATAGCTCGTATCATACGCCGGAAGAAATCCGTCTCCTTATGTCGAGACTTACCGGACAAGAACTTGATGAAGATTTCAGAATGTTTCCGCCGTTTCACACAGACTGCGGTAAAAATACCCACATAGGCAAAGGCGTATTTATAAATTCGGGGTGTTCTTTTCAAGACCAAGGCGGAATCTATATCGGCGACAAGTGCCTTATCGGTCACAACGTCGTTATTGCAACGCTCAATCATGGTATGTTGCCGGAAAAACGTGGCGACTTGATAGCCCGTCCTGTCCGTATCGGCAAAGGCGTGTGGATTGGTTCGGGTACTGTTATACTCTCCGGCGTGAAAATCGGAGACAATGCCATTATCGGAGCAGGTTCAGTTGTCACAAAGGACATTCCGGCAGATATGGTAGCGGTAGGCAGTCCGGCAAAGGTTGTACGCAGTATTTACGAAAAATAAGGAGGTTTTAAATATGGTAAAACAGACGGCTGGCAGAGAGCAGTTAGGAGATTTCGCCCCGAAGTTCGCCGAACTCAACGACGATATACTTTTTGGTGAAGTATGGTCGAGAGAGGATAAGCTTTCACTCCGTGACAGAAGCGTTGTAACGGTCACCGCTCTTATGGCACAGGGACTTGTGGACAGCTCTTTCAAGTATCATATTATAAATGCCAAAAACAACGGCGTTACCGCTGAGGAAATGGCTGAAATAATCACGCATACGGCATTCTATGCAGGTTGGTCTAAAGCGTGGGCGGCATTACGTATTGCCAAAGAAGTATATCAAGAAGACTAAAATAAAAAGGACAGCTACACAAAGGGCTGTCCTTTCTTTTTGAATATAAACAAAAAAAAACGCATATATTATGCAGTTCTTTCTAAAATATTATGGCGGACAGGGAGGGATTCGAACCCTCGATACGCTATTAACGTATACACGA
>JAMPAU010000011.1 GCA_023667045.1 Ruminococcus flavefaciens | reverse complement strand
ACAAATTAATATAAGCAAAAATATATTTAAAAATTACTTGCAATTTTGATTATAGTATGTTATAATGTAAGCGGAGTATAGATAAAATTAATTTTCAAAAATATGATAGGAGGTAATGCAAGTGCCATTAGTACCGACAAAAAACAGCTCAAATACGGCAAATGTTAAGCAGGAAGTAGTTTTTATGGTTTCAAAGCCTAAATACAAACTTTCTGACTTGATTTTGTCTGAAAAAAATCTTGACGAATTGCAGACAGTCATCAAGGCTAAGGAATATTGGAACAGAGTGTTTGTGGAATGGAATCTGCAATCTATAATGAAGCAGAGAAAAAGCCTGTTTGTCAATCTGTATGGTGAACCAGGAACAGGCAAGACAATGGCTGCTCATGCGATTGCAAGCGAACTGAATAAAGAGATGATATGCGTTAACTATGCGGATATTGAATCGAAATACGTGGGTGAGACGAGTAAAAATCTGACGAATCTGTTTCGGACTGCCGAAGAAAAAGATGTTATTATTTTCTTTGATGAAGCTGATGCTTTACTTAGCAAGCGTGTAACAAATATGTCCAGTTCAACTGATGTAAGCGTTAACCAGACCCGTTCCGTTCTGCTGACATTGCTGAATGATTTCAGTGGTATGGTAATTTTTGCGACTAATTTTATCAGCAATTACGACCCTGCTTTTATGCGGAGAATACAGTATCATGTAAAGTTTGAACTGCCTGATAAGGAACTTCGTGAAAAGCTGTGGCGAATGTACATACCAAAAGAAATGCCCACAGATATTAATATTTCTGAAATTGCCGAAAAATATGACGGCGTAAGCGGAAGCGACATATCTAATGCAGTTCTTAAAGCGGCTCTGAAATCAGCAAAAGACCACGATTTTCTTGTTAAGCAGTCGAATTTTGAAACTGCAATAGACGAGATTATTAAGAGCAAGAATGCAAACAAAAACATTGACAGTAGTGACATGAAAATCACAAAAACCGAGACTATATCGGAATCAGAAGTTCCGAGAGATATAGTAGAAAAATCAAAAAATATGTAATGGAGGAATGAAAAATGATTTTATTCACAGCACTGGCTGCCGTAGGTGCGGCGGTCATCATCTCAAGCCTTATTGATATGTTTTATGATGACATTATCAAGTGGCTCAAGACTATCGGACAGGTAGCGAAAAGGGTTGTGCAGGGCGCACTTATTGGTTGCAAGACTTTTATAAACGTCGGACGTGCAACACTGCGTACTGCTGGAAAGGAAATTTCCAAAAATTACTCGAAGGTCGGCGAGCAGTGGCAGGTTACGGAAGTTTCAAGGGACGTTCCGTCTGACAAAATCCCCGATGAAATTTATCAGCAGTCAATGCAGGTAAACAGCGATATGCTTGAACTCACACAGGACATTGAAGCACAGCTTCTTAAAAATTATCAGTAAAGGAGGGTATCATGGGCATTAATTTCTTTGAAAAATTAGGTCGTCAGCTTGACAAGACAATGACTGAAACAGAAGCCGAAAGCGATATCAAAAAGAAAGTATCACGTCCGCTTACATGGGAGGAATTTGTCACCAAAACAGGCAGTGAAATCGACAAACGTCTCATTGCTCACGCCAAAAAAGAGGGACTTATCTATGTGGGCGGAAAATGTCGCTTTACGGTTACTGTATCGGAAAAGGAAGAGAAAAAGTTTGTTCTTAATGTAGATGCGGAGCTGTATTACAAAGACCAGTTCAAAGCTGAGAATAACTTTCAGATTTATCCGCTTCATACTGAAAGAAGTTTCGAGGGCTTTGCACTTGACGACGAGGAAACAAAAAATCAGCTTGAAAAGCTGAAAACAGAGCAGTATGAATTTAATGTGGAAACACCACAGATTAAAAACGAAAAGGAGTAATTATTATGGGATTTTTTAAGAATCTGCTTTCTACAGCAGGAGAGGTTATCAACAGTGTTGCAGAGAAAATACTGAATTTCACCAAGAAACTGATAGGCATTATCGCACAGAGCATAAGAAAGGTTGCCATGATTATTGGTAAGTTCTTTACACTTCTTACACAGTGGATTGGTCAGGCTGTTAATTATGTTACCACAAAATTCAATGTAGTGGTAAATGGCGTGCAGACGTTTCTGAAGAAAGTCAACAACGAATATCAGGAGATTTCCTACCACTACACCAAGCAGTCGGATGGCTCTTACATGAAGAATACAGTCGTAAGACAGACGTTTGTTTCTGAGGACGAAATTCCTGCCGATATAAAGGCTCTTGCACTGCAAATGGAAAACAACAACATGATAGATATTTCAAATCAGACAGCAAACAAGCAGGAGTATGCTTGTAATGAACTGAATGTCGCATAAGGGTGGCAGGAATCTATGGGAATAATCATACTTATCATACTGGTTTGTGTCGTAGGGTCTATTTTGGACGACATCAACGAGTTTCTGAAAGAGAACTTTTTCACCGTATTATATGTGATAAGTTTTCTTATTATTGGAACTATGAAGTTTATATCATTCCTTGATGGAAGTGCTTTTCCTTTGGGTTACATAATTTTCTCTGTTGTCGTTTTTGGAATGATAAAGGTATTCGAGAAAATTAGCCGTTTTTTTCAAGGTCAGCTTGCACTGTCAGCTATTGCAATATCAATATTGAGCTTTTCCAATGAAAAGTGTACCACCATTGTCTTTTTAGCCTCAGCTGCGATTTTTATCATTGCATTGTTGTCTGTGGGAGGATTTTCACTTCTGAAAAAGATAAATAAATCCAAGCACAGATTCACAATATATTATGCATTAATATGTGCTGCTATCGCAGTTACGGAAACGATATTATACAAGGCTTTGCCCCTGCATTTTGCGATATTTGCTGTTGTCGTATATATATTGGCGGCACTGTTCGGAAAAATCGACGGTCTTTTAAAGGGTTGTGTATTGTTTACTTCCGCAATGCTGTTCATACAGAATTTCTTTGAAGGCGGATTTATCAAAACTGCATTACTGATTTTAGCTGCAATGCCTGTTATACTCTTTGTTATTTTAATTATATGTATGATAATAGCTAAAAAATCGTACAAATCAAGAATAGAAGGATATATGGCTGAATATGTTAACAATATCAGTAACGGCAGTGACCGCCAGAATCAGATAACTGAATCTTCGTTCTTTTCACAGGAGAAGACTAAAAGTTTATTGCGGGAAGATTATAAGGTTAATGGCGTAAGTGCCAAAGATTTTATGAAATCGACCTTGAAAAACCTTGTAATCGATGGAATAAAGAAAGAATTTATGATAGAAATGGACGAGAGCAAAGACAAAACTATCGGAATTATTTCTTTCTATTATTCTTATGCTGAATTTCTTGGCTATCTTAAAGAACAGAATATCCATTTAACAGAAATAATTGACAGCTTCGGCATTCTTAATACTTCATACTGGTATATAGAAGATGTTGCATTTTTCAGTGATTTACTCTTACAGGAATTGATGTCAGCATTTGAGCAGAAGCTGAAAACCGTCCCGAAGTTAGCGGAAGTGCCGTTTTCAAAGGAATTTTTGTTGAATTATATGTACAGCAATAGATTTCTTGACTGCTATGTAAGTGAAACGGATTTGGATTGTCTCAGGAATAATCCTGGTCTTTTCAAAGAAGAATTTGATGATTTATATTCAGCAATGACTAACACAGAGATTGATACTTCAATCAAGAAAAATTGGATAAAAAAACAGCCTGCTATGAATGAAAAAGGCGATTACCTTTATTCTGTAATCCATGAAGACGAAAACGGAATTATCAAGGAAGAATATGGTAAGGATTTTGAACAGCACAGAGATTATTTAGATGAAGACTTATCCGCTAATCAGATAGACGAACTTGCAGGTTGTCCTGTATAAAAATTGTCCCGATAAGGTCAAAAGCCTTATCGGGATTTTTTATTTAAAATAAAATTTCAGATTTTCAGACCGTATTCAATAGATTAATTAAATATGTATTATAATTTTGGTAAGCTGGCTTCCTTGCTTGCCGAAATTATTTTTATATATGGAGGTTTGAAAAATGGAAGAAGAAAAAAGAATCTGCTCCTGTTGCGGTGACGTTCTTGATGAGAACGATTATGGCACATGGATAGGTGAAGACTTGCTTTGTGAGTCTTGTGTGGACGAGGAGTGTATTGTCTGCGACCACTGTGGTGATACTGTGTATTCCGAAGACTCAGAGAGCGATGATAACATCTGTCTTTGTGCTGACTGCTACAACGACTACTACCGCAGATGCGAAAATTGCAACCACATCATTCACGACAACGACGTAAACTGGTACGATAATGTACCTTACTGTAATAGCTGTTATGACGAAATCGACAGTGACTATGAAATCGAGGACTACAGCTACAAGCCCGACCCGATTTTTTACGGTGACAGCTATCTGTACTTCGGTGTGGAGCTTGAAGTCGATGATGGCGGTAAGGACGGTGAAAATGCCAAAAGACTGAAAGATGTTGCGAACGTCCATGATGAGCATATCTACATAAAGTCTGACGGTTCTATTGACGACGGCTTTGAAATTGTAAGTCACCCGATGACACTTGACTATCACATGAACACAATGGACTGGGAAAGTGTTCTTTATGAAGCAGTCGAAATGGACTACAAGTCCCACGATACAAGCACTTGTGGTTTGCACGTTCATGTAAATCGTGATGCGTTTGGTATCAATCAGTCGGAGCAGGAAGAAATCATCAGCCGTGTGTTGTTTTTTGTGGAGAAGCACTGGAATGAGATTTTCAGATTCAGCAGAAGAACCGAAGGCAACATGAACCGTTGGAGTTGCCGTCTGGGTATGGAAAAGTCAGGAAAAGAAATTCTCGACAAGGCGAAAGACTGCGGAAATCGCTATGTTGCTGTAAATTTACGCAACTACTCTACAGTCGAGTTCAGGCTTTTCAGAGGAACTCTCAGATATAACACGTTTATAGCCACCTTGCAATTCGTAAGTGAAGTTTGCAGGGTGGCTTTAACCATGTCTGAGGAAGAAATCGACAGCATGAGTTGGAGCGAGTTTGTGCGTTCAGTCAGATATGATGAGCTGATTCAGTATCTGAAAGAACGTCGTCTTTATGTCAACGAAGAAATTTTTACAGAGGAGGAAGTTTAAAATGTGTGCGATATTCGGATTTTTAAATCACGGCAACAAGGTAAGTAATGCGGTTCTGAAAAGGCTGATAAAGGCTCTTTCAATCTGTGCGGAGGTCAGAGGCACAGATGCAACAGGAATTTCTTACGTCAAGGACGGAAAAATTGTGACGTTTAAGAAAGCAAAACCTGCACATAAAGTCAAGCTGTACTTTCCGACAGGCATAAAAACCGTAATCGGTCATACACGTTTTTCAACTCAAGGTGACGAAAAATTTAATTATAACAATCACCCTTTTGAGTCGGAAAAAGGCTTTGCACTGGCACATAATGGAGTGCTGTACAACGACAAGGAACTCCATGAAAAATATATGCTCTCCGATACAAAAATTGAAACGGACAGTTATGTTGCAGTACAGTTGTTGGAGCATTTTGGCGGTGCAGATATGGAGAGTATCAAGTGTATGAGTGAAGTCGTTGAGGGTAGCTTTACTTTCACAATTCTCAGAAACGACAACACGCTTTTCCTTGTTAAAGGTACAAATCCGATAACAATTTATCACTTTGCAGAACTCGGAATTTATGTCTATGCAAGTACGAAAGAAATTCTTGACAATGCTTTGAAAGTCGTTGGATTCAATCATAAACACAAGGAAATCAAAATGACAGACGGCGAAATTTTGCAGATAAATTCTGATGGTACAGCAGTGAAAGATACTTTTGAAATTGCTGAAAAATTCGTGCCACGTTACTGGAATTATTCCTGCTGTGACGACTGGTACAACGATTTTGAAAGCGAAGAAAAAGACCTGCTTTTTGATTACTGTGGAATGTTCGGAGTATCAGAAAATGACGTTGAGTTATTGCTGGAATATGGCTATACAGCGGACGAAATCGAGGATTTGCTCATGAATACGACAGCACTGGAAGAAGTATTGAATGAAATCAAGGGCATTGAAAGGTGGTGATAATATGAAAAAATTCGTTGCAGGAATGGTGACAGTCCTCGTTATTCAGGGCGTGATTTTCACTGCTGAAATTGCGAAAAAATTCGGTGCAAAGAAGTAAGAAATAAGTCAAAACAGAGCAAATTCGCTTTGCTCCTGCTTGACAGAAAGGAGGAAAAAATGAAAGAGGAAACTAAGGTAATCAAGAGTAAAGCCTTGTTTTCAGACGACGGACTTCACCGTTTTCTGCTCCGTAAAGAGTGGGATAGTCAAAAAAAATCCGCAATGATTATCATGATAAATCCCAACACAGCGGACACTCTCAATTACGATTTGACGACAATGCTTGTCATAAATAACCTCAATAAACTGGGGTTTGGCACGGTAAATATCGTAAATTTGTACAGCAGAATCATGGAGAAACTTTCTTTAAGATTTAATTCGGACGAGGATTTGCTTGAAAGTGATACCGACAAAATTATCAAGCAGTATGCGGCTATGAGCGACGCAATAATTATTGCTTGGGGTTGTGTGGGAAACAGCAGTCAGCGTGTCCGTGACAGGCAGTCAGAATTGCTTGAACTGCTTAAACCGTATGCAAACAAACTTTACAAAATCGGCGAAAAAGGCTTCCACCCACTAACACCAGCGGTCAGAAACGAATGGGAGTTAGAGCCTTATGAAATGGAGGAAATCTAAATGATTAAAATTACAGAAATCAGCGAAATAAAGGCTATTTCTGAGCCTGAAATCAGAGAATACATCTTCAGCAAAGCGACCGAAATGATGAACGAATACAGCGTTGAAAATCTCGACGATATCGGATGTTTTGTTGTGCTTGACAGTTCAGAAAATCAGATGTTTGAGGTGTCTGAAATGGAGTTTGTGGAGGTTCTGAAAATCGGAGATTCGCACTATCTTCACGGTGTAAAAATTCTTGGTGACAGCTACGGCGAGGACATTTATCTGCCTGTTGAGGTAAGAAAATGCTGATACAAAAAGTCGCATTATACGCAAGATTTTCAAGCGACAATCAGCGTACCGAGTCGATTGATGCTCAGGTCAGAGCGATGAATCAATTCTGCAAACAGAATCATTGGCAGGTCGTTGCAACATACACAGACGAGGCACGTTCAGCGACTACTGACAATCGCCCACAATTTCAGCAGATGATAGTGGACAGTTCAAAGGGCATTTTCGATATTGTTCTTGTACACAAACTGGACAGATTCAGCCGTGACAGATATGATAGTGCAATTTACAAAAAACGTCTGAAAAAAAATAATGTGAAATTGTGTAGTGTTCTTGAAAGAATTGACGACAGCCCCGAAAGTATCATGATGGAAAGTGTCCTTGAAGGTATGGCTGAATATTATTCAAAAAATCTTGGTCGTGAAGTTATGAAAGGAATGAAGGAAACAGCTCTCCAGTGCAAGCACACTGGAGGCTGCACTCCTCTCGGATACGACCTTGACGAAAATAAAAAACTGATAATAAATCCTCACGAAGCTGAAGCAGTCAAAATAATTTTTCAGATGTTTGCCGACGGTCACGGCTATATGGCGATTATAAATTATCTGAACGAACACGGTTACAAAACAAAAAGAGGTCAGATTTTCGGTAAAAATTCGTTGTATGAAATTCTCAGAAATGAGAAATATACAGGTGTTTTTGTGTTCAATAAAGCTGCTTCTAAAGTGGACGGAAAACGTAATAATCATGCCTGTAAAAGTTCAAACAATACTATCAGAATTGAAAACGGTTGTCCGCAGATAGTTTCCAAAGAACTTTTTGCAAAAGTACAAAGAATTAAGGCGGCAAATAAACGCAACACTGGACGTTATCACAATAAAGAATTTTACTTGTTTACTGGTAAAATTTTCTGTGGAATATGCGGTAAACGTATGCAGGGAAACCTCAGATTTTCGGGCAGAAGTAAAACACGACTTGTGACATATCGCTGTAATACGCACCGTTCAGAGTGCAAAAACAAGGAAATCAACAAGGATTACCTTGATGTTTACATTGTCGAGTTGCTGAGAAAGAAGATTTTTAACGCAACTTCTCTGAAACATCTTGTCAATAACGTCAATACATATATCCGACAGTATAACAGTGATTATGATACAAACTATGAAAGTGTAAAAGCTGAATACGACGAAATACAGGCAAATCTTAACAACATTACAAAGGCGGTTGAGAAAGGAATTATAACTGAAAGTCTGATAAATCGTGCCGAAGAACTGGAGCAGAAACGTGCTGAAATTGAAATAAAACTTTCAGAAATTCATCAGCTTTATTTGATAGAATACAGCGACTTTTTGCCTGTAATAGACGAATTCAGACAGCTTGAAAGAAATACTGAGAAGTTCAGAACTTTCATACAAAACTATGTCAAAAAAATTACTGTATACCCATATCATCTTGAAATTGAAATCAATACAGGACTTGGCATAGCCGACAAAATAAACGCAATCGTGAAAATCAGACGAGGAGAACTCTATGGGTTATTCAAGTCGAGAATCAGAGAGGAGAAAAAATAATGTTTGAAAAGGATAAACCGAGATATATCACAAGAGGAATTGATTCTGAAATTCCTTTTGATGTACAGCTTTTTATGTGGCAGTGCGTTGACAGAATGCTCGAACCGAAAGACTACTTACAGGTGTTCAGACTCAGCAACATGAACGGAATACAGGTTATTCAGCATACAGCAGAACAGCCCGAATACAAAATGGAGTACCTGCTCCCGACCATGCTTGAACCTGTAATGGCTAAAGTCTACATAATCGACGACGGCGACCACTGTACTATGCTTTTAGCGTGCAAGGATAATGTCAATAGTTTTTTCAAATATTATTGGTAGAAAATTACACAAAGTTTTTTCAACTAATTTGTATAATTCTACCAATAACATCGAATTTAGGCTATTTTTCGGTTTTTTCAGAGACTGTTTCTTTAGATTTTCCAACACTTCTAAGAATAATTCCCAATACAAGAAATACCAATCCGAAGACAACCATAAAAAAGAAACGGTCATTGACAAACTGAGATAATACTGACTGTTGGTCTGATGAAAACATTCCGGCAAACATTATGCCGAGTAAAGCAACACCAAAAATCAGCATTGCTACTCCAATCTGTTTCATATCTTTTCCGTTTGCTTTATTTTCACCCGAATTTCTGATAATTAATCCGATAACAAGCAAAACAAAGCTACCGATAATAAACCAAAGAATTATTGATTGCGGAAGCATTCCCCAACCGATTATAAATTCCAGTACAACAGCAATAAAACCGACAGCACCAAGTGCAGTTAATAAATCTCCAACTTTTTTCAAAATCACACCTCCTCATAAATGTCCATATTTTTACACAAAACAGCCAGCGGACTATCCGGCTGCATGATTATTTCAAAGTGTTCTGAATCAAACACATTGATACGTTTTACAAACTGCATATGTTCTCTAGTAAGCTCATCAGAAGCATAAAGACGTTTCAGTGTATCAAGCGGACGTTCTGAACCATACTTCGTATTCAGAGCAACAGCTTTACGACAAATTTTCAGTTCATTCTGCTTTTCAGCAATTTGTGATGAAACGTTGGAATTTTGTTTTTCAAATTCCTCTTGATTTATGTTTTCACTAAAAAGCTGTTCAAAAATTTCTGCCTTTTTTTCTTTCAGCAAAGTAATTTCAGCCTCAATTTTTGCTATATCTGAAAAAGAAAATTGTAATCTGCCGTCCGGAATATCCGATGAAATAAATTCTTTCACTTTTTCAAGAACGTCTTTATACAAAACTTCACATTTAAGTGAACCTTGAAAACAAGGCTTTTCACCAGTCCGGCAACTATTTCTGCAATAAAAATTTCTGTTTTTGTACAATGATTTACCGCAGACGGCACAATAAATTTTCCGTGACATAATATGACTTTCTGACATATTTACTTTTCTGCTTTTCGGTAAAATTTCCTGAACCTTTTCAAATGTTTCACGGCTTATAATCGGGGGAAATGCGTTTTCGTTGACGTACCATTCACTTCTGTCATTTGGAATTTTTTTCTTTGTTTTCAGGTCTTTATAATGGGTAAGCGAAACACGTTTTCCGATATACTGCTCATTTTTTAAAATTCCTCTCACAGTGCCAGAAATCCATTTTGAAGTTCTGGAGGACGGCGGTAAAATTTGATTTTCATTCAGAAATTTCACAACATCAATGTATCTTTTCTTTTCAAGATACAGACTGAATATTTTGCGTACTACTTCGGCTTTTTCTTCATCAATTACGGCTGTGTATCGGTCTTTCAGAAAATATCCGTATGCAATACTGCCCGTAAATTCGCCATTTTTTATACGCTGTCTGTATGAATTTCGTATTTTTTCGGAAGTTTCCAAAGCGTAATATTCATTCAGAACAGACTTGAATGCAGCCGACAAATCCATAGAATTTATTTTTTTGTATTTGCTGTTGTAATTTTCAGAAATCGCAATTAAACGCACTTTCATGAACGGAAAAATACTGTCCGTGAGTTTGCAGACATCAAGATAATTTCTTCCGAGACGTGACAAATCTTTTACAATTACAACGTCAATTTCACGCTGTCTGATTTTGGCTAACAGCTCCTGAAATGCGTCACGGTTCAGGTCAAGACCGCTTGCACCATTGTCCGAAAATTGCAGAATTTCCGCACTCTGTAAATCCTGATGATGACTTATGTAATCTTTGATTATTGAAAGTTGGTTTTCAATGCTGTCATTTTTCAATTCGTTTGATTTTCGAGCATAACAGGCAATTGTCATTCTGAATCACCTCTGTCAACCAGAACGATATTTTTCTTTTCAAAAACAAGAATTTTTTCAAATTTTTCATTTAGCAAATTCTTTGTTATTTCTGAATTTTCAGGCAATTCAAGGTGATTACGCACTGCTTCATTTATTGCCTTGCCTCTGACAAAAATTCCACTTTTGCATTTTGTGCAGTTCAATTCAAAATCGCCACGTTTTTTAGTAAACCCACATATAAGTTTTTTACCGCATTTTCCGCAAAACGCAAGGTTTTTGTATGGATTTTCCGGAGAATTTCTATGACGTTCTGCTTCTCTTTCAGTAACAACAGCATTTGCTTTTTCCCACAATTCAGTACTCACAATTGCCGGTACAGCATTTTCAATTTTAATCTGTTCATTTTCGGCTATTTTATGCCTTTTTTCGTCGTTGTAAAAAGATGTTTCAGTCTGATGTTGTACCAAAGTTCCCTTATAAATTTCTTTTTTCAGAATGGCACTTATCCGTGAATCTCTCCACGCACAACCCTTGATTTCACGCCGAATAAGGTCATTTGCAATCTGATATATTGTTTCGCCGTCAGCTGCTTTTTGAAAAATTTCACGAATAATTACGGCTTCTTCCTCATTTATCACGAGTTTATGTTTATCATTCGGGTCACACAAATAGCCAAAAGCTGGATTAGAACCGACAAATTTTCCTTGCTTCTGAAGTTCTTTCTGAGCCATTCCGACTTTTCGTGACGTTTCACGTGCAAAATATTCATGGGCAAGATTTTTAAAAGCCGTCATAAAATATTCCTGCGGTTCGATATTCAGATTGTCATAACCGTCGTTTATGGCTATAAATCGCACTCCAAGAAACGGAAAAATATTATTCAGATAATCTTCCGCACCGATATGTTCACGGGCAAAACGGCTCAAATCACGGACAATTATGCAGTCAATTTTACGGTTACGAATATCCTCCATAAGCCTTTCAAATTCAGGTCTTTGGAAATTCGTACCGCTGTAGCCGTTGTCTGCATAAACGTCAACAAGTTCAAAAATCCGGCGATTTTCTATGTAATTTTTGATTTCCTCAATCTGAGTTTCAATTTTTTCGCCGTTTTGATTTTCCTTTGATAAACGTGCATATATCGCTGTTTTATAGACTTTGAAATTTATTTTTTCAGTGAGATTTTTTCTTGACTTACGTGCCATTTGCGTCACCGTCCGTTCTGAAAATATCTTCATATCTGAAATAAATTTTAATCTTACTTTTTTTGAAAACTTCAATTTTTTCAATAAAAGTTACAACCATGCGACGTGTAAGTTCCGGCGACGAAAAATACTTTTCATACTGATTTTTTATTTCATCAGCACATTCCAGAAGTCGCATTTTCTGATTGCGGATTTCTTCACATTCAAATTCATTTTTTGCAATTTTATTGGCATAAAATTCATTCATTTCCTTGTAATCATTTTCGGAAATCATACCATTTTCTTTCTGCAATAAAAGATTTTTCTGCGATTTTTTCAACTGTTCAGACTGCTTTTCAAGTTCTTGCAGTTCCAGACTTGTAATGTTAATATTCTGCATAAAATCGGACTTAATCACAGGTTCGGAGTTGTTCAGAATTACTTCCATATGTTTTTTCAGAGTTTCAAAAATAACTTCTGAAAGAATTGATTCTTTTATCCGACTTTTACTTTGACACGCTTTATTCATACATATCCATAATATATCTGTTTTATTTCTTTGATAGCGATACATGGTTTTTCCGCAATTTCCACAATAACAAAATCCTGAAAAGCAGTAAACTTTATTAACATTTCTGCCACTACAAGTATCTTTTTTCAACAAATCCTGTACTATTAAAAAAGCAGTTTCGGAAATTATCGCTTCATGGGCATTTTCAAATGCAATCAATTCTGACGGGTCTTTTTTGAAACGTCGGCGGTCACGGTAACTTAAAGATGTAGTTTTTCCTTGTATCAAAGTGCCAATATATACCGGATTTTCGAGTATTCGGCGAACAGATACGGGCGACCACACAGCTTTTTCACCGGTTCTGAAATGTGTAGAAATAGTTTTTATTCCGTTTTCGATTTTGTATTCCAACGGACAATTTATATCCATTTCATTCAGATAATCAGCAATTGCCTGATGATTCATTCCGTCAATTTTTAGGTCAAAAATCATTCGCACAATTTTAGCTGCTTCAGGGTCAACTTCAAGCTGTTTATCCTTAATTATGTAACCGTAAACCGTGCGATTTCCGATAAATTTTCCGTTCTGACGATAATGTTCCAGAACGTTACGCACTTTCTGCGACGTTTCCATGACGTGATATTCATTCATCAGATTGATTATCGGATTCGCAAGACGTTCGCTTGATGACATTTCACGATTACTGTCGTAAAAGTCGTTTACAGAAATAAAGCGTATTCCCATTTTCGGAAAAATACGCTGCATAAATTCTTCTGTTTTCTGAAAATTACGTCCCAGACGTGAAAAATCTTTAACCACAATGCAGTCAATTTCGCCGTTTTTCGCACTTTCTATCATTCGCTGAAAATCCGGACGGTCAAAATCATAACCGCTGTAGCCGTCGTCAGAGTATTCAGCCGTAAAATCCAAATCGTCCCTGCTTTTCAGAAAACTCATAAGCATTTCACGCTGATTTGAAATACTCAAACTTTCTTTTTCGCCCTCCTCATCACGTGAGAGCCTGAGATAAATTGCAGTTTTGTATATTTTGTCCATATCAATACTCCTTGTAAATTCGTACCACCAAAGCACAAGGAATATGCAGGCATTACACTTATTCGCAGATTATATCCGCAAGCATTTTTTCGAGCTTCATGCTGCCGTAAACACATTCCACCTCAACATCACCAACCTTGTGGTTTGTGCTGCTGCCGGTCTGCCTGATGTACTCTCTTTTCTTTTCAGCCGGACACAATTCTTGTGAAATTTCAACTTCGCAGATGTCCTTTAACTTGATAAATCGGCTAAAGTCGCTCTCCATAATACGCCTCCTTTTCATGTAATGCTGTCTGTAATGTATGGCGTTTCTCCGGCTCATGCACCTTTGAAACGATATAAAGGCAGTATCGAAATACCGCCTTTTGTTGTTTATTTACTTGTCTGAAAAAGAAAATTCAGCTGAGAATTTCTGCTATTTCCTGTTCTGAATAGCCCTTTGCCCTCATTTTTTCAACTAATTCTGTCTCTCTTTCTGCTTTACCCTCTGCTCTGCCGATTTCTATTGCTTCCTTGTTGCTTGCACGGTTATAAGCTGCACGCTGATATTCCTCATCAAATAATTCTGACATCATATCCACAACCTCCTTTTCATGCTCCTGAAGATATGAAACAAGATAACCTTTTTCCATGCTGATACGAATTGTTTCTTTTGCACATTCAATGCTGTTTTTATGAATTTTTCTTTGTTCGTTGAAAACTTTACAGAAGCCTATATACTGTCCGTGAATGGTCATATCGACTTCGGTTAAAACTCTTACTTTCAACTCAACAGGTGATTCGCCACCAAAAAATGTCTCGCTGAACGATATTACTTCAGGACACTTTCTTTCACCGCTGTATACTACATATAAATCCGGTTTTGGAATTTTCACCTTTGAAGAAGAATGCTCACTCTGTATTGTTTCCGCAAGATAACGACGGTACGTTTCTGCCAGATAGAAAAACAGTCTTAATGTGATATTCGGATTCCATGCACTCTGTGCCTCAACAAGCATTACAAACTTGTCTTTTACAATAAATCCCAAGTCGTTATACAGCGTGTTTACAAGAACAGATTTTATTGTCTGTATTTTAATGTCATCAACTGTTACATTTTCGTCCTCTGGGTGAAGTTCCTTGTACAAACGCAGAACATTTTCCGCATTTTCAAACAGGTCTACAAAAACGCTGTCTTTTAATTTATGTTTGGTTTTTGATGTTTCTTCCTGTATCATCGGGGTCACACTCCTTTATAAATGTATGGTCATTTCCGCAAGCTCATGCACTTCCGGAAACGTTATCACACGGCAGAACCGAAGTCCTGCCGATAATTTTCAAAGTTTTTCCATGCACGCCTTATCATGTTCCGAAACATGAAACTTTTCAGCCGATTTTCCCAATCGTCCTCACAAGGATTTTCACCAAGTCCGCTTTTCGTTCTCTATTCAGCGGAAGCCATATTCATAAAAGCCGAGCAGTACCACTCCGAGTTGTGTTTTCGGAGGTTTTCAATGCACAGTCAATTTATAATACTCCACGACGTGACTAACTATTCAATTTTCAAGTTGCTTGTTGACAAAATATCAATTTTATTAGTTTTATCAACTTTATTAATTTTATCATATTTGACGGCATTTGTCAAGAGTTTTTCTGTAATTTTTTCCTAATTTTATAGTATATTTATTATTTAATTATTATGAAAAACAATATTTCTAAAATCGCAATGTGAAGCGGATAATACACATAAAAAAACCAACGGTTTATTTTGATATGTTTTTCAGGACGTTTGCCATTATACAGAGCAATCAGAACCGTTGCCAGAATCACACCATATTGGTATGAAAATTCCAAAAAGCTGTTATACATCGGAAGATATTTCAGCGTAACCAGAACGACACTCACACCGATGAACAACGCCGTTCTGAATTTACTGTTTCTGAAAAAGAAAAATATCAGTACCCAAGCCGGAATTACAATCGACCAATCGCACAAATCGGAGAACATGAAACAAATTCCGCAAATTAATATTTTCTTTTCAGTACGTAATTTTCCGGAAACAATTTTCAGCATTATCAGACTTATGCAGAAATTGAACATGACATTTAAATTCATGATAAATTCCGCTGTATTTTGCGGAGTTCGTCGGAAAATCATGACGAAATAAAACGGTTGTGAGATTATCGCAAATGCTAACATTCTGAAAAAATATTTTTTAAAATTCCTTGTGTGAGTAAAACCCTCCGCAATAAAAAAACTCATTATCGGAGCTGTAAGTCGTCCGATGAAACGCATTATAAAATAAAGCGGACTGTCCGGAGAAACAAACACAAAAGCAACGTGGTCAATCGTCATTGCAATGACCGCAATATATTTCAAAGTGTTTGCTGAAAGAAATTTTTTATTCATGATGTCACCGACTTTCTACGCATTTTTAAGACCGTTCGGAATAATTTCTGACTCTCTGCGTTCACGTTCTTCACCGACAAGCGACTGCACATAAGTACCACCAAAAACTTTTTCCGCAATTGAAAAAATATCCGCTGACTGTTTAAGTTTTTCACGTGCGGACTGTAAATTTTCTTCTGCCTGACGAACATTTTCAGTTTCATTATTTATCAGAATGTCAACGTTGTGATAGTTGAAGTTGTTGATATTTGGATATTTTTTCAGCGTTTCTTCTGCCTGTTGAAGTGTGAAAATTTCTGATTTTTTGCCCTCAAAAATGATTTCTATTTTTTCTTTTAGTTCATAAAAAGTTTTCAAATCAGACTTCGCCTTATCAAGATTTTTTTCTTTTTCAGTGAAAGTATTTTCAGCGTTTTCAAAATCTTTACGCAAAGTTTCAAGAGTTGCACCGGAATTTATTTTGTTGTTAAGTGCGATAATTTTATCAAGTTCGCTGTCGTTCGTCCATGAAAACGGCTTGTTTTTTTCACGTCGTCTCATCGGCAACGCCCCGTTTGAAAATGCCACTGTATAAAATTTTATCGTCCTAAAAACTATGATTTCCGGACTTTCTTTTTTCGCAGAATTGATTTTATTTTCAATTTCAAATTCGTATTTTTTCCTTGCCTTGATTCTGTTCCGGATAGCATATTCGCTGTAATTTTCGCCTAAAGATTTCAGACGTACAAAATTTTTTGATTCCGGCGACTTTACAGCAAGATATTTTCCGTGTTTGATTTCATATTTTTCTTTGCGGAGTTTTTCGAGTAACTCATCAATGCTTGCAGACTGCATTAAAAGTCTGTCAATATCATCACGGATTTTTTCACGGATTGAACCAGTCGGTTTAAATTCTTTTTCAATTTTTCGTATTTCATCGACATAACATTCCTGTGCTTCAAATCCGTTTTCCGTTTCACGATAGGGAATATTTTTTTCATCAAGTCTTGCCTGAATAAAAGCCTGTTTTTCCGGCAACGAATAAAAAAATGATTTGTACGGAGAAATTTTTTGTGTTTCAAGAATTTCATTTTTCTTTTCAATAAGTTTCAGTTTTTCTTTCAGACGACGAATTTTTTCAGCAGAAATTTCTTCTCCGGAAACTTTTCTTGACGCTCTGATTGCTGAAATTATTTTCTTTTCGTCCTGAGATTTTTTAAATTCATCGACAGTCTGGTGTGCGTATTTTGCCTGTTTGTCCTCACGTTCAAAACCGTGCTTTTTCAGAATTTCTTCCATAATCTGACGTTCACTTTCTTCCCATGCAACAAGCTGATTTTCTTTGATACTTTTCGGATTGAAACCCTGTTCAATCAATGCTGATTTCATTGAAACACCTTTGCTCAAACTGTTTTTTCGTCCCTGAGTATAGAACGGAATAAAATTTATGTGCAGGTGCGGACTTGCTTCGTCCATGTGCAGAACGGCATTGAAAACGTGCAGATTTGGATTTCTTTTCTGAAAACTTTTCATGTATTCGTCGAGCATTTCTTGTGTGATTTTTCCATTTTCACTTCTGCACGGAGCAGTTTTGCTGTCACCAAACTGCACGATAATTTCATAAAACGCCTCTTCTCTTTTACTTTTTGAAATGTGCTTGAAATAGTCCGGAATTATTCTGTCTCTGCGAGTTTGTTTTGAATTATATTCATCAAGCGACTGTCCGAAAAGTTGCTGATATGCGTCACGGACATCTTGTTTTATGTACGTGATATTTTCGGAAATTCTGCTTTTGTTTACATTGCTTGCGATAAATTCTCTGTTGTTGTGTTCAACGTTGGCTTCATGTGGCATACTTGCTTTTCCAAGCGTAAAACTTGTGCTTAATTTACTCATTTTTTCACCTTTCTTTTTTCAGAATGGCTGATTTTTGGGGGATGCATGACAGAATGGATAGTGTTTACCCAATATCTGTTTTGACAAGCCCTGAAAGGCTCATCAAAACAGAACATTCCGCTCCGCTCATTTATTGGGCAAAGTCTGCGACCTTGACGGCTTAAACTTTTCGACGGATTTTCACGAAAATCTGAAATTTTTTCTCCAAAAAAATCGTCCGGAAAGTCTGGTCTGCTCCGCAGATTGAGGAAATCCCCAAACCCCTTTTTTGTAAATTTTTTGTTACAAGATTTTATCATCATTCTGAATTTTCCTTTTTAATTTTATTCGATATTTCCGGTAGCGTTTACGTAAATCGCAAACATTTTTATCAGCAGTGCAGCTTCATTTTCGTAAAAATAAATTGCAACATTTTCCTCATTGCTGTTCAAAAAAATGCGACCATGTTTCAAAATTTTATTTTTGATTTTTTGTGCATAAACAGCGTACTTATTGCCGGAATCTGCAACAATAAAACTGTCCAAAGCTGAAATTAAAGAGTTGCACAAATCGGTTGTGATGAAAACTTCAACAGCACCTCTTTTTGAATTTTTTCTTTCGGTTTTCATTATTTTCTCCTTGAAAAGAAATTTGTTTTTTCGTTTTTCTGCTCCATTGGTGCAGGAGTTTTTTCCATAATATTTGCGTTCGGATTTTCACTTTTGAATACTAAAAGTGCGTTCCAGTCTTTAAAACCTCTGTAGTCCAGATAGCTTTTAACCGATTCAGAACGCACAAAATTATTATCTTTTTCAAACTGTCTTCCGTGTTTGTCATTGTCAACGCACGAAATAATCTGTACGCCCTGTTCACGCAGTTTATTTGGAATAGTCGGTTTAAGTCCCGCCATTGAAACGAACACCGCACCGGTCAATTTTTTCTTGTCGCAAAACGTGTAAAAGCTCATCAAATCAATCGCACTTTCAAAAATATATGCACGTTTCGGCTTGCCGTCTTTTGCAGGAAACGGCGAAAACATAAACGCACTTTCACCCGTTCCGGTAACAATTCCCTTGAACCTTTTGAACGAATTGCAACCCTGAATTTCACCGCCGATTGCTTCACCTTTTTCATTTCTATGCACGAAAATTGCGTTGGCATTTTTGAAAGTTTTCGGAACACCATTTATGACCGTGTTGAAAGTATTCTGCGACTGATAAAGCAATTTTGCGTGAACAAATTCCTCAACAATTTGTGCCGGAATTTTTCTTGTCTGGCAAAGATATGCTAACAATTGACGCATATTTGGAGCTTGTTCAGGCATTTTCAAAACTTTATTTTCTTTCGGAGTTAACAGCGGTTTTGGCGGAGATGTAAATTGCGGAGCTTGACTTTTCGGATAGTCTGACGACCTCATAAGTGTGACATCTTTTCCAGTTAATTCAAAGACCGCCTGATTGAAACTTTTTCCGAGAACCAGCGTCAGACAGTCAATTGAGTTGTTCGTTCTGCCGGTATTTGTGTAGTGATTGTACCACTGATTTTTGTCCGGTTTTATGCACAATCCACGAAATTCTTTCACGTAATAATTCTCTCCATGACGGTCAATATGGTATCCGCTTTTCTGAAAATACGACAGCAAATCCGCTTCACGTGCGGACTGTACAAGCTGATTAAAATCTTCTTTCTGCATAATTTTTCTCCTTGATTTTTTCAAAAAAATGCCCTCACTTTTTTGATAGCAAGGGCATTTCCGATATTAAAATTTAACGTCTGATATTTTTTGAATTGTCATCATTGTCTGTCGGCTGATAGTCGTCATCATCAACATTGTAAATTTTTTCACGTGCTGATTTTTCTTCTGCTGTTTCAATAATTGGCTCTTCTTTAGGGTCAAAAACAACATCTTCCTGAACCGAAAGTCCGGAAAGTTTTTCTTCCAGTTTCTGAAATTCTTCAATCTTTTCTGCAAGCTCCGTTTCATGCGAAAACGGTTTTTCAACACGTTCTTTTGCCTGTTCTAAATTTTCCTCAAGGGCTGAAATTTCTTTCATAATTTCCTGTTCTTTTTTCGGAATGCCCTTTTCAAAAAGATTGCTGATACGCTGATAATTGTCCTGATTTTCGGCAGTTCCGGCGATACAAGAATATGTACTTTCACCCCTGACCTGAAAACAAACTTCATCATTAAACTTGTCAAAATAAACCGAAACTTCAAAATTATTTATGTTTACCGACGGTATTTCTTTTTCAGGATTTGCAAGTTTTTCCTGTGCCATTTTCAGCAGATGTGCGTTGACTTTTTCACGTGTCATGACAACGTAATCTGAATTTTTTGCCGTTCCAGAAAGTGCAATTTCACGGATTTTTTCAGAAGATTTTTTGTCATTCCGGACGTGCGACAGCAATTCTTTTTGTGTTTCAATCTGTTTCGGAATACGTTCAATTTTTTCTTTTGTGACAGCCGTTTCATGAACATAATTATTTTTCAGCATGGTTAATTCAGCGATTTCATTTGATACTTCAATACGACGTTTAAAGTCCGGATTTCCCTCTGCTGCTGCCTGAATTTCGCCGTATGTAAGCACTTTTTCGTCGCAGTCCTCAGAAACTCGTGCCGGTGCTTTATCGTCCAGAAGCTGTGCGATGAAACGTGCCTTGTTGGTGACCGTCTGATAAAGATAGCTGTCAAGCGTACCCTCCGTAACGTAATTGAAAATTTCGACTTCCTTGTTTTTGTTGCCCTGACATAAAATTCTGCCCTCACGCTGTTCAAAGTCTGACGGCTTCCACGGCACGTCAATGTGATGTAACGCACACAAATTCTGCTGAATATTCGCACCAGTTCCGAGCGTGCCTGTGCTTGCAATTACGACACGATATTTTGAATTATTTATGTCACGGAAAATATTTTCACGCTCCTTTGAATCGGATTTCGGAGCAAATATTATTTCATTTTCAGGAATGCCCTTTGCGATTAATTCAGTTTTCAGATAGTCGTAAACTGAAAAATTTCCGTTATCTGAATTGACTGCAATATCCGAAAAAATAATCTGCACACCTTTTGTATCGTTCGTTTTTTCATAAATTTCCGCAACTTTTTCAACACATTTATCAACTTTGCTGTTTTTATCGTCGATAAAGTCATACGGCAATTCTTCGTCACGCTTTTCATAAAGTGCCTTTATAGCCTTGTTTCCAAGACCTATCAGACGTGCTTCACCAGTAATTTTCAGGTGATTATCTTCATGCGGTTCAACACTTCCGTTTTCAATTGCTTTGGCTCTTTCCGCAAGCTGACGCACGTATGCTTTTTGTTCCGGAGTTGCCGGAACGCTTATTATCTGCGGTTTTCCGGTTTTGAGTTCCGGACGTGGAAGATTGAGTTTGTCTGCACTCTGAACGTCCGCAAATTCCTTGTACATTGCCATAAGTTCCGGAAGATTTGCGAAACTTGCAAAACTTGTTTTCATTTTCAGTGTGCCGTCCGCTGTCTGCTGATTTTTCGTGACAACATTTCCAAAAGTGGCTGCCCAGTCGTCGAAACGCTCAATTCCTGCCTGTTTCAGCAAGTCAGGTCTTAAATATCTTGTCATAACATAAAGCTCTGTCATCGAGTTGCTCACAGGTGTTCCGGTACAAAATAGAATGTGTCCTTGTCCGAGCTGTTCATTGAAATAATCAGTTTTCATCTGCATATCTTCTGCTCTGCCGGACGGTCTTGTGGTAACTCCTGCAACATTTGTCATTTTCGTTGTGACAAAACCATTTTTATAAGCGTGTGCCTCATCACAGACGAGATAATCAAATCCAAGCTGTTCAAATTCAAGCAAATCGTCTTTTGCCCTTGACGCACTTTTCGGATTTAAAAGTTTTTCAAGTTTTGTCTGTAACTGCTTTTTCGCTTTTTCAATTGCCTTGACTGAATAGTCTTTTTTGCCGTTATTCTGTAATTTCTTTTCAGTAAGCATATCTTCCAAACTGTCGATTTCTTTCTGAATAAATTCAGCACGGTAAGCCTTTGACATCGGAATTTTTTCAAATTGTTCCTGCGACAAAATAACTGCGTCGTAAGAACCCGTTGCGACTTTTGCAGTAAATAAATTTCTTTTTGTTTCATTTGACAAATCGTCGTTTGTGACAGTCAGAATTTTTGCGTCCGGATAAACTCTCCGCCATTCGTTAGCGGTCTGTTCCGTCAACGCTTTTGGCACGACAACGCACGCCTTATTTATCAGACCGAGTTCTTTTTTCTTCATTACGGACGTGAAAATTACCGCTGATTTTCCTGCACCGACAACGTGTGCAGCAAGTGTATTTCCACCGTAAATTGCCCTTGCAACGCAATTTTTCTGATGTGGACGAAGTGTAAAATTATTCGTCATTCCGGCAAAAGTAAGGTGCGAGCCGTCATAATTACGTCCGACAATGCTGTTGAAAATATCATTGTATTTTCGTTCATATTTTTCTTTTCTTTTTTCGTCCGCAAAAATCCATTTCTGAAATTCTTCACGGATAAGTTTTGCTTTTTCAAGTGCAATTTTTGTAGCTTGAGGGTCTGTTCTGGTGACGGTTTTTGACGGGTCTTTCGGACTTACTTTTTCACGCTGTACAACAATTCTCCGCTGATTAAGAATTTTTTCCGCAAGCTGATACATATTGTAATCTGCCGTGCCGTAAGTCGTAGTTTCATTCAGATTAAGGCTTTGTTTGCTACCGGCGTTGAGTACGCTAAATTCGCCTGTTACAGCGGAATAACTCACATCACAACGACGTGAATTGTAGTTTGCACGACCGCTTAAATGTTCAAGAAATTCAGTATAATCTGCCGGTTCAATCCACGAACAACCCATTTGTACGGAAATTTCTTCTGCCTTTATATCCTCCGGAATTACGGTTTTCAGTGCATTTACATTCTGATTATATTCAGGATTTGTTTTTGCGTATTCTTCGGCAAGAGTAAGTTTCATGCGAACATTTCCGGAAAGATATTCACTGCGTTCAACAACTCCGGAAAACTGCTTGTCCGGCAATACTTTTTCAGGGTCAATAAATATGTGTCCTTTTTCGAGAAGTTCATTACAAACATTTTCAGGTGGTTGTTCAAGCAGAATTGCCATGTAAGGAATATCCGGTTTTCCCTTTCGGTCAAGCGAAATCTGCAACGCTTCTTCAATACTTTCAACCGACTTTATTTCAATTGCCGGATTTACTGTACGACGGAAGAAAATATCAGCTTTTTCAGTTTTTCTCGTCTCCTTGTTGTAATTTTCAAGGGACTGCAAAATAGGAAAATCCGAATCATTACTAAAAAGTTTTTTCGCCGATTTATCGGATAATTCACCGTATTCAGACCTGTATTCATCATAAATTTTATTAAGTTCCTCACGTACCGGAATCAGTTCTGAATCAGGCACGGACGTTTTCTGCAAATCAATTAATTTTCTGGTTACATCACGGATTTCACAAAGTTTTTTAATCTTTTCTTTTTCAGATTTTGTACATTTTATTTCGTCCATCTGACCGCCCTTGCGATAATAAATTTTGTCATCTTTCAGCTGAAAAGTGAAATTTTTTCCCCACGGTTCAATTTTTCCACGCTGTTCATTTATTTTCTTTTCACGTTTTGCAACGGTAATTTTGGCATTCAGATTTTTGATAGCTTCATTCAATTGTTTTTCAAGATTTGCATTTTCAAACGGCACACAAGTAAGCCTGTCCTGAAACGTCGTTTTCTTCATTTCACCGAGTATCATTTGCGGATTCTGCACGAAATATGAATTGATTTTCAGACCGTTTTTATCCGGAATTGTATAACACCAGTCTGGTTTTGGTTCATCTTTTTGCAACGGATTTTCACGTTTTTTCAGAAAAATAATATCTGACGAGACACCAGTTCCGGCATCGGAAAAAGCATTATTCGGCAGTCTGACAGCACCGATTAATTCAGCCTGTGTTGTGAGATATTCACGTATTTTCGGATTGGATTTGTCCATAGTTCCGGTTGATGTCACGAACGCAACAACGCCACCGACAGCCACTTTGTCAAGAGCTTTTCGGAAAAATGCGTCATGTATTCGCCAGTCCTGAACATAGTCAGGGTCATTCATGTTGTAGTCGCCGAAAGGAACGTTTCCTATCGCCAAATCAAAACTTTCATTTTCAAGACCGGAATTTTCAAATCCGCTGTTGATTATCTTAACATTTTCATTGTCACGGTTAATCTGATGTGCGATTCTTGCCGTAATGCTGTCCAGTTCAACGCCCGTAACTTCTGCATTTCCAAAACTGTGAGGAAGTCTGCTGATAAAATTTCCCGTTCCGCAAGCCGGTTCAAGTATCTTTGAATCACGTGGCAAATCCATATTCTGCACCGCTTTATACATTACGTCGATGATGATTTGTGGCGTGTAATGGGAATTTAAAGAGCTTGCTTTTGCTGCTGAATATTCTTCCGGAGTAAGCATTTGTTTCAGCGACTGGCGTTGATATTCATATTGTTTAAATCGTTCGTCGAACACTTGTGACAGTCCGCCCCAACCGCAATATTGCCTTAAACGGTACTCAGACGCTTGTCGGCTGTTGTACTGGTTGCTTCTTGAATCGTATGGATTTACGCCTCTTTTTTCGGCTTCCTCAAGGCGTAACATTTCACGGATTGCCGATATATTGTTATTTATTTTTTCAGACGGTTTGCTTGCATATGTGATTTCCGGAAGATTTTTCTGTACTTTCGGATGTGCTGAAATGCCACCGTGATTTTCTACTATTGATTTTCTGTCATAGATTTCTGAAACATTCTGATTTCTTGACGTGACTTCTTCTTCAAATTTTTCAAGAGCGGTTTTCAACTCATCAGGAGTAAACGGCTTGCCATATTCCGGAGCGGTAATTTCACCGAGAGTAAAATTTGTGCCGTCCTGAAATTTTTCGCTGAGTTTCCAGTTGTAACGTTCTGGCTCAACATTCAGCTCACCAAGACCGTATTTTTCAGAAAATTCATTTAAAACCGCACGTAATTCAGGGGTATTGTCATTGATTTCAATTTCTTCAGTTTCAGTAATTTCCGGTTCATCTATATCATCTTCGATTTCATCATTAGGCGAATATTCCTCTAAATTCTGCATGAAATTCTTTTCCAGTGATAAAAGCAGTTCCCAATCCGGAACGTTATTTTCATCATAAACGCTGAAAGTCAAATCGTCCTGTTTGTATTCGAGAATGTTTATAGTTTTGTGTTCGTGGTCAACTTCAAAAGTGAAATCAGATTCATGATTTTTGAAACCGTAAACATTACTTCCAAAATGTTCAACTGAAATTTGTTCTAATTCATCACCGGAGGCAATTTCAGGAAACATTTCAGTGATTTTATTGTATAATTTTTCTGCATAACTTAAGTCTTCATTTTCATTATTTTTCAGTTCAAAATGTTCATCATCTTCCATAGGGAGATTTTCAAAATAGTCCATGTAGTCCTGAATATTTAAATCAGATTGTACATTATTTTCTTGAACAATTTCTGTTTGTGCAGAGTAGTTTTCCATTAACGAACCGTCTGGATTTATTCCGGCTTTTCTGAATATTTCTTCAATGGATTCTTCTTCCTCATCTTCTTCAGTATCTTCTTGAACCGGCTGAAAATCCCCGAATGTTCTGCGTTTAGTAGTTTTTTCAGGTTCAGAATATTCATCATCTTCCGGAGGGAGATTTTCAAAATAGTCTATGTAGTCTTGAATATTTAAATCAGATTGTTGTACATTATTTTCTGGAATAATTTCGGTCGGTTTTTCTTCATGATTTTCCATAAATTCTTTTATCATTTCAGGCTCTTGTTCTGAATTTATAATTCCGTTTTTGCGAAGAACATCAAAAGAAAAAACTTTTTCAGATGGGAAATATCCACTTGTTTCCTCAATTGTTTTTGTATTTTTATTGTAAATAGCATAACCTTCATAATTGTCTTTCAGATATTCTTTTGCTCTTTTTTGTGCTTCTTTTAGAGTAGAAAAATCCTCTTTATCATCACTCAAATTGTCGCTGTCATAGGTGATTACCTGATAGGGACGTTCTTCTTCAACATGGAATAATTCAAGCTGTTCTGCTTCTGGTTCAGTCATATTTTCTGATTTTGGAACATCTTCTTTTGCCATTGTATTCAGTTCTTTTGCTCTGTCGGCAACCTTTTTCTTGTCGTTTTCAGAAAGTTCTGTATAATATTTGATACCGTCCGTACCGATTTTGGCGAGGTCATTCATTTTTTCATCACGGAAATACAAAGTGCCTCCGCCGAATACTTCAAACTTGATTTTATCAGGTATTTCAGATTTTACATTTTCTGAAACACTTTCTTTTTCAGCGGATTTTTCCATTGAGATGTATTCCTGAAAATAGGCGTTGTATTCTTCCGGCAAATCTTTTGAAAACGTATAATCCGGACTGAAATATTCCTCTGTAAGCGGAGCATTTCCATAATGGTTTTGAAGTGTTTCAGAAGAAATTCCGGCAACAATATTATCAATTTGGTGGTCTATCATGTAATTCTGCAAATGACCGAGATACATAAAAGTCGGATTTGAAAAATCATATTTGCGTTCTTCCATAATCTTGCCGAAAGCATATTTTACCGCATTTTCGTTAAAACTATCATTATCGAGAACGGCTTCCTTTAAATCATGAACCGTGTCTATTTCATTTATCGGCTCATAATTGTATTTCCATTTTGCAATAGATTTAAACGCTTTTTCTGCCTGTGCTTCATTACCGAGAATATCATATAATGCACTTTGGATTTTCTGCTGTTCCTGACGGCTATTTTCCCAGTCCGGTTTTGCGGTATTGTCAAATGCGGTCAGAAGATTTTCTGCCGATTCATCACTTAAATCACGAAGTACATATTGTAAATCCTCTACAGTTCTGTCGTGGACAATATCATTATGTTCATTCTCAATAAGATTTAAAAAGGCATTTCCCATATCCTCGTAGCTTATCTGACGTTCTGCATTTTCGTATTTTGCAGTAATAAAATCTTCACCGTATTCCACATTGAATATATTGTCCTTTGTAGTAGTAAACGTACTCTGATTACCAAGAAGCGACAATGAAAGTTCCTTGCGAATATCCTCACCACTGTGCATACGCTTTGCCATATCATACAATTTAGCTTCACTCATACCATTTCCGTATATTGCCGTTGTATTTGGCGAGAAACGTTCTGAATATCCTTTTTCGTATAATGGGTAGCCTAAATCTTCGATTTCGTCCCACGCAAGTACAGCCTTAGCCATAAACGCCTCAATATCACCGCTTAAAAATGCTTTTTCTTTTTCAGTAAGTTCAGGAACAATTGCATTGTTTTCGGCAGTTTTTACAGCTTTTCGCAGTTCCGTTTCTGTATCAAACCAGTCCGTTTCATATTCAAGACGTTCCGACAAAGTTTTAAACTGATATTCTGCATTCAGTCTTTTTTCGAAACTTTCCGTTTCACTGATATGAATTGTCAATGTTACAAAAGCAGATTTTGTTTCATATTCTTCACCGTCCCAACGTTCACTGAGTTTTTTCAGTGCGTCATTAAATTCAGGAACAGTATAATTTTTTTGTTCAAGTTCCGGCGAAATATATTCATCATAATTCCAACCGGCTTTTACCGATACAAAAGGATATTCCGGCTGATTATCGGAAATTTTTTCAGGTTCTGATATACTTTCAGCTTTTTTCTGCTTGTACTGAATAAGAAAATCAGATTTTTCAAATTCATCAAGAGATTGCAATAATTTTTCTTTGGAAAGATTTTCGCCTTTTGCGATAATGCATAACTGTTCATTAAAAAGTCTTTCACCGTTTTCTGATTCAGCAATACGCCATGTAATCGGATTACTATGTTTACACCAGATGTCTATTTTTCCAAGACCATTCTTTTCAGCGAAATCATCAAGAATTTTTCTGCGTTCTGATACGGAAACCGGACGTTTCACCACCAGTTTTTTTACTTCTTTTTGCAGAATTTCTTCTGCTTTTTCCTTGCTGATATTTCTTGAATCTGCTACATTTTCAAGCAGTTCAGACTTTTCAGAATGTGAATTATTTCCCTCTGTTTCGGCGACGGCGTCGTTATATTCTGCCTGTAAATACAGTTCCGCTTCACGTTCACCACGTCCGACAGCTTCAGAATTTTCAAAAAAATTTTTGTCATAGGTCTTGACAATTTCGTAAAGCTGTGGTATACTGATTATAGAAACACTTGTTGAGGTATCTTCGGCAGCATTCGTGCTGTTGACTGCTGGGCTGAAAACCCTGTTAGCTTCAATGGGTGTTATTTTTATGCCCCTGAGATTGTAAATGCGGTTTGAAGTGCCACTGAAATTATTTTCCTTGTCCGTGATATATGATTCCTCAACCGACAATTTCGCAAGATAACTTTCATTTTTGTAATTTAAAATTCCATACATCTGGTGCATAAAAAGAGTATTCGGAGACTTGTTTTTTGAAGTTATAGGGTCGTATTCAGACACTTGACTATCAAAGCATACCGCACGTTCAACAACTTCCTGCATTTGATAAAGTGCTGCAATTCTTGCTTCAACCGGAACGTTTCTTTTATCGTCCTGAATAGCTTTTGCGATTATTTCATCAAGCGATTTTTTGCCGAAAATGATTTCCATATTTGTATCGGCGTTTAAAAAAGTACCACGTTCAATTTTTTTAATATTGTCTTTCTGACGAACATCATTAATTTTTTTCGGTAAATCTTTCGGTTGAATTTTGGTTATCTGAACACTTTTACTTTCATCTTTACGCCATTCGTTATTATTTTTACGCTGTTCATAAGGCGATTTTTCGCCCATTTCCGACTGTAAATATTTTTCAAGTTTAGATGTCTGTGCTACTTCATGTTCAAGCATATTCTGCACTGATTTTCTAACTGGACGAATATCACGCAAAGTCTGAATATCTTCCATTGTGATTGGCTTTTCCTGAATTTTTTCTTTCAGTTCAGACTTTATTTTCTGCAATTCCTGAATTTCCCTTGCAGTATCGGAAATCAAGTCATAACGTCTTTCCGGAACATTAACCAAATCCGTGAATTTCTTTTCTTTTTCAGCGATTTCAGATGTGATATGCACAAGTTTTTCCTCATCGGACATTTCTTCATCAAAAACAAAAACGTCAGCTTTTTCAGTTGACGTTTTTTCTGTTTCCACCGCTGAAAACACTGTATTCAGTTTTTCGTCTATGCTTCCGTCACCGGCACTAAAACTATTTCCCTCATCACCGTGCTGTCCGAGTAAAACATTTTCGCCTGTTCCCATTTCAGTACTTCTTCGAAATCCGTCGGACGTGGATTCATCTCTGCGAATTGGTCGTCCAGTAAGTCCCTGTAATCCTGTGCCTTGCTGTCCACCGAGCGTGCCACCGTCAGATACCTGTGATACAGTTTCATTTCCTCCACTAAATGCGGATAATTCTCCTCCATGAAGTCCATCCATTTCATTCCGTAAATCCCTACCGGCTCTTCCTCCATCGACAGTTCTAAGTCCGTCAGATTTAGGCTGTAAAGTCCGCATATCGGGTCGAATTTGTACCAGAATTTCTGACCGCTCACTATTTTCATTCTGTACTCCGGAAACCACCTTGTGTTCTTGCCGTTCGGTACTTTCTGTGTCGTCTCCCAACCCAGAACCCCGTCCATTCTCACGGCTTTGGCTTCTGTCAGACTGTTCTTCAGCATTTCCGTCGGAATTGTCGGGAGTTCTTCGTCCGGAACGTTCTGCTGTTCTTGTGGTGTCAGCGTTTTCCACTGGCTGTAATCCATTGCGTTCAATCCTTTCTTCCTCGCTTAAATTTTTTGCGACTTTTTCAATTTTCATAAGTGCCACACGGGCGGTATTTGCGACGTATGTAAGCAATGCAAGTTTTTGCGATTCCGTTTTCAGCATTTTCAGTGCAGTCAGGTCAGGCTGAATATTGAAATTACTTCCACCGACTTCAAGGCGACCGGCAATTACAAGCTGTATTGCATTTACGTAAGATTTGCTGAATTCCCTGTAATTTTTCGGCGGTATTCCCAGTGCAGCCATACATGATGTGATATGCGTGGGATTTACAGTAGAGTTAATAACTCCGCTGATTATAGGCATTTTTTCAGGTATTCCGAGCTGTTTTTTTATTTCGTTTGCGTTCTTTTTATTTATTATCCACTGGTACGGCGGTTTAGATTCCTCAACCTGTGAAAAATCATAAAAATCAGTATTTCTGCCGTTTGAATCAACAAATCTTATAGCCTCACTGCCCTGTGCAATCGTACGATTTGTTTTTTCCCACTGCTCCTGTGTTGCTATGAATTTTGTTTCCGGACGCTGTGTGAAAAATTCAAGTGAAACGCTTGCATTGTGCTTGAAAACACGTCCCTGAAATTTCAGAAAGTTTATATAAGTATCACTGTTTTCAGTCATTTCACGGAGTTTTTCAGCTCCTGCACTGCTGAAATCCTTTATAGGCGTCCTCTGGACAGGTTTGTGAAAAAAGCTGTCATCAGGATTATCAAGCGATTTTTTCAGTTCCTCATAACTTGTAAATTTTGCACTTTCACCGGCAGAGTTTCTGAAAGAAATTTCTTTTATACTTTCGCTGAAACCGTAATCTATATCATCACTTGAACCGTTTTCATCAAAACAGAAATCTTTTTCAATGGCACTTTTTGTCTGTATATCGACAATTTCAAAACCATTCTTTTCGAGTTCGTCCGCTCCGATTAACTTCTTAAAAGTGTTGATATTTACCGCCTTGAAAATCTCTCTGTCGAGTTCACGGCTCATATCGTATGTGTCATAGTCATCTTCGTCAAACGGTCTTTTGTAATATACATCTGCAATATGCAGCTGCATACCATGCGGAAGCATTTCAAGGTCTCTGCGTTCGTATAAGCAGTCATAATGCCTGAATATTTCATCAATAGCATTGCTTATTTTTTCATTTTCTGTCAATTTATTTTCCTCCTTTATTGTATCACTTTAAAGTATAAAAGTCAAGATTTTTCATAGAAATTTTCAATAAGAATAAAAAAGCAAAAAGCAGGAGTATTTTTAATCCTGCTTTTTCTTTATTTGCAAATAAATGCATTCATTTTCATTAATTATAAATCCATGTTTTGGATAGAAATGATACAATCTTTTACGATTTTCTACCTGTTCTTTAGTACGGTTATCTTCTGTACCAATATCACGAAATGATAACTTTCCAGAAATATACTCTACTTGCAATTTTTTAGCATATTTTATCAATTCATTCAATAATATAGTTCCATAACCATTTTCTCGATATGGTTTATCTACAAAAAAATCCCGTATATAAATATGATGAACATATTCAATATTATCAGATACTATTTTATTATGTACCTCGCAACGTAAAAGTGCAATAGATTTCACATAATTAGTATCTTTTTCAAGCCAGTAACCATTGTATTCAAATTTAGTTAATCTTGCACAATAATCATGAGTAGTTTTAATAGTAATTACAAATGTAATTTTATCTAATTCAACTATTTTGAAAATGTTTTCCGGTTCTGATTTTTCTGAAAAAAGTTTAAGTTTCTCAAAATTTTCTACTTTCTTTTTTTCGTCGGTAATCAACGATTCCATTGATAATAGTTTGCTGTAAAGAAAGGTTGTGTTTTCGCAGTTCCTGCAATACTTCTTCGTAAATATTCTCCTGAAAATCGACAAATATATCTTCTCCTTTGTGGTCATTAAGAGAAAGATACTGCGAAAGAGTATGCACAAGTTCCTGTTTCATGGGATTTTTATCACTCATTTTATAAATATCCTGACACAATAACTGCATATCATTAGCAAAACGCTTACAGGATACTTTGTTGCTGATACGAAATGCCATTACGTATACAGAGCTACTTGCCGTGCGTATCTCATACGGAATATCTTTCAGTCTTATCTCATCACATAATAACATATTTTCGACCCATTGTAAAGTACTCTGCACAAACATATCATAATTTTTCATCATGATTTTTATCCTTTCTGTGTTTCCCACTGAAGGTAGGTCTTGCCCTGATACTCATTTTTAGTAACTTTTGGCAACACAACGGTCTTTTTGCCGTTTGCAGTATAGGAAATTTCCTTGCCACTGAGCAATTTTTTCAGCTGAGTTTCAGTCAGTTCTCTGCCGTAAACTTTTGCAATATTCATGCCACATTTTCCGGTACAGTAATAGGCGAATTTTCCCTTGACTACTTCTTTTTTACAGTTTGGACAATTTCCGATTTTTTCAGTCGCAAAAACAAAATTATTATTGCTGTCGGACGTTCCGTATTTTTTGCAAAGTTCCTGTACAAAATTTACTATGCCGTTCATGAACGTTTCCGCCGAAAATTCGCCGTGTTCAATCTGCTGTAACTGCATTTCCCAGTCCGCCGTAAGTTTAGGCGACTTCACTTCTTCCGGACAACAATTAATCAGATTTACGCCTTTTTCGGTTGCAGAAATCTGTTTACCCTCACGCCGTGCAAATCCATGTGTAACAAGTCCTTCGATAGTTCCGGCACGGGTTGCAGGAGTTCCAAGACCTTTCTTTTCGGAATTTTCATCATAATTTTCAAGTCCGGCGTGTTCCATTGCCGAAAGTAAAGTATCTTCTGTATAAGGCTTTGGCGAAACTGTGAAATGTTCAGCTTTTTCAGCAGAAACATTATTGAAAATCTGACCTTGTTCAATTTCAGGAAGTGCGGAAATATTTTCAGTTTCATCAGTGCTGTTTTTATTTTTCAGAACAGCTTTTACACGTTCTTCAATTGATTTCCAACCACGTTCCTTAACCGTTTTGCCGTTTGCAGAAAACAGCGTATTTTCGCAGTTTACAGTCACTTTTACGGCTTCGTATCTATGTGGCGTACCGGTTGCAAGCAAAAGCTGTGCGGACACAAGCATAAGTATATTTTTCTGCTCTTCAGGCAACGTAGACAAATCGGCAGTAGTTATTTTTTCGGTCGGCAGAATTGCATGATGTCCGGAAACTTTTTTATTATTTATGCAGCGTTTAACGTCTGGATTATATGAAATTCCGCTGTCAAATTTAGGAAACACACTGTAAATGTCTGATATTACTTTTGTTGCAGTCTGTTCCATATCGTCGGATAAATACTGACTGTCCGTACGTGGATATGTCGTCAATTTTGCTTCATAAAGCGACTGGAGATAATCAAGTGTCTGCTGTGCAGTATATCCAAACTGCTTGTTTGCTTCACGCTGTAATGTTGTGAGGTCAAAGAGTTTCGGTGGATTTGTAGTTTTAATTTCTTTTTTCAGTTCAGCAACAACGGCATTTTTTCCGTTGCATAATCCGGCTATTTTTTGTGCCGTATTTTCATTGTCAATTCTTTCCGATACTGCAATGAAATTTCCGCAATTCAAATCAACCGTGAAATATTTTTGCTTTACGAAATTTTTTACATCATTGTCACGCTTGACAATCATTGCAAGTGTCGGAGTCTGAACACGCCCCAGATTTAAAGGCGTTCTGTACCTTACTGAAAACAGTCTGGAAGCGTTCATACCAACAAGCCAGTCAGCTTTTGCACGTGCAAATCCGGCTGAAAACAAGCTGTCATATTCTGCACTGTCTTTCAGTTTTTTCATGCCGTCACGAATAGCGGATTCTTCAAGCGACGACACCCAAAGACGTTTTACAGGCTTACGGCAACCGGCAAGTCTGTAAACATATCGGAAAATACATTCACCCTCACGGTCAGCGTCGGTTGCACAGATAATTTCCATTGTGTTGCTGTCATTCATTAGCGTTTTAAGTATTTTAAACTGTTCAGCACAGCCGGAATTTATCTTGAATTTCCATGTTTCCGGAAACATCGGTAGCTGTTCAAAACTCCATTTTCCCGACCACTTTTCACCATAATCATCAGGATTATACGGTCTGACAAGGTGTCCGAAACACCACGACACCATATAACCATTGCCCTCCATGTAGCCGTTTTTCTTTGTTTTTGCTCCAAGTACCGGACAAATTGCCTTTGCAACACTTGGTTTTTCTGCTATTACTAATTTCATCTTTTCAAGTCCTTTCTGTTAACATTTGACATAATTTTCATATTGTGATAGAATATGTAAAGATATATTATAAAAAAATTTTTTGAGGTGATTAAATGAATTATATATACTCTAAAAATGAAAAATTTGTTTGCAATATAAATATCCATAATTTATTACAAGTGGTTGATTTAAATAAAAAAATGTATAATGTTTCAGGAATTGATAATTACATTGAAAATTGGAAAAAAGCATTATATAATTGCTTTCAATATGAAAAAAATCAAACACATTATTTGCAAAATTCACATTACTTTTGGGAATCGATTTTTGTCGATGGAGCAGAAATGCGTTTTCATTTCAATATAGATAAAGCCAAACAAATTTCCTCATCATATCAATCACAAATTATTCCATTAGAAATTTTTTCAGAATATTTCAACGATTTCTCAGAAGCTACAATTAAATTTTCAAATCCCAATATAATAAAATGTAACTACGATTATAGCATATGTCAAGAACCTATATTTATAGTTAATTTTTGTCATTGTGGTTCATTATATCTTGTTATTGACGGTAATCACCGTGTATCAGCAAGAAAAAAGTCTAACATTCATTATATAAATGGAATTTTATTTACTCCACAAGATAGTTTAAAGCTTTTATCATCTGAATTTGAAAAAGCAATATATTTATTACTATACGAAGGCTTTTTATTGGCACAAAATGAATTAGGAGTTATTAAAAATTCAAATTCAAAGCTTTATCTTTGATATTTTATTTCTTTTCCATGAACAATTTTGCCACTAAATCCACTTTTACCTAATTGAAACCCCATATTTTTTTTGATTTTAACTTTTTGAATTGATTGTGTATTTAACAATATATTTTTGCCTGTATTTGAGGATTTTTCTGTTACTGTTAAATCCATATCATCACCCCTTTCATTACTTTTCTGAAAAAGAAAATTATTTTGTAAAGAAGTCGTGTGGCAATTCATAAAGTTTTGCAATTTTTTCAAGCGTCTGCTCACGTGGCAGAAATACACCACGTTCCCACATTGATACCGAAGACTGATTACAGCCCAATAATTCGGCAAATTTTTGTTGCGTCAGACACTTATTCCAACGCAAACGTCGTAAACAATAGCCGATATTGTACGATTTAAGTTCGCTGATTTGCTTTTCAGTCATTGCCATAAAATCACCTCTTTTCTGCCGTAAATTATCATCATGAAATTTTATTTACCGTATTGACATTAACGGAATTTTCCGCTTCATTACGCTGTTTATTGTAAGCATAAGTAACAGCGTTTACGATTGTCTGAACGTCCAGAGCATCGATTTTATCGTGAATATTTATACTGAGTTCAAGGAATTTTTCAACCTGTTCTTTTGTCATTTTTTCTTCTTTGAACCAGAGTTTAGCAATTTTCTGCTGTAAATCCTCATGGTAAAGCTCATCATAAATTTTTTCAAGCTCTTTCATTTTGGTGTTGTCAACCTTGAGTTCCGCTGTAAGATTGCTGATTTTTTCTTTCTTTTTCAGCCTTGACTTTTCAAGTTTTGCAATTTCAGACTGCACACTTTTCAGAGTATAAACTTTTTCATTTTCTTCATTCATCTGAATTTTCCTCCACATAAATTTTTTCAAAAAGGTCTGCTATTTCCGACGGAAACGGCAGACTTCCATTTTCGTCACCGAATATGCTGCTGTCACCAAACATGAAATTTCCGGTATAAATTTCTTTCGGATTATCGGGAGATATTGTGTTTTTATTCAGAACCGTCAGAATATTTTCCTGATAAAAAGCGTAATCAGGGGCAAGACGTACAGTATCGTCATATTCTGAAATTTTTCTGTTTCCGATAAGTTTCACGTCAGCCGGAGAAACGGTATTCATAATTTTGTGACCATTATTTTCTTTTCCGTCCGTACCGCAAATTCCACCGGAATAACCGGATTTTACCAGTTTATCTTCTTCATACACGCCCACTTTAAAATCAAGTTTATTGGCGTAACAGTTGGATATTACGGCATTTTCAGCGTTTGTACTGCTTTCACCGGCAATTCCTCCGGCAGCAGCTTCAGTAGTAAAAATCAAATTTCTTGCAAGACAGCCTTGAATGTTTCCACCGTAAAAATCCGGAAGTTCTTTTCCTGTCGGATTGTACATTCGTGAACCTCCACAACTTCCGGCAATTCCTCCGGCATTGAAAATATTTCCCTGTGCTGAAAAATAATAAACTGCCGAATTTACGACGTTTGCAGGTTTTCCGGAAATGCCACCGGCATACAGAAAATAATCGTCCAGATAGGCAAATATTCCGAAATCGCTGACATAACAATTTTCAATCTGACCGCCCAGACCGGTTATCGCACCAATGGCATATTCGCCGTGTTTTGCGACTTTTATCGGCTCAGGTTCAGTTGTTTTTTCTATGATATTTCCGTCCTCATCGTACTCCACCAAATCAGGTGGAACAACCACCGGAGCAGTCACAACCTGAACACTTTCGGTTGCATTTTCTTCCTGTGGAATTTCAGCATTTATCGAGCAATGCGACACCGAACAATGTTGTATCAGAGTTTCGCCCGTTTCATAAGATTTGCCGTCCTCAGTTTCATAGCGGTAATTGTAAACCTCACAAGCGATAAATCCGTAATCTTTAAATTCGACCGTATTTATAAAAGAATTTTGAATATTTACATTTTTTATAACCGCTCCGGAAACTGTTCCAAAAAGCGGATTATCAAGATTCTGAATTGCATAACCGTTTCCGTCATATTCAAAATATTCAGATTTTGGGTCGGATTTTAATTCGTTTACCGTGTTAATCGGCTTGTGAGAAGACCATTCCGGAAAAACAATATCTTCCGTTTGCTTGAAATATCCACGTGCTTTTTCTTCGCCCATAAGTTCCAACTGGTCAAAATAATTTATCAGATACGGGTCATCTTTCGTACCGCTTCCACCACCATATTTCACAAGCACACGGTAAAGTTTTGTATCTTTTGAAAAACTGTATGTACTTCCACCGTAATATTCAATTTTTTTGCCGTCCGGATTTGTAGAAAATCCCCATGTATAGCCGGAAACGTGCGTGAAAAAATCGGTTTTGTCAAATTCCGGCAATGTGATTTGTGCCACACCGTCGATAACTTCACCTTTTAT
This sequence comes from Ruminococcus flavefaciens, assembly GCA_023667045.1. Taxonomy (GTDB): domain Bacteria; phylum Bacillota; class Clostridia; order Oscillospirales; family Ruminococcaceae; genus Ruminococcus; species Ruminococcus flavefaciens_AC. The sequence continues at coordinate 21,126 of JAMPAU010000011.1, read as the reverse complement.
CTGCAAATCTTCCGTCGGAACAGCCGAATATGAACGGTCAATTGATATGGTGATTTGCTCCGCATTTTCGGCAATTTCAACCTGTTCTGGAATAATCATTCCGTCCTCATTCGCTTTGATAATTGCAGCTTCTTCAGCCGTCATGGTATTTGAATGTGACTTTCCGATGACGTTTCCGAACCCAAACGCAACGACGCTCAAAACGACAACGCCACCGACAATACCGAATTTCAAAGCCGGAGAAGATTTTTTCTTTCGACGTTTTTTCACGTTTTTATCTTTTGCACAGTCAATATTAATTTCAGACTGTCCGATAAAATCAGCTTTTTCATTCTCTATCAGACTTTCAAAAATTTCGTCCTGAGAGCTTGCAAAAATTTCTTCTTCCGTCGAGTAAACCTTATATTCAGCAGCGACGATTTTCGGCTTATATTTCAGCGTAAAATCCTTATACTGACCGTTTTCAATCAGAATATCTTTTGTCAGATTTGGAAGCTCTTTATCTGAAATTTTTCCGTTGTCCAGAACAATAAAAATTCTTTTTTCCGCATCTTTTCGTGACTGAATATGCACATCACAAAAATAATTCACTGTAATTCCTCCTTAAGTTTTTTTCGTTCACGAATAATCATTACCGTACAAAAGCCACCCACACCTAATAACACCCACAAGTCCGACCAGTAAAATTGCCATTGTGGATTTTCGACTGTTTCTTCGGCATTTTCAGTCTGAATTGTTTCAGAAGTTTTCACATCATTTTCTTTACTGAAAAAGAAACCGGAAAACAGAAAAATCACGGCAATTGTTGCCATTATCACGAAAATTTTATTTTTTTCAGTAAAGCTTTTTATTTTCTGCACACGTTCATTGTGTTTCATAAATTTGTCCTTTCTATGAAATATCCGGATTATTTTCAAATCCTTTTTCCGTAAGTTCTACCCACTGTTTGCTTATATCGTCAAAATCCAAAGCGTTCATAACAGTTTCCTTGTCGAAAAATGCAAGACCAATTGAATGTAAATCGTGCCGGTATTCGCAGATATATGTGACTTTTTCGATTTTTTCCGGAGTAGCAGCCATTACGTCCCAGTTATCCGAATACTGATTATACAAATCATCAACGAAATCCCAGCCATAATTTGAATAATACGGACTCATATTATAAGTATTTATCCAGTTGTTAATCCACCCTTGAATATCATCTGTAACGCCGTCACTATCGTATATTGCCTGTGCAATATCGCACCAATCCAACCACGCTGAATGGCTTCTGTCGGTTCTTTCAACGGCTGTCTGATAGTCTGGATTGTCGATATACTCAACGTGACGTGTACAGTTTTCGTCAGGGCATTTTTGACCGTTATAAACCGTATCATTATAAACGACACATTTTTCAATAATTGTATCAAAAACTTCTTCCGTGTACGTCACTTCATAAATTCCATGTTGCGAATTGTTGGAAGTATTTTTTTCATTTTCAAGCCATACATAAGCAATTGCAAGAAATTCACGGTCTGTAAGAGGGATATTCCATTCTGATTTTAAAGAGTTTTTGCGGTCATCAGTCGCAAAACTTTTTTCATAAATTGATTTTGCACCGTCCGGATTCGTCCGTTCCATGTACACAAGACTGCTGTTTGTCAAATCGTCATAATTGAAATACATTGAATCAATTAAGGAATTAAAATCATTCTGGTGATTTTCAAGGGAAGTGTGCAGAAGTTCAAGTCCTGATTGATATTGTGATGAAATGTCACCTAATCCAGAAGCCGACGAATACGCTTTTGCATTTGAATTTGCACCGCTTGTGCCAACGCCCATAAGAAGAACCACAAACGAAGATATTAGCAGTAAAAACACGACTAAAAATATTAAAAATATTATCAGCGGACTGGTTAAAGTTGCTGCAATATGAACAATAACATTTCCAGTAAACTTTGCTACAGCAACAGTAGTTTTTGTCGTAATTTCGGCTGTTTTGTATATGGCAGTACCTGTTTTCTTTACAACGTTACTGGTAGTTTTTATTGTACTTTGAGTTGTGCGAATTGATTTTTTTACGGTTTTTATACCGCTGTTTGCAAGTCTGATACTCTCAATTCCGCTGTCGGAAACGTCTTCTTTATTGATTTTTTTATCAAATGGATTCGCCTTTGAAAACGCACTTTTTATCGTACTTTTAACCGTCCGGACAGTTGCCGATACAGGTGTGGTTACAACTTTTTTTGCAATTCCGGCAGTAACGTTTTTTAAAGCTGAATTTTGATTTTTCTGTAAATCTTGCAGAATTTTTTCAGCATTTTCTTTTGTCGAAATCTGTACATCTTTTTCACGATTGAGTAAATCCTGTTCCATTTTACAGCTGTCAATCTGTCTTTTAATGTCATTTATCCAGTCGTCAATCCGCTGAATATCTGCAAAATCGGCACTTTCTCTTCTTTCATACAAAAGGTCAATTTCGTTCTCCATGACTTTTATATCATGCTTTACTTCCTTAATTTTTTCGTCTATTTCATGAATTTTTATGTCAATTTTTTTCGTCAGTTCCTCAAGTTCCGAAGCAGACATATCCGTTAATTTTTGCTTGTCAGACAAATTATCACCTCCATTTACAAACTGAAAAAGAAAATCAGATATTTGTTTCCTGTTTCATTTTTTCCAAATCCTCACCGAATTTAGTTGAAATAATTCTGTAAAGATTTGTGTTAGACGGAAATTTATTTTCAAACGGAATTGTGCCGTATTCGTCCGCATAAATCAGACCGCTTCCGGAGCTTGCATTTGTGACATACATCATAGTTTCAGGGGAAATATTCAGCAGTCGTGAAAGTTGGTCACGGTCGGTTGCATTCTGCGACAGCATAACGACAAACTGTGTATTTGAAAGCATTGTGCGTGCGAGTTCAGAACGTAATAAATCGTCGACATTCTGCGTAATTCCGGTAGGAATACCGCCCCATTTTCTTGCACGTTTGTAAAGTTCATAAAAGAAATTTGCGGACTGTTCAGACTTGAAAAGCAAGTACATTTCATCTATGTAAATTCTTGTCCCAAGACCTTTTGTACGGTTTTTAGCCACTCTGTCCCAAAGATTTTCAAGTACAATCATCATACCGAGAGTCTGCAAATTTTTGCCGAGTTCTTTTATATCATAAACAACAATTCGCTTGTTGATATTCACATTTGATGGATTTGAAAAAACATTCATTGAACCATGCACATATAAATGCAAAGTTTGACGGAGATATGCAACAGCCGATTTTATTTCATCTGCTGCGGTATTTTCGTACTTTTCAAGTTCTGCATAATATTCTTTTAAAGTCGGTTTTTCGTAATTTTTATACGTTGCGTGCATAACGTTATCAATGATAGTTTTCTGAATTGGCGTTATTTCCTGATTGCCCAGAATTGCCGAAAAAAACGACAGCATAAAATCAAGTTTTGCTTTAATCGGATTGTATTCTTTGTCGTCTTTGTCCGGATTTTCGGTCAAATCCATAGGATTTATATGTGTCTGTGAGTTTTCAGAAATGTAAATTACTTCACCGCCGAGAAGTTCCGCAAGTGCCGTGTATTCACGTTCTGGGTCAACAATCAGAATTTCGTCATCAGTAGACAGAATTGAAAAAATCATTTCCAGTTTCGCAAGAAAACTTTTACCACTTCCGGGGACTCCGAAAATAAATCCATTCGGATTTTTCAGCCTTTTGCGGTCAAACATTATTACGCTTTTTGTAAGTTTATTTTGTCCGTAAAATAAACCATTTTCGTGCAGTAATTCACGTGCGTTGAACGGCATGAAAACCGCCGTACTTTCTGATGACATTGTACGCCTTGTCTGGATATTGTGTTCTTTGTCGCATGAAAAAGAATTACCCAACGGCATTACACTTGCGAAAGCCTGTTCCTGACGATATGGTGCGTTAATCGGCTCTATCTGATATTTTCGCAGAATAATTTCAAGTGCTTCTGTGTTTTTCTGCAATTCCTCAAAACTTTCAGCCGTAAGCATAACGATAAACTGGCATAATGTCATTTTCTGGTTACGTTCCTGCAAATCTTCAAGAAATTCCTGTGCCTGAACCTTGTCAACCGCAAGTTGTGTTCCCTCAATGGGGTCTACAAATGCACCTCTTGAAGCTGTTGCAGCCTTTTTTACTTTTGTGATTTCTTCCTGTTTCATATCGGTTATTTTTCTGTGCAGAATTGTCAACGCTTCTGACTGCTCAACAAATTCAACGTTTTTGCTGATAATTAAAGACTGGTTCATTTCGATAATATCCTTGAAAATTGTGTCCATAACAGACTGCGGAAGTCGCTTGAAATAGATACATCTTGCATACGTATCATTGTACATGAAATAGTCTTTTTTAAATTCAAAATAGTCCGGACAGCAAAGCATTTTTTCAGAACGTCTTGCAAATTCCTCACGGGAAACAGGATATATTTTTGTGTCAACATCACGCAAAATATCTGCCATAAGTCGCACACGGTCATTGGCGTTCAGAGTTATAAGCTCCGTTCCAAGTCTGCTAAGACAATTTATCAAATGCGATTCAACATTGAAAAATCGTGTGCTTGCTGTCTCAAAATTAATCGCCGAAACCGTTACGGTTATGAATTTACGGCACTGAATACCGTTCTGACCGTGCATTATTTTATCATGCAGAATTTCATTAAATTCCTGTCTTTCGGAATCCAGACCGTCATTTTTATTTTTCAGCAAAAGTCGATTTTCAAAATCTTCTTTGTTGATTTTGCTGTTAAGCAACGTCATCTGAAAACTTATCGTGCTGTCAAAACCGTTCAGCAAATCAATGTAAATCTGCATTTTTTCGAGTTGCTGTTCACGAGTAAGTGCGGAATAATTCACGTCCGGAACAAGATAAGTTTTCGAGTAAAGATTGGTAGTTTCCCTGCCGATTTTAACGTTGCTTTTCAGCAACATAATGTAATTGCTCACAAAACATTCATAAGGCAAAGTCTGGATTGTGGTGCGTTTCACTTGACGTTTTTCCTTAACGTCTTTTTCTTTTGCAGTATCCTTTTTCAGCTCCGCTTCACGTTTTCTGTCAATATCCCTTGCAGATTTTTTTGTATTTTTTTCTTTTCCAAACAAATTTATTTACCTCCTTATTCGTCCTCAAATTCATAATCGCCGTTTTCGATTCGCTGATTTACAACGTCATCTTCGATAATTTCCTCACGCAATGAACAGAAAATATTCACGTCCGTATCTTCATAAACACGTCTTTGTGGCAGAAAATTCAGCGACAAAAAAGCCTTCATGAAAACTTCAAACCGCATACCTTTGAACGTCATAAAACCCCAACCGGCAAACGGAAAAACGGATATAATAACCAACCACGGCAGTATATCGCCGGAAATTCGCCCATAGCCTAAAACGCCCAACGGTACGCCCACCGCCAACGCTCCGATAATTGAAATAATCTGACGTGTTGACAGACCAAAAATAAGTTTACTTTTATATTCTTGTATTTCTGCCGGAATCTTAACTTCAACCATTAAAAAACTCCTTTCATTTACTTTTCTGAAAAAGAAAAATTATCCCATTCCGCATACTTTTTTAGAGCATGCACCGCTTTTTATAACGCCCAGTCCAAGTGCTATCAATACAATAAAATGTACAAACGGGACTTCAGGCATATTTGCGGTTACATATTTAGTTGTAGCAACGTAAACAATGAACATTACAACAATTACAGCCGTCTGTAAAACCGTTGAAATGTAATTTTTCAGAAAGTTTTTTGCTACATCGTGAGTAGTTTCTGATGCAAAAGTTGCAAGCGGTAACGGGGCAAAAATGGTGTAAACTGATAATTCAAAAACACGTCCTATTGATATTACAAAAATGATATATGCGACTGCTTTCATAATGTAAAAATATATTTTGTTGAAAACGATTTCCAAAGTTGGCATAAACATCATAGCTGTAGTCGGTTCAGGAAATTTGTTACTTCCTAAGTCTGTACCCGACGGAAAAGTAGCTGTCGGATAAAACATTTTTACAGCTTCTTCGGAAATTGTATAGGAATAATGGTCATAAATTTCACCTGCACCCACGTCATACCAGAAGTTCCACCAACCTTTTTTGGCTTGCTGAACAATATTCTGCTTTATGTCCATATAATATTCTTTTGTCGTACCATAGGGCAAAAAATCAGGTGCTTCGCCTACAGCTACACTATTAATAGACTGAAATCCGGCATAAATGTGACTTACAATAACATCTGCATTCTGAACCACTTGTTTTATAACGATAATTTTTATCAAGAATATCAAAACATTTTCCCACTTTGATGACCATTCAAATGTAACTGATTTTCTGAAAAAATCCACCATAAGCAAAAGCGTTGCTACAACAAGTGCCATTGTTTTTGAAGCGTTCCGGATTGCAACGGCTATATTTCCCTGTGCCGTTCCTGAAATTCCATTTACAACATCATAAGGTGAAGATTGTGCGAATTTAAAAGCCTTTCCGAGAATATCATTTGTTTCCTTTACATTAGTTGTTATATCCTTGTAAATATCCTGTACTTCAAATCCGAAAATATCAGCGTGTGCCAGAATCGGATTTGAAAAAATGCACATTATTCCGAATAAAATCACTAAAAAATAAATTCGTTTTCTTGTGTTTTCAACTCTCTTTAAATCAAACAATATCATCACTCCTTACATATTCGCAAATGTCGGAAGTATCGCAGAAACCGCCATTACCATACCACCGGCAGACATTGTTTTAAGTGATGTGACTTTTCCACCAGCGTTGTTGTCTTTGACGGAAAATCCGAACATAGTTGAGCCGATAAGCAGTCCGACAGCACCGACACGCCTTGTCCAAGTTGAAACGAAATTAAGTATTGCCTGAAATTCAGCATTTGCAGCAGCGTCAGAATACACAGACGGAATATTGAATATTGATAAATTCCGGATTGCCGTGACAATCATAAATCCGGAGACCATTATCAGAATCGCTTCTAACTGCTCTTTGGCTTCATCGTTTTTGATTGACAATGCAAATTTTATTGCTCCGATAAATGCGACAAGTCCGCCTATTCTTGCAATCCACGTACTGAAAAATGTCAAGCCGGTCTGTGCAATATCGGCAGGACTGCCGGTTGGTGGTGTCGGAAGTATCGCAAGCAGATTTAGCATATTAAAAACCTCCTTTTTAAGATTGCCTGTCCCGACAAAACCGCCGGAACAGACAATTTTTTATGTGTATGTATAGCTTTAAAAAATTACGAGAACAGGTCAAACATATCAGTAGCAAGACAAATTGCAAATACTACAAATCCGGCTACCATTGTGAGAAGTCCGTTCTGTTTCTGGTCAGCGTCATTGTTTTTGATTGCAAGACCGAATATTATAGCACCAACGAGAGCAACCATTGCACCGACACGACGTAACCATGTGATAAAGAAATTGATTACATTTGTGTATGCACTATCAGCTGTAGCTGAACCGCTTGAACCACCTGCACCAAGCATTTCAAAGTGCGGTTCTTCGGGCATTTCCGGAGCATATGTATCGAGAGTAATTCCGTCCGTGATGTCGTCAAGGGGAGTAACCTCCAGACTTTCGGTTGTATCAGCTGTCGGAAGTTCTGCAACGGTAACGACTTCCTGAGCTTCGTCGGCAGCCATAGCCATAACGGAAACTGCACCGAAAGAAAAAACAACCATAAGCATAAGGGTTGAAATCATGGCTGTTACAAATCTTGTAAACATGGTTTTCTTGTTTGAAATCTTCATTTTGAAAAATCCTCTTTTCTTAAATTTTTTGTGATTGCGTTAATCAAACATTTCGTCCGAGAACCCATAATCGTCTTCCGGTAAATCAAAATCGCTGTACGCCTCAGAATATGTTTCCTCAACGTCTACAAAAGCAGCGTCAATTTCATCAGCAATATCTTCAATTGATTCACAAAATTCATCAGGTTCTTCATAGAAAACGGCATTTTCTATGTTGGATTCCTTTGACATGGTGGGAATTTCTTCTTCATCATTATCATTCACCTCCTTTGGCGGTCTGACGGGTACGCCCAAATCGAATGAATCCCATTCCGAAACTTCTCCGTATTCAGCCGAATCCTTATCAGTATATTCCTCAGAAAAAGTTTCACTGTCGTTGATAATTTCATCGGCATACAGTTCCGCTTCTTCATAGGTTGTAAATTCAATTTCAGGGACTTCATTTTTACTGAAAATAATTTCAATTTTCTTGTCCTGTTCCTGAATTTCTTCTGTAATTTCAGAAGATTGTTTTTTAATATTTTTTTCTGTAAATTCCTGCAAAGTTACTGCATGAACCGTTTTCACATCAAACGCATTTTTCTTGTCATAATCTTCAAGAAACTTAAAATTCACGTGTTTTTCTATCGGAAATTTCGTACAATAAAACGGATTATGTGAACGTATCCGCACAATGCATTCACTGATGGGCATTGTTGCAACTTCATTTGGCTGCATAAGTTCACGCCCTAAAATGCTGTTATTTTCGGACGTACTGGGAGATTTACCTTTTGTACGGTTGTAACCTCTTATATCAATAGTTTCTTTTCCGAGAGCTTCAGAAATATACTTCAAAGTACTTTCTTCCTGACCACCAAGAAACAACAGACTGTCGCAGTTACCGGTTATAACTTCCCATGTTTTTTCGTATTTGGCTTTTAATTGTGCGAGATTCTGAATGATAACATTCAGGCTCATTCCCATAGAACGTACAAAAGCAATAACTTTGTCAAAGTCTGGAATTTGCCCGATATTCGCAAATTCGTCCATTATACAGCGGACGTGAACCGGCAAAGTACCGCCGTATTTGAAGTTAGCACGGTTTGCCAGAACGTCAAACATCTGCGTGTAAAGCATTGCCACCAAAAAGTTATATGTAGTATCGGTTGCCGGAATAATCAGAAATAACGCTGTTTTTTTGTCGCCCATAGTCTCAAGTCTGATATTGTCGCAACAAGTCAGATTCATCATGTTGTCCATGTTGAACATGAAAGTTTTTACATTCGCACTTGATAAAAATGACTGTCCAGTTTCTTCCGGAGCATTTCGGACTTCCTTATACAAACGTCCGGCGAGAGTATCGCCCTTGCGTTTTTCAAGTTCTATGAAATCTTTGTCAAGCGGACACAAAAACGCTTTTGACTGTCTTTCACGGAAATCTTCTTCACTTTCATCAGAATTTTTTTCAAGGAAAAAACCGTCCGGACTTTTTCCGCTGCTTGGTGGATATTGCAGCCGACGCATTTTTTCTGTAACTGAAAAGAAATTAAGATGTGACGTATCACGTGTTTCAGGAATAATTTTTCCGTTTTCGTCAAATTCAGCGTTGTATTCACTTTCTTCAAAAAGCAGAAAAGTTATCGCTTCAAGCAAAGATTGTCCCTTTTGACTCCAGAAATCATCTTTTTCGCCCTCACCTTTGGTGGATTTGAAAAGCACGTTAATCATCTTTTTTATGTTATCTTGCGACAAATCGCCGTTATAATCGTAAACATAATGGAACGGATTATAATTGTTTGAATGCTCCATTTGAATAAGATTCAGGACACGCACTTCATAACCGGCTTCTTTCAACATTTTGCCTGTAGACTGCAAAATTTCGCCTTTAGGGTCGGTTATTACATAAGATGTATTTAACTGCATTATGTTTGGTTTTGCGTAAAATCGAGTTTTACCTGAACCAGAACCGCCGATTATTAGGACATTTAAATTAAGCAAATGTTGCCGAGAATTTAACGAAAGCTGTACTTCTTTTGTAAGCACAATATTGTTATCAACCGTAACTCCGACGAAATTTCCCTTTTCATCAAAAATACGTTTTCCGTCAGAAATAATCGGTTGAAAATGTGGTTTTTCCGTATTTTCGGCAAGCGATTTCATTTCTTTTTCATCGCCCCATTTTGCAGAACCATGCTCAACGCCACGCCGATGAAGACGTTTTTTGTCTTCTGTATATTTATAAAGTACGTAAATTCCGGTACTGCATAAGCCTAAAAACAGCATTTTCGGAGCATAACTTTCTTTATTTTTCATTGCAGAAAAAAGAATTTTAGGGTCAATTATAACTTTATTTATGCCGTCGCCAATTAGATTTATATCAACTTTTCCGTCCGGTTTTACGGCAAAATCCATAGCAGCTCCCACAAACCAAAACGCAATAATTACCAGTAAAATTACTATTCCATAAACGACAAGCGTTAATTTACTTGTTTTTTTAACACCGACTTTTGCCATTATCTTCTACCTCTTGGAGTTGGCATATGAACGTCAGGAGCGTCCGGAATTTCCGGCATATCTCCGGCAAAATCAGGAATTTCAGGCGGTATATCATTTTCATTGAAATGCCAGTCATCAGGAATTGGTGGAATATCATTTTCATCAAATTCATGCGGAATTTCTTCCGGAATATCGTCCACGACAATAATTTTTTTGTCCTGAATATCTTCCTGTACTTTTCCAATAACCGTTTCAGCAGTTTCAGGCGAAACATCAAATTTTTTACTGATTTCCTCTACTGCTTTTTCAGGGTCTGATATTTCAACTTCTTCCGACTGATTTCCCGACTTGACAATTACTTTTGTTTCAGTTTTTCCGGCTTGAGTTTCTGCACGGATTTCCTCAATATTCAGCACTTTTTCTGCACTTTGCGATTCTGCTTTTGAAAAAACTTCCTTTGAAATCTGTTTTGCAACATCTTCTGAAATACCTTGTTTTTTGTAAAGTTCCATAAGCTGATGAATAGCATTTTTCTTATCTGAAAAAGAAAGTACGAGCTGCTGCGTATCGGAGGAAATATGCTCATTTTCGTTCTGGTCAAATTCCAATACATTGACGGTACTTTTTACTAAAAATTCGTCTTTTCCAGTACGCTGAATGTCATTTGAAATGCTGTTTGTCGGCAATTTTTTAGTAAATGTATTTCCATTTTCGTCAGTGCGAATCATGTTGGAAACCGTTTCAGGATTTGTCATATCAAAGTCTGATTTGCTGAATTTGTAGTCAAAACTGAAATTTTTTTCGTTCTGTTTTGAATAGTAATCAGTGACTTTTTCAGCCTTGTCAACCAGAGCTTCAATAGTTTTTCTGTCGCTGATTAACAGGCTTTTTTGCAGAATATCAGCCATTTTTGCCTTTGTCATTTTTTCAGGATTAAGTACCGCAAATCTGCCGTTTTCGTCCTGAAAAACAATTTTCGGTACTCTGTCAGACTTTGGCGTTACTCTCCAACAAGTGAAATTTTTTGTGTAAATGCTCTCATTCTGAAGCGTGATATTTGTGTCAACTTTTGAAAAATTATTCTGCGGATTTTTGCTGAAAAATTTCTTTTTTTCCTCACCATGCAGATTTTCTTCACCGAATTTTGCACACGCAATATCAGCCTTGTTTTTATCATAACCGAAATTTTTCTGAATTTGTTCCGAAAGTTCCTCACGTGACGGAACGTCCTCAAAAGATATTTCTTTTCCGGAATGCTTATCCTGAATTACAAAAAAGTTTTCATTTTTGGTAACTGTCATATTTGCATTGATTTCATCGCATTTCTTGACAAATTCATTTCTTGCAATCATAATCGCTTTTTCGTCGGATTTTTCATAAAGACAGAATTTTTCGCCGTCTTTTGTAACTCCGAATTGTGCCGATAAATCATAATTATTCAGTTCATTTGTAATGAACGGAATTTCCCAGTCTTTCGCCTTGAAATTGCCTAACTCCTGCGGACGTTCAGCGAGCTTGTCTTTCATTAAATCAGTACACATTTTCTGAAAAATCTGCAAATCACTTGTGCGGACATTTGCATAATTATTTTCCTTGTGTTTGTCGCTTGTGAAAGCAATCGGAATACCATAATTTTTCGCCATTCTGGTTAATTTTTTCATGTCGTCTTTAGTGAGGGCGTTCTCTGACGTTGACAGCGTATCGCCGTTCTTTTTTGCATTTTTGACAAGTTCAGACATACTCACTATACCCGACTTTATTTCCGATAAATCGGTTGATTTTGGACTTTTCTGTTTTTCTTTTGCGGATATAGCCTGAAGAAGTTTAGCGATATTATCAATCATGCTGTCGATAACTCTCTGACCGATTTCAAGACTTTTTTCGGCAGCCTGCATACTGACCTGCAAAGCAGCACCGGCGACTTCATCACTCATGCTCATAGTTAAAACCTCCTTAAAAATAAAAAAGCAAGCCAGAACGACTTGCTTTTTGCTTACATTTAAATTTTCTTTATTGGAACAATTTTATATTCTATGCCATTTATGGATATTTTCATATTTTTAATTATATTGTCATCTGAATAAAATTCATTTTCCGGTTGTTCTATAGAAATATTTTCTGTTCTTCCAAGAAGATAGTCCACAGAAACCCTAAGATAATCTGCAATTATGGCAAGACTATTTGCCTGAATCCACGAACCACGATTAATCATAGATGATAATGTATTAATATTAAGTCCACAGGCTGAAAGCATTTCAGAAATTTTTATTCCATTTCTTTTAGCTGTTTCTTTGATTCGTGTTGCAACTTCTATCGTTTTGTACATAAAACATCTCCTTTAACAGAATGTATATTACTTCACTGAAAAAGAAAAATTATTCAGATTTTTTGTGCAATATCGGGTCATTTGTACGCCCAACAAGGTAATCAATTGAAACGTTGAATAAATCGGCAAGTGATATAAGCGTATCAAATGATGGTTTTGATTCACCGTATTCTAATCTTTGATAATTTCTCTCTGTAATATTTAAAACACTGGAAACATATTTTTGTGTTTTATTTTGAGACTTTCTTATAGCCTTTAAACGTTCACTAAATTCTATCATAAAATTTTCTCCAACCTATTGACACATCATTTACAATGTTTTTTATTTTTTGTGCAGTATCGGGTCATCTGTGTGACCAATAAGATAATCAATACTGACATCAAATAAATCTGCAAGAATACACAATCTATCAATATTAGTTTTGTTTTTTCCACGTTCCATTACGCTTACAGCATATCGGGAAATTCCAAGTTTTTGTGCTATCATTGATTGTGTATATCCTTTCTCCTTGCGAAGTTCTATAAGTCTTTCTGAAAATGTCATATATACCTCCTTAATTGCAATAACTCTATAAAATACGCTTCTGGAATAAGAGCGTATTTTACTTCACTGAAAAAGAAAATTATTTTTTCTGCATTTCCTTGTAACAGTGCAAGGTTGCACGACAAGAAGTCAGACAATCATGTGATTTATCGTTTCCCCAGTCGTAGTGGTAATATTCTGCACAAACAGATAATTTCTGCCATTTGTAGCTGTCGAAATATTCGCTCCATTCGCCATAAATTTTTGCAAAATCTTCCATGACATCAACTATTTTAGCGGTTGAAAATATCTCAGAATGAAACAGAAAATCCATATCAAACGACGTATTATAGCCTATTATAATGTCAGCGGAATCTATAATTGACTGTATTTTATTCTGTTCTCTCCATATCGGCGGACAATTTTTTACCATTTCCGGCGATATTCCGTTTACCGCTTGTGCTTCACACCAACGTCGTACTTTTTCCGGTTGGAAATACTGATTATACAATATTTCAGCATTTTCATCAATGATTGATAGCTGTAAAATTTCATCTTCAGAAGCGTCAAGACCGGTTGTTTCGGTATTAAGTATTATTCGTTTAGGATTTTCCGGTAAACTTAATTTTTGTAACTTTTCACGATAATATAAGCAAGCAGAACGGTATATTATTTCATTCTGACTAATCAATGTATTAATGCTCCTTTCTATAAATTTTCCCTTATAAACCACTTCATCGCTATAAAAGCCGGTTTCATCATGAATAACATTCCTAAACAAAGTAGCAAAATATCTACTGTTTTTTTCATAGAATTTAAATTTATAATTTCAGCTATATTTTGGTGAAATACGAAGAAAATAACTCCTAAAATCACCATAATTATAGATGTAATAAAATCTTTTGTTTTTTCCTTTTCGTTTAGCTTTTTAACGACTATCAGACGTTCATCAATGCGGTTTATACTTGCTTCATAAATATGCGATATGCATTTCAATATTTCTTCCTGTTCGTCCGGAAAAACTTCTTTAATGCAGCCTAAGCAAATAAAACTCATAAATTCCGTACCGTCATATAACGAAAGTGAAATTTTTGTATGATTAACATTACTTTCACATCTAAAAAATACCTTTGAAAGTCTGATTTGTTCTAATGTCGATTCAGATAACTGGCGAAGTTTTCTTAACTTGCTGACCGAATTACAGCTATCAATACTGTCTTTCAGTTTCTTTTCTGATTCTTCCCAAGACTTAGAATGCAGTGATATTCCCTCATAATCGAATTTATCTATGTTATTCACCTCCTCATTAACGTTCTCAAAATGTTCATCAGAAAAAACAGCAGATTCTTTGTTTTCGCCAATTTTTTCTTTATTGAGATTGACAGACATAATTTATCTATTCTCCTTTTTTAGCGATATTTAATGTTTAAGTATTTGTAAAGTAATTCACCTCCTTACTGTTCGCAGAACATATTAATGCCTACCTACGAAAATGATTTTTAATTATTTGTCTTATAGTAATAAATGGTATTATTATAGCCCATATACGAAATAACATGATTAACATTTCCTTTATTAATTTATTCATTTCAGTTAGTGGTGATAATTCATTGCTTTCTGTTTTTTCCATTTCTTTGAATAAATTTTCTGAAAATTCTGTTATAAAGTTGTCAAGATATATGAGAGAATATATTAGTAGTATGATTGCAATCACACATACTATTACCAATAGTGCTATTTTTGCAATACTTATTTTATCAGGAGTTTTTTTATCATCGGAAATTTCTCCTACTAAATCTAAATCGTCGTCATCAAAATCGTCATCAGGATTAAGTGAAAAATCTGAAAGACCGGAAACAACTACATATCCGGAGCTGTCATTGTCTATAAGTATGCACAGCTGATTATTTTTGTAATAATAAGTAACGTGCCATTTTACGCCGTTTTTATCATAAACAAAGTCGTTGTTGCTTACATATACACCGTTTCTGTCCTTAAGTTCTGTAGCTGTCTGAATGTAAAATCCGCTTACTTCATAAGGTTCAGTTTCATTGACAGGAAAATATGAACAATGCTTTTCGGTTTTGCGTTCAATAAACGATACCAAACTTTCAAGGTATGAATAACGCATTTCTTCACTGTCTGGCAGTTCATCATAAGGTATGAAAATACGCTTGTTTTCCATAATGTTGTTTAAATTGATGTTCTCGAAGTTTTCATCCGAAAAAACAGTAGTCTCTTTGTTTTCGTTGATTTTTTCTTTATTGAGATTGATTGACATAATTTATCTATCCTCCAATTTTTTACGATATTTAATAGTTGATTTTCTTTATCGAGGATATATTGGAGCAAAGATTAAGACCGTTCCAGTTTCCTATGCCCCAAGAGCCATAAAAAGCAACTATCGGCGGTATTTTATAATCATCATAGATAAATTCTACAATACATTTTCCGTTACCCTCACCGCCGAACCAGTGAAATTTACCGTCCGGAATTTCGTCGCCGTCTGAATCATCTGCCCAACCCTTGCTGTCGCAGATTTGCACTGTAAACTGTATTCCGTTATCCAGTTCAATCAGAAATCTGTCACCGACAACACCATAGAAAAGCCCCATAGCACAGCAATAATCGCCGTTGGCTTTACGTCTGATACCCGTTCCGGTAATGTTATCTGCAAATGAACCGTAAATCGCACCGCTTGACGGCATTAGCGTTAATCCGGAAGCACGTTCTCCGGCAAAGCATGAAGTCCAACCGTCCTCACGTTCAAACTCCTCTATAACTTCAACAGCTTGCGTGTGACCGTCCAGTTCAAACGGAACACATATAATATTTTCATTTGTTTCGGCGATAGGCGTAAGCGTAATATGATAGTCGGAATTTTCACGCAAGCCCGTTATGTAACAGATATTATTTCCGGAAAAAACATAGTGTATATTTTCGGCATAAGGTGCTTGCGTTGTTGCAAGCACGCTATATGAACGTTTATTGTCGGATTCCCATTCAATTTTCAGGCAAGAAACAGATACCGCCGATACAGTCGGATTTTTGGCGATAGCAAACGGATATGTTGCAGTAGTTGTTGTAGTTGTCACAGGTTTTGAATTTTTCGATGTAGTAGTAACTTTTCGTGTTTTGCTTTTTGAAGTCGTTGTAGTCCGCATTTCAGAATATTTTGCATTTCTTGTGGCAGTCGTTGACACAGCTTTTGTATCGGTTGAAACGGCGGTACAGCCTACCAAAGCCATTGCACAGACAATAATTTTTATATTTCTTAAATACAATTTTAGTTCTCCTTTCTGTACTTTTCTGAAAAAGAAAATCAAGGTCTGAGACGTGCCTTGTTTCTTTCGGCTTCTTTGGTTTGGTACAGAAGTTTCTGAAACTTTTCAATAAGTTCTATTTCAAACTCATCTGCATCATCAGTCATATTAATCATGTTGACATATGTAGTTAAAATTGATTCGATGTCAAAATAATTCTTGTAAACAAATTCAGAAAGAGCGATTTCTGGTGTTGGTTCGTCGTGTTCTGATACATCGTTTTCTGAAAAATCATCATCAATATCAGTTTCTTCATCAGATTCCGGCATATTATTGTCCGGAAAATCGCTGTCAAAGTCAATATCTTCTGTTTCTTCCTCATCTGGTTCTGCTATATCGTCTTCTGAAAAAGTGGTACATGTACCACTTTTTTCAAGTTCATCACTGAGTTCATTCATGTCATTTTCTGTAAAATCAGTTTCTTCTGTTTCTGTATTATAATCTGATGTATCATTTTCTGAAAATGTGGTACATGTACCACATTTTTTACTGTCATTTATTTTCTTGACATCTTTGTGCCTTATGGTATTTAAATCGGATTTTTCTATAAGTTCTTCCTGTTCATTTTCATCAAGTTTAGCGATTTCATTAGCAGTAGAGATTGACAGTTCACCGTTTTCGATAGCATTTTTTACAGGTTCAATTGCATTATTATCAATGTTCTGAATTTTCTTGACTTGCGATGTGGAAACGCCCAGATATTCAGCTAACTTGTCTCTCACACGTCCGAATTTTTCACCCTTGCTTTTTTTGTTTTTAAGAATTCTGTCAACGATTTCATAGCTTTTCCACATTTCAGAGTCCGAAATCTGACGGCTTGAGACGTTCATCAGAACGATGTCAAGAAGTTTGTCGTCATTATCTTCATAATTCTGAACCAGACAGGGCAGATAACGGGAAATGTTTTCCCCGTTATCAAGTAAATACTGCACCGCAGCTCTTCTTCTGTGACCGCTGATAATTTCATAACCGCCGTTATCAAGCGGACGAACAACCAGATTGTCTTTTATTCCGCCCTGACCGAGAATTGTTTCCGCAAATTCTTCAATGCGGTTTATATCGAAAAAGTTATCCTCAGAGTTGTGCAGCTCGTCAATATCAATCATCTTTATGCTGTCGGTAAGCGTATTTGCAACGATTGCACCGAGATTTTTTAACATCATTTTTGCCATTATTTGCAACCTCCTAAAATTTCGTTTGCGAGTTCCTCATAAGCGTTTACGATTTTCCATGAATTTTTATTTTTCGGGACGTTCTTTTCACGGAAATACGCTTCAATCGGCAGTCCCTCTTTCTGACTTTCACGGACTGTCTTTGAATAGGGAATAACTGTTTTCATAAGTCTGTCTTGCAGAATTTTTCTGAATTCCTCAATAATTTCCGAATCGTTGTGTGCCTGATACATAGTCACAAACACTCCACCCAGTTTTACGCCCTGTTTGTTGATTTCGTCCGTTACTCTTTTCAGACCGGCTATTTCAAATTCACCGAGAATAGTCGGAACATAAATCACGTCAAAGTGCCTGATTATCTGTCTGACCTCATCACTGATTGTCGGCGGTAAATCGAACAGAATACAGTCAAAGACTGTTATTTCTTTTTCAGTGAGATTTTTGTAGCGTTCCCAAGTTGTGTGGGAGATTTTTTCATAGTCCGTCGGTAAAATCGGACTTGCATTTCTGTTTGTCATAAAGAACGAGAAGCAGTTTTCCTGTGTGTCGCAGTCCACGACAAGCACGTTTTTGTCTTTTTTCTGGAAGCTGTACGCCAGATTGATAACGGAAGTTGTTTTTGCAACTCCGCCCTTGTTGTTGAAAATTCCGATTTTTTTAGTGTTTTCCATATATTCAAACCTCGTAATAAAAGAGTAGTATTTTTTTATGTTCTTCTCCAAGAACCGTTTATAAATTTTTCAGCAATTCCGGATTATCATGGATATTTCCGATAATTTCGACCTTACGGTTGATGTTGCTTAACAATATGACTTTAGGGATTTTATCATTTTCAGCAGTGAACATTCCGAAATAATCAATCCATTTTATCTGAAAAAACATATTGCGATAAAATACTATATCACCGACACAAATTCCGTTGCCTTTCTTGTCGTAAAGTTCCGTGAATTGTCCGACTGTTTCCGGAATAACCTGAATACTTGTCAGCTCATCTGAATCGTTCAGCCTGACAATACAAGTTTTGCGTGAATTTGAAACCGGCACGCCATAAACCCATTCGCCAGTGCTTATGCTTTTGCCCCTAAATGCAACGTCGCAGTTTACAATATTCATAATATTTAAACCTTTCTGAATTACTTTACTGAAAAAGAAATATCAATGTAGGTAAATTCAGTGCATACACTTTTTTCAATGTGGTTACACCAATATATACACCTGTAATTTTCGCCTGTACTAAGCCATTTTTCATAGATGTATATTTTTAATGATGTAGGTGGTGTAGGTAATTTTTATTTTTATAGGAAAAAATATTATTTTATATAGGAATGCAAGTCATTTTCACCTACACCACCTACACCCACTATTCCCATTGTCCGAAAAACAGCGTTTTTTTATGGTGAAGCCTATCTACACCGCACCTACATTTGACTACATCACACTGCCAATGTAGAAATACGGGTGTTCTTCTCTCCATTGCGTATTCATTTCATTTTCAGTAAGCATAACGCCGGTTTTGAAACGCTTAGTCATATCGCACCAGTTTTTCTTGCAGAATGCCGAAATCTCTTTGCGAAATTCAGGTGCTGACGGAATACGTTTAAGACCCTGTTCATCACACCAGTGACGGAAAAATTCGTAAATTTTCTGTGAAGTCAGACAAGGTTTTTCGTCGGCAAAAAGCGGTCGTGTATAGGTTGTCCAGAATTCCACCGGATAGGAATTTTCACGTTTATACTCAGTGAGATTTTCGAGACAGTCTTGTGTGATACTGAATTGATAGTTTCTTCCGACCGCCTCTCTCAAAGCCATAACCGCCTTGTAAATTATCCCGTCACGCTCATCATAAAGTTTCTGCAAAAGATTAGGGTCGAGCTTATCTTTTGACACGATATTCTGACATTTCACAATGATAATGCGGTTGTAAACGTGGTCGCCCTTGTCACCGCCAAAATGTGGTAAATCGTTCATTCCGTACAGCAGAAAACCCTTGAATTTGAAATCAAATGGCTCTCTGTTTTTAAACTCAATTGAAATCGAGTCACCGCCGGTAAGATTTTTGAAAACCGCATTTTCCTCAATTTTCATGAACGACAAATCGTTTGAGTAAATCAGACGTTTGTTGTATGCAGCAGTTTTTCCGAAGCGTTCATTGAGGCTTTTAAGGTCACGTTCGGCAACGTTCTTAGAACCCAGAAGCATTGCAATCAGATTTATCAGCGTACTTTTTCCGGTATCGCCCTTGCCGAGCAGAAACAACGCTTTTTTAAAACGCCAGCCCTGAATGTTGGAAATAATCGCTCCGATGTACTCCAAAAGCAGTTGCTGTGTCTGAATATCGCCGTTTGTGAACGTATTTAAAAAGCCGTCAAAATTAGGTGTCGGACTTTCTTTTCCGTTCCAGTTGCACGGAATTTGAATTGATGACATAAGATGTGGCGTGTGCGGAGTGAGTTGCAAAGTGTCGATATTCAGAACGCCATTTCTGAAATTTATGTAATCTTCACTTGTGTTCATGATGTTGTGCGGACAGTGCAGACAGGTGCAGTCCAGTAGTTCAAGAGCCTGTTTCAGAATTGCCGGACTAACAAGCCGGATATTAAAATCCTCAATATATCGCATTAAAATCTGCATTATATCGCTGTCGTTGGCGGTCTGATAAACGCCGTCCTTGTATATGTAGCGGATTTCGCTGTCCAAAGCTCCGTTGCGGAGCATGATACAAGTTTCCGATTTCTGAAAAAACTTGTATAAAAACGGCACTGAAATTTTTACCTTGTCGCCGTTATCAACGACGAAAATCGGGCGAACCTGATAGAAAGTTTCATCTGTTTCGCTGTTTGTGAGTTGCTTTTTGTACAGCAGTTCTCCGGCATTGTATGCACTTTCCGGAGTCGTGTAATGTACATTTTCGGGTTTGATTTTTAACATAAATTCCTCCTGATTTTCTGATTTTCTTTTCAGAAAAGTATTGACTTTTTGAGGAAAACATGATATAATAATGTTACAGAATTAATCCATGTTTTCCCTATTTAATGCAGTGGTTTTGCTCGAACCGCTGCATTTTTTTGTCTTAGTACCATTCACCATTTCCATTGAAATGATACCATTCATTTCTGTCACCGATTTTGACATCAAAACGAAGATATGATTTTGTGTTTTTGGTGCTTGGCACATATCTGACCGCCAACGGCTCAATTCTGGAACGCACCTGAAGTCCCTGTGCGTTGTAGAAACGGACAAGCATTTTCTTGAAAAAATCCTCATTGACATTGAGTTTTTTATAACCCTTGATTTTCACAACATCAACGCCATGAACGTTTTTAAGGTCGTCGGTATTTCTAAGAATATAGTTTTTTAGACCGTTTTCAGCGTATCTTTTTTCAATTTCAGTCACGGTAATCCCTCCTTTTCGATTTTCAGAAATTCATCATAATCATAATGATTTCCATTCATAAATTTTATGCACGGCAGACCGTCTTTGTTTTTGCAGATATGCACATCTAAATCCACATTTTTCATAAACAGCCATTTT
>JAMPAU010000112.1 GCA_023667045.1 Ruminococcus flavefaciens | reverse complement strand
CAGCGGTTATAATCTGTGTCAGAACTGTACCAGCATTTTTTGCCATTATACTTATGCGGTACTTGTCTACAGTGGGCGTTACAACCTCGTCGATTTGTCTTTGCAGAGCGTTTCCGGCACTGTTTGCAAGCACTGTATCTTCATAATCTCCTCTGTCAATCGTGAACGTGAAAGACTTGTCCTGTGTAAGTGTGAGCGACTGCACGGCGTTTCCTAGCTCTTTAGCCGTGCCGTATCTGTTTGAGGGGGATTTTCGATTGTAATCGTTAAGCGGTGCTGTTTCAACCGAGTAAATGTTAATTTTATTTACCCCGTCAAAGTTATAGTTTCTGTTGACGGCAGATTCTGTAACCGACGTAAGTTTGAAACGTTCATCAACCTGTGTTTCATATTTTTCAGCGTAATTTATATCCGGCATTTAAAATCTTCCTTTCTTTATCAGAGCGGTATTTTTCCAGTAAATCCGGCTAAAAAGCCGTTTTTATCTTTTAAGCTTGACATTCCTGCACCAGTAGTCGAAACGGAAAATTCGGGTACTTTCGGCTTGAATGCTTCAGGGTACATTTTCTGCATAAGTTCAAAAACTTTTTCCTCGTTGGTGTTTTCATCGGAGAGCTTAGTAAGCGTTGATGAAATCAATTCACGGTGTTCCGGCACGACGTGGTGACGTTCCAGTGTCAGCTCTGTCTGCAACTGCTTTACAGTTTCAGCCGATTTTTCATATTCTGCTTTATAATCGATAACAATTTCCGGTGTTGTTTCCTGGACTGTTTCAGTTTCCTGTACCTGCTCTATGTTTTCATTTTCAAACATTATTTTACCGCCTTTCTTTGATAACTCCATTTATTATAACATATATTTAACATTTTTGCAACCGAAAAAACGTATTTATTTTTATAATAATATGATATTTCATATCAATCTGTATGATTTTTTATTTCTGAATGGCATGACTATAATGACTATAATGACTATAATATAAAAATCCGCTATATTTCGGCTTTTTTCAAGCAAAAGAAAAACATGACTATATTATGACTATATTATGCAAAACATGACTATAATAATTTTCTTTGCTGAAACTACTATTTTAGTCATACTTTATATGAATATAGTCATATTTAAGGCATGACAATAAAAAAAGCCTAAAAACAGGCAAAAAACGCATTAAGTCACAATAACTGTCTTATTTTAGTCATATTTTAGAAAATTTCAAAAAATGACGTAATATAGGCAAAAAATGATAGAAATTACTATTATAGTCATTATAGTCATACAAAATCCGCCTGAAAAAATAAAAAAAATACCCGCCCGACGTACTGCCGGACGGATTTTTTGTTATCGATACGCTATGCACATGATTCGTCATTGGTTTGGGCTTGCTTATCCTGCTCCAGAGTATCTTCAGTGTCTCCAAGACGTTCAACGTGCCTTTTCTTTGATAATTCTGCTGTACCTGCCTCAGAAAGTCTTTTCATTGCATCAACCAGTATTGCTTGATAAAGGTCAGGCAGTTCTTGATATGTTTCTACAAATTTCTTGCTATCTACCTTAACACTTGAAAGTAACGTCTGAATTGGGTCGGGTGTTTCACGTCCTAATAAATAATCAGTGGTTACACCGTAAAAATCAGCAATTTTTACAAGTATTTCAGCTGTCGGTATTCTTTTTCCTGTTTCATAGTTCTGATACGTATTGAAGCTAATATCGCATTGTGTGCAAAATTCTTTCATAGAAAGAGAATGTTTTTTCCTTAATTCTTTCAGAATATCTTTAGTTTCCATTTATGCCCCTCATTTCTTTTGAATGATGATAAATTTATTATATCATACGTTTATAAGAATGTCAATTACTATATTTGTACTATTTATCCGTTGGATATTTCATACAAAAATACTAATAAAGTTTTGCGCATTCCTATAAATTAGTACGATTATATGAAAATTCTCTTGACTTTTTATTACGTTTGTGATAATATGTAATTACAGCAGACATTAGCTGTGAGAAACTTGAAAATTGAAAGAAGGTGAAATCATGAAGAAACTCAATCCAAATGATGTTGAGCGTATTTATAGTGACCTTGCACAGCCTAATCAAGTACTATTAAGTGCTGTAGGAGATGTACTTTTTGCTATATTTCAAGGCGTACAGGAAACCACAAAAGCAACAATCAGAGCCGAATTACAAAAAGTACAGCAAAATCAAAACAGTAAGGAGCAATAAGCCATGTATGAACTGATAAACAACACTCCGTTACCGATAAGGGAGTACAGCGGACAGCGTGTAGTGACATTCAAGGACATTGACGGAGTACACCAGAGACCCGACGGTACAGCAAGGAAACGTTTCAACGACAACCGCCAATACTTCATTGAGGGAGTGGACTTCTTTAAAATAACGCCGTCCGAATTTCGGACAGCGTTATTAGGAGAAATGGACATGAGACAACAGAATGACATTACGCTGGTAACCTTAACCGGCTACCTAATGATTGCAAAGTCGCTGACAGACGACTTGTCATGGGGCGTGCAGAGAATGCTTGTCTCCTACTTCACGGACCGCCCGACAGGCACGTACTCGGAACTGCTGTCTAAGTACGCTGACCTCGAGAGCCGTCTGAATGAGATTGAAAGCAAGCTGACTGCAAAAGCAAAGCCACGTAAGAGCCGTGAAGAAACTCAGCGTGAAAACGCCGTATACGTAATGGAAAAACTGGAGCAGGCAAAAGAAACGACTATCACTAAATCAAAGCTATTAAGAGAGTGCCGTACACTGAACGCAAGGGAACTCACAGAGGCACTGAAACTGCTTGATGAAATGCACTTTATTTCTTATCTGAAAATCCAAAACGGTGGAGGCAGACCGAAAGAGTTAATCATAATTCTGCAATCAGCGTAAGGGGGTGACAGCATGAAAAAATACTGGGAGTACGTTAAAGAGTACCAGGAAGTAACCAAAAACGCCAAACCCAGTGACTATGTAGTAAAAATTGACCTGTGGA
>JAMPAU010000111.1 GCA_023667045.1 Ruminococcus flavefaciens | reverse complement strand
TCAGCTAAATGCATTGGTGACATGATGCTCGCAGCCGCTGACATGCTTGAAAATGCAGTGAAAAAGCTCAACTATTATGCAAATTTAAAGGAGCAAGGTAGACTTATTGAACTACCATGCAAGGTGGGTGATACGGTGTATCATTATGATGAAGATTTCTCTACCATTTTACCGTATAGTGTAAGCTTAATGTCGGTACCTTATGTTGATGCACCAATACAATATGAAGCGTTATGTTCCAACAGAGATGAATTATTATCAGCAATAAATTTCACAATAAACAACATCGGCAAAACCGTTTTCCTCACCCGCAAAGAAGCCGAACAGGCGTTGAAAGAAAGGAGTGAACAGCAACCATGGCACAATCAAAAGAAGTAAAATCCGCAGAAGCCCAAAATGAAGTTTCTTTACTTTCAAAAGCACTCTCTGATTTGGCGGAGGAAAACAAATCATTTCAAATATGGTTCGAAAAAGCTCACAAGCAATTAAATGAATTAGCTGCAAGAAATATTGCGTTATATAAAGAGAATATGTACTTGAAAGGACAAGTAGACCTTATAACTAAATTGATGCTGTCAAACAACCAACGAGGTGATAACGATGACTAAATTCAAATACTACATCTTTGTTGTTCATTGGCTTTGGAAACATCGCACATGGGATGATACACGTCAAAAATACAAAGCCATGCAGCGTGAGTGGCAGAAAAAGCAGAGGTGATTGTATGGCTAAAAAGCGAAAAACACAATGTGAACGTATTCTTGAATATATGGAACGCTTTGGCAGTATAACAACATTCGACGCTTTTGTTGAACTCAATTGCACAAGACTCTCGAGTCGTATTAATGATTTACGCAATGCGGGTTATAAAATTCTCGGTCAATTTGAAACGATAAGAAATAAATTTGGTGAAGCTGTAAGTTATAAACGTTATTCGCTTGCCGAATCTGAGAAGGATGGTGTTGAAATTGACAACCAAAGAAGTTGAAGCGTTTTTGAAAAAAGCATATCGAGCGAAGCAACGTATGCAATTTTGCAGAGAACGTATTGACGAACTTGAAGCAGAAAAGACAAGCATCAGTAGCAGCGGTTTTTCTGAACGAGTTCAATCAAGTATTCAAGGTGACAGAATACAACGAATTATCGAAAAAATAGAAAAGTCTCAGCAAAAATATTTAGATGAGCTTGAAGATTTGATTGATATCCAAGACCAAGTTGAAAGAATGCTTGATTTACTCGAAGATATAAATCAAAGACTTGTGCTTGAAAACAGGTACTTGCTAAATTATTCATGGAATTTAATAGCCAGTGTAATGAAAAGGTCAAATCAGTGGGTGCATGAGTTACATAACAGAGGCATTAAAAAAATTTCAACACTTGACTATAATTGATTGTAATTGACTATTTAAATGTGATATTATTATGCTGTGAATTCTATAGCTTAAGCAATCGGTGAACAAAATCGCCGGTTGCTTAAATTTTTTAACAGGAGGTTTATTCTTTATCGCTTCTTTGGAAAATGTGTGATTTTTTTCAAAAAAACTCTTGACTTTTGTATCCACCTATGTTATTATGTGGATACAAAAGAGGTGATGAAATGAGTCCAAGAACAGGCAGACCAACGGATGACCCTAAAACATTAAGCACTCGGATTAGATTATCTGCCGAAGATGTTGAAATGTTAGAATACTGTGCGAATAAGACGGGCAAAACAAAAGCTGAAATTATTCGTCAAGGCATACGAGTTATCTATGAAAGTTTGCAAAATAAATAAGAGATAAGCAGCCCCTACCAAAGTTCGCTTATCTCTATATGCTCGACAGGAAGTACCTATCTGAAATCTATTATAATCAGGTAGGCTTTCTTTGTCAAACAATTTTTGAAAGAAGGTCTATTTTTTATGCAAACAGAAACAGTAAATACAAATTTAATCGACAAGGACGAACTTGCAGAAGTTGCAGTAACAATCAATTCATTGAGATATTTATGCGGTGACGTAGTTGATGAGTTTTTCCATAAATTCAATCCGGCCAAAAGTAATGAAGATTTGCTTTATATAGGTCATTGTTTCAGTAAATACAGTGCATATATGGATTTAATTGACGATAGTATCCGCAAAGTTGAAAGTCAGCTTACCGAATGCGGTATTACGATTTAAGGGGATGAGAACAATGAATGAAACTAACTACAAATACATACGTCAATTGTATCTCGACTACATTAAAACAGACGAATATAACAATCATCCACTTACAACAAAAGCCGACCAAAACGGCGGTGAGTCAGTTAATAAAGCGATTGAAATTCTTTCAAGTGGAACTGATGAGGGCAGAATTGACGCAACGGATATTATGCTTTCATCGGCAAGCTATTTTGAAGAAACAGGCTTTATCTTAGGCTTTGCCTACGCAATGCACTTCATCAGCGAAACTAATCAAGTTAAAGGGGATATACTCAAATGAATAATGAATTAATCAAAATCAACTATGAATCAGAAAATCCAACGGTCAGTGGTCGAGAACTGCACGAAGCACTCGGAGTTAAAACAGCGTACAAGGATTGGTTTCCGAGAATGTGCGAGTACGGCTTTGAAGAGGGCAAGGATTTCAACCCGCTCAAAAATGAGCGAGTTCAATTTGAGGGCTCTCGACAAGTGGTACGTGAAGTCACCGACCATCAGCTTACAATTCCCATGGCAAAAGAAATCTGTATGTTGCAGAGAAACGAAAACGGCAAAATGTTCCGACAGTATTTTATCGCTGTTGAAAATCAGTGGAACACACCCGAAGCAGTTATGGCACGTGCTTTGAAGTTGGCAGATAAAAATATCGAAGCACTTAAACAGACAAACAATGCGTTACTTAAACAAGCTGCCGAGGACAAGCCTAAAGTTATTTTTGCCGATGCAGTTGCAACTGCTAAGACATCAATTCTCATTGGTGACCTTGCAAAACTGATAAAGCAAAACGGTGTTGATATAGGGCAGAAACGCTTGTTTGATTGGATGCGTACGAACGGATATTTGATAAAAAGCGGTTCAAGTCGAAATATGCCGACACAAAGAAGCATGGATTTAGG
>JAMPAU010000110.1 GCA_023667045.1 Ruminococcus flavefaciens | reverse complement strand
TATTATCGGCTTGGCACTCATCAGGAATACAGCCATAAAACAGAATTGTCGCAGGTTTCAAACGCTGTAACATTTCCTGATACCCATTCAAAAACAGTTTTCTGCTTTCTTTGCTCAGTTGCGTGCCTACAGATGATACCGCAACAGTACCGCCGACAGGCTCACCGTCGAAGCACCAATCAAAACTATCCGTATCGCTCCAACTGACAGTTGGTATAACGGTGATGCCGTTTTGCTGCCAATAAGCACCGAGCCAATGCTTGCGATAATGGTTGTATATCTGAATCGCTTTAGGAAAATCCGTATAAGTCGAAAAGTCCGGAGTGCATACACATCTAAATTTTCTTAGCATGTTCAAATATGCATCGGGATTAGTCCACAACCTTGAAAACTGATAATCGTCTATAAAGAAGTGAACGCCTTTGCTCTGTGGATTTTTGCAGGTTTTGGCATAGTTGAATCCGATAAAATCATTTACTGCAATATTTTCAGGAAAAAGAGACGGAATATCATACTCTCCGACACCGTTAAACATACTTTTATTCAAATTCTCACAGCTTCGTCCTTGCCTGTATATGATAACCGCCTCGCTTTCCTGAAAATATTGAACCCCTCCACCAATACCGATGGAGAGGTTCTGTCTAAAATCAACATGTATGCCCACAAAGCCACAATATCATCGTACCATGCCAAAAGTCAAAACACAAGGACATTTGGGACATTATTTATTTTTCTACTTGCTTTCAGTGATTTTATTCTGTTCATCTAAGTAACGATAGCACATTTTTCTCACGCTGTCCTCGGTTGTGCCGTTTCCGATACTTTCTGAAACTTGCGACCACGGAAGACCGTTGACAAAGCGGTATGTAAAAATCATACGCAAGAGACTATTTGGAAGAGCAGCTATATATCTTTCCAGCCTATTGCGTTCAACAAAACACATAGTTTGCTTTGAAGATATAATATTCGTGCACTCTATGTACAACTCTCTTTTTTGCTTCAAGCTGTTTCGCAAATCCATCACTTCGGCAATAGCTACCTCCGTTTTGTTTTCATAGCTTGGACTTTTAGGCATGCCATCATACTTCGGAGACGATGGGGAGTTTAGCTGCGATTCCATACGTGCTAATCTGCTTTTGTCTCTCCTGATTTCCGCATCTAATTCGTCCAGTCTTTTCTTATCCATTTCAATTTCTCGGTTCAACATATGAAGCTGAGATAGTTCCTTTACTGTCATGCTGTATTCTCCTTTGCTTTATGTATTCTTGCTTTTAACGCGTCAATCAGTCTATCTTGCACATCAGATTTACCGTCTAATGCTTTTATAACATCCTCATCTGCGCCGCCCTGAACAATCAAATGGTGAACTATAACAGGGTAGGGCTGCCCCTGTCGGTGAAGTCGTTTGTTTGTCTGCTGATACAGTTCTAAACTCCAATTCAATCCAAACCAGATAATATGATGTCCGCCGTTTTGCAGATTCAAGCCATAACCGCAGCTTGCAGGCTGTACGAGTAACAAATCTATCAGTCCTGCATTCCATTCGTCCTCTTGCTCTTTGCCCTCATAGACTTTAACTGTAAGATGAGTTGATTTTAAAGCATTCAATAATCTATCCTTATCGTGCTTGAAGTTGTAACAGATGATTGCATGCTGACCGTTTAACTGCTCAACAGTTTCAAGTAATGCCTCAATTTTGCAGTCGTGTATGTTTATGATATTGCTGTCCTCGTCGTATACCGCACCGTTACAAAGCTGTAAAAGTTTGTTGGATAACACGGCGGCACTTCCTGCGGTGATAACAGTATCTTCATCAAACTGAAGCAGCGTATCTCTCTCCAGCTTTTCATATGCTTTTTCCGCAGATTTATCAAGCTTTACAGGTATATCCTCATAGATCAAATCAGGCAGTTCCAAAAAGTCTTCTGATTTCATGCTGATACAGATGTCAGATATGCTGTTATATATTTCTTCGCTTGCACCGTCTTTAGGTGCATAAGAAAATATTGTTGTACGGCTTCGCTTGTCCGGCACAAAGTATGCATCTCTATAAGCTGTGATCGTTCTGCCTAATCGTTTACCGCCATCAAGCAGATAGACTTGTGCCCACAAGTCCATTAAACTGCGTGGTGTAGGTGTGCCAGTCAACAGCACTATGCGATTGATATGGGATCTTATCGCTTTCAGTGCTTTGAACCTCTTCGCCTGATGATTTTTAAAACTGCTGCTTTCATCGATAACAACCATGTCAAACGGCCACTTGTTGCGATAATAGTCAACCAGCCATTGAACATTTTCACGGTTTATCATATACACGTCGGCAGATTCATTCAATGCATCAACACGGTTTTTCTGCGTTCCGAGAATAAATGAGAATTTAAGCGAGCTCAGTTGATTCCACTTTGCCGCTTCTTTGTTCCATGTACTCTCTGCAACTTTCTTCGGTGCAACAATAAGCACCTTACCAACACACCAATATTCGTATTTTAATTTTTTGATTGCCGTCAATGCTATGGATGTTTTTCCTAAACCCATATCAAGAAAAAGTCCAACCGCAGGATTTTCTATGATGCGATCAATACAATATTTTTGATAGCTATGTGGTATAAACTCCTGCATCTCTCAGAACCTCCTTACATCGTTCTGTTATTCTGTCAACACACTCTAAACTGTCAACAGATGAATAAACTTCAAATCCTAAATTCCTTAAAAGTTTTTGAACATACTCCTGCCTTACACGCTCTGTCTTTTTTGGTTTTTTAGTTTCAACAAATATTACCTTTGCGCCCGGAAGAAGTATAATTCTATCCGGAACACCGGAAAAGCCCGGACTTTCAAACTTCAGGCACTTCGCACCATAGCCGAGCTGCTTTATACTTTTTCGCAGATATTTTTCTATTTCTTTTTCGAGCATAAAAACCTCCTTTGTGCACAAAGTACACAAAGTAACATTAAAATCCTATAACTTACGCGTATATGGGCGTACAGGCGTGTAATATGCGCGTAATCTCTCTATTTAATATAATTTATAAGAAAAAGAATGTTCCTTTGTGCACAAAAGCTCTTAAAGCCTTACCACATAAGGCTTTTTGCGTGCACATTCACTGGCAACATTCGTGTGCACATTCATTTTTCAATGTGTAC
>JAMPAU010000010.1 GCA_023667045.1 Ruminococcus flavefaciens | reverse complement strand
ATAACAGTGTTATATAACACTGTTACATAGGAGCGTATACGATGAGTGAAACAGAAAAGACAACTCTGGAGCGGATTCAAATTGTGGCGAAACAGGAATTTCTTGAAAAGGGATTCAGAACCGCTTCATTGCGGAATATCGTGAAAACAGCAGGCGTGACGACAGGTGCATTTTATGGCTATTTTTCAAGTAAAGAAGCCTTATTTTCATCTATTGTCGAACCTCATGCGGCAGCTGTCATGGGCAGATTTATGACTGAGCAGATGAATTTTGCAGAACTTCCCAAAGAAGAACAGCCGAAACATCTTGGCGTTGAATCCTCTGATTGCGTTCGCTGGATGCTTGACTATATGTACGAAAATATCGAGGAGTTTAAACTTCTGCTTTGTTGCAGTGAGGGGACTTCCTACGAAAATTTCGTGCATTCTATGGTAGAAGTTGAGGTTGAATCTACTTTTAGGTACATTGAGGTTCTGAGAAGTCTAGGGAATGAAGTACCCGAACTTGACAGAGAACTCTGCCATATGATTGCAAGCGGAATGTTTGAGGGTGTTTGCGAGGTTATCCGCCATGATATGCCGAAAGAACGGGCAGAGGTGTTTGTAGAACAGCTTATGGAATTTCATAATGCAGGTTGGAGAAAAATTATGGGACAGTAACGTCCTATAATTTTTTAAACATAAGTTAGCAAAAACTAACTAATTAAAGGAGGAATGAAAGTGAAAAACAAAAATCTTTCAGAGCTTATGAGTTATGCGGGCAAACACAAATACTTGACCTATGCGTCGCTCATTTTGTCGGTAATCAGTGCGATTTTGGCATTGTTGCCGTTTGTATTCATCTTCTTCATTATAAAAGAGGTGATAGAGGTCGCACCGAATTTTTCGAAAGCGGTAAACGTTGTCCGGAATGGTTGGCTTGCGGTTGCGTTTGCATTGATTTCTATTTTGATTTATGTCGGGGCGTTGATGTGTTCCCACTTGTCAGCGTTCAGAATCGCCGGAAATATGCGTAAAACCTTGCTGTCGCATATTGCAAGACTGCCACTTGGTTTTATTGGAGAAATGGGAAGCGGAAAAATCCGCCGTATCGTCAACGACAGCAGTTCTGCAACTGAAACTTACCTTGCACACCAGTTGCCCGATATGGCAGGTGCAGTCGTAACACCGCTTGGACTGGTTATCATGCTGTTTCTGTTTGACTGGCGGTTTGGTTTGATTTGCCTTGTACCTGTAATTTTAGGTTTTGCGTCAATGTTCAAAATGGCAGGACCGCAGATGGCAGAAGATATGAAACTTTACCAAAATTCACTTGAAACTATGAATAATGAAGCGGTTGAATATATTCGGGGAATCCCTGTTGTCAAGACATTCGGGCAGACAATTCACAGTTTCAAGCGTTTTCGTGGCTCAATTGACGACTACAATAATTATTGTATTTCTTACTGCAAAAAATGCCGTATGCCTATGTTGATTTACACCGTTTTTATTAACAGTGCCTTTGCGTTTCTGATAACGCTTGCGTTGATTCTGACAGGCAGTGAATCGGTTTCACAGTCGATTATGTTAAGTCTGATTTTCTATGTTATTTTTACGCCAGTCATTGCAACTTCCATGTCTAAAGTTATGTATATAAGTGAGAACGGCATGGTTGTCGGCGACGCACTTGAGCGTGTGCATTCGATTCTTGATATGAAACCTTTGCCCGACACTAAAAAAATTGAACAGTCTAAGGATAATTCTGTGGAATTTAAAAACGTTTCATTCCGATACAACAACGCCGAAACTGACGCTGTTCACGATATTTCGTTCAGCGTAAATTCGGGTGAAACCATTGCACTTGTCGGATCGTCGGGCAGTGGAAAAACCACCATTGCAGGTCTGATTTCACGTTTCTGGGACGTGTCTTCGGGTGAGGTAAAAATCGGTGGAGTAAATGTAAAAAATATCGAAAAATCCAATCTTATGAAAACCGTATCATATGTTTTTCAAGACAGCCGACTGCTGAAAATATCTATCTTTGAAAATGTGAGACTGTCAAAGCCAAATGCAACACGGGAAGAAGTGGAAAACGCTCTGCATAAGGCACAGTGTGATGATATTATCGCCAAACTTCCGGACGGAATTGATACTGTTATCGGTACAAAAGGCGTGTATCTGTCGGGCGGTGAACAGCAGAGAATCGCTATTGCCCGTGTGATTCTGAAAAACTCGCCGATTATCATTCTTGATGAGGCAACGGCTTTTGCTGACCCCGAAAATGAAACTCTCGTTCAGCGTGCTTTTGAGGAACTTTCAAAGGATAAGACAGTTATTATGATTGCTCACCGTCTGACTACTGTCAGAAATGCAGACAGAATTTTTGTGCTGAAAAACGGCGAAATCGAGGAATCGGGAACGCATGATACGCTTACGAATAAAGGCGGATTGTACGCTGAAATGTGGAACGATTATCAGACTTCTATCGCTTGGAAGGTCGGAGGTGCGAAATGATTAACAGAATTATGAAAAAGTTTGCACTTTCAAAAGAAGGTGCAAAGGGTCTTGTACAGGCAATAATCGCTTGTACAGCCGGAGATATTGTGCTGATGTTTCCCGTGGGACTGCTGTATTTTTTGGTCAGCGATTTCATTGACGGAAAAGTGCCTGAAAATCACTACATACTGTACGGAATCGGAATTATTACCACACTTCTTCTGATTTTTCTGACAGAAATGTGGAAGTATAATTCTACCTATTTTTCAACTTATAGAGAGTCGGGGAAATGCCGTATTCGTATTGCAGAAAAATTGAGAAAACTTCCGCTGTCATTTTTCGGAAAAAAGGATATTGCGGACTTGACAAACACGATTCTCGGAGACGTTACAGCTACAGAGCATATGTTTTCTCACTATATACCACAGTTTTATGCTTCAATTATTTCAACCTGCATTATCGCCGTAAGTCTGTTCTTTTACGACTGGAGACTTGCCATTTCTGCATTGTGGGTGCTTCCTGTGGCTTTGCTTATGGTTGGACTTTCAAAAAAGGTGCAGAATTACTTCAGCCGTAAGCAAAATGTGGCACAGATTGCCGTACAGGACGGTGTACAGGAGTGCCTTGAAACCGTCCGTGACCTGAAAAGCAACAATGCCGAAACAAAATATTTAGAAGGACTTTTCAGAAAAATTGATACGCTGGAAAGCCGTCATATCAAGAACGAACTCGGTATAGCAATGTTCGTAATGCCTGCTCAGATGATTATGAAACTCGGAATTGCGACTGTAGCATTAGTTGGCAGTATGTTGCTGATTGACGGAACACTTAACCTTATTACGTTCTTTATGTTTCTGCTTGTCGTTTCAAGGATTTATGAGCCGATGTCGTTTTCATTACAGAATCTGGCGGGGATAAACTCTCTGCAAATTAATATCGACCGCATGAATGAAATTGAAAACTGCAAGGAGCAGAACGGCAGAAAAGAGTTTGCACCCGACGGCTATGATATTGTTTTTGAAAATGTAGGATTTGCATACAATGAAGAAGAAACGGTGCTGAAAGACGTGTCGTTTACCGCAAAGCAGGGCGAAGTTACCGCATTGATTGGACAGTCGGGCGGAGGAAAATCCACAGCGGCGAAATTGTCGGCACGCTTTTGGGACACAGACAAGGGCAGAATCACAGTTGGTGGAGTTGATGTAAAATCTGTTGACCCCGAACTGCTTTTGACAGCGTTTTCCATTGTCTTTCAAGACGTTACACTTTTTAACAATACCGTTATGGAGAATATCCGAATCGGCAGAAAAGATGCTACTGACGAGGAAGTTATCACTGCGGCACGGCTTGCAAACTGTGAGGAATTTGTGGAAAAGCTCCCTAATAAGTGGAACAGCAATATCGGTGAAAACGGCAGTTTGCTCTCCGGCGGTGAACGTCAGAGAATTTCTATAGCAAGGGCGTTTCTGAAAGACGCACCGATAATTCTGTTGGACGAGGCGACAGCTTCTCTTGATGTGGAAAATGAAACGGCTATCCAGTCAGCACTTTCACGGCTTATCAAGGATAAAACGGTTCTGCTGATTGCTCACAGAATGCGTACTGTTGCAGGTGCGGACAAGGTGGTTGTGCTTGCAGACGGAAAGGTAGTTGAACAGGGTTCTCCTAATGAACTTATGAAAAAGAATGGCGTTTACTCAAAAATGGTCAGACTGCAATCTAAGTGTCAAGATTGGTCGATAGGTTAAATTTAAGATGAAACAGCAATTGTTAAAAACGGTTGCTGTTTATTTTTCAGTTCTTGATAAAATAAGATTTCAAGTGTATAATATATATTAGTTAGGTTTTGCTAATTAAATATCTTTGTAAGAAGTATAAAAAATGAATGTGATTTTTGGAATTATGGGACTTTTGGGCGGTATTCTCTGTGCTGTCGGGGATATTCTCTTTGATTTGAAAGGCGGGGACAATAAAAAACTCGGAACTTCGGGCAATATTGAGAGCAACTGGGAAAAAATGTCTTACTGGAGATTCGGAACGTCTATCATGTGTGCATTTGCCGACGATATACTGGCAGGATTCGGCTATATGTCTCTTGTCCGTCAGATAAGCGAAACAAATACAACACTTTCAGTTGTTACAGCGGTATTGTGTTATATAGGCGTTATCGGCAGATTTTTTGTGCATTCTGCATTGTGCATTCAGCCGATTATTTACAAGAAAATCATGGAGACAGGAAATTTCAAGCTTGCCGACGATACTCTTGAACAGTACTATAAAGCAGTAATGCCACCTTTTTTTATAGGATACGGTTCAATGCTTACCAGTGCATTAAGCGTACCGAAATGGTTTATACTGCTCAATCCTATTGTATTTCTGATTGTCGGAGTTGTTTTCAGAAAAATAAACCCCGATAAGTTTTATGATTTGCCGGGAATTATCATGCCGTCTATGGGGCTTGCAATGCTTGGACTTATAGCTATGGTAAGTGCACTATAAAAAAACAGTTGACAAATTTCTGAGAATGTTATATAATAATGTTAGCTGATTCTAACTCG
The DNA here is from genome assembly GCA_023667045.1 of Ruminococcus flavefaciens. Taxonomy (GTDB): domain Bacteria; phylum Bacillota; class Clostridia; order Oscillospirales; family Ruminococcaceae; genus Ruminococcus; species Ruminococcus flavefaciens_AC. The sequence goes on along the minus strand of JAMPAU010000010.1, from coordinate 65,608 downwards.
AATCAAACTATACTGTCTCGGAGCAGGCGGAAAGGAATTTAATATGAAATTTTTTGAATTTGGAAAAGAAAACAGTGAACTTATGGTACTTCTGCATGGCGGTGGGACTTGCTATAAAGGAGCGATTCCTACAGCAAAATGCCTTGCAAAAAAGTTTCATGTAGTTTTAGTGGCATATGACGGTTTCAATCCGTCTGAGCCGGAAACGGAATTTATTTCTGTTATGGACGAGGCAGAGAAAATTGCAGATTATATATTGAAAAACTACAACGGAAAAATTGATGTGCTTTACGGTGTATCTTTCGGAACAAGAGTATTGCTTGAACTGATTCAAGATAAACGGCTTACAATCACAACAACTATTGCAGACGGCTTTTCAACTAACAGCTATCCGGATATAAAAAGTACTTTCGGCAAAAATCTTTACTGCTTTTTCTTTACGGGATTTTTCTATGTTGTAATGGGTCGTGCCGGAAAAAGACGGAAAAAATTCATCGCAAAGATTACAGGCAGAACTTATGAAGAAGCGGAACGTCTTATTTATACCAAAGCAACGTGGAAAAGCTGGAAGAACATGGATTACTGTCTTATCGGTCGTAAGGTGGATTTTGAATCATTCAAAAATACGGATATGCACATCTGGTACGGTATTAACAGTTCTGTAGAGAGAAAGCTTGCACGAAATATTAGAGAATGGAAAAATGCCGGTTATGCTTTTACCTGTAAAATTTTCAGAAATGTAGGACACGGAGGTTTAGCAGGTGAGCATAAAGAACGTTTTTTAGCAGAGGTAATAAAGGCTCATAAACATTCTCTTGAAAAACAGGCAAATAAAGGAAATTTATGAAAGTTGAAAATCTTACCAAAGAAGAGCTGAACCAAATCGGCAAGACAATAGGCGACTCTTTTTATGAACATAAATACGGAAAAACTACAAACAGCATTAAGGAAAAAGGACTTTCCAGACTAGTGGGTTCGAGAGAAAAAATGCGTGAGTACATGACGGCTTGTCTTATGGCAGGGTACGAGAGCGGAACTCTCTACACAACCAGTAAAAAGCATGAGGGATATATTATTGTTTTTAGTCCCGAAAATAAAATGAAACTTGGAGCAGGTCTGCGTATGATATGCCGTATTATCAGAAGTATGGGCTTAGGCGGTGCTTTCAGAATGGTTAAGCAGATGAAAAAGGGTGGAACTTCTTACGAAGATGAACTGAAAAAGAAAAAAATAAAATATGTGAATCTTTTTATGCTTGTTGTCATGAACGAGTACAAAGGGCAGGGTTATATGCGTAAACTTATGGAAATGCTGTACGAAATAGCAGACAAAAAACATCTGCCGGTTGTGTTTGATACGGACGCTGAAAATAAGGTTGAGAAATATGTACATCTTGGCATGACGCTTGTAAGAAAAAGAGATACAGGTAATGGAACAATTCTTTATGATTTATACAGAAAGGCTAAATAATTAAAAATATATTTATTAAAGGAGAAAATCTATATGAACAGCAAAGAATACAAAAATATGACGATTCAAGAATTTACAAAGGCAGCAGACAAGTACGAGGGCGACAAATCCGGTATATATGCAATGTGCAAAAAAGATTACCCTGATATTCTCGCCGAGCTTAAAAAAGAAAAATGGGATACGCTTCTTGACGCAGGCTGTGGACCAGCTCCCATGATAACGCTGTTGTCGAAAAAATACCCCGACAGGCATTATACAGGGCTTGACCTTACTCCGAAAATGATAGAAACTGCAAAGAAAAAGAAAATCCCGAATACTGAATTTATTGTCGGCGACTGTGAGAATCTGCCGTTTAAAGCAAATACATTTGATGTAATTATCTGTTCAAACAGTTTTCATCATTATCCGAATCCGCAGAAATTTTTCAACAGCGTTTACAAGTGTCTGAAAAAAGGCGGAAGACTGATATTGCGTGATTATACAGCTAATGCTCTGGTGCTGTGGTTTTTTAATCATATTGAAATGCCGATTGTAAATCTTATAGGACACGGAGATGTCGCCATGGTCAGTGAAAAAGATATTAGAAAAATGGCGAGAAAAGCACATCTTAATGTTGAATTATTTGAGAGACGAAAAGGCATGAGAATGCACTGTGTCCTCAGAAAGTAAATGGTGAAGTATGAGAATATATAAATTCGGAAATGATAAAAATCCCGTGATACTGCTTCTTCCGGGTACGGCTTGTCACTGGAAAGTGAACTTTGAAAAACAGATTGCTTTGTTAAAAGAAAAATTCTGTGTACTCGCCGTAAGCTATGACGGTTTTGACGAAAATGAAAATACTGTTTTTAAAGACATGATTTCAGAAACGAAAAAAATTGAGAAATTTATCTTGAAAAATTATGGCGGTAAAATTTTTTCAGCATACGGCTGCTCGCTCGGAGGTTCGTTTGTCGGACTTCTGATACAGCGGAAGAAAATACATATTACACACGGAATACTCGGAAGTTCTGACCTCGACCAGAGCGGAAAATTTACGGCAAAGCTGAAATCTTTACTTGTCGGTCCGCTGTTTGCACCGATTATTATTGAGGGAAGAATGCCGGATTTCATGAAAAAACGCATGGAAAAGCAAAGTCCGGAAGACAGAGCGTATTCAGAAAAATTATTTGAAACTTTTACGGCAAACGGAAAAGGTCTGCCGTTTGTCAGAAAAGAAAGTATCAGAAATCAGTTTTATTCGGATTTAATCACACCTGTGGAAGATAATATTTCTGTGCAGGGAACAACTGTTCACGTATTCTATGCCGTAAGAATGGGAAAACAGTACGAAGAAAGATATAAAAAGCATTTCAAAAATCCGGATATATGCTATCATGATTATCAGCATGAGGAACTGCTTTTCTGTTATCCTGAAAAATGGTATCAAGAGGTATTAAGAGTCTGCGGAATATAAAAAAATATTTTATTATAAAAAAGCTGGGGTTTTATGTTAAACTCAGCTTTTTATTTATTTTGTGAGTATCTTTATATTTCACAGCGGAAATAACTTTTTAAAAACATTAATTCATCTGTTCAAACAGAATAAAATATTCCAAAATTAAATTAAGAACAGCGATTAGAGACAAAATATTAGGTCTTCCATAAATATTCTGATATTCGGAAACTCAGCTATATTTCAGTTAAAAAAGATAGAACTATCCCATAAGATTGATACTATCTTAAACTTTACAACAGAAAAAAATCTCATTCTGATGTTGTAAAAATATTTTCTGAATGTCTTGACAAAATAAATTTTAAATGTTAAAATAAAATAGAAAAAATGTTAATATTAGCAAAATAATGTTTGATTTAGTATTTTATTAATTAGAAAAGAGAATTTATGTTTAATTGTGATACGGTATATGCTGTACTAAGTTAAAACTTAATATATTATACAAATATCTTGACAGGGGCGACGGTGTCTGTAAATATTTTAACACAAAAACTAGATTATATAATATATATAGCAACAGACCTTTATTATGTAATATTGATGAGGCTTATCTGATGTTTTTTAAAGATAAAATCCGTGAAAAATTGAAAAACGTAAAGGAGTAGAGCAATGCCTGGTATCTTTAAACAACTGTTTGGAATGTTTAAAAGAAACAATAATACAGTATCAGATACTGCAACAAAGGCGGCGACAGGAAATAAAATTACAGAATCGGCTGTTTCTTCTGCATAAAAAGCAAATGAAGAATATGGAGTGTCTGAAAAATATGTCAGAAATCTATATTATTCACAGACAGAAAAAAGTAAATATAAAGATACAGAGCATACATCTGATGTAGACCATATAATTCCATTGAAAACACAGCATGAACACGCTAAACATAATGGTTTGTTAAGTGATTCAGATATTAAGGAAATAGCAAATAGCTCAGATAATTTTCAAATACTTTCGGCTCATGCAAAACGTTCTGTTGAAAATGCGTCAGAAATATTTCATGATGCAGGCGTAAATGGTGCTATTACGGCTGGACAGATGAAAGTTACAATGTCAGGTATAACAAATATGGTTGCTGTAATTAACGGAGAAAAGACTGCTGATGAAGCTGTTTGCGATATAGCAAAAGACGGTGCAAAATCTGTCGCTACAGGTTATCTGATGTCAGGCTCGACTACAACTATAGCACAGGCTTTTTCAAAATCGTCAAATGAATTGGTGAAAATGCTGACAAATGCAAATGTTTCGAGAAAAATTATTACTACAGTCATTACAACATACGATACTGTTGAAAAGTATGTAAAAGGGGAAATAACCACTAATCAATGTGTGTTGGATTAGGCGAAAAGGGTAGCATACTTGCCACTTTATGATGATTGAACAAGCTGTAATTCCTATTTATGTCGTTGGTGTTGCTATAGGTGCGTTGGTCGGTGTATCTCTTACAAGCGGAATATATAAATCAATGACATCATGTTTGCAGAAGAAGAACGGAGATACCGTGCTGAACTTGAAAAATATCTGGAACAGTATTTCAAGGAATACCAGTATTATTTTTCTACTGCATTATCTGATATAGATTCAGCCTTTGCAAGAGGCGACGTTGACGGCGTAATATCAAGTACTAATCAGATTACAAAAAATCTCAGTGGTAACATATATTATGAAAACTTTGATGAGTTTAAAAATTTTCTTGCAAGTGATGAAGTAGATGTATTTTTAAAAGAAGTGATATTTATGCCGTTGCTATGGCTTTTATTAGGCGGTGCTGTACATTTAAATGCAGAAGAAAAAAATGACAAAGCAAAACTTATTGCCGATAATGCTAAATCTGAGTATGAAAGAAATAAAAGTTCTTATACACTGGCTGAAAGCAAAAATGTTCATTCAAGAGTTAGAAAGCAAAAAACAAGCTGTTCTGGGAACGTCAATTAAACAGTTTGTCAATGCATATGAAAAAGTAAAATATATTGAGCTTAATGAAACGATAGGTACAGAAGAACTGAAAAATTATCAGATAACTATATCGGGTTTCAACGGTTTAGTGCAGTGGACTGATATTTATAAGTCAAAGTTTTCAAGTGTGGCAGCCGGTCATTCATTCTTTACTTGTCCTCATTGTCGTAAAATATTGAAAGACTTTAATATTCTTTCAAATGTAGAAGGATTTTAATATATGAAAGGATTGAATTTCAAACCTAAGATTTTATCTAAAGAATATGTAGAAGAATATGGTGTTCTTTATGATGAAGATGTTTTTTATCAAGATGATTATCAAATAGAAGCTCTATATGATAAAGCACCTGAACTTGGAGGAAAACCATTTACAGGGCTTTTGTATGAACTTTACAATGGTAAACTCATTTATTACCAGTATTATAAAGATGGTTATGGTGACGGGGAATGTGTTAGATTTTATGAAAACGGTGACATTGCTTCATATTGTACCATGCAAAAATTTTCTCATCGTTCTAAATCATACTGTTGGTATAAAGATGGAAAATTGAAGTCTTTTTCCGAGGTTGATGAAAAACGACGATATATCAATTCAATCAGATATGATGAAGAGGGAAATATTGCTTTTTTAATAGAAAATGGTAAGACTATAATAGAGCCTATCTAAAGTTAAACCTGAATCCGTGAGGTTAAAGTCGGTAATAGGCAGAAACCCACACGGATTCAAACTTTTTATGACCTGTGGTTTTAACCCATCGAGTTAGAAAAATTAAAGCCACTTCATTAATCTATAATGTTGTCACACAATTAAAAGTAGGCTAAAATAGTTTAATGGGAATTTTATAAAATGAGTTAAGAGTACAATATTTATGCCAACAATCAGAGAGGTAGAAGCAGAACTGGAACACAGAAAATGAGAGAAACAGCTATGAGGAAGTATGGGCTTCCAGAGAAGCAATACTTAATGTAGTTAAATTTGATGATTTAAAGTTTTATACTGTTCAAGGAGACAGTGGGGATATCAAACCTATGTGTGCTAATTGTCAGTGGACATTTACTGGAAAGGTATTTGAAATTCAGTGACAAATAATTATTTATTTGAGAAAATTTCCCCTTCATTTATTTATGTTTAATAATTTATATTGAAGGGGAAAATTTTAATAGGAGTATATTTATGACTAGAGAAGAACTTTTAAAAAAAGCAATACTTGTTTCAGAAAAAGTTATTGATGGTGTGCGATATGTAGATTATGATGATTGTATAAGAAAAATTAATAAAAGTGATGTTATAAAAGACGGCACACAGATACTTGAGTTTTTAAAAGAATTTGCTTTGATTCATATTGTTATAAAAGCTTCCAGAAATAATGACTATAAAAATATACGGATATCCACAGGAGCAATACACTATTGGGAGGATATTAATGTTTCTGTTGTTGGAGTTACTTCAATGTGGAATACTTCATTAGATGAAAATTACTTTTATATGTCCGAAGAAGGAGTATTTTATAATCAGGAAAGAAATGTGATTGCTTACAATACAGACGATTATTTGAAATATCTTCTGAATGTAAAGTGCGATTATCATAAACCAACTTCTGATAAAACTTATCATATGCTTAAAGAAGCGGGCTGGTACGAGGGAAGATGTATAGATATTAGCGAACTTGTTTCAGAATGTGAAAATGATGATATATTTCTTTCTGAGAAGCAGAAAAAGATTATAATGGAATTCGGAGGAATAAAGGGAAAAGATAAAAGAAATCGTGAATTCAGAATAAAGGATAAAAAAGAATGGCTGTTTTACGAAAAACTTTTTCCTTATGATTCGGTAACAAAATCCGGTGATCCCATAACTACGACATATGGAACGAATCTGGTATGTATAGGAGATTGTGCAGACGGAATGATAGGATTATATCTTACAACAGACGGAAGATTAGTTAACCAAATGGGACTTCAATTGGGTTTAGATATAATGGAAGGTTTTAATGTTCTGCTTGGTGACTGATAATTATATTATATATTTTGATTTTAAGCGGGTGAAAGCCCGCTTATTTTTTCGCAAAAATCCCCTCGATTTATTGTAAACCGAAGGGAAAAAATTTTAGTTATCTATTAATTTTTGATACATTTTCATTAATTCCGATACGCATTCAGATTCAGTGATTTTTTTATCAAAACCATAAGCATTCATCACGGCTCTGTCATTGGCTTGATGTGCCTTGCGGAGTTCAGGAGGCATTGTCAACTCGTCATATAAGTCAGCAAGCGTACAATCAGAATACAAAGCCCTTGCATTCAGGATAGCTTGTGCGGTATGCTCTATGTGTTCTCGTTGCTCAGGCGTTGGGTTACACCAAGGGAAATTATTATAAACAATGTCACTTGAATATCTATAACTTGGTTCGAAATATTTGCACACTGTTTTTATCCATGCCATTTGTGAGACAGTCATTACGTTCAGTTAATCAGTCAGCAGATATGACAATGATTTTTGGTGAGAGAATAACTAAGACTAAGTTGGATTATGTTGGTATAAAAAAGCATTAAATTTAATAAATACAGTGAAAAAAGTAATATTATGTCTGCTTTTGTTTCAACTAATTCTATATGTTAAGGCGAATCAGTTCTGCATTTTGGAAAAGAATGTCTGATAGTGGCATAGAAATATGTTTTGCATATAAATCTTTTAAAGGGAAAAGCGAATTAACAAATAATGCAACAGTTTCATATGTTATAATTAGTTTTGTGAACGAAAATTATAACAGACAGAAAATTATTTATGATAATGAAAGAAAACAAAAAGCAGAAAAAATATTCATCCTAAAGAAATTAGAAAAATGACTAAAGGCAGTGAACCTACAATTTATTTGCAGAGATGATTATATAAACAACAAGCAAGGCGTAAAAGTACAGCAATCAGAATAAAAAATATGGCTGATTATCCATATTTATTCTGTCAGATACGACAGCTATATTCTGAATATCTTATTTTTCCACAGAATACATCAAGTAATAGAAAATATATTCCGATAGGTTATATGAATGAAAATATTATTGTTGGTAATATCTGTTATATTTTAGCTGATACTCCTGTTTTCATATTTGGTATTTTAACTTCAAATGTACAATATGGCATGGGCAAAATTAGTATGCGGAAGATTGGGATATGTAGCTTGCAGATATTCTACCAGCTATATATAATAATTTTTCGTTTCCTAATCCCACACTCAAACAGAAAAAGAAAATAGAATCAACTGCACAGGCTACCCTCGACGCACGTGCTAAATATCCCGACTGCTCTCTTGCTGACTTATATGACAAACTGACAATGTCTCCGGAACTCAGCAAGGCACATTAGGCTAATGACTTTGCTGTAATGTCGGCATACGGTTTTGATAAAAATAACTGAATCTGAATGCGTGGCGGAATTAATGAAAATATACAAAAAACTCACAGAAGAAAAATAATAAATAAGCTCTTGAATTAGTTTCAAGAGCTTTTGGTTGTTTATTTATTGTTTAATATCATTTTACGCATTAATATCATATCAAAAGAATCAATGATATTATCAAAATTCACATCTGCATTGATACCTATAGTACCTCTTCCAATAATAAAGTTGTTTAAATTTACAATATCTGCTATATTGAATCGACCGTCTGAATTAGCGTCGCCTTGTACGCTATTATATATTTCTGTAGATATAAGCTTTGTTGAGTATACTTCATTTATTTGAATTTTTGGCATTATTTCAATATCTTCTTGTATTTTTGATATTAATTCATAAAATTCAACAGCAGATATTTGTTCATCGAGAACAATCATATTCTCATTGTATAAATTTTCCACAATAGAAAAGTTAATCCCATGTTTATTTAAGTATTCAGAAACTTTTTCTATATCATTATCTTTATAAATTGGATATTCGCTAAAAGGTATGTTCTGTAGTTGATATTCCTCACAATAATTTAAATTTATAAGGTGTTCATTTCTTAATTCAACAAGTTTTTGTGCAGTTTCTTCAGTTAAAATATTTTCTGTGTCACTTGACAGATGATAAACAATATGTCCATTTTCGTCTGCTCCTACTTTCTGTATTTTAAGCTGTGTAAAAATATCATTTTGTTTTTCATTTTTCATATCAAGTCCTAACGAGGTATCTGTATCAGTCACGACTTTTATATATGAATTTTTTGACCATAACACACAAATATCATAACAGTGACTGTCTTCTGATTCAAAAGTAGAATAATTAAAATTATAACCTGTATGGAGCGGAAGCATTACACCATATTTTTCATTAAAGCGATAGTCACTTTTTTTTATATTTTCAAACCAATTTCCAATAACAGTATCTGGGGCTACAATATATTCATATTTTGTTTCTAACGGTAGTTTCATAAGAATATAAATCACAATCTGAAAATTTACTTTTTTCATCTGAAATTGTTCCGATTTTATATTCATCATGGGAATAATATGTATCTTTATTAGAATATTCAAAAGAATGATATTCATAGTTATTTGCATACGAAGTTATTGTGAAAGTTGAATTTGCAGATATTAAAAGCAATGAAGCTACAGCAACAATTGATTTTTTCATTAGTAAACAGCTCTTTTCGATTATGGAATATACGGATTATTTTTATAGAATCTTATTAAATTACTATCAATCTGAACAGCATGGTTTTGATTGTTATTATATTGGTCGCCTAAATTATGAATGTCAAAAGCAACGTATCTTATTGTATCATTATAGTATTCTGTAATATATAGAGGACTTCCGCTGTTACCAGGCGTTGTATCAATATTGTAATTTATCTGAAGACCATTTGAAGATAAAACGATACCATTTCCACTATACATTGTATGTAAATCTACCATATCATTTTGAAAGATATTACTGTCATTATATACTTTATCTGGAAAACCTGTTATTGATGCAGTAACATCTTTATCTAACATATAATCATATACACCCAGTTCAAAAATAGGATAATCACTTAAATCTTCTTCTATCGTTATTAAAGCATAATCATAGTATTCACTATGACTGCTGCTAAAATTAGAACAGTGATGTACTTCCAAAGGAGTAAGTGACTCCTTTTGTGACCCATCGTTATTAAAAGTAAGAACTTTATTAATTTTTGCTTTTTTCATATAAGCAGAATCATCTACTACATGAGCTGCTGTTGCTATAACATGAGGAGCAACTATAAAACCAGTACCATATCCATTTGATGTGATAATTTTTATAACGCTTGACTTTGAGAAATCTATTACTCTTTCATCAGTATCACCTATAATACTATTTGGAGAAATATCATTATCATATTCTTCACAACAATCAATAGAATACCCTTTGTTTAATATTATATGACCTGTTGAAGCATTGCTAACAACGTAGTTTCTTGTTGTTTCATTAGTTACATAATCTGGTGTTACAGTGCTATCGCCTTTTGGTGAAGTAGTATTTATTTGTCCTTTATGAAAATCATCATTAAATTTTTGTATGTCTACAGATGAAATAATACCATTTTGATTATAATCAAGTGGTGTTAAGTTTGAAACATTTGTAACGCCAGTTAAAAACTGTCTCATCAATACAATATCAAAAGAATCATAAATTTATCCTTTTTAATTTTTATATTGGTATTATTATACACTAAAAATCAAAAAATATCAAGTGTTTTTAATAGTTTTGTCACAGAATACAGCCTCGCCACTTTTCGCCGGTATGCTTACTTTTCAGCTTGAAAGTAAAGAGTTTGCATTGTTGATTCTTGAAAAAGTCCGTATGATAAAGTTTGCGGAAAGTCTCGGTGGAGTAGAAACACTTATCATATACCCGACAACTCAGACATATGCGGACTATTTGATTGACGAACTCGAAAAAGTTTTCAAGGAAACGGAGCGTGAACTCAATGCCGGAAGATATACTGTCATTGTAGTTTGCGGATATGGACTTTGAAACGTCATCATATATTGAATGTGAAAAACATGGAATATTCGGCTACAGTGAGGTCAGACGAAATATTTCAATACCGTTCACAAATGGCTGAAAAGTCATCACGGCTGGGACGTTCAGAAAAAATGGCTTGTGAAAACTCCGGATGTTGTATTTGCACTGGAAATGGCAGTAAAAGCATATACTGAAATCGGCAACAATAACTGCTGTAATATTGACTTTGAAAATAAAATAATTTACGAAAAAATAAAGCTGTTTTTCCTGTGCAATCTGTATAACCCTGTGGGTCGTGTATGGACAGAATCCGTGACGCATTAAATATATCCGGCAGGTTCTGTAAAGGACAGAATCGCCCTCGCTATGATTGAGGACGCTGAACACTCCGGAAAACTTAAAAAGGGCGACACAATCATTGAACTTACAAGCTGAAACACAGGCATATGACTTGCCGTAATCACAGCCGCTAAGGGCTATAAATTCCGTGTTTACATACAAGACCAGGTAAGCAAGGAAAGATTTCAAGTTATTCACGCTTTCGGCGGTGAAACCGTAAAACTTACTTAAGTGCCGGAAATTGTCGAAAGTATGGAAAAGTACAGTGCTGATTTTATAGAGTGTATAAAGGTTCTTGAAAGAGCTGTAAGCGGTGAGGAAAATATATCGTTTGCAGACTAGATAAGAAATCCTGTAAACTCAGATGTGCAGAATGTGGGCATTCAGCCGACAGAGGATTATTTTCAGAGTGAAGAACGTTCAGAATAAGAAGAAATAACAGGAGTTCATCCGTTTGAAAAAGTAGAGAAGCGTTTTATTCCGGCAAATCTTGACAGAAAAGTATATGATGACTGGTATAAAGTGTATACAAATCAAGCTTATGAATCCGCAAGGGAAGTTGCAAAAAACGATGACAATAATATAAGTAAGAATATTAATAATTAATATATTATGTATACATTAATATTATATAAAAAAATACTTATTGAAATTAACGGGATTTTCGGTCCGGCAGTCGATAACTTAAACGTTACCGAAGATATTTCAATAAGTGTTTTTTAATTATATCATAATTATATAATATTGTCAAGAATAATAAAAGATTTTTTATCTTACATAATTATAGCTTGACAAACCGTATTATATTTTATTCCATACCAAAATCAAATCTGAGACTAGTTAGTTTATATTAACTGAAAATATAAAAAATATATCTGTTATCTATAATTTTTTTATATAAAGTTGAAAGTAACTGTTGATAAAAACGAAATACAGTCTGAGGTATTGACAATAAATTCCAGTAATGCTACAATAACAAACGTAAACATGATTTAAATATAGAGTAAACTGACCGGTAATCTTAAAAGCTGAGTTTTTGCACGATTTTTTGCAATTGGTTTTAAGTAGCAACGGTATTATTTTTTGACAATATGTTAGCTTTTGCTAATATAAATATAGATAATAAATACCCGTATGGGTTTTTATAATAATATAAGGTTAGCTTTTGCTAATAAAATTGGAGGAATATTATGCCATTACTGAATCTAAAAAACGCTTTTAAAAAATACGGAAAAGGTGAGAATGTTGTCAACGCTCTCAATGGTGCTGATTTGACTTTGGAATCAGGAGAAGTCGCCATTATTCTCGGAGCTTCCGGCTCTGGAAAAAGTACTATGCTTAATATCTTGGGCGGAATAGATACTCTTTCAGAGGGTGAGTTTACTTTTATGGACGAAAAGATAAGCGGAAAGAACGATAAAGAACTTCTTCTTTACAGAAGAAAAGATATAGGATTTGTTTTTCAGTTCTATAATCTTATCGGCGACCTTACGGTTAAGGAAAATATACGTGTAGTTGCTGAATACTGTGAAAATCCTCTTAATATCGACGAGGTAATGGAGACGCTCGGTATATCCGCACTTGCCGACCGTTTCCCCAGTCAGCTTTCGGGAGGTCAGCAGCAGCGTGTGGCGATTGCAAGAGCTGTTATAAAAAATCCCAGACTTCTCCTCTGCGATGAACTTACAGGAGCTTTGGATTCTAAAAGTTCGGCTGATGTTCTTCAGTTTATCGAAAAAATCAACAGGGAATACAACACGACTATAGTTATTATTACTCATAACGAAGAAATCAGCAAAATGGGAGATAGGATTATCAGAATAAAAGACGGCAAAGTAATATATAATGAAAAAAATCAGAATAAGCTTAGTGCAGAACAGCTTGAACTCTGAGACGGAACAGGAGTGTTGATATGCTTACTTTGAATAAAAGATATAAACGGAATTTCAAGAAAAATCTTTCCTTTTATATTCTGTCTGCCATTCTTACCGCAATCGCAATAGCACTTTATCTCTGTTTTCAGGCAGGTATAAACGGTGAGAAGGCTTATCTGGAAAATTTTTATGCTGATAATGTTGTTGAAGATGGACAGTTTATACTTCCGGTTTCTCTTGACGATGAACAGATAGCAGACCTTGAAAATAAATATGATGTGAAAATAGAGGCTAACCATTATGTTAACTGTGAAGAAGAAAATTATAATGTAAGGGCTTTCAGCAGGACTTACAAGGTAAATAAATATGCAGTTATTGACGGCAATGACGCTTCCTCTGATTCTGAGGCAGTGATAAGCCGTAATTTTGCCGACGCTAATTCAATTGCTATCGGAGATACTATTGAATTAAAAGGCAATACATTCAGCGTTACAGGTATTGTAGAAAGACCTGACTATCTTTTTATGCTTGAAGAAATTTCAGACAGTTACCATAATGATGAAGAATTTGGTATCTGTGTTCTTTCTGATGAAGGTTATCAAAAGATTTCGTCAGACGGTGGCAGTGAGTATTATTCTGTCGCTTATGCTGACAATGCAACGGAAGATGACAAGATTACTTTCCGTCAGGCACTATATGACGAGTATAATACTTTGCAGTATACTCCGGCTGAAATGAACCAACGTATTACCAAACCAAATGGTCTTACTGAACAGCTTGGAATGTATGCGAATATGATACTTCCTGTTATCATGCTGATAGTTATTATTCTGTCGGCAGTAGTACTTGGTCGTCATCTGAAACGTGACAGCCGGCAGATAGGCGTACTACTTGCTCTCGGCATAAAAAAATCTCAGATTATCCGGCATTATGTTGTATTTCCGCTTATTCCGGCGATTCTGGGAAGTATTTTAGGAATAATACTTTCGATTTCCGCTAAGAGTTCAATAGTATCTATATGTTTTTTCAAGATTGAAAATCTTCCGGCGGAATATAATATTACACCGTTGAATTTCATTATGGCATTGATTCTGCCGTCAGTACTTTATGGTATATTCTCGCTTGTTCAGATAGTACGCATTTCCGGCAGAAATGTTACAGGACTTCTCAGAGGACAAAGCACAGAAAAAACAAAAAAGTCTGTATTTAAGGGTACTGATAAAATGAAGATACGTACCGCCTATATGATACGTACTCTTACAAAGCATAAATCACGTACACTTTCATTTGTTGCCGGAGTGATAATCAGCGGTATAGTTATGGTGTATGCACTGTTTGTCATTGACTCATGTATAAATTACAGAGACGAAGCAATAAAGATTGCCGGAGATTTCACGTATGAATATTTTCTTAAAAACTTTTCTGACGATGAAGTGAAATCCGATACGGCAGTAGCTGTAGGAATGAATTTTGAAGTAAAGGATTCTGACGGTTCACTCAGTGTGCTTGGCGTTGAAGATAATCCTTATCTGAATTTCGATACGGAATCGGGAAACAGTGCCGACCTTGACGACGGAAAATTCTATCTCACTTCAATGGCTTCAAAACAGTACGGAGTTGAGGCAGGCGATACTATTGAGTTTTTCCAGTCTTCATCTATGAAATTCTATAAGGTAAAAATCGACGATATAGTTACCAATGACGTTCAGTGCGTGCTTTATTCTTCAAGAGAGAATATATGTGAACTCTTTGAACTTCCGGAAGATGTATACAATGTTGTAATGAGCAGTGAAAAGCTTGATTATTCAGACAGTGTACTTTCATCTACAGTTTCAAAGAAATCAATGCGTGACCAGATACAAGCAGTTATTGACGGCATAATTCCTTCAATGACTACAACTGTTGTAATCGGCTGTATTATCTGTGTGATAGTTGTTTATCTTATGGTAAATATGCTTATTCAGGAAAATTCATCAATGATTTCAATGCTCAAAATACTTGGTCTGAAAAACAAGGAAATCAACGGTATGGTTCTCAATGTATATTACATAGTGCTGATTATTTCGTCACTTCTTGGACTTGGGCTTGGCTATCTGTTTTCTGATTTCTATTTCAAAGCCAACGTTGAAAGTTTCAATTGCTATATCAAGGCATATATCAGTTGGTCGAGTATTTTGATTTACTTTGCTTGTATATTTGCAAGTTACTTTGTATCGCTTCTTTTGCTTAGAAGAAAGGTTGACAAGGCAGATATAGGCGAGAGCCTGAAATCAAATCTTGAATGATGAAAGGTGGATAGTATGGAGCGTACAGACAAAATATTTGAAATCGGCGAAGCTCCTCCGATTGGAGTAGTGCCTTACATGATGAGAGCATGGACGATAAGAAATGAGCGTCTTGGTTCTCCGGAAACGGCATACCGTGAGGAAATAGTACCAGTACCCGAAATACGTGATGATGAACTTCTGATATATAATATGAGTGCAGGAATAAATTACAATGGTATATGGGCAGCAAAGGGAAGTCCTAAGAACGTAATCGACGGAAACGGCGATTATACAGATGAAAAACAGGATTTTCATATATGCGGTTCAGAATCGTCGGGCATTGTTTATGCTGTCGGAAAAAACGTAACAAGGTATAAGGTCGGTGACAGACTGTGTGCAGGCGGTTCTAAATATGATATTTCTGACCCCGATATTTCTGCCGGAATGGACCCGTGTTTCAGTCCGTCATATCATATATGGGGCTATGAGGGAAACTATGGTGCTTTTGCACAGTTTTCAAGAGTGCAGGAGTGTCAGTGTGTTCCTATAGCAAATAATCTTGACTGGGACGAGGCGGCAGCAGCATATGCAACAGGAGTGACTGTTTACCGTATGTTTAACCGCTGGGACGGCAACAAGCTGAAAAAAGGCGACGTTGTACTGATATGGGGCGGAGCAGGCGGACTTGGTTCGTCTGCCATAAAGCTCGCCAAAGCTCAAGGGGCATTGCCGGTAGCGGTAGTGTCAAGCGATGAAAAAGGAGAGTTTTGTAAGAGTATAGGTGCTGTCGGCTATATTAACCGGAAAAAATTCAAGCATTGGGGCAATGTAAGCGGTCTGAATGAAAGTGAATATATGAAATGGATAGCTCAGGCAACAAAGTTTAAAAGGAGCATATGGAAAATAGTAGGTGAAAAAAAGTCTCCGGCAATAGTACTTGAACACCCCGGCAGAGATACACTCCCGACATCGCTTTTTGTATGCGACAGCGGAGGAATGGTAGTTCTCTGCGGAGCGACAAGTTCCTATATTGCTGATATTGACCTCCGCTTTCTTTGGCTTAATCAATGCAGGATTCAAGGTTCTCATGCAGGAACTATAAAAGAAGCACTTGAATATATAAAGATAGTCGAAGAGAATGACATTCACCCTCAGATAGGCAAAATATATTCATGGTCTGAACTTCCACAGGCACATATGGATTTGGAAAACAACAAATATAATGGTAAGCTTGTTGTCAGAATAGGAGGGAAATAAACAGGATATGAAAGAAATATATGATGTGAAAGATACCGATATTGCAGTTATAGGTTATTCATGCAGATTTCCGGAGGCTGATTCTGTTGAGCATTTTTGGGAAAACCTTAAAGACGGCAAAGACTGTATAACACGTCAGGACAAGCACGAAGACGGAAAAACTTTCGCTTTTGGAAAGATTGATGATATGTATTCCTTTGAACCGGAGTTTTTCGGGCTTACTGAGTCTTCTGCAAAGATTATGGACCCTCATCAGAGACTTATGTTTAAGCTGTGTGCAGAAACTCTTGAAACAGCAGGATATTCCGGCAAGAGAGAATCCGAAAGGATAGGGCTTTTTTGTAGTAGTTTTGACTTTATGTATGTATGGAAAGGTTATTTTTTAATTCCAGCCGAATCAGCCGAAGAACTGATGTTAAGAAAAACCTACCTTGACGGTTCTTTTGCCTCAAGGATAGGCTATCACATGAACTTTACTGGTCCGTGTATGCCTGTAAAAGCCTCCTGTGCCAGTTCGCTTTATGCCATACATGAAGCTGTGCTGTCGATACTTAATGACGAGTGTGATATGGCGGTTGCCGGAGGAGTAAATCTGATTGAAGAACAAGACTGGTATTCAAATGCCGAGAATACTCTGTCTGTCAGCGGAGTAACAAGACCTTTTGCAAAAGATGCGGACGGATTTGTTCCCGGTAATGGCGGTGGTGCGGTTCTTCTTAAACGTCTTTCCGACTGTCTGCGTGACGGCGATGTGGTTCATGCGGTTATCAAGGGTTCAGCAATCAATAATGATGGCTTTGATAAGATAAGCTACACTGCACCAAGCGTAAAAGGCGAGACGGACGCTCTGAGCGACGCACTTTCTGTTGCTGGTATTGAACCAGACGATATAGGATATATCGAGGCTCACGGAACAGCCACCGCTCTCGGAGATACTATTGAAATATCAGCGATACAGAAAGTATACGGCAATCGGGAAAATGACAATCCGCTTTATATTGGTTCAGTAAAATCAAATGTTGGTCATCTGAACTATTCTGCCGGAGTGTCGGGCTTTATAAAGACTGTTTTAATGCTTGAAAAAGGTATTATTCCGCCGTCACTTCATTGCGACGCACTTAACGATGAACTGCATATGAATGAATATGGCTACATAGTTCCGTCTAAGAATATCGTATGGAACAGCGGTATACGGTATGCCGGAGTGAGTGGATTCGGAGTAGGTGGCAACAACTGTCATATTGTGCTTTCTTCTGCCCCTAAGTTAGTAAAAGATAACTATAAGAAAAAAGAATTTTCAAGCATAGTTGTTACCGGAAGAAGCAAAGAAGCTCTCAGAAAAAACTGCAACAGTATTGCTGAATTTATTGAAAAAAATCCGGATATTGATTTGTCTGATATAGGATTCACGCTTAACAGATTCAGAAAAAAAGAAAGATTCAGAGTAGGCTTTGGTTCTGACGATTCGGTTAAACTTGCAAAGACTATGAAAGCACCATTCAGAGCGGTCGACGCTGATTCTGTAAAAGATAAAACTATTGTTTGGCTGTTTCCGGGTAGCAATGTATTCAGTACGGCTGACATAGCTGAACTTTACAAGGCAGATAATAAACTTCGGGAATTGTTAGACGACGTTTTCAGAATCGTACTGAATGAATGCGGTGTTGACCTCAAAAAATGCATATCCGGTACTGAGGAGACCGACGAATATTCAATATCTCTTTTGTCGGTATGTGTTCAGTGTGCATTGGGCGAATATCTCCGTGATTTAGGCGTGAAATGCGACGCTGTTCTCGGACATAGTGCCGGAGAATATCTGTCAGCATACTTTGCCGGAGCGATTTCTAAACAAACTCTTATCAAGCTGTATTCAAGACGTAACAGGCTCTTTGAAAAACTGCCGGAGGGCAAAATGGCTTCTGTTTATGGCAGACCAGATGATTTTGAATTTCCGGACGGTGTTTCAGTGTCAGCGGTAAATACTCCGAGCAGATTTATGATTGCCGGAGAATCTGACAAAGTATCGGCTTATCTTGCAGAACTCGAAAAAGAACAGGTATTCTGTACTGAACTTCCTCTTAAACGTGCCGGACATTGTTGTTTGGTTGACGGAATACTGCCGGAATTTGATTGTCTTCTCAATGATATAAGTTTCACAGAGCCAAAGATACGGTTTATATCCTCAGCACTCGGAAAAGAAGCGTGCAGTGAAATTACTTCTAAAGATTACTGGATTAAACAACTTCGCAGTCCGGTGCGGTTTGCAGATTCTGTATCAGTGATAGACAAAATGGAAAACGTGCTTTGTATTGAGATTGGATTTGGCGAACAGCTTTCATATTTTGTCAAGAAGACTGTAAAATCACGTAAAAATAAAGAGTTTGTAAGTATTATTCCAGAAGATATATCAGATAAGGGAAGTGCCTTTTTTACTGGACTTGCTATGCTTGACACGCTTGACGCTGTTAGTCTATCATATAGCGGACACAAAATATACTTGCCTCCGGCTGCATTTGTCGAAAAGGTATATAACGAAACTGAAGAACGTGAAAGCAAGTTTACAGTGTCGTCTTCAAAGTCATGGGTGCTTGACGGAAATAATGAAAAAATGTCGGAACTCATGGCATATCTTAAAGAGCAGGGAGAAGTCAAGGCGGTACAGTATTTGCCGGAGCAGGCTTTTGATAACGACAATACAGCACTGTACAATGATTTCAGAAATATTGAACTCAGTATACTTGAAAGTTCAGATTTTCGCTGTATAAAGGAAGTATCCGGTCTTAGTGAAGCTTTTGACCTGTTATGTTTCACAGCGTCTGCCGACTACTTTAAGAGTTATAGCTGTTTCATAAAAGAAAAATCTACAGTTACATGGGGCGGTCTTTGTGAAAAAATAAAAGTTATTTCAGAATATCGTCCGTTTGTAATGCTTATGCTTGATTATCTCAGAAAGTTCGGATATGTAAATTTTGAAAAAATACCTCAGAATCTTGAATATCAAGATATTATTGTATGCGAAAAGAGTATTTCCGGCTGTGAGACAATGAACGAGGTAAAAGAAAAAGTCAAATTATCTCATAGTGAGTATTCTGCATTTACAGAGTTTTTTGCAAAATGTGCAAGCCGTTATGGTGATGTTTTTGAGGGTATGATACTAGGTAAGGAAATACTTTATCCAGAGGGTTCTTATCAGCAATTGTTTGATGTTTATAAAAATATTCCTGCTATGAATAAAGTAACGCTTTATTCTGAGATTTTTTCCAAAATGCTTGAAAAACTTACTGAAAATAGCCGTCGTCCTCTGAAAGTTCTGGAGATAGGAGCAGGTACAGGGCTTGTGACATGGAATGCAGTGCCCGTCATTGAAAAGTCGGGCGGTTCATACTGGTTCAGCGACATCGGAACGTCTTTTATCAAAAAGGCACGGAAAAGGTCTTCTGAAAATAATTATAAATGTATGGAGTTCTGCTATATAGATGTTACAAAAGATTTTTATAGTCAAGGAGTTCCCGAAGATTATTTTGATGTTATTGTTTCATGTAATGTTATTCAGGCGACAAACGATATGATAAATGCACTTGAACAATGCCGTAAAGCACTCCGTTCTGGTGGTATGATTGCACTTATACAGACGGTTGACGGACACCATACAAGTGAAATGCTGTACGGTCTGTGTCCGGAATGGTGGAATTATCAGCAGGATTCTCTTAGAAAATATAGTCCTGTTCTTGATTCGGAGCAGTTCTGCAAAGTTCTTTCAGAGAGCGGATTTGTTGATACAGTTCATTTCGACGGAAGCGAAAATCTGCTTACTGATACTGCACTTCTTTTTGGACGAAAGAAAAATGATAGAGTTCTTTATCAGAATGAAAAAGCTCCGGCTTTGGCGATAGCAGGATATGAAAAGAAATATGTATCTGAATTTGCAGAGGAATCAAAGTCGCAGGGAGTAAGGTTTACAGTTCCGGAGAACTGGAAAAAACGCTGTCTTGATGTGGAGACTAAGACTTCTGTAAACAGCATATGCCGTAACTCTATTGATTCTGAGCTGTGCGAAATCATAAGGAATATCACCGGAATTGAAATAGATAATCTTGAAACGTCTATTTATTCATATGATATTGACTCTCTCTGTGGGCTTATGATATGCTCTCAGATAAAAAATAAATTCAGAGTAGATTTTTCCGTAAAGGATATGCTTGGCTGTACAAATATACGGGAAATATCAGATTTAATTGAAGAAAGGAAGTAAATCATGAAAGTTGAAATGGAAAAAATTATCGAGATAATCAGAGAAGAACTGTGTATCGATGACGATGTTGAAATTACCGGAGAGACCTGTCTGCGTAAAGACCTTGAACTTGACTCTCTCGACACAATCAGCCTTATCTCAGCCCTTGAGGACGAGTATGACATTAACGATGAAATGGATTATTCTAATCTTGTAACAGTGAATGACATAAAGTCTGCTGTTGAAAAGCTTTTGGCTCAGAAGGACTGAAACATGACAGAGCATGATTTTCAGTTCACAAGAGACGACGAACATGGAGGCATTCAGATATTAAAGTATACTGGCACGTCTTCTGAGATTGTGATTCCCGATAGTCTCGGAGGTATGCCGGTTGTCTCCGTAGGTTCATATGTTTTCATGGATACTGAGGAAACTGATATGGACAGAGTAAAGGCAAGGGTTGCAAAGTCAGACCGTATTTCACCGGTTTCAGTGGTATTGCCGGAAACGCTTAAACACATAAGTTACTGTGCTTTTTACGGCTGTGATGCTCTTAAAGATATAACTGTGCCGGATTCTGTAAAGGAAATCGGAAGCTCTGCTTTTGCAATGTGTACTATGCTTGAAAATATCAGTCTTCCGTCGGGAATGACAATTATAAATAAGAGCCTTTTTAGGAGATGTGAAAAACTGAAAAAAATTGTGATTCCCGAAAATGTGGCTGTCATTGATTTTATCGCCTTTGAAAACTGTACTTCTCTGGAATGTATTACACTTCCTGCCAATCTTGAACGTATAGGCACACGTGCTTTCTGTGGCTGTTCTTCATTAAGGAAAATTTCTTTTCCGAAACATGAAATAGATTTCGGCAACGGAGTTTTTGCGGAGACAGGAATTGTAAATATAGTTATTCCGGAAACAAAATGCATAAGCGAGGCTATGTTTCATAAATGTACCTCGCTTGAGCAGATTGTTGTACAATCCGGACTTGAAGAAATCTCGTCAGATGCTTTTTCAGACTGTGAAAATCTCGAAAGTGCTGTTTTTCCGGAAAGTGTAAGGAAAGTAGGCGACAGGGCTTTTTATGGTTGTGAAAATCTTATGTCACTGCCGGAACTTCCGGAAGGTATTCAATATGGTAAAAACGTATGGATAGGTACAACGTTTTTATAAATTATCCTATGCATAAAAAATGAAAGGAATATTATATGGATTCTTCAATTATTCTTGAAAATGAAATGAAGTATCAAGGTGCTGTCACAACAGGCGGAACGCTTGACCGCTCTAAGAATATGATACAGAATTTTCTTATGTCGGCTAAAAGAAATGCCGGACGCTGTGCTTTTATAAGCGAACATGGAACAGTCAGTTACGGCGAATTGCTTGATGATGTGAAAAAAACAGCTTCAAAGCTGAAAAAAGCAGGGATTACATCGGGCGAACTTGTCGGGGTTTACTGCCGTCAGAATTATAAGACGATTTCGCTTATCTATGCAGTTCTTTATCTGGGAGCTGTATATGTTCCGCTTAGTTCTGACTATCCCGAAGAAAAGATATGTCATATTATTGAATGCAGTAATATGAAATACGTTGCAGGCAGTGGCAAAATGCCTTTTAATGTTAGCGTGTGCTACCTTGATGTTGACGAGATGACTGAAAACGGCGAAAATATCGAGCCGTGTTTGGAGACTGAGCAGTTTGCGTATTGTATGTTTACTTCCGGTACAACAGGTGTACCGAAAGGAGTATGCATAAAACAGGCTTATCTTCTGAATATGTGTGAGTGGTACGGCGAAAACTTCAATATAGTTCCCGATTCACGTTTGATTCTTCTGAATAACTTTGGTTTTGACGGCTCTCTTAAAACAATTTTTACACCTCTCCTTTATGGTGCTTCAATTGTCGCAGGACCGGATAAACTTTTTGACATTCAGGAAGATATACGGCTGATAGAAAAGTACGAGGTTACACATCTTGCTTGTGTTCCAAGTCTCATGCAGGGTATACTGATAAGCTGTGCAAAGAGCGACTATAAACCGCTTGTTTCTGTTAAGTATTTTATCAGTGCAGGTGAGAAGTTCCGTTCCCATGATGTTCTTCTGTGGAGCAAATCAGAAAACTGTCATGCTGTATCAACTAATCTGTATGGTCCGGCTGAATGCAGTTGCTGTGTTTCATTCCATACAGTAACAGAATCTGATTTGGAGAAAGATATTATTCCAATAGGAAATCCTATCTATAACAAAAGAATGTATATTCTTAATGATGATAAACAGCCCTGTGCAGTCGGTGAGGAGGGAAATATCTGGATAGCAGGATTCGGAACATTCGGCGGATATATAGGTATGTCTCCGGAGCAGTCCGGTCTTTCGGAAGATATTATAGAATCCTCTGAACTGATGTATAACAGTGGTGACAGGGGAATGCGTCTTGAAAACGGCGAAATCATTTATCTTGGTAGAAAGGATAATCAGATAAAGATAAGCGGACAAAGAATTGAAATTGAGGAAATAGAACAGGTTCTTCTCAGAAATGATAAAATAGAATCTGCCGGACTTTGTATAACTGGAAACGGCGAGCAGACAAGGTCGGTTATGTTTTACAAGAGTGCAGACGGTACGGATTTGAGTTATTCCGAACTTTCAGACTTTATGGGAAAATATCTTTCTGCCGGAGTTATACCAAACAGATTTATCCGCATTGACGATATGCCACTTACTAATAACGGAAAACTTGACAGAATAGCACTCGCTGAAAAAATTAAATCAGAAAACAGTCCGGAAATCACACAGCAAACCGGAAATTCAGATGAACTGACCAGTAAGATTATACAGGCATGGAAAAATACTCTTGAAATTGACGAAATCCCCCTTGAAAGCAGTTTTTTTGAGCTGGGAGGTTACTCTATGCTTTTTTATAAACTGCAAAGCGAAATCAAGGAGCAGGCAGGAAAGGATATTACTATTGCAAAAATACTTGAATATCCAACACCGGCTAAAATGCTTTCTTTCCTAAAAGGCGAAATAACCGATACGTCGGTTTCTTCTTCGGGTGCAAGGAGAGTAAGAAGAAGACGTATACAATAATGCATAGAAAAATACGGAAATATCTGTTGCAGAGCAGTAACCGGTATTCAGATAGGAGAATTTAGTTATGAGTAAAATATCTGTAAGAAACTATAATGAAAGCACATTCGTTATCGACACAAAATACGCTGAGATATGGGTGGCAAAAAACGGTCAAATTTCTGACGCTGACTACTACTACGGCGGAACAAGAACAGTGCCTTTTAACAGCACTGACGAGGAGTGCTACAATAAGATTTCATATCTCAAGGATTATGAGAGCGGGCTTAAAAATCTTTTTATAAATGATGTTATTCATTCGGGAGTTCTCAGCAAATTTGAGCAGGAGCTTCCGGAAGGTATCGAAAAAAGCAGAGTAGGAGGAGGAAGATGTATAATCCGTCCTAAAACACAGGAACTTTATGATATTATCATGGATACTGAACATGACAGACACAAGGAAATCGTTGATTCAATGTTTGTGGAGCTTGGCGAGTTTCTGAATGAGCAGGGCGGAAAGATTAAGCTTACACCGGATTTTGGAAGATTCGTCGGACTTGCTGATATGCTCCACAAGTATACCGAAAATGTTCTGGGCGTGCATTGTGATGACGGTGGCTGTGGCGGTAAGGCTTCATATACATCTACCGGCATTATTGAGGCTATCGAACATATGGGATATACTGAAAAGAAAGATATTCCGGTTACTCTTGTCGGTTCAGACGGTGCGGTGGCTTGTGCTGTTCTTGACTACCTTATAAACGAAAAATTCACTGATATTGCGGTTTGTGATATTTCATACGGAAAGCCGGAACGCAGTGAAGAAGTAGAAAGGCTTAAATCCTTAGGAGTAAAGATACTTCCGGCAGAATATGGAAAGTTTACAAGCGAGTGTTTCGGCAGGGGCGGACTTTTCATTGCTGTCACAGTCGGCGGAGAATTTCTTAACTCTGAACTTTCTGCTATAAAAGACGATACGGTATTTCTTCTTGCACACAATGAGGTTATTTCTGTTAATGAAGAATCTCTTAGTAAGATAGATGACATACTGAAAACCAAAGATGTGAAGATTGTTCCCGGACAGCTTCTTACTTTCGGCGGAGCGATGACTTCCCGCCTTGAATGGTTTTTCCGCAGTCATCGCCTAAATGACGAGCTTTTCAATAAGCCTTTGGCACATAAGTGCGTGAGAAGTGCTGTAGACTATCTTTTTGACAAGTATTGTATGGGCGACAATAAAATAAACATCTTCCGTACTGTTTACGGCTTGGTTTGATAGTATCTGATATTGTATGCACTGCAAATTTACAGAAAGTGGAATGAATGATTATGAGTACGATATTAAAAGCTGATAATATCCGGAAAGCATATGCAACCGGCAAAAACAGCCAGAACGTATTGAACGGCATCAATGTGGAAATTGAACAGGGAGATTTTACTATAATAATGGGAGCTTCCGGTGCAGGAAAGTCAACACTGCTGTATGTTCTTTCCGGTATGGACTATGCCGACTCTGGAAAAATTATTTTCAATGGTGAGGAAATCGAAAATTACAGTACGGATAAAATGTCAGTTTTCAGAAGAAAACACTGCGGATTTGTTTTTCAGCATCATAATCTGCTTGACAGCATGAATCTTATGGATAATGTTGTATCTGTGGGACTGCTCTGTACAAAATCCAAAAAGACAGTAGTTGAAAAAGCTCAGAGACTTTTTTCACAGGTGAATCTTTCTGAGGATATACAGAATAAATTCCCGTCGCAAATATCGGGCGGAGAAGCCCAGCGTGCCGGAATTGTCAGAGCCTTGATAAATAATCCGGATATAGTATTTGCTGATGAACCGACAGGCTCTCTTGATTCTTCAAACGGTGAAATGGTTCTTGAGCTTCTGACTGAGATAAATAACGGAGGGCAGAGCATAATCATGGTTACTCATGATTTCCGTTCTGCTCTTAGAGGAAACAAAATTATTTACGTCAAGGACGGAGTTTGCGGAGGAATCTGCGACATCGGCAGATATGAGGAAAATAATGCCGGACGGCGTGATAAGCTGAAAACATTCCTTGAAGAAAGAGGTTGGTGATATGCAGCGTGTATTCATGCTTGTAAAGGCAAATCTTCGCAAAAGCAGAGGTCAGAATGTCCTTCTCATTATGCTTATTCTTATTATTTCCATGTTCTGCGTACTCAGTTCAACACTACTTACCGGCTTTATGACAAGTTTTAACCGGACGGCAGAAGAAAAGAATATTCCCGATATTTTTATTGCAGGTCAGGATATGGTTTTTCGTTCTGACAATATGGAGATTCTTGAAGAAGACAGCAGAGTCAGCAATGTTGTATATAATAATATTCTTTATTTTGACAATGCAGTAATAACCTTATCCGGTTCAAGAAAAGCCATTCCGGTTCTTGCAATGTCAGTAAGCGGTCATGACTATACAAGCTGGGAGATAACTGAAAAATCTGATACGGAATTTGAAAACGGAATATATATATCAAAATATTATCGTGATTCCGGTGGTTATGAAATAGGCGACCGTTTTGATATTGGCTATGACAAGATATACTATCATTTTACTGTAGCGGGATTTTTTGAGGATTGTTTTCTTGGCTGTGTACATTCGGGCGCTCAGTCGGGCGTGCTTTTTCCGGAAGACGTTTATGAAACGTTTTCAGAGCATTTTTCCTCTGAAGAAAGCGGTAAAATCGCCAACATATATATAAATGAACCAGACGACGCACAGGCAGTATCAAGCAGTTTTCTGAATAAGGCTGATACTGGTACTGCCAAATATTGTGAAATGACATATGATGTATGCAAAAACTATGCTACTATGCAACCTTCCATGATGGCTATTATAATGCTTGTATTTGCAGTAATTCTGCTTTTGATAAGCTTATCGGTAATAGTTTACTTTATCAGAGGCAGTCTTTCACGTGAGGTGAAAAACATCAGTATACTTAAATCGGTAGGCTATACAAGCCGTGAGATTACTTTGTCTTTTGCATTGCAGTATGTTCTGCTTGTTTTTATTGGTTCTCTGCTTGGAAGTATTATCTCTGTAACGTTTTATTCATATGTATCTGATGTTATGCAGTCTCTTACATGGATTTCAATGGAGAGCAGTATAAATCCGGCAGTACCTGTTGTTGTATCTTTCGGAATACTTCTGCTTTTTTTCGCTGTTTCCTATATATCAGCGGGAAAACTTAAAAATATCTCTCCACGCAAGGCTTTTGATTCGGAAAACAGCCAGTCGCAATATTTCGGAAAGAAGTTTATGCCCCTTTACAAAAGTCGATTGTCGCTTCATTCCGGAATGGCACTTAAACTTCTGCTTCAGAATTTCCGCCAGAGCGTTCTTATGACTGTTATACTTGCGGTTCTTTCATTTGCACTTTGCTATATAATGATATTAAATTATAATATTTCGGGAGATACTAAAAAGTTTGTAGATGTTCTAATGTATGAATACAGTGATATTACTGTTTCGGTTAATCCCACAAATTATGAAGAGAATCTGGACGAGATACTCGCCTCTGAAGAACAGGTTGAAGACGCTATTTTCTTTGAGACTATTCAGGTGCAGTCCGAAGACGTAAACCTTTATGCTTATGTTACTGAAGACTATTCACGCACAAAGAATGACAGCATTGTATACGAGGGTCGTCACCCTCAGACTTCCGATGAAATAGCAATAGGAGGAAAAGCCTCTGAATACTATAACAAAAAAATAGGCGATGTCATAACTCTTGATAAGTCTGGAATCAGTTTTGATTACACAATTACCGGACTGATTCAGACTTCAATGAACAGCGGATTTGACTGTGAACTTGTCACAGAAGGCTATAAGCGTATAAATGAAAATTTCCGTCCGAATACAGTTTTTCTTTATATGAAAGACGGCGTTGTTCTTGATGAATTTCTTGATTATATTATTCAAGAGTATCAGAGCTTTATGAGCGGTGCGTCAAATACTATTGAAACGATTAATCAGTCTATGGGTACTTATGTATCGCTTGTTGATGGACTTCTTTTTGGATTTTCGATAATTTCAGTTATTATAATCTGGATACTTCTTTATCTGCTTATCAGAATGAGAATACAGAAAAATATGTCAACTTTCGGGGTTCAGAAAGCAATCGGGTTTACTTCTTCACAGATACGTCTTGAAATATTCCTGTCTTTCCTGCCGATTATGATAATCGGCGAACTGCTTGGACTTGCTATAACTATTCTTTGCTCTGAGAGCCTTTCAAATGCATTATTCGGAACAATGGGAATTATGCGTGCTGATTTCGCCATGCCATACGGAATGATGACAGGACTTGTAATTCTTATGACAGTTGTATCGCTTATTCTTGCAATGATAATTACAGACCGTATTAAGTATATTGCACCAAGAAGTATGTCAGCTTGATGATACGGATATTGTGAACTGACTGAAAGAAAAGAGGTTTACCATGAAATTTACAGGAATTAAAACGTTAATATCAGCCGGAGCGGTTGTATTTGGATTGATGTTTTCTGAAATGCCTGCTATGGCAGAGAGTAAAGCAGAACTGCCTACACTGAAAGACGTAGTTGAAGCAAATAACTTTATCGTTTATTGTGAAAAATATGATAATATGTATATGGACTATATCTCAGAAAAAAATCCGTGCAAGGCTTTTTATACTGAGGAAGACGACAAATCTTTTTATATAAAATATACAGATGATTCTTCATATGAGATTGTCACTGAAGATTATGCATTGAGTTACGACAGCAAGCTTGACCAGCCGGAATATTACCTTTTTTGCAAGTCGAGTGATGAGCTTATGTACAGAATTTCAATTGCTCCCGAACCTCGTCCCCGTGTCATGTTAAGTTCATATATTTCAAAGGTTGATGTCGATACATACAATAATTTCTTTGAGGAACAGCAGAATATCATTATTGATTATAAGGACGGCAATTATATATGGGGAATAGACTACTCCGGAGTAGACTGGCTTGACGGTTACGATGAATATATCCTTGACCCCGAAACACTGTCATGCCGTGAGTTTACATATTACGACGAAGACGGAAAAATAATCAGCCGTTGGATTTCGGCGTTTAATGTAGAAGAAAACCCTGTGCCTGAAACTCTCGGCTATGAAAAATATACAGAGCCTACAGAAAAAGTTACAGTTGAGCTTTATGAAATAAATGACACTTCATCTCCGATAAAAACATGGGAAGTCGCTCCTAATTCTTCTGTTAATATATATGGAGAGACAGCCTATACAGACACGGCATTAAAAAACAAATTCAAAGGAAAAATAGAAGATTCGGGCGTTCTGAAACTGTATGTAAAGCACACAAGTATAAAATCTGAAAAGAAGAATGTATTTGCCGTTCTTTTGTTGCTTACCGGAATACTTGTTGTTATTGCATATATAATTGAAAAACTTGCCTGTCTCAGATTGAGGCGAAAGAAATGACAGAAAAAGTTAATTGCTATGGTTGCGGAGCTTGTTCGGCAGTCTGTCCGGTGAATGCAGTATCATTTGGACTTGATAAACAAGGCTTTTACATTCCGCAGGTAAGCATGGATAAATGTATTAAATGCAGAAAATGCATAAATGTCTGTCCTATGGATTATCAGCCCGAAACAAGAAAAAAAGAGGATTTTGTACAGCAGTATTACAGCGTGTATGCAGATGACAAAAGGTGCATGAAAAGTGCGTCGGGCGGACTTTTTCAGATTCTTTCCGAATTTGTTTTGAGCAGGGGCGGAGTGATATGCGGAGCAGTATACGACCTTGAAGATAATACTGTAAATCATATAGTCGCCGGTATTTCAGATGTTCATAAAATTTATGGGAGCAAGTATGTTCAGAGTTATATTTCTGCTGATGTTCTGAAAAGAATAAAGCATGAACTTGACAGCGGAAAATATGTGCTTTTTTCCGGTACGCCATGTCAGATAGCAGGCTTGTATAATTTTATCGGCAATAATCCCGAAAGGCTTTTTACTGTTGATATTGTCTGTCACGGAGTATCTTCTTATGGTCTCTGGAATAAATTTATCAGTGAGGAATTTGCAGATACTCGTTTCAGTTCAGTTTGCTTTAGGAGCAAGGATAAACAGATGTCTGCTGAAGAAGGCTATTGTCTGAAAATTGTTGACAGATACGGTAAAGTTTATGAAGAACGTGCAGATAAATGCTCCTACTATAAAGCGTATTTTTCGGGTCTTAGCATAGGTATTAATTGTCACAGATGTCCTTTTGCACAGACAGAAAGGCTCGGCGATATAACAATAGGCGACTATATACCTGCCGACCCGAAAGAGCGAAAAGGTCTGAATCCAAAGGGAAACTCACTTGCGGTTATAAACAGCACAAAGGGTCAGTGGCTTTTTGAAGAATCTGTCAGCAGTGCCGGAGATATTCATATTCACTGTACTGATATAAGAAATGCTGTATCTCATAATTTCAGTATGTATAAGCCGTCAGTCTCTCATGCCGGAAGAAAACATTTTTTCAGTGCCGTTGAAAAATCTACACTTAAAAATGCAGTTTCAGAATCTCTGAGGAAAAAATATGACGCACTTGTTTTTTCCGGTCACTCAGACGGCACGCCGGAATCGGTATTGCGTTCGATAGCGATAAACAGTCTTTTCGGCAGTCTTGGCATGAACTGTGCATTTATGGACGTTCCGGATTTTATATTGCCGGAATGCAGTGAATATCATTTCAAGAAAAATAATATCCAGAAGTTATTATATAGAGACGTTTCGGTTCTTTCTCCGGTAAGCGACAGGCAGATGATGACAGGACTTAATTATATTACTAAAATGTTTATTCTTGTCGGTTCGCCGGTATGGGATAATACTGAATCTGATACCTGTTATTTATTTGATTTTGTAAATGCTGATATTCCACGTCTTGCTTTGGGGCTTGAACTCGGCGACCGTCTTGAAAGATGTGACGACGAACTGAGAGAGCTGTTTTATGACAGGTTTTACGAGTTTGACTTTTTATCACTGTCATCATCTGAACAGTCAGCAGAACTTAGTGAAATTCTTGATACAGATGTAATGTTTGTTCCGGAACTGATACTTATTCAGCCTCCCGAATTATATTTTTCGTATGGCAGAAAATGCAGTTTGACGGAAAATTATGCTGTGATTCTAAATGACGTGCAACTGAAAGAAAACCCATGCGAAACTCTGTATATTCTTGAAAATTCAGACAAGATCATTACTGACTCATATGCTGTTATGCTTTTGTGTATGATGTCCGGAAAGAGTTTCTGTATTACTGATGACAATGACAAAATCAGACGGATTCTTAGAATATACGGACTTGAAAACAGAATATGTACTGACGGTGGTATAAATTTTTCTGAATATAATCAGGACGTAAAAGACGTTGCAGTGAAAATTGCAGAAGACCGTGAAAAACTCCTTTCTGTAGTTGCAGAATGGATAAGAAAGGCATGGTGCAGTTGAAGTGATATATATTCTTCCGACAGATTCATTAAATGAAACAAGTAAATTTGAGGATTTTCTGCCGTTTCTTAGTTTACAGAGGATAAAAAAGTTATCTAGATATATCAAAGAGAGAGATAAATATAATTCCGCATCTGCTTTCATGCTGTTAAGATATGCATTAATCAAGGAATTTTCCTTTGAAGATATTCCGGTATTTAGTTTTGGAAAATCACAAAAACCGTACATTTCCGGCTTGTCTGATGTGCATTTTAATATTTCACATTGCAGAAATGCAGTGATGTGCGGTGTTGACAGTTCTGAAATAGGCGTTGATATTCAGAATTATGAAAATATATCTGAAGATGTGACGGAAATGTTTTTATCTGAGGAAGAAAAAACGTATTTGTCTGACATTCAGAAACGTGATGAAGAAATTATCCGTTTATGGACTTTAAAAGAGGCGTTTGGAAAAAAGAACGGAGACGGTATTGTTTATGATATTAAACAGACTGCATTTTTAGGAATAAAAAATAGTGACGGCTGGCAGAAATTCAATGATGTTTCTGTCTTTTCGTCAGCAATGAAAGACTATGCATTTTCGGTATTTGCCGACAATCCTCTTGAAATCATATTCCTTGAAATGAAAGAGGTAATAGAATACTTATCAAAGAAAGGATAATTGATATGACTGAGAATTTGAAAAATGAACTTCAGGAAAAATACATCAGAGAGGGTTTCTGGAAAGAAGAAACTTTCTATAAGGCACTTGCACGCATTGCGGATAAATACCCCAACAGGACGGCAGTTTGTGATTCCGAAACATCTATCACATATAAAGAATGGCAAAAAATGGCTGATAATGGAGCTGAGTTTCTGTACAGTGCAGGTATTCGGCGTGGGGACAGAGTTATAGTGCAGTTACCTAATTCAGTTAAGTTTGCGGTAATTGTTTTTGCGGTTTTCCGTCTTGGTGCTATTCCGATTTTTGCACTTCCGGCACATCGTAAAAGCGAAATATCGTCTTTTATTAAGGTTGCACAGCCAACCGGATATATTGTGCCTAAGTCTCATCTTGGATTCAGTTATGGAGATATGGCAGAGGAGTGCGTAAGCGGAACTGATTGCAGGCTTTTTTTTGCAGATGAGCTTGATTTTTCTAAAGGCATGAATATTTCAATTCCAGATGATGAGCCGGATTCTGCATTCAGAGATATAGCCGTATTGCAGGTATCGGGCGGTACAACAGCTATCCCGAAACTTATTCCCCGTACTCATGCTGATTATTTATACGATGCAGGTGTTTTCGCTGAAGTTTGCGGTATGAGCGAAAATACTGTTTTTCTTGCTTCAATTTCTGCCTCGCATAATTTTACTTTTGCAAATCCGGGAATTATCGGAACAATGCTTAACGGCGGAAAAACAGTCATGTCAAGAACAGGCAGTCCGGACGAGATACTTGAACTTATTGAAGAACATAAGGTTACAATAACCGCTATTGTTCCGTCTCTCCTTGCCTTGTGCAGTGAAATGGCAGAGTGGGAAGAAACAGAGCTTGATTCCTTGAAGACTATACTTGTAGGCGGTTCACTTCTGACAGAGCCGGTTCTTATGAGTGCCGAAAGTGCTTTCAATTGTAAAGTAAGGCAGGTATATGGCACAGCAGAGGGTCTTAACTGTATTACAGATGAGAATATGACGGCAGAACAGACTGCCTGCTGTCAAGGAAAGCCTATATCTTCCGGAGATGAAATGTGCATTGAATCTGTAAACGGCGATTTTGCACCGGCAAACACTGAAGGAGAACTTCTTTTACGAGGACCTTATACTATACAGAATTATTATAACAATCCGGAAGCAGATATGGTTTCTTTCCGTGAGGACGGATTCTACCGTACAGGTGACTGTGCCTTTATTGATGAAGACGGCAATCTTCATATTACCGGTCGTGTAAAGGAACAGATAAACCGTGCAGGCGAAAAAATAATGCCGTCAGAGCTGGAGAGAATACTTGTGGAGAGCAGTGACATAGAACAGGCGGTAGTTGTGGGTATTCCGGACGAAATGCTCGGCAACAGGATATGTGCGTTTGTAGTTACTGATAAAGATGATATTTCGCTTTCATGGATAAGAACATATCTCAACGAGTGTGGCGTTGCCTCGTATAAGCTTCCGGATTCGGCAGTGAAAATTGATATGATACCTCTTACAGCTATCGGTAAGCCGGATAAAAAGGAACTTGTCCGTATGGTACAGAATAATGAACAGGAGATGATATAATGATTAGTCAGACAGATGAACTGATTTCAAAGGCAATCGAAAAGGTTTTTGGTGAAACAAAAAACTTTGATAAAAATACAAGCCTTATACAGCTGGGTGTTAATTCTTTGCAGATAATGAAAATAGCCGGATTTTTCCGTAAGAACGGCGTTAAGGTAAGTTTTGCTGACCTCATGGAAAATCAGACACTTTCTGCATGGGCTGAACTGATTGAAAAAAAAGGCTTAAACAAAAACATAAAGAAGTCCGACATAAAGGAAAAATCAAGTACAGAAAATATAAATACTCCCTATAATATGACAGATGTTCAGTATTCTTACTGGGTAGGGCGTGGAAGTGAACAGCCTATGGGTAATGTGGACTGTCATGCATATTATGAGTTTGCAGGACATGATGTAAATGTTTCTCGTCTTGAAGAATCATGGAAGAAAATACTTTCTGCCCATTCAATGCTCCATACGAAATTTACTAAAGACGGCAAACAGGTTACTATGTCTGAGCCTTATCCCGATTCTTTTCATATTTATGATTTCAGCGGTATGAGTGAAGAAGAACAGGAGATACGCCTTTCAGAACTCAGAAACAAACTCTCTCATCGTCTTTTCCGTCTTGAAGACGGCGAAACGGCAGGTATGCAACATTGTATACTTAGCAATGGAAAAAGCATGACAATAATTGACTTTGCAC
Organism: Ruminococcus flavefaciens; assembly: GCA_023667045.1. Lineage (GTDB taxonomy): Bacteria > Bacillota > Clostridia > Oscillospirales > Ruminococcaceae > Ruminococcus > Ruminococcus flavefaciens_AC. The sequence continues at coordinate 31,257 of JAMPAU010000010.1, read as the reverse complement.
TTATTGTCTGCGACGTTCAGAGTATCAAGATTGTTCTGCGTGATATTGCACAGTATTACTGTTATGAAAAACTTCCGGAGACCGACCCGAAATGGAGTTTTGCGGATTATATTGAAACTGCCAGAAAAGAACGTCGTGAAGAATATGAAAAATCTGAAAAATACTGGCAGGAACGCATAGAAACTCTTTCTTTGAGACCGGATATTCCTCTTGCAAAATCTCCGGAACAGATAACAGAAATGAAAGTAAGCCACCACATAGATACAGTTTCTTCTGCTGAATGGGATAAGCTGAAAAAACGTTCTGCTGATTTCGGAGTTACTCCGGCGATGGTACTTCTTACTGCTTATTCTCAGACTATCCACCGTTGGAGCAGGAATGACAAGTTTCTTATTAATATGCCTCTTTTTGACAGAAGTGAGGAGTTTGGCAATGTACAGAATGCAGTAGCAGACTTTACAACGCTTCTGCTTTCAGAACAGGATTTCACTGAAAAAAAGACTTTTGGTGACAACATAAAGAAAGTAAGTTCCGACTTTATCCGTGATATGAGGTATGCGTCATACAGCGGAGTACAGATTCAGCGAGTTCTTCAGAAAAAATATTCGGGTCAGAGAGACTTTGCACCAGTAGTTTTTGCCTGCAATATCGGAATGGATTTTATTAATGATGATTTTGCACAGAATATCGGTGAAATAAATTATATGATTTCACAGACTCCTCAGGTATGGATTGACTGTCAGGTTTTCGAGCGTAACGGCGAGCTTTCGCTTGTATGGGATACGGCAGACGAACTTTTCCCAAACGGAATGACCGATGATATGTTTAAAACGTTTATTAAATATCTTCACCGTCTTGCAGATGATTCAACTGATTGGAATACGGTTATATATCCCGAAATTTCTGATAATTATATCCGCAAGACAATTGAGGAAACGTTTGAAGAATATCCGGAGCATACCGGACTGCTTACAGACGGACTTATTCGCAATTCAAAGGAAATGCCGGATAAAACCGCACTTTACATATGTGAGACAGGCGAAAAGATAACATATGCGGAACTTTTTGAAAAAAGCCGTGATGTTGCCGGAAGACTTCAGAAAGCCGGACTGAAAAAGGGTCAGACAACCGCTATAATGCTTTCACGTGGTGCAGAGCAGATTATTGCCATTTATGGCGTTATTCTTGCAGGAGGATGTTATGTTCCAGTAAGTTACGACCAGCCCGAACAGCGTCTTAATAAGATTTTTGTCTCACTTGATATAAAATTTGTGGTTACAGACAAAGAACAGATTCCGGAAGGTGTCATTTCCGTATCTCCTTATAAATCGACAGAAGACACTATACAGTATATTGCTCCCAGAATCAGTGCAGATGACAGTGCATATATAATAATGACTTCGGGTTCTACAGGTGAGCCTAAAGGCGTTGAAATATCTCATCAAAGTGCAATGAATACTATAAATGACATAAATATGCGTATTGTCGCAACTGAAAACGATTCTGTGCTTGGAGTTTCGGCTACAGATTTTGACCTTTCAGTTTATGATATTTTCGGTATGTCGTCGGTAGGGGGAACTCTTTATATATTGTCCGGACAGATAGTAAAAGACGCTGACAAATGGACAAATATAATAACTGACAATAACATAAGCATTTGGAACAGCGTACCGATTCTTTTTGATATGCTTATCACTTCTGCTGAACAGCGTGCCGTTTCACTTCCTTTGAGAACAATAATGCTCTCTGGTGACTGGATAGGTATACCGCTTGTTGAGAGATGCAGAAAAATAATTCCTCAATGTAAAATATATGCTATGGGCGGAGCTACAGAAGCGTCAATATGGTCTAATCTTCTTGTAGTTCCGGATAAAGTTCCGGCAGAATGGAAAAGCATTCCTTACGGAAACGCACTAAAAGCACAGATATACCGTGTTGTTGATAGCTGGGGTCGTGATTGTCCCGACTGGGTAGCCGGCGAACTTTGGATAGGCGGAGCAGGTACTGCTGTGGGATATTTCAACTCGGAAGAACTTACTGCTAAGAAATTTGTCTATGAAAACGGCATGAAATGGTACAGGACAGGCGACAGCGGTCGTTTCTGGTCGGACGGCATGATTGAATTTTTAGGCAGAACTGATTTTCAGGTAAAAATTAAGGGTCATCGTATCGAACTCGGAGAGATTGAATCGGAGACAGAACAGTGCAGAGGTATTTTAAAAACATCAGCAGTAGTTTATGAAAAAAATGGCTCAAGGTCAATAGCTCTTTTTTATACTGCCGATAAGGAAACTGATATTAGTGAAAATGAAATACTCAGTTTTCTTAAAGAACGTATACCAAGTTATATGCTCCCTAAAATAATAATCAGACTGGAAAGTATGCCTGTTACAAAAAACGGCAAACTTGACCGCAAGGCTCTTAAAGTACCGGATAATATAGAGACTGAGACAGAATCAGTAGAATTTGTAGGCAAAACTGAAAAAATCCTTGCTGATATTTGGAAAGAAAATCTGTCCGTTAAAACAATAAGCCGTAACTCTGATTATTTTGAACTGGGCGGAAATTCATTGAAAGCAACCAGTCTGATTTATGCAGTGAATAAGAAATTTAATGTGGAGTTAAGAATAGGCATGATTTTCAGATATGCTGTTTTTGAGAAAATGGCTGAGTACATTGAAAAGCTGAAATCAGAATCTGAGAGGTGATAAAATGAAAACGTCAGATAAATGGTTTTTTAGGCGAAAGGAAAATGCTGACGCTGAATACAGATTAATCTGTTTTCACCATGCCGGAGGGAATGCCTCATGGTATCTTCCTTGGGCAGAATTATGCGGTGACAATGTAGAACTCTGTGCGGTTGAATTGCCAATGAGGTCAAGCAGAATCGACGAGGAACTACCTGAAAATATTGAAAAACTTGTTGAGTGCTTTATAAGGGAATGCAGGGGCATATTTGACAAACCTGTTATTATTTTCGGTCACAGTATGGGGGCTTTTATTGCATATGAAACTGCATATCAGCTTAAAACAAAATACGGCATAACTCCTAAATTGCTTGTGGTTTCGGGAGCTTCTGCACCTGTTATTCCGGAGATTCAGATAACCGGAAGAAGTGCTGTCAGTGCTTCAGACGAAGAACTTACAGAGATACTTAACGGATATGAGCAAATGGATTCTGAACTTCTTTCTTCACCGGAATTTTGCAGTTATTTTTTTCCTATTGTCAGAAAGGATTTCCATTTGTGTGAAATGTACACACGTAAACCCAAAATAAAGCTTGATTGTCCCATAATATGTATGATAGGTACTGAAGATGACAGCGTAACAGAAAAAGACTGTCAGCTTTGGGAAAAATATACATCTGCACAGTTTTCACTTGAAAAGTATTCCGGCGGACATTTTTTCCCTCAGAACCATACTGCTGATATAATTAATCTGATACTTGACAGGAGATGATATAATTTGAATACTGAAAATAAACGGTTTAAGCTTACAGATATGCAAATGGCGTACTTTATAGGACGGTCGCACTCTGACGAAAGCGGTAATTCTGTACGTGCTTATTCTGAGCTTAAATGTAAAAAATATGACCATGAGCGTTTTGTAAAGGCTGTTGAGCTTCTTATGCAGAGTTACGAAATGCTCAGATGTAAGATATACAGCGACGGCACACAGGAAATAACAGATAATACAAAAATCAATATTCCTGTAAATTTTCTTGAAACATCTGAAGAAGAATCGGCAGAGTATATAGAAAATCGCCGTAAAGAGATATTTTCTGTGGAGTTCAGTTTTGACAGTCCTCATCTTGTGTACTTTGAAGTTACAAGGTTTAAAGACGGCGGAGCAAGAATACATATTTATCATGACGGTCTTATACTGGACGGTTGGAGTCATGAAATGTTGCTTGGCGATTTGGATAAATTTTATTGCGGAGATATAACCGAACCGCTCCACAACAGCTATACATTTCAGAAGTATGCAGAAAACAGAACCGCTATGAAAAAACAGGAAAAATACAGACTGGATAAAGAATACTGGCTTGAACAGATAAAGGATTTTCCGAATGCTCCTGACCTTAGGTCACGCAATATTCCGGAAAAAAATACAGAAACAAGCCGTCAGCTCCTTAGAGAAATCACTACAGAGACATATTCTTCAATCCGTAAAAATGCCAATAAACTGCATATATCTCCGTTTATTGTTTTCCTTACAGCATACGGAAAGGCTATTTCAAAGTACAGCAGTGAATATCCGTTTCTTATCAATATACCAATATCTGCCAGACTGCCGGAAGAACCGGATTCGCTGAGGGCAGGAGGAGAATATTCGGATTTTCTGATTTTTGACTGGAATGAAAAGTGCAATGAAAATATACTTGAATCGGCATATACTGTACAGGAGCGTTTCTTTGAACTTTTTGAACACCGCAGTTTTTCCGGCATAGAGGTTGTACAAGAACTTCAGAGACAGCGTGAGGGTACGCTGATAGCTCCGGTTGTACTTACAAGTACGCTCGATGTGCCTTTCTGTGAGGGCAAGGAACTGAAAAAAGTCTATGCAAAAACTCGTACAAGTCAGGTCTGGCTGGATTCTATTCTTATGCATACTCAGGATTCTATCCTCATGACTATGGATTATATAGAGGAAAAAGTCGATACGGCTACTGTTAATAAAATAGCTGACGCTTTTATATCTCTCATAAATGAATTTGCTGAATCTCCTTTCAACTGGGAGGATATTAAAAGCGTACCGCTTACTTGCGACGAGGAGAAATTATTATTGAAAGAAATAACTCCTCCTGTATCAGACGATAATTTCGGAAATCTGCTTTATGAAAGTTTTTCCGCTGACGAGAATAAGTATGCAATAATAAGCAATACAACTAAACTTACTTACAGGGAACTGCGAAACTTTGCCGGTGCTTTTATTGATGAAGTAAAGAAAAAATGCAGTAATTCAGCACATATGCGTGTAGGTATTCTGCTTGAAAAAGGTTGGAAACACCCCGCCACTGAAATATCTTGTCTTATCGGAAACATGACATTTGTTCCGCTTGAAATTGAACAGAATGAACAGACTTTACTTAAAATGCTGAATAATCTTGGAGTGTCTTGTCTTGCTACCGAAAGCCCTTATATTGAGCGTTGGAAAAATATCACTGATATTCCTGTTATTGACGTGAACAGCATTAAATTTGACAGAGAGTATGGCTATGAAATATTCGTAAGGAAAAACCGTGACGCTGAATGTTTCTGTATTCACAGCTCCGGCACTACTGGACTTCCAAAAGCAATAATGCTTAACGAGGCAGGTCTTGTAAACTGTGTTATTCAGACTAACCGTGAATTTGGTATAAATAGTTCTGATAGTTGTATTGCAGTGACAAATTTCTGCCATGATATGTCAGTTTATGATACTGTAGGAATACTTACGGCAGGTGGTACGGTTGTTATTCCGGAAGGTTCAGAGTTTTCAAAAAATCCTGAAATATGGTTTGAGCTTATTTGTAAGCACAAAGTAACCGTATGGAACAGTAGCCCGTCGGTTATCGAAATGCTTTTGACAGAGGGCGAAAAACTTCATCAGATTAAAGGACAGTTCAAAGTAGTAGTGCTTGGCGGTGAAGTATTTACACCACGTTTGGCAGTTCAGATAAATGATATTATTAATCCTAAACTGCTGTATAATGTTGGCGGTCCTGCCGAGACGACAATATGGAGCAGTTGGCACAGAGTAACCGCTGAAGACATGGAGAGCGATTTAATACCATACGGACACGCTCTTGACGGATTGCAGTACAGGGTAATGAATCAGTTGCACAGAATTTGTCCCTTTGGAGTTGAGGGAATAATGTATGCAAGAGGCATTGGAATGGCTAAGGGCTATAACAACAATCCGGAAGAAACTGCAAAGCGTTTTATTGAAATAGACGGTGAAAGGTGGTACAACACTGGAGACTGCGGTTGGTATCTTCCAAACGGCGAGGTTGCATTTGGGGGAAGAAAGGATTTTCAGGTTGAGATTAACGGAAAACGTGTAGAGCTTGAGGGTGTCGCAAGTATTCTGAACTCAAATGAAAAAATAATAAGATGTGTTGTGACGACAGCCGGAAATGCCGGACTGCTGACAGCTTTTTATACAGCGGAGTCGCCTTTATCTTCAGAAGAACTTGACAAGTTTGCACGTGAAAATATGCCTCGTTATATGTGTCCGGCAAAGTATCAGTACATTGAGGAGTTTCCTCTTACTGCAAACGGCAAAACTGATATACGAAAACTTCAGAAATTCAGTTTTGAAGAAGAAACTGAAATCATTGCAGTGACAGAGAATGAAAAAAAGCTTGAAAGAATATACCGTGATGTACTCGGCGAAGACATTATACTTCATCGCAGTATTTATCAGAACGGCGGAAACTCGCTTGACGCAATAAAGATTATCAGTAAAATACGTTCCGAATTTGATGTAAAGATACCGTTGTCGGATTTCCTTAGAGAACCATATTACAAAGACTGGATAAAGCTGATTGATAAATTATCAGCAGACAAGCCGGCAGAAAATACTGTCAATACGACCGACGAATACCCGCTTTCACCGGAGCAGGAAGATATGTGGGTATATTCAAGCATGAATGAAAATACAAGATATGTTCTTGCGGCAAAACTTGAACTTGCCGAGCGTCCGAATGAAGAAAGACTGGAATCTGCAATAAAGGAGCTTCTTAATGAAGAACCTATATTACGTACATCTTTTGCAATACAGAAAGACGGACGAGTTAGACAGAACATTAATCAGAATATTCCAGAACATTGTCTTCAGATAATGCACCTCAGCGACAGGCGGACAGTTTCAGAAATGATAAAAATGCTGGCGGATATGCCTATGGATTTGAGTGCAGGACCTCTTTATCGTTTTATTCTTATTGATTGTCCCGAAGAAAAGAGTATTTTATATATTTCATTGCATCATATAATTTCTGACGAACAGTCTTTCTGTACTGTTTACAGAAAAATCCTTGATAGATATTACGGTATATCTTGTAATGATACAAAGAGTGATTCATATTTTCAATATGTTCGTAGCCGACTGAATGAAAGTCAGTCGTATAATGAGACATGGGAAAATCTTAAAAAAGCAGAACCGATTGAGGAGTTTGAAATTCCGGAGCAGGTTAGTCCAGATATTTCAATGATTCACAATGAAATTGAATTTTCTTCTGAAGCTCTGAAAAATCTTAGGGAAATATGCCACAGAGAGAACGTTTCTTTATTTTCCGGAATGCTGACAATGTATGCACAGCTTATATACAATATTTCCAAACGGCAGGAAATGTGGATAGCTATGCCGATGTCAGACCGCTCTGACGGACAGTACGAAGACACAATAGGAATGTTTGTTAAAAAAGTAATTGCCTGTGTACATTGGAATCCCGAAAAAAGTTTTGCGGAACAGCTTCAGAATACTCAGACAGCAGTTATAGAGGCTTCTTCACAGCTTAGCGGTTCATTTAGGCAGTACGTACGAAAGAACCGTCTTACACAGAAACTTAATTCCGTATATTCCGATATTATGCTTAATCTTATGGAATCGGGAAACAGCACGGGACACGGAACACTTGAATATATCAAGGAAAAAAATGAAAGCAATGCCACTAAGCTACAGCTTATGATAGATATGAACTGTGAAATATGTACATATCACTTTTATTATGACGAAACATTTTTCTATGAAGATGAAATGGCTTATATAACTGAACAGTGGCAGAATATTATAAACGAACTTATATAACTAGTGAAAAGCGGAAAATACAAGTTTTTTGCAAATAATTATTTCTTGGAGGGATTATGGCTGGTATAATTTTTTTGTTGTGTCTTATACTGTTTATTATTGATATTGTACCTCCTGCTACAATAACGTTGGCAGGGTGCGTGGCTTATGTAGTTTGCGGAGTATGCACACTTCAGGACGCTTTTTCCGGATTCGCAAATGATATAATACTTATTGTCTTTGGAACAGAAATCTTTGGAATTGCATATCAAGAAAGCGGACTGTCTAATCTGACAGCCAGAAAGATTGCAGAATTATCAAAAGGAAAAGAAAAAAGAATAATATTTTTTGCCGGACTTATTTCAGCTTTTCTTTCGGCTTTTCTGAATAATCAAGTGGTTTGTGCTTTGATGCTTGTAATATGTATCAGTATTGCACAGGAGATAAAAAATGTAAATGTAAAGAATATTACTCTCCCTGTGATATATCTTGCTATATTAGGCGGACAATGTACCCTTATCGGAGCTCCTGCCACTCTCATATCGTCTTCAATAGCAGAGGAGATAACAGGAGAGGGAATAGCCATGTTTGAATTGCTTCCGGTCGGAATTATCATGCTTTTGGTGTCACTGCCGTTTCTGCTGATTTTTTCCTACAGGAAAGGAAAAAATATTTGGAAAAACGAAAAAATTGACAGTTCAGAATTACAGAATGACAGCCTGTCTTTTCAGCCCGACCGGAAAAAATGCATTGTTACTTGTTTTGCAGGAATAGTTATGCTTATACTTTTCATAACGGAAGCCGTTTCGGTAGGAATTGCCTCATTGATAGGTGCAGTCATATGTATAGTCGGTTCTGCGGTAAAGCAAAGAGAATCTTTTGCGAAAGTGGACTGGAATATATTGATATGGCTTGGTTGCAGTATAGGCATGGCAAACGGTCTTAATGCGAGCGGTTGTGTACAGAAATTATGTGAAATGATATTCAAAGTTTTTCCGGCTGATATACCGCCTATGGTTCTTCTGTTTGCAGTTATATTGATTACGGTTGCAGTAAGCAATGTTATTTCTAATACAACAACAGTAATACTTATACTGCCTTTTGCAATACAGTTTGCACAGCAGTTTGGATTTAATGAAAGACCTTTTATAATTGCTGTTGCATTTGCTTCCGGACTGGCAATACTTACACCTCTTTCATGCGGATTTATAGGCATGACAATGCGTATCGGCTATAAATTCAAGGATTATGTGAGATACGGTCTTGGAATACAAATATTGTTGGTTGCAATGATGACAGTGCTTATCGGGTTTTTTTATAAATTTTAAAATCAGTTATATTTCTGACAAACTTACAAAATAAATAAAAAGCTGAGTTGAAATTAAAAACTCAGCTTTTTGTTTATAATAAGTTTTGTTTTAAATATTTTCAATGTCTTTCAGCAAACGTCCGTCACTTGTTTTCCAGCTTACCAGACCGTTGGCGCTTTTACCGATAACAAACATAGCTGCATAGGACGGACTGGAAAACAGCATATCTTCCTTTAAAACTCCGGATTCAATATTTGCTTTTTTACGTTTTTCTTTAAGAGACATTGGAATTGTGTCATCATCAACCGGTGATACAATGCTGTCTTTCAAAACCACAAATCCCTCTGCTGTACGCATTCCGTTGGCTTTTATTTTTCCGACATCTTTGATAGTACGCTCCAGATGAAGTGCGATTTCTTCTGACTTAACCTTGTCAGATATATTATTTTCAACTTTATCCTGCTTGTCCAGAGGCTCAAGAACTTTATACCCCAACGCATTAATCAGAATCTTGACATTTTCTATAAACTCTTCCATTGCTGAAATCTGTGATTCTTTCATTACAGTATTGCGGTATGTATTTTTTGTCAGAACAACATACCTTTTTGAGTTTCGGGCGGTTTCTACAAAACGGTTTTCAAGATAGCGAATCAAGGCTTTATTTAGGTCTCTGCCTATAAAAATAACCGCTGTATTCCAGTAATACTTTTCTTTCTCTGAAGTGAAATCACGCATATGCTGTACGAGACGTTCTTTTACATTTTCTGCCTCACCAATATAAACAGAATCTGAACCGTCGTCTTCTTTGCAGAACAGAAAATATACACCTGCCTGAGTAATATCATCTCTTTTACAGTCAGCGACCTCAATACGAGGGATTTTTATTGCCTTGCCGTTCCAGTTAGAAAGTTCCGCAGTAATGATGCTGTCAGCAGTACCGTTCACAAGAAATAATTCAATTGATTTTCCGTATGCCATAATTTTCTCCTTTTCATTAAATATACTGTTTTAATTATAGCATATTTCAAAAAAATAAGCAACTTAAAAATAAACAGCAGAGATATTCAAACCGTAACGACTTTAAAATGCAACAATACTTTAAACTTATTGGAAATAGATTTTGTGATATATGACTGATTTTTGCTTTTTTATGTGAAAGTTTTCGCAAAGCTATTGACATTTCCGATTAATAGTTTTATAATGTAAACAGAATAAAACAAAAGCAAAGGTGCTTCGGGCTTAGTCCGTAAGCACCTTTTTTGTTTATATTACTATTCAGAAAAGGTGTGATAAAATGAAGAACGCAAAGCAGATACTACCGGTTACAAATGCAGACGAAATAAACCAGCTTCTCCGCAGATACGGAGTTAAATTCGGTGTGTACAAAAACGGACAGTTCAAAGAGCAGTTTTTTCCGTTCGACCCGATACCAAGAATAATCGAGGCGGAAAAATTCAAGGTCATTGAAAAGGGACTTGTTCAGCGGGCGGACGCACTGAATAAGTTCCTTTTTGACATTTATCACGAAAAAAATATTATCCGTGACGGCATTGTTCCGGAAGACTTTGTGTACATTTCAAGCGGTTATCTGCCACAGTGCGAGGGAATTACTCCGCCCGAAAACATCTATAGTCATATTTCGGGAATCGACCTCGTTGAAGGCAAGGACGGCGAATGGTACATACTTGAAGACAATCTCCGCATACCGTCGGGTGCGTCTTATCCTCTTATCGCACGTGAACTAACAAGAGCCGTTTCTCCGGAAGTTTTTACTCAGAACGGCATTGTTGACAACAGAAATTATGCGAAACTCCTTAAAGATACTATGGATTTCGTAAATCGTGGCGGTATCAATGCAATACTTACTCCCGGACGTTACAATGCAGCATATTTTGAACACTCATATTTAGCTGAAATGACAGGCTCGGCACTTGTGCAGAATGATGAGCTTTTTGTTGAGGATAATATGCTGTGGCAGAAAACATATTCCGGCGGAAAAACTAGAATCGGTGCGTTATATCGCCGTATTTCCGACGAATACCTTGACCCGTTGACGTTCAATTCTGAATCTCTGATAGGCATTCCGAATTTAATGGAAGCCTATAGGAGCGGAAATGTCGCAATTATAAACTCACTTGGCAACGGCGTTGCGGACGACAAGGGAATTTATTATTTTGTCCCGAAAATGATTGAGTACTATTTAGGTGAAAAGGCAATTCTGAAAAACGCTCCTACTTATCTGCCGTTTTATGAGGAAGATAAAAATTACGTTCTCAAAAATCTTGAAAAACTTGTTATCAAGGACGTTGCAGAAGCCGGCGGTTACGGGGTTGTTTTCGGAAGTGATTTATCAGAAGAAAAACTTGAAAGTTTCCGTCAGACCATAATAAACGAACCACGCCGTTTTATTGCACAGGAAGTTATAGATTTTAAGGATTTGCCCATTCTTGAAAACGGCGAGCAGGTTATGAGGAAAGCCGATTTAAGAGCTTTTGTGCTGTCCGGCGAAACCACAAGGGTATGGGCATCGGGACTGACAAGATTTTCACGCAATCCCGATTCGTTCGTTGTAAACTCATCACAAGGAGGAGGCTTTAAAGATACATGGGTAATGTTATGATTCAGAGCTGTGCAAGCAGTATTTCCACTGAACACAGCAGTCGTATTTACTGGCTTGGACGATATACAGAAAGGGCGTTCACAACACTGAAAGCTCTTGAAAGGCTTTACGATAAAGTCATTGACCGTGACCCCGAACACTACAAGAAATATCTTGAATGTTTCGGTCTAAATGATACTTACGGCGATTATAAAAAATTTTTCCACAGCTTTATTTTTGATAAGGGTAACAGTTGTTCGACGGCTTACAGTCTTGAACGTGCCTACGATAACGGCATTGAACTCCGTGAAGAAATTTCCACAGACGCACTCGCTTACTTACAGCTTGCAAAGGACAAGTTGAAATCTGCTGAAAATGTTTCACAGGGGCTTGTTGTTGCGATGATGCCACTGGAAGATATTCTGTATGGTTTTTATGGCTGTTTTACAGACCACGTTTATAATGAAGAAGTGCGTGATATTTTTCTCTGTGCAAAATATGTTGAGCGTGTGGAGCTTTACATAAGGCTTAAATACCGTCTGGAAAAAGTCATTCCGGAATTTGAAAGAATGTGTGAATTTTTGGAGAGAATACCGGAAAATTCGCCGTACAGGTACAATAAAAATATCCTTGAAAATCTGAAACAGATTGTTTATTCTGAAAATTTCAAAGGTCAGGAGTTTTCCGCAATATCACTTATCAGCAGACTTTTTGACGGAGGTGAATCATGAAGATTTTAAATTTTTCTTTTGCAACAAAATTAACGTTTGACAATTACGTACATAATCATTCTTTTGCACTCCGCTGTCTTCCAGTTGAAAGTCCCGTACAGCATATTATGAGTTGCGAAATGAATATTTCGCCTTTCGTGCCTACAAAAAATACCGTTGACGCATTCGGAAACAATGTAACAACCGGTTACATTTCAAAGGAGCATAGATTTCTTGATTTCGAGATAAACGGTTGTGCAATGATTGACGTATCCAAGCCAAAAACAGACTTTATGCCGTGTTATCTGTATCAGTCCGAGTACACAAAACCCGACAGAAATTTAATTGATTTTTACAATGAAATTTCCGCAAAATGCACATTTGAAAAGCCTTTTGAAAGAACTGAATTTTTTTCGGAAATTTTATCCGACCTAATAAAATATGAAAAAGGCATTACCAGTACAAAAACAACCGCAAATCAGGTTTTTGAACTGAAAAAAGGCGTATGTCAGGATTTTTCACATATTATGATTTCACTGCTCAGAATGGATAAAATCCCGTGCCGTTATGTTGCCGGACTTGCTTCATGCGACGGAGAAACTCACAGCTGGATTGAAATATGGGACGGCGAAAAGTGGTGCGGTTTTGACCCTGCAAATAACTGTCCTGTAAATGAGGATTATCTTGTTTTGTCGCAGGGACGTGATTTTGGTGACTGCTCAATCGACAGGGGCGTTATGTTTGGGGCATATACAAAGCAGTTACAGCTTATCACGTCAAGTCTGAAAACGGCGTATTAAGGAGGTTTTACCAATGATAAAGACAGTATCACAGGCTGGACTTGCAGTGAATGAAAAGCTGAAAATTCAGAAAAACAGCATATCAAACGGCACATCAGAAAAGCGTGTATGCATAGTTACCGGCACGCACGGCGACGAACTCGAAGGGCAGTATATTTGTTATGCACTGGGCGAATATCTGAAAGAAAATATTGACAAACTCAACGGAACTATTGATATTTATCCCGCACTCAATCCGCTTGGAATTGACAGCATAATGCGTGGTATTCCGGGTTATGACCTCGATATGAACAGAACTTTTCCGGGTACTGAATCCGGCACAATGCCCGAAATGATAGCCCATGAAATCCTTGAAGATATGAAAGGTGCTGAAGTATGCATTGATATTCATGCAAGTAATATTTTTCTCCGTGAAATTCCGCAGATACGCATGAGTGTTCCGACTTCAGAAAAACTTCTGCCGTATGCAAAAATGCTTAATGTTGATTTCGTATGGGTTCATGCGTCGGCAACGGTTCTTGAGTCCACGCTTGCACACTCGCTTAATTCAGCAGGTACGAAAACGCTTGTTGTGGAAATGGGCGTAGGCATGAGGATTACAAAAGAATATTGTAAACAGCTTATGGACGGAATTTTAAATATGCTTGTAAATCTTGAAATGCTGAAAGGAATTGAACCGCCTGAAGTCCATGAACCGATTGTTTCAATGGACGGTGCTGTAGGTTTTATAAATTCCTCGTCAGCCGGAATTTTCGTCCCTGAAATTTCTTTCGGAAGCTATGTACAACAAGGTGATGTTATTGGAAAAGTTGTTAATCCTCTTACGAATGTTTCTGAAAATGTAACGGCTGTATGTTCTGGACTGCTTTTCACTTTACGTGAATATCCGGTTGTTTACGGCGGTTCGCTGATTGCAAGAATTTTACAGGAGGATAAAAATAATGACTGAAAAAACAATTTTCGCTCTTGAATCCGTCTACCGTGAACCGCTTGAAGTAAAGGCTTTTTGTTTCGGCGATATTTCACAGAAAACTATCTGTATTATGGGTGCGATGCGTGGAAACGAAGTACAGCAGATGTACGTCTGTGCAAGACTTGTGCAGGAACTGAAAAAGCTCGAAATCAACGGACAAATCGCTAAAAATACGGGGATTATGGTTATTCCGTGTGCGAATTATCATTCAATGAATATAGGCAAGCGTTTTTGGGCAATGGACAATACCGACATAAACAGAATGTTTCCAGGCTATAATCTCGGCGAAACTACACAGCGTATTGCAGACGGTATTTTTGCGGAAATACAGGGGTTTGAGTACGGCATACAGCTTGCAAGTTTCTATCAGCCGGGAAGATTTTTAACTCATGTCAAGCAGATGACAACGGAATTTACAGACGACGACGGTCTGAAAGATTTTGGTCTTCCGTATGCTCTGAAACGCACTCCTAAGCCCTATGATACAACAACGCTTAACTATAACTGGCAGTTGTGGAATACAAAGGCATATTCGCTTTTCACGCACTCCACCGACGACATGAAAGAAGACTCCGCCGACAATGCAGTAAATGCTGTTCTGCGTTTCATGAAAAACAAAAAAATCATAAATTATCCTATTCATGCCGGATATGTAACTTCTGTTATAAGTGAATCGGATATGATACAGGTGCATTCAAAATGTGGCGGAATTTGCAAAATAAAGACAAAAATCGGCGACGCTGTTGAGCGTGGACAGCTTATTGCAGAAATTCTTAATCCGCTGACCTGTGAAGTGCTTTCGGAAATTAAAGCCCCCGAAAAATCAACAGTATTTTTTCATTTTGCGTCACCGCTTATTGTGGAAGGCACGGTTATTTTCAAGCTGATTAAAAATACATATTAAAATAATTTTTAAAATAAAAACTTTTATATTGCCAGAAATTATTGTAAGATATTTAATATCATGATATAATAGAGACAAAATTAAATCTGATAAATCAAAAAAAACTGCCATTAAATGTGGTAGTTTTTTGTTTGTAATGCATAAAAAAAATAATTATATTTGTGTAAAAAATATATGGACTTTTAGAATAAAATATGATATACTAAACAAAATAAAAACTACGAAAGGGGGAATTATTATGGGAGATAAAAAACAAGCTACAAATATGTATGTAGACTGGAATATTTCTAGTAATAGTTTTAATATGATTTTAGTAGATTTCTATTGTGATATTCAAGCTATTGGTACATATTGGGCGGTTCTTAACTGGAATAATGGATACGCAGGTTTTCAGAATGATAATAGTAGACATATTACTATGTTTTCTATTTGGGATAATGGTAATCTTCAGCCACAAATTGAATATTACATACAAGGTGCTGATGAAAATAATTTTGACTTTTCCGGAGAAGGCACTGGAAAACATATATATACTAATGTTCAGTGGTCTATGAATAAATGGTATGGAATGGCAGTAGGTACAAAATCTTTTGGTGGAAATACATATTATATGCACTGGTTGCGGAAACCTAATAATGATTGGCAGTTGATTGGAATTATTAGTTTCCCTGTTGAAAATTTAACATTGAATAAAAGTTCTGTGTTTCAAGAAGATTTTGCTAACAATGAAGACAAAAAAAGAAGATGTAGAGTTAAGCATTCATATGGAAGAAATTCTAAAACAAATAAATGGGTTTCTTGGAATACAGGAACAGTAAAAAGCTGTTATTATCCAACTGAAGATTCATCTGGGGAATGGAATACACAAAAAAATTGCAATTGTGGAAAAGGTACGGATAATGATGAAGAGTATGTTTTTATAGAATCAGGCGGTGAAAATTATTCTTCTAGCAATAAAATTCCCTTTGATTTTAATCTTGATTCCCCCGATTCCCCAACATCATATCCGGAATTTCCTAAATGTATAAAAAGTAAATACAGCGGTTTGTTTGTAAGCCATAATGGGTCTAAAGTTGTCCAAAGCGAGAAAAAATACTGGTGGAATTTTGTTGATGCTGGCAGTGGTTATGTATACATAAAATCATCTGATAACAAACAAGCATTAACTGTTACTACTATGGACGACGGTTCTGATTTAGCTTTCTCTGATTTTGAGAGTGGAAATATCAAGCAACAATGGAAAATTCAAGAAGACGTTAATGGGTTATCATATATAAGACCTAGAGCTGTACCCTCTAAGACTATGGATATTGAAGGTTCATCTGGTGACGAAGGTGCTATAATTCAGATTTGGACATATAATACCCATGCAGAGCAGTTTAAATGGTATATCCTGTAACATCAAAAGGAGGTATTTTATGAAAAAGAAAAGTTTACTCGCAAAAATAGTGAGTTTAGCAATGATATTCCAGAGCATAAGCACTACATCTTTAGTTGCTTTTGCAGAAGAAAACGTTAATATCAACGTTGAAGAAACCATTTCCACAACTGATAATGATGACGAATATACATCTTATTTTGATGCTGTTATAGATGTATCAGTTTGGCCGACAGGAGAGAAACTTGAGGGTGTAGATGTAAAGTTTGTTGAGTACAGCGAAGACACTTCATTAAATCCGGATGCCGAAGTATTAGCGGTACTCGACAGCTGGAATACTTCTGACAGCAACCCACATACAATTGAAAATATCAAATTTGTTAAGGGGCATTTCTATTGTGCAGAAGTTGAACAGTTTCCTGACGGATATTCAGTTGGCGGACGTTCATCTGATTATTCCGGCTATCATGGAAATGGAGTTTTAAGTGGCACAATGCCCTATCATATTAATCCGGAACACAAAGACCCTTTCGTTGAACTTGATTTTCCTGTTGAAAGTTCTTTGAATGCTACTTTTTCAGTTAGAGATATTGTTGACAAAGAATATTTTAGCGGTCTTGATATTGAACTTGTTTCAATGGATTCGGATTATAATGTACAGTCTGTTCTTGCAGAGTGGAATACATCTGAAGATATTGTTTATTCTATTGAACTTCCATATTATTTTGAAAATGATAATTCATCGTCATGTTATGGCGTGAAAATAAAAAATCTTCCCGAAGGCTATGTATATAACAATACTGGTAGTACAGAGGCTTCTTGTAATGGCTACAGTGTGTTTTTTTATTCTACATTGGATTTGCAACTTGAAATTAGAGACCCCGAATTGTTTGGAGGTGTACATAATTATGTAGTTGACTTAAGAGAAGAAAATGCTGTTGTAGAAAATACAACCCGTCCACATACTACAACAACTACTACAGCAGTTGCAGGTGACAATGCAACAACGACCACAACAATTTCAGAAGACGATACAACAACTACTACAACAGTTTCAGAGGACGATACAACAACAACTACAACAGTTTCAGAAGACGATACAACAACAACTACAGCAGTCTCAGAAGACGATACAACGACAACTACAGCAGTCTCAGAAGACGATACAACAACTACCACAGCAGTTTCAGAAGACGACACAACTACAACTACTACAGTTTCAGAATACGATACAACAACTACTACAACAGTTTCAGATAATGATACAACAACCACAACAACTGCAAATAATACCGAAGATTTGCCACAAGCCGGTATGCCGTTTGCAAGGCTTATTGAAACAATGTCACTAATGCTTGTAATCGGTGGTACAATGCTTGTTGTAAAATCTAAACGAAATGAGAAGTAGTTTGAAAAAAAAACGTAATAAGCTGATGTTTTGTGCCGGTCTTGCTTTAATATTAGCAGGACTGGCACTTTTGGGATATTTCGGATATAATAAAATCAGCAGGGAAATATATAAAAAAAAATTATTAGAAACAAGCATTATCTTTGAAATACCGGAATTAAAAATAAAAACTCCGGTTCTCGAAGGAACAGATAACGAAACGTTGAAATACTCAGCAGGACATTTCTTAAATACCGGAGATTTAGGTAAAGGTAATTATTGTATTACCGGACACAGCAGTACCATATATGCTTGTGTTTTTGACGATTTAAAGTATGCTGAAACAGGAATGAAAATGTATCTTTATAGCAAAGATAAAATATGTTATCCATATATAATAACAGAGAAAAAAATTATAAATCCCAGTGATACTTATGTTCTTGATGACTATGGTGACAATAGAATCACGGTAATCACGTGTAATGACGATGGCTCACAACGCATTTGTGTTATTGGGAAACTGGATAAATAATAGACAAAGCTCTTGAAACTGATTCAAGAGCTTTTTGTTGTTTATTGGTTGTTTAATATCATTTTACGCATTTCTACCATATCGAAAATATCAACATAGCCGTCCTTGTTTACGTCTGCCTCATAGCCTACAGAACCATTGCCAAACAGATATTTCTGCAATGATACAGCATCAGCGATATTAATTTTTTCATCGCCGTTTGTATCACCATAATTCAATTCATCAAGAGGAGTGAATTTAAGATTATTAGATACTGCATAGGAATGTGCCTCTGTACCATAGTAACCGGAAATATTAAATTTTTTAAATTTATAATAGTACTCACATGAAGAGTCTTCAGTACAAGAAATATATGCAGGTATATTTTTGTATTCTCCAAGAAAATCTATAGTCTCTGTACCAGCTGCTGGGAATCGATAAGCACCGAATATTTTTATATTATGTGGTACAGATACATTCTTAATAGGGATTGTTGGAGGAGGCTCATAAGATAATGTTCCTACATAGCAATCATCAGCTATAACTTCTACTGTATCTGGTATAACTATATTTATTTTTTCTGTAATATCAGTATCTATAAAGCTAGAACCTATTTTTACAACATCATTCCCAAAAGTTACATTACGTATATAATATTTTAATGTTTTTAATACTTCACTATCAACAGTTTTAAAATTAAGATGTATATTTTCAACATAAGAACCCTCAAATGCTCGGTAAGATACCATTGCATTAGGAGTATCAATAGTTACATCTTTTAAATTTTTACAACCATAAAATATCATTTGTCCGATTGCTTTTACGCCATTAGGAATATCAATTTTCTCTAAATTCTGACAACCAGAAAATGCTTCGGATTCGATATATTCTATAGTATCGGGAAGAATAATCTCCTTACAATTTCTACAATCATTAAAAGCTTTTGTTACTATACCAATGACCTTCATACCATCTACTTCAGTAGGTACTTCATAAATCTCTGACATAGTATCTATAGGGTAATTAACATATAAAGTATTATTAGAAAACTTAAAGTATTTAAACACATCATCAGAAATAACTTCCGGCTCAACTACTTTTGTATTTAAATTAGTATATCTAATTAATCTATTACTCTCATATACTTCATATCTATAACATGTATGACTAGTATCCTTATGAGTGTATATTATTTTTTCTGTACCAAGATTATCTAAC
Source organism: Ruminococcus flavefaciens (assembly GCA_023667045.1). Classification (GTDB taxonomy): domain Bacteria; phylum Bacillota; class Clostridia; order Oscillospirales; family Ruminococcaceae; genus Ruminococcus; species Ruminococcus flavefaciens_AC. The sequence goes on along the minus strand of JAMPAU010000010.1, from coordinate 11,697 downwards.
CAATATTCATAGTAAGTTTTAGGGTTATCGTCAATATGTTTCACATCAGGTACAACATTCAAGCTATTATAATACTCATTAATACCATCATAACAAATAAAAATCTTATCTTGAACGCATGAAATTTCCATAAAAGAATCTAAAGTTATGCGTTCTCCAACATCATAGCCATTGAGAATACGTCTTGCACGCTCACAAATTATAGTATCTTCTGAATTTAATTCAGTCTCGAAAATAAATTTACATAATTCTTTTTCATCATCTGTCAATGAATTGTAGTCTGTTATGCATAAATCATACTTAAGAAATTTTTTCCATAACTCTGGACTGTTTTCAGTAGTAATACCGACAGTGGCTATTTTTGGCTCTTGGTAAGCCTTAACACACATCGGTGAATATCCATAACACATAACCATAGTCAATAATATAATAATTAATTTTTTCATAATAAACCTACTCAATTATTAATGTAAAGTATTTTTAGCATAATATTCTATATTTATTATATATTATTTTTATATAATTATCAATAACTTTTTATAAATATATATAATATTTACTATAAGTGCTGTTGTTGACTATATTAAACAAGTAGAACAAGCCTATATTTTTATATGGCTTTTTGATATAGATAAAAGTTATGACCGACGATAAAAAATAAGTGTTACCACATAGCAGAAAAAGTATGATATAATAAATGCAATAAAACTTGAAAGGTAAGAATGCTATGAAAACATCAATTATAGGTTATCCACGAATCGGCTCTTTGAGGGAGCTTAAATTTGCAAGCGAAAAATACTTCAAGGGCGAAATTTCTGCATCAGAATTGCAGGAGACAGCTAAAAATCTCCGTTCTGCAAATCTTAAAGTACAGCGTGAAAACGGACTTGATTTCATTCCGTCAAACGATTTTTCTTTCTATGACGGATTACTTGATACAGCAGTTTTGCTGAATGCCGTCCCCGAAAGATACAGAAATCTGAAACTCTCAGAGCTTGATACGTACTTTGCAATGGCGAGAGGTTATCAGGGCGAAAACGGCGACGTAAAGGCGTTGGCTATGAAGAAGTGGTTTAATACAAACTATCACTATATGGTTGCCGAAATCGACGACAGCACGGAAATAAAACTTTCTGGAAACAAACCGTTTGAGTTGTTTTCTGAGGCTCTGGAAAACGGCGTTAAAACAAAGCCTGTCATTATCGGAGCATATACATTTCTAAAACTTGCAAAATATACAGGCAATAAAACAGCGGTTGACTTTGCGGAAGATGTCGCTAAGGCATATGCTGATATTTTGAAAAAATTCTCCGGAGCAGGTGCGGAATGGGTACAGTTTGACGAGCCGTGTCTTGTTATGGACATGACCGCAGAAGACAAAGATTTTTTTGTAAGTCTTTATAAAAAAATCCTGTCCGGAAAGAACGGAATCAAAGTTCTTGTTCAGACTTATTTCGGTGATGTACGTGACTGCTACAGCGAGATATGCGGACTTGATTTTGACGGTATCGGACTTGACTTTGTTGAGGGAAAAAATAGTCTCGAACTTGTACAGAAAAATGATTTTCCGGCTGACAAGGTTCTGTTTGCAGGTGTCGTGAACGGCAAAAATATATGGAAAAATAATTATGCAAATACTCTCTACATTATTTCTGAACTTCAGAAACATTGCAGTGAAATTGTAATAAATACTTCCTGTTCGCTTTTGCACGTGCCGTATACATTGAAAAATGAAACGAAGCTTTCAGAAGTCTATAAAAAACATTTTGCATATGCAGAGGAAAAACTTTCGGAAATTGCAGAACTGAAAAAAATTATTTCTTCTGACGTTCCGGTTGAAACAGAAGAATATAAAAATAATGCACGCATTTTCACTGAGACAAGAAACCATGCAAATTATGACGTTCAGAAGAAAGTACAGGCTCTTTCTGACGCTGATTTTGTAAGACTTCCGGAATTTAAAGAACGTGAAGAAATTCAGAAAAAAAGACTTAATCTTCCTATATTTCCCACAACAACAATCGGCTCTTTCCCACAGACCGCAGAAATAAGAAGTGTCCGCTCATCGTTCCGCAAGGGTGAAATATTGGAAGAACAGTATGACGGTTACATGAAAGAAAAGATTGCAGAATGCGTGAAGTTACAGGAAGAAATTGGTCTTGATGTTCTTGTACACGGAGAGTTTGAACGCAACGACATGGTTGAATATTTCGGCGAATGCCTTGACGGTTATATATTTACTGAAAAAGCATGGGTGCAGTCTTACGGTACACGCTGTGTAAAACCGCCGGTTGTATGGGGTGATATTTCCCGTGCAAAGCCTATGACTGTCAAGTGGTCGACATATGCACAGAGCCTTACAGACAAGCACATGAAAGGGATGCTGACAGGTCCTGTTACAATCCTTAACTGGTCGTTCCCACGTGAAGATATTTCTCTGAAAGAAAGTGCATATCAGATAGCACTTGCAATACGTGAGGAAGTCCTTGACCTTGAGACAAACGGTATCAGCATAATACAGGTTGACGAGGCTGCACTCCGTGAAAAACTTCCGCTCAGAAAGTCAGACTGGAAAAGCGATTATCTTGACTGGGCAATTCCTGCATTCCGACTTGTCCACAGCGGTGTAAAACCGGAGACTCAGATTCACACGCATATGTGCTACAGCGAATTTTCTGATATTATCAAGGAAATTGACGACATGGACGCTGATGTGATTACTTTTGAGGCAAGCCGTTCTGATTTGACGATTCTTGACGTTCTCAAAGAAAATAATTTTCGTACAGAAGTAGGTCCGGGTGTATATGATATTCATTCTCCGAGAATACCGTCTGTTGAAGAAATCAAGGTTGCACTTCACAAAATGCTTGACAGGATTCCGGCAGAAAAACTCTGGGTAAATCCCGACTGTGGACTTAAAACAAGAGGAAACAAGGAAACTGTTCCGAGCCTTGAAAACCTTGTAATTTCAGCTAAGGAGATTCGCAATGAAAACCTGTGATTTATTTCGGGAAAAAACTGTACTGTCATTTGAAGTTTTTCCGCCCAAACCCGATGCCGACGAGAGTATAATTTATAAGACACTGGACGGTCTTTCAGGTTTACAGCCCGACTTTATCAGTGTGACATACGGTGCAGGCGGTGGAACAAACGGCAGTAAAACAATTAAAATTGCCTCTGATGTCAGAAAAAAATATGGTATTGAGAGTGTGGCACATCTTCCCTGTATAAATCTTTCGGAAAGAGATACAGTTGAAATCCTTGATTCTCTTAAAGAAAACGGTATAGAAAATATCCTCGCATTGCGTGGGGATATTTCCGCCGATACCAAGCCGTGCGGAAGATTCAATCATGCAAGCGAACTGATTGAATTTATAAATGAACGTTATGACTTTAATATAATTTCCGCCTGTTATCCGGAGGGGCATACAGAAAGCAGTAATATTATTGAGGATATGAACTTTCTTAAACATAAAGTTGGCTGTGGAGTTTCACAGCTTATCACACAGCTTTTTCTTGATAATGACGACTTTTATAAATTCCATGAACGTGCTGAAATTATCGGCATAGACGTACCTATTGAAGCTGGTATTATGCCGGTTACAAACAAAGCTCAGATTGAAAGAATGGTTAAACTCTGCGGTATAAAACTGCCTAAAAAATTCATGAAAATGATTGAACGCTATGAAAACAATCCAACAGCTTTGCGTGATGCCGGAATTGCTTACGCTATAGACCAGATTGTAGACTTGATTTCACATGATGTGGACGGCATTCATTTGTATACTATGAATAATCCGTATGTCGCAAGAAAAATTTATGAAGCGGTTTACAGACTGCTTGCAGTAAAGTGTTGATTTTTTCATTTAATTATGATATAATGGTTACGGAGTGAATGCATATGACTTTACAGCAGTTAAAATATATCATACAGATTGTGCAGTATGGTTCAATTACAATGGCAGCACAGAAATTATATGTCACACAGCCCAGTCTTTCAAAAGCCGTTTCGGAACTGGAGCAGGAAATGGGAATTACTATTTTTTCAAGAAGTAACCGTGGCGTGATTCTATCTGAAGAAGGTACTAAATTTCTTTCCTATGCAAGACAGGTTGTTGAGCAGGCGGAACTTCTGGAGCAGACATACAAATACGGCGAACCGGCAAAGAGAATTTTTGCTGTATCTTCACAACACTATGCCTTTGCGGTCAACGCTTTTGTTGCACTCATAAAAGAATACGGAAAGGATAAATATGAATTTTCGCTCCGTGAACTCCGTACAAATGATATTATTGAAGATGTATATACACAGCGTTCTGAAATTGGTATAATCTTTCTGAGCAACTTCAACCGTGAAGTGATTATGCGTATTCTGAAAAATAAAGAATTGCAGTTTGTGCCGGAATTTACTGCAAAACCTCATGTATTTGTCAGCCGTAAAAATCCGCTTGCAGACAAAAAAACAGTAAGCCGTGAGGATTTGCTTTTATATCCAAGGCTTACTTATGACCAAGGTATTAATAATTCTTTTTACTTCTCCGAAGAACTGCACAGCACGGACGACAGCCCGAAAAGTATTATTGTTTCTGACCGTGCCACGCTTTTCAATCTTCTGATAGGACTTGACGGCTACACTATTTCGTCTGGTATTCTGAGCAGTGACCTAAACGGTACAGATATTGTTTCCATTCCTCTTGAAAGCGACGAGATAATGGAAGTTGGTTATATTCATATTTCTGACCGTCCGCTTAGTCCGATTGCAAGGCGTTATCTTGAACATTTCAGAACTTATATCTCAAATTATAAAAATGATTTATAAAATAAATAAAAAGCTGAGTTGAAATTAAAAACTCAGCTTTTTTTATTATAAGAAATATGCGAAAAATACATCAGTTATTTGAAATTAACTTTATTCCACATTTTTTTGAAAAGCAGTATTGAAATAACCGCTGTAAATATTTCTGCAATCGGAAAAGTAATCCATGAAAGCCATGACATCTCGGAATTTAACTTGGCGATTTTTGCAAAAATCAGTGCAAACGGAAATACAAAAATTATCTGACGGCATACAGATATAATGAGCGATTCTGCACCGCCGTCCATTGCCTGAAATACTCCTTGAAACGCAATATTTACGCCTGCAAAAATAAAACTTATTGAAATAATTCTCATGGCATTTATGAAAAATTTCTGTGTTTCACCTGACAGTCCGAAAATATCTGAAAACGGAACGGCAAAAATTTCTATTGCAATCAGTCCTGCAAGCATAATTACAGCAGTATAAAGGTGTCCGTATTTTACTCCGTCACGTATTCTGTTTTTGTCTTTCATTCCGAAACTGAACGCTATCACTGGCATAATAGCGTCACGCATACCGAACGCCGCAAAAAGCAGAAACTGCTGAATTTTATAATAAAGACCATATGCAGTAACCATAGTTTCACTTATACCGCCAAAAATCAAGTTAAGTCCATATGTCATGACAGAAATAAGAGCCTGAGAAATAATCGCCGGAAGACCTATTGTATATATTCCTTTTATGACATTCAGCGACGGCTTGAAATAGCAAAGTTTATTTTCGATAGCAGTGTTGACTTTTAGGTGGAAAATAAGTGCAACCGCAAATGAAACAATCTGTCCGATTACTGTTGCGTATGCCGCACCTTTTACGCTCATTGTCGGCAGACCAAACCAACCATAAATCAATATCGGGTCGAGGATTATATTTGTAACCGCTCCTGAAATCTGAGCAATTGTTGAACAGCCCGAATGTCCTGTAGACTGTAGCAGTTTTTCATACACCGCAAAAAATGACATACCAAACGAAAAAATACAGCATATTTTCAGATAGTCTGTTCCCATATCTGCAATTTCGGCGTTTGAAGTCTGTGAACGTATATATGCACCAGCTCCGAACAATCCAAATATAAGAAAAAACAGATATATTATAAATGCAAGGAATACTGCATTTCCTGCTACTTTTCCTGCACGTTCTTTGTTTTTCATACCGAGATTTTTAGCCACGAGAACGTTAGCACCTACATCCGTGCCGATTCCTACAGCAACCATAAGTATCTGAAGCGGAAATGCAAGAGTAAGTGCGTTTAGGGCTGATTCTCCGCCGTCGGACATATTCGACACAAAGGCACTGTCAACGATATTATAAACCGCTTGCAGAACCATTGAAATAATCATTGGTATGCCCATTGAAAGAAGAAGTTTTTTTACTGGCATACTTTCCATTTTGTTTTGCTTTGTGTTTTCCATTTTAGTACCTCTCTTTATAAAAAATGCGTGCAGTCTTGTGAACCACACGCAATTATAGTTATAAAAAATGTGTAGCTCACGGATTGGACTTACGCCAAAGGCTACACATCATTTTTATTATATCATCTTTTTTTATTTTTGTCAAATGTTATTATGCATAAATGAAATGCTGATATAGTATCTTAAATTTATATGAAATGTATAAATTATTTTATCATAGTCTTTTAAAAATATATATGTGTAAATTTAAGTATTTCATAAAATGATACATTTTGCGAAAGAGTTTATGAAAAATTTAAAAATTTTAATGCCATTCGGTTGTTTTTAGGAGGGAAATATAATGACTAAAAACAGTATAAAAAACAGCAATATCTGCTCTTGCTTTTACTGCACTTGTCGTTACTGGCATTGTATCGTTTATTGTCTTAAAAGACTTTGTAAAACCATTTATAAATGGTGAAAAAGAAAATATAACAACTGCTTTTATGAACTGTACCATACTAAAAAATATTGAATCTGAAGTTGAAAATAATGATACATTTGAAAATGCAAATTTGATTTATCCTAATGTAGAATATAAGGTATCTGTAGGCGATAAATATGATTCATACAAGCCTGTCAAGGTTAAGCCGACCGATGATATTACATGGACAAGGCTATTGAAAGGACAAGAGCAACTCTTGTTTACTCAATTGACGGCAAAGTCGTTGAAAGGGCTTCCGTAAATGTCTATCAGTATCATGAGCCTGTGAAAGAGCAGATTGCTGAAACCGTTGAATCGACTGTCAGTGATGAGCAATAAAATTTAAACAAAGGAGAAAGAAAAATGGAATCAAAGTATATTTTTGGTATTGACTTAGGCACGACTTACAGCGTTATTTTGTACCTTGATGATAATCTGCTTATTCAAAACTGTAGCAATGAAGCCAGCGATATGATAACTCCGTCTGTTGTAGAACTTTCAGACTCTAATCTCGTTGTTGCTCTGTCTGCAAAGGAGAACAAGGTATTTTGTCCGCACAGCGTTCTTGATTTCTTTAAAAGAGATATGGGGCAAGATCACGCCACCATTTATCATTGAACTTTCGTCATATGTATTTAAATATCTTGCAAAGTATGCCTATGATACAACAGGTTGAAGCGTTGAGTGGGTGGTAATCACTGTGCCTTCATATTTCGGCTCTGAGGAAATGTTGGTTTCAAAAAAGTATTCCTGTTGGAATAACCTACTGCAACTGCCGTATATTATGGCTATAAGGGAGATAAAAATTAAACGTTTTTTGTATACGACCTTGGCAGAGGAACTTTTGACATAGTCGCTGTTGAAATAAATGGCTATAACTGCTTTTTTGTTGAGGATAAATATCAGCTATTTAGGAAGCTGCTGAAAAAGCAAAGAAAGCCCTTACTCCGAGAGCAGTCACAAGTGTAAGACTTGAAATAGAGGGCGAAAAATATTCGTTTGAGGTAAGCCGTGCAGAGTTTGAAGAAAAAAATTTAGACCTTCTTGACGAAACGATTGAAAAAACAAAATCTGTTAAGAAACAAGCAGAAAAAAAGGGCGGTAAGATAACAAAAATTCTTATTGTCGGCGGTTCAAGCTATATGCCATAGGTTCAGAAAAGATTTATTGCTGAATTTCCGAATATTGAAGTTCCGAATCCTATGGACCAAAATATTGCTGTTTTAAAGGATTCGACATATTAGGGAAAGCCAAGAGAATTGCCAGAGTGTAGTCTGAGCAAACTGATGACACTGGAAGCTTATGAAAATACTTATGGTTATAAAATAGGGGAGGAAGGGCAGTTTATATCACTTACTGCTCAGATAAATGAATTGCTTGAAAAAAGCGACGGAGACCTTTCAATAATTAATAAAAAACTGGGCGTTAATTGGAAAACAAGTACTCTTGTAAGAGTATCAATTTCTAAAGAAGATACAGAAAAACTCTTTTAGTTGATAAAGAAACAGATGAAGAAAAGGGCTATGGACTTGATGAATATACTATTGACCCGATTGATATAAATGATATTGACAGCTTGGAAATAACTTATATTCCATTAAAGAAAAAATCTGAATAGCAAAACAATAAAAATAACCCCTTTGAGTTTTCACACTTTTTTGTGTGTCTGCTCTAAGGGGATTATATTATTTTGCGGATAGAGAACGGTTTTACTATTCTATCTGCTTTGCAAGAAACTGTGCAGCAGCATTTATGAGACTTTTCTGTAAATCGTTAGCTTCTGTATGCTGTTCAGTGCTGAGGAATGCCACAGCTCCGGAAACGTCGCCGGCGGTTATTATCGGGACGGAAGCAATAGCAGTGCGTTCAATACCCTCAGCTACATAAAAATTATTGCTTTCGCCTTTCGGACAGAAGTATTGTCCACGATTTTCCATAAGTTCTTCAAGCTGCCCTGTAACACGGCGTTCTGCAAATTCCTTTTTTGAAACGCCAGCAGTCGCAACAACATGGTCTTTATCAAATATCACAACCGGACAGCCTGCTATTTTATACATTATGTCTGCAACATACCCCGCATTTTCGCTCATTTCGCTTACAGCAGAGTACTTCTTAAAAATAACCTCGCCGTCGCTGTTGGTATATATTTCCAGAGGGTCGCCTTCAATGATAACATTGACACTGAGAGAATTACCCTTGCTTGTGGTAATCTGTGACGATATATTCCCAGTGCCTTGCTTAAAATTTGCGGAGACTGTCTCGCTTTCGGGTTTAAGTTCTTCAGGAATGCCAAGTCTGATAAGCTGGTCAATATCCGCTTTCAATTTAATCTCGATACGGTCAGTAAAAACGTCGATTCTATCTATTATAAAATCAATGTCTGCTTTTGTAAGAGCATTTTTATTGATTATAGTGTCAAAAACTTCCATAACACTTTTTGCAGTGCGGTTCATTGCAATAATCGCATTGTGCTTGTCAGTAGCAAGCTGTATCTGATTCCTAAAACCCTCTATCTGCAACATTAACTCGTCAACCTGCTCCTGATAGATTTCTTCAAGCATATCTTCTCTTTCAGGGTGCTTTGCAATGTCCTTGACGTGCTGACGGTTCAGGAATTTCAGTTCTGTTTTTATGTCCTCAATCTTCTGCAACAGTATTTCAACCACGTTTTTACTTGATGACGTTTCTTTCTGCTCGCTGTCAATCGATTTTTGCAACTGTTCAAGCATAAATTCTGAGTTGTCACGGACTTTACGCACATAAGATTTAAGTAACTCATCAAGCATATCAACCCTTGTATGATGTGACGAACACGCTTTCACGCCATGCCTGTGATATGTTCCGCAACGGTATGCAGGCGGTAAATCTGCACGGCTCATTGAAAACATAGGGCTTCCACAGTCACCACAGAACAGATGCCCAGTATAAACGTTGTCATATTTTTTAACTCCACGATAATTCGATGTTGAACGGAGTTTCATCTGCTCCTGAACTGCCGAGAAAACTTTATAATCAACGATTGCTTCATGATTGTTCGCAATTACAATGTGGTCTGTTTCCTGTAATTTCTCATCACTTCCGTTGATTTTCTTACGGCGGTACTTCCTTTGTCTGAGAGTACCAATATAAAAATCATTTTTCAGAATTTCGCTGATAGTTATGATACTCCATTCAGGTCTTGACCTGATTTTATATTCCTCGCCCTCTGCTTCTTTTCTGAGCTGTTCGGTCTTGCGTGGCGTGGGAATATGGCTGTCCGTGAGATAGTTTGCGATTTTTTTATACCCCCAGCCGTCGCAATAAAGCTGAAAAATCTTTCTTACAACTTCCGCTGACGGCTCGTCAACCTTGAACTGCATTGTCTTGCTGTTAGTCATTATGTAGCCATACGGAACGGCACATATCCACTTGCCCTCCTCTTGACGACGTTTGATAACAGATTTAACTTTTTTGGACGTATCAGTTACAGGCATTTCGTTCACAAGAAATCTGAACTGAATCGCCGTCCACTCATCAGATGTAGGGTAGTCTATGCCGTCTCCGATAGATATTATACGCATTCCTGCATCTCTCAAATCTTCCAGTTCAACAAGTCCCCTGCTCGTACGCCTTGAAAATCTCGAAAAGTCTTTGACGATAAGAATATCATACTCCCCCCTGAACATCTTTCGGCGTAATACCTGATATTCTTCTCTCTGGTCGAATGTGTAGCCTGAGCGGTCACGGTCAGAATAAAAATCAAGCTGAGAATCGGGAAAAGTTCTGTAAACATAATCCTCAATAATCGACTTTTGATTTTCAATAGACGTGTTATCCTTGTCGAGTTCCTCGTCAACTGAAATTCTGCAATAGCCCGCAATCTTTAATGTTTTACTCATATTTCCTCCTAACTATCAATGTTATTTAAAAACTTGATATATTTTATAATAACATTGTAGCACATATTGAAATAAAAATCAATTGGCATATTATACAAAAAACAGGCACGGTTATTTAAACCGCACCTGCTATATGTCATATATTGCGAATCAGCAGCTGACTTGTACAGTTAATCAGGTCAGCACTTCCTGACAGAAAGAAAATAACCCTGCTTTTCTCATTGTCAGTAAGTAACTTATCTGTCAGTTCCTTGCGGTCAACTGTTTCCTGCTCCTCGTTGGTCAGCCACACCTCAATAAAATTTTTATTTCTTGTTATCTCCAAAACGTTCAACTCCTATATTATAATTATTGCCCTAATATAGTAAATTATTCTAACACATTATTTTTTCTTTTATCTTTATAAACTTCAAATTCAGTCGTTAAGGCACGGGAATTTATAAACTCCATAGCCTTTTTATATTTTGACCTTAATTGCTCCAGTTCTGAAATCTTTTGTGATTCAGTTTTCAGCTTATCACGGGAAAAAGTTGCAGGCTGTCTGTACTTGTCAAGTTTAGCGGTCAAAAATTTAACTTGTACTTCCAAATCAGTTATTTTCTGCATTAATTCAGCGTTTTCAGATTTCAGTTTTTTGGTATTTTTTACGCTTGCAACCTGTTTTTTCGCTAAATCCGTGAGATTTTCAAAATCTTCTTCGGAAATAGAAATTTTCTTACTGAATCGTGATTTTTTCGCCTATACTGTCAATTTCCACGATTTTTACTTTCTTTTCAGCAGCTGATTTCAGTTCACCGTTGAGTGCATCAAGTTCAAAGTGCGACTGTTCATTTTCAACTGCAAGCTGTTCAGCTTTTCGGCGTTGCTCCTTGTACTCGGCGACTTCCAAAGTACCACGTGCTTTTTCAGGCGGTAACAGTTCAATTCCGTGTTGATGACAGATTTTATTCAACACTTCAATTTCCGCAACCCTCCACCGTGCAATCGCCTGTTTTCCTTCGCCGTATCCCATTTCCTTGAGTGCCTGAGCGATACCGTTCTGCGTATCCATTCCACGCTTGTAATGACCGATTGGAATGTAGTCTATGT
>JAMPAU010000109.1 GCA_023667045.1 Ruminococcus flavefaciens | reverse complement strand
AGTGCCCACAGAATGGTTTTGGGTGATTTATATTGCTCAGATCATCAACGTTTCCGGCGCAGCAGGCGACATTTATGTGTTTGCCATCACCTCAAGAATGCCCAAGGACATTCTTATTTGCGATTCAGGCAAAGCAATCAATGTTTACGGAAAAAGTTAACATTCAAACACAAATTGCATATTGACAATTAATCCCAATTCACCATGAAAGGAGATTAAAAATGGAAAACGAAATCTTCTTAAATATATATGAAACCATATTAAAAATCAGCAGTGCGGTTGCTTTTGTGCCGTCAACCGTGATTCAAATTCTTTGCTCGCTTTCAGCGATTCTTGTCATTTTCTTTTCAACACGATACCGCAACGGTGAGCACAAGCCGCTTTATTATATCATTGCGCTGTTTTTCCCGCTCATCGTTTTGATTGTGTTTGCGGTCAAGCGCAAAGAGATGAACGGTGTCGGTATGAAAGTTTGCCCCTCGTGCCACAGAAAGTATCCGAAGGAGTTTGTAACCTGCTATCAGTGTAACATCGAACTTCCGCCGTATAACGCAAAAAAGCAAAACTCGCAGAAAGTTGCCGCAATCATCATGTCAGTTGTGTTTGCTTTGTCATTTGCATTCACAGCCTTGCAAACAGGCTTGGCGGTTGCTGAAACAATGCTTTATCCGTTCACCGGTCTTATGGAAGACAATGACTGTTACGAAGATTATGAAGATTACGAAGCAGACGGAGCGCTTTCGCAGAGAAAAGGCTTTAAAGATGAAAACGGTGAAACCTGCTATTACGATATGAAAGGCAACGCCTATTCCGACCCCGACGAGGTTGCACTATACACAAAGGACGGCGTGAAGTATGTTTACAGCAACGCAACCGAGAATTATCGTGGTACAGACGGAAAATCGGTTGACTTATTCAGCGCATATGTTGACGAAAACGGTTTCTTTGTTGAAGTTGACTGTGAACGGCTTACTTTTGACAAAGGCGGCTGGACAGATGCAAACGGCAATAAATATTATGACGCAAACTTTGTTAGCTGGGATAAAGACGGCAAGCTGATTGAAAATTGGTATTGATTCAGAAAAAATGAAAAATTTTAACGAACCCCTGCAAGGCATTGAAGCTTTGCAGGGATGATTTTTATTTATATCGGGTTAAGGTTAATAAAAATCAGATTATGCTTGAAGTTGATATGATTATTTGATATAATAAGATTACCACATCAAATTGAATAGAACTACTATAAAAGCCATAATTTTAAATGGTGTTTTTTGCTTTAGCAAAAATGCTGACTTCAATGTCCCATTTAATTTATGGTATATATTCGATTTGGTGTGGTAGCTAATCGAGGTCATGCATTTTTCGTGTGTGCACAGCTTCGGTTGGCACACACTTTTTGTTTTTAAGGAGGGTAGGATAGAGGTTTTACACGAAGAAATGAAATTAAAAATTGAAAGGAATCTTAAGAATGAAAAAATTAATTGCATTATTGTTAGCTGTTATGCTTTGCTTTACATTGTGTGCCTGCGGTCAAAAAGTTGAGTCGATAACATTAAAAGAGTCAGAAATAAAAATCAGAGTAGATGATACTTATGAAGTAAAATACAATATTCTTCCTGAGAATATTAAAAATCCGAAGTTGACATGGACAAGTTCAGATGAAAAAGTTGTGTCCGTTGATGAAACAGGAAAAATCACCGCACTTAGTGAAGGCGAAGTTGATATTACCGTTATGGCAAGTAAAAAGGTAAGTACTGTATTGAAAGTTACAGTTGGTAAAAAAGAGGTAACAAAAACAAATTACACAAATATTGAGGGCATTTATGTTGATAAGTCCTACAAGGATAAGGATAATTCAAGCAAAAAATTAGTATATCTATTTTATTCTGTGACTTCACCAGATAATAATATTAAATCTGGAACAAGGTATAATAAAATTACAGTTGATGGTATTAATACTTATGAATCTAAAGAAGCAGTAATTGGAAAGAACAGCTATATGGGAAATTATCATCACAGTGATTATTACAAAGATATTAATGTGGGTGAAACAGTAAAGTTTTTTGATACATATCAAATTCCTGAATCAGAATTGAAGGCAGGAAAAGTTTTGACCTTTGGAAATTCTAATATACCTGAAACAGAAAAACTCGTTATGCTTACTGACAATATAGTTTTCTGCAAAAATGCAATGGAAATAGCAAAGAAAGCTGATCCAAAGGGATATAAAGAAGAAACCAATAAACGCAAAGCAGCGAGCGCCGAAATGATTGCTAAGGTAAAAAAAGAAATTGACGGTTATGAGTGGAGCTTTTATGTTAATTCTATATCATATAAATTGGGATTTTCTTCTCCGAATAAATTTGCTGTAACAACTCGCTTGGGTAGTAATGGTGGAAGTTATTCAATAAAGAATGGATATGTTTTCTGTAAGTATGATAGTAATGGTACTGTTGTTGAAATTCCATATGAATTTAAAGATGGCAAATTTGATTTTGGTATTATAGAAGCATTCGATGTGAAAGCCTAATGATATGGAGGCGATATAGATGAACTGTAAATTTTGTAATGCAGAAATTGAAGATAATTCAAAACTTTGCACATCTTGCGGAAGAAGTCTGACTGGGATTGATAATGACATGAATAATGTAAATGTTTCACAGATCAATGATATTGATAAAATGCAACAGCACAAAGTCAATTCTTGCAAGGTGTGCGGAGCAACGTTGTTAGATGGACAAGCATTTTGTACACGTTGCGGAACTCCTATGGTTGAGCCTAAAATTATGTGCAGCAATTGTGGCGCTGAACTTCAAAGCGGCCAGATGTTCTGTTCAGTCTGCGGAAAAATGGTGGACAAGCGTCAAAATTCTAATAATTACAAGCCCAAGGGTAAAAAGAAGTTTTTGTTTGCGGGAGCAGCGGCTGTTATAATTATTGCAATAGTAATTGTCGCTTTAGTGGCAGGTAAAGGAACGTCAGGCAACAGTTTTGCAAAAATGTATTCAGAAATCGCTTCTGAGTCATGGTGTGAAATTGGAACAGACGGCAAATGGATGGAATTAGACACAAATCCTGATGATATAGATAAAGATGATATGACTACTGTTTATTATCTGACAGTTGGTAAGCCTTGTAATGAAAAAATTGAAGAAGTTAACGCTGATT
>JAMPAU010000108.1 GCA_023667045.1 Ruminococcus flavefaciens | reverse complement strand
CCGACGGTGATGAGATAACTCTCGGACTTGACCCTAACAGCGGTTCGACAAACGGCACTCCCGACAGCGAGAGGACGTTTGTGCAGACGGTGGGCGCTGATTCGGAAGTTCTTGCTGCGATCAACGATAATGAGAACGTACCTTTTGAAGTTTCGCTGGAAATGAAAGCGGCGGGTGTTGCGGAGAAAAATTTATCTGCTTATGAAAGCGTATATTCGGCAGTAATGCAGAATGACGCTGTTATAGGTACGATTCCCCAATTCAGCTATACAAGCGGATTGAATGTTGAAGAAGTAAAGGTTAAGTTTGAACTTGACAATAGCATTACGAGCAATACACTTGGAACATTTGCGGATGGAAACAATGAGTTTACGGGAATAAAACGTCTTAATATCTTTAAGTATTTTGAGGATATTAATATGCTGCTGCCTGTTGAAACATTTCATGATATAAATAACAATGTTGTGTATACAGTTACGGATTGTTTGGGTACATATTGCCTTATGGATATGGAAATATGGCTCGATTCTCTTGGTATTTCTTCAATCTCCGAAAAAGCAGAGGTTGAGGAAAGCGAAGCTATGTCTCAAAATTCGATTGACAACGGCAATTATATCCGCTGCAATGTAAGCGAGCTTAACGCAAGGTCAAACAATGATGAGATTAAAGATAACATTAACGTTGTATTTATAATAGATACAAGGGAAAATCAGAAACAGCTTGAAAATGTAAAAAAAGAGATACTTGACGTCAGCAGGACGGTATTGAAAAATTCTCCCAACGGAAGAATATACATTTTTGAGCAGAATACGGAAGTAATGGCTGCCGAAAGGTATAAGGTTTATTCTGCAAAGGGCAACAGATTTTTTACCGATTACAACGACCTCTCGGAGGTCCTTTCTGGGATCAATGCAAAGGGTTCTTCAGAAAAAGAGGCGATACTGTCCGACGCTCTGGACGGAGTGCTGTCTGTTTGCGATTTGAGCAGGGAAACGTATGTATTCAGCCTGTTCAATCAGGAGAATGTTATTTACAGGGAGAATAACGGATATTCACTGCTTGACGCTGCTGTAGAGAGAAATGTTGATATAAGTGTAATAGCTGAAATAGACAACTCTAAAAAATACGGCTATGCTCACGATATGTACAAGAAAAGCAGTGGTATATTTGTAGCCGATACAGGATCGGATTACTCTGCAACTGTTTTGAATCATATCTACGGCAAAAAAGTCAATGAGGAAGAAGAGAACACCGGCGAGTATAACATGATACTTGCAACAGGTTTGCGTAATGTTCAGCTCAAAGCGCCTATAACGGAGGAGTATGCCCTTCTTGCTTTGGAAGATGAAATTGATGAAACCCAGCCCGATACCGATGAGGACGGACTGCCCGATTACAAGGAGATAAATTTCGGCATTAAGGGTGCGGATGACAAGCCATTAATTGAATTTATTAATGGTATTGTTGATCTGCCTACATACGGTGAATGTGTTGATATAAAGTCTGAGCTTACTTATGTTGAGCATGGTTTGTATAGATTTGACAATCAATTAGTTACAAATGCAGATTTTATAAGCTATGTAAAGCACACTGTAAGAGTTTTGCCTATTGTTTCCGATCCTACAAGCGAGGATGGAGATGAAGATGGGCTGCTTGACGCTGATGTGACAAAGCATTATAGCAGTATAATTGCACCCCAGGATCCAAATCCATTACGTAAGGACGGTCCTGATGGATTATGGGTGGAACATATAAGAAATGCCAAAAGAGATGATATTCCTCATAAATTGGGGGATTGGTATGGATATTATCACATTGATGCAAGCAATAAAATCGAAAGAGAGGTAAATAAGAAGCTTGCCAATTTGTTTGGGTATATACTTATAAATGGTTTTAAGGGACTAAAGTGTGGTTTTGAAGAAGATATAGAAATGCGCAGTGAATTTGAGTACTTAATTTCTCTTTTGAGTGGTAATGATTCTATAGCTGATGATGAAACAATGTTATACTATCTTGACCAAATTGATTTTGACAATGGCTTTGATATTAATAATGAAAATAGTGGATATGAAGGATTTTATTATTTTATGTGCGAGTTATTATATTTGAAAAAAGAGGGAAAGATTGACTTCAACAAGAAGGATGTTGAGAATATGATTATTCTTTTAAAAGGTTGTGTTGAATCGGTAGAAGAATATGGAAATGACATTATTCATGAGGAAGTAATGAAAATATTAAATGTGCTTAAAAGTTGGGTGAATGTAGAGTCCGAGGATGAAAAAAATAGAATATTAGCAAGTTTTGGCTCAAGGCTTTGTAATTTTAAAGCGGACGAGTTTGGAACTGCTGTGCATTCCCAATTTTATAGTTGGGAATATGTAGGAGGGTATAACAACCTATATGATAGTTTTTTATATACATTTTCAGGACATAATATGGGCAGAGAAAAGTTTGACTTTGAATTTTCCGGCATTGATAAGGAATATATTTTATGGATTTGGAGAGGAGATTATTTAGGGTTAGGTGCCGGAGCGGAAATTGGAATTTACAGCAGAGATAAAGGTCAGAGTTCAAGCAATGACAATTTGGATCACTATCGTTCTGATTATAATTTAAAGAAACCTATGAAATTGTATCTATACGAGTATAACAGCAGTACAGATATTGACAATATTTTTTCGTGGGATCCGACTGATGAACAGTGGTGGATAACAGGTTTCAATCCGGAATATGTTGATAAGGTAGATGTAAAAAAACAAGTTATGGTTGGATGTGTTGATTTTACAGGTAATGAGGATATGTTTAATGGCTTATACACAAAATATGAAAAAGAATATAAATATAAAAATAAAAGTAAATACCTTATATTTGATAAAATAAATTATAATATTTGGGTATGTTGGTTTGGGGAGGATTTAATATGAGAAAAGGTCTTATACCGTTTGCGGTCTCATTGATAATATGTACCCTTGGCAGCTGTAAAAAATATGACGAACCCGTGAATGAAAGCGGCGGGAGGGATAAATATAATATCGGCGAAATTTATAATGAGGTCGGAAAGCTTTACGACGGGCTTGAAAAAAATAAAAGCGAGCTTGGAAAAGAACGCTGGGACTGGGACGATTCGGTCGGAGATGAATGTGCTTTAAAAGTTATTGACTGTTTTATAAATAAAGATTCCGAAACG
>JAMPAU010000107.1 GCA_023667045.1 Ruminococcus flavefaciens | reverse complement strand
AAGCTGTTGCCAAATCATATTTAATCTGGATTGTATATCTTCAATATCCTTGTCATAAATATTGCCTGTACGGTTTACTCGGAGAGCAATTTGATTGATACTGTTAGCGATGCTTGCAACAAGTTTGTAGATTGCATGAATTTCATTTTTGTCCATCTGAACAATATAGCCCTCGAAAATCATTGCTCTGACAAAATCGCTGAGTGTCGGCATTCCGCTGTTCTGAAATTTACGCTTGATAGCATTCAGTTCTTCCTCGCTGACACGGATTTTCAGGTATTTGTTTCTCTTGTTCTTTTCTTCCATTTTTCAAAATTCCTTTCTCTGTCTGTTTTTAAAATCGGGGTTCAAGGGGCTGTCCCTTTGCAAGCATTGTATTGTGTGGGTTTTCAATCTTTGTACCCACACGATACCGAGCTTGCTAAGTTGTTTTTCGACTTTACGGGCGAAATTTCATTTTTTTGAGATTTCACTTTCAAAAATTTTTCATTTCTGCAAGTTCGGGAGTGTGTGATTTTCTATTTTTTTAGTACTTCCAATTACCACTATAACAGATAATTCCATACTCGTCAATATGAAATTTCAGAATTTTTTAAGTCGCAAAAAATCCCTCGGTGAAAATGACGAAACAGACTTTTCAGCATAATATCGTGATTCGGATTTTTTAAAAATCAATTTTCCTCGGTTTATTATTAACAAACTATGAATAAAAATTTGTGCGCAATTGCGACTTGATTCTTAAATATGAGCGTGCTATAATTTCAGTATGAGAAAACTCAAACGAATGCGAGGTGAAAATATGGCTTTGTATCTGGAGAAGATTTCTGAGAATGAGCAGAAGATTCAGAAACTCGAAGAAAGCATTAAGCGTGATACTGCGAAGAAGAAAAAGTTGACTGAGGAAAATGCCCGACTGACTTATCTGTCACTTTGTGAACAGTACAACAGTTCAGGTCGTAACCTGCTTGATATTCTTGCAAGTGAACACGAACAGGCAGTATCATTGAAAACAAGTGATATGCCTAATGCTAAAAACAGTTCCGTCGATAATGTTGGTGGTAATATTTCTGATATTCCTGAAAAGGATTTATTCTTTGGGGATAAATCAGATTTTTAGAAAAACTAAAACCCAAAACAACAGAACGAGGGTAAAAGAAAAAAAGCGATGCCCTCACTCTAACGCATAGAGATAGAGAAGCTAAGGAGAAAATTCGCTATGAAAAATAAAACAATGCAGGAGATGAATGAGAAATTTAAAAACTTTCCCGTTCAGCAAAATGTTTACAAAGTGGACGGAAAAATTTATCACGTCACAAGCCACTTTGTAGGAAATAAAAATATCAATGACGTGATTTTGAAGTACGCTGAGAACAGGGCAATTGGTGAAATGCTCGGTCGTGTTCCGACAGCAGAAAAGAAATAATTTTTTTCCAAAAAGCTATTGACTTTACCTATATACTGCGCTATAATGAGTACATCGGTAAAGGTCGCTTTGGAGGAAAGGAGTTATTGATGTTACCAAAGCAGACCAATTACAAAGTGGGAATGTACCTCCGCTTGTCGAGAGATGATGAGCGTGTCGGCGATTCCCTTTCGATTGAAAATCAGAGAAGAATGCTGACGGATTATGTTAAGGAACAGGGCTGGACAATTTACAACGAATATGTTGATGACGGAATTTCAGGCACAACATTTGACAGACCGGGCGTTCAGCGTATGCTTGACGATGCTAAAACAGGAAAAATCAACCTCATAATCTGCAAGGATTTGAGCCGTTTCGGACGTAATTACATTCAGGTCGGACAGTACACGGACTACATTTTTCCGATGTACAATATTCGTTTTATCGCCCTGAATGACGGCATTGATACGGCAAATTCCGACAGTGCGTCTATGGATATGATGCCGATTATGAACGTTTTCAACGAATGGCACGCCGCCAATACTTCAAAAAAGCTGAGAGCTGTTTTTGAAAGCAATGCAAAATCGGGAAAGTACATGACTACGTTCTGTGCCTATGGTTACGAAAAGGGGACGGACGAAAATTTCACGCCTGTGATTGACCCGTATGCTGCTGATATTGTCCGCCGTATTTTTGAGATGAGAGCAAGCGGAATGAATGCAAAAAAGATTGCGGACGTTCTCAACGGTGAGCATATTGTTCCTCCGCTCGACTACAAATATGATAAAATTGGCAAGAAATATCCGCTTTATTCGCACCATTTATGGAGTTCGCAGACGATAAAGCGTATTCTGAAAAATCAGATGTACCTCGGTCACCTCTGCCAAATGAAACAAACAACAGTAAGTTACAAAAATCACAAGGTTATCAACAAGGATATGGCGGACTGGGTTATCGTCGAAAACAATCACGAGCCGATTATTTCGCAGGAACTGTGGGACAAATGCCGTGAAGTTGATGCGTCTGTGAGCAACGGAAAATGTACAAAAGAACGTACTACAAAGCCACTTTCGGGATTGTGTTATTGCGACAGCTGTGGTGCAAAAATGAAACAGCATAACTCGTCAGGTTCAAAAAATCCAATGGGTTACGTGTGCGGACTTCACGCACGTTACGGCAAAAGCTATTGCACCTCGCACTATATCGTAATGCATGGAATTGAGAGTATTGTACTTGCCGATATTCAGCGACAAATTGACCTTGTACTTAATGATGACGAGGCAAAAGCAAAATATCTCGCTCACAAGCAGGGTTCGCTTGCCGTTCAGAACGCTGAGGACAGAAAAAGACAGCAGGATATTCACAAGCGTATTGACGACCTTGACAAGCTGATGCAGAAACTCTATGAGGACAGGGTTCTCGGAAATATGCCCGACAAGGTTTGTGCTGACCTCCTCACAAAATATCAGCATGAAAAAGAAAATCTGCAAACTGAACTTGATGCTATCATCAGACGAACGGAAACGGCTTCCAAGGACGAACAGGACGTTGACGAGTATATCCGCCGTCTGAAAAGCTATGCAGGTGCTGAAACGCTTACAAGACAGATGTGTGTTGACCTTATTGAATACATTACGATTGACAAATATCAGGGCAAGAAAGTTCCCCGTGACATTCACATCTACTACAAACTCATTGACAAACCGCTTACTGACAGAAAAAATGCCCTTGCAAAGTAAAACAAGGGCATTATCGCAACAGCTGATACAGGCTGATTGTTTTATGAAATTTTACTTGCCCATTTTTAACGTTTACATT
>JAMPAU010000106.1 GCA_023667045.1 Ruminococcus flavefaciens | reverse complement strand
TATGCAGACATTGCAGAGGCAAAACTGAAACAGCAGACTGATGTGATTCAGGCGCAAACCGAAGCACAGAAAACAGTGATTGAATCTCAGGCAATTGCACAAAAACGAGCGCAGGAAGGCTATACATATCAACAGGAACGTGGTTTTGATGTTGCAGAACATGCTGCACAAAATGAGGGCATAGGTGAGTTTACGAACATGGGTGTTGGTCTTGGTTTGATGACGGGAATCGGTGGCACGCTTGGCAACATAACCGGCAACGCAGTAAATGATGCACTTGTTAATATTAATACACAGCCGCAAAATACAAACTCATTTTGCGAGAACTGCGGTTCTAAAATCATAGATGGAGCTTTATTCTGCGATGAATGTGGAGCGCCAACAGCAAGTAGCGACAGCTGCAAGAAATGTGGTTACAAATTTGAGCGTCCCGGAAAATTCTGCCCTAAATGCGGCACAAAAAGAGAGGAACGATAAATGAAGAATAAAAATAAATCTTACGTTGTTTTGGCTATCTTGTTCATTGTTTTTAATGTGATTGCGTTTGCTGTTCCTACTTCTAAAACTGCGACCTTTTGGATTGCATATGCATTTTCCGTTGTTGCTTTTGCTGCGCAGATAGGTGTTTGTAAGTTTGCGTTTAAAGATGATGATAAACTGAAAAGCAAGTTTTTGGGTGTTCCGCTTATTTATATAGGATCAGTTTATCTAATTATTCAGCTTGTTGCATTTGCGGTATTTATGGCGGTTTCTTCAATACCGTCATGGGTGGCTGCTATTGTTTGTACGTTGATTTTTGCAGTTTTTGTTTTATCCCTGATTGGTGGGGAAACAGCGAAGAAAGAAATCATTAAAGTTGAAGATAAAGTTCAGAGTAAAGTATTTTTCATGAAATCATTGCAGGTTGAACTTGAATCTATTGCGGATCAGGAAACTGACGAAGAAGTTAAAGCAGTACTTTTAGTTTTAATTGACAAGGTGCGTTTCAGCGATCCAATTAGCAATGATGCACTTGCAGAACTTGAAAGCAAAATCAGCCAAAAGGTTGAGCAACTGAAAAACGCAGAGGATAAAACAATGTTGATTAATGAAATCAGCACGCTTTTAAGCGAACGAGATGGAAAATGTAGGTTGTTGAAGTGAGGGAATATGAAAAATAATAAAATTACATGTATTTGTAGTGTTATTCAAACAATTGCTTTAATATTAATTCTAATTTTACATTGCTTCAATTTGTCTTTTACATTACCTGAAAAATTTTTCAGTGAGATTACATGGGTTGCAATTGGATCAATAGGAACATTGTTATCTGTGATTATAGCTGTGGTGTCTACAATAATGTCGAATCAGAATAAGAAAAAGCAGGCTACATTTGAAGCTATGAAACAGCTAAAGCAAAATCCATATGAAAACATTATACATGGTTATACAATGGAAAAAGTTAATTCTATTATACGAAGTCACAAAGAAAACAGCGATAATAAAGATCTCATAGAGGAATGGAATAATATAAAAGAATATCTTGTTTTCATGGAACAGTTTGCTGTGTGTGCAAATAATTCAGTATTTGATTTGAAAACAATAAATCGAATGGGTGGTCCGTTCTTGATAGAAATGTATAATGTGCTAAAGCCGATTATCGAATATAAGAGAATTGAAAGTAATCGGATCACTATTTATGAAGAGTTTGAAAAACTTATAAATAATTTAAAAAGAATAGGAGCAAAAAAATGAAACAATTAACTTGCGAAATGTGCGGAAGTACGGAACTTTTAAAGCAGGACGGAGTGTTTATTTGTCAAACCTGCGGCACAAAATACTCTGTTGAGGAAGCAAAGAGAATGATGGTTGAGGGGACGGTTGACGTTCAAGGTACTGTTAAGGTAGATAACAGTGCCTTCGTTGAAAAGTACCTTACAAATGCTCGAAGAGCAAAACAAAAGGAGGATTGGGAAGAAACAGAAAAGTATTACAATATGGTTGAACAAAATGATCCAACCAATATTGAAGCTATTTTTTATAGTTCCTACGGAAAAGCAAAATCTTCTCTTATAGATGGTGACTTGTATAAGCGACAAGCTGCGTTCAAGGTTCTTCAAAACTGTGTTTCTATTGTTGATGACAATTTTAATATGGATAAGGAGGAAGACGAAAAAGAAATTATTAAGCAAATAAGTACTGACATTATAGCGATGAGTGGATCAACATATGTTTACAATCAGCGAAAAAATGGCTATGGAATTGTGACATGGACAGATGAAAATGAAACTAATCAACTATTTATTAATCTGAATAACGAGTTTTGCACGACATTAGATGAGATTGTAAAAAAATATCCTGAGAATGATTCGAGAATTGCATATTTTTATGAATTAGCAATTCTCCATAAGAATGTTATGCTTACATTGGGTTTGGCAAATCCCCAGTATACGAGAAATGCAATTCAGAAATATCACGAAAAATGGCATATTATTGACCAATCTCATGATATTCCTGCACCCGTGGAAAATACAAAAGAAAGTGGTTGCTATGTTGCAACAGCTGTTTATGGTTCTTATGATTGTCCACCTGTTTGGACGCTTCGCCGTTATCGTGACTACACACTTGCTGAAACGTGGTATGGTAGAGCTTTTATAAAAACTTATTATGGCATTAGTCCAACTCTTGTAAAATGGTTTGGTGATACTAATTGGTTTAAGAAAATGTGGCATGGAAAATTGGATAAAATTGTAAAAAAATTAAACGAAAGTGGTGTTGAAGATACACCATATGAAGACAAGAGGTGGTAATTATGAATTTTACGAGTAAAAGACTTGCATATTGCGCATGGGCAATAGCTACAATGAGTTTGGTTAGTATATTTTTTAATAGACCCACATCGGTAGTATACTTGATTTTAAAACTTATATCAATTGCTTTACAATTCGTTATAGGATATGCTATTTTCAAAAATAAGAATGATAAAATAACTATGATAGTTGTTATTTTATATGCGATAACAAACTTAAGTATTCCATTTGGCGTTTTAGTTGTTTTTATGTTGCTAAGAAGATATGCAAAAAAAGATAAATTGGTGCAGAACTGTTGGTTTGTTCCTGCGATTGTTTACGGTGTTTTATCTATAATTTCTTTAGTATCAATTTTAAAAAATGTATCGATTTATCCTGCTTTCAATCTCTTTGTAATTATTATAAGTCATATCGTAAATATTTTAAATTTCGTGATCTTAGGATATTGGTTACTTGGTAAATTGACTGATATTAACAAAGATAATC
>JAMPAU010000105.1 GCA_023667045.1 Ruminococcus flavefaciens | reverse complement strand
CATTCGTATTATTGCTGAATTTTCGCACTTTCAGTTCTTGCAGTGCGGTCTGCACCGGAACGATTATTTCCCTGTAATTCGCCAAAATTTTGTTGAACATTCTGATAAAAATATCATATATTTTTTGTTCTTCAATAGCCTTATGCGGACATTCTGACGCTGACATATTATGTTTACGGCATACCCAGTAAAATTTATTATTATTTTTAACTCTTTTATAAGTGGAATCGCAATTTCCACAGATAATTTTTTTTGAAAGAGGATAGCAGACTATTTCTTTTGAGCTGAAAGTTCGGGATTCAATAATATGTTGAGCTTTTTCAAAAATTTCACGTTCAATAATCGGCGGATGTGTATCTGAAGCATAATATTGCGGTAATTCACTATGATTACAAATTTTTCTGAACGGAATACCTGTACGATATTTTTTCTGCCATAGCGAATCACCAACATATCGTTCATTTTTCAATATATATTTGATTGATGAAACTGCTAATTTATCACAGTTTTTATTTTTATATAGACCTTTTTGATTGAGTTCATTGCATATTGTATGATATCCTTTTCCGCTCAGAAACATATCAAATATCATTTTTACAATTTCAGCCTGTTCAGGATTTATCTCGAGTTTTCCATTTATATGGTCATAACCAAACGGTGGCGTACTTTGTATGTAAGTTCCATTTTGCATTCGCTTGCGAATGCTCCACTGCATATTCTGCGAAATCGAAACCGATTCTTCCTGAGCAAGTCCGCCGAGAACAGTTATCATTATTTCGTCCGTAATTTTTGCGGTATCGAGATTTTCCTTTTCAAAAAATACCGAAATTCCAAGTGCTTTCAGTTCACGGATATTTTTCAGACAATCCTTTGTATTTCGGGAAAAACGACTTATTGACTTCGTGTAGATTCTGTCAATTTTTCCTTTTCTGCAATCACTTATCAGACGTTGAAATTCCGCTCTTTTATCGTCACGTGTTCCGGAAATTCCTTCGTCGGCGTACAAATCGACAAGTGTTTCAGTTTCTGAATTTTCAAATTTACCGCTGTAATACGTCATCTGCGCCATGTACGAATTAAGTTGGTCGGCACTGTCCGACGATACTATGCAATAAGCCACAACCCTCAATTTTACGCCGTTTTCGTTCTCAGTTATGGGTTTAATTATTGTTACTGTCGGCATATTTTTCACCTCATTCCAGACCAACAATACCACATTTTTGTCCGAAATGTAATCACCATACCAGACAAAATTATTCGTCAAAATCTGTGTAATTTAGCTGATTATCGGCGTTTCCTGCGACTTGACAAAGACACATTACAAACACTCCGACAATTCCGCCGAAAAGACTTCCCAGAATAAATTTTATCAACGACCAACCTCCAAATCCCTTGCCGACGGATAATTTTTCATGATTTCCGAACAGCATTTGTCCTCGATTTTTTTCTTTTCCTCGTCTGTTGCAGACTTCATGCCGACTTCCAGATACGCCTGAATCAGAAAACACATCAAGTCCGCCTGACCATATTTTTTCATCAATTTCACTCCTTAATCGTGTTCCAGAAATTCCGGATTTCCTCAATATTTTCGGTTATATTTTTCATAGGCAGAGAATCAAAAATTCGCTGTTTATAGCCAGATTTGCTCTTACTGCTCAATCTTGAGTCAAGAATTGAAACTATTCCCTTATCGCTTTTTGAACGTATCAAACGCCCCACGCCCTGCCTAAGTTTTATTATCATTTCGGGAACAGCAACGTCGTCAACGAGATTTTTCGTCGTCGACATTTTGTAGCTGATTATTGGCTCAGGAACTGGAAATGGAAGTTTGTAAATCATGACCTGAGACAGACTTTCGCCCTCAATATTTATGCCTTCCCAGTATGTGCCAGTGCCGAGTATTACCGAATTTACGTCGTTTCTGAACTTTTCCAAAACATATACTTGTGACGAATTATTCGCCTGAACATAAATTTTGTACGGCAAATGCATATTGCTAAGTTTTTTGTAAACGTACTCCATGTCATTTTTTGAAGTAAACAAAATCAAAGTTTTGCCGTCGGTGACTTCTAAAAGTTTCACGATTTCCGGAATTGACGACTTTCGATATTCTTCTTTTTTGTCATGTTTCGGGAAAGGCATAGTTGTCGAAACGTACAGCATGGTATTTTTTTCGTAGTCAAACGGCGATTTTTTCGGTTCTGCAACCCTGCCATAATCCGGAAAACCAATGCTTTTCAGATAATATTCACAGCGTTTTTCTGGCGTTCCGTTCTGTCGGTCTGAAATCGTCGCCGATGTCAAAATTACGCTTCCGTTTCTGAAAAGCAACTGCGAAATATCGTTCCTAATGTCTTTTTTACAGACACAAATCCTAATATATTTTCCGTTTTCAAGCCATATTACGTCGTTTTCCGAAACATTTCTTATGCGTTCTGCAAAATTCAGAATCTCAGTTGTCGGCACATTGACGAATTTTTCAAACCGTTTTAACTTACCGCACAAGTCATGAGTGCATTTTTTGACTGCCGTCGTATAATTGTAAAAAAACGTTTCCATGTCGTTTGCGGAGTCTTTTTTCTGTTGCTGAACCTGTCCGGCAAGTTCCTCAAAAAGTTCATTTACAGTTTTTCCGATACTTTTAACGAGCGTTTCAGCAAGTTTGCGGTCTTGAGACTGAACCATGTCAATATACTTGTTTATTTCATATATCAGTTCAATTCTGTCATAAGATTCAGTAAACGCCGATCTGAATTTTTCTTCTATATTATGGGCTTCGTCAACGATTACAGCCGAACAATTTTGATTGAAAATTCCTCTTTCATTCATCAGGTGCGAAACAAGCATATTCTGGTTGCAAATCACGATATTATGCTCCATTCTGATTTTTTTCCTGATGATATTGTAACAACATGAAGTCGAAAAATCACAAAATTTACAGTAGTCGCTTCCGAAATTTGAAACATTTATTTTTTCCCATATTTTAGGAGGAATTTTCATTTTTATACTGCTGATATCCTGTCTTCCGTCGTTCACAAATGAACAGATTTTATTCAGCAATTTATCGTCATTCTGCTTTTTCGTCAACCCTCTCAGCCGTCGTTTGCAGACATAATTTTTCATGCCTTTTGCAAGAATAATTTCAGCGTTTACTCCGAGCATTTCCATAATATTATTTACGTCCTTGTATAACTGTTCCTGCAAGGCAATTGTTGAAGTAGCGATTATAATTTGCCGATATTCCTTAAAAAACTGTAACACTGCCGGAACAAGATATGCGTAAGATTTTCCGATTCCGACCTCTGCCTCGACCGCCAGCGGTCTTTTTGTTTCAATCGCTATGCAGACATCTTCCGCCATTTCAACCTGTCCGTCACGTATTTCAAGTCCGTTCTC
>JAMPAU010000104.1 GCA_023667045.1 Ruminococcus flavefaciens | reverse complement strand
CATTCGTATTATTGCTGAATTTTCGCACTTTCAGTTCTTGCAGTGCGGTCTGCACAGGAACAATTATTTCTTTGTAATTCGTCAGGATTTTGTTGAACATTCGGATAAAAATATCATAAAATTCACTTTGCGGAATCCCCTTGTACGGACATAATTCTGAATCGTAATCGTGCTTTTGACACACCCAGTAACACTTGCTGTTTACGTTCTTTTTTCGGTAAGTCGTACCGCAATGACCGCATTTTATTTTCAGTGAAAGCGGATATGTCCGAAACTCAGTATTGCCGAAATATTCACTTTTTTGGCTCATAAGCTCCTGAACTTTTTCAAAAATTTCTCTTGAAATAATCGGCTCATGATTTCCAGTAACGTAATATTGTTCAGTTTGACCTCTGTTTTTCGGTTTTTTGAAGGGAAAAACATTTTCTGTATAACTTTTTCTCCACAGGCAATCGCCGATATATTTTTCGTTTGTCAGAATATATCGCACCGCTTTTTTCTTCCAGATAATTCCCGATTTTGCCATTATCAGCCCGTCGGAATTGAGATTTTTACATATCGAATTTATTCCGAATCCGCTTAAATATTCGTCAAAAATTCGGCGAACTATTTCTGCTTCGGCTTCATTCACAACAAGCTGACCGTTTATTTTATCATACCCGTAAGGCTGATTTGATGCAATATATGTTCCTTTCTGCATTCGTTTCTGAATACTCCACTGCATATTCTGCGAAATTGAAATCGATTCTTCCTGAGCAAGTCCGCCGAGAACAGTTATCATTATTTCGTCCGTAATTTTTGCGGTATCGAGATTTTCCTTTTCAAAAAATACCGAAATTCCAAGTGCTTTCAGTTCACGGATATTTTTCAGACAATCCTTTGTATTTCGGGAAAAACGACTTATTGACTTCGTGTAGATTCTGTCAATTTTTCCTTTTCTGCAATCACTTATCAGACGTTGAAATTCCGCTCTTTTATCGTCACGTGTTCCGGAAATTCCTTCGTCGGCGTACAAATCGACAAGTGTTTCAGTTTCTGAATTTTCAAATTTACCGCTGTAATACGTCATCTGCGCCATGTACGAATTAAGTTGGTCGGCACTGTCCGACGATACTATGCAATAAGCCACAACCCTCAATTTTACGCCGTTTTCGTTCTCAGTTATGGGTTTAATTATTGTTACTGTCGGCATATTTTTCACCTCATTCCAGACCAACAATACCACATTTTTGTCCGAAATGTAATCACCATACCAGACAAAATTATTCGTCAAAATCTGTGTAATTTAGCTGATTATCGGCGTTTCCTGCGACTTGACAAAGACACATTACAAACACTCCGACAATTCCGCCGAAAAGACTTCCCAGAATAAATTTTATCAACGACCAACCTCCAAATCCCTTGCCGACGGATAATTTTTCATGATTTCCGAACAGCATTTGTCCTCGATTTTTTTCTTTTCCTCGTCTGTTGCGGACTTCATGCCGACTTCCAGATATGCCTGAATCAGAAAGCACATCAAGTCTGCCTGACCATATTTTTTCATTTCTATCACTCCGTTATTTGATTCCAGAAATTCCGGATTTCTTCAATATTTTCAGTTCTGTTTTTCATTGACAGAGAGTCAAAAATCCGCTTTTTATAGCCAGATTTGCTCCTGCCACTTAATCTTGGGTCGAGAATTGAAACAATTCCCTTGTCGCTTTTTGAACGTATCAAACGCCCCACGCCCTGCCTAAGTTTTATTATCATTTCGGGAACAGCAACGTCGTCAACGAGATTTTTCGTCGTCGACATTTTGTAGCTGATTATTGGCTCAGGAACTGGAAATGGAAGTTTGTAAATCATGACCTGAGACAGACTTTCGCCCTCAATATTTATGCCTTCCCAGTATGTGCCAGTGCCGAGTATTACCGAATTTACGTCGTTTCTGAACTTTTCCAAAACATATACTTGTGACGAATTATTCGCCTGAACATAAATTTTGTACGGCAAATGCATATTGCTAAGTTTTTTGTAAACGTACTCCATGTCATTTTTTGAAGTAAACAAAATCAAAGTTTTGCCGTCGGTGACTTCTAAAAGTTTCACGATTTCCGGAATTGACGACTTTCGATATTCTTCTTTTTTGTCATGTTTCGGGAAAGGCATAGTTGTCGAAACGTACAGCATGGTATTTTTTTCGTAGTCAAACGGCGATTTTTTCGGTTCTGCAACCCTGCCATAATCCGGAAAACCAATGCTTTTCAGATAATATTCACAGCGTTTTTCTGGCGTTCCGTTCTGTCGGTCTGAAATCGTCGCCGATGTCAAAATTACGCTTCCGTTTCTGAAAAGCAACTGCGAAATATCGTTCCTAATGTCTTTTTTACAGACACAAATCCTAATATATTTTCCGTTTTCAAGCCATATTACGTCGTTTTCCGAAACATTTCTTATGCGTTCTGCAAAATTCAGAATCTCAGTTGTCGGCACATTGACGAATTTTTCAAACCGTTTTAACTTACCGCACAAGTCATGAGTGCATTTTTTGACTGCCGTCGTATAATTGTAGAAAAACGTTTCTATGTCGTTTTCAGAATCTTTTTTCTGTTGCTGAACCTGTCCGGCAAGCTCCTCAAAAAGCTCATTTACAGTTTTTCCGATGCTTTTAACGAGCGTTTCAGCAAGTTTGCGGTCTTGAGACTGAGCCATGTCAATGTACCTGTTTATTTCGTATATCAAGTCAATTCGGTCATACGATTCAGTAAACGCCGACCTAAATTTTTCCTCTATATTATGGGCTTCGTCAACGATTATAGCTGAACAGTTTGGATTAAAAATCCCTCTTTCATTCATCAGGTGCGAAACAAGCATATTTTGGTTGCAAATCACGATATTATGCTCCGTTCTTATCTTTTTCCTAATGATATTGTAACAACATGAAGTCGAAAAATCGCAAAATTTACAGTAATCACTCCCGAAGTTTGAAACGTTTATTTTTTCCCATATTTTCGGTGGAATTTTCATTTTTATACTGCTGATATCCTGTCTGCCGTCATTCACAAATGAACAGATTTTGTTCAGCAATTTATCATCATTCTGCTTGTTCGCCAATCCTTTGAGCCGACGTTTGCAGACATAATTTTTCATGCCCTTTGCAAGAATAATTTCGGCGTTCACTCCAAGCATTTCCATAACATTATGTATGTCATTGTATAACTGTTCCTGCAAGGCAATTGTTGAAGTAGCAATTATAATTTGCCGATATTCCTTAAAAAACTGAAACACCGCCGGAACAAGATATGCGTAAGATTTTCCGATTCCGACCTCTGCCTCGACTGCCAGCGGTCTTTTTGTTTCAATCGCTGTGCAGACATCTTCCGCCATTTCAACCTGTCCGTCACGTATTTCAAGTCCGTTCTC
>JAMPAU010000103.1 GCA_023667045.1 Ruminococcus flavefaciens | reverse complement strand
ACATAATCAGAAAACAGAATACTATTATTTACTTAATTACATTGATACAGATTTATTTGGATTGTTTCAATATTGCAAAAAAACGAAAACAAGACCTGATTACTCGGGAATACAAAAACAGAATAATACGAAATAATCAAGTCCCTTTTCAGCATACTCAAAGCCTATCCTAATAACACAAAAAACTGTGGAAATCAATTATAAACAAATTCCAGTTAAAGTATAAATTATATAAATATTTTTCGATATAAATTGAAAATTTATATATTACCTATTGAATAATAAGAACAAATATGGTATAATAGATGTACTAACTATGTCTAAATTCAAAATGAGGTAACTAAAATGAACCAACTTTACGCAGAAACTAAATCAAATGGAAAAATATTTCCTAAAACAGGAAAAAATAATCGTCTTCCATATAAACATCAGGAAATGGCAATGAGGAATCTTAGTATAATTGACCAGCAAGATTCATACAGCACATTAATAATTCTTCCTACTGGTGGCGGAAAAACCTATACAGCAGCAGTCTGGCTGTTAAGAAACGCAATCAACTGCAATAAAAAAATTCTTTGGATTGCTCATCGTCAGTATCTTCTTGACCAGGCAGCAGAAACATTTAAAAACTATGCATACTCTGAGATTATTCCAAATGTAAGCTCATTCAATTTTCGAATTATATCGGGAGCTGTACAGCATGACAGAACTATTGATATTGACAGCAATGATAATCTTCTTATTATAAGTAAAGACAGTATCGGACGGAATCTTCATACTCTTGACAAATGGCTTAAGGGTGAAGATGAAATATATTTCATAATAGACGAAGCACATCACGCAACTGCAAGAACATATCGCAAAGTTATTAATTATATAAAGAAAAAAGTTGCGAATGTCAAACTTATAGGACTTACTGCAACGCCCTTCAGAACTGTTGAAAGTGAACAGGGATTACTTGCCAGAATATTTACAGATGGTGTAGAAAACGGAATAGTCGTACATAATGAAAAAGGTATAACATATCAAATATCATTGAAAGAACTCATAAACAAGCAGATTCTTTCACAGCCAATAATTGAAAGTTATAATACAGGTGAAGACTACAGCAGATACATCAGCAGTAAAGATTTAGAAGATATTCAGAAATTTGACGAACTTCCTAAAGATGTTAAGGATAAAATGCTGGAAAACTCTGTACGAAGCAAATTTATTGTTGAACAGTATAAAAAAGAAAAGTATGGACAGACAATTGTTTTTGCAATCAACATAAATCATGCTATTCAGTTGACAACTGTTTTCAGAGAATATGGAATCCGAGCAGATTATGTGGCATCTAATCTGAGGGACGCTGTTACTGGCATTTCCCGTTCATCATCGGAAAATCAACGTGTTATCGAGCAGTATCGTAATGGGGAGCTTGATGTAATTGTAAATGTAAATATTCTTACTGAGGGAATTGACCTGCCTAAAACCCAGACAGTTTTCCTTACAAGACCTACAGTATCAAGAATTTTAATGACACAAATGGTAGGCAGAGCATTACGTGGTGAAAAAGCGGGCGGTACAAAAAATGCCTATATAGTTTCATTTGTTGATAATGGACTTGATAAAATCGCATGGTCCAATCCAGAATCTATATTTGAAGGAAATAACAATTTTGCAGAAGTTAAGTCAGATTATGAAAAGCGTGATATAAGACTTATCGCTATTTCAAAGTTAGAGGAATTTGCAAAAATGTTGAATAATTCAGCCGATACAAAAGCCCTTGAAAAAATCCCTTTTACCAGACGTATACCTATTGGAATGTATGTCTTTACATATCTTGAGGAAGAGGACGGACCTGACATTCATTATCAGGTTATGGTATATGACAGTACGCAGAATGCGTATAAACAGCTTATGGAGAATCTGCTGATAATATTTGAAGAATATGGTGAAGATGAAGAATATCAGTCACAGGAACTTCTTAATGAAATGGCAGAACAGTGCAGAACTATGTTTTTTCTTGGAGAAATGATTCCTCCATATGATAAAAATGACATAATCAGCATTCTGAAATATTACTCTCAGCATAGAGAAGTCCCTGAATTTTATAGTTTTGATTATATAGATACAAACAAAATTGACCCTTGTATTATCGCAAAAGAAATCATCGAACAGCGATTTGACCCGATTGCAAAAGCAGAATACATACAAAAACTATGGAATAGCGGAGATGATAATTTGCTGAGATTATTCTTCGGAAGACAGAAATATCTATATGACCAGATAGACAGGGAAATTCTAAGACTCACAGCTCCATATGTTTTTGAAGACGATGATAATGTAATCTATGGCAAAAGAAAACTGGAAAATATGAGCTTGTTTGAGATAAGTAAAATAAATCCTGAATACGAAAAGGAACTTAGAGACAAGGCATTTGAATCTGCCTTAACCCCTGATGGAAAGTATATTTGTGCTTGCTGTGGAAAAACATTCTTTAATCGCATTCCATTACAGGTCGACCATACTATTCCACTCAATAAAGGCGGTAAAACAATTTCGGAAAATCTGCAAATTCTATGCAGATTCTGTAATGGTACTAAGGGTGATAAATAGTGGAAGATTTTCTTTATACGCCATATGAACTGGCTTTGATTATTTATTTTTACCATATAGATTCAGTTGATTCTGTTATATTTCTGGAGAATATCTTTAAATTTGACAATGCTTTCATTGAAAGCAAATATCGTCGTGAACAGAAAAAATTTATGCTTGACGTTATGGATATGCTGAATTATCTAAGCAATCAGGAACAGTTTGAACTTGAAGCAAATGCTGTAAATCAGGATATGAACGATTTTGGTCTGAAAAATAATATTCAGAATAATTCTTTTTCGGAATTGAATGTACATAATATGATTTTTAAGGAAATTCGTCTGAAAATTCAATATATCAATAAGAACGGATATACCAAAATGAAACTGCATACTTTACTTAATAAACTCGGATATAAGAAGCGTTCACCAATGGTAATAAATTATATTCTTGATTGCCTTTTGTTTTATCATATTTCAGTTTCACTGAAAAACAATGTTCAATGTGATATTGCACAAGAACATCTTGACAAATTACTTACATTCAGAATTATTTAAACTTTAAATCCCCATAAGTTCAAGAGCTTATGGGGATTTTGCATATTTAAACTTTCGTTTTTCTAAAATACAAAAACAGAATAATCCGAAATAATCAAGTCCTATTTCAGCATACCAAATGCCTAATCTGATAACACAAAAAACTGTGGAAATCAATTATAAACAAACTCAGATTAAAGTATACTTAAACATCATTTTCATTGATTTCATAGTGACTATCCTTATTCGAACCATACTTCACAATCCACGAATTATCGCCTGTAACTCTCTTTATGTAATTC
>JAMPAU010000102.1 GCA_023667045.1 Ruminococcus flavefaciens | reverse complement strand
GTTGAAAGCATTACAATTCCCAAAAATGTTGAAGACATATATCCAAACAGTTATGGTAACAGTGCATGGATATATGATTTGAAAGAAATTAACGTTGACTCTGAAAATAAAAGATACTACAGTCAAGATGGAGTTCTATACAGCAGATACGAATACATAGATGAGAGTACACCGATAAGTAGCTTAGTTATATATCCTCCAAAAAAAGAGGGTAAAGAGTTTACGATTCCGGAAGGAATAAAAGAAATTTATCATAATGCATTTTTTAATTGTAAGAATTTGGAAAACATTATAATTCCTGAAGGCGTGGAATATATTGGTACTTGGGCTTTTGAATATTGCAGAAACCTTTCAAATATATCTCTTCCAAATTCACTGGAGGGTATTGGAGATGATGCATTCGTTGGATGCGAAAGCCTTAAAAATATAACAATTCCCGAAAGTGTAACACATATAGGAAAGAAAGCATTTGGTTACATGAATGATTATTGGGATGATGATGAGCTTATCCCTGACTTCACCATCACAGGTAAAACCAACAGCGAAGCAGAGAGGTACGCAAAGAAAAACAATATCACATTCATCTCAAACGGTGAAGTTTCACCATGGAGATATGAGGTTATAAATAAAAAGAATAAAACTATACGCATAACAAAGTATTACGGTTCAGAAACAGAGCTTGATATTCCAAGCTCAATAGATGGAAAAACGGTTGTAAGCATTGGCCAAAGTGCGTTTTATGATTGTAATAATTTATTGAGTGTTACAATCCCTGATGGTGTAACTGAAATTGGATCATATGCTTTCTTATTTTGTGAGTCTTTGAAAAGTGTAACCATTCCAAATTCGTTGATATCTATTGGAGAGAAAGCATTTTGTGGTTGCGAGAGCCTTAAAAATATAACAATTCCTGAAAGCGTGACAGAAATTGATCGGGGTGCTTTGGGATATAAATACTTTGATGCTGATGAGGGCGGCGGTGAACTTATTCCTGACTTCACCATCACAGGTAAAACCAACAGCGAAGCAGAGAGGTACGCAAAGAAAAACAACATTAAATTCATTTCAAACGGTGAGGTTTCACCGTGGCAATATGAAATTTGGTATAAGGATGAGGATTATATTGCCATAAGAATTATCGGTTACAGAGGTTCAGAAACAGATTTGGAAATTCCAAGCAAGATTGACGGAAAAACCGTTGTTAACATTGGTTACAGAGCTTTTGATAATTGTGATGATTTGATCAGTGTTACAATTCCCGACACAGTGACTTCAATTGGAGATTATGCATTCAGATATTGTTCTTCTCTTGAGAGTATAACAATTCCAAATGGGATTTACAGCATTGGTGATGAAGCTTTTGAAGGCTGCGAAAGTCTTAAAAATGTAACAATTCCGGAAAGTGTAACCAGCATTGGTGATGGAGCTTTTGGATATAAATATTATGATTATTGGGACGGGTCTGACTGGGAAAATGGGCTTATCCCTGACTTCACCATCACAGGTAAAACCAACAGTGAAGCAGAAGCGTATGCTAAAAGGAACAACATCACATTTATCTCAAATGGTGAGATTTCACCGTGGAAATATGAAATTTGTGACGATGAAGCAAATACCATAAGAATTATCGGTTACAGAGGTTCCGAAACAGATTTGGAAATTCCAAGTAAAATTGATGGTAAAAGCGTTGCCGTAATTGCAAACTCATCATTTGAGGGTTGTGAATATTTAAAAAGTGTTATAATTCCTGAAACAGTTTTTTCAATCGAAGATTATGCATTTAGATATTGCATCTCTCTTGAAAGTGTAGTAATTCCAAACAGTGTGAGCTTAATAGGAAATTATGCATTTAGCTATTGCTTCTCTCTTGAAAATATAGTAATTCCAAACAGTGTGAAATCAATTGGAGATGAAGCATTCCTTGATTGTCCGCTTAAATCAGTCACAATACCTGAAAGTGTTAATTTTATCGGTTATAGAGCCTTTGGATTCAGGAACGAGCACAACGAAGAAACATGGGAATGGGAGTATATTTTAGTTGACGATTTCACCATCATCGGCAAAGCCAACAGCGATGCAGAAGGATATGCCAAAAGAAACAACATCACATTTATCTCAAATGGTGAAGTTTCACCGTGGAGATATAATGTTATTGACGAGAAAGCTAAAACTATTGAAGTCACAGGATATTATGATAAAACGGTTTCAGAACTTGTAATTCCGTCTGAAATTGACGGCAAGAAAGTTGTAAGTATCGGAAGTTATGCATTTGATTGGGATTATGAAAA
Organism: Ruminococcus flavefaciens; assembly: GCA_023667045.1. Taxonomy (GTDB): domain Bacteria; phylum Bacillota; class Clostridia; order Oscillospirales; family Ruminococcaceae; genus Ruminococcus; species Ruminococcus flavefaciens_AC. The sequence goes on along the minus strand of JAMPAU010000102.1, from coordinate 1,158 downwards.
ACTTGAAAATATTGTAATCCCGGATACTGTTTTGACTATATGGAACAATGCATTTGATGGTGCACCACTTAAAAATGTAATGATAGGTAAGAATGTCACAAGCATAGGTGATTACGCATTTGGATGGTGTGATTTTACAGATGTTGAAATTCCCGACAGTGTGACAAATATGGGTAGGTACGTGTTCATTGATTGCAATAGCCTTAGAAATGTTAAGCTTTCGAATACTTTAACAAGCATCAGTGCAGGCATATTTGACCGGTGTGATTCATTGGAAACAATTGAAATTCCCGATAGCGTAATTGCAATCGGTGACTATGCATTTAGTGGATGTACATCTCTTAAAAACATTAAACTTCCCGATAGTTTGACAATGCTTGGACAGAATGCCTTTGGCAATTGTACAAGCCTTGAAAGCATTACAATCCCTAACGGTGTTATGTTACTTGATTATAATGCATTTGCAGATTGTACGGCTCTTAAAGAAATAACCTTGCCGAGCCACTTGGACGGCATAGGAACAGATGCTTTTGAAAATTGTACATCGTTGGCTGAAATTACCATACCGAAATCTGTTACTTACATTGGAAACGGTGCATTTTACGGTTGTTCAGCTTTGAAAGATGTAAATTATGAAGGTACTAAAGAAGATTGGGCTAAAATTGACATAGTAGAGGAGGAAAATGAATACCTGCTCAACGCAACAATTCATTTCCAAGAAGCACCTCACGTTCATAGCTATACTTCAGCAGTCACAAAAGAAGCAACCTGTGCGGCCGAGGGCGAAAGAACCTACACCTGCTCATGCGGTGACAGCTATAAAGAGACAATTGCAAAACTTCCACACACAGAAGAAACCGTACTCGGTAAAGCGGCAACCTGCACAGAAAGCGGCTTGACAGATGGCAAGAAGTGCTCAGTCTGCGGTGAAATTCTTGAAGAACAGAAAGAAATTGCAAAACTTCCGCACACAGAAGAAATCGTACTTGGTAAAGCGGCAACCTGCACAGAAAGCGGCTTGACAGATGGCAAGAAGTGCTCAGTTTGCGGTGAAATTCTTGAAGAACAGAAAGAAATTGCAAAACTTCCGCACTCAGAGGAACCCGTACTCGGTAAAGCGGCAACCTGCACAGAAAGCGGCTTGACAGATGGCAAGAA
>JAMPAU010000101.1 GCA_023667045.1 Ruminococcus flavefaciens | reverse complement strand
AATCGTTTTATTTAAACCTCTGATAGAAAAAATAAATATGAAAATTATGACAGCAAATGCAATGACAACTGCTAATTTTAAGGAAAGTATCGATGGAATAGAAACAATTCGTCTATACAATGCCGAAAATTATTCTTTGGACAAGCTTGACAAAAATATCAAAGAATTGACAAAAAATATTTTTAAAGGACAAGTTACATATTCTGTTCAAGATTCTTTTGTATACCTTATTGAATCATTAAGTCTGATACTTACCCTTTGGATAGGTTCAAAACTGGTTATGGCGGGGCAGCTTACACTGGGTTTTCTTATGACCTTTTCCACGCTCATAGGCTATATAATCATGCCGATAAAGGAAATAATTGAAATGCAGCCGAGTATTCAGAAAGCCTTTGTTGCGGCAGACCGCCTTAATGACGTTTTGGATTCACAGAATGAGCTTTCCGGAGAAATTGCCGATGACACAGTCATAAACGGAAATATTGAGCTTAAAGATGTATTTTTCAGATACAATAACGATTTTCTCGTATTAAAAGGACTAACAATGTCAATTAAACGAGGAGAAAAAATAGCGATTACAGGCGAAAGCGGCTGCGGAAAAACAACAATTGCTAAATTGCTTATGAAAATATACTCTCCCGAAAGCGGGTATATCCGTATAGGCAATTCCGATATTGAAGAAATTCCATACAAAATGCTGCGGCAGCGTGCAGTGTATATCCCGCAGGATACATTTTTATTTTCCGATACAATTCGGAATAATTTAACTTTGGGAGATGAAGATATAACTGACGGCGAAATAGACAGAGTTTGCAAAATAAGTATGATTTATGATTTTATTGAGCATTTGCCGTACGGACTTGACACAATGCTTGATGAGGGCGGGAAAAATTTATCAGGCGGTCAAAGGCAGCGATTAGCTATTGCAAGAGCATTGCTCCGAAAACCGAACATTCTTATAATGGACGAGGCTACCGGTCAGCTTGACGGAAAAACGGAACTTGCTGTTCATAACGCAATTTTAAAAGAATGCTGTGATATGACTTGTATAATTATAGCGCACAGATTAACCACACTTAAACGGTGCGACAAAATTGCAGTCATAGATGACGGCAAAGTGTGCGAATACGGCACGCATGAGGAGCTTATGAACTTAAACGGCAAATATTGCGGCGTTTGGTCCGATTACAACGGGATTTGCGGCGATACGTAAATTCCGTTGTCTGAATAAGTAAGTACGGAAGAATAAGATATAATAATATCTTATATTTACAATATAAGTACACCAGAAAAAAGTAATGACACAAAAAAGCAACTCATGTTATAATGGGAGTTAATCACATAAATCAAAAAAGGAGGAGCAGATATATGTCATTATACAGATTTTACCACAGAGGAACGGGAATTATCAAGAGTAATGCGTGCGCAGGGATACAACTATCATGCAATTGCGAAAGCATTGAACCTGTTGCATTCGACGGTAAATCGGGAATTAGCAAGGAACAGCTCAACGCCCGTCTTACAGGCATTTCGGATAGTGTCAACACGCCATAGTTTCAAGCGGAAACACAAGAAATGCAAAGGCGGGGATAAACGGGGCAAAATTCCCGATACGGCGTCGATTCACGAACGTCCTTCGGGTGCGTAAAAACGTTCCCGTTTCGGACATTTGGAAGCGATACTGTCCTCGGTAAAAGGGTACGGGCTGTATTGGTACTCATGTTGAGCGGAAAAGCGGATTTTTGGTTGCCTTTAAAATTCCCGACAGACAGGACAAAGTCTTTACAATCTCCACTATAGGTAATTACGCATTTAGCGGCTGTAAAACACTTTCAAAAGTCACTCTGTCAAAATCATTGCAGAGTATGGGATATGGAGTGTTTAATGAATGCGACAGTCTAACAAGTGTAGAAATACCTAAGAGTCTTACAAGTATTAGTTCAAGCACACCATATGTATTTCAAGGCTGTGATAAACTGACAAATATAACATTTGAAAATGGCACAACAAAAATAGCTTCATATTTATTCGCAAATTGCGACAGTATAACTTCAATTACTATTCCGAGCGGAGTTAAGGAAATAGGCGGCTATGCATTTTATGGTTGTGACCTTCTTGATTCTGTTGTAATTCCATATACAACAACATCAATAGGCAGCAATGCATTTAACCACTGCGATTACCTAACATCTGTAAAAATACCCGAAAGTGTGACAAATATAGGCAGCGGTGCGTTTTCAAACTGCAAATATCTTACGATTTCGGGTTACGCAAATTCTTATGCCGAAACATACGCCAAAACCAACAGCATTCCCTTCACAAGTCTTGGAGTAGCTACACTCAAAGACATTACAAGCGGAATAACTGTAACGGCAGGGGATAACTTTGCAGAGAATGTTTCCCTTAAGATTGAGGAAAAGCAGTCAACCGTAACTGCTCCGGCAGAGGTTGGAAGTGTTGTTGCTTCCTACGATATTTCGCTTATGAAAGATGGCATATCTGTACAGCCGAGCAGTACAATTAAAATATCCATTCCTGTTCCTACCGAAAGCGAAGGATCAAAGCTGAAGGTGTATCGTCAGGAAACGAACGGCTCCTTTACCGATATGAAGGCGGTTTACGATTCCGAAACAAATTCTTTGATATTTGAGACAACACATTTGAGTGTGTATGTTCTTGCAAAAGAGAAAACAGCACCTACAGGCGATCTCAATAATGACGGTATTGTGAATAACAAGGATCTAACGTTGCTTCGCCGCGCTCTTGCAAATGGCAATACCGAGGAATACGAGGATTATGCTGACATTAACAGTGACGGCGTAGTCAATAATAAGGATTTATCTTTGCTTAGAAGAATGCTGGCAGGTGCGTAATTATAAGTCACTTTGTCATTGTGTTACACAGAAATTGTATATCAGGAAGCTCCGATGGAACTTCCTGATATACTTTGGGAAAGGACAGCATTGCGCCAAGAGGGTAGGAAAAATAAAAGAGCCTTGAATGTGTGGTTACTCACCATCATTTCAAGGCTCTCTATTGTTATCGTTATTCAAGTATGGTGTCGAAATAAATCCAAAAGTTTTTTACAAGCTTCTCGCTTACATCGAAATCGTCAATTTCTCCGTGTCTGTAAAAAAGTAACCAAATAATGTATAATAGCTAAATTCGCAGAACTCAAAATTCTTTATGCCTTAATAAATCGCATAGATACGCTGTTTGTAGCAGATATTTAACGCTATTTATTCTTCACCTTAATGATACTTACATAATGTGACCTGTTTTCCATTATTTCCGTTCCCGACAATTTATAATAATTTTATGGTTTATGCCATAAAATTACATATTTTGGAGGAATCTGTTATGGAAAACAGGTCATTATTTTTCGATTTTGACAGAATCAAGGTATCGGCGTTCAAAACAGGAAGCAGCGACAATGATACGTTCAGCGACGCTCTGAAACGTTATCAGAAAGAGT
>JAMPAU010000100.1 GCA_023667045.1 Ruminococcus flavefaciens | reverse complement strand
TAATGTAATGTGCAGTCGCGGCAGTGTAATTCCACTGTTTATTGATCAGATTAAATCCGGAAATCCCATAACTATTACAAATCCCGATATGACAAGATTTTTAATGAACCTTGATGAAGCAGTTGATCTTGTAAAATTTGCGTTTAATCATGCAAATCCTGGTGATTTATTCATTCAGAAGGCAGATGCTTCAACAATCGGTGATCTTGCAAAAGCAGTTCAAAAATTATTTGGAGATACCGGTACCAGAATCATCGGAACAAGACATGGCGAAAAACTTTACGAAACACTTATGACCCGTGAGGAACGTCTGCGTTCAGAGGATATGGGTGATTACTATCGTGTTGCAGCAGACAGCCGTGATTTAAACTATGATAAGTTTTTTGTTAACGGACAAGTGCATACTGAGGCTGATGAATCTTATACCAGTCATAACACAAATCTTCTTAATGTTGAAGGTACTGTTAATAAGATTTTAACTACAGATTATGTAAAAAATGAATTAGAGAATTTAGGAAAATAATATGTTTAATAATATTGATTGGAAAAATAATGGTAAACTGAAATTATTAATAATTGTTGGTACACGTCCTGAAATTATTAGGCTTTCTGCAGTAATTAATAAATGCAGGATGTATTTTGATACAATTCTTGCCCATACAGGTCAAAACTATGATTATAATTTGAACGGCGTATTTTTTAAGGATTTAAAATTAGACGATCCTGAAATATATCTTAACGCAGTCGGAAACACGTTGGGTGATACAATGGGCAATATTATTGCATCATCATATAATCTTATGGTGCAGATTAAACCTGATGCAGTTTTGGTCTTGGGTGATACAAATTCCTGCTTATCTGTTATCGGAGCAAAACGTTTACATATTCCGATATTTCATATGGAAGCAGGTAATCGTTGTAAAGATGAGTGTTTGCCGGAAGAAACAAACAGACGAATTGTTGATATTATTTCTGATGTTAACCTAGCTTATTCCGAGCATGCACGGAGATATTTAGCTGATACCGGTCTGCCAAAAGAAAGAACATATGTTACCGGTTCTCCTATGGCTGAGGTTTTGCACAATAATCTGGAAGAAATAAAGAAAAGCGATATCCACAGCAGATTAGGATTGGAAAAGGGTAAATATATCCTTCTGTCAGCTCATAGAGAAGAAAATATTGACACTGAAAAGAATTTTATTTCTTTGTTTTCTGCAATAAATAAAATGGCTGAAAAGTATAATATGCCAATTTTATATTCCTGTCATCCACGCTCAAAGAAGCGTTTGGAGGAGTCTGATTTTAAATTGGATTCACGTGTGATTCAGCACGAGCCTTTAGGTTTTCATGATTATAACTGCTTGCAAATGAACGCTTTTGCAGTAGTTTCAGATTCAGGAACTTTACCTGAGGAAAGTAGCTTCTTTGCATCAATCAAACATCCCTTCCCCGCCGTTTGTATCAGAACTTCAACAGAACGTCCCGAGGCTTTGGATAAAGCATGCTTTATCCTTTCGGGAATTGATGAAAACGGACTTTTGCAATCAGTAGATATTGCTGTCAATATGATAAAGAATGGAGATTTAGGTATTCCTGTTCCTGATTATATTGAGGAAAATGTCAGCACCAAGGTGGTTAAGATTATTCAAAGCTATACGAGTGTTGTTAATAAAATGGTTTGGAGAAAGTTTTAAGCTAAGGAGCATATACTTATGAATATTCTTGTTACTGGATCTAAAGGTATGGTTGGTTCAGCTCTTGTCGCTAATTTAATAAATATACGTGATGGTAAAAATCGCACTAGACCTGAATTATTTATTGAAGAAATATACGAATATGACATTGATTCTTCAATAGAAGAATTGGATTATTATTGTCAGAAATGTGACTTTGTATTTAATCTTGTAGGCGTAAACCGTCCTAAAAATCAAGAAGAATTTATGGCAGGCAATTTCGGATTTGCTTCAACATTACTGGATACTCTAAAAAAGCATAATAATAAAGCAACTGTTATGCTTTCATCTTCCATTCAAGCAACTCTGATTGGAAGATATGGCGAATCTGATTATGGAAAAAGCAAGCTTGCAGGAGAAGAGCTTTTTTTTAACTATAGCAAGGAAACAGGTGCAAAGACAGCTGTTTACAGATTTCCTAACTTAATGGGACACAGCAAGCCTAATTATAACAGTGCTGTTTCAACCTTTTGTAATGCTGTTGCAAATGACTTGCCATATACAGTTAATGACCGTAGCATAGAGATTGAATTACTTTATATTGATGATTTGATTGAAGCTATGTTTGATTTGCTGGAAAATAAAGAAAAGCATTGTGAATACGATGGACTTAATCCTGTAGAAAAGATAAATGGACGTTACTGTTATGTTCCAACAACACATAAGGTAACACTGGGAGAAATAGTAGATTTGCTTCTGGAATTTAAACAGTATCCCACTACACTTATGATGTCTAAAATGTCTGAAGGAAGTTTTGCAAAAAAATTATACAGTCTTTATTTGACTTACCTGCCAACAGAGAATTTCAAATTTCCCCTGAAAATGAATATTGATGAAAGAGGAAGCTTTACCGAATTACTGCATACTGCAGATTGCGGACAGATAAGTATAAATATCAGTAAACCCAAAATTACAAAAGGACAACATTGGCATAATTCAAAATGGGAATTATTCATTGTTGTATCCGGACATGGACTAATTCAGGAACGGAATATTCATACAGGAGAAACGGTTGAGTTTGAGGTCAGTGGAGATAAGATTGAAGCTGTTTATATGATTCCCGGCTGGACTCATAATATTATTAATTTAAGCGAAACAGAAAATTTGGTTACAGTAATGACCTGTAACGAGATCTTTGACCCGAATCGTCCTGATACATTTTTTGAAATTGTCTGAATGATTTAAAAACTCGATATGATTATTTCACATAGATAAATTTATTGACAAAATCAGTGTTCTTGCCCAAAGAGCTTTGAATACATTTGCAAAAAATATGTGTTATAACTGCAAATTGAATAAAAACAATAAAAAGCAGAGGTGCGCATCGCAGTGTTATGCACCTCTGCTAAAATGCATTTCTGCCCTTTCGGCTGATTTGCATTTTTTCATTAAATAATTTGATATAAATAACCTATTTTTATATTCATTCATCTGTTCCTATGGTATAATTAGGTAGATATCGCTATTATAAAGCAGAAGATTAGGTGATAATATGTTTATAACAGAAAAAGAAAGAGATGGCAACTGCTACTATGAATTTCAATTTTGTCAGGCAAATAGCCCTGTGGTAAAAAACAAACTCAATACAGATATTATTGAAAATTGGCGAAGCGATTCCCTGCTGATAAGTGATGAAGATTTTGAGCATTTTTATCAGTCATATTCAGACAACTTTAACTGTGCTGTATTGGCAAATGGCGAAGTTGGATTTGATTTTTACGCAGCAAATTATTACGATAAGAAAACTGCCC